>NZ_WYDP01000003.1 GCF_009904055.1 Rubellimicrobium sp. CFH 75288 | reverse complement strand
GCGGCGACGAGGCCCGGCCCCTCCACCCGTCCGGTGACGAAGTTCATCGACGGGCTGCCGATGAAGCCCGCGACGAAGCGGTTGTCGGGGTCGTGGTAGAGGTCGAGCGGCCGGCCCACCTGCTCGATCCGGCCCGCGCGCAGGACCACGATGACGTCGGCGAGCGTCATCGCCTCGACCTGGTCGTGGGTGACGTAGATCATGGTGGCGCCGATCTCGCGGTGAAGCCGCGCCAGCTCCACCCGCATCTCGACGCGCAGCTCGGCGTCGAGGTTCGACAGCGGCTCGTCGAACAGGAACACCTCGGGACCGCGGACGATGGCACGCCCGATGGCGACGCGCTGCCGCTGGCCGCCCGAGAGGGCACGGGGCTTGCGGGCCATGAGCGGCTCGAGCTTGAGGATGCGTGCGGCCTCGGCCACCTTGCGGGCGATCTCGGCCTTCGGATGGCCCGTCATGCGCAGGCCGAAGCTCATGTTCTCGGCCACGGTCATGTGGGGATAGAGCGCGTAGGTCTGGAACACCATGGCCACGCCGCGCTCGGCCGGGTCCATGCGGGTGACGTCGCGCCCGCCGATGCGGATGCGCCCCTCGGTCGTCTCCTCCAGACCGGCAATCATCCGCAGCAGGGTGGACTTGCCGCAACCGGACGGCCCGACGAAGACGCAGAAGGCGCCGTCCGCCACCGCGAGATCCACGCCGTGGATCACCTCGGCCTCGCCGAACCGCTTGACCACACCCTCCAGCGTGACGCCCGACATCCTGCTTCTCCCCCTCAGTGCGTGATTTCGGGAAAGCGCCAGCTTTCCGCCTCGGCCGCGATGCGGGCGGCCGTATCCTTGATCCGCGGCGCGAGCCGCTCCATCGCCGCCAGAGAGGTCCGCGCGGTGGTGGACGTGACCGACAGCGCCCCGAGGACGCGCCCTCCCCTCGTGAGGATGGGGGCTGCGATGCAGATGATGCCCGGCTCGTGCTCCTCCCGGTCCCTGGCATGACCGCTCCTGCGGATCGCCTCCAGCTCGGCCCGGAGGGCTTCGGGCGAGGTGATCGTGTTGGGCGTGAAGGGATGGAAGGCCTGCCGCGCCAGCGCCTCCTCCAGGGCCGGAGAGGGCAGGAAGGCCAGCATCGCCTTGCCGAGGCCGGTGCAGTAGGCCGGGCCGACCTTGCCCGCCTGCGAGAACATCTCGACCGGGCGGGTGGCGTTCAGCTTGTCCACATAAAGAACCTGCGCCCCGTCCATCTGGGCGAGATGGATCGTCTCACCAACCTCTGCGGCAAGCCGCTCGATCCACGGACGCGCGATCGGTGCGAGGCTCGACTGGACCCAGGCGGCATGGGCGAGCCGGACGAGACGGATGCCCAGCGCGTAATGCTGCCGCTCGGGATCGTAGGTCAGCATGCCCTGACTCGTGAGCACCTGAAGGAAGCGGTAGAGCGTCGCCTTGGGATAGGGCACGCGGCTCAGCAGTTCGGAGAAGCGGACGGGTCGCCCTGCCGCCGCCACCGCGTCGAGCACATCGAGAGCCTTGCCCACCGTTCCCCCTTCCGCGCCGCCCGAGCCCATTCCACACGACCCTCCGACACCGATTGACAGGATAGAGGAGTCCCGGTTTAGCTTTCAATATTCAAGACCAAGTTTCGGATAATGGAACCGAGGGAGGAAACCATGACACGGACAACATCCGCTGCGGCGGCGCTTGTGGGACTCGGGCTCGCTGCGACGGCGGCGGTCGGCGAACAGCGCGTCGTCACGTTCAACAGCAACTTCGACGCGGCCCCCCGCGCGATCTGGGAAAGCGTGATCGCCGACTTCGAAGCCGCGCATCCGGACATCGACATCCGGCTCAACAACTTCGACCACGAGGCCTACAAGACGGCGATCCGCAACTTCCTGACAGCCAATCCCCCCGACCTGGCGACCTGGTTCGCCGGCAACCGGATGCGGCCCTTCGTGGAGGCCGGGCTGTTTGCGGACATCAGCGATGTCTGGGAGGAGAACAACCTGAGCGAGGCGATGGGGGCGACCGAAGCCTCCATGACCTTCGACGGCGGCATCTACGGCATCCCCTACACCTATTATCAGTGGGGCATCTACTTCAACCGCGACGCCTACGAGCGGGCGGGGATCGAGCCTCCGGGGACCGAGGGGATGACCTGGGACGAGTTCCTCGCCAATTGCGAGACGTTCCAGGCAGCCGGCATCGACTGCGTGACCACGGGCAGCCGCGCCCTGTGGCCCGTAGCCGGCATCTTCGACTACATCTCGCTGCGGACCAACGGCTACGACTGGCACATGCAGCTGACCAACGGCGAGATCCCGTGGACGGACGACTCCGTGCGCCGGGTCTTTGCCGAACTGGACCGGCTGCGGCCCTTCATCACCGCCAACCATGCCGCCATCGACTGGCAGGATGCGGCCGCGCTGATCGTGCAGGGACGGGCGGCGCATTACGTGATCGGCAACTTCGCCGTGGGCACCTTCCGCGAAGGCGGCATGAGCGACGAGCAGCTGGGCTTCATGGTGTTCCCGGAGATCACCCCCGGCCTGCCCCGCGCCGAGGAGGCGCCGACGGACACGATCCACCTGACCGCGGGCGCCCAGAACCCCGAGGATGCCAAGACCTTCCTGGCCTACATCGCGAGCCCCGAGGCGCAGACGCGGCTCAATGCCGAGGGCGGTCTGCCGCCCAACCGCAATGCCAGCGTGGCGGACGATCCGTTCCTGCAGACGAGCTTCGAGTCGCTGGCCGATGCCTCGGCGCTGGCCCAGTTCTTCGACCGCGACGCGCCGGCCGAGATGGCGCAGGCCGCCATGGAAGGGTTCCAGCAATTCCTGGTCCAGCCCGAGCAGCTCGACGCGATCCTGAACCGGCTCGAGCAGGTGCGCCAAAGGGTCTATGCGGCGCAGTGATCCCGACCGGGCGCCCCCGCTGGCAGGGGCGCCCTCATCCTGACGGCATGACGGGGGCTCCATGGCATCATCGAGACGGCTGAGCCAGCGGCAGGTGGCGCCCTGGCTGTTCCTGGCGCCGGCCCTCGTCATGTTCACGATCTATGTGCTGTGGCCGATCGCCTACAGCGTCACGTTGTCGTTCTACGACTGGAACGGGCTCTATGACCGCGACGGGCAGTTCACGGGCCGCTTCGTGGGCCTGGGCAATTACCGCGAGCTCGCGGGGGACCCGGCCTTCACCGTGTCCTTGTGGAACAACCTCAAGTGGCTGGTGCTCTACATGCTGGCGCTGCCCATCGGGCTGTTCCTGGCGATCTTCCTGAACCAGACGGTGACGGGCATCCGCCTCTACAAGTCCCTGTTCTTCTTTCCCTTCGTCATCAGCCAGGTCGTCGTCGGGCTGATGTTCTCGTGGTTCTACGCGCCGAATTTCGGGCTGTTCTATTCGCTGGTGGAGTGGATCACGGGGCGCGGCGTGGCCGTGCTCGCCGACCCGAACCTCGTGACCTACGGGATCATCGCGGCGGGGCTGTGGCCGCAGATCGCCTATGTGCTGATCCTGTACCTGACGGGGCTCAACAACGTCGCCCCCGATCAGGTCGAGGCCGCGCGGCTGGACGGGGCCAAGGGGTGGCGGATGCTGTGGCACGTGATCCTGCCCCAGCTGCGCCCCGCCACCTTTATCGCCGTGATCGTCACCGTCATCGGCGCGCTGCGCTCCTTCGACCTCGTCTCGATCATGACATCGGGCGGCCCCTTCGGCTCGAGCCGGGTGCTCTCCTACTACATGTACGAGATGGCGCTGGGCGAATACGGATTCCGCATGGGATACGGCGCGGCCATCGCGGTGGTGCTGTTCGCCATCATGATGGTCTTCATCTCGGGCTTCATCTGGCGGATGTGGCGGCAGGAGACGGAGCGCTGACGATGCCCCCGTTCCTTCGCCCGGAGATGTGAGCCCATGTTTCCCCGCCCGATCCAGCAGGCCCCCGCCCCCGCGCGCTGGCTGTATGCCGTGGCGCTGCCCGTGGCGCTGCTCCTGTGGCTGTTTCCGCTTCTGGGCGTGGCGCTGACCTCGCTCCGGCCGGCCTCGGACCTGGCGCAGGGCAATTACTTCGGGATGCCCTCGGCCATCGCCTGGAGCAACTATGTCGAGATCTTCCGCCAGTCGCCCATCGCGCGCTACATGCTCAACAGCCTGTGGGTGACGGTGCCCACGGTGATCGGCTCGATCGCCCTGTCGCTGATGGCGGGCTTCGCGCTGGCGGTGTACCGCTTTCCGTCCAACCTGATCGTGTTCTTCCTGTTCGTGGCGGGCAACTTCGTGCCCTTCCAGATCCTGATGGTGCCCGTGCGCGACATGACGCTGCAGCTGGGCATGTACGACACGTGGTACGGGCTCGCGCTGTTCCACATCGCGTTCCAGACGGGGTTCTGCACGCTGTTCATGCGCAACTTCATCCGCGCCCTGCCCTTCGAGCTGATCGAGGCGGCGCGGGTTGAGGGGGTGGCCGAGTGGCGCATCTTCTGGTTCATCGTGCTGCCCCTGATGCGGCCCGCGATCGCGGCGCTGTCGGTGCTGGTCTTCACCTTCATCTGGAACGACTTCTTCTGGGCCACGGTGCTGACGCAGGGCCCCGACACCCAGCCCATCACGGCCGGCCTCTCGGCGCTGAACGGGCAGTGGATCGCGCAGTGGCACCTGGTCTCGGCCGGCTCGATCCTGGCCGCGCTGCCGCCGGTGCTGATGTTCTTCCTGATGCAGCGGCACTTCATCGCGGGGCTCACGCTCGGGGCCGTGAAGTGAAAACCTGGCGGCTCGATGCCGGCGCCCAGACCCTGGTCCTGGCGACCGGGGGGGGCGTGCCCGAGGCCGTCTGGTGGGGCCCCGCCCTGCCGCCGGACGAGGACCTGGCCGAGCTTGCGCAAGCGGCGCGGATGGACCGGACGGGCGGGATGCTGGATGTCCTCGCGCCCCTGACGCTCTGCCCCGGCCCCGGAGAGCCGTGGCAGGGGCAGCCGGGCCTCGTGCTGGCGGCGGCGGACGGGGCGCCGCTCGTGCCCCGGTTCCGCTTCTCCGATGCCGAGGAGGATGACGAGGCGCTGCGCCTGGTCAGCCGGGCCGAGGGGCTGACGCTGATCCATTCGTTCCGGACCGAACCGACCGGCGTTCTGGTGATGCGCACACGGCTGGAATCGGAGGCGCCGGTGCGGATGCAGTGGCTGGCCGCGCCGGTCCTGCCCGCGCCGCAATCGGGCGACATCCTCGACTTCCATGGCCGCTGGACGCGCGAGTTCCACCCTGTCCTCACCCCTTGGACCCCCGGTATCCGCCTGCGCGAATCCCGCACCGGCCGCTCGGGGCACGAGCATCCGCCCTGGGTCCTGTTCCCGCACGAGGGCGCGCGCTGGACCCAAGGCACCGTTCACGCGCTGCACTACGCCTGGTCGGGCGGGCACCGGAGCGTGGCCGAGGCGCTGCCCGACGGGCGGCGGCAGATCCAGATGGGCCATGCCTGGGGCGCCGAGACCGAGCCCGGCACCGTTTTCGAGACGGCGGACCTGATCGCCTGCATCTCGGTCTCGGGGCTGAACGGGATCGGGGCGACGTTCCAGCGCGACCTGCGCGACCGGGTGGTGCGCTGGCCGGACCCGGCCCGCCCGCGCCCCGTCCACTACAATTGCTGGGAGGCGGTCTATTTCCGCCACGACCTCGGGACCCTGACCGCCATCGCCGACCGCGCGGCCGCGATCGGGGCCGAGCGCTTCGTGCTCGACGACGGCTGGTTCGGCGGATGGGTGAAGGGGCGCGATGACGACACCTCCTCGCTCGGGGACTGGAGCGTGGACCGGCGCAAGTGGCCCGAGGGGCTGCACCCGCTGATCGCGCATGTGCACGGCCTCGGCATGACCTTCGGCCTGTGGGTCGAGCCCGAGATGGCCAACCCCGACAGCGACCTCTTGCGCGTCCATCCCGACTGGGTGCTGGGGCCGGCCGATCAGGCGACGGGGCGCAACCAGCTGGTGCTGGACCTCGGGCGCGCGGAGGTGCGCGACCACCTGTTCGGGGTGCTGGACGCGCTCCTGCGCGAGTATCCCATCGACTACCTGAAGTGGGACCACAACCGCCTGCTGCCCGTCGTCGCGGCCGCCCAGACGCGCGGGACCTATGCCCTGCTCGACCGGCTGCGCGCCGCCCATCCGGGGGTCGAGATCGAGAGCTGCGCCTCGGGCGGGGGGCGCATCGACGCGGGCATCCTGGCGCGGACGCAGCGGGTGTGGTTGTCGGACTGCCTGGATGCGGCCGAGCGGCTCCGGATGCAGGCCGACGCGGCGCTGGTCCTGCCCGCCGCCGTCACGGGCAGCCATGTGGGCGCGGCCACGAGCCACACGACGGGGCGCGTGCTGCCGATGGCGTTCCGCGCCTGGGTCGCAGCCAGCCGCCATTTCGGCTTCGAGATGGACCTGCGCACCCTCTCGGCCGAGGAGGAGGCGGTGCTGCGGACCGTGACCGCCTGGTTCAAGGCCAACCGCGTCTGGACGATGGCGGGCACGATCCACCGCTGCGACACGCCGGACCCGGCGGTGACGGCGGAGGTGCAGGTCGCCGCCGACGGGAGCCGCTTCGTGCTGTTCGCCGGGGTTCTTGACACCACGATCCAGAGCCTGCCGCGTCCCCTGCCGCTCGCCGGCCTCGAGCCCGGGGCGCGCTACCGGGTGCGGCTGGCGAACCCGCAGGACGCGCCCCCCGCCAGCCGGGGCCGGGTCGCGCTGCTCGAGGGGCCGCTGACGCTGAGCGGGGCGGCGCTGATGGGGGCGGGGCTGGCGCTGCCGGTCGCCTGGCCCCACACGATGTGGGTGGTGGAGGGCACGCGCCTCTAGGCGCGGCCGCAACAGGAACAGGATGGGACGGATGAACCGCGCTCTGGGCGTCTGCTACTACCCCGAACACTGGCCCGAGGAATGGTGGGAGACGGACGCCGCGCGCATGCGCGAGGCGGGCCTGACCTGGGTGCGCATCGGCGAGTTCGCCTGGAGCCGGATGGAGCCCGAGCCTGGCCGCTTCGACTGGGACTGGCTCGACCGGGCGATCGCCACGCTGCGCGGGGCGGGGCTGAAGGTCGTGCTAGGCACGCCGACCGCCACGCCGCCGCGCTGGATGCTGGAGCGTCACCCCGACATGCTGGCGGTGGACGCCGAGGGACGCCCGCGGGGCTTCGGATCGCGCCGGCATTACGATTTCAGCCACGCAGGCTATCGCGCGGAATGCGCGCGCATCGTCGAGGCGCTGGCTCGGCGCTATGGCCGCGAGGTGCAGGCCTGGCAGACCGACAACGAGTATGCCTGCCACGACACGGTCCTGTCCTATTCCCCCGCCGCGCTCGCCGCGTTCCGTGAGTGGCTGGCGCGCCGCTACCAGTCGCCGCAGGCGCTCAACCGCGCTTGGGGCAACGTGTTCTGGTCGATGGAATATGCGAGCTTCGACGAGATCGGCCTGCCCAACCTCACCGTGACCGAGGCCAACCCGGCGCACCGCATGGCCTTTCGCCGCTTCGCCTCGGAGCAGGTGGCCAGCTTCAACCGCCTTCAGGCGGAGATCATCCGCCGCCATTCGGACGCGCCGGTGGCGCACAACTTCATGGGGCGCATCACCGACTTCGACCACTGGGCGGTAGGGGCGGACCTCGAGATCGCGGCGTGGGACAGCTACCCCCTGGGCTTCCTGTCCGACCGGCTCGAGTTTCCACCCGAGCACCGGCGGCGCTTCGTGCGGCAGGGGGACCCGGACTTCCAGGCCTTTCACCACGACCTCTACCGCGCCGTGGGGCGTGGGCGGTGGTGGATCATGGAGCAGCAGCCGGGACCGGTGAACTGGGCGCCATGGAACCCCGATCCGCTGCCCGGCATGGCCCGCCTCTGGGCCTGGGAGGCCTTCGCCCACGGGGCCGAGGCGGTCTGCTTCTTCCGCTGGCGGCAGGCGCCCTTCGCGCAGGAGCAGATGCATGCGGGCCTTCTGCGCCCCGACAGCGAACCCGCCCCCGCCCTGGCCGAGGCCGCGCAGGTCGCGCGCGAGATCGCGGACATGCCCGAAACGGGCACGGGCAGGTCGCCCGTCGCGCTGGTCTTCGACTACGAGAGCGCCTGGGCCTGGTCGATCCAGCCGCAGGGGCGCGACTTCGACTATTTCCGCCTGGTGTTCGCCTGGTACCGGTCGCTGCGGCGGCTGGGGCTCAGCATCGACATCATCCCCCCCGACACGGCCGACCTGTCGGCGTGGCGCGTCGTGCTGGCCCCCGGCGTGGCCACGCTGCCCCCCGCCTTCCTGTCCGCTCTGGGCCGCCACGAGGGCCATGCCCTGGTCGGCCCGCGCGCCAACAGCAAGACGGCCGAGTTCGCCATCCCCGTGCCGCTGCCGCCCAACCTGCCGGGCCTCGAGGCGACGGTCGCGCGGGTCGAGAGCCTGCCGCCCGACATCCCCGTGCCGCTCGAGGCCGGCGGGCAGGTCCTGCACTGGCGCGAGAAGGTCGAGGGATCGGCGGAGGTCGTGGAGCGGTTCGACGACGGCTGGCCGGCGATCCTGCGGCACGGGCGGCTGCGCTATCTGGCCGGCTGGCCAGACGACGAGGCGCTGGATCGCATTCTCGGAACACTGGCGGACGAGGCAGGGCTCGCGGTCGAGCGGATGCCGGAAGGGCTGCGGCAGCGGGACGGAACCACGCACCGGTTCTGGTTCAACTACAACGCGGTGCCGGTCGAATGGCGCGGCATCACGATCCCCCCGGCTGGCGTGCACTGGGCGCCACTGGACCCGTAGGTCCCGCCGCTCCGGCTCCCGCCGGGGTGCGCGCCGCAAGGTGCCGCCCCGGTCCATGCTACCATAGCGGGACTCGACAGACGGAGCCTCGCGTGCTTTGATCGTGCCGGCAATCCTGGAGGAGGAGGACAAGCCATGGCCTGGAAGAAGCCCGTCCTGCGCGAAGTCGCCTGCGGCATGGAAATCAACATGTACGGACCGGCCGAGGACGACCGCCGCGACGACACCGTGTTCTGACGCACGGCCTTGCGCCTGCGCATCTTGGGCGCGGGTGCGGGTGGCGGTCTGCCGCAGTGGAATTGCGGATGCGCGATCTGCTCGGCCGCGCGGTCCGGGCAGATCGCGAGCATGAGCCAGTCCTCGATCGCCCTGTCGAGCGATGGAGCGCGCTGGGTCGTCGTCAACGCGTCACCCGACCTGCGGGTGCAGCTGGCAGCCCATCCGCCGCTCCATCCGACGAGCTTGCGGCAAAGTCCGCTCGTGGCCGTGATCCTGACGAACGGCGATATCGATCATGTCGCCGGTCTTCTGAGTCTGCGCGAAGGCTCGCCCTTCACGCTCCATGCGACGGGCACCGTCCTCGGGACGCTGGCCCATGACAGGGTCTTCGGCGTGCTGGCTCCCGACAGGGTGCGGCGAGAGGCCATGGAGCTGGAGCGGACCTTCGAGGCGGCGGGCCTGACGGTGACGGCCTTCGCCGTGCCCGGCAAGGTCGCGCTCTACCTCGAAGGCGAGCGGCCCGATCCGGGGGCACTGGGGGAGGAGACGGTGGCTCTGGACATCCGCGCCAACGGGCGGCGCGTGATCTATGCCCCCGCCTGCGCCGCCCTGCCCGACTGGCTGATCGAGCGGATGGAGGGCGCCGACGTGGTCCTGTTCGACGGCACCGTGTATCACGACGACGACATGATCCGTGCAGGCTGCGGCTCCAAGACGGGTCGGCGGATGGGGCATGTTCCCATGACGGGCCCGGAGGGAAGCCTGTCGCGGCTTGCGACAATGGGGGGGCGGCGGATCTTCATCCACATCAACAACACCAATCCCGTCCTGCTGCCGGGTCCCGAACGCGACGCCATCCATGCCGCCGGATGGGAGATCGCCGCCGACGGGCAGGAGATCGTCCCGTGAGCGCGCCGGACAGCCGAACCGCCCTCGAGGCCCGCCTTCGCGCGGTCGGGGCCGAACGCTATCACGACAAGCACCCGTTTCACGCCCGTCTTCACGGCGGCCAGTGTTCGATGACCGAGGTGCAGGCCTGGGTCATCAACCGGTGGTATTACCAGAGCCGCATCCCTATGAAGGATGCCGCGCTCATGTCGCGGATGGAGGACCCGGACCTGCGCCGCATCTGGCGCTCGCGGCTGGAGGATCACGACGGCGGCCTTGCGGAAGGCGGCGGCATCCGGCGGTGGCTGCGTCTGGCCGAGGCGGTGGGCCTCGACCCGGCCTTTGTCGCAAGCGGCCGCGGTGTCCTGCCTGCGACGCGCTTTGCCGTGGACGCCTATGTCCGCTTCGTGCGCGAGGCGCCGCTCGTGGCTGCGCTGGCCTCGTCGCTCACCGAACTGTTCGCGCCTGCGATCCATGAGCGGCGCATCGCGGGGCTGCTCGAGCACTATGCCTTCGCCAGCCCGGAGACGCTGGCCTATTTCCGCCAGAGGCTGAACGAGGCGCCCAAGGACGTCGCCTTCACCCTGGGGTGGGTCCTCGATCATGCGCGCACGCCGGCCGATCAGGATGCGGCCGTCGCGGCACTCGTGTTCAAGACGGATGTGCTCTGGGCGCAGCTCGATGCGCTGTGGCATGCCTATGTGGAGGGCCATCCCCCGCCCGGAGCCTGGAGGCCGGGCGAAGGGCAGGCCGTCCGCGCGCCCGGCGGAGGCTGACCGTGGCGGGCGGCGCTGTCCCTGACCGGGTGCCGCGCCTGCCGAGGGGGGTGCGGCTGCATGACGACCGCGTGCGCGCCTGCCGGGTGCTGCTCGGACCCGAACGGGCGCTGATGCTGGACGAGGTCGGCGCCGCCATCCTCGACGAGGTGGACGGGATGCAAAGCCTGTCGGTCATCTCGGCCCGGCTCGCCGCGCGCTATCTTGCGCCCGAGGCGGAGATCCGCGCCGACGTGGAGGTGTTCCTGACCGACCTGGCCGAGCGCCGCCTGGTGGAGTGGAGCGATGCCTGAAGGAGTCCTGCCCCCTCCCCCGCCGCCGATCGCCCTGCTGGCGGAGCTCACGCATCGCTGCCCGCTGTCCTGCCCCTACTGCTCCAATCCGACCGAGCTGGTCGCCCGGGCGGCTGAACTCGACACGGCGGAATGGGTCCGCCTGTTCCGCGAAGCCGCGGAGATGGGCGTGCTTCAGCTGCATCTCTCTGGCGGCGAGCCGGCATCGCGGCGCGATCTCGAGACCCTTGTGGCGGAGGCCCGGAGCGCTGGCCTCTACGTGAACCTGGTGACCTCGGGGATCGGGTTGACGGAGGCACGGCTCGACCGGCTGGAGGCGGCGGGCCTCGACCATGTGCAGCTTTCCCTTCAGGGGGTGCGGGCGGACATCTCCGACCGGATCGGGGGACTGACGGGCGGGTTCGAACGCAAGATCGCCGTGGCGCGATCGGTCGTGGCACGGGGTCTGCCGCTGACCCTGAACGCGGTCATGCATCGGCAGAACCTCGATGATCTGGAAGCGACGATCGCGCTGGCGGTCGAGCTGGGGGCCCGGCGCATCGAGGTGGCCTGCGTGCAGTTCCACGGCTGGGCCATGCTGAACCGCGGCGCCCTGATGCCGACCCGCGAGCAGACGGATCGCGCCAAGCGCATCGTGGCCGACGCCCGGGACCGGCTGCGGGGCCGGCTGGTGATCGATTTCGTTCCCCCCGACTGGCACGCCGACCTGCCCAAGGCCTGCATGGGCGGCTGGGGCTCGACGGGCCTCAACATCGCCCCCGACGGCACGGTGCTGCCCTGCCATGGAGCCGCCTCCATCCCCGGACTCGTCTTTCCCAATGTCCGGCAGGTGTCGCTGGCCTGGGCCTGGGCGGAGAGCGCGGCGTTCAACGCCTTTCGGGGAACGGCCTGGATGCCCGAGCCCTGCCGCTCCTGCGACCGTCGCGCGGTGGATCACGGCGGCTGCCGGTGCCAGGCCATGGCGGTGCTGGGCGATGCGCGCGCTCCCGACCCGGTCTGCCGCCGAACCCCTGGCCGGGCTGCCCTCGACCGGCTTCTGGCCGACGCGCTCGCCTCGGACAGCGGCCTGACGATGCGCGCCCCGCCCCGCTAGGGACGGGCCTTGCATGCCGTATCAAGCCATGAGGTCGCCGCCAGAGTCCGCCGGACGGGTCCCTCAGGGCGCGATGCGCCTGATCTCGTAGCGGACCCGCACCCGGCAGTCGGCCATGCCGAAGGCGGCCAGGATCGCCTGTTCGCCCCCCTCGATGCGGCTGCGGGTGGACAGGACCCCCACCACACGCTCGGGTGCCACCAGCGTCATGTCGAGAGTCACGCCTACCTCCACGCAGGGGCCGTCCCCGCACTCGCGGCCGCGGATGTTGTCCGAGAGCCAGCGGTTCGGTCCGGTCTGCCGCCATTCATAGGCCGACATCCCCGAGATTTCGGGCTCGGGCATGTTGTCGGCCAGCCGCGCGGGATGGAACCGCCCGCCCCAGGCGACGCGGGCGGCCGGCGCCTCGGTCCGCGCCGCGGCCAGGGCGCCGGCCAGGATGGCCGGGCAGCCGGTCATGCCTTGACCCGTCGTGCGCCACTGCCACAGCCCGTCGAGGGGCACGAGCGGCGCGTCGGGCGGTTCCTTCACCGGGCAGTCGCCCTGCCCGCCATAGGCGGCGTTGATCTCGGCCCGCGCCCGCGCGGTGCGATAGACCATGCCCGCGCTGCGGTCGATCACCACCGTCTGCGCCCGCACGTCGCCGGCAAAGCCCTCGGGCGCGGCATCTGCCACCCCGTGCAGGACGGTTAGCGACTCCGGGTCCACCATGGCCGTGCATTCGCAGCCCCCGCCGGCGGTGCAGATGGCCGTGACCTCGCCCAGGATGTTGCCGGGATCGGTGCGGCGGATGATCTCCTGCGCGGCGGCTGGCAGGGCGAGCGCCAGGGCGAGCGGCCCGGTCAGGGTGAGGGAGCGGAACATCAGCGGGCCTCCAAGAGATGGGGAGCGAACAGGATCAGCGCCTCCTCGGCGTCGAGATCGGCCAGCGCCGTGCCGCCGAGCGCCCGCATCTGCGGCGAGGGGGCGGCCGGGTCCGGGGCGGCCGGCGCGGCCCCGCCGCCCATCAATGCGCCGAGCATCTCGAGCATCGCCCGGTCATTGCCGTCAAACTCGTCTCCGGACAGAAGCCCTTCAAGCGCCGCCGCCCCCATCCCCAGCGCCGCCGCCATGCCCTCGGGCGCGCCGGTCATCCAGGGCGGGCCGCTCCAGTCCTCGCCCGGTCGGGCCTCGAGCCGCAGGATCGCGCCAACGGGCTGCATCGCCGATCCGAGCGACCCCATGAGCTGCCCGCGCCAGGCATCGCCGCCCCAAGGTGCGCCGCTGAACACCATCGCCATCCCGTCGGATGCGACCAGCGACAGGTTCAGCGTCTCGCCCGCGACCGCGCCCGTCACGTCGCCCGAAAGCCCCGGCGCGGGGCCGAGATCGGGCGCGGTGACGAAGCTGCCCGACACCGCGACGTTACCCGCATCCTGCATCAGTTCGAGCAGCAGGAACAGCGCCTGGTCCTGCGGGTTGCCGGGCATGTCCAGCGCTCCGAACCAGATCCCCTGCATCGGCCCGGCCGCAGCCGTATCGGGCTCGGGTTCCGGCTGGGCCGCAGCCGCCATCTCCTCGAGCGAGCCCACAAGCGCGAGAAGCGCCAGCATGTCGGCTTCGGCCGGCGCGCCCAGGGTGCAGATCGTGTCGAGGGTTGCGGGGAAGCAGAACGCGCTGCTTGCCTGCCGGGGGTTGACGGTGGCGATCACCGCGCTGTCGGCCAGCCGCACCATGTCGAAGACCGGCCGAACGGCGGCCTCGCCCGCCGCGGTGGTCGGCCGCTCGGGCCGAGTGATGCCATAGCCTGGCATAAGCGAGAGGCTCAGGCCGACCTCGGGCACGCGGATCTCGCAGGGAGCAAACCCCGCCCCGTCGCAGCGGAAGGCGACCTCCTCCTCCGCCGCCGCCGCTGCGGGCGCGGCCCCCGGTCCGGGCACCGGCGCGGCCCCGGCGCGCACCACCAGCACCTCCTGCCCCGCGACGGTGCGGCCCAGTTCGGGGTGCTCGGCGACATAGCGCAGCAGGTATTCGCCTGGCGCCTCGGGCGCGGTCAGTTCGACCGAGCCGCCCTCGGCCCAGGCCCAGCCGAAGCCGCCCGACATGTCCTCGTCATTGCCCGGCGCGATCATGTCGATCCAGTCGCCGGGAAAGCGCGGGCCGGTGAAGGAAACAGTGAACTGCTCGCCCGGCGCGACGACCATGGGAAAGTCGAGCGTCGCGGCAACGGCGCCCGGGGCGGATGTATCGGCGCCCGCCGCCACGCGCAGAAGCTGCTCGGCGATGCTGTGCCGACCGGCGGTCGGGTGGTCGATCACGTAGCGCAGGACGAAGTCGCCCGGCTCGGGGACCAGCAGATCGCCGGCAACCCCATCCGTGACCGTGACCGGAAGCGACGACCGGCTCTTCGACCAGTCGAAGGCGTAGTCATCGAGTTCGGCGATCTCGACGTAGCTCGGGAAGCGGCCGGGGTCGGCGGCGCCGGAAATCGCCACCGTCAGCCAGTCGCCGTCCGGCGCCGTCTCGGGCGCCATGAGCCGCACCCGCGCGCGCAGCGCGGCGACCTCAGCCATGTCGGCGAGGATCTCTGCCGCCAACGTCTCGGATTGCGGCGTCAGGATGCGCGCGTCGGGCTTGAGCCCGGCGGCGAAATGGGTGCCGCCGCCGAAATAGCCGTTGTCGCGCATCAGATCGACCTCGGTGCCGTAACCGAGCAGCAGGCAGCGCGCCTCGGCCACGAAGAAGCTGCCTGCGGGCTCGAAGCTGAAGGCCGCGCATTCCTCGTTGGCCAGACACAGGGCCTGGCAGGCCTGGGGCTGAGTGCCCGGCAGCATCGCAAGCCGCTCGCCCCGCCAGCCCTCGGCGGCGCCGTCGCCGGTGGTCATGAGGTAGGCGAAGGGCAGCCATTCGGGTCCGCCTGTGCCGGTCCAGCCGGTGACGGGTGGCGGTGACGGCAGCTCGGCCGCGGCGGTGGTGGCCGGCGTCAGCGTCGCCGGGCAGGGATCGACGCCCGCCGGCCCGCCGAAGCCCGCCAGGCCGGGCGCGACCGCGCCCGCCAGTTCGACCCGGCGGTTCTGCGCCCGGCCCGCCTCGCTGTCGTTCGGGGCGACCGGCCGGTCGAAGCTGAAGCCCTGCGCGGTCAGGCTCGCCGCCGGCACCCCTGCGGCCACCAGCCAGTCGCGCACCGCCCCTGCCCGCGCCTCGGACAACGCCTGGTTGTAGGCGTGGCTGCCGACGCTGTCGGTATGCCCCTCGATTCGCCAGTCGCCGCCGAGCGCGAGGATCGCATCGCGCGCCGCCACCAAGGCGGGCAGGCTGTCGGGGCGCAGCGTGGCGCGATTGAAGTCGAAGCTGACGCCGTCCAGGGCCACCCGACCCTCCTCGGCCAGCGCCGTCACCAGCGCCTGACAGGGCAGAGCCTCGGCCCGCGCAACGCCGCTACCCTCTGCGACGAGGAGAGCCGCAACCGCAAGAGCCCCCGGCCGCACTGTGCCATTCCAGATCATCCCGGCCCACCCGTGCTTGTTGCGCGCCGAAGGATAGGTTGGGCTTGGCAGACCGGACTACTCCCATATGGTAGGGTATGACCCGTATTCCGCCCCGCCGTTTCGCACGGCTGCACGATGCCCTGATTGCCGCGATCGGCCGGCATGTGGAGGATGCGCCAGTCCCCGCGGCGGCGGACCTTCATGCCGCACGGACCCTTCTTTCCGATCTGCCGCCGCCTGCCGTCACCCCGCGTGCCTGGCTGAACGTGCGGGCCGACGGCAGGGTGACGGATTGCAACGCGCGGGCGGCCGCGCTGTTCGCCCTGCGCGGCCGCGGCACCATCGTCCCGGGCGTGGCGGCGGCGCTGGCCCGGCCCCCCGAACTGCGGCGGGTCTTCTGGCTCGAGACGGCAGGGGGCGGGGTGCTTCTGGTGCAGGCCACGGCGCTGCCCGACAGCCGAAGCTGGCATCTTGTCGAGGCGCCGCCCGCGGGTTCGGACTGGCTGGGCCAGATCATGGCCGCGCTGTATGGCCTGACTCCGCGCGAGGTCACGATCGCTCTCGGGCTGCTGGCCGGAGGGACGGCCGAAACGATCGCGGCGGAGGAGGGCCGGACACTCGGCACCGTGCGGCAGGCCATCAAGGGTCTCCTGGCCAAGATGGGGGTCCGCAGCCAGGCGCAGGCGATCGCCCGGATGGCGACGCTCGCGGTGGCGGGGGCAGCCTGTCAAACCGACGCGCTCGCCCTGACCCCCGGCCCGCCGGCCTTCCGCCAGACGGTCGCCGCCGCCGGTCCGGCGACGGTCTGGCGTCTGGGCGAATCGGGTGGGCAGCCGCTCCTGTTCCTGCACGGCGCACTCTACGGCGTGCTCGGCCGGCCTCAGGCCGCGGCCGAGGCGCGCCTGTTCGGCTTCGACGTGATCGCGCCGGTGCGGCCCGGCTATGGGGAGGTGCCGCTGCCCGCTGGCGCCGACCCTGTCGCGCTGGCAGTCGAGCAGGCGGTCGGCATCCTCGATGCGCTGGGCATCGGGCGGGCGATCATTCTCGCCCACGACGTGGGCACCGTCTATGCCTGTGCCGTGGCCGCGGCCCATCCCGGCCGTGTGGCCGGCCTGGTTGCCGCGCCCGTGACGCCACCAATGGACGAGCCGGGGCAGATCGCCGGCATGCCGCCTCGGCACAGGCTCTATGCCGTAGCCGCCCAGCGGGTGCCCCATCTAATGGAAAGCCTTGTGCGGCTGGGGCTTCGCCGGGTGGCGCTTGAGGGCGCCTCCGCCATCCCCCGCCTCGTCTTCGCCGGCTGCGACCACGACCACGATGTGATGGCGGACCCTGCGGCGCTGCCGGTGCTCGAGCATCTGCACGACTTCGCGCTGGAGCAGGACGCGCGCGGCTTCATCGCCGACATGTTCGTGACGAACCGCGACTGGTCGGCCAAGCTTCAGGAGGTGACCTGCCCGGTGGTCCTGCTGCACGGGGCGAGAAGCCGCACCGTCTCGCTGTCCGCCGTCCGCCGGATGGCGGAGCGGCTGCCCCGCTGCGATCTCGTGGTCGTCGAGGAAGCCGGCCACACCCTGCCGCTGAGCCACGCGGCCCTCCCGCTGCGGGCGGCGCTGCGCCTCGGGCTGGATCGGGGAGGTTGATGCGCAGGAGCCACCGGACAACCCCGAAGCCGTCGAACGAGGCGAGGACCTCTCCCGACCGCGCGGACCCGAGAGACCGGGGGGCCGCGGATGCCGAACGGCGCGAGCGGAAACGTTCCGCGAAGATCGCGGGGCTCCGACCACGGTGCACGCCCGGTCTCTCCCCTTCCGACATCTCCGGCTGACCTGCTCTCCGGGGTTTCTTCCAATCCGGGATCGATCCGAGCGAGACCGAGGCGAGGTCCGCTAAGACCCTCCGGCGAGGACCGGAGCACCGGCATCCGAGGGAGCACAAGGAAGGACCGGGCCTGCCAGAACGCTGCGGCGAGCACGGGACGGGCAGGCTGGCCGGAGCTGGCCGCTTGGCACGCGGATCACGGGGGTATTTCTCAGGGACCGCGCCCGGAGCGAACCGGACGCCCGGCCGAGATCGGTCAGAGAGCAGGCGACCTTTCCCGTCACCCGTCCATCTTCAGCGCCGAGATGAACGCCTCCTGCGGAATGTCCACCTTGCCGAACTGACGCATGCGCTTCTTGCCGGCCTTCTGCTTCTCGAGAAGCTTGCGCTTGCGCGTGGCGTCGCCGCCGTAGCACTTGGCGGTCACGTCCTTTCGCAGCGCCGAGAGCGTCTCGCGCGCGATGACCTTGCCGCCGATGGCGGCCTGGATGGGGATCTGGAACATGTGGCGGGGGATCAGCTCCTTGAGCTTTTCCACCATGGCGCGGCCGCGCGTCTCGGCCCGGTCGCGATGGACCATCATGGAGAGCGCGTCCACCGGCTCGCCGTTCACCAGGATCTGCATCTTCACCAGGTTGTCCTGCCGGTAGCCGGTGATCTGGTAGTCGAAGCTTGCATAGCCCTTGGTCACGGACTTGAGGCGGTCGTAGAAGTCGAACACCACCTCGTTGAGCGGCAGGTCGTATTCGACCATCGCGCGGCTGCCGGCATAGGTCAGGTTGAGCTGGATGCCCCGGCGATCCTGGCAGAGCTTGAGCACGTCGCCCAGATACTCGTCCGGGACCAGGATGGTCGCCTTGATCCGCGGCTCCTCGATATGGTCCACCAGGGTGAGGTCCGGCATGTCGGCGGGGTTGTGCAGGTCCCGCATCGTGCCGTCCTTCATGTGCAGGTGATAGACGACGCTGGGCGCGGTGGTGATGAGATCGAGGTCGTATTCGCGCTCGAGCCTGTCGCGGATCACCTCCAGATGCAGGAGGCCCAGAAAGCCGCAGCGGAAGCCGAAGCCGAGTGCGGCCGATGTCTCCATCTCGTAGCTGAAGGAAGCGTCGTTGAGGGCGAGCTTCTCGATGGCGTCGCGCAGATCCTCGAACTGGGCGGCGTCCACGGGAAACAGGCCGCAGAACACGACCGGCTGGGCGGGCTTGAACCCGGGCAACGGCGTGTCGGTGCCGCGGCGCTCGTGGGTGATCGTGTCGCCCACGCGCGTGTCGCGGACCTGCTTGATCGAGGCGGTGAACACGCCGATCTCGCCGGGGCCGAGTTCGGCGATATCCTTCATCTGGGGACGCAGGACGGCGAGCTTGTCGATGCCGTAGACGGCACCCGTGGCCATCATCCGGATGCGGTCGCCCTTGCGCACCACGCCGTCCATCACGCGGATCATCACGACGACGCCGAGATAGGGGTCGTACCAGGAATCCACGAGCATCGCCTTGAGCGGCGCGTCGCGGTCGCCCCTGGGTGGCGGGAGGCGGTGGACGATGGCCTCGAGCACGTCGGGGATGCCGAGGCCCGACTTGGCGGAGATCAGCACGGCGTCGGAGGCATCGAGCCCGATCACGTCCTCGATCTGGGCGCGCACGCGGTCCGGATCGGCCGCCGGCAGGTCGATCTTGTTCAGGACGGGCACGATCTCGTGGCCCGCGTCGATGGCCTGATAGACGTTGGCGAGCGTCTGCGCCTCGACCCCCTGGGAGGCGTCCACCACGAGGAGCGAGCCCTCGACCGCGCGCATGGAGCGGCTGACCTCGTAGGCAAAGTCCACGTGACCGGGCGTGTCGATGAGGTTGAGAACGTAGTCCTGGCCGTCCTTCGCACGATAGTCGAGGCGGACGGTGTTGGCCTTGATGGTGATGCCGCGCTCGCGCTCGATCTCCATCGAGTCGAGGATCTGGTCCTTCATGTCGCGGTCGGCGACGGTGCCGGTCGCCTGGATCAGGCGGTCGGCCAACGTGGACTTGCCGTGGTCGATATGGGCCACGATGGAGAAGTTGCGGATGCGCGCGGGGTCGGTCATGCGGCTGGCTATGGGGCCGGCGGGGGCGCGCGTCAAGGAAGGGCCCCTGCGTCACGGGGCCGTCATGGCGCTGTCACGCTCCTGTAACGCGGAGGCGCCAAGGGGTCCCGGATCGGCAAGGACGGAGGACCCGATGAACCCGACACGGATCGCGCTGACCTCGGCGCTCGCGCTGGCGGCGGGGATGGCGGCGGCGCAGGACGCGGCGGAGCGCGGCCATGCCTTCAACCGCGTGGCGAGCTTTCCGGTGACGGCCAACATGGCGGAGGGCGAGGACCGCTCGCGCGAGTCCTCGGCCGAGATCATCGACGCCTCGGACGATGGCACCGTGCTGATCTACACCGACAGCCCGCTGGGCGTGGTCGGCTTCATCGACATCGCGGACCCGGCCGATCCCAGGCCGCTCGGCGCGGTGGAGATGGAGGGGGAGCCCACGGCCGCCTCCGTGCTCGGGCGGACGGCCTTCGTGGCGGTGAACACGTCCGAGAGCTTCACCGAGCCTTCGGGGCATCTCGTGGCGCTCGACCTCGACTCGCAGGAGGAACTGGCACGCTGCGACCTGGGCGGGCAGCCCGACTCGACCGCGCTGGCCCCCGACGGGTCGTTCCTGGCGGTGGCGATCGAGAACGAGCGCGACGAGGAGGCGGGCGACGGCCGCGTGGGGCAGATGCCCGCGGGCTGGGTCAGCATCGTCCCCGTGACGGACGGGCTGCCCGATTGCGAGGGGATCGTGCGGGCGGACGTGACGGGCCTGGCCGAGATCGCGCCGGAGGACCCCGAGCCGGAGTTCGTCCACATCAACGCCCGGGGCGAGATCGCCGTCACCTTGCAGGAGAACAACCACATCGTCGTGCTGTCGCGCGAGGGCGAGGTGCTGTCGCACTTCTCCGCCGGGACGGTGGACCTGGAGGGGATCGACACGCGGCGCGACGGGGCGATCCTGGCGACCGGGGACCAGCCGGGCCGCCTGCGCGAGCCCGACGGCATCCAGTGGATCGATGACGACCACTTCGCCACCGCCAACGAAGGCGACATGGACGGCGGCTCGCGCTCGGTCACGATCTGGAACAAGGATGGCACCGTCGTCTGGGAGAGCGGCGCCGATCTCGAGCGGGCGATCGTGGAGATCGGGCATTATCCCGATCACCGGTCGCATTCGAAGGGCAACGAACCGGAGGGTCTGGCCTTCGGCGTCTTCGACGGGGTGCCGCTGCTGTTCGTCCTGTCCGAGCGGTCGTCGGTCGTGGCTGTCTATGACGTCACGGACCCGGCGGCGCCGGTCCTGACGCAGCTCCTGCCCTCGGGGATCAGCCCGGAGGGCGCGGTGGCGATCCCGTCGCGCGGGCTGCTGGCCACGGCCAACGAGGCGGACCTCGGCGAGGACGGCTCGGCGCGGTCGCATGTCATGATCTACGAGTGGCAGGAGGGCGCGCCCGTCTATCCGCACCTGACCTCGGCCGGCACGGAGGCGCCGGAGGGCGGGCCGCTGGGCTGGGGCGCGCTGTCAGGCTTGGTCGCGGACCCGGAGCGGCCGGGGACCCTCTACGCGGTCAGCGACAGCGTGCTGGGAATGCAGCCCACGATCTTCACGATCGACGCCACGCAGGTGCCCGCGCGGATCACCGGCGCCCTGCGGGTGACGCGCGGCGGGTTCCCGGCGCAGAAGCTGGACCTGGAGGGGATCGCGCTCGATGGCGAGGGGGGCTTCTGGGTCGTGACCGAGGGGCGGTCGGACCGGCTGGTGCCGCATGGTCTGATCCGCGTGGGCGCCGACGGGGCGATCCGCGAGGAGATCGGGTTCCCCCCTGCCCTGCTCGACCACGAGACGCGGTTCGGGGCCGAGGGGGTGACGGTGATCGACGGGGTGGTGTGGATCGCCATCCAGCGGCCCTGGCGCGACGACCCGGAGAACCACGTGAAGCTCGTGTCCTACAACCCCGCCTCGGCCGAGTGGAGGGCGGTGCGCTACGAGACGGCCGCACCCACGGACGGCGGCTGGGTGGGCCTGGGCGACATGACGGTGCACGGGGACCACGTCTATCTGATCGAGCGCGACAACCATCTGGGCGAGATGGCGCGCACGAAGCTCGTCACCCGCGTGCCCCTCGCGGAGATGGTGCCCGCCCCGCTCGGGGGCGAGTTGCCGGTGGTCACGCGCGAGGTGGTGCGCGACCTGCTGGAGGACCTGACCGCGACGGGGGGCTATGTCGTGGACAAGGTCGAGGGGCTGGCCATCGACGGCGAGGGGACGATGTGGCTCGTCACCGACAATGACGGGGTGCAGGACAGTTCGGGCGAGACGCTGTTCTGGAGCGTGCCGCTCGAGCCGTGATCGGCCCGCGGCGGTGTCGCCGGCCCCGCTTCCGGCGACACCGTATCCCGAACGTGTCGGGGCCGTTGCGCCGCCGCGCCGGGGTCGCCATGATGGCCGGCGGGCAGGAAGCGGAGGTCGGGCGATGGCGCAGCGACGGAAAGGGCGCGAGCCTGCGGCAGGGCGCGCGCGGTGGCGGCGGGGTGCCCTGGGCGCTGCCGTGGTCGCCCTGCTGGTCCTGGGCGGATGCGGCGGGCGCGTGTCCGGCGCGATCGGTCAGGCCTGCCTGAACTCGGGCCGCGACGCCGCCAATCCGCGGCTGTGTTCCTGCATCCAGAGCGTCGCCAACCAGACGCTCACCTCTGCCGAGCAGCGCCGCGCGGCCCGCTTCTTCCGCGAGCCGCAACTGGCGCAGGACACCCGGCAGTCGAGCGATTCCGGCGATTCAGCCTTCTGGCGGCGCTATCGCGCCTTTGCCGACCGCGCCACGGCGGTCTGCGGCCCGCGGATCGGCTGAATCCGCCGGCCGCCTGGCGCTGCCTCAGCCGCCGGAGCCCTCACCGTGCGAATGGCCGTGCCCATGGCCATGCCCGGCCTCATGGCCGTGGCCGCCGGCCAGCCGGGACCGGTCCACCGGCACCTCCAGTTCGATCTCGCCCGCGACTTCGAAGACGAGAGTCAGCGGGATAAGGTCCCCGTCCTCCCACGGCTCGGTCAGGCCGAGGAACATGACGTGGTGCCCTCCGCGCTCCAGGACGAGCTCGCCGTCGGTGGGCAGGGGGAAGCCCTCCTCGACCTCCATCATGCGCGCGACCCCGTCGGCGTCGATCTCGTGCGTGTGCAGCTCGACCCGCTCGGCAGCGGGCGATTCGGCGCGCACGAGGCGGTCGTCGGGGCCGCCGTGGTTGTGGATGACCATGAACGCCGCGCCGGATTGCGCTGCGGGTCCCGCCGAGATGGCGAAGGCGTCGTGAATTTCGACCCCCTCGCCGGCCCATGCGGCGGGCGCCGTCAGAAGCGCGGCGAGAGCAAGGGCAAGGCGTTGAGACATCGGGTAACTCCCGTTGATGATGCGGTCGCGGAGCGGCTATCACGGCCTCGCGGGGTTGGCCATGCGGCGTCCCGTCCCGCAAGTCCGGCTTCGCACGGCCCGTTCTGGCGTCCGACGGCCCGCCTCCCTAGGGTCGCTCGCGGGAGGGTCGAATGGATCGCACGCTGGCAGGCATGGCCCTGATGCTGGGCTTCGTGGCGACCGCGCCCCTGATCGACGTCGCGTCCAAGCTGGCGTCCCAGACCGTGCCCGTGGGGCAGATCACGGCTGTCCGGTTCCTGGTGCAGGGCCTCGTCACCCTGCCCTTCGCGGGTCTGGTTGCGCTGCGGGTCCCGCGTCCGCTCCTGTGGCCCCTGCTCGCCCGTGCGGCATGCCTCGTGGTCTCCACCTTCGCCTTCGTGTCGGCGGTCGCCGTCATGCCGATCGCGGATGCGCTGGCGATCGTGTTCGTGATGCCCTTTGTGCTGCTCTTTCTCGGGCGGCTGCTGATGGGCGACGCGGTGGGGCCGCGCCGGATCGCGGCCTCCGTGCTGGGCTTTGCGGGATCGCTGCTGGTGATGCGCCCGGCCTGGGACAGCTACGGGACGACGGCGTTGTGGCCGCTGGTCACGGCAGTGTCCTTCGCCTTCTACATGCTCCTGACGCGGAGCCTGTCGCCGCGGCTCGGGCCAGCGGAGATGCAGGTGCAGACATCGTGGCTGGCGGTCGTGCTCTGCCTGCCTCTCCTCGGATTGGGGGCGGCGTCCGGGCAGCCTGCGCTTGCCCCCGTCTGGCCTGCGGGGCTCGCCTGGGCCTGGCTTGCGGGGGTGGGGGTCGCCTCTGCGCTCGCGCACGGGCTGATGACGCTCGCGCTGCGGCTGGCGCCATCGGCCACGCTCGCCCCCCTCAACTACCTGGAAATCGTGTCGGCGGCCGCGCTCGGCTATCTGGTCTTCGGGGACTGGCCGGACGGGCCGACCTGGGCGGGGATCGGGGTGATCGTGGTGTCGGGACTCTACGTCATCCATCGCGAGCGGGTGGCCAGCGCGGAGCGGCGGTCAGAGCTTCTGCCAGCCGCGACAGCTCGGCGCGGGGAAGGATGAGCAGCAGGCCCGGACCATCGGGCTGCAGGACCACCGGTCCGATCGATTCGTTCGAGGTCCCGATCCGGCCGAGCGGGTCGAGAACCAGATCCGTCGTGGACCAGCGCAGCCCCACCGAGTCCACCCGGACCTGCCCGAGCGGAAACAGCGACACGAGCACGCCGCCACCGAGACCCAGATCGAGGCGCGGCGGCAGATGACAGGTGACGGTTTGCGGGCCCACCAGGATGCAGGGTCGTTCGGCCCGCCGCACCAGGCCGTGCAGCGCCGCCAGGGCATGGTCGAGCCGGCCGCCCTCGAACCCGACCGCCAGCACAAGGGGCGCCGCGATCCGCGACAGGGCCTTGTCGAAGTCGGTCGTCTCCTGCTCGGGCACCACATGAACGCGCGGGCCGAGCACCGCACGGGCGCCGGCCGACAGGCTGTCCATGTCCCCGATCACCGCCTCGGGCTGAAGCCCGAGCGCAAGGGCGCGATCCGCCCCGCTGTCCGCCGCAACGAGGCGCGGCGCGAGCCGCAGCGCCTCGGTGAGGTCGTCGGGCCCGAAGGGCGCCCCCCCCACCAGCGTCACTGCCTCTTGCGCGTGGACGACCGTGCCGCCCATCATGGAATTGTTCACCAACATCGGACGTCGCCCCGAAACCGCCAAGAAAAGAACCCCTCCCCTGCCCTGCCGTGATGCGCTCTCGGCTCAATCGCGCTTCACCCTGCACCTCGGGACAGGAAGAAAGCGAGCATTCCCATGGTCGGATCCCACAAAATCCTAACGGTCTCGTACGGGACCTTCTCCTGCACGCTCGAGGGGTTCGATGATTCCTTCGGGACGATGAAGGCCATCGCGGAATACTTCCGCGACCTCGCCGCGGAGGACCGCTATTTCGGAGCCGTGCCCCCGACGCCGGACGCCGAGATGCTGGCGCGCATCGCCGAAAAGGAGATCGCGCGCCGGGTCGAGGCGCGGATGGAAGCGTCGGGCATCGTGCTCAGGGCGGCGCTGGCTGGCGACATGGTGGCGGCGCCGGAGCCTGTGGCAGGTGCCGGACCGGGCGCGGCGCATGGAGAGGTGCCGCCCGCAACCCGCACCCCACCCGAGACGCAGCCCGTGCCCGCCGCCGAGGCGGAGCCACTGGTGCCTCCGCGCCCGGCGATCCAGCCGGGCACGTCGGACGGGCTCGCCGCCCGCCTTGAGCGTATCAGGGCAGTCGCCGGCCGTGCGGCCCTGTCCTCCCCGGAAGAGGAGGAGATCCGGCCGGCGGCCGCGGCGGTCCCGCCGGCCGGGGAACCGCGGCCCGACCCGGCGACGGCCCCCGGATCGGACAGCGCGATAGCCGCCGAGGCCACGGAGGATGCCACCGAGCTCGCCGCACCGGAGACGGAGAGCCGCCACTCCGCGGTCTTGCCCGAAGAGGTGACCGCTCCGGCTCTGGGGTCCGGTGCGCAGGACGCCTCTCCGCACCCCAGCACGGAGACGCCCGTCTGGCCCCGCGTCATCCGTCTGCCGAGAGCCGCCGCCGAGAAGATGGAGGAGGCGGACGCCGCCGAGGATGCCGAAGCGGTCTCGCCGGACCGGCCGACCGAACCGCGCCGTCTCAGCGCCGAGGAGGAAGCCGACCTCCAGGCCGAACTGGCCGCCATCGAGGCCGAACTGGCCGCGACGGCGCCTGCGTCGGAGCCGGAGCAGGGCCCCGCAACGGCGGAGCCGGCATCCGCCGGCGACATGGCCGACCTGGCCCGCTCCGCTGCGGCGGCGGCGGCCGCGGCAATGGCCGCCAGCGTTGCAGAGAGGGCGGCCGAGGCGCTCCGCCCCTCGCCCGAGGAGCCCGCGCGCGCCGACCGCCGCCCGGTCGAGGCGGAGCCCGAAACCGCCCCCGCGGCGAAAGCCGGGGAGGCAGGTGCCGACGCGGACGAGGACGCATCCGGCCCGTCTGTGACCGCCGCTCGCGACAGCGGCGACGGGGCGACCCAGCCCGAGCTGCCTCTGGCGGCGGATGCGCTGTTTGCCGCCGCAGCGGTCTCCCCGATTGTCGAGGCGGCGCCGGACCGACCGGAGGAGGACGCCGACCTGCCGCCGGACAGGGCAGCGGCAGCAAGGGTGGATGCCTTCCTTGCCGAACTGGAGAACCGGGACGGCATCGCGACGCCCGCTGTGCCGGCGGCGGAGACAGCTGCCGAGCCGCTCCCGGCCGACATCGCTGCAGACCCGACCGGCGAGACGGGTTCCGAGCCGGTCGTCGCGTCGGACGAGGGCAAGGATGGAGACGCGAGCGCCGGCCCCGCGCCGCTGCCCGCCGCGCGTCACGGTCTGCCCGAAGGTCCCGACGGCGACGAGGCTGCCGTCTCGCGTCTGCTGAGCCGCACGGACGAGGTGCTGCTCGACCCCGAGACGCAGCGCCGCCGCGAGGCCATCGCCCAGCTCAAGGCCGCCGTGGCCGCGACGGAAGCTGCCCGGCGCCTCAGAGGGAATGCGGACGAGCCCGATCACGAGGCGGATCGCACCGAGGTGTTCCGTCAGGATCTGCGGGAGACGGTGCGCCCCCGCCGCCCGGTGGCCACCACGGCGCTCGAGCGGTCCCGACCGGCGCCGCTCCGGCTCGTTGCCAGCCAGCGCGTGGATCTGCCGGCCCCCGAGCCGGCGCCGCGCGCCGCACCGGCCGCGGCGGCCGGTCCGGTCAGACCGCGCCGGGTGACGCTCGACAGCCTCGGATCCGAGGCGACCGCACGACCCGAAGCCGTGCGCCAGGTGGCCTCGTCGTTTGCCGCCTTTGCGGCCGAGACGGGGGCGACCTCCCTCAAGGACATCCTGGAGGCGGCAGCGGTCTATACCGCCGTGATCGAGGGCGAGGAGGATTTCTCCCGACCGCAGATCATCGAGAAGGTCCGCGAGGTGTCGTCCGACCGCTTCTCGCGGGAAGACGGACTGCGGTCGTTCGGAGCGCTGCTCCGGGAAGGACGTATCACCCGAGTGCGGGGCGGACGGTTCCAGGTCTCGGAAGACAGCCGGTTCCATCCGGGCCAGCGCACGGGCTGATCGGACCCCATCGCGGCGGACCAGGGGGGCGGGGATCATCCCGCCCCTTCTTGCCCCTGCGGATCACCGGTCCGGCGCGGACGGCTCGTCCGGGTCGGGCCGTCCGATCCCGCGGAACAGGCGCCGGAACGGCACGGCCCAGAGAATGCCGAGCGCCACATAGATCATCAGCTCCAGCCACCAGACGGGGCGGCCCAGTCGAGCCTCGGCCCAGTTGACGAGGCTCACGGCCACAACGACATAGGCGGGCAGCCCGACCACCAGCACCACGATGGCCCAGCGGCGCCGGGCGCGCCACGACAGCCCCTTGCGTCGGCTCATCCGTCCTCCGTCAGTCGGCGAAGGGGTCCGTCACCAGGATCGTGTCGTCCCGTTCCGGCGAGGTGGACACGAGCGCAACCGGGCAGCGGATCAGCTCCTCGATCCGGCGGACGTACTTGACCGCCTGCGCGGGCAGTTGCGCCCAGGACCGCGCGCCTGCGGTGCTCTCGCTCCAGCCCTCCATCTCCTCGTAGAGGGGGCGGACACGAGCCTGCCGATCGGCAGCAATCGGCAGATGGTCGAGCCGCTCTCCGTCGAGTTCGTAGCCCGTGCAGATGCGCAGCCGCTTGAAGCCGTCGAGCACGTCGAGCTTGGTCAACGCGATCCCCGATACGCCCGAGGTGGCGCAGGTCTGGCGCACCAGCGCCGCGTCGAACCAGCCACAGCGGCGCTTGCGGCCCGTGACGGTGCCGAACTCGTGCCCGCGCTCGCCCATGCGCTGGCCTTCGGCGTCGTGAAGCTCGGTCGGAAAGGGTCCCTCGCCCACGCGGGTCGTGTAGGCCTTGACGATGCCGAGGACGAAGTCCACTGCCGTGGGGCCGAGCCCCGTCCCGGTCGCCGCCATGCCCGCCAGCGTGTTGGAGGAGGTGACGAACGGGTAGGTGCCGAAGTCGATGTCCAGCAGCGCGCCCTGCGCCCCCTCGAACAGGATACGGCGGCCCTGGCGGCGCGCCTCGTTCAGGACGGCCCAGACGGGCCGGGCATAGGGCAGGAGGCGAGGCGCCACCTCCATCAGCCGGGCGCGCAGCCCCTCGCGGTCCACGGGGGGCAAGCCGAGGCCGCGGCGCAGCGCGTCGTGGTGCAGAAGCAGCCGGTCGAGCCGCAGGTCGAGCGTCGCCGCATCGCCCAGATCGGCCACGCGCACGCTGCGCCGGCCCACCTTGTCCTCGTAGGCGGGGCCGATGCCGCGGCCTGTGGTGCCGATCTTGGCCGCGCCGGCCTGGGCCTCGCGCGCGCGATCCAGCTCGCCGTGAAGGGGCAGGATGAGGGGGGCGTTCTCGGCCACCATCAGCGTGTCGGGGGTGACGCGGACCCCCTGCCCCGCCAGGCGGTCGATCTCGTCCAGGAGCGCCCAAGGATCGAGGACCACGCCGTTGCCGATGGCCGAGGGCTTGCCCCGCACCACGCCCGAGGGCAGGAGCGAGAGCTTGTAGACCTCTCCGCCCACGACAAGCGTGTGGCCGGCATTGTGGCCGCCCTGGAAGCGGGCGACGATGTCGGCGCGCTCGCTCAGCCAGTCGACGATCTTGCCCTTGCCCTCGTCGCCCCACTGGCACCCGACGACCGCGACATTGGCCATGAACCCTCTCCCCTCTTGCCCGGCCGCTATAGCGGCGGCGGCGGCGCGATGAAAGGCGCGTGGGAGAGCCTACACGGTTGAAGACGCAGGGCGGAACATTATATGAACAGCCATGAGCATGAGTCTTCAGGACAAGCTGGCCATCCTGTCGGACGCGGCCCGCTACGACGCTTCCTGCGCCTCGTCGGGGGGGCAGAGGCGCGATTCGCGCGACGGCAAGGGGCTGGGCAGCACGACCGGAGCAGGCATCTGCCACGCCTTCACGCCGGACGGGCGGTGCGTGTCGCTGCTCAAGATCCTGATGACCAACTTCTGCATCTACGACTGCGCCTATTGCGTGAACCGGGTGTCCTCCAACACGCCACGGGCGCGCTTTTCGGTCGAGGAGGTCGTGACCCTCACGATCGAATTCTACCGGCGCAACTACATCGAGGGGCTGTTCCTGTCCTCGGGGATCATCCGGTCTCCCGACGACACCATGCGCGACATGGTCCGCATCGTGCGCACCCTGCGCGAGGAGCACGACTTCCGCGGCTATGTCCACCTCAAGACGATTCCCGGCGCGAGCGCCGAGCTGATCGAGGAGGCGGGCCGCCACGCCGATCGCCTGTCGGTCAACATCGAGCTGCCGACCGAGGCGGGACTGGCGCGGCTGGCGCCCGAAAAGGACGCGGGCGCGATCCGGCGGCACATGGGCGACATCCGCCTCAGGCGCGAGGAAGCGGGCGATCGCAGCCATCGCGGCACGCCCGCGCCCCGCTTTGCCCCCGCGGGGCAGAGCACGCAGGTGATCGTCGGCGCCGACGGAGCGGACGACGCCACGATCCTGCGCCAGTCTCAGCGCCTTTATGGGGCCTACGGGCTCAAGCGCGTCTATTACTCGGCTTTCTCTCCCATCCCCGAGCCGTCGGCCCTTCTACCCGTCAAGGCGCCGCCGCTGGTGCGCGAGCACCGCCTCTATCAGGCCGACTGGCTCATGCGCTTCTACGGCTTCGAGGCCGGGGAGATCGCCGAAGGGGGCGATCTCGACCTGTCGATGGACCCCAAGCTGGCCTGGGCCTTGCGGCACCGCGAGCGGTTTCCGGTGGACGTGGCCACCGCCCCGCGCGAGATGCTGCTCCGCGTGCCCGGCTTCGGTACCCGGACGGTCGAGCGCATCCTGTCGGCGCGGCGGCACCGGCGGCTGCGGCATGCGGACCTGCTGCGGATGGGCGCTTCGCTGCGCAAGGCCGCCCCGTTCATCGAGGCGGCGGACTGGCATCCGGGGGCGCTGCTCGATTCGGGGCACCTCGCCGCGCGGCTGACGCCGGCGCCCCGGCAGCTGGCGCTGTTCTGATGCCGCACATCGCGCTTCCCCCGACCGGCACGGCGGCCGCCTGGCGGGAGGCGGCCCGCGCCTGCCTGTCCGCGCGCCTACCCCCCGAGGCCGTGACCTGGAGCCGGGGCGCCGAGGCGGGCGTCCTGTTCGACGAGGGCGAGGCGCCGCCCCCGGTCAAGGCCGGGCCGATCCGGGTGCCCGCCGCCTTTGTCGAGATGGCGGCGCAGGTCTGCTGGCATCGCGACCCGCAGCGCTTTGCCCGCCTTTATGCCTTTCTGTGGCGGCTGCGGCTGAAGCCCGCGCTGATGGAGGACGCGGCCGACCCTGCGCTGGTCGCGCTGCGCGGCATGGAAAAGGCCGTGCGCCGCGACATCCACAAGACCCATGCCTTTGTGCGCTTCCGCGAGGTGGGCGAGCGCGACGCCCCCCGTCGCCGCTTTGCCGCGTGGTTCGAGCCCCAGCACCTGACGCTCGAGCCCTCCGCGCCCTTCTTCGCGCGCCGCTTCGGCGACATGGACTGGCTGATCGCCACCCCCGACCTGACCGCACGGTTCGAGGGGGGGGTGCTGCGCCTCGAGGAGGGGGCACCGCGGCCGGAGCTGACCGCCGACGACGCCGAGGAGCTGTGGCGGACCTATTTCCGCAACATCTTCAACCCCGCGCGGGCCAATCCCGCCCGGATGCTGGCCGAGATGCCGCGCCGCTACTGGGCCAACCTGCCCGAGGCGCAGACGATCCCCGACCTGCTGCGCGAGGCCGAGGGCCGCGTGCGCGCCATGGCCGAGGCGGCGCCGAAGGAGGCGCCCTTCTACGCCCGCGCGCTGGCCGCCCGCCGCGAGGAGGCAGCCGCCCCGGCGCCTGCCCCGGCCGGGGGTCTGGCCGGGCTCGTCCGCGAGATCGAGGGCTGCCGCCGCTGCCCCCTGTGGGAGGGGGCGACGCGCGCCGTCGCCGGAGAGGGCCCGGTGGACGCCGCGCTGGCCCTCGTGGGCGAGCAGCCGGGCGACGGCGAGGACTTGGGGGGGCGCCCCTTTGTCGGCCCGGCGGGGCAGCTTCTGGACGGGGTCCTGCGCGAGGCCGGGATCGCGCGGGAGCGGACCTATCTCACCAACGCGGTCAAGCACTTCAAGTACACGCTCAAGGGCCGCCGCCGCATCCACCAGAGCCCCTCGGGCGGCGAGATCGCGGCCTGCCGGCCGTGGCTTCTGGCCGAGCTGGCCGAATTGCGGCCGAAGCTGGTCGTGGCGCTGGGGGCCACGGCGGCCGCCGCCCTGACGGGTCGGGGCGAGGGCATCCTGAAGCGGCGCGGCCGCATCGAGGAGGGACCGGACGGCCTGCCGGTCCTTCTGACCGTGCATCCGAGCTTCCTGCTGCGCCTGCCCGACCCCGTTCTGCGCGAGACGGAGACGGAGCGCTTCCGCGAGGACCTGGTGGCGGCGCGGACCTGGCTCGAGGCGCAGCAGGCGGCCTAGTGCGCGGCCTTGGGCCGGACCAGATGCAGCGCGGCCGCGATGACCAGCCCCAGGGCGAGCCCCGCGATCGCCGCGCCCGCGGCCTGTGCGGCCCAGCCTGCGACCGTCGCCGCCCAGCCGCCTGCCCCCTCGACTGCGTGGGAGGCCGCGTGGCCGAGCGCGTGCAGCGCGTCCTCCGGGGCATGCCAGCCCCAGACAGCCAGGCCGTGGATCACGATCTGCCCACCGACCCACAGCATCGCGACCGTGCCCACCGCGCCGAGGGCGGAGAGCAGCGGCGGCATGCCCCGCACCAGCAGGCGCCCCAGAGCGGCCGCCGCCCGGCTGCGGCCGCGGGCGAGCGCGGCCCCGATGTCGTCGGCCTTCACGATCAGCGCGACGACGCCATAGACCGCCACCGTGATCGCGATCCCCACCGCCGCGAGGATCGCCGCGCGGGTGGCGAGGTCCGGCGCCTCGATGGCGGCGAGCGCGATGGCCATGATCTCGGCCGACAGGATCAGGTCGGTGCGGATCGCACCGGCGACGCGCCGGTCCTCGAGCGCTTGGGCGCTCTCGGCCGCAAGGGCAGGACCAGGCTCCTCGGCATGATGGAGGAACTTGCCGAGGATCTTCTCGGCCCCCTCGAAGCAGAGGTAGAGGCCGCCGACGACCAGGATCGGCGTGATGGCCCAAGGTGCGAACACGCTGAGCAGCAGCGCGGCGGGCAGCAGGATCAGGAGCTTGTTGCGCAGCGATCCCCTGGCGATGCGCCAGATGATCGCGAGCTCGCGCTCGGCCGCGAGGCCGGTGACGTAGCGGGGCGTCACGGCCGCGTCATCGATCACCACACCGGCCGCCTTGCCGCCGACCTTGATCGTCTGGGCGCCGATGTCGTCGAGCGAGGCGGCGGCGAGCTTGGCGATCGCCGCCACGTCGTCGAGAAGCGCAAGAAGCCCGCTGGCCATGCCCCCCGGCCCTCCGCGCTGCCGGCCCGCGCCATCTAGGGCGGGCGGCAGGCGGCGACAAGGATCAACTCAGGTGTTGAAGAGGAAGTGCATCACGTCCCCGTCGCGCACCGTGTAGGTCCGCCCCTCGAGCCGGAGCTTGCCGGCCTCCCGAGCCCCCGCCTCGCCGCCATGGGCGACGTAATCCTCGTAGGCGATCGTCTCGGCGCGGATGAAACCCTTTTCGAAGTCGCCGTGGATGACGCCGGCGGCCTGGGGGGCGGTGGCGCCCTCGGGGATGGTCCAGGCGCGCGCCTCCTTGGGGCCGGCGGTGAAGAAGGTCTGGAGGCGCAGCAGGCGGTAGCCCGCGCGGATCAGCCGGTCGAGGCCCGGCTCCTCGAGGCCGAGCGTGGCGAGGAACTCGCCCTGTTCCTCGGGGGGGAGCTGGGCGATCTCCTCCTCGATGCGGGCGGAGATGACGACATGGGCGCTGCCCTCGGCCTCGGCCACGCGGGCGACGGCGGCGCTGTGGGCGTTGCCGGTGGCGGCCGAGTCCTCCTCGACGTTGCAGACGTAGAGGACGGGCTTGGCGGTCAGGAGGCCGAGCATCCGCCAGGCGCGCGCCTCCTCGGGGGAGACCGCGACGGTGCGGGCGGGGCGCCCCTCGGCCAGGGCGGCCTGGGCGCGGCGCAGCAGCGCGTCCTGCTCGAGCGCGTCACGGTCGCCGCCCCTGACCTTGCGGACGAGGCCCGCGAGGCGGCGCTCGACCGACTCGAGGTCGGCGAGCATGAGCTCGGTCTCGACGGTGGCGGCGTCGGCGACGGGGTCGGTGCGCCCCTCGACATGGGTGATGTCGCCGTCCTCGAAGCAGCGGAGCACGTGGGCGATGGCGTCGGTCTCGCGGATGTTGGCCAGGAACTGGTTGCCGAGGCCCTCTCCCTTCGAGGCGCCCTTCACCAGCCCCGCAATGTCCACGAAGGTCATGCGCGCGGGGACGATCTGGCGGCTCTTGGCGATCGCGGCGAGGCGGTCGAGACGGGGGTCGGGGACGGCGACCTCGCCCACATTGGGCTCGATGGTGCAGAAGGGGAAGTTGGCGGCCTGGGCCGCGGCCGTGCGCGTGAGCGCGTTGAAGAGCGTGGACTTGCCCACGTTCGGCAGGCCCACGATGCCCATGCGGAAGCCCATCGGCCCCTCCCCCTTGCGAAGCGCTCCGCCCTTAGCGGCCGCGCCGGGCCGGGGCAAGGTCAGGGCCGGCGGCGCAGGCGGCGGTCCTGGTTGCGTTCCCAGATGATGATCCAGGCCAGCGCGATGAAGACCGGATGGCCGAGCCCGCCGGAGAACAGGACGGACGGCACCCAGATCAGGAACGTCACGACGGCCACGATCGGGCGCCCTGCGAGCAGGATCGAGAGCGGCGGCAGGAGAAGGGCGAGCAGGTAGTTCATGGGCGCGGATGTGGGGGCCGCGCCCAGCCTTGTCACCCCCCGTTGACGCGACGGAATATCCGGCTTGGAACAAACGCCGAACGTGGTAGGATGAATCGTCCCGCGGACCGGAGGAGTCGCGATGCAGCCCATTCCCTACCTGTTCTTCGACGGCACCTGCGAGGAGGCGTTGCGCGCCTATGCCCGCATCTTCGGCACGCCCGAGCCGGAGATCCTGCGCGCGGGCGAGGCGCCCGAGGGTCAGGGCGGGCCGGTGGGTCCCGAGGCGGTCATGCACGGGGCGGTGCGGATCGGCGAGGGCGTCCTCTACGGATCGGACTTTCCCGGCGCGGGCGGCATGACGGGGTCCTGCGTCTGCGTGGCGTTGCCCCATGCGGACGAGAGCCGGCGCATCTTCGAGGCCCTGTCCCACGGGGGCACCGTCGAGATGGCGCTGGAGAAGACGTTCTTCAGCCCGGCCTTCGGCATCGTGACGGACCGCTGGGGCACCCGCTGGATGGTGGACACGGCGCTGGCCGGGAATGCCCCGGCGGCACGGGAGGCGGAGGGCGCCGCGGCCGGGCCGCGTTGACAAATCGGCGCCGCCGTCGCACCCCGTCCCGGCGAGGGAGGGGCGGGCATGACGCGGATCGCTGAGACGTTCGGACGGCTGGGGCGCGAGGGGCGCAAGGCCTTTGTCGCCTATGTCATGGCGGGCGATCCCGACCCCGAGACCGCGCGCGAGATCGTGCTGGGCCTGCCCGGCGCGGGCGTGGACATCGTGGAGCTGGGCGTGCCCTTCACCGACCCGATGGCGGACGGGCCGACGATCCAGTTGGCGGGGCAGCGGGCGCTGGCGGCGGGGCAGACGCTGCGGGGCACCCTGGACCTCGCGGCCGAGTTCCGGCGCGCGCATCCGGACGTGCCGCTGGTGCTGATGGGCTACTACAACCCGATCTTCTCCATGGGCGTGGAGGCGTTCCTGGGGGCCGCGCGCGAGGCGGGGGTGGACGGGCTGATCGTGGTGGACCTGCCGCCCGAGGAGGACGAGGAGCTGGCGCTGCCCGCCCGCGCGGCGGGGCTGGACTTCATCCGGCTGGCCACGCCGACGACCGACGACCGCCGCCTGCCGGCGGTGGCGGCCAATGCCTCGGGCTTCGTCTACTACGTGTCGATCACGGGGATCACCGGGGCGGCGGCGGCCGATCCCGAGGCGGTGGCGCCCGACGTGGCGCGCATCCGCGCGGCCACGGGGCTGCCGGTCGTGGTGGGATTCGGCATCCGCACGCCCGAGGCCGCGCGCGCCATCGCCGCGGTCGCCGACGGGGCGGTGGTGGGCTCGGCCATCGTGAGCGAGGTGGCGCAGGGGCGTCCGCCGGCCGAGGTGCTGCGCTTTGTCGCCGACCTGGCCCGCGGCGCCCATGCCGAGGCGGGCGAGGCCGCCTGAGGGACGGCGCAGGCGCGGCAGGCGGGGCCGGACGATCCGCGGCAGGCGCCCCGCCGGGGCGGGGCGTCCGGCGGGCGCGGCGGGCGCGTTCCAGCGCACCTCGTCCAGCACGGGGCCGGTGCAGGTCCGGTAGGCGTTCCACTCGAGCCCGAGCCACGCGGCGATGAAGTCCGACAGGACCGCGCGGCAGGTCCGCGCGAGCGCGGCGTCCGACAGGGGCGAGGCGGCGGCCTGGGCCGCGCGCCAGAAGGCGGCGCGCGCGAGCGTGCGACCCTCTGGGCGGCCGAGGCCCAGATGGGAGAGGCGTTCGTGCAGCGCGGCCAGCAGCGCGGCGCGGGACGGCGGAAGGCAACGGGGGTCGTGAAAGGCGGCGAGCGGGGGCATGGACGGGTCCTGGACGGGGCTTCGGACCGGAGGATGCCGGCGAAAGGTTAACGACCCGTTAGACCACCGCGCGCACCGTCCCCGATTCGCGCAACACCCCCGGCGCCCGCGGGCGGCGGGTCTCGCGTCACCGGGCCGGCTGTGCGGGGCGGCAACGCCCGTGGGCGCGCGGGCGACGGCACGATCCCGGACGGACTTCCCGCTCCGCAGCCGCAACGCCCCCGGCGCGCGGGCGATGGACCGCCCTGCCCCGCTTTGCTACCGATCCGGGGCAGGAGGAGCCCCCATGCCGCCCGTCATCACCTCGATCGCCGATCTCAAGGCGCTGCACCGGCGGCGCACGCCGCGGATGTTCTACGACTATTGCGACTCGGGGTCCTGGACGGAACAGACCTATCGGGAGAACACCACCGACTTCGAGAAGCTGCGCTTCCGCCAGCGGGTGGCGGTGGACATGTCGGGGCGGTCGCTGGCCTCGACCATGCTGGGCCGGCCGGTGGCGATGCCGGTCGCGCTGGCCCCCATCGGAAGCCTGGGGATGCAGTCCGCGGACGGCGAGATCAAGGCCGCGCGGGCGGCGGCGCGCTTCGGGGTGCCCTTCACGTTGTCCACCATGTCGATCTGCTCGATCGAGGACGTGGCCGAGGCGGTGCCCGAGGCGCCGTTCTGGTTCCAGCTCTATGTCATGCAGGACGAGGAGTTCGTGGACCGGATCATCGAGCGGGCGCGGGCGGCGCGCTGCTCGGCCCTGGTGCTGACGCTGGACCTCCAGATCCTGGGGCAGCGGCACAAGGACCTCAAGAACGGGCTCTCGGCGCCGCCCAAGATCACGGCAAGGAACGCCTGGGACTTCGCCCGGCGCTGGCGGTGGTCGATGGAGATGGCGCGGACGCGGCGGCGGACGTTCCGCAACATCGTGGGCCATGCGAAGGACGTGGGCGACCTGCGCTCGCTCATGTCGTGGACCAACGAGCAGTTCGACCCGCGGCTCGACTGGGGCAAGGTGGCGCGCATCCGCGACAGGTGGGGCGGACCCTTCGTGCTGAAGGGCATCCTGGACCCCGAGGATGCCCGGCTGGCGGTGGAGGCGGGGGCGGATGCGATCGTGGTGTCGAACCATGGGGGGCGGCAGCTCGACGGGGCGCTGTCGTCGATCCGGATGCTGCCGTCGATCGTGCGGGCGGTGAAGGGCCGGACGGAGATCTGGCTCGATTCGGGCATCCGGTCGGGGCAGGACGTGCTGAAGGCGCTGGCGCTGGGGGCGGATGCGACGATGATCGGGCGGGCCTATGTGCACGGGCTGGGCGCGATGGGCGAGGCGGGGGTCACGCGGGCGCTGGAGGTGATCGCGCGCGAGATGGACGTGACGATGGCCCTGATCGGGCGGCGGCGCGTGGCGGAGGTCGGGCGGGACGTGCTGCTGGTGCCGCGCGACTTCGAGGGGGAGTGGGCGGAGAACGCCTGACGCGGCGGTGCCGGGGGGTTGACGACCCCCCGGGGTCCGGGCGTAAGCCCGTGGGGTCCAAGAGAGCACCCCATGCTGATCGGCATCCTTCAAACCGGCCATGCGCCGGACCCGCTGCGGCCCCGCCACGGCGACTATCCCGACCTGTTCGAGCGCCTGCTGGCCGGACGGGGACTCGAGTTCCGCACCTGGGCCGTGGTGGACGGCGAGTTTCCCCCGGGCCCGGAGGCGGCGGAGGGCTGGCTGGTGACCGGCTCCCGCCACGGAGCGTATGAGGGGCATCCGTGGATCCCGCCGCTCGAGTCGCTGATCCGCGAGATCCGCGACGCGCGCCGGCCGCTCGTGGGGGTGTGCTTCGGGCACCAGATCGTCGCGCAGGCGCTGGGCGGGCGGGTGGAGAAGCATCCGGGCGGCTGGTCCGTGGGGCGCACGGAATACGAATGGGGCGGCGAGCGGGTGGCGCTGAACGCCTGGCATCAGGATCAGGTGACGGCGGTGCCGCCGGGGGCGCGGGTGATCGCCTCGGCGCCCGGCTGTGCGGTCGCGGCCCTGGCCTATGACGACGCGCCCATCCTGACCGTGCAGGCGCATCCCGAGTTCGACCCGGACTTCCTGGCCGACCTGATGGCCGAGCGGGGACCGGGCGTGGTGCCCGAGCCGCTGCTGGGCGCGGCGCGCGAGGCGCTGGGCCGGCCGCTCGACTCGGGCGAGGTGGCAGACCGGATCGCGCGGGTCTTTCTGGAAGGGCGGGCGGCATGAGCTGGATCGACAAGATTCCCGCCGCGGCGCGCGCCTATCTGGAGACGAACCGCCTCGACGAGGTGGAATGCGTGATTGCCGACTTTCCGGGGATCGCGCGGGGCAAGGCGGTGCCGGCCGCCAAGTGGGAGCGGCAGCAGTATTTCCACCTGCCCAACTCGATCTTCTTCCAGACGATCACGGGCGACTGGGCGGAGGCGGCCACGGACGGTTTCACCGAGCCCGACATGATCATGCGGCCCGACCTGGGCACGGCGACGGCGGCGCCCTGGGCGGTGGACGGCACGCTGCAGGTGATCCACGACGCCTACGACCTGTCGGGCAACCCGGTGGGGATCGCGCCGAGGAACGTGCTCAAGCGCGTCGTGGAGCTCTACAACCAGCGGGGCTGGACGCCGATCGTGGCGCCGGAGATGGAATTCTACCTGGTCGCGCGCAACCTCGACCCCGCCAAGGAGATCGTGCCGATGATGGGCCGCACGGGACGGCCCGCGGCGGCGCGGCAGGCCTATTCCATGACGGCGGTGGACGAGTACGGCCCCGTCATCGACGACATCTACGAATATGCCGAGATCCAGGGCATCGAGATCGACGGGATCGCGCAGGAGGGAGGGGCGGGGCAGCTCGAGATCAACCTGCGGCACGGCGACCCGGTGAAGCTCGCCGACGACGTGTTCTTCTTCAAGCGGCTGATCCGCGAGGCCGCGCTCAAGCACGACTGCTTTGCCACCTTCATGGCCAAGCCCATCGAGGGCGAGCCGGGCAGCGCCATGCACGTGCACCATTCGGTGCTGGACGCGACGGGGCGCAACGTGTTCACCGCCGAGGACGGGGGCGAGACGCCCGAATTCCTGCATTTCGTGGGGGGCCTGCAGCGGCACCTGCCTTCGGCCATCGCGGTGATGGCGCCCTATGTGAACTCCTACCGGCGCTACGTGCGCAACCATGCCGCGCCGATCAACCTGGAATGGGGGCGCGACAACCGGACCACCGGGCTGCGGGTGCCGGTCTCCACCCCCGAGGCGCGGCGGATCGAGAACCGCCTGCCGGGGATGGACTGCAACCCCTATCTGTGCATCGCCGCCTCGCTCGCCTGCGGGTATCTGGGCATGGTGCAGGCCACGCCCGCGGGGCCGATGTTCGAGGGCGACGCCTACCAGTCCGACGCCGAGATTCCCTATTCGCTGTCGGATGCGCTGGACCTGTTCGAGGAGGCGACCGACCTGCACGAGGTGCTGGGGCGGGACTTCGCGCGCGTCTATGCCATCGTCAAGCGCACGGAGAACGAGGAGTTCCTGCAGGTCATCAGCCCCTGGGAGCGGGAGCACCTCCTGCTCAACGTGTGATGCGGCTGGGGGTGACGGTGGACGTGCCGGACCTGGAGGCGGGGGTGGCCTTCTGGCGCCGGGCGTTCGGGTTCGCCGAGGTGGCGCGGCCGCATCCGGCCTTTGCCGTGCTGGAGGCGGCGGGGCAGAGCCTGACCCTGGCCGAGAAGCCGGCGGGCAGCCGCGCGGCACCCGCCGAGGGGACCGAGCGCCATTACGGGCGGCACTGGACGCCCGTGCACCTGGACCTGCACGTGGAGGACCTTGCCGCCGCCGTGGCGGCCGTGGAGGCGGCGGGCGGCGCGGTCGAGGCGGTCCACCGCCCGCCGGGGCGTCCGGCCGTCGCCTTCTGCGCCGACCCCTTCGGCCACGGCTTCTGCATTCTCGGACCACGGACGGAGGCGCCATGAACCCGCTGCACCGCAACGACCCCGTCCGGGGCGCCTGGCCCCGGTCCTGGTACGCGGCGAGCGCGGACGTTCCGGGGGAGGCGCGCGCGCCCCTGCGCGGCGAGGAGAGCGCCGACGTGGGCATCGTGGGCGCGGGCTATACCGGGCTCTGGGCCGCGCGGGTGCTGGCCGAGGCGGGGCTGCGCGTCGTCGTGCTGGAGGCGCACCGGGCGGGCTGGGGCGCCTCGGGGCGCAACGGGGGGCAGGTCGCCTCGGGCTTCAACAAGAGCCAGCAATGGCTGGAGGAGCGGCTGGGCGAGGGCAACGCGCGCCTCCTGTGGGAAATCTGCGAGGCGGGCAAGGCGCAGGTCCGCGAGTTCTGCGAGCGCGAGGCGCCGGAGGCGCGCTTCCTGCCCGGCGTGGCCTATGGGCAGTACGACGCCGCCGAGGCGGATGCCGCACGGGCCAATGCCCGGTTCCTGGCCGACCGCTATGGCTACGACCGCATCGAGGTGATGGACCGCGACCGCTTCCGGGCGCTGGTGCGCTCGCCCCTCTATTCCGGGGGGACGTTCGACCGGGGCGCGGGGCACGTCCACCCGCTGCGCTATGCGCTGGCGCTGGCGCGGAGCGCGGAGGCCGCGGGCGCCCTGATCCGCGAGCATTCGGAGGTGCTGCGCATCGAGAAGGGCGATCCGGCCGTGCTGGTCACGGACGGAGGGCGGCTGAGGGCGCGGCACGTCATCCTGGCGGGCAACGGCTACATGCCCGACCTGGAGCCCGAAGTGGCCGCGCGCGTCATGCCCATCAACAGCTTCATCGGCGCGACCGAGCCCCTGCCCGACCGCTGGCAGGAGGTTCTGGCCGAGGACATCGCGGTGGCCGATTCCAAGTTCGTGGTGAACTATTACCGCTTCTCGGAGGACCGGCGGTTCCTGTTCGGGGGACGCGAGAGCTACACGCTGGGATTCCCGCGCGACATCGCGGGGCCGCTGCGCAAGCGGCTGGCGCGGCTGTTTCCGCAGCTCGGGGGCGTGCGGATCGAACATGTCTGGGGCGGCACGCTGGGCATCACCATGACGCGGCTGCCGCTGGTGATGCGGGTGGCGCCCAACATCGTCTCGGGGGGCGGCTTCTCGGGGCACGGGGTGGCGCTGTCGGGGATCACGGGGCGCATCATGGCCGAGGCCGTGCTGGGTCAGGCGGCGCGCCTCGACGCGATGGCGCTGCTGCCCACGCCGCGCTTTCCGGGCGGGGCGGCGGCGCGGGCGCCGCTGCTGACGCTGGCCATGACGTGGTACGGGCTGCGCGACCGGCTGGGGTTCTGACCCGGCGCAAGGGTGTTGCGCACGGTGGCGGGGCAGCGCAAGCGGCTTGCGCCGGTCGGGGGCCGGGGGCTCCTGCGCCGCATTGCCCGCGTCGCAAGGTCCGCGCTAGGACGGAGCAAAGAGGAGGCCCGCCATGAACGACCAGAGCCCCAAGACCTGGGAGGCGCGCGCGGACGCGGCCACCTTCTACGGCTTCACCGACCTGCCCACGGTCAAGGCGCGGGGGGCCGTGGTGCTGACCCATGGCAAGGGCCCCTACATCTACGACGTGCACGGGCGCGAATACCTCGATGCCAATTCGGGCCTGTGGAACATGGTCGCGGGCTTCGACCATCCGGGGCTGATCGCGGCGGCGCAGGAGCAGTATGCGCGCTTTCCGGGCTATCACGCCTTCTTCGGGCGCATCTCGGACCAGGCGGTGATGCTGGCCGAGACACTGGTGGAGGTGTCGCCCTTCGAGACGGGCAAGGTGTTCTTCACCAATTCGGGGTCGGAGGCGAACGACACGATGGTGAAGATGCTGTGGTTCCTCTGGGCCTCGGAGGGGCAGCCGCAGCGGCGCAAGATCCTGACGCGGTGGAACGCCTATCACGGGGTCACGGCGGTGTCGGCCTCGATGACCGGAAAGCCCTACAACAGCGTGTTCGGCCTGCCGCTGCCGGGCTTCATCCACCTGACCTGCCCGCATTACTGGCGCGAGGGGCGCGAGGGCGAGAGCGAGGAGCAGTTCACGCAGCGCATGGCGCAGGAGCTGGAGGACACGATCGCGCGCGAGGGGGCGGACACGATCGCGGGCTTCTTCGCCGAGCCGGTGCAGGGCGCGGGGGGCGTGATCGTGCCGTCCCAAGGCTACTTCCAGGCGGTCGCGCCGATCCTGAAGCGTCACGGCATCCCGCTGATCGCGGACGAGGTGATCTGCGGGTTCGGGCGGACGGGGAACACCTGGGGCTGCGAGACCTTCGGCTTCGTGCCCGATGCCATCATCTCGTCCAAGAACCTGACGGCGGGGTTCTTTCCGATGGGGGCGGTGATCTTGGGGCCGGAGCTGTCGGACCGCCTCCAGCGCGCGTCGGAGGCGATCGAGGAGTTTCCCCACGGCTTCACCGCCTCGGGGCATCCGGTGGGCTGCGCGATCGCGCTGAAGGCGATCGACGTGGTGATGAACGACGGCCTAGCCGAGAATGTCCGCCGCCTGACGCCGCGGTTCCAGGCGGGCCTGGCGAAGCTGGCCGAGCACCCCCACATCGGCGAGTGGCGGGGCGTGGGCTTCATGGCCGCACTGGAGGCAGTGGCGGACAAGGCCACCAAGCGGCCCTTCGACAGCAAGCTGTCGGTGAGCGAGCGGATCGCCAATGCGAGCACGGACGAGGGGCTGATCTGCCGGCCGCTGGGCCAGAGCATCGTGCTGGCGCCGCCCTTCATCCTGACGGAGGCGCAGATGGACGAGATGTTCGCCAAGCTGGGCCGGGCGCTGGATCGGGTCTTCGCCGAGGTGGCATGAGGGGGCAGCCCGCCCCCCGGAATGTCGGGCGGCGCGGGTCCCCTGTCCGTCAGGGCTTGTCGCGCTCGTCCTCGTCCTTGCGGGGGGCGGTCGTGCCGAAGCCGCCGGTCATGGCCTTGAAGAACGCCTCCTGCTGGGCGCGGAGCGCCTCGAAGCCGGGCATCTTGGCCATGGGGTTGGTCTTGGCCATCTGGTCGAGCATCTTGGCCTGCCCCTCGCGCAGCATCTCGAAGGAGGCGGCGAGGAAGGTGGGCATCAGGTGCGCGGCCTGCGTCGTGTAGGCGCGCACGAGGTCCGTGAGCACGCCCACGGGCAGCACGTTCTCGCCCCGGCTCTCGTGCTCGGCGATGATCTGGAGGAGATACTGGCGGGTGAGGTCGTCGCCGGACTTGAGGTCCACGATCTGCACGTCGCGCCCCTGGCGGATGAAGCGGGCGATGTCGTCGAGGGTGACGTAGTCGCTCGTCTCCGTGTTGTAGAGGCGCCGCGAGGCGTAGCGCTTGATGAGGAGCGGCTTGCGGGGCTCGGCGGGCATGGGGCTCCTCTTGTCCTGCTGCGGTTGCAGAAACCCTAGGCCGCCATGCGGCAAAAAGAAAGGGCGGACCCCCGGTGAGGGCCCGCCCCTGCCGCGCGGTGCGCCGGCGGCCCGGGGAGGACGGGCCGCGCGCGCCGGGCGCGGATCTCAGACGTTGGTCGAGGCGGAGGTCGCCTTGCGGGCGGCGTCCGTCATGTCCTGCGTGGCCTTGCGGGCCGCGGCGGTGACGTCCTCGGACATGTCCTTGCCCGCGGCCATCATCAGTTCCATCGTCTCCGTCTGGACGCGCTTGGCGACCTCGGCGAAGGCGGCCATGTGCTCGGCCGTCGACTCGGCGGTCGCGGCCAGGAAGTCGGTCATCGACTTGGCGTAATCGGCCGGCTCCGGCTTGGCGGCAGTCATCGCGGACAGCTTGGAGAGCGTGTCGTGCATCCAGCGCGAGGAAATCTCGGTCGATTCGCGAGCGGCATGGATGGCCACCGCGGACATCTTCTCCGCCAGCGCGGTCTGGGACTTGAACAGGTTCTCCATGGCGGTGGTGTCCACCGGCAGGTTGCCCATCATGTCCTTCATCATCGCCACGTAATCCTGCGTCCTGGCCATCGTCTCGGTCTCCTGCATCCATCCGGGACCCCTGCCCCGGCGTCATGGGCCCACAGATAGATGCTGCGGTGCAGCATGACAAGGCCCTTTTCTGCGATGCAGCAAAAAAGTCCGGCCCCGCCTTCGCGGCCGCCGTCAGGCGGGGGGCGCGCTGACCGCGACATAGCGGCCCGGTGCGGGGCCGAGCGGCTCGTGCCCCGGCCCTCCGGGCTCGCGCGCGGGGATGCGCGGGCCGGACCGCCCGGCCAGCCAGTCGCCCCAGCGCGGCCACCAGCTGCCCGCGTGCTTCTCGGCGCCGGCCAGCCACTCCTCGGGCGTGTCGGGCCAGTCGGGATTGGTCCAGTGGCCGTACTTGCCCTTGGAGGGCGGGTTGACGATCCCGGCGATGTGCCCCGACTCGGACAGGATGAAGGTCTTGTCCGTCGCCCCCATGGCCCGCACCCCGCGCCACGAGGAGGTCCAGGCGGCGATGTGGTCGCTCTGGCAGGCCACGGCGCAGAGCGGCACGTCCACGTCCGAGAGGTGCACCGTCTCGCCCAGGACCGGAAAGCCGTCCCGGGCGAAGCGGTCCTGCTGGCAGAGGCCGCGCAGGTATTCCACGGCCATCGCGGCGGGCAGGTTGGTGCCGTCGCCGTTCCAGTAGAGCAGGTCGAAGGCGGGCGGCGTCTCGCCCAGCATGTAGGAGCGGATGGCGGGCGCGTAGATGAGGTCGTTGGAGCGCAGGTAGGAGAAGGTGCGCGCCATGTAGAAGGACTCGAGAATCCCCTTCTCGCCCGCCTCGCGCTCGAGCGCGTCCACGAAGTCGTTCTCGAGGAACACGCCCATCTCGCCGGGGTCGGAGAAGTCGGTGAGCGTGGTCAGGAAGGTGGCCGCCTGCACCCGCCGGTCGCCCCGGCGCGCCAGCAGCGCGAGCGCGAGCGCAAGGGTGGTTCCCGCGATGCAGTAGCCCACGACGTTGACCCGGTCCGTGCCGCAGATCGTGCGGATGCGGTCCGTCGCCTCCAGATAGGCGGCGACGTAATCCCCCAGCGTCGTGTCGCGATAGGACGGATCGGGATTGACCCAGGAGACCATGAACAGCGTGAATCCCTGATCCACGATCCACTTGACCAGGCTGTTCTGGGGCTTGAGGTCGAGGATGTAGAACTTGTTGATCCAGGGCGGAAAGATCACGAGCGGGATCTGGTGCACCGTTTCGGTGGAGGGCGCGTACTGGATCAGCTCGAACAGGCGGTTGCGGAACACGACCTCGCCCGGCGTGGTGGCGATGTTCTCGCCCAGGCGGAAGGCGCTGTCGTCGGCGAGGCGGACGATCAGCTCGCCCCCATGCGCCTCGAGGTCGCGCACGAGGTTCTCGAGCCCGTCCACGAGGCTCTGACCATCCGTCTCGAGCGCGCGTTCGAGGGCATCCGGGTTGGTGGCGAGGAAGTTGGTGGGCGCGAGCAGGTCCACCATCTGGCGCGAGAAGTAGCGCAGGCGGGTCTTCTCGCGCTCCGACAGCCCCTCGATCGAGTCCACCGCGCGCGCGACCGCCTCGCTGTTGAGAAGATACTGATGCTTGACGGCGGCGAACCAGGGATGGGTATCCCAGAGCGGATTGGCAAAGCGCCGGTCGCGCGGCCCGGCCTCGGGCGCCGGTCCGGCGCCGGGGACAAACGCCGCCTGCATGGCGCTGAAATGGCGCAATGCCTCGGTCCAGTAGCCGGCCTGCTGGGCAATGAGCCGGGCGGGGTTCGCCATCGCCTCGGCCATCCACGCCTGGGCGGCCTTCACGTAGAGGTCGGGCGACGGCCCCTGAAGCGCGGGGGGCACGTGGCGGCGCTGGGCCATGACCGAGACGAGGCGGGCGCTCAGATCCTCGATGCGGCGGAGATTGCGCTCGAAGGTTTCCAGGTTGCGGCCCTCCTGCCGCGCCTCGGGCGGGTCGTTCTTCTGCTCTGTTGCCATGGTTCCTCCCCCGCCCTACTTTGCAAGCGCAGCATCACGGACCCGCCTCCGCGACCCTCCCGGTCCGGGCTGTGCCGGACCGTCGCGGAGACCTATATGAAGTCCATGTTCACCTACGACCTCATGGAAAGCGCGCGCAACACCAACCAGTGGCTGGGCGCCACGGCGCGGGCCTGGGGGTCCTATCCGGCGCTCGCGGCGAGCGGCAACCCGCTGGTGGACTGGATCAAGGCCTGGGGCGAGGTGACGGAGCGGACCTTCGCGCGCATGGTGGTCAAGCCGGACTGGGGCATCTCGGCCGTCACGGGCGACGACGGGCGCGACCATACGGTGCGGGTGGAGACGCTGATCCGCAAGCCCTTCGGGGATCTCGTGCATTTCCGCGTGCCGGGACGGTTTCCGCGGTCGCGGCGCGTGCTGCTGATCGCGCCGATGTCGGGGCACTATGCGACGCTGCTGCGCAAGACGGTGATCTCGCTCCTGCCGGATTGCGAGGTGTTCATCACCGACTGGCGCAACGCGCGGGACATTCCGGTGTCGGAGGGCACCTTCGACATCGAGGACTACACGCTCTATCTGGCCGAGTTCATGCGGCATCTGGGCCCCGACCTGCACGTGATGGCGGTCTGCCAGCCCGCGCCGCTCGCGCTGGAGGCCACGGCGCTGCTGGCCACGGAGGACGAGGAGGCGCAGCCGCGGTCGCTGATCCTGGTGGGCGGGCCGATCGACCCGGACGCGAACCCGACCGAGGTCACGGATTTCGGGCGGCGCGTGACCATGGGGGTGCTGGAGCAGACGATGATCCAGCAGGTCGGCTTCAAGTACCGCGGCGTGGGGCGGATGGTCTATCCGGGCCTCCTGCAGCTCGCGTCCTTCATGAGCATGAATGCGCAGACCCACAGCCGGAGCTTCATCGACCAGATGTTCCGCGTGGCCAAGGGGGAGGCGAGCGACCACGACAAGCACAACGCCTTCTACGACGAATACCTGGCCGTGATGGACATGACGGCCGAGTTCTACCTCTCGACCGTGGAGCGGATCTTCAAGGGGCGCGAGGTGGCGCGCAACGCCTTCACCGTGAGGGGGCGGCGGGTCGATCTGGGGCGGATCACGCGGACGGCGGTGATGGTGGTCGAGGGCGAGAAGGACGACATCAGCGCGCCGGGGCAATGCCTGGCCGCGCTGGACCTGCTGACCGGCCTGCCCCCGTCGCGCAAGGCCGCGCATCTGGAGCCGGGCGCGGGCCATTACGGGATCTTCGCCGGCAGGTCGTGGCGGGACAACATCCGGCCCCTGGTCCTGCGCTTCTTCGACGACAACGCGGCCGAGAGCCCGCGGCGGCCCCGCGCCGTCGCCTCGCTCATGCCGCGGGTGGCGGGGGCGACGGCCTCGGACTGACGCCCAGCGCGCGCCCGGCCCAGTCGAGCGCGCCGGCCAGCAGCGGCGCAGTTCCCGCGGGGCACATCCCGTCGCCGGCCAGCACGTGGGCGGCAGGGTCGCAGCCCGGCAGGGGCCGCAGGCGCAGCCGCTCGGCCGGGCCGCCCCAGCGGGCCATGGCCGAGGCGGCGGCGGCAGGGTCCACGACCGCATCCTCGTCGGCATAGGCGAAAAGGGCGGGCAGGCGCAGGCGGCCGAGATCGGCGCCGTCGAGGGCGCGCAGCGCCGCCCCCATCGTGACGAGCGCCGAGGAGGGATAGCGCGCGGTCCAGATCAGCGCCTGGGCAGGGGTCATGTCGGCCACGCGCTCGCGCCCCACGACGAGGGGGCCCCAGATCCGCGCGAGCGGCGCGTCGAGCAGGCGGCGCGCGCGCGGGTCGCGCAGGCCGAAATTGGGCGACACGAGGAGGGCCGCGGCGGCCTCCTCGCCCCGGAGGAGGGCGTCCACGAGAAGCGTCGCGCCGGTCGAGCAGCCCACGGCGAGGGTGCGGGTGCCGGCCGCGCGGGCGATGCGGAAGCCGCGGGCCACGTCGGCGCGCCAGTGCCGGAGCCGCGCACGCGCCATCGCCGCGCCGTCCTGTCCGTGCCCGGTCAGGCGCACGAACATGGCGTTGGCGCCGAGCGCCCCGGCCAGACGCTCGGGGAAGGGGGACAGCTCGCGCGGGCTCGCCGAGAAGCCGTGGACGAAGAGGACGCACCAGTCCGTGCGCGCGCCGGGCCTGTCGCCCCAGTCGAGGCGGGCGGCGGCGCCGGGGCGCAGCGCGGGGGCGCGCGCCTCGAGCGCGACGAGCCAGTCGGGGATGTCGGCGAGGGGCGGCAGGGGCGCGGTCACGTCACGACACCTCCTCGACCGCCGCGCCGATGAGCCGGAGGCAGCGGGGGGTGGAGAAGCGGTGGTCCGCGTCCTTGACGAGCGTGAGGCGGATGTCGGGGCCGGTGGCGTGATCGAGCAGGCGCAGGGCGGTGGCGGAGGGCACGTCGCGGTCGGCCGTGCCCTGGAGCATCCGCACGGGCATGGGCAGGTGGAGGGGCGAGCGGAGCACGAGGTGGCGGCGGCCGTCCTCGACAAGGGCGCGCGTGATGACGAGGGGAGCGCCGTATTCGGACGGGATCTCGAGGCGGCCCCGTTCCTCGAGGGCGCGGCGCTGGTCGGGGGTGGCGGCGTCCCAGTAATGGTCCTCGGTGAAGTCGGGGGCGGCGGCGATCGTGACGAGGCCCGCCACGTCCCCCGGCCGGGCCCGCGCGAGCAGCAGCGCGATCCAGCCGCCCATGGAGGAGCCGACAAGGATCGCGGGGCGCGGCAGCAGGTCGAGCACGGCCCCGGCATCCTCGGCCCAGGCGCCGATCGTGCCGTCCTCCCACCGGCCGGGAGAGGCGCCGTGGGCGGAATAGTCGAAGCGGCAGAAGGCGCGGCCCTGCCCGGCGGCCCAGTCGTGGAGCCACGCCGCCTTGGTTCCCGTCATGTCCGAGGCGAAGCCGCCGAGAAACAGCACCGCGGGTCCCCTGCCCGCCTGCCGGCGGAGCGCGAGGGTGCGGCCCTGAGGGGTGGTGATCGTCTCCATCGGGTGTCTCCGGCCTCTGGCGCAGGGACCCTGCCCCGAGGCTTGACCCCGGCGCAAGCGGGCGCGACAACGCGGCGCCGCCGGGCGCGCGGCCGCGCCCGCGAGGAGTCCGGGCGTCCCGCCGCGCATGCGGCGTCTCCGGGCGCGGGTGCGCGCCCCTCACAACCGGGCGCAACCGTGGGCGCCGAACCGACGAGGAGCCGGACCATGACCGAGACCGCCGACACCCTGACCGGGACCGTGCGCCTGACCCTGCCCGACGGGGCCGTGCGCGAGGTGCCGCGGGGCACGAGCGCGGCCGAGGTGGCGCGCGCGATCTCGCCCTCGCTGGCCAAGGCGGCGGTATCGGCGCGGCTGGACGGGGTGCACTGGGACCTGCAATGGCCGATCGAGCGCGACGGCGCGCTGGAGATCCGCACGCTGAAGGACCCCGAGGGGCTGGAGCTGATCCGCCACGACCTGGCGCATGTGATGGCCAAGGCGGTTCAGCGGCTGTGGCCGGAGACCAAGGTGACGATCGGTCCCGTGACCGAGACGGGCTGGTTCTACGACTTCGACCGGGCCGAGCCCTTCACGCCCGACGATCTGGGCGCGATCGAGGCCGAGATGCGCCGCATCATCGCCGCGCGCGAGCCCGTGCGCACGGAGGTCTGGGACCGCGCCCGCGCCCTGGCCCATTACGAGGCGGCGGGAGAGCCCTTCAAGGTGGAGCTGATCGGGCGCATCCCCGAAGGCGAGCCCATCCGCCTCTACTGGCACGGGGAGTGGATGGACCTGTGCCGCGGCCCCCATCTGGCGCATACCGGGCAGCTTCCGGCGGATGCGTTCAAGCTGATGGGGGTGTCGGGCGCCTACTGGTTCGGGGATGTCACGCGCCCGCAGCTTCAGCGCATCAGCGGAGTGGCGTTCCGCACGCGCGACGAGCTGAAGGCGCATCTGGCCATGCTGGAGGAGGCCGCCCGGCGCGACCATCGCCGGATCGGCCGCGAGATGGAGCTGTTCCACCTCCAGGAGGAGGCGCCGGGGATGGTGTTCTGGCACCCGAACGGCTGGACGGTCTATCGCACGCTGCAGGACTACATGGGCCGCCGCCAGCGTGCCCACGGCTATCGCGAGATCCGCACGCCGCAGGTGGTGGACCGCGTGCTGTGGGAGCGGTCGGGCCACTGGGAGGCCTATCGCGAGAACATGTTCATCGTGGAGGTGGACGAGGAGGGCGCGCGCGAGAAGCGCGTCAACGCGCTCAAGCCGATGAACTGCCCCTGCCACGTGCAGGTCTACAACCAGGGCATCAAGAGCTATCGCGACCTGCCGCTGCGGCTCGCGGAGTTCGGGTCGTGCCACCGCTACGAATCCTCGGGCTCGATGCACGGGCTGATGCGGGTGCGGGGATTCGTGCAGGACGACGCGCACATCTTCTGCACCGAGGACCAGATCGAGGCCGAGACGGGGCGGTTCCTGCGGATGCTGACGGAGGTGTACCGCGACCTCGGCTTTGAGCGGTTCCGCATCCGGCTGTCCACGCGGCCGGAGGTGCGCGTGGGCTCGGACGCGGTGTGGGACAAGGCGGAGGCGGCGCTGGAGGGCGCGATCCGGGCGGCGGGGCGGGAGTTCGATCTGAACCCCGGCGACGGGGCGTTCTACGGGCCCAAGCTGGACTTCACGCTGACGGACGCGATCGGGCGCGAGTGGCAATGCGGCACGTTGCAGGCCGATTTCAACCTGCCCGAGCGGCTGGGGGCGGAATATGTGGGCGAGGACGGGCAGAAGCACCGGCCCGTGATGCTGCACCGGGCGATCCTGGGTTCGTTCGAGCGGTTCATCGGCATCCTGATCGAGAACCATGCCGGCCGCCTGCCCTTCTGGCTGGCGCCGCGGCAGGTGGTGGTGGCGTCCATCGTGTCGGGGGCGGACACCTATGTGGCGGAGGTGACGGAGCGGCTGGCGGCGGCCGGTCTGCGGGCCGAGGCGGACACGCGCAACGAGAAGATCAACTACAAGGTGCGCGAGCATTCCGTCGGCAAGGTCCCGGTGATCCTGGCGCTGGGCATGCGCGAGGTGGAAGGGCGCACCGTCTCGCTGCGGCGGCTGGGGCAGGAGGGCAGCGAGGTCCTGGCGCTGGAAGAGGCGGTGGCGCGGCTCTCCGCCGACGCGGTGCCGCCCGACCTGCGCCGCTGAGAACCGAGGGAACGAAGCCGCGAGTCAGGCGTTGAGCCGGCAACCCGCGCCGAGGGGGTGCGGGCGGACGGAAGGACGCCATGACCGCCAGATACGACGAGCCGCGCCCCCCCGGGGTCGCGGGCGACGAGTTGCGACCGCTCGACACCCGTGAGGGTCGCATCGCCGAGGACCGCCTCGCGCTTGTCGAGGAACGCCCCGTCATCGAACGCCGCGTGGTCGATCGCGGCGGCATCCGCATCCGGACCCACACCGAATCGCGCGAGGAGACCCTGCGGGTCCCGCTCGAGGATACGGCGGTGGAGATGGAGCGCGTGCCCATCGAGCGCGTCGTGGAGACCATGGAAGCCCCCCGCGAGGAGGGCGACGTCACGATCATCCCGATCTACGAGGAGCGGCTGATCTACGAGACCAAGCTGGTCCTCGTGGAGGAGGTCCGCATCCGCCGGCTCACCCGCCGGCACGAGGTCGAGGTCCCCGTCACGCTCCGCCGCCAGGTGGCGGATGTGGAGCGTCTGCCCCCCGAAACGCCCACCACCCCGTCCGAGTGAGGAGCACCCGATGGACACGACCTATTCCGGCAGCCGCACGCTGACTGCCATGTTCGACTCCGCCGCCGAGGCCGAGCGCGCCGTGGCGCGCCTGCGGCAGGCCGGCGTCGCCGAAAGCGCGATCCGCTATACCCCCGGCTATTCGCACGAGGGCGGCACCCGCTGGGATTACAGCGATCCCGCCTATCGCGACGATCCGCGCTATCGCGAGACGCACAAGGGTTTCTGGGAATCGCTGGGCGACTTCTTCTTTCCCGAGGAGGACCGCTACACCTATGCCGAGGGCCTTTCGCGCGGGTCGCACATGGTGGCGGTGACGGGCTACGACCCCGTCATGGAGGACACCATCATCGACATCCTGGATGACGAGGGCTCGGTCGATCTCGACTCCCGCGAGAGCGAATGGCGCTCCTCGGGCTGGGGCTACGAGCATTCCGACTATTACCGCGGCGACAGCGCCCGGGCGGGGATGTCGGCGGCCGCCGTCGGCGTCGATCTGGGCGCGCGTGGGATCGAGGATCAGGACCGCGGCACCATCTACGACGACGGGATGCGCGGCCAGACCCAGATGGCGGCCGACATGGGCCGCCGCGACATGGGCCGGCACGAGCGCGCGCCCGGCGAGACGGTCGAGGTGGTCGAGGAGCAGCTCGCCGTCGGCAAGCGTGCCCGCGAAGGCGGCCGCGTGCGCGTGCGCTCCTATGTCCGGGAGGAACCCGTCTCCGCCGAGGTGGACCTGCGCTCGACCCGCGTCTATGTGGAGCGCCGCCCGGTGGACCGCCCGGCGGAAGCCGCCGACTTCCGCGACGGCGAGCGCGTGATCGAGGCGCGCGAATACGAGGAGGAGGCCGTCGTCTCCAAGGAGGCGCGCGTGGTCGAGGAGATCGCGCTGCGCGAGGAGAGCGAGGTCCGCCACGAGACCGTCACCGACACGGTGCGCAAGACCGAGGTGGAGATCGAGGACGACCGGACGGGCGAGACGACCCGCCTGAGCGGCGAGCGCGATCGCTACTGACCGTTTTGCAGGCAGGAAGGGCCCGGGTGCCGGCAGGGTGCCCGGGCCTTTCCGCTGTCCCCGGCGGACCTGTGCACTTTGTCGTTCGGCCGGCGTTGCCCGTCTCGGCAGGCGGGCTAGCTGAACCCGCGAGCCGCGGGGGCGGCCGGCGCGAAGGATGGAGACGGGCGATGCCGAAGGGCACCGTGAAATGGTTCAACACGACGAAGGGCTATGGCTTTATCGCCCCCGATGACGGCGGCAAGGACGTGTTCGTCCATATCAGCGCCGTGGAACAGGCCGGCATGACGGGCCTGGCCGACAACCAGAAGGTCGAATTCGATCTCATCACCGGACGCGACGGGCGGATGATGGCGGGAAACCTGCGCCGGTCCGACTGACGCGATCTCAAGCCGACGGCCGGTCGGCGGCCCCTGTCTGCGGCGCGAGGGCAAGGCCGGGGTGCCTCGCGGCGGCAGATCGGGCTCGCCGGTTCGCAGCGCCCCGGTCCAGCACGAAGAGCCGCCAGGCGGGCGAGCGGGGGTCGAGGCCCGCCGGCTGGGCTCCCAGCTTCTCGAGGACCCGCGCCGAGGCGGGGTTGTCGGCGTGGACCCGGGCGACGATCCGCCCCAGCCCCGGATGCGTCCGCCACATCCGGGCCACGAACAGGGGTACGGCCTCGGAGGCGATGGCGCGGTTCCAGAAGGCGCGGCCGATCCAGTAGCCGAGTTCGCCCAGACCGGCGTCCGTGCCCGCCATGAAGGCGAGCCGGACCTGCCCGACGGGCCGGCCGTCGAGCAGGATCGCCCGGACCGTGTGGTGCGGGCCGTCGTTCGAGACCGCGATCAGCGCCAGGGCGTCGCGATCCGTCAGCGGGTCCGGATAGGGCTCGGGCAGGTGGCGCCAGACGGCCGGATCGTCGAGCAGCTCGCGGAACAGCGGGACATCCGCGCTGCGCCAGGGCCGGAAGCCGATGCGCCGCGCGCCGCCCGCACGGGGCGGAGCGGTGGCCGGGGGCACCAGATCGTCGGCCAGGGCGGCAGGCACCCAGCCGGTCTGGGCCGCATCGAAGGCAAGTTCGACCCCTTGGGCCCGGGCCAGCGCGATCTCTCCCCCGTCGAGCGGTCCCTCGGACCGGCGGCGGCGGGCCGCCCAGCTTTCTCCGCGCATGGCCATGGTCCTGTCCCCCTCTCCCCCGTCCCAAGGTGGCCACGGGGAGCGGCGAGGCAAGGGGGGCCTGCCCGAAGGGACAGGTCGGCGCGCCTCATCCGCGCCGCTGCATCCGCCAGCGGAAGAGCCACAGGAGCATGGCGACAAGGGGAGTCGCGTTGGCCTCGCCGCTGTCCACGAGGGCGATCGCCGTCTCGAAGGGCAGCAGGTGCAGGCGCAGGTCCTCGTTCTCCTCCAGAAGGCCGCCGCGCGTCGCGTGGTCGTCCGGCAGGTCGCAGGGCGCGAGAAAGGCGAAGAAGTGGTCCGTGGCATTGCCGGGACTGGCATAGCCCGCGAACATCGGCACCAGATGCTCCACCCGAAGGCCGGCTTCCTCGGCCGTTTCGCGGCGGGCGGCTTCCTCCGGCGTCTCGCCTGCATCGACCAGCCCCGCCACCGGCTCGAGCGTCCAGGGCTGGGGGTCGCCCCGCCGGGCCGGACCGCAGCGGAACTGTTCCACCAGAAGGACCCGGTCGCGCGCCTCGTCGTAGGGCAGGACCAGAGCGGCGTCGGCGCCCTGGAACACCTCGCGCAGCAGGCCCTCGGCGCGGGTGCCGTCGAAACGGCGGTGGGCGACGTCCAGACCGACCATCTTGAAGAAGTCGCCCACGGGGGGACGGTTGGGCCGCAGATCCCAGTCGCCGGGGGCGGCGCGGTGGCGGATCGTGGCGGGGGCACCCCGCGCCCGCAGGCGGGCCGCGGCGCGATGGGCCATCATCGGCCATTGCCGGACCAGCGATCCGGCGGCGAGCGGCGGGTCGTGCGCGGCGATCTCGGCGGCGATCAGCAGCGCGGCCTCGCCCGCCTCGCGGCACCAGGTCTCGAGCGACCAGGCTTCGGGGGCGACGGACAGGCCCTCGGGCGGGAAATAGGCTTCGGCCTCGACGGTTGCCCGGTCGGTCTGCACGCGGACCGGCCGGGGCAGGTAGCCGAAGGGCACCTCGAACAGGTCGAGCGCGTCGCGCGCCTCGGGCGGCAGGCCGGTCCAGAGGGTGCCCTCGGCCGTCTCGCCCGGAGCGGGGACGAGGGCCGGCCAGGGACCGTCCGCCTGCCGCCGCACGGCATGGTCCGGCAGGCGCGCCGGTTCCGCCCGGGCGCCGCCGAGGTCCCGCGCCAGGGTCTCGAGCAGCGGCCGATGCCGCAGGGTTCCATAGACGAAGAGAGGCTTCACCGGAAATGACGCCCGCACCAGGCGGTGACGAGTCCCGCCGCCGCGCCGCCGGCCAGCAGCACCCCGACCGTCTGGGGCGAGCCGAGCCGCGCCCCCTGCTCGACGAGCAGGCCGAACACGGCGACCACGGCCTCCATCGGGCCGTCATAGAACTTGCGCAGCGACTGGCGGATCATCTCTGCAAAGCTGTGAAGGAACAGCGAGACAAAGGCCACGGCCACGGCGGTGGTGAGCCCGTGGCCGATCCCGCTGGTCCAGCCGGTGCCGGCGCGCGCACCCGCCATCCGCCATCCGAGCACGAGGCCCACGGCCGCGTTGATCTCGGCAAAGCGGCCGGGATCGGCGCCTTCGGGCCAGAGCGGAAAGGTCAGCCGCGAGACGATCCAGGCCAGGGCGGCAAAGAGCAGCGCGGCGGCGAGCTTGGCGGCGGTGGGCATGGCCCCTCCTGCGGCACGGGTCGGCCGCACTCTCCGGCGGCGGGCGGAGCGGTGCAAGCGCGGCCGCTCACGAGAGGCGGGGGGCGTGGCGCGGCGGCCAGACCCGGCGTCAGGCGCCCTGCCCCGCCCGGACCTGCCCCTCGCGCCAGCGGGCGAAGTCGGCCAGCGCCCGGCGGCGCCCCTCGGCCGCGTCCACGACCGGGCGCGGGGGCGGATCGGCGGGCGACAGGCCCCAGCGGCGCGGCACGCAGTCGAAGAAGGCGAGCGCGGTCGGGGGCGGGTCGGCCTGCCCCTCGGCCAGCCAGCGGCGGCGATAGGCGCCGTCGGGGTCGTGCTCGCGCGCCTGCGCCTCGGGGGAGAAGACGCGGAAGAAGGGGGCGGCGTCGGGGCCTGAGCCCGCGACCCATTGCCAGTTGACGGCGTTGTTGGCGGGGTCCCAGTCCGTCAGGCAGTCGGCGAAGACGGCCTGGCCATGGCGGGGATGCAGGCCCATCGTCTTGACCAGCACCGAGGCCGTGAGCATGCGCATCCGGTTGTGCATCCGCCCCGTCACCCACATCTGCCGCATCCCCGCATCGGCCAGTGCGAGGCCCGTTCGCCCCTGCCGCCAGGCGAGGAGCAGGCGGGCGTCGTCGCGCCACGGGAAGGTCTCCCATCCGGGGCGGAAGGGCTCGGACTCGATGTGGGGGAAGTGGAACAGGAGGTGGTGGCAGAACTCCCGCCAGGCGATCTCGCGCCGGAACGCCTCGGCCCCCCCGGCGGCGCCCCGCCCGGCCCCGAGGCCCGCGCGGTGCCAGACCTCGCGCGCGGAGATCTCGCCCCAAGCGAGGTGCTCGGAGAGGCCGGAGGAGCCCTGGCCCGAGAGGTCGTTGCGGCCCCTGGCGTAGCCTGCAAGGGCGGCCTCGGCGAAGGCGCCGAGGCGGTCGCGGGCGGCGTCTTCGCCGGGGTGCTGATGGGCGGCGACGATAGGCTCGGCGCGGTTCATGGCGGCGCCGAGGTGCCACGCGGCCAAATCGTCGGAGGCGGGCCAGCGGTCCGGCGCGGGCAGGCGGGAGGGGGCGGGAAGCGGCTCGCCCGGGTCGCGGGCGGCGACCGCGCGCTGGAAGGGGGCATAGAGGCGGAAGGGCGTGCCCTGGGCGGTGGCGACGGCCTCGGGCTCGTGCAGGAGGTGGCCGGGGCGGGCGCGCAGGTCGAGCGCGCCGAGGGCCGCGCGGACCTCGGCCTCGAGGCGGCGCGAGAGGGGGTCGTGGAGGCGCGTCCACCAGACGGCGCCGGCGCCCGTCTCGCGCACGAGCGCGGCGAGGGCGTCGGCGGCAGGGCCCGCGCGCAGGATCAGGCGGCTGCCCCGCGCCCCGAGCGCGGCGGCGAGGCGGGCGACCGAGAGGCCCCAGCGCAGACGGGCCGCGGCGCCGATGCCGTCCACCCCTTCGTCCCGCAGCGCCACGGGGATGACGGGGCGCCCCGTCGCGGCGGCCTCGTGCAGGGCGGGGTGGTCCGACAGGCGCAGGTCGCGCCGGAACCAGACGATGACGGGAGAGCGGTCCATGCGCCGCCTACGGCCGCACCGGGCGGGCGGATCACGCGGGCCGCTCGCAGCGGGGGCGCCTAGCGGGGCAGGACAGCGTCGAGCGCGCGGATGAGGCGGTCGATCTCCTCCTCGGTGGTGTAGTGGGTGAAGGAGAGGCGCAGCACGCCCTTGGCCGGGTCGATGCCGAGCGCCCGCAGCGCGCGGACGGCGTAGAAGTCGCCGCCTCCGGCCATGATCCCGTGGGGGGCGAGAGCGCGGGCGGCCTCCTCGGCCGGGCCGGGGAGTTCGAGCGCGACGGTGGGGGCGCGGCAGGCCGGGTCGGCGGGGCCCAGAAGGCGGACGGCGTTGCGCCCTGCGAGCGCCTCGAGCAGGGGGGCGAGAAGCGACACCTCGCGGCCGCGCATCAGGTCGTGGGCGTGGCGCGCGGCGCCCGCGCCCGAGGCGGGGCCGCCGTGGCGGGCCGACAGCGCCTCGAGATAGTCGGCGATGCCGGCGCAGGCGGCGATCTGGGCGTGGTCGGGCCCCGCGGGGGTGAAGCGCTTGGGGAGCGAGTCTCCGTTGAAGAAGTGCCCCTGGTTGGGCAGCTCCCACCCCCATTCGGCGCGGATCGCCATGAGGCCCTGGTGCGGCCCGTAGGTCTTGTAGGCCGAGAAGAGATAGGCGTCGCAGCCGAGCGCGCCCACGTCCGGCAGGCCGTGGGGGGCGTAGCTGACCCCGTCCACGACCGTGCGCGCCCCCGCCGCGCGGGCCATCGCGCAGATGCGCGGAACGTCGTGGATCTCGGCCACCACGTTCGAGCAGTGGGTGAAGGCCACGACGCGCACCCGTCCGTCGGCGAGAAGGGGGGCGAGCGCGTCGGGATCGAGATGCCCCGTCGCGGGGTCCATGCGCCATTCGCGGATCTCGGCCCCGTCCTCGGCCAGGCGGCGCCAGGCGCCCTGATTGGCCTCGTGGTCCTGGTCGGTGACCACGATCGCGTCGCCGGGGCGCAGCGTGCGGCGGACGGCCGAGGCGAGCACATAGGTGTTGGCCGAGGTGGAGGGGCCGAATGACAGCTCCTCGGGTGCGATGCCGAGCAGGGCCGACAGGCGGGCGCGCGCCTCGTCCATCTCCTCGCCGGCGAGGCGCGAGGCCTCGTAGGGGGCGTAGGGCTGGACCTTGCGCTCGGTGTAGAAGCGGGTGAGGCGGTCCACCACCGCCCGGCAGGGATAGGAGCCGCCGGCATTCTCGAAGAAGGCCTGACCCTGCAGGGCGGGCACGGAGAAGGCGGGGAACTGGGCACGCACCCAGGCGGTGTCGAGCGGGGTCATGGTGGGGGGTCCGGGGCTTCAGGTCTGGGGAAGGTCCACGACGACGCGGCCGCGCACCTGTCCGGCGAGGATCTGCCGGCCCAGGGCGGGCACGTCGTCGAGCGTGGCGGACACGGTCATGGCGGCGAGGCGGTCGCGGTCGAGGTCGCGCGCGAGGCGGGCCCAGGCGGCCTCTCGCCGGGGGATGGGGGCCATGACCGAATCGATGCCGAGAAGGCTCACCCCGCGCAGCAGGAACGGGATGACGGTCGCAGGCAGGGCCGCGCCGCCCGCGAGCCCCACGGCGGCGGCGCAGGCGCCGTAGCGCAGCTGCGCGAGGACGCGGGCGAGCATGGCGCCGCCCACGGCGTCGATGCAGCCGGCCCAGGTCTCGGATTCGAGGGGCTTCGCCGGCGCGGCGGACAGGTCGGCGCGGGGGACGATGCGGGCGGCGCCGAGGCTGCGCAGATAATCCTCGTGCTCGGGGCGGCCGGTGACGGCGACGGCCTCGTGCCCCGCGGCGGCCAGGAGGGCGAGCGCGACGGAGCCCACGCCCCCCGAGGCGCCGGTGACGAGGACCGGCCCCTGACCGGGCGCGAGACCCTCCTCCTCGAGCCGCAGCAGCGCGAGCGCGGCGGTCAGCCCGGCGGTGCCGATCGCCATCGTCTCGCGCAGGGTGAGCCCCTCGGGGCGGCGGACGAGCCAGGCGCCCCGCACGCGGGCGCGGGTGGCGTAGCCGCCCCAGCGCGTCTCGCCCACGCGCCAGCCGGTCAGCACGACCTCGTCGCCGGGGCGCCAGGCGGGGTCGTCTGAGGCCTCGACCACGCCCGCGAAGTCGATGCCCGCCACATGGGGCCAGTCGCGCACGAGCCCCCCTTGCCCCGCGAGGCAGAGCCCGTCCTTGTAGTTCACCGTGCTGTGGCGGACGGCCACCGTGACGTCGCCCGCGGGCAGGCGGTCGTCGGAGAGGTGCGTGACGGCGGAGCGGGTGCGGCCGTCCTCGCGGTCGGTCAGAAGGGCGGTGAACATGGGCGCCTCCGGGAGGGGGGTCATCCTTGGGTGACAGCCGCGGGCGCGCGCCGCAAGGGGGACCGACGGGCGCGGGGGGGAACGGCGGGGGGGCCGGGGGGGTTGGGTCCGTGAATGCGAACAGAGTGGAGAGACCCGATGACCCGTGCACGATGCCTCGGGGCCGCCTCGGCCATGGCCCTTCTGGCCGCCCCTGCCCTCGCCTTGCCCGAGACCGTGGAGAGCGGCGGGCTGACCCTGACCGTGGAGACGGTGGCCGCCCCGCTCGAGCATCCCTGGGGGATGGCGGTGCTGCCCGACGGATCGGTTCTGGTGACCGAGCGCAATGCGGGCACGATCCGCCGCGTCCCGGCCGGGGGGGAGCTGTCGGAGCCGCTCGTGACGCTCGGGGACCTGTTCCGCTACGAGGGCGAGACCGGGCGCAGCCAGGCGGGGCTGTTCGACATCCTGCTGCACCCGGACTTCGAGGAGAACGGCCTCGTCTACTGGTCCTATTCGCGCGAGACCGAGCGCGGCGCGGCGGTGGTCGTCCAGCGCGCGGAGTGGGACGGCGAGGGCTTCGGCGAGGCCGAGGACGTCTGGGTGATGCAGGAGGCCGATCAGGATTCGAGCGGCCTGCATTTCGGCGGCCGCATGGCCTGGGGGCTGGACGGGTCGCTCTACCTCTCGATCGGGGAGCGGCGCAACATCGAGCGGGCGCAGGACCTGGAGGATCAAGCCGGCAGCGTGCTGCGGATGACCGACGCGGGCGAGGCGCCCGAGGACAATCCGTCCTGGGACGAGGACGCCAACGAGTTCCTGTTCACCGCCGGCAACCGCAACATCCAGGCGCTGACGGTGCACCCGTCCACGGGCGAGGTCTGGGCCGTCGATCACGGGCCGCAGGGCGGCGACGAGATCAACCTGCTGGTGGGCGGCAATAATTACGGCTGGCCCTGGACCACGGGCGGCGTGGATTATTCCGGCGCGCCGATCGGGGTCGGCCCCACGATGGAGGGCATGACCCCGCCCGTCCACATCTTCGAGGAGACGGTCGCCCCGTCGGGTCTGACCTTCGTGTGGAACGAGCCCGCATTCGAGGCCTGGCAGGGCGACATGCTGGTGGGCGGCCTGCAGACCGGGGGGATCGTGCGCGTGACGCTGGAGGAGGGCCGCGTCGCGGCCGAGGAGGTGATCGCCCTGGACCGCCGCGTGCGCGACGTGGCCGTGGCGGACGGCGCCATCTGGGTCATCACGGACCACGAGGACGGGGAACTGGTGCGGCTGGTCCCCGGCGGCAGCGACAGCTGACGGCGCGGGCCGCGCCCCCGCGCGGGTCACGCCGGCGCGGGGGCGGCTTGCATCCCGTGGTCTTTGCCCCAATCTCTGCGCCAGGCCGCAGGAATCCGGCCATGCGAGCGGAGGCCGAGCCCATGGGCGCCAGCGACGGACCACGAGGCGAGCCCGCGCGGCGCCCGGTCCGCCCGTCGGGCCGGTCCCCTTCCCCCTCAGCCATCGGAGACCATCCCAGATGAAGACCGCCCTTCTCCTCGGTGCCGCGTCCGTTGCCCTTGCCGGCGCGGCGTCCGCGCAGACCGCCGATCTTCTGATCCTCGAATATGCCGGGTTCGAGAACCCGGCCTTCCACCAGCCGTTCATCGAGAAGCACGGCGCCTCTCCCACCTTCTCGTTCTTCGGCGACGAGGAGGAAGCGTTCCAGAAGGTGCGCGCGGGCTTCCGCGCCGACATGGCCCATATCTGCGCGGGCTCCGTGCTCAAGTGGCAGGAGAGCGGCCTGCTGGAGCCTTGGGACATGTCGCGGATCGAGGCGGCCGACGACCTCGACCGGAACCTGATGGGCACGGAGATCGGCACCGGCGAGGACGTGTATTTCATCCCGTCGGACTGGGGCTCCACCGCCATCGCCTACAATCCCGAGCAGGTCCCCGAGGAGGACGTCGCCTCGCTCGCGGTGTTCCACAATCCGGCCTATGCGGGGCGCATGACGATCCCCGACAACGTGGACGATGCCTGGGCGCTGGCCTATCTCGCCACCGGCGTGACGGACTGGACCGAGGTCACGGACGAGCAGTTCGAGGCCGCGGCCGCCTGGCTGCGCGCGGCCCATCCCAACATCCGCACCTACTGGACCGATCCGGCCGAACTCGCCCAGCTTCTGAGCACGGGCGAGGTCCTGATCGCCTGGGCCTGGAACGAGACCTACCCGACCATGCGCGAGGAAGGCCGTCCCATCGGCTTCCAGCGCGAACCGGCCGAGGGCTCGTCCGTGTGGCTCTGCGGTTTCGTGAACCTGGCGAACGGGCCGGGCTCCGAGGACAAGATGTACGACTACGTCAACGCCTTCCACAGCCCCGAATCGGTTCGCCCGCTGGTCGAGGCGGGCTGGGGCAGCCCCAACGCGCCGGCCATGGAGGAGCTGGTCGGCGAGGAGGATCTGACCGCCGCCGGTCTGGGTCCGATCGACGCGCCCGTGTTCGCGCAGCTTCCGATCTCGCCAGAGCAGCGCATCCGCCATGCCGAGGTGTTCGAGCAGATCAAGGCCGGGTTCTGAGCCCGACCGGGCGGGGGCGGCGGTCGCGCCGCCTCCGCCAGCGCCTCAGGGCGCACCGGACGCTTCGCGCCGCGCGGCCGTCCAGACCTGGCGCGCAGCGTCGGCGTTGAGCGCCGCAATGCCGAGGCCCACGACGAGATCGGGCCAGGCCGAGCGCCACAGGACCGCTGTCACGAGACCGGCGGCGACGATCCCCAGATTGGCCAGCGCGTCGTTGCGCGCCGACAGGAAGGCCGCTCGGCCCAGGCTGCCGCCGTGGCCGCGCACCCGCGCGAGCAGCACCGCCGAGGCGAGGTTCACCGCCAGCGCCCCCGCCCCGGCCAGCATCAGCGGCAGCGGCGGGGGCGCGACGGGCTGCTGCAGCTTGTCCCACGCCATCCAGAGCGTCGCCAGCGCCGGCACGAGCAGCAGCACGGCGAGACCCATGCCGAGCCGGGCGCGCGCTGCGAGCGACCATCTCAGACCCAGCAGGATCAGCAGGTTGACGCTCGCATCCTCGAGAAAGTCCACGCTGTCGGCAAGCAGCGCCACCGAACCGATCGCCAGCGCCACCGACGCCTCGATACCGAAATAGCCGAGGTTCAGCCCTGCCACGACCGCCACGGCGCGGCGCAGGGCGGCCCCGGCGGCATCGGCGGCCGCGGGCATCGCTCAGCCGCGCCCCAGCCTGTGCCAGCCGATCAGGCACAGGATCTCGGTCGCCGCATGGGCGCCGGCGATCGCGGTGGCGCCCGTCGGGTCGTAGGGGGGCGAGACCTCGACCACGTCGCCGCCGAGCACGCGCAGGCCCGCGAGGTCGCGCAGGATGCCCTGGGCCTGCCACGAGGCGAGCCCGCCCCAGACCGGCGTGCCGGTCCCCGGCGCGAAGGCGGGATCGAGCGCGTCGATGTCGAAGGTGAGATAGGCGGGTGCGTCGCCCACGATGGCGCGCGCCTTGCGCGCGACGGCCGCGGGGCCCTCCTCGTGGACCTCGCGCGCGTCGATCATGGGGACGCCGAGCCGGTCCGCCGTCACGGTGCGGATGCCGATCTGGACCGAGCGGGCGACATCCACGAGCCCCTCGCGCACGGCCTTGTAGAGGAAGGTGCCGTGGTCGATCCGGGCGGGGTCGTCGTCGGGCCACAGGTCGCTGTGCGCGTCGAACTGGACCACCGCGACGGGGCCGTGGCGCGCGGCCATCGCGCGCAGCACCGGCAGGGTGATCGAATGATCGCCCCCGAGCACGAGGGGAGCCGCGCCCGCGTCCAGCACCTCGGCGATCCGGGCGGTGACGGCGGGGGGCAGGCTGTCGGTGCGGGCATAGTCGAAGGCGATGTCGCCCGCATCCACCACCGCCAGGTCCGAGAGCGGGTCGAAGGGCCAGCCCCAGGGCGGGTCGAAGGGCTGGAGCGTCGAGGCCTCGCGCAGCGCGCGGGGGCCGAAGCGGGTGCCGGGCCGGTGCGTCACGGCCGCGTCGAAGGGCACGCCGATCACCGCCACGTCCGCCCCTGCGGGGTCCTTGGCGTAGCGCCGCCGCAGAAAGGACGTGGCCCCGGCAAAGGCGTTCTCGTAGGCGAGGCCGCGCAGGTCCCCGGTCAGCGCGCGGTCGATCTCGCGGCCCGCATCCTCCAGCGCCATGGCTCAGCCCTCCAGCGGCAGCGCGCGCTCGACGAGGCGCGCGAGAAGCGAGGCGCCGGCGGGGGCGGCCTCGTCGTCGAAGTCGTAGCCGGCCTGGTGCAGCCCGGCCGTGTCGCCGTTGCCGACGAACAGGTAGCAGCCCGGCACGCGGTCGAGCAGGAAGGCGAAGTCCTCGGCCCCCATCTCGGGCGGGGCGTCGTCCACGACGAGGCCCGACACCTCGCGCGCGACGGAGACGGCAAAGGCGGTGCGGGCGGGGTCGTTGACGGTGGCGGGATAGCCCGTCTCGATCTCGACCTCGGCCGCGGTGCCGAAGGAGGCGGCGATGCCCTGCGCCACCTCGGCGATGCGGGCGTGCACACGGGCGCGCACGGCCTTGTCGAAGGTGCGGATCGTGCCGTTGATCCAGGCCGTGTCGGGCACGACGTTGTCGGTCGTGCCGCCGTGGATCTGGCTCACGCCCAGGACGCAGCCGCGCAGCGGGTCGCGGTCGCGCGCGGGGACGGACTGGAGCGCGGTCACGCAGGCGGCGGCGGGCAGGATCGGGTCGCGCGTCTCGTGCGGGTAGGCGGCGTGGCCCCCCTGCCCCCGGAAGCGGATCGTGAAGGTGTCGCAGGCGGCCATGACGGGGCCGGGCGCGGTGACGAAGGCCCCCACCGGCGCGCCGGGCAGCGAGTGGAGCGCATAGGCCTCGCGCACGGGGGCGAGGTCCAGAAGGCCGTCCTCGATCATCCGCAGGCAGCCGGCGGAGGTTTCCTCTCCGGGCTGGATCATGATGACGGCGGTGCCCGCGAAGGCGCGCGTCTCGCAGAGGTAGCGCGCGGCGCCGAGCAGCATGGCCGTGTGGCCGTCATGGCCGCAGGCATGCATCCGGCCCGGCACCGCGGAGGCGTGGGGGGCGCCGGTCGCCTCCTCGATGGGCAGGGCGTCCATGTCGGCGCGCAGGAGCACGGCGGGGCCCGGCGCGCGGCCGTGGATCAGCGCGACAAGGCCGGTGCGGCCCAGCCCCTCGTGGAGCGCGTCCACGCCGAACCCGCGCAGGAGGGCGGCGGCGAAGGCGGCCGTCTCGGGGCAGTCGAGCCCCAGTTCCGGGTGGCGGTGCAGGTGGCGGCGCCAGGCGGCCATGTCGTCGGCGAAGGCGGCGATGCGGTTGAGGACGGGCATGTGGACTCCGGCCGGGGCCTGTGGGATGCCCCGGCCTAGCCGCCCCCCCGGAGGAGAGCAATGCCTCGCGACCCCCGCGACGAGACCGCCCGCCTGCTGGACATCATGGCGCGCCTGCGCGACCCGGACGGGGGGTGCCCGTGGGACCTCGAGCAGACCTTTGCCACGATCGCGCCCTACACGATCGAGGAGGCCTACGAGGTCGCCGACGCGATCGCGCGCGAGGACTGGGACGGGCTGCGCGGCGAGCTGGGGGATCTGCTGCTGCAGGCGGTCTATCACGCGCGCATGGCAGAGGAGGCGGGGCTGTTCGACTTTGCCGACGTGGCGGCGGCGGTGGCCGACAAGATGGTGGCCCGCCATCCGCATGTCTTCGGCGAGGGCGCCGTGCGGACGGCGGCCGAGCAGACCCGCGCCTGGGAGGCGCAGAAGGCGCTCGAGCGGGGCGCGGGGCGCGTGCTGGACGGCGTGGCGCGCGCGCTGCCCGCGCTGAAGCGCGCGGAGAAGCTGCAGGCCCGGGCGGCGCGGGTGGGCTTCGACTGGCCCGATGCGGGGCCGGTGCTGGAGAAGGTCGCCGAGGAGGCGCGCGAGGTCGCCGCGGCCGAGGGGCCGGACGCGCGCGAGGAGGAGGTGGGGGACCTCCTGTTCGTGCTGGCCAACCTCGCCCGGCATCTGGGCGTGGACCCGGAAGCCGCGCTGCGGCGGGCCTGCGACAAGTTCGAGCGCCGCTTCGCCGCCGTGGAGGACCGGCTGGCCGAGCGGGGCCGGAGGCCGCAGGACAGCACGCTGGCCGAGATGGACGCGCTCTGGGACGAGGTGCGGCGGCAGGACCGCGCCGCGGGGGGGTGACGGGCCTCAGCCCTCGGCCTTCTCGGCGAGGGCGAACCATTCCTCCTCGGCCCGGGCCAGCGCGGACTGGCGGTCGGCCAGAAGCTCGGCCGCGCGAGCGGCGCGGGCGGGGTCGCGCTCGAACAGGGTGGCGTCGGAGAGAAGGTCGGCGAGCCGTGTCACCTCGGCCGAGAGGCGGTCGATCTCGGCCGGAAGCGCGTCGAGGCGGTGCCGCTCCGTGAAGGTGAGGCGGGGGCGGTCGGTCGGCCTTGCGGAGCGCGCGGGCGGGGCGGCAGAGGCGGAGCGCCCGGAGCGGGCGGGCGCGGCGGGCGGCGCGCCGAGGGGGTGGCCGCCGCGCTGGGCCATTGCGTCGCTCCAGCCGCCCGCGAACAGGGTGGCGCGGCCGTCCCCCTCCAGCACGAGGGTCGCGGTCGCCACGCGGTCGAGGAAGTCGCGGTCGTGGCTGACCAGCAGCACGGTGCCGTCATAGCCGTCCAGCACCTCCTGCAGGAGGTCCAGCGTCTCGATGTCGAGGTCGTTGGTGGGCTCGTCGAGGACGAGGAGGTTGGAGGGGCGGGCCATGATCCGCGCGAGCAGGAGCCGCGCCTTCTCGCCCCCCGAGAGCGAGCGGACGGGCGCGCGGGCCTGCGCCTCGGCGAACAGGAAGTCCTTGAGGTAGCCCACGACGTGGCGCGGCTCTCCGCGGACCATCACCTGATCGGACCGGCCCGCCCCGATCTCGGGGTCTCCGGCAAGGCTGTCCCAGAGGGTCGCGTCGGGGTCGAGCGCGGCGCGGGACTGGTCGAGCACCGCGACCTCGAGATTGGTGCCGTGGATCACGGTGCCCGCATCGGGACGGAGGCGGCCGAGCAGCAGGTTCACGAGCGTGGTCTTGCCCGCGCCGTTCGGCCCCACGATCGCCAGCCGGTCCCCGCGCGCCACGACGAGGTCGAGCCCCTCGACGATCGTGCGGTCGCCGAAGCGCTTGGCGAGGCCCCGCGCCTCGATCACCCGGCGGCCCGAGAGGGGGCCTGCGTCGAGCGCGAGGGCGGCGGCGCCCGTCCGGCGGATCTGCTCGCGCCGCTCGGCCCGCAGCGCCTCGAGCGCGCGGACGCGACCCATGTTGCGCTTGCGCCGGGCGCTGATCCCCTCGACCGCCCAGCGGCTCTCGGCGCGGATCAGGCGGTCGAGCTTGTGGCGGGCCGCGTCCTCCTCGGCCCAGACGCGGTCTCGCCATTCCTCGAAGGCGGCAAAGCCCCTGTCCTGCCGCCGCAGCGTGCCGCGGTCGAGCCAGAGCGTCGCCCCCGTCACGGCGCGCAGCACCGCCCGGTCGTGCGAGATCAGGACCACGGCGCCGGAATGGGCGAGGAGCCGCTCCTCGAGCCAGGCGATGGCGGCGATGTCGAGGTGGTTCGTGGGCTCGTCGAGGAGCAGGAGGTCCGGCGCCTCGGCCAGGAGCCGCGCGAGCGCGGCACGCCGCCGCTCGCCCCCCGAGGCGGTGGCGACGGGCCGATCCGGGTCGAAGCCCAGCCCCTCGGCCGCCGCGGCCACGCGCCATTCCTCGCCGGGGGAGAGACCCGCGGCGGCGAAGGCGCCCAGCGTGGGAAAGGCAGACAGGTCCGGGTCCTGCTCCATGTAGCCCGCGGAGACGCCGGGGCCCAGGATGCGCTCGCCCCGATCGGGCTCGACGAGGCCCGCCATGATCCGCAGGAGCGTGGACTTGCCCGACCCGTTGCGCCCCACAAGCGCGATCCGGTCGCCGGGCTGGACCTGCACCGAGACGCCCTCGAACAGCGGTGTGCCGCCGAAGGTCAGCGAGATGTCCGAAAGCTGGAGAAGGGGTGCGCGCGCCATGGCCGCGACCTAGGGTCCGGGGCGGGCGGGGTCAATCGGGGGCGCGGGATGGTGGATCTGGGGCCGGGGCCGCTGCGGCTGGGCCTGATCGCGGACACGCACGGTCTTCTGCGACCCGAGGCGGTGGCCCTGCTGCGGGGGGCGGACGCGATCCTGCATGCGGGCGACGTGGGAGAGCCGTCCGTGCTGGAGGGGCTGCGCGCGCTGGCACCGGTCTGGGCGGTGCGGGGCAACGTGGAACGGACCGGCGAGGCCGGGGCGCTGCCCGGGCGGGTCGTCCTGCGCGGGGCGGGCGTCACGGTGGGGATGGTCCATCGCGAGGCGGACCTGCCGGACGGCGCAGGGTGGGACGTGGCGGTGGTCGGCCATTCCCACCGGCCGGAGGTGGGGCGGCGGGGGGCGATGCTGCTCGTCAATCCGGGCGCGGCGGGGCCGCGGCGGTTCCGGCTGCCGGTCTCGGTCGGCTGGCTGCTGCTGCGGGACGGGCGGGCGAAGGCGGGTGTGACGGAGCTGCAGGTTCAGGCCGCAAGACGTTGAAGATGATGGGTCCGGTTCCCATATCCACAACTCTGCCCACAGGTGATCCATGCGCCCGTCGGCACCAGCCCTGCCCCCCGACCTCGCCCGCAGGCGCGACCTGATCGCCGGCTGCGGCGGGCGGTTCTGCACGGTGACCTTTCTCAAGAAGGACGGCAGCTTGCGGACGATGCAGGTGCAGCCTGCCGCACTGCGCCTGCGCGAGAAGGGCGAGCGCGCCCTGCCCCATGCGCGCCGCGCGGCCGCCACCCGGGCGGCGCGGCATCCGCACCTCCTGCCGGTCTGGGACGTGCGGGCGCGGGCCCCGCGCTCGGTGGATCTCAGGACGGTGCGCCGGATCGCCGCGGACGGGCGGGTGCACCGGTTCGGGCTGCCGGACCCGCTCTAGAGACGCCGCAGCGGCAGGGCGCGGACGACCACCTCCTCCTGCCGGAAGTCGCGCTCGAGCCGTTCGCGGAAACCGCGCCACCAGCCCTCGTCGAGCGGGTCGCACATCACCTCGGCCACCACGATGTCGTCGTGGGCGGTCCAGCCCTCGGCCCGCCAGACGCCCTCGGCGGGCCCGCGCGAATAGAGGGTGACGCCGCCGAAGCGCTCGGCCAGTTCGCGGCGCAGCGCCTCGATGGCGGCGCGCGGGAACGGGCGGCCCTCGTTGTCGGCCAGCGGCAGAAGGATCTGGACGAGATGCAAGCGGGTCCTCCTCAGGTCCACAGGATGAGCAGCAGCCCCCCGGCCAGCGCATAGGCGAGGCCCGCAGGCGCGGTGCGACGCAGGATCTCGCCCTCGCGCGCATGGAGGCCCACGGTGGCGGAGCCCGCGATGATGTTGTGGGGGGCCACCACGTTGCCGATGGCCGCGCCGAAGCCCTGCGCGGCGAGAAGCGGGACCGGGGCGAGGCCGAGCGCGGCGGCGGTCTCAGACTGGAACTCGGTGAACAGGATGTTGGAGGCGGTGGCCGACCCGGTGACGAAGGTGCCGAGCACACCCACGAGGGGGGCGAGGAGCGGCCAGAGGGCGCCCGTCCGGGCCGCCGCCTCGGCCAGCGCGGCGATCATGCCGGAATGGACCATGAGCCGCGACAGCGCCAGCATCACCAGGAGCGCGAGCGCCACGGGGCCGAGCCGCCCGAGCGCCGCCCCCAGCGCGGCCGGAAGGAGGCCGAGCCGCCCCGTCAGCGCCGCGCCCCCGACGAGGCCCAGGACCAGCAGCGTGCCCGGATGGAAGAGCGGCTGGAACGACCCGTGGAACCCCCCGGGCAGCGTCCAGCCCCAGCTGGGGGCGGAGAGGCCGTCGCGCAGGGGCGGCACGAGGCGGGTGAGCAGCACGAGGACGAGGACGAGGAGGTAGGGCGCGAGATCCGGCAGGAGCCGGCGCAGGTCCGGCCCGCCCCCCTGCCCCGCCTCTCCGCGCCGCAGGAGCCAGGCGAAGAGGCCGAGTCCCACGAGCCCGCCCCCCAGCGTCGGCAGTTCCGGCCCCACCAGCGCGGCGAGCCCGACCGAGGGGACAAGGAACAACGCCGCCGCGGCGAGGGTCCGCCGCAGGTCGCGCGGGGACGGCGCCCCCTCGCCCGCGAGCCAGACCACGGCAAGGAGGAGGCCAGTCCCCAATGCTGCGTGGAGCGCGGCGATGCCCAGAGCGATGTCGCGGGCGGGAAGGCCCGCGATCTCGGCTTGGGTGAGCGTGGGCGTGCCCACGGCGCCGAAGGACACCCCCGCCGCGTGGCCGAGGAGCGCTAGGATCACCGCGCGCACGGGCGCGAAGCCCAGCCCCACCAGCAGCGGCGCGGCCAGCGCGACGGGGGTGCCGAAGCCCGCCGCCCCCTCCATGAACAGGCCGAAGAACCAGGCGATCAGCACGGCCTGCATCCGCCGCTCGGATGTCAGGTGGGCGAGCGCGTCGCGGATGCGGTCCACCGCGCCCGAGCGCTGGCCGAACTCGTGGATGGCGAGGGCTGGCAGGATGATCCACAGGATCACGGCGGTGGAGTGGAGCGCCTCGGCCCCGATGCCGAGGGCGGCGGCCCCAGGACCGGGAGCGGCCGGCACCCCGAAGGCGAGGGCGGTCAGCGCCGCCGCCACGGCAAGGCCCGCCGCCCCCGCCACGGCGGCCGAGCGGCCGAGGCCGACCATGCCCGCGAGCACCACGAGCAGCGGCGCCGCGGCCAGAAGCGCGGGCGGCACTCAGCCCGCCCCGGCCGGTGGGGGCGGCACCGGATGGACCGGGCGGCCGTCGCGCTCGAACGCCGAGAGGTTCGCGATCGTCGTCTCCGCGATGGCGGTCAGCGCCTCGCGCGTGAAGAAGGCCTGATGGCCGGTAATGAGGACGTTGGGAAAGGTCAGCAGGCGCGCGAAGGTGTCGTCGGGGATGATCGTGTTCGACAGGTCCTCGAAGAACAGACCCTCCTCCTCCTCGTAGACGTCGAGGCCGAGGCTGCCGATCGTGCCGTCCTTGAGCCCCTCGATGAGCGCGGGCGTGTCCACCACCGCCCCGCGCGAGGTGTTGATCAGCATGGCGCCGCGTCGCATCAGGCGGATCGTGTCGGCGTTGATCATGTGGTGCGTCTGCGGCGTCAGCGGGCACTGGAGCGTGACGATGTCGCTCTCGCCCAGGAGGGTGGGCAGGTCCACGTAGCGCACCCCGAGGGCGAGGCAGTCGGGGTTCTGGCGCGGGTCGTGGGCGAGGATGCGGCAGCCGAAGCCGTGCAGGATCCGCGCCAGGATCGAGCCGATCAGCCCCGTTCCCACGATCCCGACCGTCTTGCCGTGGATGTCGAAGCCCAGAAGGCCGTCGAGCGCGAAGTTCCCCTCGCGCACGCGGTTATAGGCACGGTGGATGCGCCGGTTGAGCGCGAGGATCAGCGCCATCGTGTGCTCGGCCACCGCATGGGGCGAGTAGGCGGGCACCCGTCCCACGGCCAGCCCGGCGGCCTGCGCCGCCTCGAGGTCCACATGGTTGAAGCCCGCCGAGCGCAGGGCGATCATCCGCACGCCCGCCGCCGCCAGCCGCTCGATCGTCGCCGCCCCGAGGTCGTCGTTGACGAAGGCGCAGACGGCATCGTGCCCGTCGGCGAGCGGCGCGGTCTCGGGCGACAGGCGCGGCTCGAGAAAGCGCAGGTCGTGGCCCGCCGCCTCGTTGGCCAGACGCAGGAAGTGTTCGTCGTGGGGCTTGGCGCTGAAGACGGCGACGCGCATGGGGCCTCCTCGGGCAGGGATGCTGGCCGGTGCAGGATAGGGCAGAGCGGCCGGGCTCAGAAGGGTCGGGGGGACGTGCCGCTCCCGCTGCCCGGCTTGCGCAGGACGCTCCAGTCCGGTCCCTCGGCCTCGGGGACGGGCTCCATGCCGTGGACGCCCCGGAGAAAGACGTCCCGGATCAGTGCCAGATGGGGCAGGTTCAGTTCCTCGCGCTCGTAGAGGCCGAAATCGTAGTGCGGCGCCAGCGCCTTCCAGACGTCGAAGCTCGCATGCATGTTGCTTGCCGCGGTGGCGAGCTTCCAGTCCGGCCGGTCGATGACCAGGAACCCGCCTTCCGCTAGGGCACACCAGCCGACATAGAGCGCCGGCAGGTCCACATAGAGCGTCCGGTGCCCGTCGAGCAGGATGACATCCGCGCGTCCGCCCTCCCGGAACCAGGTGACGAGGTTGAACACGTAGCTGCCCCGCCCGTGGCCGAGAAAGCGCAGCCGGTCGGAGGTGCCGAGACCCTCCCGGGTCAGGATCGCCTTGTGCTTCTCGCAGGTCTGCACGAGGTCGAAGCCCGCGAAGCTGCCCCCCCGGTCCAGCAGCGCCCGCAGCCGGTCCGTCCGTGGGGTCGGCCCGAGCCCGATCTGGACGAATCGCGGGGCCTCGAACCGGGACCAGAGATCGGCCAGGGCCGCGTCCAGCCGGGCGCCACGATCCGTGGAGCCGGTCTGGGTCAGGTTTCGCGCAAAAGCCATGGAAACGCTCCCTCGATGCGGCGGCGCGCACGCGCCCATCCGGTCCGGTCCGCCGGGGCGGACGGGCACCCGCCGCCCAGCAGGCGCGGCGGCGCCTCGGCGTCCGGTCCGTCCTGTCTGAAGCGCTCCCAGGCGGGGCGCAGATAGGTGGCGTGGTCGTACATCCAGCCCTTGGTGTTCTTCTGGAAGTGCAGGGCGAGGGCCGCGATCTCCTCGCCGTCCTCACGCCTCAGAAGCGGCAGGTCTCCGTCGAACCGGACGTGCTTGATCGCGCCGGTTCCGGCCATGGCATAGCCGTCCGGTTCCGTCATCCGGTCGTCCACCACCGCGCGGCGTCCGAGCGCCGGCACCGGAAACGGCCGGTCGAGCAGGAGCACGTCGGGGCCCATCCGCTCCTGCAGGCGCCACCAGAACAGCATGTCGGACACGCCGATGCGGCGGGCCGGGTCGTGGTAGCCGGCGATCAGGGGATGGGCGGCGCCGACCGAATACACCTCGCGCACGAGGTCCAGATAGGCATCGAGGACCTCCGGCCGCCGGATGACCGTCACGTGCGGGTGGCCGCGGTCGCATTGCCAGAGCGCCTCGGGACGGTCGATCGTCTCGAGGGGATGGTAGAGCATCACGTCCGAGTCGAGGACCGCCACCGGCCCGCCGCCCAGATGGTCCAGAAGGGCGCGCACCGCGAACCAGCGCTGGAAGCAGACCAGCTCGTACCAGCGCGGATTGGGGCTGAGGTTGACGAAATGTTCGTCGATCCAGGCGATCTGCTCGCGGAACCGGCCGAGGGGAATTTCCTCCACGCCCTGCTCCTCCAGCGGCTCGCGCAGATCCGTCAGGATGGCCACGCGCCCCTCGCCCGCCACATGGACGGCCTGCCGCAGCGCCACGCGCACGAACGACACGTCGCGGTGGCTGGTCCCCTGGCCGCTCGCATGGACAAAGACGTAGCGCATGATCCCCGGTGCCTGCTGTCCCCGGCGGCGTCTTGTCCTGCCGGAGTCGCCATCGCAAGCCCCCCTCGCGGGTGCCGGGGCGCTCGGCGGACAGCGGCCGTCAGGGATCGTCGTGCGTCTGGGAGATCGTGGTGCCCGGGGGCGGATTTGAACCACCGACACGTCGATTTTCAGTCGACTGCTCTACCCCTGAGCTACCCGGGCACGGGGATGGGAGGACCCATCGGGTGGGCGCCTTCTAGGGGAGGCGCGATGCGGTGTCCAGAGGGCTCGGCGGCCCTCCGTGCCGCGTTAACCGGATCTTAACGATGTTGTGGCACAACCGTCCCCAGGGTCGATTCGGGCCGCGCGCCGCCATGCTGCGCGGGGGCAGCACCGACCGGCGGACGGGCGCGCATGCCGCGGGCGGCAGGGGCATGGCATCGGCGCGCAGAGAGGGGCGCGTGCGGAGACAAGGACGGGAGGGAGGCGTCTGGAGGCGGGTACCGGAATCGAACCGGTCTACACGGATTTGCAATCCGCTGCGTAACCTCTCCGCCAACCCGCCGGCGCCTTCCGCTTAGGGGCTCGGGGGGCGCGGGTCAAGGGGCGCAAGGGGCGGGCCCGTCGGTCGGGTGCGGGGCGGCTCGACCAGGATCGCGCGGAAATCGTTGACATTGGTCAGGGTGGGGCCCGTCGTCACCCCGTCGCCGAGCCGGGCAAAGAAGCTGTGCGCATCGTGGCCGTTCAGCGCGGCCAACGGATCGACGCCCTGCCCGCGCGCATGGGCGAGGCTGTGCGGACCGATCAGCGCCCCGGCGATCTCGGCCGCTCCATCCACCCCGTCGGTGTCGCAGGCGATCGCATGGATGCCCGGCGCCCCGTCGAGTGCGAGGGCGAGCGCGAGGGCGAACTCCGCATTGGGTCCCCCGACCCCGTCCGCGCCGCCGCGCCGCGTCACGGTCAGCTCCCCGCCCGAGAGAAGGACGACCGGCGCCGCGTCGGGCGCCAGACCGGCCTGAACGGCGAGCGCGGTCCGCGCCATGCTGGCCGCCGTCTCGCGGGCCTCGCCCTCGATCGCGTCGCCGAGCAGGCGCACCGCGCAGCCGGCTTCCCTGGCCATCTCTGCCGCTGCCCCGAGCGAGAGGGAGGGCGCGGCGGCGACCAGCGTGGTGGCGCGCGACAGGCGGGGGTCGCCCGGCCGGACCACTCCGCTCGGTCGCGCCAGGGCAGCCTCGACAGCGGGCGGCGGCACGATCCCCCACCGCTCGAGCACCTGTCGGGCCTCCCCGGCTGACGAGGGCTCGCCCACGGTCGGCCCCGATCCGATCACGGCCGGATCGTCGCCCGGCACGTCGGAAATCAGAAGCGCCAGCATCGCGGCGGGAAAGGCTGCCGCGGCGAGCTGGCCGCCCTTGACCCGGCTCAGGTGCTTGCGGACGAGGTTCATCTCGCCGATCGGCGCCCCCGAGGCGAGAAGCGCCGCCCCGACGGCCTGCTTGTCGGCCAGGCTCACCCCTTCGGCCGGAGCCACCAGAAGCGACGACGCCCCGCCGGAGATCAGCGCGAGCGCGAAATCGCCCTCGCCCAGGCTGCCGAGAAGCCGGAGCATCCGCTCGGTCGCTGCGGCACCGGCGGCGTCGGGAACAGGGTGGGCCGCCTCGACGATCTCGATGCCCCGGCAGGGACGGGCATGACCGTAGCGCGTGATGACCAGCCCCTCGCAGGGACCCCAGACCGACTCCACCGCCTCCGCCATCCGGGCCGACGCCTTGCCCGCGCCCACCACGACGACGCGGCCGGGCGGACGCGGGGGCAGGTGCTCCGGCACCACCCGCATCGGATCGGCCACCGCCACGGCGCGGTCGAACAGGGCCCGGAGCAGGACCGGAGGATCGGGATGCGTCATGACAGGCTCGACTCCCGGGCGACGAGCGAGACGGGAAGGCGCGTCTCGGGGGGCGGTCTCGTTCCCTCCTCGAGCCAGGCGAGCAACGCCCTGGCCGTCCAGCGCCCGAGACCCGCCACATCGCAGCGCACGGACGACAGCGGCGGGACGGAGAGCCGAGCCTCCTCGATGTCGTCGAACCCGACCAGCCGAAGCCCTCCGCCGCCCGCGCGCCGCCCCGTGGCCGGCAGGCCGGCCAGCAGGCCGAGCGCCACGAGGTCGTTGAAGGCGATGGCCGCATCCGCCTCGGGGTGGTGGCGGGCCAGAAGACCGGCCGCCTCGCGGCCGAAGGCACGGGTGCTCGGCCCGGGCAGCAGGATCGGCTCCATGCTCCGCTCGCGCAGGACGGCCCGGTAGCCCGCCCGCCGCTCCTCGGTGATGGGCCATCCCTCGCGCCCGCCGACAAAGGCGATCCGGCGGGCTCCCAGATCGAGAAGATGCTCGGTCGCCAGCCGCCCGCCCCGGGCGTAGTCGAGGGATGCGAAAGGGACATCCGGCGGGCCGACCCGGCGCAGCACCTGCAGCACCGGCAGATCCGCCCGCGCGGCGGGCGCAAAGGTCGCCTCCGGCTCGCCATAGGTGGGCGAGATGACGAGCGCCGCCACCCCGTGCTCGATCATGGAGCCCACGACCTGGGCCTGCAGGCCCGGATCCTCGTCCGTATTGGCCACCACGGTGGCATAGCCGCGGGCCGCCAGCGCCATCTGCACGGTCGTGGCGAACTCCGTGAAGAAGGGATTGCGCAGGTCGTTGATGACAAGCCCCACGAGCCCCGCCCCGGACCCCCGCAGCCCCGCAGCCGCGCGGTTGTAGACGTAGCCCAAGGCCTCCATCGCCGCGCGGACCGCACGGCGCGTGTCCTCCCGCACGAGCGGGCTCTGGCGCAGCACCAGGCTCACCGTGGACTTGGACACGCCCGCCCGGCGCGCCACGTCCACGATGGTCGGCCGGCGCCGCACCGTCAGCCGATCCCGTGAAGCGCGAGAAGCGACCGCATCCGGGCTTCCGCCAGATCGGGCCGCGCGATCAGCCGTGCCCGGTCGGCCAGGCGCAGCACCTCCGCATAGTGCAGGATCGGGCGCGACGACTGGAGGCCGCCGGGCATGACGAAGTGGTCCTGATGACCGTTGAGCCAAGCCAGGAAGGCGATGCCGGCCTTGTAGAACCGTGTGGGCACGCGGAAGATCTCGCGCGAGAGGGGAACGGTCGGCCCGAGCAGGGCGTCATACCGGGCCGCGTCCCCCTGCCCCAGCGCCTCGAGCGCCTGCGCGGCCGCCGGCGCGATGGCGGCGAAGATGCCCAGCAGGGCATGGCTGTGGAACCGGCCGTCGCCCCGGATCAGGTCCGGATAGTTGAAGTCGTCCCCCGTATAGAGCCGCACGCCATCGGGCAGGCGTGCCCGGAACGCCTCCTCGTGGGCGGCGTCGAGCAGGCTGATCTTGATGCCGTCCACCTGGGCGGGGTTCTCTGCGATCAGAGTGAGGACGGTCTCCGTCGCCTCGGCGAGGTCGCGGCTGCCCCAGTATCCGGCCAGTGCGGGGTCGAACATCTCGCCCAGCCAGTGCAGGATGACCGGCTGCGCCGCCCCGTCGATCAGCGGCCGATAGACCGCGCGATAGGTCTCGGCGTCGGCGCCGAGGCGCGGCAGCGCCCGGGTGGCCATCAGGATGACCTGCGCCCCCGCCCGCTCGATGGCCTCCATCTGCGCCTCGTAGGCCGCGCGGATCGCGGCCGCGTCGCGGAGTGCGTCGGGCTCGGCCCCGTCGGTCCCCGCCCCCGCCGCGACCCGCGGCCGCAGAGGATGGCCGCGCGCCTCGCGCATCGTGCGCTCGATCAGCTCGCGCGCCGTGGGCCAGTCCACCCCCATCCCGCGCTGCGCGGTGTCCATCGCCTCGGCCAGATGGAGGCCCTGATCCCAGAGGTGGTGACGGAAGCGCAGCGTCGCCTCCCAGTCCACGGCCGGGGGACCGACCCAGGGATCGCGCTCGCGCAGGGGGTCCGAGACGACATGCGCGGCCGCAAAGGCCGTGCGGGCGAGCGCGCCGCGCGGCGGGCGCGGCACCAGCGGATCGGGGGAGAAGCGGAACGGCTCCAGCCGGCCCTCTGGTGTCGGAAGATGCAGCATGGCTCAGAGCCCCTGTTCGGCGCGGATCATGGCGGCCGCCTTTTCGGCGATCATGATGGTCGGCGCGTTCGTGTTGGACGACACCAGCGTGGGCATGACCGAGGCATCGGCGACGCGAAGCCCGTCCACGCCCCTGAGGCGAAGCCGCGGGTCCAGCACGGCGCCGGCATCGACCCCCATCCGGCAGGTGCCGGCGGGATGGTGATCCGTCTTCGCATGGCGGGCCGCATAGGCGGCGTAGTCCTCATCGGTGCGGACGTCCGGCCCCGGCAGCCGCTCGGCAAGGATGAAGGGGCGGAGCGGCGGCTGGCGCATGATCTCCTGCGCGAGTTTCAGCCCCCGGATCGCCATGGTCCGGTCGTGCCCCTCGGCCCAGTAGTTCGGATCGATCAGCGGTGCCCGCCACGGGTCCGCCGGGTCCAGCCGCACCGTCCCGCGCGAGCGCGGCCGCAGATAGGCCGAGTTCAGCGTGACGCCCCCGTTGGGCATCGCCGCCACGCCGGCCTCGATGCCCGAGCCGAGGCCGAGATGAAGCTGGATGTCGGGCGAGCGAGCGCCCTCCTCGGCGTACCAGAACCCCCCCGTCTCGAACAGAGAGGACGCCACGGGACCCGAGCGCGTGAGAAGGTAGCGGAGGCCCGCAAGAACGGACCAGTGCGGCTTGGCATAACGGTCGTAGGTGTGGGGTCCCGTCACCTCGCAGATCACGAACAGGTCCAGATGGTCCTGCAGGTTGGCGCCGACCTCCGGTGCGTCGAGGACGGGTTCGATGCCCGCCTCGTGCAGGTGGTCGGCCGGGCCGATCCCCGACAGCATCAGCAGCCAGGGCGAGCCGATGGCGCCCGCGCTGACGATCACCTCCGTTCCGGCCTCGATCCGCTCTCCCCCCGCCAGCTCCACCCCGCAGGCCCGGCCACGCTCGACCACGAGGCGCCGCACCTGCACGCCCGTGCGCACGGCGAGGTTGGGTCGCCCCTCGGCCGGACCCAGATAGGCGCGCGCCGCCGAGGAGCGCCGCGCATCGCGCTGGGTGAGCTGGTAGAACCCCACCCCGTCGGGCCGGTCGGAGGCGAGGTCGGGGTTGCGGGGAATGCCCAGCGCCGCGGCGGCCTCGAAATAGGCCTTGCAGATGGGCAGCGGTGCACGCGGGCGCGAGACCCCCAGGGGTCCGCCCTTGCCGTGCAGCGGCTCGCCCCAGGTGTCGTTGTCCTCGGCGCGCTTGAAGAAGGGCAGGACATCGTCCCACCCCCAGCCCTCGCAACCCTTCTGGCGCCATTCCTCGTAATCGAGGGGGTGGCCGCGGGTATAGATCTGCGCGTTGATGGTGGAGCCGCCACCGATCACCCTGGCCTGCGTGAACTTGAGCACCCGGCCGCCCAGATGCCGCTGCGGAACGGTGTGCCAGCCCCAGGACCCGATGCCCTTGGTCATCTTCGCGAAGCCCGCGGGGAGATGGTAGAACGGGTGCCGGTCCCGACCCCCGGCCTCGAGCAGGAGGACCCGCGCGGCGGGGTTCTCCGACAGGCGGGCGGCCAGAACGCAACCCGCCGACCCGCCTCCGACGATGATGAAATCGTAGCCCATCAGAGCCTCGGAACCGAAAGGCCGCCGTCCACCGGGATCGCTGCGCCGGTGGCAAAGGCGAAGTCCCCGCGCGCAAGCGGCACCACGACCGAGCCGATGTCGGCGGGCTGACCCCAGCGCCCCATCGGCACGAGGCCCTGCGCGATGCGGGCGTCGTAGCGGTCGCGCACGCCCTCGGTCATGGCAGTGGCGATGATGCCGGGGCGCAGCTCGAACACCCCGATCCCCTCCGGTGCGAGCCGCAGCGCCAGGACCTGCGCCGCCATGGCCGCGCCGGCCTTGGAGATGCAGTATTCCGCGCGCTCGGGGCTGGCCATCACGGCGCTGACCGAGGTGACGAGGATGATGGAGCGGTAGGGCTCGGGCGGCTGCCGGACCATCCGGCGCGCCGCCTCCTGCGCGAGGAAGAACGCCCCGCGCAGGTTCACGTCGAGCACCAGATCGAAGTTCTCGGGCCTGAGGTCCAGCAGGTCGCCGCGCACCGGAGCCCCGATTCCGGCATTCTGCACCAGGGTGCAGACCGGCGCGCCCATCTCGGTCTCCACGCGGTCGAACAGGGCCGGGACGGTGCCGATCTCCGCGAGGTCGTGGCGAAGGAAGCGCGCCCCCGGCCCCAGACGGCGAAGCGCCTCCTGCACGCTCCCGGCCTCCGGATCGGAGCGCGAGGCGATCGCCACACGGAACCCCGCCCGCGCGAGCGCCTCCGCGATGCCGAGGCCGATGCCCTGCTGGCCTCCGGTCACAAGGGCGACGGGGGCAGTCATGTGGCCCAGTCCGTTCGCCGGATGTGGGAGCCCGTCCGCAAGGCCAGGGCGGCCACCGTCAGGGCGGGGTTCACGGCCGCGGAGGTGGGCAGGACGGAGGCATCCGCAATGAACAGGTTCGGGTGGTCATGGCTGCGTCCCCAGATATCCACCACGCTGCGGTCGGGATCGGCGCCCATCCGGGCGGTGCCGCATTGGTGCGACGGCGTGCGTCGGTCGAACGCGCGCGAGAGGACGACCGGATAGCCTGCCCGTCGCATGACGCGGCGCAACCGGGCAACCAGCGTTTCATGGGCCGCCCAGTTGGAGCGTCGCCAGTCCAGAACGATCCGCCCGTCGCGCAGGGACACGCGGCTGTCGGGATGGGGCAGATCCTCGCTCATGGCATAGAGATCCACCGAATGCCGGGCGATCCACGTGGCTGCGCTGCGCGGCAGACGGGTCTGCGAGGCCAGGATCGGCCCGGAGATCTTGCCGAGAAGCTGGACATTGCCCAGAGGCTCGCCGTTCGGTCCGCCCGTCAGATAGAAGTCGTTGAAGCCCAGGGATTTCTGATAGACCGAGTCGTTGATCCGCGCGGGATGCAGCGCCAGCACGGCCGAGGCGTTGTGGTTCATGAAGTTGCGCCCCACCTGATCGGAGCGATTGGCAAGTCCGCGCGGATGCCGTTCCCCGGCCGAGCCCAGCAACAGGGCGGCGCTCTGGACCGCGCCCGCGCAGAGCGCGACAAGCGGAGCCTCGATCCGTTCCCCCCGGCCGTCGCGCTCCACCTCGACGGCCGCGATCCGGCCATCCGCGCCTGCCAGGAGGCGACGGGCACGGGCTCCCGTCAGGAGAGTGACGTTGGGGTGGCGCAAGGCCTCGGCCAGCCCGCAGGTCTCGGCATCCATCTTGCCGCCCGCCGTGTTCGGGAAGGCGTCGAAGGGGGTGCGGCCGCCGCGCAGCCATTCCTCGATATCCACCCCGAGCGGCAGAGAGGCCGGATGCAGCCCCTGCGCCCTGAGGCGCCGTCGCAGGTCCGCGATGGGCGGCTCGTCCGGCACCGGCGGGAAGGGATAAGGCGCCGAGTGAGGCGGCTCGGTCGGGTCCTCGCCCAAGCTGCCACGCACCCTGTAGAGCTGCTCGGCCTGGCTGTAGAAGGGCTCCAGGTCCTCGTAGGCGATGGGCCAGCCGGGGGTGGTGCCGTCCATGTGCCGCAGCGGCCGGAAATCCTCGGCGCGGTAGCGGATCAGGACGGCGCCATAGAACTTGGAATTGCCTCCGACCTGGTAGTAGTTGCCGGGATTGAACGGTCGGCCCTCCGCATCGAGCCACTCCTCCTGCGGCCTGAAGATCCCGCGCACGAAGATCGCCTCGTCCGACCGTGCCTCGGCCCCGTGCGCCAGGCGCGGGCCGCGCTCCAGGATGAGGATGCGCCGGCCCGTGGGAGCGAGGGCGGCAGCCAGGGTCGCCCCGCCCATGCCGGAGCCGATGATGACGCAGTCAGGGGCGGTCACGGAATCCGCGCCTCCGTAACCGGGTCGAACGCCACGGCCTTGTCCATGTTCACGGCGAAGTCGAAGACCTCTCCCGGCCGGGCCGTGGCGTCGGCGCGCATCCGAGCGATGACCTCGCGTCCTCCGAGCGGGGTGGCCACGAACGTGTCCGAGCCGGCCGGCTCGATCACCGAGACGCGCGCCCGCAGCGGCTGGATGTTGCGGGACTGGCGGTCCGCGCCGTCGGGGTCGGTGATTGCCTCGGGGCGGATGCCAAGCACGATCTCCCGTCCCGCCCAGGCCGCAAGCGACGGCTGCGACAGGCGCAGCCGGTGCGCCTCGCCACCCTCGTCCCGGATCAGGGCCACGGGCGTGCCGTCCTCCACCGCGACGGTCGCGGGGATCAGGTTCATCGACGGGCTGCCCATGAATCCCGCCACGAACAGGTTGGCGGGGCGGTCGTAGATCTCCTTGGGCGTGCCGAACTGCTGGACGTGCCCCGCATTCATCACCGCGATGCGGGTGGACAACGTCATCGCCTCGATCTGGTCGTGGGTGACATAGACGATCGTGCGGCCCAGCCGCTGGTGGAGCTTCTTGATCTCGGTCCGCATGTCCACGCGCAGCTTGGCGTCCAGGTTCGAGAGCGGCTCGTCGAACAGGAACACGGCCGGGTCGCGCACCAGCGCCCGGCCCATCGCGACGCGCTGCCTCTGCCCGCCCGAGAGCTGCGAGGGCTTGCGGTCCAGCAGATGCTCGATCTGCAGCAGGCGGGCCACGTCGCGCAGGGCGCGCTCGCGCTCGGGACGGGGCACGCCGTGCATCTCGAGGCCGAAGGTGATGTTTCCGGCCACGGTCATGTTGGGGTAGAGCGCGTAGCTCTGGAACACCATGGCGATGTTGCGCTTGGAGGGGTGGACGTGGTTGACCACCTGCCCGGCGATCGCGATCTCGCCCGAGGTGATGCTCTCGAGCCCCGCGATCATGTTCAGCAGCGTGCTCTTGCCGCAGCCCGACGGGCCGACGAGGACGAGGAACTCGCCCTCCTCGGCCTCGAGGTCCACGCGGTGGAGCACCTCGACCGAGCCATAGGACTTGGTGACGTTGCGGATGTCGAGAAAGCCCATGGGTCAGCCCTTGACCGAGCCCGCCATCAGGCCGCGCACGAAGTAGCGGCCGGCGACGATGTAGACGAGGAGGGTGGGCAGCGCGGCGAGGATCGCGCCCGCGAAATGCACGTTGTATTCGCGCACGCCCGTGGAGGAGTTGACGAGGTTGTTGAGCGCCACCGTCACGGGCGCCCCCGAGCCCGCCGCGAACGAGGCGCCGAACAGGAAGTCGTTCCAGATGTTGGTGAACTGCCAGATGATCGAGACGACGGCGATGGGCCCAGACACGGGCAGCATGATGCGCCAGAAGATGCGGAAGAACCCTGCCCCGTCGATCTGCGCCGCGCGCACCAGCTCGGTCGGGAAGGCCGCGTAGTAGTTGCGGAAGTAGAGCGTGGTGAAGCCCAAGCCGTAGACCACGTGGACCAGCACGAGTCCCCAGGTTGTGCCCGCCAGCCCGAGGATTCCCAGCGTGCGGGCCATCGGGATCAGCACGATCTGGAACGGAATGAAGCAGGCGAACAGCATCAGCCCGAACAGGATCGTGTCGCCGCGAAAGCGCCACTTGGTCAGGATGTAGCCGTTGAGCGCACCGAGCAGGGTCGAGATCGCCACCGCCGGCACGACCATGAGGATCGAGTTGATGAAATAGGGCCGGAGACCCGTGGGTTGCACGCCGATCTGCGCCGTGGACCAGGCAGCCATCCATGGCTCGACGGTCCATTCCCGCGGCAGCGCCATCATGTTGCCCCCGGTGATCTCGCCCAGGGGCTTTACCGAGTTGATGAGCATGATGAAGAACGGCAGCAGGTAGAACAGCGCGAAGAGCAGCAGCACGAGGTAGATGAACACGCGCGTGACGCGCCCGGTGCGCACCGCCGTCTCCTGCGAGGGCACGGGGGCCGCGCGCAAAGCCGGCCCGGCGAGGGGGTTCTGCGACAGCGTGCTCACCGGTCGCGCTCCCTCAGCTCGGCATAGAGGTAGGGCACCATGATGGCCGCGATGGTCATCAGCATGATGACGGCCGAGGAGGCGCCCACCCCCATCTGGTTGCGGGTGAAGGTGTAGGAATACATGAAGGTCGCGGGCAGCTCGGTCGCCCGGCCCGGCCCGCCGCCCGTCAGCGCGATGACGAGGTCGTAGCTCTTGATGGCAAGGTGGCTCAGGATGACAAAGGCCGACAGGAAGGCCGGCCGCAGCAGCGGGATGACGATCCGCCGGTAGAGGTTCCAGGTCGAGGCGCCGTCGATCTGCGCCGCCTTGAGGATCTCGTTGTCGATGCCCCGGAGGCCGGCGAGGAACATCGCCATCACGAAGCCGGACGTCTGCCACACCGCGGCGATGACGATCGTGTAGATCGCCATGTCGCGATCCTTGATCCAGCCGAAGGTGAACGTCTCCCAGCCCCACAGCCGCATCGTGTTCTCGAGTCCGATGCCGGGGTCGAGGAACCACTTCCACGCGGTCCCCGTGACGATGAAGGAGAGCGCCATGGGATAGAGGTAGATGGGCCGCAGCACCCCCTCGCCCCGGATCTTCTGGTCGAGGAAGATGGCCAGCATCAGGCCGATCGCGGTGCAGATGACGATGTAGAGCGAGGCGAAGATCGCCAGGTTGGCCAGCGCCGTGTGCCAGTGCGACAGGCCCCAGAGCGTGCGGTAGTTCGCGAGTCCGACCCAGTCGTGGCTGGGCAGCATCCGCGAGTTCGTGAAGCTCAGGAAGACCGTGTAGAGGATGAACCCGTAGACGAAGAACAGGATCAGCGCGAGCGAGGGGGACAGGACCAGCTTGGGCAGCACGTCCTGCAATCGCGTGCGCCAGTCCACGCCCGGTCGCACTGTGGCAACGGCCATGTCTCCCCTCCTCCCTGTGGCAGCGGGGAGGGCGCACCCTCCCCGCCGGATCGGATCACATCGCCGCTTCGACGGCGTTGACCAGTTCCTCGGCCGCGGTAGCCGAGTCGTATTCGCCGTTGAAATGCGCGGTCACGACGTCGTAGATCGCGTTCTTGACGGCGGCCGGATTGGCGTGCCCGTGCGCCATCGAGCCGAGCAGGGTGCCCGCCTCGGACGCGGCGGCAAGGTCGGCCATCCCCTTCTTGCCGCAGGCATCGAACGCCTCATCCGAGATGTCGGTCCGCGCGGGGACCGAGCCCTTGACCGTGTTGAAGGCGATCTGGAACTCGGGGCTCATGATGTTCGAGGCCATGGCCGCCTGCGAGGCGCGCGCCTCCTCGGAGGCCACGTCGAACATCGCGAACTGGTCCGAGTTGAAGGTCACGGCACCCTCCGTGCCGGGGACGCGGAAGCACAGGATGTCCTCGCCCGGCGTCAGGCCGGCATTGATGAACTCGCCCTTGGCCCAGTCGCCCATGATCTGGAACCCGGCCTCTCCGTTGGCGACCATGGCCGAGGCGAGGTTCCAGTCGCGGCCCGAAAAGTTGGGGTCCACGAATTCCCGGAGTTGCGCCATCCGGTCGAACGCCTCCACCATCGTCTCGGAGCCCAGCGCCTCGGGATCGAGGTCGATGAAGGCCGCCCGGTAGAAGTCCGGTCCGCCCGTGGACAGCACCACGCCGTCGAAGATCGTGGCCTCCTGCCAGGCCTGACCGCCATGGGCCAGCGCGATCTTGCCCGAATCCTGCACCGCCTGCAGCGCGGCGATGAACTCGTCCCAGGTCTCGGGCTGTTCCGTCACGCCCGCCTCCTCGAGGACGGCCGCGTTGGCCCAGACCCAGTTGGTCGAGTGGACATTCACCGGCGCGGCGATCCAGTTGCCCTCATACTTGGAGAATTCCTGAATGGCCTCGGGCACCACCTCGTCCCAGCCCTCGGCCTCGGCCACGTCGTTGAGGTTGCCCAAGGCTCCCTCGGCCGCCCAGTCCTGGATGTCGAAGCCCAGCATCTGCACGGCCGTGGGCGGGTTGCCCGCCGTCACCCGGGCGCGCAGGGCGGTCATGGCCGCCTCGCCGCCGCCGCCGGCCACCGGCATGTCGTTCCAGCCGATTCCCTGCTCGCCCAGCGCTTCCTTGAGCACGTTGAGCGCCGCGGCCTCGCCGCCGGACGTCCACCAGTGCAGCACCTCGACAGGCGCGCCCTCCTGCGCTGCGGCCAGCGTGCCCGCGCAGGCCAGCGCCATGGCGGCGGTCCAGGTTCTCGTCGTTCGCATCATGGTCCTCCCAGCTTTGCCATCCCCTGCCCTTCCGGGGTCAGGGGGCCGTCTCCACCCACCGCGGCCAGGTGCGCCCCAGACGCATGGCCACGGTCTTGGTCTCCAGAAACTCCTCCAGCCCCTGACGGCCGATCTCCCGTCCCTGGCCGCTTTCACGATAACCGCCGAAGGTCATCTCGGGGAAGCCGTCCATCCAGGTGTTCGTCCAGATCGTCCCGGCCCGGACGCCGCGTGCGAAGGCGAGGCAGGTGTGGACGTTCTCGCTCCAGACACCGGCCGACAGACCATAGCTCGCGTCGTTGGCCAGCGCGATCGCCTCCTCGAGGGTGTCGAAGGCGAGCACCGACAGGACGGGGCCGAACACCTCTTCGCGCGCCAGTGCCATATCGGGGCGGACCCCCTCCACCACCGTGGGCTGGTAGAACGGTCCCGGCAGGCCGGGCACCTCCAGCGGTCCGCCACCCAGGCGGAGGGTAGCGCCATCCGCCAGCGCGGCTTGGACGTGACCGTGGATCTTGCGCCCGTGCGCCTCGGAGACGAGCGCGCCGACCTGCGTGCGGGGGTCGAGCGGATCGCCGAACCGCACATGGCGGGACAGATCCACGACGCGGGCCGTGAACTCCTCGGCGATGGCGCGGTGCACCAGCACCCGGCTGCCCGAGTTGCAGCACTGACCCACGTTGAAATACACCCCGAAGGTCACGGCGTCGGCCGCCGCCTCCAGATCCGCATCAGGAAACACGGCCTGCGGGTTCTTGCCGCCCAGCTCCAGCGCCACCTTCTTGAGCGTCCCGGCCGCCGCCCGCACGATCCCCTTGCCCACCGCGGTCGAGCCCGTGAACGAGACCATGTCCACGGCGGGGTGAGCGGCCAGGACTTCGCCCACGGGGCGCCCCTCGCCTAGGACGATGTTGACCACCCCCTCCGGCAGACCCGCCTCGAGCAGCAGCGCACCCAGCATGACCGTGGTGGTCGGCGTCATCTCCGAGGGCTTGACGACGCAGGTGCAACCCGCAGCCAAGGCAAAGGGCAGCTTCTGCGACAGGATCCAGAAGGGGAAGTTCCAAGGCGTGATGATCGACACCACGCCCACCGGCTCCTTCAGCACGGCGCCCAGCATGTCGGGGCCCAGCGCGTTGTGCGTCTCGCCCACGATCCCGCGGGCGAGCCCCGCGGCGAAGCGCCACAGGTCCGCGGCCCTCTTCACCTCGCCGCGGGCCTGCGTGATCGGCTTGCCCGATTCCAGCGTCTCCCACAGGGCCATGCGTTCGTGGTCGCGCTCGATCAGGTCGGCCACGCGCAGAAGGATCGCCGCGCGCTCGCGCCCTGGCCGCGCGCTCCAGCGCCCGTCGTCGAAGGCCGCACGGGCAGCCCGGATCGCGGCCTCCGCCTCCGCCTCGCCCCCGAGGGCCGAGCGGCTGACCAGCGCGCCATGCGCCGGCGACAGCCGGTCGAGCGTGCGGCCGTCTGCGCTCGGGCGCCAGGAGCCGTCGATCAGGTGGCGCCCTTCGAACGGCTCGGGCAGCGGGGCGCCGGCGGCCGGCAGGATGGACAGGTCGCGCATGGCCTAGTCTCCCCCGAAGCGCGCGCGCCGCTTCTCGAGAAAGGCGCGCACGCCCTCCTCGCGGTCCGCGGTCGCGCCCATGGCCGCAGCGCCCAGCGCCTCGACCGAGGCCGCCCGGTCCTCGCCCGCAGCGGCATGGATCATCCACTTCGCGGCCTCCACAGCCCGCGGCGACAGGGCCGACATCCCTTCGGCGATCTCGATCGCGCGGGCGCGGGGGTCTTCGGCCACCTCCGCGGCGAATCCCAGCGCGGCCGCACGGGCCGCGTCGATCCGCCGGCCGAACAGGGCCATCTCCTTGACGACCCCCTCGGGCAGCAGGCGCAGCAGGCGCTGTGTCCCCGACCAGCCGGGCACGATGCCCACCCCCGCCTCCGGCAGGGCGATGCGCGCGGCGGGGCCCATCACGCGGATGTCGCAGGCTGCCGCAAGCTCCAGCCCCCCGCCGAAGGCCGGGCCCTGGATCGCCGCGACGGTCGGCAACGGGAGCCGCGCGAGACGGTCGAAGACCCGGTGCCCCATCCGCACCCAGCCGCGCGCGAACTCCTCCGCCGAGAGCGCACCCCAGGCCGCGATGTCCGCGCCCGTGCAGAAGGCCCGCTCCCCCTCGGCCGACAGGACCAGGGCCCGCACGCCCCGCTCCGCCTCGAGCGCGGCGCAATGGGACTCGAGCGCCTCCAGCATCGGCACGGTCAGCGCGTTGAGCTTGGCCGGATGGTCCAGCCGGATCTCCGCCACGGGGCCGCGGATCTCCAGATGCGCCGCGCCGCTCACGGCGTCCACCCCATCGGTCCCTCGGCCAGCAGGGACCGGGGCATGGGCGCCGCATCGGGCGCCACCCGCACGCGCCCGCCGCTGGCCTCCTCGATGTCGCGCGCGGGGTCGATGCCCGGCATGATCTCGGTCGCGAGCAGGCCCGATCCGGTGAGCCGGATCACGCAGCGCTCGGTGACATAGAGGACGTCCTGCCCCTGGGCCCGCGCCCGGGCGCCCGAGAAGGTCACATGCTCGACCGCGTCCACCATCTTGGGGAACCGCCCCGGCCGGACGACCCGCACCCCCTCCGCGTCCAGCGCGACCTCGGCCCCCGCCTCGAACCAGCCCGAGAAGACGATCCGCCGGGCATGCGCGGTGATGTCCACGAAGCCGCCGCATCCGGCCGTCAGATAGGGCTTCTTGGCCAGCCGCGAGACGTTGACGTTGCCATCCCGGTCCACCTCGAGAAAGCTCAGGAAGGCGATGTCGAAACCCGCGCCCTGGAAATACACGAACTGCTGGGGCGACGGGACAAAGGCATCCGCATTCGACGCGCAGCCGAAGGCGAAGCCGCCCAGCGGCATGCCCCCCACTGCCCCCTGTTCGATCGCCCAGGTGACGGCCTGCGGATGCCCCTCCTCGAGCAGGATGCGCGGCACCAGCGCCGAGATACCGAAGCCCAGATTCGCCGTCATCCCCGCGCGCAGCTCCAGCGCCGCGCGGCGGGCGATCACCTTTTCCACCCCGTGCGGAGGCAGCGAGAAGGAGGACCAGGGGCGGATGATCTCGCCCGAGATGGCAGGATCGTGCGGGGTCTCGGTGGTCTGCTTCTGGTCGGGGTCGAGCACGATCAGGTCCACGAGGTGCCCCGGTACGCGCACGTCATGCGGCCGCAGGCTGCCCGCGGCGGTCAGGCGCTTGACCTGCGCGATGACGAGGCCGCCGTTGCAGCGCGTCGCGATCGCCTGTTCGAGACCGCCGAGATAGGCCCCTTCGTGCTCGTAGGTGAGGTTGCCGCGCTCGTCGGCGGTGGTGGCGCGCAGGATGCAGACATCCGGCGGGATGTTCGGAAAGAACAGCCACTCGCCCCCGTCGAACTCGACCCGCCGCACGATGGGCCGCGCGGCCGCGCGCGGGTTCATGGCGCAGCCCTCCCGCCGCGGGTCCACGAAGGTCTCGAGACCCACCCGCGTCAGCACGCCGGGCCGCCGGGCGGCCGCCTCGCGGTGCATGTCGAACAGGATGCCCGAGGGGACGTTCCACGCCGCCACCCGATCCTCGACGATCATCCGCCAGATCTCGGGCATGGGCAGCGAGGACGGCCCCGACGGATAGGACCCCGCGATGACCCGGTCGAGCAGCCCGTCCTGCGCCAGATGCTCCATGCCGCCCACGCCGTACATGTCGCCCGCAGCGATGGGATGGATCGCGGTCAGGCCGCGCGGCCGCCCCTCCGCCGCGAAGCGCTCGCCCAGGGCGCGCAGCACCCGGTCCGGGCAGCCGAGCGCCGAGGACGAGGACACGGTGACCACCGCGCCGTCCGGGATGCGGGCGACAGCCTCCTCCGCAGAGACGAGCTTGCCCATGCCTCAGACCTCCACCGCCACGCGCCGTCCCGTCCGCGCCGCCTCCCGCACCGCCAGCGCGACTGCAAGCGAGGCGATCCCGTCGCGTCCGTCCGCCGCCGGTCGGCCGCGGCCCGCGACCGCCTCGTGGAACAGCCGCACGCCGCGCGCATAAAGGTCGTGCGGCGGGGCGGGCAGCGTCTCGCGTCCCTCCGCCGTGACCAGCTCGACCGTGCCCAGGGGTCGCTGGGTCATGATCCCGCGTCCGTAGAGCGAGCCGTCCGTGCCGTGCACCTCCACCCCCGTCTCCGCGAAACGGTGGGTGAAGCTCTCGTGCGCCATGACCATGGCTCCCGAGGGCATGGACCAGACCGACATCACCGAATCCTCGACCCCCCTTCCCATGCCGCTCTCGCCTGCCATGGCCACGACCGTCTCGGGCGTCTCGTCCAGGATGTGGCGCACGGTGTCGGCATCGTGCACGGTGATGTCGGGGATCACGCCACCGCCTGCGGCCGGATCGTCAATACGCCAGCCCTGCAGGTGCGGCGGCAGGTGCACGGCGTGGAACACCCGCACCGAGAGCACGCGCCCCACTCGGCCCGCCTTCACGGCGTCGCGCAGGGCGAGATGGGTCGCGGCGTTGCGCAGGTGGTGGTTGGTGGCGAAGACGAGACCCGCCGCCTCGGCCGCCCCGACCATCTCGCGCGCCTCCGCGACCGTCAGCGCTAGCGGCTTCTCGCACAGGACGTGACAGCCCGCCGCGACGGCCGCCAGCGCCTGCGCCCGGTGCTTCTCGTTGGTGGAGGAGATATAGACCGCCTGCACCTCGCCACCTTTCAGGAGGGCGTCGAGGTCCGTCTCGGCCCGGGGAATGCCGTGGCGCCCGGCATAGGCGCCGATCCGGTCCGCGTCCCCTCCCTGAACACAGGCGATCTCGCCGCCCTCCGACCGGATCGCGGCGATCATGTGCTCGGCCGCGATCGTGCTGGCCCCGATGAGACCCCAGCGCATGAGCCCTCCCTTGGATCGTTCCAAAGGATTACTGCCCCCGCCGAGCGCCGTCAAGGCCGCCCGCCGGTCAGAGGCCTCCGATCTGCTTCAGGGTCCGGACGATCTCCGCGGTCCCCCGGTCGTGGCGCAGACTCGCGAACAGGAAGGGACGGCCCTCGCGCACGCGGCGGGCATCGCGCTCCATGATCTCGAGCGAGGCACCGACATGGGGCGCCAGGTCGGTCTTGTTGATCACGAGAAGGTCGGACCGCGTGATCGCCGGCCCCCCTTTGCGCGGAATGTCCTCCCCGGCGGCCACGTCAATCACGTAGATCGTCACGTCGGCGAGTTCGGGCGAAAAGGTTGCCGACAGGTTGTCGCCGCCCGACTCGATCAGGATCAGGTCCAGGTCCGGGTGCCGCGCCCGCATCTGGGCCACGGCGGCCAGGTTGATCGAGGCATCCTCCCGGATCGCCGTGTGCGGACAGCCCCCCGTCTCCACCCCCATCACCCGGTCCGAGGGCAGAACCTGCATGCGCATCAGCGCCTCCGCATCCTCGCGGGTGTAGATGTCGTTGGCGATCACGGCCATCGACAGCTCGTCGCGCAGGTGCCGCGCCAGACAGGCGGTCAGCGTGGTCTTGCCTGCACCGACGGGTCCGCCGATGCCGACCTTGAGAGGACCGTGGGGCGAGGTCATGGCGTCTCCTTCTCATGACCGGAACAGGCGTGGCTCCAGCGTTTCGTGCCGCAGGGAGAGGATGTCGGGCCAGAAGGCCGCGCCGCCAAGATCCTCAAGCGTGGTCCGCTCCGCCTCGACCGCCAGCGCGGTGCAGAGCGGGCCCAGCGCGACCAAGGCCCGTTGCCCCTCGGTCTGGCCCAGGGGCATCAGCCGCTGCCCCGCCGCCACGAGGTTCGTCGCAAACGCCTGCAGCGCCAGCGGCAGCAGGACGGACAGCGGCACGCCCGCCAAGCGCGCGGCCCGACCCAGCGCCACCGGCCAGGACGCGTCGGGCAGGTCCCAGCCATGCACCGCGCGCAAGGTCGCGGCCAGCGCCGCACCCTGCGCCAGCGTCTCCTCCCGCCGCTCGGGCGAGGGAGCCAGCGCCGCCGCCAGCTCGGCCAGCTCCGCGAGGTCCTCCTCCCCACGCCAGGCGGCCGCGGTCAGCACCGCGTCAGTCCAGCCCGCCCCGTGGCGCAACAGGGCGGCGATCCAGAGGCGCAGCGTCGTGCCGTCGCGCACCGCGCCCTCGGCCACCGCCTGCTCGAGACCGTGCGACCAGGCGAAGGCCCCCGTGGGAAAGGCCGGCGAGAGCCAGCGCGCCGCCAGCAAGAGCGCGCCGTCATCCACGGTGATCCCCGTGCGCATGCGCATAGGCCCCGCCCTCGGGCTCGAAGGGCTCCTCCACCTCGCGCAGCTCCGCCCCCAGGCCCCGCAGCATGGCGGCCAGCACGTGGTCGCGCCGGATCAGCAGCCGGTCCGCCTCGATCCGGCAGGCCGCATGGCGGTTGCCGATATGCCAGGCCAGGCGCGCCCGGTCGCCTCCCCGCACCTCGAGCAGCGGTTCGGGCGCGGCCGCGACCTCCACCAGCCGGCCATCCTCCAGCACCAGCGCCGATCCGGGCGCAAGGCGCACCGCCTCCGGCAGGTCGGCCAAGAAACCCTGCCCCGCCTCGGTCACCAGGCGGCGGCGGCGCAGGTGGCGCTCCTCGTGCGTCAGGACGACGCGCCCCGCAGGCGCGCTGTCCAGCGGCGGGAAGCGGACGGTCCGGGCAGGAGGCAGATCGCTAGCCACCAGCCCTCTCAAAACAGGAAGTAGCGCTGGGCGAGCGGCAGCACCTCCGCCGGCTCGCAGACCAGGGGCTCGCCGTCGGCGCGCACCTCGTAGGTCTCGGGGTCCACCTCGATGCGGGGCAGCGCGTCGTTGAGGCGCATGTCCGCCTTGCTCAGCCCCCGCGTTCCGCGCACCGGCACGACGTCCTTTGCCAGCCCCAGCGCCTCGGCCACCCCCGCCTCGGCCGCCGCGGCGCTGACAAAGGTCACCGCGCCCCGCTCGAGGCTGCGGCCGAAGGCGCCCCACATCGGCCGCATGGCAACCGGTTGCGGCGTCGGGATCGAGGCGTTGGGATCGCCCATCTGCGCCATGGCGATCGTGCCGCCGACCAGCACCATCTCGGGCTTGACGCCGAAGAAGGCTGGATGCCACAGGACCAGGTCCGCGCGCTTGCCCACCTCGACGCTGCCCGTCTCGTGCGCGATGCCGTGGGCGATGGCGGGGTTGATCGTGTACTTGGCCACGTATCGCCGCGCGCGCAGGTTATCGGCCCTCCCGTCGCCGGGCAGCGCACCGCGCTGGACGCGCATCTTGTGCGCCGTCTGCCAGGTGCGCGTGATCACCTCGCCCACGCGCCCCATCGCCTGGCTGTCGGACGCGATGATCGAGAAGGCGCCCATGTCGTGCAGGATGTCCTCGGCCGCGATCGTCTCGCGCCGGATGCGGCTCTCGGCAAAGGCCACGTCCTCGGGGATCGACCGGTCGAGGTGGTGGCAGACCATGAGCATGTCGAGATGCTCGTCCACCGTGTTGACGGTGAAGGGACGCGTCGGGTTGGTCGAGGCGGGCAGGACATGGGGCTCTCCGCACAGGCGGATGATGTCGGGGGCATGGCCCCCGCCCGCCCCCTCGGTGTGAAAGGCGTGGATGGTCCGCCCACCGATGGCGCGGATCGTGTCCTCGACGAATCCCGCCTCGTTCAGCGTGTCGGTGTGGATCATCACCTGCACGTCCCAGGCATCGGCCACGCGCAGGCAGGTGTCGATGGCCTTGGGCGTGGTGCCCCAATCCTCGTGCAGCTTGAGGCAGGCCGCACCCGCGCGCACCTGCTCCTCCAGCGCAGCAGGCAGGCTCGCATTGCCCTTGCCCGCGAACATCAGGTTGACCGGAAAGGCGTCCGCCGCCTGCAGCATCCGGCCCAGATGCCAGGGTCCCGGCGTGCAGGTCGTGGCCAGCGTCCCGTGCGCGGGGCCTGTGCCGCCGCCGATCAGCGTGGTGATGCCCGAGGCGAGCGCCTCCTCGACCTGCTGGGGGCAGATGTAGTGGATGTGGCTGTCGATGCCCCCGGCGGTCAGGATGCGCCCCTCGCCGGCGATGATCTCGGTGCCCGGTCCGATCACGATGGTCACGCCCGGCTGGGTGTCGGGATTGCCTGCCTTGCCGACCCCCGCGATGCGCCCGTCGCGCAGGCCCACATCGGCCTTCACGATGCCGGTCCAGTCGAGGATCAGCGCGTTGGTGATGACGGTGTCTGCCGCCCCCTCGGCGCGGCTGCGCTGGGACTGGCCCATCCCGTCGCGGATCACCTTGCCGCCCCCGAACTTCACCTCCTCGCCGTGGATCGTCAGGTCGCGCTCGGGCTCGATCCACAGGTCGGTGTCGGCCAGACGCACCCGGTCCCCGACGGTGGGACCATACATCGCGGCATAGTCGCGGCGGGAGAGACGGGCGGGCATGACGAGGCTCCTCGGGCTGGCTCCAGCGGAAGACGAGCGACGAGCGCCTGTCAAACAGGCGAGGCGCCCGGACGAGCGGCGTCCGCGGAATGCCGAAACCGCAGGCAGGCGCCTGCCCGGTCCGCCTCCTGTTCGGGCAGATCAGAGGGAGCCGCCGACGCGGCCCTGGAACCCGTGGATGATCCGGCTGCCCCCGAACGGGATCAGGGCGACCTCGCGCCGCTGACCCGGCTCGAAGCGAACCGCCGTGCCGGGGGCGATGTCCAGCCGCCGACCCCATGCGGCCGCCCGGTCAAAGGCCAGCGCCGCATTGGCTTCCGCGAAATGGTAGTGGGAGCCCACCTGGATCGGCCGGTCGCCCGTGTTGGCGACCTCCAGCACCACCGGCTCCGCCCCGGCGTTGAAGACGATCTCGCCCTCTGGCGTGTCCACCTCTCCGGGGACCAGCGGTCGATCCATCGCGAACCTCACCGGATCGGGCGATGGACGGTGACGAGCTTGGTCCCGTCGGGAAAGGTCGCCTCCACCTGCACCTCGGCGATCATCTCCGCCACGCCCTCCATCACCTGCTCGCGCGACAGGACCTGCGCCCCCGCCTCCATCAGGTCCGCCACGCTGCGGCCGTCGCGCGCGCCTTCCATCACGGCATCGCTGATGAGCGCCACCGCCTCGGGGTGGTTGAGACGCAGGCCACGCGCCAGACGCCGGCGCGCCACGTCGGCTGCCATGGCGATCAACAGCTTGTCCCTTTCGCGCGGCGACAGCAGCATCAGAGCCTCCAGACCTTGGGCAGCGGGGCCTCGGCCAGCGCGAGGATGAGCGGGATCAACGCCCGGCGCAAGGCGTGTCCATCAGCCGCGAGCAGCCGCCCGAACAGCACTCCCTCGCGCACCACGCCCGCTCCTCCCTTCGGGGGCAGAAGCGGACGCACGCGCTCCAGCGCCGCCTCGGCCCCCGACCCGACCAGAAGAAAGGAGGCCGCGGCTCGAGCGCCGCCCCCTGCAGGACCATCGAGCAGCGCCGCCGCATCGCCCTCGATGCGCAGCGCATCCGCAAAGACGAGCTCTCCCTCCCGCCGCACGGTCCAGCGGTCGCGCAGCGACAGGCGCCGGACCTGCTCGCCATGGGCGAGACGGCCGAACAGCAGCGCCTCCGCGACCATCAGCGTGCCGCCCGCTGCCACGTCCGCCTCCAGCCGCCGCCGCAGGGCAGCCCCGTCGTAGAGGATCGTCTCCTGCGGCAGCCAGTCGATGCGGCCGCCTTCGCCCACGCGGAGACGGACGCCGACCTCGGCCGCGCCTCCGGCCGAGCGATAGGCGCGCTCGCAAGCCTGGCTGGTGAGGCAGAGACGGGCACGGGCGACAGTCTCCGCCTCGGTGTCCGACCGGTCGCCGCCGGTCCATCCGCCAGCCGTGTTGAGCAGCACGGCCTCGAGCCACGGCCCCGAGGGCCGTGGAAACAGCATCTTGAGCGATCCTTCGAGCCGGAGCCGCGCGAGCCGCCCTCCGCCCCCCGGCCCGGCCCCGACCGAGATTGCCGCACGACCCGAGGCGCGTGGGGGGGCCGGCCCGGTCCTCAGCGGCGACGCCCCACGAAGTCCCACAGCGCCAGTGCCAGGGTGATCCCCACCAGCACGCCCAGATCCAGCCGGCGGAGCTTCCAGATGAGGATGCCCAGAAAGCCGGCCAGGGTCAGCAGGGCAAGAAGCCCGATCAGGCGCGCGGTCACGACTCATCCTCCCCTCTGCCGCCCAGGCGGGTCTCCAGCCAGCGCGCCGTCCGCAACAGCCGCCCGTCGTCCCAGCGCCGCCCGACGACCTGAAGCCCCATCGGCAGGCCCTCGCCCGACCACAGCAGCGGCAGCGTCGCCACAGGCAGACCGCAGAACGTCCACAGCCGGTTGCAGGCGGGCGATCCGGTCGCCTCCAGCCCGACCGGCGCCGGGCCGGGTGCCGCGGGCGACAGGATCGCGTCGCAGCGGTCGAACACCTCGTCGAGCATGGCGACCAGGACGCCCCTCCAGTCGAGGGCCGCGAGATAGTCACGGGCCGGCACGGCGCGCCCCCGCGCCAGCGCCTCGCGCAAGCCCCGCGACAGGATGTCTCCGCCCCGCCGCTCCCAGGGGTGCAACGTCTTGGCCATCTCGGCGAGCTGCACCGTCTCCTGCGCATGCGCGCCCTCGGCGAAGGGCGGCGGGAGGTCGAAGGTGAAGGCGTCCTCGCCCAGGGTGTCCACCACCTCGTCCATGGCGCCGGCCATGTCCGGGTGCAGTTCCGCACCGGGCAGGTTGCGCAGCACGGCGAGGGTCGGACGCACCGGAGGACCCTCGGAGGCGATGGCGTGCAGGCGCGGCGGCGGAGCGGGCGCGGTCGCCGGATCGGCCGGATCGTCGCCGGCCAGTGCCTCGGCCAGGAGCGCCGCCCCGGCCACGTCGCGGGCGAACACCCCGATCGTATCGAGGCTCGGGGCCTGCGCGAGAACGCCGGTCCGTGCGATGCTGCCGAAGGTGGGCTTGAACCCCACCACGCCGCAGAAGGCGGCGGGACGGATCACCGAGCCGGCGGTCTGCGTCCCCACGGCCAGCGGCACCATGCCGGCCGCCACGGCCGCCGCCGAGCCCTGCGAGGAGCCGCCGGGCGTGCGGGCTGGATCGTGCGGGTTTGTCGTCGGTCCCGGATGAAGAAAGGCCAGTTCCGTGGTCGCCGTCTTGCCGAACACATAGGCCCCGGCGGCGAGCAGCCTTCGCACCACGGCCGCATCGTCCTGCGGCACCCGGCCGGCATCCAGTGGGGTGCCGTTCTGCGTCGGGATGCGGCGAGTATCGATGACGTCCTTGATTCCGACCGGCAGGCCGTGCAGCGGGCCGAGGGGGCGTCCCGATCGGCGCAGCGCGTCGAGCCGCTCGGCTTCGGCCAGGATGTGCCCCTCGTCCAGCCAGGCCCAGGCCCGGACCTGCGCCTCCACGGCACGGACCCGCTCGAGGCAGGCGCGCGCCAGCTCCGTCGCGCTCAGCGCTCCGCGCGCGATCCGGTCGCGCAGATCGGCCGCTGACAGGCCCAGAAGCGCCTCCGGCGCAGCGGCGGTCCTACCGGGTGCCATACATCGCCTCGGGCAGGGAGAACACGATGCCGGGGAAGAGATACATCATCGCCATGGAGATGAAGACCATGACCAGGAACGGCATCACCCCCCAGAAGATCTGGGTCAGCCGCACCTCGGGCGGTGCGATCCCCTTGAGGTAATAGGCCGACATCGCCATCGGCGGAGTCAGGAACGAGGTCTGGAGGTTGAGCGCCACGAGGATGCCGAAGAACAGCGGGTCGATCCCGAACAGCGGCAGCAGCGGCAGGAAGATCGGCACGAAGATGATGATGATCTCGGACCATTCCAGCGGCCAGCCCAGAAGGAAGATGATGAGCTGCGCCATCAGCAGGAAGGTCAGCGGCGTCAGGTTCAGGCTCTGGACGAATTCCGAGATGACGTGCTCGCCCCCCAGATACGAGAAGACCGACGAGAAGGTGTAGGAGCCCACGAACAGGAAGCACACCATCGCCGTCGTGCGCACGGTCAGATAGACGCTCTCGCGCAGCCGCTCGAAGCTCAGCGCGCGGTAGAGCAGCGCGAGAACGAGGCCCCCCAGCGCGCCGATGGACGCCGCCTCGGTCGGCGTGGCCAGACCGAACAGGATCGAGCCCAGCACCGCCAGGATCAGCACCGCCAGCGGCAGGAACGAGGTGGCGAGCATCCACATCAGCCGCCCGAACGGCACGTCCGGCACGTCGTCCCGCGACAGCCTTGGCGCGACCGAGGGCTGGAGGATCGCCCGGCCCACGACATAGACCAGATACAGCCCCACCAGCACGAGGCCCGGCAGCAGCGCCGCCGCATAGAGCCTCACGATCGACACGCCCGAGGCCGCGGCATAGACGATCAGCATGATCGAGGGCGGGATCAGGATGCCGAGCGTGCCGCCCGCGCAGATGATCCCCGACGCGAAGGAGGGGTTGTAGCGCGCCTTCAGCATCTGCGGCAGCGCCAGCAGCCCCATCAGCGTCACCACCGCGCCCACGATGCCCGTGGCGGTGGCGAACAGCGCGCAGGTCACCAGCGCCGCCACCCCCATAGAGCCGGGGACGTTGCGCGTGGCGATGGCCAGCGTGCCGAACAGCTTGTCCACGATGTTGGCGCGCTCGACCACATAGCCCATGAACAGGAACAGCGGCACGGCCGTCAGCACCTCGTTCGACATGACCGTGTAGGTCTGGTTCACGAACAGGTCGAAGACGCGGTTGTTGTAGAAGCCCTCCAGCCAGGCGCTCCAGGTCTCCCAGGTGCCTGCCCCCTCCTCCAGCCGGTTGAAGGCGCGCCATTGCCGCGACGGGTCGAAATAGGCGTAGTAGCCGAACGCGATCCCGAGCGCCATCAGCGTGAACGCGATGGGAAAGCCCAGAAACACGAGCAGGATGAAGATGCCGAGCATCAGGAGGGCGATCTGCGGATCGGTCACGGATGAACCTCGGAACGGGGCTGGCGCTCAGGCGCCGCCCTGGATGCGTTCGTTGCGCAGGACCGTCTCGGTCTCCTGCACGTCCTCGCCGCGCGGCGGCCAGACCCCGGTGCGGATGCACAGGATGCAGCGGCAGATCTCGGCCGCGCCTTGGATCGCCAGCAGCGCGCCGGCCACGGCGATCACGGTCTTGAACTGGTAGATCGGCACCCCCGCCGGGCTGTTGACGCTGACCTCGCCATAACCCCAGGAGCGTGCCGCATAGCGCCAGCCGGCAAAGACCAGCGCCAGGACGCCGGGGTAGAAGAACAGGATGTAGAGGATCAGGTCCACGGTGGCCTGCGTGCGCGGCCGCCAGAGCCTGTAGAGGAAGTCCCCCCGCACATGCCCGCCGCGTGCCAGCGTGTAGGCGCCGCCCATCATGAACAGCGTTCCGTACATGATGAACGAGATGTCCAGCGCCCAGGGCGTCGGCCGGTTGAAGGCATAACGCACCAGCACCTCATAGCTCATCCCCAGCGTCATCAGCATGATGAGCCAGCCGAAGGTGCGCCCGACCAGCGACGACAGCGTGTCGGCAAAGGCGATGAAGCGGAGCATGGACGGCCTCTGACGGAAGGGAGCCGGCCCTGCGACGGGCCGGCGCCGCAGGCAGGCTCAGAGTGCGAGCCGGCCGGGGAAGTAGTGCTCGTAGGCCAGCCGGTAGTCAGGCGCGTTCATCAGCTCGTAATAGGTGACGCGCTCCACCCATTCGCGCTGGCTGTCCATGACGCGCTTGGCGAAGGGATCGTTCTCCAGATCGGCGATGAGCTGGTCCCAGGCCTCGAGCTGGGCTGACAGGATCTCCTGCGAGGTGCGGTGGATCGTCACCCCGAACTCGTCGCGGATGCGCTGGAGGTCCGACGAGTAGTTGTCGAGCGCGAAGGCGGTGTTGGCGGTCGAGGCCGCCTCCACCCCGTGCTCGAGGATCGCCTGCAGGTCGGGCTCGAGATCCTCGAAGAAGTCGCGGTTGAACACGAACTCGAAGCTTTCGGACGCCTGGTGGTAGGACGAGAGATAGTAGTTCTTGGCCACGTCCGGCGCCCCGAAGCGCAGGTCCGAGGAGGGGTTGTTGAACTCGAACGCGTCGATCACGCCGCGCTCCATGGCGGGCACGATCTCGCCGCCCGGAAGCTGGGCGACCGACATGCCCATGGCCTGCAGCAGGTCCGCCGCGAGGCCCACGGTCCGGTACTTGAAGCCCTGGATGTCGGCGACCGTGTTGACCTCGGTCTTGAACCAGCCGAAGGGCTGCGCGGGCATGGGGAAGCCCATGAAGCCCACCACGTTCAGACCCAGGATGTCCTGCGTCAGCTCGCGGTAGAGTTCGGCCCCGCCGCCCTGGTGGAACCATCCCAGCATGGTGGTGGCCGAGCCGCCGAACACGGGCCCCGTGCCGAAGAACGAGGCGTTCTTGCTCTTGCCGTACCAGTAGACGGGCACCGAATGCATGGCGTCGATCACGCCGTCGCTGACCGCGTCCATGACCTGGAACGCGCCGACGACCGCGCCGGCGGGCAGCAGGTCCACGCGCAGCCGGCCGGCGGACATCGCCTCCACACGATTCGCGTAGTGCTGCGCCATCTCCTGCCAGATGTCGGAAGCCGGCCAGGAGGTCTGCATCTTCATCACGATGGGCGACTGTGCGAGGACGGCCGGGGCCGCCAGCGCCGCCCCTGCGGCAACGCCGCCGCCCAGCATGCCCCGCCGCAGGAACGTCCGTCGCGACAGGTCCGCCGTGGCGGGCTTGTTGGTCTGGTCCGACATGGTCTCCTCCCGTTGAACATCCACACGGCCCGTCGTTGCGGGCCCTGTGGCGACCCTGCCTTGCGCCCGCCTGCCGAGGCAAGCGGAACTTCGTCGCTGTCGCTCCCGCTCGCGTGGTGGACGCGAGGTCACAGGACCGCCCGTCCGCTCCCCCGGCGGCCGGGGCGGCTTCCCTCGGCCGGACGGGCTCGCTAGCCTCGGGGCAAGGGGCGGACACGGCCCCGCAGATTCGGCGGAGCAGCCCCGCCCGGCCGCGACAGGGGCCCGGCGGGTTCGAGCAGGGACGACGCGACATGCAGGACGATCGTGCGGCAGCCCTCGTGGGGCGGCGACGGATGCTAGGACTTCTCAGCGGTGGAGCCGGTCTCGTCCTTCTGGGAGGCTGCGCCCGCAACCGGCTCGAGCCCCTGCCCTCCCCCTGGCGCCCCGGCACCCAGCTCGACGCGATGGTGCCGCGGCTCGAGCCGTATCTCGACGTGACCAACGCGCATACGGGCGAGCGGGTGGCCCTGCGCTTCGCCGACCGCGGCGGGCGGCACGACCGCCGGGCCATGCGGCGGCTCGACTGGGTGTTCCGGGACTGGCGGCAGAACCAGTCGCCCGAGATCGACCCGCGCCTCTACTGGGCTCTCGCCGCCATCGGCGGGGCGGCCCGGCAACAGGGCGGCAGCGGCCAGGTGACGCTGCTGTCGGGCTTCCGGACGCCGCGCACCAACTCGATGCTGCGCGCGGAGGGCAGCGGCGTCGCCTCGGGCAGCTACCACCTGCGGCGGCGCGCGGCCGACATCCGCGTGGACGGGCTCGAGATGGAACAGGTCGCGGCCTATGCGGAATGGCTGGGTGTGGGGGGTGTGGGGCGCTACCCGCGGTCCAGCTTCACCCATATCGATTCCGGGCCCATCCGCACCTGGTCGGGCTGAGCGCGGGGCCCGGCGACGGTCCCCAGCGCCGCGCTTTCGTCAGGCCGCGTGGTTGAGCGGCGCCGCGTCCGGCGGCGCCCCGACATAGACGCCTTCGTCCACCATGTCGCGCAGCCACCGCCCGAAGCTGAAGCCCGGCACATGATAGCGGGCGAAGAACCGCGCCGCCTGGAGGGGCGAGATGGCCCCCTCGTCCATGCGCCGCACCACGACGAGCAGCGCCTCCACCAAGGCCTCCCCCTCGCGCGGGCCGTAGCCCGGCGGGTCCGTGACGGCCAGCTGGACGCGCAGGCGCGCCCGCAGGTCGGACAGGTGAGCCAGACTCGACGGGTTGTGGAGGTGCAGTCTCATGCGCGTCCTCCCCGGCCGTGCGTGACCCGGCGCAGTTAGGCGACCCGTGGTCTCCTTGCCACCCCCGGTTGAAGGACATGCGACGCTTCGCGATCCGGCCGGACTGCCGTGGCGGAAATCCGCCGACGCGGTTTCAGGACTCCGTCCCTCTCCAGGCCCGCTGCGCCGGAACGTGCAGACGCAGCCGGTCGCCCCGGCGCAGCACTCCCTCGCGTTCCACCCAGGCGGTGATGCCGCGGCGGCCCCGCGCGACCTCCTTGAACCGCTTGCCGTGGCCGGGCCGGGCCCTGTCGATCGTCCGGGCGGGCTCCAGGCAGGGGCCGTTCTCCAGATCCACCACCAGCGTCGCACCCCCTTCCACCTGAAGCCGGCTCGAGGGCGGCAGATGGGTGAAGTCGGGGATCCCGCCCACCACGACCGAGGCCCCGACCCAGGCATAGTCCATCCGGTCGAGGCCCAGCGCCTGCGCGACCTCCGCCATCTCCTCGGCGCTGACGAGACTGAGCTGGCGCGTGTTGCGGATCTCCGTGCCCTTCGGGTAGAGCGCCGCCACGCGCGAGCAGGCGGGACGCGTGAGGCCCGCATGGACCTCGCCCGCAAAGCCCCCGAAGGTCAGCGGCATCTCGTCCACCGCCTCCCCGTCGATGAGCAGGTCGGGCCCGACCGGCCGCACGACGCGGCCGAGCCACAGGATCGTGCCGACATGGCCGGTCGCGACGAGAGCGGGCATCGTTCACCTCCACCCGCAGCGTGGCAGCCGGCCCGCGGCGGCGCAAGCGGGGGAACGATCGCTGGCGGAGCCCGTTGCCCCCGGGCAGGCAGCATCGGAGGACCGGCCCCATGCCGAAGGAGCCGCAATCGGGATCGGTGATCGTGACGGGCGCCTCGGCCGGGATCGGCCGGGCGGTCGCGGTCGAGTTCGCACGTCATGGCTGGTCCGTGGGGCTGATGGCCCGCGGACGGGCCGGGCTCGAGGGCGCCGCGGCCGAGGTCGAGGCCGCAGGAGGCCGCGCCTTCGTCCTTCAGGCGGACGTGGCCGATGCCGCGGCCGTGCGCTTGGGTGCGGACCGCTTCGCGCAGCGGTTCAGCCGCATCGACGTCTGGATCAACGCGGCCATGGTCACGGTCCTGTCGCCCGTCTCCCGGCTCTCGCCGGAGGAAGTGCGGCGGGTCACGGAGGTCACCTATCTCGGGCAGGTCCATGGAATCCTCGCCGCGCTCGCCCACATGCGCCCGCGCGACCGGGGCACGCTCGTCAGCATCGGCTCGGCGCTGGCCTATCGCGGCATCCCGCTTCAGGCGCCCTATTGCGCGGCCAAGTTCGCCACCCGCGGGTTTCTGGACTCGCTGCGCGCCGAGCTGCTGGCCGAGGGCAGCCGCATCCGGGTCACCGAGGTGCACCTGCCGGCCGTCAACACGCCCCAGTTCGACTGGGCCCGCAACCGGATGCCGCGCCGACCCCAGCCCGTCCCCCCCATCGTGGAGCCGGAAGCCGTCGCCCCCCATGTCTGGCGGGCCGCGCTTGAGGCCCCGCGCGAGTTGTGGCTGGGCGGCTCTGCCGCACGCGCCATCATGGGCAGCACCGCCGCGCCGGGCCTGACCGACCGGTTTCTGGCCCGCCAGGGCGCCCGCAGCCAGCAGGACGACCTTCCGGCCCGCTCCCGGCCCGACAACCTCTTTGCCCCTCTGGACGAGGCGCGGGATTACGGAACGCGCGGTCGCTTCGGGGGGATGTCGTCCGGCCACGTCTCCGCCATCGACCCTGCGCGGCTGCGCGCAGCCGCGCTGGCGGGCGGCGTCGGACTGGCGGCGGGACTGGCGGCGGCGCTGGCGGGGCGCGGCCGCCGCGGCAGCGGCGGGGGCTGAGCGACCGCATGTCCAACGACCTGTGGTACAAGAACGCCGTCATCTACTGCCTGAACGTCGAGACCTTCATGGACTCGGACGGAGACGGCATCGGCGATTTCCGCGGCCTGCTGCGCCGGCTCGACTATCTGCAGGGGCTGGGCGTCACGGCCGTGTGGCTGATGCCGTTCCAGCCCTCGCCCCGCCGCGACCACGGCTACGACATCAGCGACTACTACGCCGTCGATCCCCGCTTCGGCACGCTCGGCGACTTTGCCGAATTCACCCACGGGGCGGACCAGAGGGGCATCCGGGTGATCATCGACCTCGTGGTGAACCACACGTCGGACCAGCACCCCTGGTTCCAGAGCGCGCGATCCGATCCCCGCTCGCCCTATCGCGACTGGTATGTTTGGTCCGACCGTAAGCCGCCCCACGCGCACAAGGGCATGATCTTTCCCGGCGTGCAGGACTCCACCTGGACGCGGGACGAGGTCGCCGGGGCCTGGTACCATCACAGGTTCTTCCAATTCCAGCCCGACCTCAACACCGCCAATCCGGAAGTCCAGGCCGAGATCCTCAAGATCATGGGGTTCTGGATCCAGCTCGGGGTGCATGGCTTCCGCATGGATGCCGTGCCGTTCCTGATCGGCACGAAGGGTCCCGACGTGGAGCATCCCGAGCCGCAATACGGGATGCTGCGTGAGTTCCGCCGCTTCCTGCAATGGCGCCGGGGCGAATCGGTGTTCCTGGCCGAGGCCAACATCACCCCCGACCAGGCCGTGCACTATTTCGGCAAGGCCGACGACCGCCTCCAGATGCTGTTCGACTTCCATGTGAACCAGGCGCTCTTTCTCGCGCTGGCGACCGAGGATGCCCGCCCCCTCGGACGCGCCATCCGGGACACCGCGCGCAAGCCGGCAAGGTCCCAATGGGCCCATTTCCTGCGCAACCACGACGAGCTCGATCTCGCCCGGCTGTCGCCGGAGGACCGCGGGCGCGTCTTTGCCGCCTTCGCGCCCGAGCCAGACATGCAGCTCTACGAACGAGGCATCCGCCGGCGGCTCGCACCGATGCTGAACGGCGACCGGCGTCGGCTGGAGCTGGTCTACAGCCTGCTCTTCACCCTGCCCGGCACCCCGGTGCTGCGCTACGGCGACGAGATCGGCATGGGTGACGACCTCTCCCTCCCCGAGCGGGAATGCGGCCGCACCCCGATGCAGTGGTCGGGCGAGCCGCAAGGCGGCTTCACGCGATCCGAACGCCCCGTCGTGCCCGTCATCGCCGAAGGGCCCTACGGCTATCCCAGCGTCAATGTCGCCCGTCAGCACCGCGAGCCGGATTCCTTCATGAACTGGCTCGAGAGGATCATCCGCATGCGCAAGGAGATCCCCGAGATCGGCTGGGGTCGCGTCACGGTCCTCAGGATGCGCGATCCCGCGATCCTGGCGCTGCGCTACGACTGGCTGGGCAACGCCGTGATCGTGCTGCACAATCTCGCAGGGTCCCCGCGCGAGATCGCGCTGCGGCTCGACGATCCGCAGGGCGGGCGCCTCGTCAACCTCTTCACCCACGACCACAGCGAGGCGGGGCCGGACGGACGGCACCGGCTCATCCTGCCCGGATGGGGCTACCGCTGGTACCGCATCGGCGGGCTGGACTATCCGCTCGCCCGCCGCGAGGTGGAGGAGGCGCCCTGACGCCCCGTCAGCCCATGGACCGGTCCGGCACCCAGCGGTGCAGGTCCTCGCGATAGGGCTTGGCGGTCGGCGGCAGCTCGCGCCGCAGGTAGTAGTCGGGGTCCTTCCGCTGCCGCCACACGGCCGGGATCATCTCGCGATAGGCGTCCCAGATCGAGGTGTTGGGCGCCGGGAGGTCGTGCTTGATGAGGTCGTGCAGCTTGGGAAGGTTGTAGTAGGGCACCATCGGGAACATGTGGTGCTCCACGTGGTAGTTCATGTTCCAGTAGAGGAACCGCGAGATCGGGTTCATGTAGCAGGTGCGGGAGTTCAGGCGGTGGTCCGTCACGTCCTCGGCCAGACCGCCATGCTGGATCAGCCCCGTCATGATGAAGTGCCAGCAGCCGTAGATGCGCGGCCCGCCGATCAGCAGGAAGGGGATCGCCGAGGCCCAGCCCCAGCCGCCCAGCAGCATCGCCACCGTCGCCACGCCCGTCAGCCCGTAGATCGCCATGTGCACGCGCGCGGCGAAGATGGCCTTGGGAATCTCGCTTTCGGGGATGTAGTTGCGCTCGTCGTCCGACAGATGCCCGGCCGCGTTGCGCGCCAGGATCTTCAGCGAATCCCAGACATCCCAGACGCCCACGAAGTGCAGCACCTTCTTGAGCATGTTCGGGGGCAGCATCCACGCGATCTCGGCGTCGCGCCCGACGATGATCGTGTCGGTGTGGTGGCGCGCATGGCTCCAGCGCCAGGAGACCGGGTTGCGCATCACCTGGAAGCTCGCGATGTGATAGACCACGTCGTTCATCCAGCGGGTGCGGAAGGCGGTGCCGTGCCCGCATTCGTGCCAGCGCGAGTCGCAGGCCGAGCCGTACATCACCCCGTAGGCGAGCCAGAACGGCACGGCCCACCACGTGCCCCAGAACCAGATGCCTCCGGCCGCGAACAGCACATGCAGGCCGGCCCAGATCAGCGTGTCGCGAATCGCCGGTCCGTCGCGGCGCTGCATCAGCTCCTTCATGGTCTTGCGCGGCACGTCCGTGTGGTACCACTCGGCCGCCGCGAGGCCTGACTCGATCGCGCGGCGCGCGCTTTCCCCCGTCAGGGAGTAATCCCGGACCCGAGCCGGCGCCGCGCCGGCCCGCCCGGGCGCAGAGCCGGCCCCGTCCGCGTCGGCAGCAGGCGAAGGCATGGTCGTCATGGGACATCCTCCCGATGATGATCGGCCGCACCCGGGAGGCATGGCGGTCCGCCGCTCCGCGCCGGATGGGTCCGCGAAACAGGCCGTTCCGGCGCACGGCCGTGGGCGTCCATGCCTCCCATGCGAGACGTTGACAGACAATATGCGCCAGCACTAACACTTGTTCAAGCCAAACCTGTCGGACAGGTTGGGGGAGCATGGAGCAACTCCGCGACAGGGAGACCGAGAGCGACCCGACGGCGCCCCCCGTCGGCGGGCTCGTGGGCGGCACGATCTCCGCGATCACCCGTCACATCCGGGACACCAACCTGATGCCGGGCGATCGGCTGCCCTCCGAGACGGCCCTCTCCCGCGAACTCGGTGTCTCCCGCCCGGTCGTGCGGGAGGCGTTCCGGGCGCTCGCCGCCATGCGGATCCTCGATCTGGGCAACGGCCGGCGGGCGCGGGTGGGTGCGCTCGATCCCGGCGCCATGGGTCTCATGTTCGAGCACGGGGTCCACACGGATCAGATCGGCATCCAGCAGGTCTATGACGTGCGCCGCACCATCGAGACACGGATCGTCACCCTGGCCGCCCTGCGCCGCACGGACGAGGAAGCGATCCGCATCCGCGAGGCCGCCGCCGCCATGCGCGCCGCGATGGACGAACCTGCGGTGCTGATGGAGGCCGATCTGGATTTCCACACGCTGCTCGCCGCAGCGTCGCGCAATCCCGTCTTCGCGCTCCTGATCGGCGCCTTCGGCGGCATCACCCGCCAGACCTGGTCCATCGGCTGGCGCAGCAGGACCACGCCCGACCTGCGCGAGCGCATGATCGCCAATCACGAGGCCATCGCCGACGCCGTGGCGGGCGGCGACAGCGCCGCCGCCGCCGAGGCCATGGCGCTCCATTTCGACGAGAGCCTCCGGGCCCTCGTTGCGGCCGGCGTGTCGTGATGCGCATCCGCGCTCTCGAGACCGTCCGCGCGGCCGAGCGGCCCAACCTCCTGTGGCTCCTCGTGCACACGGACGAGGGTCTGTCGGGCCTGGGCGAGACCTTCTTCGGAGCGGGCGCGGTCGAGGCGCATGTGCACGAATGGATCGCGCCCCGCGTCATCGGGCGCGACCCGCTCGCCATCGACGCGCTCTCGCGCGATCTCCGGGGCTATCTGGGCTTCCGCTCCGCGGGGGCCGAGATGCGGGGCAACTCGGCCTTCGACATCGCGCTCTGGGACCTGTGGGGCCGCGCCACGGACCAGCCCGTCGCCCAGCTCCTCGGCGGATTCACACGGTCGCGCATCCGCACCTACAACACCTGCGCCGGACCCGGCTACATCGCCCGCGCCGACGGCCAGACCAGCCGCAACTGGGGCCTCGGCTCGACCGATCTCGACGATCTCGACGCGTTCCTCCACCGCGCCGACGAGCTGGCCCTTTCCCTGCTGGAGGAGGGGATCACCGCCATGAAGATCTGGCCCTTCGACGCCGCGGCCGAGCGGACGGGGGGTCTCGACATCGCGCCCGAGGAGCTGCGCACAGCCCTCTCCCCCTTCGAGAAGATCCGCCGCGCCGTGGGCGACCGCATGGAGATCATGGTCGAGTTCCACGGCCTGTGGCACCTCACCCCCGCCATCCGCATCGCCCGCGCGCTCGAACCCTTCGATACCTACTGGCACGAGGACCCTATCCGCCTCGACAGCCTCGCCTCCCTGCGCCGCTATGCCGACGCCTCGCCCGCCCCCGTCTGCGCCTCCGAGACCCTGGCCGGCCGCTGGGGTTTCCGCGACCTCATCGAGACGGGCGCGCCCGGCATCGTCATGCTCGACCTCTCCTGGTGCGGCGGGCTGTCCGAGGCGCGCAAGATCGCCGCCATGGCCGAGGCCTGGCACCTGCCCGTGGCGCCCCACGACTGCACGGGGCCCGTGGTCCTCGCCGCCTCCACGCATCTCGCGCTCAACGCCCCCAACGCGCTGGTGCAGGAAAGCGTGCGCGCCTTCCTGCGCACCTGGTATCGCGACTGCGTGACTGCCCTGCCCGAAGTCCGGGACGGCCATATCGGCGTTCCGCCCGGCCCCGGCCTCGGTCTCGACCTGCACCCCGACCTCGACCGCGCCTTCACCGTCACCCGACGCGTCTCGGACGCCAAGACCATCTGAACCGCTCAGGGAGGAGCCCAGGATGACCCGAACCGCCAAGACCCGCCTGCTCGCGGCAGCCCTGCTTGCAGGCTGCGCCACCGGCGTCCTCGCCCAGGACGACGCGCCCATCGAGATCGTGTTCACGCACCATTCCTCGGCCTCCAACACCTTCTGGCAGGCCGTCCAGCGCGGATTCGAGGATGCCTGCGCGCGGATCGAGGCGAGCTGCCAGATGATCTTCACCCAGACCGAGGGCTCCATCCAGGAACAGCTTGCCAACATGGAGGCCGCGCTCGCGCGCGAGCCCGACGCGCTCATCACTTCCATCGTGGACAACACGGCCTTCGACGACGTGATCCAGCGCGCCCGCGACGCCGGCATCATCGTCATCGGCTCCAACGTGGACGATCTCGAAGGGGCGTCCGGCAACGCGCGGCAGGCCTTCGTGGGGCAGGGCTTCATCCCCGCCGGCCGCACGCTCGCCCAGGCCCAGGCCGAGAACTTCCCCGCCGAGGGACCGATCAAGGTCCTCGTCGGCGTCTCCGCCCCCGGCCAGAACTGGTCCGAGCAGCGCGCCCAGGGCATCATCGAGGGCCTGGAGGAATGGGCCGCGCAGAACCCGGACCGGGAGTTCAGCTACGAGCGCATCGATTCGGGCACCGACCTTGCCGTGGTCTCCGACCGCGTGGGCGCCTATCTCGCCGCCAACCCCGACACGACCGCCTATTTCGACACGGGCTTCTGGCATGCCGGCGTGGCGCGCGTGCTCGCCGACCGCGGGGTGGAGCCGGGCACCGTCCTGCTGGGCGGCTTCGACCTCGTCCCCGAGGTGCTCGACCAGATGAAGGCGGGCTATGTCCAGGTCCAGATCGATCAGCAGCCCTACATGCAGGGCTTCATGCCCGTGATGATGGTCTATCTGAGCGAGCGGGTCGGTCTCGCGCCCACCGACATCGACACCGGGCAAGGGGTCGTGACGCCCGACATGGTGGACGCGATCATGGACCTCTCCGCCCAGGGGCTCCGCTGATGGCCGCGCGGCGGGTGCCGGCGGCCCCGGTGAACTCTGCGGCCGGGGCGCCCGCCACCCCTTCCGCCCCGCGCTCGCCGGGGCGGAGGCTTCTCAAGCTCGCGCTCCAGAAGCCCGAGCTGATGGCCGTGCTGCTGCTCGTGATCCTCGTCGCCGCCTTCCAGATCCGCTCGGACGGGGTGTTCCTCTCGGCCGCCAACCTGCGCGGAATGCTGGGCCTCCTGCCCGAGGTGGCGCTGGTCGCCGTCGGCGTCACGCTCCTGATGATCTGCGGCGAGTTCGACCTCTCCGTGGGCTCGGTCTTCGCGCTGATGCCGATGACGATGGCCGTGCTGATGGTCGGGGGTTGGCCCTTCTGGTTCGCCATGGGGGCGGGGCTCCTCGTCTGCCTCCTGATCGGCTTCATCAACGGCTGGGTCACGATCGCCTTCAACATCCCCTCCTTCATCACCACGCTGGGGATGCTGTTCATGGCGCGCTCGCTCACGGTCGTGATCTCCGGGGGCTTTCCGCCCCGGCTCGACCCCAGCGCGATCCCCGCCTGGCTGTTCGTGGGCTATGTGGGGCCGGGGAGCCTGGTGCGCGCCTCGCTCCTGTGGTTTCTCGGCATCGCGGTGCTGGTGGCGCTGCTGCTGGGGCGCACCAATTTCGGCAACTGGGTGCGCGCCACGGGGGGCTTCCTGCCGGCCGCACAGGCCATGGGCATCCCCACCGCCCGGGTCAAGATCGCGTGCTTCATGCTCTGCTCGCTGCTCGCGGGCTTCGCCGGCATGCTTCAGGTCCTGCGCCTCGGCTCGCCGCTCCCCTCCATCGGCGTCGGCATGGAGCTTCAGGCCGTCGCCGCCGCCGTGATCGGGGGCACCTCGCTGTTCGGCGGCGTGGGCTCGATCCTCGGCGGCGTCATCGGCGCGCTGCTGATCCGCGTGATCGACAACGGCATGGTGCTCAGCCGCGTGGACAGCAACTGGTTCCAGTTCGCCGTCGGCGGCCTGCTGATCCTCGCCGTGGTGGGCAACGCCTGGCTGCGCAGGCGCGGCCGCGCCATGAAGGTGGAGACCTGAGCGATGGACGGAACCCTTCCGCCCCCGGCCGACGCCATCATCGCGGTGCGCAACCTCCACAAGTGGTACTCGGGCGTGCACGCGCTCAAGGGCGTCTCGCTCGACATCCCGCGGGGGCAGGCGCTGGGCCTCGTCGGCGACAACGGCGCCGGCAAGTCCACCCTCATCTCCATCCTGTCGGGCCTTCACCAGCCCGACGAGGGCGAGGTGCTGGTCGAGGGCCGCCCCGTCTCCATCCGCTCTCCCCGCGCGGCGATGGAACTCGGGATCGAGACCATCTACCAGTACAACTCGATGGTCCCCACCATGTCGATCGCCCGCAACCTTTTCATCGGGCGCGAGCCGCTGAAATGGTCATTCGGCGGCATCGGCTGGCTGGACGAGCGGCGCATGCGCGCGGAATCGGTGCGTGCCATCGCCGACGTGGACCTGCACCTGCGCAGCCCCGACGCGCTGGTGGGCGAACTCTCCGGTGGCCAGCGGCAGGGCGTCGCCATCGCGCGCGCCATGCACTTCAAGTCCAAGGTCATGATCCTGGACGAGCCCACCAACCACCTCTCGGTCAAGGAGACGGAAAAGGTCATCGGCTTCGTGCGCGGCCTGCGCGACCAGGGGATCACGGCCATCTTCATCTCGCACAACATGCACCACGTCTTCGCCTGCTGCGACCGCATCGTGGCGATGGCGCTGGGCCAGGTCGTGCTGGACCGCCCCGTGTCCCGGACCTCGATCGAGGAGGTCCACGCCGTCCTGTGACGGCGTGGGGGCGCATGGAGGGGCGGCGGGTCCTCGTCACCGGCGCATCGGGCAGCATCGGACGCGCCCTCGCGGCCGCCTTTGCCGGGGCGGGCTGGCGCGTCACGGCCCTCGACCGGCCCGGTCAGCCCGCCCCGCCGGGGACCGAGCCCCTCGCTGCCGACCTCTCCCGCCCGGCCGAGGCCGCCGCGCTGGCCGCCGCCGCCGGGCCCTTCGATGCTCTCGTCAACAACGCCGCCCTGATCCTCAACCGCCCCTTCGAGGACTTCTCCCCCGAGGACTGGGAGGAGCAGATGCGCGTCAACGCGGGCGCGGCCTTTGCGCTCGCCCGCGCGCTCGCGCCCGCCATGAAGGCGCGGGGCTGGGGCCGCATCGTCTCGCTCACCTCGCTCACGCTGAACGGGCAATGGACGGGCTACGTGCCCTATGTCGCCTCCAAGGGCGCGCTCCTCGGCCTGACCCGTGCGCTCGCCCGCGAACTCGGCCCCTGGGGCATCACCGTCAACGCCATCGCCCCCGGCGCTGTCGTCTCCGAGGCCGAGCGGCGCGTCTTCGGCGACCGCCTCGCCGAATACGAGGCATGGGTTCTCGAGCACCAGTCGGTCAAGCAGCGCATCCGCCCCGAGGACGTGGCCGAACTGGCGCTGTTCCTCTGCTCGGACCGCGCGGGCCTGATCTCGGGGCAGAACATCGGGGTGGACGGGGGATGGTGAACGACCTCGTCCTCTCCTCAGGGCCCGCCCGCGCGGCCGTTTCGCCCGCCCGCGGCGGTGCGCTGGCCTCCCTCGCGGCGGGCGGCCTGCCCGTCCTCTCGGCCGGAGAGGGGCGCCCCCCCGGCCCCTTCGCGCTCGCCTGCAACCTGCTCGCGCCCTTCTCCAACCGCATCTCCCGCCCCCTCGCCTGGGACGGTCGCACCCACCCCCTCCCCCCCAACCTGGCGGGCGAGCCCTTCCCCATCCACGGCGACGCGTTCCAGCGCCCCTGGCAGGTCGCGTCCGCCGAAACCGCCCGGGCCGTGCTGCGCCTGCCCGACGGCGCCTTCGGCCCCTGGCGCTACGAGGCCGAGGCGACCTGGCACCTCTCCCCCCACGCGCTGCACGTCACGCTCCGCCTCGTCAGCCGCGCCGACATGACCCTGCCCTGGGGCCTCGGCTTCCACCCGTGGTTTCCCCGCGACGCGGGCACCCGCGCGCGCTTCGCCGCCGCCGGCTGGTGGCCGCAGGACGACCGCCACCTGCCCCGCGGCCCCGCGCCCGAGCCGCTCCCCCCCACGCTCGACTTCTCCGCCCCCCGCCCCTTCCCCGAAGGCTGGCTCAACGCCGCCTTCGACGGCTGGGACGGGACGGCCGAGGTGCTCCAGACCTCCGGCCGCGCCGTCTCCGTCCGCCTCGCCGCCCGCGGCCTCGGCACGCTTCTCGCCTATTCCCCCGGCGCCAGCGCCCCCTTTCTCTGCCTCGAGCCGGTGTCCCACCCCGTGGACGCCCATTCCCTCCCCGACCGCCCCGGCCTCGTCCCCCTCGCCCCCGGCGAGACGCTCGAGGCCGCGATGACCCTCGACTGGTCCCCCAGCGGGACGCCATGACGGAGACGCCCATGCCCTGGACCGACGCCTGCGCCACCGACGCCATCGAGGAGGAGGACGTGATCCGCTGGGACCACGGGGGGCGGACCTATGCCCTCTACCGCTCCCCGGACGACCAGTTCTTCTGCACCGACGGGCTGTGCACCCACGAGCAGGTCCACCTCGCCGACGGGCTGGTGATGGACCACATCATCGAATGCCCCAAGCACAACGGCCAGTTCGACTACCGCACCGGTGCGCCGCTGCGCGCCCCCGTCTGCACCGCCCTGCGTACCTACCCCGTCCGGGTCGAAGGCACCCGCGTGCTCGTGGACCTGCCATGACCCGCCGCCGCCCCACCATCGCCGACCTGCGCGCGCTCAAGGGCCGCCGCCAGCTCACCATGCTGCGTTTCTTCTCCCTCGACGAGGCCGCGGCCGCCGAAGCAGCCTGCATCGACATCGCCTCCGTCCCGTGGGAGGTCGTCTCGCATCCCCGCTACCGCGAGGTCGCGCCCGGGATCTTCACCATGACCGGCCAGACCCATCTCGAGGCCGGCACCGCGGACGACTACCTCCGCTGGTCGGGCCGCGCGCTCGACGGGGGGGCGGACGCCGTCTACTGCTCGGCCAGCCTGCGCACCGTCGAGCACCTCTCGCGCGAGCACATCCCCGTGGTCGGCCATGTCGGCCTCGTGCCCTCCCGCGCCACCTGGACGGGCGGCTTCCGCGCCGTCGGCAAGACCGCCGAGGAGGCGCTGCGCCTCTTCGACGAGGTCAAGGGCTACGAGCGCGCCGGCGCCTTCGCCGTCGAGATCGAGGTGGTCCCTCCCGAGGTGGCCGAGGCGATCGCCCGCCGCACGACGCTGCTCCTGTGGTCCATGGGGGCGGGCGCGGGCTGCGACGCGCAGTATCTCTTCGCGAACGACATCCTCGGCTACACCGAGGGGCATATCCCGCGCCACTCCAAGGTCTACCGCGACTTCAAGGCCGAATACGCCCGTCTGCAGGCCGAGCGCACGGCCGCCTTCCGCGAGTTCGCCGCGGACGTGGAATCGGGCGCCTTTCCCGAACCCCGCCACCTCGTCCCCATGCCCGAGGCCGAGCGCGACCGCTTTCTCGAGGCGCTGGAGCACAGGACGGGCGGCTGAGGCACGAAGAAGCTTCCCCTGCGTCAGCAAATCGGCTGATCTGGAGAAGGAGGCGAGCAGGCGCAGGCGCGAACGGGCGGCGCGCCGCGGCAGGACCGGATGCCCGGATCGGCCGGACGGGGTCGCAGATGCCCCGGCGGCTCCACAGCGGAGGACATGATGAACAGACGCTCGCTCTTTCTTTCGGCCGCGGCCCTCGCGCTCGCCCCGGCCCTCGCGCTCGCGCAGGAGACGCGCACCTTCTACTGGGTCTCGCACGGCTCGCCGGCGGACCCGGTCTGGACCTACTTCCTCCAGGGGGCGGAGCAGTGGGCCCGCGATACCGGCCACACCGTCAACACGTCCTTCCATTCGGGCGACGTGCCGTCCCAGCAGGAGGCGGTCCGCGCCGCCATCGCCGCGGGCGCGGACGGGATCTGCTCCACCAGCCCCGATCCGGGCTCGATGGTCGCTCCCGTGGCCGAGGCCCGCGCGGCGGGCATCCCCATCGTGAACTTCAACACCCCCGATCCGCAGGCGGACTGGAACGCCTATGTCGGCGGGGACCTCGTCTCCGTGGGTCGGCAGTGGGCCCAGTATCTCGTGGACAACGACCTCGTGCAGGAGGGCGATTTCGTCTGGATGCCCGTCGAGGTGCCCGGCGCCTCCTACGGCGTGGAGGAGGAGCGCGGCATCCGCGAGGTGTTCGAGCCGCTGGGGATCACCTGGGAAGTCACCGATGCCACGCTGGACCAGGCCGAGGTCATCACCCGCATGACCGACTATCTGACCGCGAACCGCGACCGCATCGCCGCCATGATCGGCCTCGGCGACATGGTGACGGGCTCGGTCCAGCGCGTCTGGGACCAGGTCGGGGTCGCGCCGGGCGAAATCCCGGTGGTCGGCTGGGGCAACTCGCTCGACACCAGCCGCGCGGTCATGGAGGGCTACGTCAACGCCGCCATGTGGCAGGACCCCCAGGCCACCTCCTACATGTGCCTGTCGGCCCTCCTGATGGAGACGAGCGGCATCCCCGTGGGCTTCGACATCATCACCGGCGCACTCTACGAGGCCGACACGGCGCAGATCTACGACGACATCATGTCGGGCGACTGAGTCCCGCGCGACCCGGCCCGCGCCGCGCCAGCGGCGCGGGCTCCTGCCATGGAGAGTCCGTCATGTCCGATCCCGCCGCAGCCCTCTCGCCGCCCGCACCCGCACGGCCGAACCCGTTGCGCACCCTGATCGCGAGGCCCGAATTCGGTCCCCTCGTCCTGCTCGTCGCGATGCTGGTGGCGTTCACCGCCATCAACCCGGCCTTCCTGTCGCTCACCAATATCGGCAATGCGCTGACCTTCACCGTCGAGCTGGGCCTGATCGCGCTGGCCATGACGCTCCTGATGACCTCGGGCGAGTTCGACCTGTCGGTGGGTTCGGTGTTCGGCTTCACGCCCGTGGTGATGTGGACGCTGTTCAATACCGGCACCCTGTCCCTGCCGCTCGCCTTTCTGGTGGCGCTGCTGATCGCGCTCGCCATCGGCTTCACCTCCGGCCAGTTCGTGACCCGGCTGAGCATCCCGTCCTTTCTCGTGACGCTGGGAATGCTGCTCGTGGTGCGCGGCTCGGCCCTGTGGCTGACGGACGGCTTTCCCCAGCGGACCTGGAACGCGGGCGACCAGTGGCTCGCCCGGGTGCTCGTGGGCAACCTGTGCCTCGGCGGCACGGGTCCGACCTGCACCGGGGGTCTGCGCATCTACATGAGCCTCATCTGGTTCATCCTGCTCGCGCTGCTGTTCCACTACATCCTGACCCGGACGCGCTTCGGCAACTGGATCCAGGCCACCGGCGGCAATCCCGGTGCGGCGCGCGCGCGAGGCGTGCGCACCGGGCAGGTCAAGGTCGTCCTGTTCATGCTCTCCGCCGCGATGGCAGGGCTTGCCGGGATCATCTCCTCCATCCGGGTCTCCGCCGCCAACCCCAATTCGGGCCAGGGCTACGAGCTCGAGGTCATCGCCATGGTGGTGATCGGCGGCACCGCGCTGATGGGCGGGCGCGGCACGATCATCGGCACCGTCCTCGGGGTCCTCATCCTGCGGCTCATGCGCAACGGCATCGTCATGATCGGCGTGCCCGGCCTCGCCTACAACATCTTCATCGGTGCGATCATCCTCGGGATGATGGCCCTCCACTCCGCGCTCGAGCGGCGCCACAATGCAGGCGTGTGACCCATGGCCGAAGACCTCCCCCTCGTCGAGATGCGTGCCATCGAGAAGTGGTACGGCCGCGTCCATGCCCTGCGTTCGGTCAACCTCACGATCCGCCGGGGCGAGATCGTGGGCCTTCTGGGTGACAACGGCGCCGGCAAGTCCACCCTCATCAAGGTGCTCTCGGGCGCCGTGCCCTACACTTCGGGCGAGATCCGCATCAAGGGCGAGCCGGTGCGGATGCGCTCCACCCAGGACGCCATCGCCCGCGGGATCGAGACGATCTACCAGGACTCCGCCCTCGTCCCCCAGCTCTCGATCGCCCGCAACCTGTTCCTGGGGCGCGAGCCGCGCCGGGGCCCCCGCCTGTTCGACCGCATGGACCAGAAGACCATGAACGAGGTCGCCTCGGCGCTCCTGCGGCGCGTGGGCATCTCCAAGGCGATCCCGCCCACGACGCCCGTCTCCTCCCTCTCGGGGGGCGAGCGGCAGGCCGTCGCCATCGCACGCGCCATGCATTTCGACAGCGACCTCATCATCCTGGACGAGCCCACGAACAACCTCGGCGTGGCGGAGACGCAAGGTGTGCTGCGCTTCGTGCGCGAGGCGCGCGACACGGGCCATTCCTGCATCTTCATTGCCCACAACATCCACCATGTCTTCCAGGTCGTGGACCGGATGGTCGTCATGCGCCGCGGCACGATCGTGGCCGACGACCTGACGCCGCGCACCGCCTCCATCGCCGAGGTCGAGGCCGTCATCACCGGCGAGCACCTTGCCGCATGACGGACCTGACGCTCCGCGCCGCGGGGATCGCGGCGACCTTCGACCCCTCGCTCGGCCTTCTGGCCTCCTTCTCGGTGACCGCAGGAGGCCGGACGGTCTCGCCGCTGCACCGCGCCCCCTGGGTGGACAGCGGCGAGGCGCTGCCGCCCGACCTGCCGCCCCATCTCGCGCGGCTGGGCGGCGATTTCCTCTGCGCGCCCTTTGCCGCCTCCGAGGAGGGCTCGCCCATGCACGGCTGGACGGCGAATGCGCCCTGGACGCTGCTGCACCAGGCGCCGGGCCTGCTGCGCGCGGCCCTGTCGCGCCCCGTCTGCGGCGCAACCGTTCTCAAGGAACTCGTGCTGCTCGACGGCCATCCCTTCGTCTATCAGCGCCACCTGTTCCTCGGCGGCGAGGGGCGGGTGCCGGTGGCCAACCACGCCAACCTGGCCCTGCCGCGCGGCGCGATCATCCGCACCTCGCCCAAGGCGTTCTGGGAGACGCCCGCCCGCCCGCAGGAGGAGGACCCGGCTCGCGGCCGCTCGGCGCTTCTCTACCCCGCCCGCACCGGCGACCCACGCGCCTTTCCGTGCGCCGACGGCGGAACGGCGGACCTGCTGCGCTACCCCTGGGCGCCCCGGCACGAGGATTTCGTCGTCGCCGTGGAGGAGCCTGGCCGCGCGCTGGGCTGGACGGCGGTGACGATCCTCGGCACGGGCACGCTGTTCCTGTCCCTGCGCGACCCGCGTGCGCTGCCCATGACGATGCTCTGGCACTCCAACGGCGGGCGCGACTACCCGCCGTGGTCGGGCCGTCATGTCGGCTGCCTCGGGGTCGAGGAGGGCGCGGCCGCCGCCATGCTGGGCCTGACCTCCGAAGGGGGCCTGCCCGGCCCCGGCGCGCTGCGCCTCCACCCCGCCGGCACGGCCGAGACGCGCCACGCCATCGGCGCCATCCCCTGGCCGGAGGGGGAGCCCGTCGCCGATGTGGCCCTTCGCGGCAGCAGCCTTTCGGTCACGGGCGAAGGGGGCACGTCGCGGACGCTGCCCTTCCGCGAGGGGTTCTTCGGGGCGCTGTCCTAGCGCGGAGCCGGGGCCGCGCGCCGCTCGGGCACGAGCAGCAGCAGCCCCGCACCGACGATGATCGCGCCGCCGGCCAGCATCGGCCAGGTCGGCAGGTCCGCAAAGAACAGCCAGCCCAGCACGATCGCCCAGGGCAGCAGCGTGTATTGCAGCGGCGCGACCAGCGCGGCGGGCGCGAGCTTCAGCGCCCGCGTGATGCACAGATGCGCCAGCATCGCCACCACGCCCAGCAGCGACAGCAGGCCCCAGTCGAAGGCCGAGGGCGTCGTCCAGGCCAGCGGCGCCGCCACCAGCCCCGCCAGCCCCGCCCCCACCAGCTGCCAGAAGACCAGCGCCGTATCCGGCGTTCCCCGCAACGAGCGCCCCGTCAGGATCATCGCCGCAAAGCAGGCCGACCCCACCAGCGCCGCGACCGTCGCCGTCCCCGACATCTCGCCCGAGGGCGCGAGCGCCACCAGCACCCCGCCGAAGCCCAGCAGGATCGCCAGCCAGCGGACCGGCCCCACCCGCTCGCCCAGAAGCAGCGGCGAGATGGCCGCGACATAGATCGGCACCGCCAGCCAGAAGGTCATCACGTCTGCCAGCGGCAGGTCCCGCACGGCGAGATAGAAGCAGAACACCTCCGCGGTCGAGAACGCGACCCGCAGCGCCTGCAATCCCGGCCGCTCCACCGCCAGAAGCCGCCTCGGCCCGAAGGACCACAGCACCGGCAGCAGCACCACCAGCGCCGCAAGGCTGCGGATCAGCAGCACCTGCCCGACCGAATGGGTCGCCACCAGCCACTTGCCCAGCGCGTCGTTGAGCGAGAACAGCGCCATGCCGAGCAGCATCAGAAGGATGCCGGCCTGCGCCGCCGGAATGCGGGTCATGGGATCTCCCGGAAAGAGGGGGGCGCCCGTCCGGGGCGCCCCGGCGGCCGCACTACTGGCGCAGCCGGTCCAGTTCGGCCTGGATCGCGTCGATCACGTCCTGCCCGATCGTCTCGGCATGGCGCTCGTAGACGCCCGCCACCGCCTCGCGGATGCGCTCCATCTCGGCCACGTCCAGCTCGTTGAACTCCATCCCCGCCGCCTCGATGTTCGCGAGCGATTGCTGGGACAGCTCGCGGCTGACACGGCGCTGCACGTCGCGGCCGATGACCGCGCAGTCGCGCAGGATCTGCTGCTCCTCCTCGGAATAGGTGTCGAAGATCGGCTTGGAGAACAGCACCATGAAGGGCGTGTAGGCGTGCTGGGTGTTCGAGACGTAGTCCTGCACCTCGTAGAACTTGGACGTGTCGATCGTCACGAAGGGGTTCTCCTGCGCGTCGATCGCCCGCGTCTCGAGCGCGGTGAACACCTCGCCGAAGGCCATGGGCGTCGGGTTGGCGCCCAGCGTCTGGAACGTGTCGAGGAAGATGTTGTTCTGCATCACCCGCACGCGCAGCCCCTCGAAATCCTCCAGCCGCGTGATCGGCCGGACCGAGTTGGTCACGTTGCGGAACCCGTTCTCCCACCAGGCGAGGTTCACGAGCCCCGAATCCTCCAGCTTCTGCGACATCATCGCGCCGAACTCGCCGTCGAGGACCGCATCGGCCTCCTCGGCGCTGCTGAACAGGAAGGGCAGGTCGAACACGCCCAGGGCCGGCTCGATCCCGACCAGCGGCGAGGTCGAGGTGATCACCATCTCCTGCGTGCCGGAGCGCAGCGCCTGCGTCGCGTCGAGGTCGCCGCCCAGCGCCCCCGACCAGAAGGCGTTGAGCGTCCAGGCCCCGCCGGTGCGCTCGGTCATGCATTCGCGCATGGCCTCCACGCCGTTGCCCACCGGGTGCGTCTCGGCCACGCCGTTCGACACGGTGATGGTCCGGGTCTGGATCTCGGCCGCCGCGGGCAGGCCCAGCGACAGCGTCAGGGCCGTGGTCAGCGTCAGGGTGCGAAGTCTCATGGGTCGTCTCCTCCCTCGGATGATGGGGTTCGGCGTCACCGCAGCGCGGCCAGCGGCACGGTGACGATCTCGGGAAACAGGATCAGCAGCAGCAGGACGCAGACCTGCGCCACCAGGAACGGCGAGACGCCGACCACGACCTGCCCCAGCGGCACGCGCGCGACCCCGCTCACCACGTTCAGCACAACGCCCACGGGCGGGGTCAGCAGGCCGATGCAGCAGGTCATCACGAAGATGATCCCGAAATAGACCGGGTCGATCCCGGCCGCGCCGATCACCGGCATCAGCACCGGCGACAGGATCAGGATCGTCGGCGCCAGGTCCAGCACCATCCCCACCAGCAACAGCAGCAGAACGATCACCAGCATCAGCAGCCGCGGACTCTCGATCACCGGCGACAGGAACCGCGTCAGTTCGGCCGGGATGTTGGCCCGCGTGATCAGCCACGACGTCACCAGCGCGGCGGAGACCAGGAACAGCACCACCGCGGTCATCTTGGCCGCGTTCAGGAACACCGCATAAAGGTCGCGCAGCCGCAGCTCGCGATAGACGAACAGTCCCACGAACAGCGCATAGACGGCCGCCACCACCGCGGCCTCCGTGGGGGTGAAGACGCCGAAGCGGATGCCCCCCAGGATGATGACGGGCATCACCAGCGCCCAGGCCGCGCGCAGCGCCGCCTGCCAGCGCTCGCGCCCCGACTGGCGCGGCAGCGGGGCCACGTTGTCCCGCCGCGACACGATCGCCCAGGCGCCCACCAGCGCCAGCGCCATCAGGAGGCCCGGCACGATCCCTCCCAGGAACAGCGCCGTGATCGACACGTTGGCCGCGACGCCGAAGATGATGAAGGCGATCGAGGGCGGGATCACCGGCGCGATCACACCGCCCGCCGCCATCAACCCGGCCGAGCGCGGCACGTGGTAGCCGGCCGACTTCATCATCGGGATCAGGATCGCCGCCAGGGCCGCGGAATCCGCCGCCGCCGACCCCGAGAGCGAGGCCATGACGACGGCCGCGATGACGGCCACATAGCCCAGCCCCCCCCGCAAGTGCCCCACGCAGGACACCGCAAAGGCCACGATCCGCTTGGAGAGCCCGCCCGCGTTCATCAGCTCGCCCGCCAGCAGGAAGAAGGGAATGGCGAGGAGCGTGAAGGTGTTGGCGCCCGACACCATCTGCTGGCTGATGATCTGGGGGTTGAAGATCCCCATCCAGGTCATCAGCACGATCGCGCAGAAGATGAGGGCAAAGGCCACGGGCAGCCCGATGGCCAGCCCCGCGAACAACGTGCCAAGAAAGACGCCGAGGATCATCGGACCGGTCCCGCCCCTGCCTCGGCACCGCTCACCGGCGCACCTCGCCGGGCTCGTATTCTCCGGTGATGCGCGCCATCTCCTCGGCCGAGACGCGCCCCAGGAGCGCCCGCACCAGCCGCGCCAGCGCCATCGCGCCGACGGCCAGCCCGGTGACATAGGTGACGCCAAAGACCCAGATCATCGACAGCCCCACGACCGGTGCGGTCATGGAGGCATTGATCGCGTGCTGCCGCCACGTGCCCCAGACCAGCACGACCGCGCAGAGCAGGATGATGGCGTTCGACAGCGCCACGCAGACCAGCCGCCCTCGCGGGCCCAGCCGCCGCACGACCGTCTCCACCCCCAGATGCGCATGGTCCCGGAACGCCAGCACCGCGCCGATGAAGGTCAGCCAGACGAAGAAATAGCGCGACATCTCCTCCGAGACGGTCAGCCCGCTGTTGAAGCCGTAGCGCAGCACGACGTTGGTGAAGACCATCACGACCATGCCGGCCAGAAGCAGCACCAGCACCGCCTCGACCGCGCGGACCACCCACTGCTCGACCCGCCGAAACCCGTCCAAACCCTCCTCCCAGGCATGGTCCGCGAACCCGCGCGATCGCTCTTCAGGGGCTGTCCGCGCTTGTCTCGGCATAGATGACAGCGTATGTCACTGTCAATGCCGTCCTCTCCCGCTGGGTGGACCGGCTCGCACGATGGCCAAGAAATACAAGTCGAATCAGATCCATACTCTGAGGGACGTTGCCCGGGCCTCGGGTGTTAGCGCTGTCACGGCGTCGCGGGCGCTGCGCACGCCCGACCGCGTGGCGCCCGAGACGCTGGCCCGCGTCCGCGCGGCGGTGGCGCGGCTGGGCTACGTGCCCAACCCGGCGGCCCAGACCCTCGCCTCGGGGCGGTCGCGGGTGATCGGCGTGGTGATCCCCTCCGTCACCAACTCCGTCTTCGCCGACCTCCTGCGCGGGGTCATGGACGCGGCCGGAGACGGCCCCTTCCAGCCCCAGATCGCCAACACCCGCTATCTCTCCTCGCGCGAGGAGGCGATCCTGCGCCTGTTCGCCAGCCAGCGCCCCGCCGGCATGATCGTCGCCGGCATCGACCAGTCCGACGCCTCGCGCGCGATCCTGCGCGGGATGGGCTGCCCGGTAGTGCAGGTCATGGAGATCGGCCCCGACCCGATCGACATGATGATCGGCGGCCCCCAGGCCGAGGCCGCGCGTGCCGCCGTCGCCCACCTGATCGACCAGGGCTACCGCCGCATCGCCTTTCTGGGCGCCCGCATGGACCCGCGCGCCCAGCGACGCCTGTTCGGCTACCGGCAGGAGATCGCGTCGGCCGGCCTGCCCGAGCGCGTGCTGACCACGCCTCGCCCCTCCTCCGTGACCGTGGGCCGCCAGCTCATGGGCGACCTGCTCGCGCTCCACCCGGACACGGATGCGGTGTTCTCCAACAACGACGACGTCGCGCTGGGGGCCCTCTTCGAATGTACCGCCCGCGGCATCCGCGTCCCGGCCCAGATGGGCATCGCGGGCTTCAACGACCTCGACCTCGCCGCCGGCGCGGAGCCGGGCCTGACGACCGTGCGCACCCACCGCTACCGGATGGGGTCCGAGGCCATGGCGATGATCGCCGCCGCGCTCGCGGGCGACAGGCCCGCGGACCCGGTCCGCGACACGGGCTTCGAGCTGGTCGTCCGCGCCAGCACCCGCCGCCTGCCCGAGGGGGCCGGATGACCCCTCCCCCGCGCCCGCCGCCCGATCCCGGCTCCCGCCCCGCTTCCCTTCACACCGCCCGAGGACCCGCCATGGCCGACACCCGCGCCCGCAAGAAGTTCCGCAGCCAGGAATGGTTCGACAACCCCAACAATCCCGGCATGACCGCGCTCTACATCGAGCGCTACCTCAACCAGGAATACACGCGGGGCGAGCTTCAGGGCGACCGCCCGGTGATCGGCATCGCCCAGACGGGCAGCGACCTCGCCCCCTGCAACAAGATCCACGTCTTCCTGATGGACCGCGTCAAGGCGGGCATCCGCGACGCGGGCGGCGTGCCGATGGAATTCCCCGTCCACCCCATCCAGGAGACCGGCAAGCGCCCCACCGCCGCGCTCGACCGCAACCTCGCCTATCTCAGCCTCGTCGAGGTGCTCCACGGCTACCCGATCGACGGCGTGGTGCTCACCACCGGCTGCGACAAGACCACGCCAGCCATGCTGATGGGCGCGGCCACCGTGGACCTGCCCGCCATCGTCCTCTCGGGCGGGCCGATGCTTGACGGCTGGTGGAACGGCCAGCTTGCGGGCTCGGGCACCATCGTCTGGGAAAGCCGCCGCCTGCTGGCCGAAGGAGTCATCGACTACGCCGAGTTCATGGCCCGCGTCTGCGCCAGCGCGCCCAGCCTCGGGCATTGCAACACGATGGGCACGGCCAGCACCATGAACGCCATGGCCGAGGCGCTGGGCATGTCGCTCACCGGCTGCTCGGCCATCCCCGCCCCCTTCCGCGAGCGCATGGCCATGGCCTACGAGACCGGCCGCCGCATCGTGCAGATGGTCCACGAGGAGCTGCGCCCCTCCGCCATCCTCACGCGCGAGGCGTTCGAGAACGCCATCGTCGTCTGCTCGGCCATCGGCGGCTCGACCAACGCGCCGCCGCACCTCCAGGCCGTGGCGCGCCATGCCGGCGTGGACCTCCACGTGACCGACTGGCAGCGCGTGGGCTTCGACGTGCCCCTCCTCGTGAACATGCAGCCTGCGGGCCAGTTTCTGGGCGAGGCGTTCTTCCGCGCCGGCGGCGTGCCGGCCGTGATGGGAGAACTGCGCAAGGCCGGCCGCCTCCACGACACCCCCATGACCGTCACCGGCCGCCCGATGGGCGAGAACCTCGCCGGCTGGGAGAGCCGCGACCACGCCGTGATCCGGCCCTACGACTCGCCCCTGCGCGACCGGGCGGGCTTTCTCGTCCTGTCCGGCAACCTTTTCGACTCGGCGCTGATGAAGACCAGCGTCATCTCGCGCGACTTCCACGACCGCTTCCTGTCCGAGCCCGGCCGCGAAGGCGTCTTCGAGGCCCGCGCCGTCGTCTTCGAGGGCCCCGAGGACTACCACGAACGGATCAACGACCCCGCGCTCGCCATCGACGACCGCACCATCCTGTTCATCCGCGGCGTGGGCTGCGTGGGCTATCCCGGCTCGGCCGAGGTGGTGAACATGCAACCCCCCGACGCGCTGCTGCGCGCGGGCATCAACCACCTGCCCACCGTCGGCGACGGCCGCCAGTCCGGCACCTCCGAGAGCCCCTCGATCCTCAACGCCTCCCCCGAGGCGGCGGTGGGCGGCGGCCTCGCGCTCCTGCAGACCGGCGACCGGGTCCGGCTCGATCTCAACGCCTGCACGCTGAACGCCCTCGTCCCCGAGGAGGAATGGGAGAGGCGCCGCGCCGCCTGGACCCCGCCCCCGCTCCACCACCAGACCCCCTGGCAGGAGATCTACCGCACCCATGTGGGCCAGCTCGCCGACGGCGGCTGCCTCGAGCTCGCCACCGCCTACCGGCGTATCGTCCACGACCTGCCGCGCGACAACCACTGACCGCCCCGCGGCAGCAGGGACAGGAGACCAGCCCATGCGCATCGCCGTCCTGCAGGAGCCCTCGCCCGGGGGCGACATCCCCCGCGCGCTCGACCGGCTCGGTTGCGCGCTCCGCGCGGCCGGTGCCGCCGGGGCCGCGCTCCTCGTCGCCCCCGAGGCGTTCCTGCCCGGCTACAACCACCCCGAGATTGCCGCCCGCGCCCTGCGCCGCGACGACGACGCGATGGCCCGCGCCGCCGACCTCTGCCGCGACGCGAGCTGCGGCCTCGTCCTCGGCTATGCCGAACGCGACGGCGACCGCCTGCGCAACAGCGCGGTGGTCTTCGACCCTGCAGGCCGCGAGGTGGCGAACTACCGCAAGATCCAGCTCTACGGCCCGCGCGAACGCGCCCTCTACGAGCCCGGCGACGCCTACGCCACCTTCGAGGCAGGGGGCCTCCGCGTCGCGCTCCTCATCTGCTACGACGCCGAATTCGCTCCCCACATGGCCGCGCTCGCCGCCCGCGGCGTCCGCCTCGTCTGCGTGCCCACGGCCAACATGGCGCCCTTTGTCCATGTCGTGCGCCACACGATCCCCGCCATGGCCGCCAATCACGGCCTTGCCATCGCCTACGCCAATTACTGCGGCACCGAGGGCGACCTGCGCTATGTCGGCGGCTCCCAGATCGCGGGCCCGCACGGAGAGGTGCTGGCGCTGGCCGGAGAGGGGCCGGCGCTCCTCGTCGCGGACCTGCCCGAACCGGACCCCGCCCGCCTCTCGACCCAGGCCGCCGACCTGCGCCACCTGTCCTGAAGGGCTGGTGCCCGCGCCGGGGGTCGAACCCGGATGCCCGAAGGCAGGCGATTTTAAGTCGCCCGTGTCTGCCGTTCCACCACGCGGGCCGCCCGCCACGGGCGCGGACGGGACCCTAGCCCCGCCGCCCGCCGGCCGGAAGCCCCTCCTCCTTGACCGTCTCCATCGCCACATAGGTCGAGGTCGCCGCCACATGCGGCAGGGTCGAGATCCGCTCGGCCAGGGCGGCGCGGTACTCCGCGATCCCGCGCGTGCGCACCTTCAGCAGATAGTCGAACCGCCCCGCGATCATGTGGCAGGCTTCCACCTCGGGCAGCGCCAGGACGGCGCGGTTGAACGCCGCCAGCGCCGCCTCGCGCGTGTCAGACAGCTTCACCTCCACGAACGCGACATGCGCCCGCCCCACCGCCCCGGGGTCCAGCACCGCGCGCCAGCCGCGAATGGCGCCCGCCTCCTCCAGCCGCCGCAGCCGCGCCTGCACCGGGCTGCGCGACAGCCCCACCCGCTCGGCCAGCGCGGCGACGGTGATGCGCCCCTCGCGCTCGACCACCTCCAGGATGCGGCGGTCGATCCGGTCCAGCGGAGGCGATTCGTCCATGCTGATCCTTAAGAAAAGGTAAAGCGACCGTGCGCTCCCCGGCCGACGGACGCAACGCCCCCCGCGACGGGTGTAGTCTGGCCGAAACACCCGAATCAGCTCGGTGCCCGCCCATGAACCGCCAAGCCCCGCCGCGCCCCGACCGGACCCCGGCCGGAACCGATCCCGCCCCCTTCCGCGAGGCCATCGAACGCGACGCCCTCGCCCCCGAGGAACCCCTCCTCGATCGCCTCCGCGCCGAGGCCGCGCTCGACGAGGACGCCCGCGCCGCGCTCGCCGACCGCACCGCGCGGCTCGTGCGCGACATCCGCGCCGCCGGCCGCCCCGGCCTGATGGAATCCTTTCTCGCCGAATACGGCCTCTCGACCGACGAGGGCGTGGCGCTCATGTGCCTGGCCGAGGCGCTGCTGCGCGTGCCCGATCCCACCACGATGGACGCGCTGATCGAGGACAAGATCGCCCCCTCCGACTGGGGCCGCCATCTGGGCCGCTCGGCCTCGCCCCTGGTGAACGCCTCCACCTGGGCGCTGATGCTGACGGGGCGCGTGCTCGACGACACGCCGCCGGGCATCGCGGGCCGCCTGCGCGGCGCCGTCCGCCGCCTGGGAGAGCCCGTCATCCGCGCCGCCGTCGCCCGCGTCATGCGCGAGATGGGCCGCCAGTTCGTCCTGGGCGAGACGATCGAGGACGCCCGCGCCCGCGCGCGCCCGCGCGAGGAGAGGGGCCAGACCCACAGCTACGACATGCTGGGCGAGGCCGCGCGCACGATGGCCGACGCCGACGCCTATCACGACGCCTATGCCCGCGCCATCGCCGCGGTCGCGACCGACTGCAGCCGGGGCGGGGTCGCGCGCAATCCCGGCATCTCGGTCAAGCTCTCCGCGCTGCACCCCCGCTACGAAGAGGCCCAGCGCGACCGCGTGCTGTCCGAGCTCGCCCCCCGCCTCCTGTCGCTCGCGCAAGCGGCCGCCGCCGCCGGCATGGGCCTCAACATCGACGCCGAGGAGCAGGACCGCCTCGCCCTCTCGCTCGACGTGATCGAGACGGTCCTCGCCGATCCCTCGCTCGCGGGCTGGGACGGCTTCGGCGTCGTGGTTCAGGCCTACGGGCGGCGCGCGGGGGCGGTGATCGACTGGCTCGACGCCCAGGCGCAGCGTCTGGGCCGCCGCCTCATGGTCCGGCTCGTCAAGGGCGCCTACTGGGACAGCGAGATCAAGCGCGCCCAGGTCGAGGGGCTGCCCGATTTCCCCGTCTTCACCGCCAAGGCCGCGACCGACATCTCGTTTCTCGCCTGCGCGCGCCGTCTCGTGGCCCGCGCCGACCGCCTTTATCCCCAGTTCGCGACCCACAACGCCCACAGCGCCGCCGCCATCCTCCACATGACGCGGCAGGCCGGCCTCGGCCCCGATTCGTGGGAGTTCCAGCGCCTTCACGGCATGGGCGAGGCGCTGCACGACCTGCTCGCCGCGCAGGAGGGGACGCGCCTGCGCATCTACGCCCCCGTGGGCGCGCATCGCGACCTGCTCGCCTATCTCGTCCGCCGGCTTCTGGAGAACGGCGCCAACTCGTCCTTCGTCAACCGCATCGTGGACGCCTCCATCCCCCCCGAACAGGTGGCGCCCGACCCCTTCGCCCCCCTGCCGCCACGCCGCGTGCGGACCGCGCCCGAACTGTTCCTGCCCGCCCGGCTGAACTCCCGCGGCCGCGACCTTTCGGACCGCGCCACCCTCTCCGCCCTCGAGGCCGCCCGCGCCCCCTTCCGCGACGCCCTCTGGCAGGCCGCCCCGATCCTCGCCGACGACGCGCCCCCCGCCGGCCCCGCGCACGAGACGCGCGAGCCCGCGACCGGCCGCCCCACCGGCCGCGCGGCCGAGGCCGCCGCGCAGACCGTCGCCCGCGCCGCCGCGCTGGCCCGCCCCTGGGACGCCCCCCTCGCCCAGCGCGCCGCCACGCTCCGCCGTGCCTCGGACCTTCTCGAGGCACACGAGGGCGAGATCCTCGCGCTGCTCGCGCGCGAGGCGGGCAAGACGCTCCCCGACGCCGTGGGCGAGCTGCGCGAGGCCGTGGACTTCCTGCGCTTCTACGCCGCCGAGGCCGAGCGCACCGCCCCGCCCCCCGGCGGCGGGATCTGGGCCTGCATCTCGCCCTGGAACTTCCCGCTCGCCATCTTCACGGGGCAGATCGCGGCCGCGCTGGCCGCGGGCAACGCGGTGCTCGCCAAGCCCGCGCCCCAGACGCCGCTGATCGCCGCCCGCGCGACCGCCTGGCTGCACGAGGCCGGCGTCCCCCGCGCCGCGCTGCAACTGCTGCCCGGCGGGGCCGGGACGGGCGCCGCGCTGACCGCGCGGCCCGAACTCGCGGGCGTGGCCTTCACCGGCTCCACCGCCACGGCGCAGGCCATCCGCCGCACCCTGGCCGAGGGCCCCCCCGGCCGCCGCCTCATCGCCGAGACGGGGGGCATCAACGCCATGGTCGTGGACTCGACCGCCCTGCCCGAACAGGCCGTGCGCGACGTCATCGCCTCCGCCTTCCGCTCCGCCGGCCAGCGCTGCTCGGCGCTGCGCTGCCTCCTCGTGCAGGAGGACGTGGCCGGGGGCGTGCTCGAGATGCTCCGGGGCGCCATGGCCGAACTGCGCCTCGGCGATCCCTGGGCGCTGTCCACCGATATCGGCCCCGTCATCGACGAGGGCGCGCGCCGCGCCATCCTCGCCCATGTCGAACAGGCCCGGGCCGAGGGGCGCATCCTCGCCGAACTCGGCGCCCCCTCCGGCGGCACCTTCGTCGCCCCGGTCGCGATCCGCGTCCCCTCGATCGCCGCCGTCACGCGCGAGGTGTTCGGCCCCGTCCTCCACATCGCCACCTTCCGGGCCGAGGACCTCGCCGCCACCCTGCGGTCGGTCAACGCCACGGGCTACGGCCTGACCTTCGGCCTCCACACCCGGATCGACGACCGCGTCCAGCAGGCGATCGAGACCGTCCGCGCGGGCAACATCTACGTCAACCGCAATCAGATCGGCGCCGTGGTGGGCTCCCAGCCCTTCGGCGGCGAGGGGCTCTCGGGCACGGGTCCCAAGGCCGGGGGTCCCCACTACCTGCCCCGCTTCGGCCCCTTCCCGCCCGAGAGCGCCACCGGCGGCTGGAGCGGCCCCGACGATCCCGCCCGCGTCGTCGCGCTGCTGATCGAGGCCGACCGCGCTCCCGCCCCCCGGCCCGAGCCGCTGACCATGCCGGGCCCCACGGGCGAGTCGAACCGCCTCCACCACGCCCCCCGCGCGGCCCTCCTCTGCCTCGGCCCCGGAGAGGACGCCGCCCACGCCCAGGCCGAGGCGGTCCGCAGCCTCGGGGGCCGCGCGGTCGAGGCGCGGGGCACGCTCGACCCGGCGGCCGTGGCGGGGATGGACCCGCTCGGCGGCGTGCTCTGGTGGGGCGACGAGGCGACGGCCTCCGCGCTCGACCGCGCGCTGGCGGCGCGCGAGGGGCCCCTCGTGCCGCTCCTGCGCGGCCGGCCGGACGCGGCCCATGTCCTGCTCGAGCGGCATGTCTGCATCGACACCACCGCCGCGGGCGGCAACGCCTCGCTTCTGGCCGAGGTGGCCTCGTGACCCCTCAGGCCCTCGTCCGCGCCCCGACATGCCGCATGGCGCGCCGCACCTCCTCGACCAGCGTGCCCGCCATGCTCCGCATCGCCATGATCTCCCAGGCTGCGGACGCGATCCGCGTGATCTGGACGGGCATGTGGACGAGCAGCGTGCGCGCCGTCGCGCCCACCCCGAAGACCCCCTCGCGCAGGTCCAGCGGCACCAGCCGCGCCAGCACCGCACGCGCTCCCGGCCCCTCCAGCACCGCGCAGGCGATCCCGTCCCCCTGCGCGACCAGCGCTGCATGGGCCGACAGTCCCGCGGGCGGGTCCGCGCCCACCAGCAGCGCGCGGCCCGGCCCCGACCACAGCAGCCGCCCCTCGCCCCAGGCGACGCTGCGCCCCGGCTCTGGCAGCGCCACGCCGCCCAGGTCGCGCGCCACGGCCGCCTCGCGCCCCCGGAACGGCGCGATCGACCAGACCGGCCCCGGCCCGGCCGCACGCAAGGTCGCCCCGCCCCCCTCCAGCGGCAGGTCCAGCCCCTCGAAGGGCGAGGTCGCGATCAGCCTAGCCACGCATCCGCCCTCCCTCCGGGTCGTAGAAGGCGGGCGGCACGACCTCGCACAACGTCTCGTGCCCGCGCAGCCCGTCCACCAGGCGCACCACCTCGCCGTGCCGCTGCGGCCCCCGGCGCAGGAAGGCCAGGCCCAGATGGGTGCGCAGGACCGGCGACCAGCAGGCCGAAGTGACATAGCCCTGCCCGTTCTCGCGGGTGGCCGGGTCGTCGCGGCGGTAGAGATGCGCCCCGGCCGTCACCGGCGCCTCCGGCGCGAGGGGCCGCAGGCCCACCAGGCGCTCGCGCTCCTCCTCGAGCAGCCCCGGCCGGCGCGAGGCGGCCCAGCCGATGCAGTCCTTGCCCTTCGCCACCATCCGTTCGAGCCCGAGGTCGAAGGCCGTCGTTCGCCCGTGCAGCTCGGCATGGGTCAGGAACCCCTTCTCGATCCGCAGGACGTTGAGCGCCTCGAGCCCGTAGGGACCGCCCCCCAGGCTCTCGGCTTGCGCCACGAGCAGCCGCCAGAGCGAGGCGCCGAAGCGCGCGGGCACCGCGATCTCGAAGCCCAGTTCCCCCGAGAAGGAGATGCGGAACACCCGCCCCGGCACCCCCATCACCGGGGCCGCCACGCAGCCCATGAAGGGCAGCGCCGCGTCCGACAGGTCGGCCTCCACCACGCTCGCGGCCAGATCGCGCGCCAGCGGCCCCGCCACGGCGAACTGCGCCCATTCCTCCGTCGCGGAGAGGAGTTGCACGTCCAGATCCGGCCGCAGCACCTGCGCGGCCCAGTCCATGTGGCGCATGACCTGACCGGCGGCGGCCGTGGTGGTGGTGACGACGAAATGCCCCTCGCCCAGCCGGGCGCAGGTGCCGTCGTCCATCACGTGACCGTCCTCGCGCAACATGAGCCCGTAGCGCACCCGCCCCACGGGCAGGCTGGACATGGTGTTGCTGTACACGAAATCGAGCAGCGCCGCCGCATCGGGTCCCTGCACGTCGATCTTGCCCAGGGTGGAGACGTCGCACACCCCCACCCGCCCGCGCACGGTCAGCACCTCGCGGTCGCAGCTCTCGCGCCAGTGGGTCTCGCCCGAGATGGGGAAGAAGAGCGGCCGGTACCACAGCCCCGCCTCGACGACCGGGGCCCCCCGCGCGACCGCCGCCGCGTGCGAGGTGGGAAGCCGCCGGGGCGCGAAGCCGTGCCCCTCGCCCCCGGCGCCCATCGCCGCGATGGAGACGGGGGTATAGGGCGGGCGGAAGGTCGTGGTGCCGGCGGCATCCACCGGCTGGCCCAGCGCCTCGGCCAGGACCGCCAGGCCCAGCACGCCGCCGGTCTTGCCCTGATCGGTGGCCATGCCGTGCGTGGTATAGCGCTTCATGTGCTCGGCCGCGACGAACCCCTCCTGCGCGGCCAGGCGGATGTCCTTGACGGTCACGTCGTTCTGGAAATCCACGAACGCCTTGGACCCCGGCACGATCACGAAGGGCGCGGGCGCTCCGGCGCCGTCCTCTGCATCGGGCAGGTCGAGCCGCGCTGGCCCTCGGCCCAGCGCCTCGAGAGCGGCCCCCGCCGCGGCCAGGCCCGAGCGCAGGCAGGCGGCGGTAGAGGTCTCCCCCGCGGCGGCGCCTGCGACCTCCATCCACGGCACGGCGCCCGGCGGAGCGAGAAAGGCCCCCCGCCCCTCGTCCCAGCGCGGCCGGGCGCCGAGGTGGCAGGCCAGATGCACGCTCGGCGTCCACCCCCCGGCGAGCGCGAGCGCGTCCGCCTCGATCACCCGCCGCTCGCCCGCGGCCTCCACGACGACCCGGCGCAGGCCCAGACGGCCTCGGGTGCCCGTCACGCGGCCGCCCAGGATCACCGGCCAGTCCGCGCGGTCCGGCACGGCGGCCTCGCGGCGCGCGTCGATCACGGCCGCCACCTCGATGCCCGCCGCGCGCAGGTCGCGGGCGGTGCGGTGGATGTCGTCATGCGCGCCATAGACCGCGACCCGCTTTCCGGCGGCCACGCCCCAGTGGTTGAGATAGGCCCGCACCGCGCCCGCCAGCATCACGCCAGGCCGGTCGTTGCCGGGAAAGACCATCGGCCGCTCGATCGCGCCCGAGGCGAGGATCGCGTGGCGGGCATGGATGCGCCAGAAGCACTCGAGCGGCAGGTCCGGCACCGGGGCGCGATGCAGCCCCACCCGCTCCAGCGCGGCGAACATCCGCCCGTCATGGGCGGCCGTGACGGTGGTGCGCGGCATCAGCCGGACGTTGGGCATGGAGGCCAGCTCGGCCAGGACCGCCTCTGCCCAGAGATGCGGCGCCTCGCCCCCGACCCGGTCCCATTCCGCGAGCAGCCGGCCGCCCATGCGCGGTCCCTCGTCGGCGAGGATCACGTCCGCCCCGGCCCGCCCCGCGGCCAGCGCCGCCGCAAGGCCCGCGGGCCCGGCCCCGATCACCAGAAGGTCGCAGAACGCCCAGGCCTTCTCGAACGGCGCCCCGTCAGGCAGACCCGTCAGCGCCCCCAAGCCCGCTGCCCGGCGGATGAAGGGCTCGTAGACCCGCTCCCAGAAGGAGCGCGGCCACATGAAGGTCTTGTAGTAGAAGCCTGCGCCGAGGAAGGCCGACAGCCGGTCGTTCATCGCCATCCAGTCGAACGACAGCGACGGGCGCGCGTTCTGGCTGCGCGCTTCCATCCCTTCCCAGATCTCCTGCACGGTGGCGCGGGTGTTGGGCACCCCCTCGACCGTGACCAGCGCGTTGGGCTCCTCGGGACCCGCCGACAGGATGCCGCGCGGGCGGTGATACTTGAAGGACCGCCCCACGAGGCGCACTCCCTCGGCGAGGAGCGCCGAGGCCAGCGTGTCGCCCTCCACCCCCCGCAGGGTCGCCCCGTCGAAGCGGAACGCGACCGGCCGCGCCCCGGCATAGAGGCCTCGCCCCGCCAGCCTCATCGTGCGGCCTCGCGCGCCGGGATCGCGCCGTGGACCGCATGGGTGACGGTGTCGCGGTCCACCACCAGCCAGGCGCCGCAGGGGTCGTGGTACCACATCTCGCGCAGCCGTCCGGCCGGGTTGTCGCGCAGGTGCAGAAACGCGTCCCACGCCTCAGCGCCGGCGTCGCGGTCGGGCCGCGCCAGCGCGGTGGCATCGCCCTGCACGGTGAACTCGCGCCGGTCCCGTTCGCCGCAGAAGGGGCAGGTCACGCGCATGGTCTCTCCGGGCCGAAGCTGGTCATGGTCAGTGCAGCGAGTGCTGGGACCCCGTCCCTTCCTCGTCCATCAGGCCGCGCCCGGTGCGGAACCGGTCCAGCCGGAAGCGCGCGGCCACCTCGTGCGGCTCTCCGGTGGCCATCAGGTGGGCCATGCACCAGCCCGAGGCCGGCACCGCCTTGAAGCCGCCGTAGTTCCAGCCGCAATCGACGAACAGCCCCTCGACCGGCGTGCGGTCGATGATCGGGCTTCCGTCTGGGGTCATGTCCATGATCCCGCCCCAGGACCGCAGCACCCGCGCCCGCCCGATCATCGGCATCAGCGCCATGCCCGCCTCCATGACATGCTCCATCATGGGCAGGTTGCCGCGGCTCGCATAGCTCGCGTGAAAGTCGAGGTCGCCCCCGAACACCAGCCCGCCCTTGTCGGACTGGCTGATGTAGAAGTGGCCCATGCCGAAGCTCACCACATGGTCGATCACGGGCTTGAGCCCCTCGGTCACGAAGGCCTGCAGGATGTGGCTCTCGATCGGCAGGCGCAGGCCCGCCATGGCGGCGACCTGGCTCGACCGCCCGGCGACGACGAGGCCCACGCGGTTGGCGCGGATCGGCCCGCGCGTGGTCTGCACGCCGGTGACGCGGCCGTTTTCCACGTCGATCCCAGTCACCTCGCAGCGCTGGATCAGGTCCACCCCCAGCCGGTCGGCCGCCCGCGCATAGCCCCAGGCCACCGCGTCGTGCCGCGCCGTCCCGCCGCGCGGGTGCAGCAGGCCGCCGTGGATCGGAAACCGCGCATTGTCGAAGTCGAGATAGGGCAGATGCTCGCGCACGCCGTCGCGGTCCAGCAGGATCGCATCGTCGCCCTGCGCCAGCATCGCGTTGCCCCGCCGCACGAAGGCGTCGCGCTGCCCGTCCGAGTGGAACAGGTTGATGAGCCCGCGCTGCGAGTGCATGACGTTGTAGTTCAGCTCGGCCTCGAGCCCCTCCCACAGCCGGAGCGAGAACGAGTAGAACTCGCTGTTGCCGGGCAGGAAGTAGTTGGCGCGCACGATGGTGGTGTTGCGCCCCACATTGCCCTGCCCGAGCAGGCCCCGTTCGAGCACGGCGATGTCGCGCAGTCCGTGGTTGCGGGCGAGGTAGTAGGCCGTGGACAGGCCATGTCCCCCGCCGCCGACGATGAGCGTGTCGTAGGCGGCCTTGGGCTCGGGGTCGCGCCAGGCCCGCGTCCAGCCGCGGTTGCCCCTCAGCCCCTCGAGGGCCACGCGGAATCCCGAATAGCGCATCGACCGCCCGATCCCCCTTCGACGGGCGTTCCTGCCCGATCGGTCCGATCTTGGCAAGAGATCTGGCCGAAGGGGCGCCGGCTTCCGTCACGCGATGTCGCGTTCCGTCCTGCGCTCGCCGCCGCTGGGAAGGTTGACGGTGACGACGCTCTGGCCACGGGCGGCCAGGCCCACCTTCCCCTCGCAGAGGCGCAACGCATCCTCGCCGAAGACTTCCCGCCTCCAGCCCTGCAGGGCCGGCAGGCCGCGGCGCCCCGCGGCGATGGCATCGAGTTCGGCCGAGGAGGCGATCAGCCGCGGCGCCACGTCCTCGCGTTCGGCCTTCGCCTTGAGCAGCACGCGCAGAAGCTCGGCCAGCGCCGGGTTGACCTGCAACTGCTCGCGCCCGTTGGCGGGGCGCGGCAGGTCGTCCGGGTTTCGCTCGGCGGCGCGGCGGATCGCGGCCAAGATGCCCTCGGCGATCTCCCCGCGCCGCGCCTCGCGCAGCAGCAGGCGCGACTTGGCCAGATCCGCCTCGGTCATCGGCCGGACCGTGGCCAGCTCGACCAAGGCATCGTCCTTGAACACCCGCGAACGCGGCACGTCGTGCGCCTGCGCGTATTCCTCGCGGAACCGGGCCAGTTCGACCAGGGCGGCCATCATGCGCGCCGAGCCGGGCCGGGCCTTGACGCGCTCCCAGGCGTCGGCGGGATCGGTGCGGTAGGTAGCCGGATCCGTCAGGACCGCCATTTCCTCGGCCACCCAGGATTCGCGGCCGGTCTGGCGCAACCTCTGCGAGAGATGTTCGTAGACCGGCCTGAGCAGGGTCACATCGGCCGCCGCATAGCGCAACTGCGCCTCCGACAGCGGTCGCCGCGACCAGTCCGTGAAGCGCGAGGACTTGTCGATCTCGGCCTTGGCGATCTTGCGCACCAGTGTCTCGTAGGAGGCCTGCTCGCCGAAGCCGCACACCATGGCCGCCACCTGCGTGTCGAACAGCGGCGCAGGCACCACGCCCCGGTCAGTGACGAAGATCTCGATGTCCTGCCGCGCGGCGTGGAACACCTTGACCACGGATGGGGCCGCGAGCAGCGCATAGAGCGGATCGAGGTTCAGGCCCTCGGCCAGCGGATCGATGATCGCCACGCTGGATTCGTCGTCGCCCGGATGGGCCAGCTGGACCAGGCACAGCTTGGACCAATACGTGCGCTCGCGGAGGAACTCGGTATCGACGGTGACATAGGGGTGGCGCGCAGCCCGCTCGCAGAATGCGGCCAGCGCCTTGGTCGTGGTGATGATCTGCATCCGCTCCGGCTCTGCTGCCCCGGGCCCGTCATCCGGCAGGACCCCAAGCCCTCCTGTTCCCATAGGGGAAGTACCGACGCTTGGAAAGAGATCGGCTCGGTGACGCGGCCCGGCAGGATGACGCGGGAACCCAGCGCCCGCGCCGCAGCCTGTCTGCCGTCAGTCGTCGCCGTCCAGCAGGAGCGGTCCCCGAACGCCTTGCGCGACGCGCCGCAGCACCGCCGGGTAGAGGACATGCTCCCGGGCCAGGACGCGCGCCGCGAGCGAGTCCTCGGTATCGTCCGGCCTGACGTCGATCCGCGCCTGTCCCAGGATCGGTCCGGCATCGAGTTCGGCCGTCACCTCGTGGACGGTGCAGCCATGCTCGCGCTCGCCCGCCTCGAGCACCCGGCGGTGGGTGTGGAGACCGCGATGACGCGGCAGCAGCGAGGGGTGGATGTTCAGCATCCGTCCGGCCCAGCCGGCGACGAAGTCGGGCGACAGGACCCGCATGAAGCCTGCCAGGCAGACGAGATCGGGGCGTGCCTGCTCCAGGACCTCGGCCAGCGCGGCCTCGAAGCGGCCCCGGTCGCCGCCGAAGGCCAGCCGGTCCACCGCGACGGCCGGCACGCCGAGAGCCCGCGCGCGTCCGAGGCCACCCGCCTCGGGGCGGTCCGACAGGACCAGAACCGGCCGCGCCGGGTGGTCGCCCGTCATGGACCGTACCAGCGCCTCCATGTTGGAGCCGCTCCCGGACAGGAGAACGGCGACCCGCAGGTCGCTCAAGCCAGAACGCCCCGATAGGCGATGCCCTGTCCGGGCACCACCGTGCCCAGCCGGACGACGCGCTCGCCTTGCCCCGACAGCAGGGCCGTCAGCGCGTCCTCCCGGCCGGGCTCGACCACGAGAACCATGCCGATGCCGCAGTTGAACGTGCGCAGCATCTCGGCCTCGGCGATGCAACCCGCCTCGCGCAGCCAGCGGAAGGGCTCGGGTAGTGACCATGCGCCGAGTTCGATCCGCCCGCCGAGGCCGGGCGGCAGGACACGCGGGATGTTCTCGGTCAGGCCGCCGCCGGTGATGTGGGCCACGGCATGCACACCGCCCGCCCGGATCGCCGCAAGGGCAGGCCGGACATAGAGGCGCGTCGGAACCAGAAGAGCCTCGCCCAGGCTCCGCCCGTCGTCCCAGGGGCAGGGATCGGACCACCGGAGGCCCGTGGCCTCCGCCACCCGGCGCACGAGGGAGAAGCCGTTCGAGTGGACCCCGTCTGAGCACAGGCCGAGCAGGATATCGCCCTCCGCCACGTCCCGGGGCAGATCCCCTCCCCTCTCGATCGCCCCCACGGCGAAGCCTGCCAGATCGAACTCGCCCGCGCGGTAGAGGCCGGGCATCTCGGCCGTCTCGCCGCCGACGAGCGCACAGCCCGAGGCGGCGCAGGCGGCGGCGATCCCGCGGATGATGCGGGCCGCTTCCTCCACGTCGAGCCGACCGGTGGCGAAGTAGTCGAGAAACAGCAGCGGCTCGGCCCCCTGGCAGACGAGATCGTTGACACACATCGCCACCAGATCCTGCCCGAGGCCGTCGAGCAGACCGGTCTCTGCGGCAACCCGCAGCTTGGTCCCCACTCCGTCCGTCGCGGCGACCAGGATCGGGTCCCGGTATCCGGCTGCTCGCAGGTCGAACAGCGCGCCGAACCCGCCGAGCCCGGCGACCGTGCCGGGCCGCTCGGTCGCCCGGGCGAAGGGCTTGATCCGCTCGACCAGCGCCTCGCCCGCAGCGATGTCTACCCCCGCCCCCGCATAGGTCAGGCCGCTCATTGCCCTCTCCCCCCTTTCGGTGCAGCGCGGGCATAGCCGAGGGGAGGGATCAAGGCCAGAGCTGCTCCGTGGCCGCTTTCCCCTTTGGGTCCGCGCGGTGCATCGGCTAGGATCAGACGGTGACGAAGGGGGGCGCGACGCGTCGCCCCCAGAGAGGGAGGATCGCCGATGCCACCCAGCATCCGCGCCCTGCCGGACGATTCCCCGGGGCATGCGCCGGTCGGCCTGCTCGACGGGGACGGCATCGGGGACGCCAGTTCCGCCGATCCGGGGATTGCCGAGGCGCAACCCGACCCGCCATCCGTCCTGCAGGGCTCTGCCGGCATGCAGCCTCACGAGGCGGGCGCCGGGCGCTCCCGGCAGGGGAGTGCCGGCCCCGACACGCTCATCGGCACGGCCGGGCCCGATCACCTGAGCGGACTGGCGGGCGACGACCTGATCCGCGGCCTGCAGGGCCACGACAGCCTGTCCGGCGGATCGGGCGCCGACCGGCTGGAGGGAGGCGCCGGGCGCGACCGGCTCGACGGCGGCAAGGGGGCCGACACCCTCCTCGGCGGAGCCGGGGCCGATGTGCTGCTGGGCGGAGCCGGACAGGACACGCTGTGGGGTGGCGCCGGGCGCGACCGGCTGGAGGGCGGCCGGGGCAACGACCGGCTTTCGGGGGGCGAGGGGGCCGACACCTTCGTCTTCGCCGGGCGGTTCGGCCGCGACACCATCGTCGATTTCGGCCGCGGCGCGGACGTCATCGACCTGTCTGGACGCAACATCGACCTGCCCAACCTGTCGATCGAGCGCTCCGGCCCGGACGGGGCGGATACCCTGATCCGGCTGGGCGACGATTCGATCCTGCTGCGCGGCGTCGATCCCAGCGAACTGCGCGCCGACATGTTCCTGTTCTAGCGCCGGGCCGGCCGGCGCTTGACCTCCGTCGGGCTTCGTGCGCAGGACGGCCGCGGGGGCCGGTAGCTCAACGGTTAGAGCCGGGCGCTCATAACGCCTTGGATGGGGGTTCGAATCCCTCCCGGCCTACCACGCCGCTCCACCGGGGGGACCGGGCGGCGTTTCGCTCCGGAGATCGGTCGGCAAGAGCGCCTCAGGCCAGTCCTGAAAGCACACGGGCCGCAGCCAGCGGCGGATCGCGAGCGTGCCGACCGACGTGGCACCGAAATTGGTCGAGGCCGGATAGGGCCCGCCATGCACCATCGCATCGGCGACCTCCACGCCGGTCGGAAAGCCGTTGGCGATCAGACGGCCGACGCGACGGACCAGAAGAGGCGTCAACCGCCGCGCCAGGTCTAGATCGGCGGGCTCCAGATGCAGAGTGGCGGTCAGCTGCCCCTGCATGGCATCGGCCACGCGCACCATCTCGTCCGCATCGCGCACCCGCACGAGCAGGCCGAGCGGTCCGAACACCTCCTCCGCGAGGCCGGGCTGCGCCAGGAAACGCTCGCCCTCCACCTCGTAGAGCAGCGGGGTCGCATTGCGCCCCTCCGGCACCGTCTGGAGCAGCGGCCGGACGCCTTCGGCAGACGCGACCCGCGATGCACCCTCCCGGTAGGCGGCAGCGATCCCCTCGGTGAGCATCGTCTGCGGCCCCACCCGGCCCAGCGCTTCGGCCGCTGCGGCGGCGAAGCGGTCGGCGGGCAGGCCGTCCAGCACGATGGCAAGGCCGGGATTGGTGCAGAACTGCCCGGCCCCGAGCGCGAGCGACGCCGCCCACCCCTCGGCGATGGCACCCCCGCGCAGGGCCAGAGCGGCCGGCAGCAGGAAGACCGGGTTGACCGAGCCCAGTTCGCCGAAAAAGGGGATTGGCTCGGGGCGGCTGGCGCAGAGGTCGAAGAGTGCCCGCCCGCCCCGCAACGATCCGGTGAAGCCCACCGCCCGGATCAGCGGATGCGTCACCAGCGCCTCGCCCACCGAACGGTCTCCACCCTGCACGAGCGAGAACACGCCCGGCGGCACGCCACAGGCCCGGATGGCGGCCAGCACCGCCTCGGCCACGACCTCGCCCGTGCCGGGATGCGCGCTGTGGCCCTTGACGACGACAGGGCATCCGGCCGCCAGCGCCGAGGCCGTATCCCCGCCGGCGACGGAGAAGGCGAGCGGGAAGTTGGAGGCGCCGAAGACAGCCACCGGCCCCACCGGAAGCTGGATCAGCCGCAGGTCGGGCCGGGGCTGGGGCTTGCGGTCAGGAAGCGCCGGATCGTGGCGACGGTCGAGGTAGTCGCCCGCACGGATATGCGTCGCAAACAGCCGGAGCTGCCCGGCCGTCCGCCCCCGCTCTCCCTCCAGCCGGGCCGCAGGCAGGCCCGTCTCCTCCTGCGCGATGCGCGTGATCGCGTCTCCTCGCGCCTCGATCTCGGCCGCGATGCGGTCGAGAAAGGCTGCGCGCGCCTCGCGGCTCAGGCCGGCATAGGCGACAAAGTCGGCCTCGGCCGCCCGCACCGCCCGATCCACCAGAGCGGGCGAGCCGACGGCATAGGGCCGGGGCTCGCCGCTGGCGGGCGCGGAGAGGAAGGTGCTCTCGCCTTCCAGCCACTCGCCCGCGACGAGGTGCCGTCCCCGTCCCTCCCCGGCCGCCTGTGTGACATCCATGCCGAACCTCCCTCTCGATCGTGCCTATCCTTGTCGCCCGATGCGCCCTTGTCCACCGGAGCTCGCCGGCGCACCCTGTCAAATGGCTTTGTCAGGAAGACAGGGACTTGCCTGTCGTTTCCGGCCCTGATTTCACAACCAGCGCCGAGATTTCGTGAAGATTTTGACAAAAGACCGACTCGGCCCGAAGCCGGTCCGGCCAGATCTCGCCTTGCGCGGTAATCTCGGCATCCAAGAACACGAGGAGCGTCCGCTGCCGCCGGCACGGGCGCTGGCCGGAGCCAACCGGCGCGGAGGAGGAGAACCCATGCTCGATCAGCACGCACCGGGCGCCCAGTCCGGCCCGTCCGACGATGCCGAGGCGCCGCTCGCCGCCTACCGCCGGACCTACGACGCCGCGGCGAACGATCCGGACCGCTTCTGGGCCGAGAAGATGCGGCGCATCAACTGGGTCCGCCGGCCGACGCGGATCAAGAACACCTCGTTCGCGCCGGGTGCGGTCTCGATCCGGTGGTTCGAGGACGGCACGCTCAACGTCTGCGCCAACTGCATCGATCGGCACGTGGTCCGCCACGGAGACCGCACCGCCATCATCTGGGAGCCCGACGACCCGTCCGAGCCCGTCCGCCGCATCAGCTATGCCGAGTTGCTCGAGCAGACCTGCCGGATGGCCTCGGTCCTCAAGGCCGAGGGGGTCCAGAAGGGCGACCGCGTCGTCATCTACATGCCCATGATCCCCGAGGCCGCGATGGCCATGCTGGCCTGCGCGCGGATCGGGGCGATCCATTCGGTCGTGTTCGGGGGCTTCTCGCCCGACGCGCTGGCCAACCGGATCAACGATTGCGACGCCAAGGTGGTCATCACCGCCGATTACGGTCCCCGCGGCGGCAAGAAGACCCCGCTCAAGGCCAACACGGACGCGGCGCTGCTCCACGTGATGCACCCGGTCAAGGTGCTGATGGTCCGCCGCACCGGTGACCAGACGACCTGGGTGGACGGGCGCGACGTGGATCTGCTCGCCGCCATGGAGGAGCACCAGCCCTACTGCCTCTATGCCGAGGTCAACGCCGAGGACCCGCTCTTCATCCTCTACACCTCGGGCTCGACGGGCAAGCCCAAGGGCGTGGTGCACACCTCGGCGGGCTATCTCGTCTATGCCTCCTACACGCACGAGGTCTGCTTCGACTACAGGCCCGGGGACGTGTGGTGGTGCACGGCCGACGTGGGCTGGGTCACGGGGCACAGCTACATCGTCTACGGCCCGCTCGCCAACGGCGCCACCGTGCTGATGTTCGAGGGCATCCCCACCTGGCCCGATCCGGGCCGCTTCTGGGCGGTGGTCGAGAAGCACAAGGTCACGCATTTCCACTCGGCTCCCACGGCGATCCGGTCGCTGATGGCGCAGGGACCCGAATGGGTCGAGAAGCACGACCTCTCCTCGCTCAGGGTCCTCGGCACGGTGGGAGAGCCGATCAACCCAGAGGCGTGGAACTGGTACAGCAAGCATGTAGGCAAGGGCCGGCTGCCGATCATCGACGCCTACTGGCAGACCGAGACGGGCGGGCACCTGATCTGCCCCCTGCCCGGCCAGACGCCGCTCAAGCCCGGATCGGCCACCCTGCCCTTCTTCGGCGTCAAGCCGGTCGTGCTCGATCCCGCCACGGGGCGCGAAGTCACCGAAACGGCCGCCGAAGGGGTCCTCTGCATCGCCGATTCCTGGCCCGGCCAGATGCGCACCGTCTGGGGCGATCACAAGCGCTTCGAGGAGACCTATTTCTCCCAGTATCCGGGCCTCTACTTCACGGGCGACGGCTGCCGGCGGGACGCGGACGGCTATTACTGGATCACGGGCCGGGTGGACGACGTGCTCAACGTGTCGGGCCATCGCCTCGGCACCGCCGAGATCGAATCGGCCTTGGTCGCCCACGAGGCGGTCGCCGAAGCGGCGGTCGTGGGCTTTCCCCACGAGATCAAGGGCCAGGGCATCTATGCCTATGTGACCCTGATGCGCGGGACCGAGCCGTCCGAGGCCCTGACCAGGCAGCTGTGCGACTGGGTCCGCCAGGAGATCGGGCCGATCGCGAAGCCCGACGTGATCCAGTACGCACCGGGTCTGCCCAAGACGCGGTCCGGCAAGATCATGCGGCGCATCCTGCGCAAGATCGCCGAAAACGATTTCGGCAGCCTCGGCGACACCACCACCCTCGCCGATCCCAGCGTGGTGGACGACCTGATCGCCAACAGACAGGCCCACGGCCCCGGCGGCTGAGGGCAACGGAACCCCCGGGCAGGGCCGCGCAGAACGGCCCGAGGCGGGGGGCAGGGAGGGGCTGGCGCCGGGCGCATCCCGGCTCGCCCCGTGGAACGGGACGACGGCACCGCGCGTCGCGGCGCCGGTCCGCATGAGCCAAGAGGATGGTATGGCAGACCAGACAACAATCCCGGCGGCGCCCCCCGTCTCGACGCGGGCCGCCCATGAATACTGGAGCGCGAACCTCCGCCTGATCGGCCTCTGCATGGCGATCTGGGCGCTCGTCTCCTTCGGCTTCGGCATCGTCCTGCGCCCGCTTCTGGCCGGCATCCCGGTCGGGGGCACGGATCTGGGCTTCTGGTTCGCTCAGCAGGGATCGATCCTCGTCTTCGTGGCGCTGATCTTCTTCTACGCCTGGCGCATGAACCGGCTGGACCACGAATTCGGCGTGGACGAGGACAGGGGCTGAGCCGATGTCGCAATATGCGCTCAACCTGCTGATCGTCGGCGCGTCCTTCGCGCTCTATATCGGCATCGCCATCTGGGCCCGGGCCGGCACCACGTCCGAGTTCTATGCCGCCAACCGCGGCGTGAACCCGGTCATGAACGGCATGGCCACCGCCGCCGACTGGATGTCGGCCGCCTCCTTCATCTCCATGGCCGGGCTCATCTCGACCGTGGGCTATGTCAACTCCTCCTACTTGATGGGCTGGACGGGGGGCTACGTGCTCCTCGCGCTGCTGCTCGCGCCCTACCTGCGCAAGTTCGGCAAGTTCACCGTCCCCGACTTCATCGGCGACCGGTTCTACTCGTCGGGGGCGCGGCTGGTGGCGGTGCTCTGCCTCATCATCATCTCGGTCACCTACGTGATCGGGCAGATGAGGGGGTCAGGAATCGCCTTCTCGCGCTTCCTCGAGGTGGACGTCACGACGGGCCTGCTGATTGGCGCGGGGGTCATATTCTTCTACGCGGTGCTGGGGGGCATGAAGGGGATCACCTACACGCAGGTGGCCCAGTACATCGTGCTGATCATCGCCTACACGATCCCGGCCATCTTCATCTCGCTCCAGCTCACCGGGAACCCCATCCCGCCGCTGGGCCTGTTCTCCGAGTACCAGGGTTCGGGCCAGCCGCTGCTCGACCGGCTCGACCAAGTCGTGACCGATCTCGGCTTCGGCGCCTATACGGGCATGTCCGGCTCGACGCTGAACATGGTGCTGTTCACGCTCTCGCTGATGATCGGCACGGCGGGCCTGCCGCACGTCATCATCCGCTTCTTCACCGTGCCCAAGGTGTCGGACGCGCGCCTCTCGGCGGGCTGGGCGCTGGTGTTCATCGCGCTGCTCTACCTCACGGCGCCGGCCGTGGGCGCGATGGCGCGGCTCAACCTGCTCTCGACCATCTATCCCCAGGGACCCCAGGCCGAGGCGCTGCTCTACGAGGAACGCCCCGACTGGATGCGCAACTGGGAGGTGACGGGCCTCCTGCGCTGGGAGGACCGCAACGAGGACGGACGCATCCAGCTCTACAACGACCGCTCCGAGGCCTTCGCGGCCACGGCGGCCGAGCGCGGCTGGGCGGGGTCGGAACTCACGGTGGACAACGACATCATCGTGCTCGCCAACCCCGAGATCGCCAACCTGCCGGGCTGGGTCATCGCCCTGATCGCGGCGGGCGGCCTCGCCGCGGCGCTGTCCACGGCCGCGGGGCTCCTGCTCGCCATCTCCTCGGCGATCAGCCACGACCTCATCAAGCGCACGATCAACCCCGGCATCTCCGAGCGGGGCGAGCTGATCGCGGCGCGCATCTCGATGGCGGTGGCGATCGTGGTGGCGACTTGGCTCGGCATCAACCCGCCCGGCTTTGCCGCGCAGGTGGTGGCGCTGGCCTTCGGACTCGCCGCGGCGACGCTGTTCCCGGCGCTGATGATGGGGATCTTCTCCAAGCGCGTGACCAGCGAGGGCGCGATTGCGGGGATGCTGGCGGGCCTCGTCTTCACCTGCCTCTACATCTTCGCCTATCTGGGCTGGTTCTTCATCCCCGGCACCAACTGGGTGGAGAACGTCCCCGAGAACCACGTCTTCGGCATTGCGCCGACGGCGATCGGCTCGGTCGGGGCACTGCTGAACTTCGCCGTCGCCTATGCGGTCTCGGCCGTGACCAAGGCGCCTCCGGTCGAGGTGCAGCAGATGGTCGAGAGCATCCGCGTGCCCCGCGGCTCGCAGGCCGCCACCCAGATGCACTGAGCGCCCGTCAGGGCCACGATCCGCGGCGCGCCCCCCGGGGCGCGCCGTTCCTTCTGCGGGGGTGTCCCATGCTGCTCGACTTCATCGCGACGGTATCGGCCGGACTGGGTCTCGCCGGGCTGGCGCTGATCCTGCGGTCTCTCTTGCGGGGGCGGGCACCAAGCTGGCTCGTGCCTGCGGCGGCCGGGCTCGGGATGCTGGGTTTCGCGATCTGGAACGAGTACACATGGTTTTCCCGTACCGCGGCGACCCTGCCCCCCGGCGTGATCGTCGCCCGCACCGTCGAGAGCCGCGCCCCCTGGCGCCCCTGGACCTACCTGCGCCCCATCGTGACGCGGTTCATCGCCGTGGACACCCGTGCCCCCCGGACGGCACCGGAGGCGCTAGGCCAGGGTATCGTCCCGGTCCTGTTCGTCGCGCGCTGGCAGGGGACCGAATCTGTGCCGGTGCTGTTCGACTGCCCCGGGGCGCGTCGCCTGCCGCTCACGGGCGAGGCTCCCATCCCCAGCCCGGGCGACCCCTCTACACCGTGGGAGCAGGTCTCCCCGGATGACGAGGTCCTGCGCGCGGCCTGCACCGCGCTCTAGGGCAGCAGCCGCAAGACGACCTGCCGGATCGCCAGGACGACCGCCAGCAGCAGGAGTGTCGCGGCCAGCTCGGTCAGCAGCGGCGCGCCACCCACGGGCTCCGCGCGCAGAAGGGCGAGGCCCACCGCCACGGCAGCCGCCCCGAGCCCGAGAGCCGCCCACCGGCCGAGATGCCGCCGCCCGCCCAGCACCAGCACCACGAGCAGCGTCACGAGCGCCAGGCGGAGCGGGTCCCGGATCTGGTCCAGCAGAAGGTCGGTCGTCGCACCCATCGTCCTGCGATCCTCCGTCACGTGCCGCGGAGCAGCCCGCGCTCCGCCAGGTTCTGCATCAGGGCGCCCAGACCGAAGGTCCAGGGCGGCGCCTGCGTGGACAGGGCGACGCTGTTGACGAGAGCGCCGAGACCCGGCGCCCGAATGGTGACACGGTCGCCCAGATGGTGCGTGAAGCCCTGCCCCTTCGCGTCCCGGTCCTCCACCGGCGCGAACAGCGTGCCCAGAAACAGCATCATTCCGTCGGGATACTGGTGATGCCGCCCCATCGCCTGCGCCACGAGGTCCAGGGGGTCGCGGCTGATCTCGCGCATGGAGGAGCGCCCCTCCATGCGGTATCCTTCCGCGTCGTTCTCGACCACGAGTTCCAGCTCCAGCGCCCGCACGTCGTCGAGGCCGAAGCTGCCGTCGAGGATGCGGACGAAGGGGCCGATCGCAGCCGAGGCATTGTTGTCCTTGGCCTTGCCGAGCAGCAGCGCCGAGCGGCCCTCCACGTCGCGCAGGTTCACGTCGTTGCCGAGCGTCGCGCCTCGCACGCGACCCTGCGAGTCGACCGCCAGCACCACCTCGGGCTCCGGGTTGTTCCAGCGCGAGACCGGATGCAGACCGACTTCGGCTCCGTACCCCACAGCCGAGAGCGGCGGCCCCTTGGTGAACACCTCCGCGTCGGGGCCGATGCCGACCTCCAGATACTGGGACCACAGCCCCTCGGCCAGAAGGACCCGCTTGACCTCCGCCGCCTCGGGCGAGCCGGGGCGCAGGTCGCGCAGGCGCGTCCCGACGGCCTCGGCGATGCGCGACCGCACGGCCTCGGCCCGGGCCGGGTCGCCGCCGGCGCGTTCCTCGATGACGCGCTCGATCATGGACCGGGCAAAGGTCACGCCGCAGGCCTTGACCGGTTGCAGGTCGCAGGGCGCGAGCAGGCGCATGGCCCGGCCATCCCGCGCCCGCGCGGCGGCAAGACTGGCCGCCTCCCATTCCGCGAGGCTGCCGATGTCCTCGCCGCCCGCACAGGCCGCAGGGATGTCGTCCTGCTCGAGCAGGGCGCTGAGGGTGGGATGACGGGGCGCGGTCACGTCGAACAGGCGTCCGGCACGCAGAACGACCACGCTGGGTCCGAGATCGGGCCGCCACACGCGCCCCACGAACAGGCCATCCTCGGGCAGGTCCATGCCGTTCTCCTTCTCCCCTGATCCGGCGCCACCATGCCCCGCCGGTCCGGCCGTGTCACTCGGCCGGGGCGCCGTGGTGGTCGGGATGCCGGGGCAGCCAGCGCCGGATGCGCCGTCCAAAGGCGTCGAAGGCCGTCAGCGCCACGGGCACCACCACCAGCGTCAGCAGCGACGACGAGATCAGTCCGCCGATCACTGCATGAGCCATGGGCGCGTTCTGCCCCGACCCGCCATGGAGGTTGAGCGCGAGCGGCATCATCCCGAAGATCATCGCGAGCGTCGTCATGACGATGGGCCGGAACCGGGTCAGCCCCGCCTCCACCAGCGCGTCGTAGAGGTGCATCCCCTCCGCCACGCGCTGGTTGGCATTGTCCACGAGCAGGATGGCGTTCTTCACCACCAGGCCCATCAGCATGATGAATCCGATGGCCGAGAAGATGTTGAGCGTCGATCCTCCGACGATCAGGCCCAGCAGGACCCCGATCAGCGACAACGGCAGCGACGTCATGATCGCGAGCGGCTGGAGGAACGACCCGAACTGCGAGGCGAGAACGAGGTAGATGAACACGATCGCCAGCACCAGCGCCTGTCCGGCCGAGGCAGCCGACCGCGCCAGCTGCTCGGCCTCGCCCCGCTGGAGGATCCGGTAGCCCGGCGGCAGCGGGACCTCGTCCTGCGCCGCGGCGATCCGGGGCTGGACCTCGCCCAGGGTGACGCCGGAGAGGTTCGCCTCGACGGTGACCGTGCGGGACTGACCGGAGCGGGTGATCTCGGCAGGCCCGACCGACGGCGCGATCTGCGCGACCTGATCCAGCCGCACGAGGCGCCCGCCCTGCGTGGCGACAGGCAGCGCGCCCAGCTGTGCGGGATCGTTGCGCATCCCCTCGGGCAGCTGCACGTTGACAGCCCAGGCCCGCCCGTCCGGCGACGTCCAGTCCCCGACCCGCTGCCCGCCGAGCAGGGTGGACAGCGTATCCCCCAGCCCCCCGATCGACACGCCCAGATCGTCGGCCGCGTCCCGGTCCAGCCGCACGGCCAGCGTCGGCCGCGTGTCGGCCAGGCTGGTGGTGACATCCTCCACGCCCTCGATGGCGGCCAGCCGCGCGGCGAGATCGTCGGCAATCCCTTCGAGGATCTCGAACGAGTCGCCCTGAATGGTGATCTCGATGGGCGTGCTGATCTGCCCCAGACCGCCCGCCGCACCCACATTGACATCGATTCCCGGCACGACCGCCAGCGCCCGCCGGACGGGAGCGGTCATCTCCTGCGGGGTCCGGTCGCGCTCCTCGGGCGGCACCAGGCTCACGGTGATGCGCGCGGAGTTGGTCCCGCCGGTCTGCGTGCCGGAATTGACGGTGGCATAGGTGCGCGTGACCTCCGGGAAGGTCCGCAGGATCGCCTCCACCTGCCGGATCTTGGACGCGGTGTAGTCGAGCGACGATCCGGTGGGAGTCACGATCTCGACCTGGAACTCGCTGTTGTCCACCGCCGGCGAGAACTCGACGCCCACGCGCGGGACCAGGGCAAAGCTGCCCGCGAAGACCGCCACCGCAACCAGCGTCACGATCAGCCGATGACGCAGCGACCAGCGCAGCAGTCGCCCGTAGCCGCGCCCCACGGCCTGAAATCCGCGGTCGAACCAGGCGACCGTGCGCCACACGATCCCCTTGCGGGTGCGCGGGTCCGAGGCCGGGTCGTACCAGACCGACGACAGCATCGGATCGAGCGTGAAGGCGATGAAGAGCGAGATCGCTACCGCCACGGACACGGTCACCCCGAACTGGAGAAAGAACCGCCCGAGGATTCCTTCCATGAAGGCCACCGGCAGGAAGACCGCGATGATCGTCAGCGTCGTCGCTACCACCGCGAGGCCGATCTCGCGGGTGCCCTCCAGCGCCGCGCGGACATGGCTCTTGCCCATGTGCAGATGGCGCGTGATGTTCTCGCGCACCACGATGGCGTCGTCGATCAGCATCCCGATCGCGATCGACAGCGCGAGCAGCGTCATGATGTTGAGCGTGAAGCCCAGCGCATAGAGGGCCGTCATCGTGCCGATGATCGAGATGGGCAGCGTCAGCCCGGTGATGACCGTGCTCCGCCAGGAGTTCAGGAACAGGAACACGATGACGACGGCGAGGGCCGCCCCTTCGATCAGCATGGCCTGCACGCTCTCGAAGCTCTCCTCCACGGCCACGGCATTGTCGCGGATGATCTCGAGGTGGACGCCGGGCGGCAGCACGTTTTCCTGCAAGTCGGCCGCAGCCGCGCGGATGGCGCGGGCCACCGCGACCGTGTTCGCCCCCTGCTGCTTGACCACGTCCACGGCCAGGGCCCGCTCTCCGTCGAGCAGGGCAAGGGAGGTGGTCTCTCCCTCGCCCAGATGGACGGTGGCGACATCCCCCAGCGTCACGGGCAGGCCGCCGGTCTGTCCCACGCTGATGGCGAGGAAGTCCTCGGCATCCTGCAGCCGGCCTTCGACCGTGACGGCCTGTACGGTCTGATCGTCGGCGATCTCGCCCGCGGGCCGGTCGCGGTTCTCGGCGGCCAGGGCGGCCGTGATCTGGCCCACGCCGATGCCGTAGGCATTCATCCGGTCGGGATCGAGCAGGATGTCCACCTGCCGCCCGGTGCCCCCCACGACCGAGGCGCGGCCGACCCCCTGGATGGCCAGGATGCGCCGCGCCACCACCTCGTCGGCAAGCGCCGTCAGGTCGCGCAGCGCGACCGTGTCGGATGACAGGGCGAGCGAGACGATGGGCTGCTCGGCCGGGTCGAAGCGCAGGACGGTCGGCTCCTCGACGCCGTCCGGCAGGACGGCCCGAAGGCCGGCCATCTTGTCGCGCACATCCTGCGCGGCGTCGGCCGAGCGCACCTCCAGATCGAAGAACATGACGACGATCGCCTGCCCCTGCTGGGCGGTGGAGCGGATGTCGTCGATCCCCGACACGGTGGCCACCGCGTCCTCGATGGGGCGCACCACGTCCTGTTCCACGGCTTCGGGACTGGCGCCCGGATAGGCGACGACCACCGCCACCACCGGGAAATCCACGTCCGGGAACTGCTCGATCGGCAGGCGCGAGTAGGAGACGAGGCCGAAGATCGTGATGGCGAGCATCACCATGGCCGCAAAGACCGGCTGCGCCACGCTGATGCGGGTCAGGAACATCTCAGAAATCCACGAGGCGCACGGGCGCGCCGGGCTCGAGATCGAGCGGCGCGGTCACCACCCTGTCGCCGGGGCTCAGACCCGCGACGATCTCGACCAGCCCGCCGGGCCAGGAGGGACCCGGCTCGACCGGCCGGCGCAGGACGATTCCCTCCTCGATGACCAGCACGAAGGCGCCTTCGGCATCCTCCCGCAGCGCGGTGCCCGGAACGGCCAGCGCGTCCGGCCGCTCCTCCAGGACGATCTCGCCCGTCGCGAACATGCCCCCGAGCAACAGCCCCTCGGCATTGTCGATCCCGACAAAGACGGTGAGAGTGCGCGTGCCCTCCTCGGCCACCGGCGCAATGCGGACGACTTCCCCCGCGAAGCTCCGGCCGGGGACGCCATCGACCCGCACATCCACGGCCTGGCCGGGCCGGATCGAGGCCCCCTCGGCCACCGGCGCGGCACCCAGCATCTCGACGCGGCTCAGATCGACGATGGACAGAAGCGGCGTTCCCGCCCCCACCACCGCACCGGGCTCGACGCTGCGCGAGGCCACAACCCCGTCGAACGGTGCCGTGACCGTGGCGCGCTCGAGAGCCAGTTCGGCCAGGCGGACCTGCTCCTCCTGCACGGCCAGGTTGGCACGCAGCCCGGCGACGTTGGTGCGCACCTCATCCAGCGTCGTGGCCGGCGCGACGCCGCGCTCCACCAGCGCCTCGGAGCGTTCGAGCTGGGCCTCGGCCAGTTCAAGCTGCGCGCGGGTGGCGTCGCGGTTGCTCTCGGCCGCCGCCAGTTCCAGGGTCAGCCGTTCCACATCCACCTGGATGACGACGTCGCCTTGCGCAACCGCATCGCCGGGCCGGAGGGGGACGGCATCGACGCGCCCTCCCGTCTCGGCCGCGATCTCGGCGCGGCGCACGGGGGCGAGCGGGCCCAGGACGCGCACCGTCCGGCGCAGCGTCGCGGGCTCCACGACTGCCCACTCGCGGCTGTTGATCTGGAGCGGCTCGGCCGGAGCAACCTCCTCGGCCGGGGCATCGCCCGCCGCCGGGGGCGGCACGAGAGCCATCAGACGGTCCCGCGCGGCAAAGGCCGCGACCCCGGCCAGGACCAGGAGGACAAGGAGCATCCAGGGCCAGCGCCGCCGCGGCGGCAGGCCGTTTCTCGCGCGCCAGTCCGCGATGATCTCGCGCCGCGTCCAGGCCCATTCGGGCTTGGCGGGCGCCTCGGCGCGCGTGTTTGGCATGTCCTTGGCCATGGCGCCCTCGCCGGCTCCGCGACGCCGGAGACCGCCGCCCCTTGGGAATGGGGGCGGCGGGCGCCGGAATCAAGACGCGGGTCCCCTGCGCGCGCAAGGGTGAGAAGGTCGGTGCCCCCGCGTCACTCCGCCGCGAGCGGCCTCTGCACGGGCAGGCCGTCCTCGTCGAACCGGTGCAGCATCCCGGCCTTGGGTCGCAGCGTCACGACCGCGCCTTCGTGGATCGCCACCTTGCCCGGCTGGCGGACGATCACGGGCTCCTCGGCGCCCAGGTCCACGAACAGGTAATTGTCCGAGCCCAGATCCTCCGTATGGACGACGCGCCCCGTCCAGGGCCCCTCGCCTTCGGCCACCACGTCGATATGCTCGGATCGCACGCCCAGCGTGTGGCAGGCATGCTCGGCCGCAAACCGCCCCCGGAGGAAGTTCATCTTCGGGCTGCCGATGAAGCCTGCCACGAAGATGTTGCCCGGCCTCTCGTAGAGTTCGGTCGGCGTGCCCACCTGCTCCACGCGTCCGTCGCGCAGCACGCAGATCCGGTCGGCCAGCGTCATCGCCTCCACCTGGTCGTGGGTGACGTAGATCATCGTCACATCGCTCATCTCGTGGTGGAGCTTGGCGATCTCGAGCCGTGTGGCCACCCGTAGCGCGGCGTCCAGGTTCGACAGGGGCTCGTCGAACAGGAACACGCGCGGGTCGCGCGTGATGGCGCGGCCGATCGCCACGCGCTGGCGCTGCCCGCCCGAAAGCTGCTTGGGCAGCCGGTCCAGCAGATGCTCGATCTGGAGCATCCGGGCCGCCTTGCGGACGCGGGCATCCTGCTCGGCCCGGCTCGAGCCCGCCAGCTTCATGCCAAAGGCCATGTTGTCGTACACGGTCATGTGCGGGTAGAGCGCGTAGGACTGGAACACCATCGCGATGCCGCGCTTGGACGGCAGCACGTTGTTGACCCGCTGGCCGTCGAACAGCAGGTCCCCCGAGGTGATCGTCTCCAGCCCCGAGATCAGGCGCAAGAGGGTGCTCTTGCCGCAGCCCGAGGGGCCGACGAAGACCATGAACTCGCCCCGGCGGATGTCGAGGTCCACCCCCTTGATGACATGGGCCGCGCCATAGGACTTGGTGACGTTGCGAAGCTGGATGTTGGCCATGGCTTACCCCTTGACGCCGCCGGCGGTCAGGCCCGCCACGATCTTGCGCTGGAAGACGAGGACGAGGACGATCAGAGGCACCGTCACGATCACGGAAGCCGCCATGATCGGCCCCCACGGGATCTCCTGCTGGGAGGCCCCGGAGAGAAGCGCGATGGCGACGGGAACGGTCCGCTGCGTCTCGGTGATGGTGAAGGTGAGCGCGAACAGGAACTCGTTCCAGGCGCCGATGAAGGCCAGAAGGCCCGTCGTCACCAGCGCCGGCCACAGAAGGGGCATGAACACCTTGGTGATGATCACCCAGGGGCTGGCGCCGTCCACGATTGCGGCCTCCTCGATCTCCACGGGCAGGTCGCGCATGAAGGTGGTCAGCACCCAGACCGTGAACGGCAGGGTGAAGATCGTGTAGCTCAGGATCAGCGCCCAGGGCGTGTTGTAGAGGCCGAGGAAGTTGATCAGCTCGAACAGGCCCGCCAGCACCGCGATCTGCGGGAACATGGACACGGCCAGGATCGTCATCAGCAGGAGCCCCCGCCCCCGGAACCGCACCCGCGACAGCGCATAGGAGGCGGTGACCGCCAGAAGCAGCGCCGCGATCACCGTGACCGTGGCGATGAAGACCGAGTTGGCCACCGACCGTGGGAAGTTCCGGCCCGACAGGACCGACTGGTAGTTGCCCCAGTTGAGATTGCCGAAATCGGGCAGATAGGTGACGCGGAAGATCGCGGTGCCCGTCTTGAAGCTGGTCAGGACCGCATAATAGAAGGGGAACACGGCGACGACGACCACAATCGCCACCGCGATGTAGAACATCGTGTTCCAGAAGATCGCGCGCGCGGTCATCGCCGGCCCTCCCCTGTCAGGTCCACCCGGCCGAGCCAGATATACAGCGTCACGAACAGGAAGATGATCGCGAACAGAAGCGTGGACTGGGCCGAGCCATAGGCGAAGCGGTTGAAGTCGATCATGTTCTCGCGCGCGACGATGGACATGGTCTTGGTCGCGCTCGAATTCGGCGTCAGGACGTAGATCAGGTCGAAGATCCTGAGCGCGTCGAGCAGGCGGAAGATCACGGCGACCATGATCGCGGGCTTGAGCAGCGGCAGCGTGACCCGGAAGAACACCCGGACGGGATGGATGCCGTCGATGCGCGCGCTCTCGTACATGTCGCGCGGGATCATCTGGAGGCCGGCCAGGATCAGCAGCGCCATGAAGGGCGTGGTCTTCCAGACGTCCACCACGATCACCGCGATCATCGCCGTGTCGGCCCGCGCGGTCCAGGCGATCGGGCTGTCGATCAGGCCGACGCTCAGCAGCATGTGGTTGATGATGCCGAACTGGTCGTTGAGCATCCAGCCCCACATCCGGGCCGAGACGATGGTGGGGATGGCCCAGGGGATCAGGATGGCCGCGCGCACGATACCGCGTCCCTTGAACTCGGCATTCAGCATCAGCGCGATCAGCAGGCCGAACAGCGTCTCGAGCCCGACCGAGATGACGGCGAAGCGCACGGTGTTGTAGACGGCGTTCCACCACGCGGGGTCGGCCAGCGTGCCCCCCCAGCGGATGCGCCCCGAGGGCAGCTCGCGCCAGGTCAGGTAGTTCTGGAAGCCCGCCCATTCCCCTCCGTAGAGGTTGTTGAGCGTGGTGTCCGTGAACGAGAACCAGATCGACCGCAGAAGCGGCCAGGCCGCCACGAAGAACAGCATCAGCAGCATCGGGGCCAGGAACCAGAACGCGGCGCGCGCTCTCTGTTCCTGCAGGCCGGTCTCGCCGCGATCCGGCGCGTAGGCAGCCGCCCCCGTGGCGGTCGTTGTCATGGGCGGTCCTCCTCCCTCAGGGGAAAGGTCGCCGGCGCCGGTCGCTTGATGGCCCGTGCGGGGGCGGCGGCCCTCCGAAGCCGGGCCGGGCGGCGCCTGCCGCCCGGCCGCGTGATGCCGACCTTACTGCCAGCCGTCGCCCTTGAGGTCCTCGAGATCGGCCTCGAGCACCTCCAGCGCGTCCGCTGCCGACTGGTTGCCGGACAGCACGTCGTGGACGGCCGACCAGAACAGCGAGGAGACCTGGTTGTAGGCGTTCTGCGTGGGCGCCGAGGGACGCGGCACGGCGTTCAGGAACACCTCCTGCCACCGCTCGAAATAGGGATTCGCCTCCAGCACCTCGGGGTCTTCATAGAGCGACATGATGGTGGGGAGGTTGCCCTCGTTGATCGCGCGCTGCTTCTGCGCCTCCTCCGAGGCGAGATAGAGCGCGAGGTCCAGCGCGACCTCCTGGTTGCGCCCGTAGCGCGACACGGCGACGTTCCAGCCGCCCAGCGTCGCCGCCGAGGTCGCGCCCTCGCCCTCGCCGACCGGCAGCGGCGCCACGTCGAACAGCCCGCGCACGGCGCTGTCCTCGCCGTTGCCCAGCAGGTAGGCATAGGGCCAGTTGCGCATGAACACGGCGTTGCCGGTCTGCCAGACGCCGCGGGCCTCCTCCTCCTGATAGGCCAGCACGCCCTCGGGGCTGATCGTGCCGACCCAGCTCGCCGCCAGCTCCAGCGCCTCGACGGCCTGCGGGTTGTTGACCGAGATGGTGCCGTCCGGCTCGACGATCTGGCCGCCGCCGAAGGACTTGATCCACTCGAGCGCGTTGCAGGTCAGCCCCTCGTAGGCATTGCCCTGCCAGACAAAGCCCCAGATCTCGCTGTTGCCTTCGGCGCGCTCGGCATCCTGGATGCGCTGGGCGGTCTCGGTCAGCTCGGCCCAGGTCGTCGGCACCTCGGCTCCGTGCTTCTCGAGCAGGTCGGTGCGGTAGTAGAGCGCCGGCGCGTCGGTGAAGATGGGCAGGGCAACCAGACGGCCGTTGACCGTCTGCGATTCGACGATGGAGGGGAAGTGCTGGTCCACGATCCCGGCCGCGGCCTCCGTGAGGTCCACGAAGTGCTCGGCCAGCTGCGGCGCCCAGATCACGTCCGTCTGGTAGAGGTCGATGTCGCCGTTCTGCGCCGCCAGCCACAGGCGGTACTGCCCGAACTGGTCCGTGGTCGAGGCGGGCATCGGCACGAGGACGACATCGTTGCCCGTCCGCTCCTCCCACGGCGCCACGAGGCGGTCGAAGTTCTCCACCGCCGCGCCCACGGCACCCGAGACATAGGTGATCGTCACGCCCTGGGCCGCGGCAGCCGAACCGACGACCGCCACCGCGGCGGCAAGGGCCGACGACCGCAGGGCGGCCGCCTTGGTGATGTGCAGCATTGTCATCCTCCCATGAGCGGGCCGCGCCCGCACCAGATTCCGAGTTCCGGAGGTCCGCAGCGGGTTCGTCCGAAACGCTTTGGAATGATACGGGCGCCGGGGCGGGGGCGTCAACGGGGTTGCATCTCCCCGGCGCGGCCGCAGGGCTCTCAGCGACGTCGCGGCGGCGCCACGGAGCCGCGCAGATCCAGCCGGACGGAGCCCACGACCTGAAGATCGGGCCCGATCGCCTCCTGCCGCTCCGGCGCTGCGGCGAGAAGCCGCGCCAGATGCGGCCACCCGTCCGCCAGCGGGGACCGCGTGGCCGTCAGCGGCGGGTCGAAAGCCTCCGCGCGAAGGCCCGGCAGCGCGTCGTCATGGGCCACGACCGAGACATCGCGCGGCACCCCGAGTCCCATCGCCCGCAGCGCCCGCATCGCGCCCGCGGCCAGCCGCGTGTTGCCGCAGACCAGGGCGGTCGGCCGCGGTCCTCCGGGACCCCACAGCGCCACCGCGGCCAGCAACCCCTCCCCCTCCGTCATCGGTCCGAACCGGTGAAGGGCGGGATCGGCCGGCAGACCGGCCGCTGCAAGGGCGGCCTTCCACCCCTGCCGCCGCGATTCGGCATAGGTCATCCCCTTGGGCCCGTTGAGAAAGGCGATCTGCCGATGCCCGGCCGAGACCAGAAGCCGCGTCAGCCGCTCGGCCACGCCGCGATTGTCGATGTCGTAGAAGGGATAGTCGTGCGGCTCCTCGATCCGTCCGTGGATCACGAAGGGCACCCGCGCCTCCCGCAGGAAGGCCACGCGCCGGTCCCGCAAGGTGGGCTCCAGGAGAAGGAACCCGTCCAGCGCGCCCGCCCCGATCAGCCGCCGGTACACGTCCACCACGTCCTCGCCCGGATCGGCGATGTGCAGCACGAACAGCCGCCCGACGCGCGACAGGTGCTGGGACAACGTGCCGACGATCTGGACGAACAGGCTGTCCTCCTCGGCCCGGGGCCGGTCGGGCAGGACCAGGCCCAGCATGCCCGAGCGGCCCGTGGCCAGGCGCCGCGCCGACAGGTTGGGCTGATAGCCGAGCGCCGCCGCCGCGGCCGCCACCCGGTCGCGCGTCTCGGCCGCGACGTCCGCATGGCCGTTCAGCGCCCGGCTGACCTGCGTGACCGACAGGCCCAGATGGCGGCTCAGATCCCTGAGCGTCGTCATGGTCTCCTCCCCGCGGGGCCTTGCCAAAGCCGCCGCCGGATTCCAGCATGAGGGAACCGAAGCGCTTTGGAAACAGGGAAACGCGATGGATCGCGAATGGTGGCGCGGTGCGGTGATCTACCAGATCTACCCCCGCTCGTTCCAGGATTCGGACGGCGACGGCGTGGGCGACCTGCCCGGCATCACCCGCCGCCTCGGCCATGTCGCCGATCTCGGCGCGGACGCCGTGTGGCTCTCCCCCGTGTTCCGCTCGCCCATGAAGGACATGGGCTATGACGTGTCGGACCACTGCGCCATCGACCCGCTCTTCGGCACCATGGCCGATTTCGACGCGCTGGTGGCAGAGGCGCATCGCCTCGGCCTCCGGGTGATGATCGACCAGGTCCTGTCGCACACCTCGGACGAGCATCCGTTCTTCCGTGAAAGCCGGTCCTCGCGCGACAACCCCCGGGCCGACTGGTATGTCTGGGCCGATCCGCACCATGACGGCACGCCTCCCAACAACTGGCAGGCGATCTTCGGCGGGCCCGCCTGGACCTGGGACGCGCGCCGGCGCCAGTACTATTTCCACAACTTCCTCGCCGCCCAGCCGGACCTCAACTTCCACAACCCCGAGGTGCAGGACTGGGCGCTCTCCGTGCTGCGCTTCTGGCTCGAGCGCGGGGTGGACGGGTTCCGCTTCGACACGGTCAACTTCTACTTCCACGACCCGCTGCTGCGGAATGACGCGGCCGATCCGCGCTCCATGCCCCGTCCGGCCTTCAAGCCCTACGACATGCAATACCACCTGTTCTCGAAGAACCGCCCCGAGAACCTCGCCTTCCTCGAGCGCGTGCGCAGCCTGATGGACGAGTTCGGCGCGCGCACCACCGTGGGCGAGGTCGGCGAATCGCACCACCCGATCGAGATCATGGGCGAATACACCTCGGCCAACCGCCTCCACATGGCCTATTCCTTCGAGATGCTCGACGACCGCTGGGGGGCCGCCCATTTCCGCCGCTGCATCGAGCATTTCCACCGCCTCGCCCCCGAGGGCTGGCCCGCCTGGGCCTTTTCCAACCACGACGTGCCGCGCCACGTCACGCGCTGGGCGGCGCACGCGGCCGACCACGACCGCTTCGCCCGCCTCTGCGCCATGCTGCTCCTGTCCTTCGAGGGCTCGGTGTTCCTGTTCCAGGGCGAGGAGCTGGGCATGCCCCAGACCGACCTCGCCTTCGAGGAACTGACCGACCCGCAGGGCATCGCCTTCTGGCCCGAGGACAAGGGCCGCGACGGCTGCCGCACCCCGATGGTCTGGGAGGCCGCCCACCCCCAGGGCGGCTTCACCGAGGGCACGCCGTGGCTGCCGATCAAGGAGCCCCAGCGCGCCCGCGCCGCCGACCTCGCCGCTGATTCCTCCATGGGTCCCGGCTCCGTCCTCGAGACCTACCGCCGGATGATCGCGCTCAGGCACGAGGAGGTCGCCTTGCGCGCCGGCCGGACAGCGTTTCTCGACCTGCCCGAACCCGTTCTCGCCTTCCGGCGGGGCGAGAACCTCCTGTGTGCCTTCAACCTCGGCCCCGAGGAGCAGGTTCATGCGCTGGCCGGCGGAGGCGAGATCCTGATGGCGCAGGATGCGGAATGGCTGGACGGGCGGTTGCATCTCGGGCCGAACGGCGCCCTGATCGCCCGGACCTGAGACGCGAAGGGAGGATCAGCCTCCAACTTCCCGGAAGGACGACAGGATCTCGGTCACGACAGCCGGCAGAGCGGCCCGCCAGTCGGGCCGTTCGATCCCGAAATCCCGCCGGAGCGAGCGGCAGTCGAGGCGCGAGTTGAGCGGTCGTCGCGCCGGGGTCGGGAACTCGGCCGTCGCGATGGGCTCGACCGCGACCGGCAGACCCGCCTCGGCAAAGACCGCTTCGGCAAACCCCGCCCAGGAGGTGTCGGGCGCACCGGACAGGTGGTGGATTCCGCTTGCGGCGCCGTCGCGCAGGGCCAGGGCGAGGGCGAGGCAGGTCCGCGCCACGGCATCGGCCGGGGTCGGCCCGCCGATCTGGTCCGCCACCACGCGGACACGCTGCCTCTCGCGGCCGAGGCGCAGCATGGTGCGCACGAAGTTCGCCCCTTCCGCTCCGAACACCCACGAGGTGCGCAGGACCACCCACGGCCCGCCGGCCTCCGCCACCGCCTGCTCGCCCGCCAGCTTGGTGCGGCCATAAGCGTTGGGCGGGTCCGGCCGGTCGCCGGGCTGCCAGGGGACCTCGCCCGTGCCCGGAAAGACGTAATCGGTCGAGATATGGACGACGGGCAGGCCCCTTCGCGCGGCCTCCCGGGCGATCGCGCCGGGCGCTTCGGCGTTGACCACCCGCGCCGCCACCTCCTCGGCCTCGGCCCGGTCCACGGCCGTCCAGGCGGCCGCGTTGATGATCGCCTCCGCCCCGAGGTCGCGCACCGCGCGCGCGCAGCTGTCGGGGTCCGACAGGTCGGCGATGTCCCGGCCGGGCGCGACCACCTCCGTGCCGGCCGGGGCCAGACGCCGCACCGCGCGGCCCACCTGCCCCGTGGCGCCGAACAGCAGAAGCCTCATTGCCCAGTCCCCAGCCGTCGGCCGACGCCGTCGCGCGCCAGCAGGGGCCGCCACCATCTCTCGTTGTCCAGGAACCAGCGGACGGTGCGGCGCATGCCCTCCTCCAGCGTGACTGTGGGACGCCAGCCCAGCTCCGCCCGGATGCGTGACGGATCGATGGCATAGCGCAGGTCGTGCCCCGGGCGATCCGCGACGAAGGCGATCAGCCGCCCGTGCGGGGCGCCCTCGGGCCGCTCCTCGTCCATGACCCGGCAGATCAGCCGCACGAGGTCGATGTTGCGCGCCTCCGCTTCTCCGCCGATGCAGTAGGTCCGCCCCGCAACCCCCCGTTCCATGACAAGAAGCAGCGCCGCGGCATGGTCCTCCACGAACAGCCAGTCGCGGACGTTCTCGCCCCGCCCGTAGACCGGGATCTCCCGCCCGTGGAGCGCGGCCAGGATCGTCACCGGCACCAGCTTCTCGGGAAAGTGGAACGGTCCGTAATTGTTCGAGCAGTTGGTGACCAGCACCGGCAGCCCGAAGGTCTCGCCCCAGGCGCGCACCAGGTGGTCGGACCCCGCCTTGGACGCCGAATAGGGGCTGCGCGGGTCGTAGCGCGTCCCCTCGTCGAACCGCCCCTCCGGCCCCAGCGAGCCGAACACCTCGTCGGTCGAGACATGGAGGAACCGGAACCCCCCGGGCTGCCCCTCGCGCAGCCAGTGCGCCCGCGCCGCCTCGAGCAGGTTGAAGGTCCCCACGACGTTGGTCTCGACAAAGGCGCGGGGCCCGTCGATCGACCGGTCCACATGGCTCTCGGCCGCGAGGTGCATCACTCCCTCGGGCCGGTGCTCGCGGAACACCCGCTCCAGCGCGTCGCGGTCGCGGATGTCGGCCTGCTCGAAGGCATAGAGCGGGCTGTCCGCCACCTCGGCCACGTTCTCGGGGTTGGCGGCATAGGTCAGCGCGTCCAGGTTGACGACCCGGTGCCCCGCCCGCACCGCGCGCCGCACCACGGCCGAGCCGATGAAGCCGGCCCCGCCCGTCACCAGCAGCCGCATCCCGCCGTCCCCGTCAGCCCCGCGCGCCCACGACACCCCGCGGCAGCAGGATCGTCAAGAGGCCCAGCGCCGGCAGCCACGCCACCCAGCCGAACACCCATTCGAGCCCGCGCGCGTCCGCGACCAGCCCCAGCACCGCCGCGGCGATGCCCCCCATGCCGAAGGCCAGGCCGAAGAACACGCCGTTGATAAATCCTACCCGGCCCGGCACCAGCTCCTGCGCGAACACCACGATCGCCGGAAAGGCCGAGGCGATCACCACCCCGATCACCACGCTGAGCACGGCCGAGCCGACGAGCCCCGCATGCGGCAGGAGCAGCGAGAAGGGCAGCACGCCCAGGATCGACACCCAGATCACCGTCAAAGGCCCGATCCGGTCGCCCACCACGCCGCCCCCCAGCACGCCCAGCGCCATGCCCCCCATGAACAGGAACAGCATGATCTGCGAGCCCTGCGCCGACAGCCCGAAACGCTCGATCGTGTAGAAGGTCCAGAAGCTGCCCATCGCCGCCGTGTAGGCGTTTTTGGTGAAGACCAGCACCGCCAGCACGACCAGCGCGCCCGCGACGCGGCCCCGCGACAGGGTGGGCCCGGGCCTTGCGGGGCGCGGGCGGGCGGCCTCGGCCCGCCTTTGCGCCTGATGCCAGCGCGCCACGCGCCACAGCACCCAGATTCCCAGCGCCGCCAGCAGGGTGAACCACCCCGCGCTGCCCCGCCCCCAGGGCGCCACCACAAAGGCCGCCATCAGCGGCCCCGCCGCGTGCCCCGCATTGCCCCCCACCTGAAAGACGCTCTGCGCCGTCCCGAACCGCCCGCCCGAGGCCGCGCGCGCCACCCGCCCCGCCTCGGGGTGGAACACCGCCGAGCCGAGCCCGACAGCGACCGCCCCCACCAGCAGCAGTCCGTAGACCGGCGCCCCGGCGAGCAGCCCCACCCCCACCAGCGTGGACGCCATTCCCAGGGGCAGCAGCATCGGCATCGGCCGGCGGTCCGTCACCGCCCCCACGACCGGCTGCAGGACCGAGGCCGTCGCCATGAAGGCGAAGGTCAGAAGCCCGATCTGCCAGTAGGCCAGCGCGAACTCGGCCTGCAGGATCGGATAGACCGCCGACAGGATCGACTGCATCGTGTCGTTGATGAAATGGCACAGCGACACGCCGCCCAGCACCGTCCAGGCCGTAGCCGTCCCCGGCCCCGCCACGGGGCCGCCCTGCGCCGTCGCCGTCATCCCGCCGGTCCTTCCGCTCTCCCGCCCCCGCTACGCCCCCGCACGGCCGGGCGCAAGCGGCCCCCTTCCCTCCGCCGCCGCGCCCGCCTAGCCTCCGCGCCGCAGGGAGACCACCGATGACCTACGACGACCACGACGCGCTGGGCCTCGCCGCCCTTGTCGCCTCCGGCGAGGCGAGCCCCGACGAGCTTCTGGACGAGGCGCTCGCGCGCACCCGCAGGCTCAACTCCCATATCAACGCCGTGGTCCTGATCCAGGAGGAGGAGGCCCGCCGCGCCATCCGCTCGGGACTGCCGCGGGGGCCCTTCCGCGGCGTGCCCTTCCTGCTCAAGGATCTCGGCGCCGAGGCGGTGGGATTTCCCTCCCATTCCGGCTCGCGCCTCTTCGCCGACCAGTCCGACCCGGAGGATTCGTCCATCGTCGCCCGGCTGCGCGCGGCGGGGCTCGTGATCTTCGGCCGCACCACCGCGCCCGAGGGCGGCATCGGCCCCGCGACCGAGGCGGCGGTCTATGGCGGCCCCACCCGCAACCCCTGGGACCTCTCGCGCACGCCCGGCGGCTCGTCGGGGGGCGCGGGCGCGGCGGTCGCGGCCGGGATCGTGCCGGCGGCGCACGGCTCGGACGGGGGCGGCTCCGTGCGCATTCCCGCCTCCAATTGCGGGCTGTTCGGGCTCAAGCCCACGCGCGCGCGCCTGCCCGACGGCCCCTATGCGGGCGAGGGCTGGGGCGGCATGGCCACGGACGGCTTTCTCACGCGCTCGGTGCGCGACACGGCCGCGCTGCTCGACGCCTGCCACGGGGCGGATCTCGGCGCCCCCTATCACGCGCCGCCGCTCCGCCGCAGCCACATGGACGCGATCTCCCGCCCACCCCCCCGCCTGCGCGTGGGCCTGTGCGAGACCACCTTCGAGGGCGGCCCGGTCCATCCCGACTGCGCCGAGGCGGCCCGCGACGCCGCGCGCCTGCTGGAGGATCTGGGCCACCGGGTGGAGCCCTTCCGCCCGGACGCCGACCACGCCGCCATGATCCGCGCCTGGGTGGACATCGTGGCGGCCGGAACGGCGCTGTCGGTGCGGCGAGAACTGCGCGGGCGCGACCCCGCGGACTGGGTCGAGGGGGTCACGCGCGGCGCGCTGGCCCATGCCGCCACCCTCTCGGCCGAGGATTACCTCGCCGCCCTCGGCACGATCCACGCCTACGGACGCCGCATGGCCGCCGCCTTTTCGGGCATCGACATCCTGCTGTCGCCCGTGATGGCCGAACCGCCCGCGCGGATCGGCCGCTTTGCCCACGACACGGAGGATTACGTCGCCTACCGGCTGGGGCCGGAAGGGGTCTGGCCCTATTCGCCCTTCTGCACCGCCTTCAACGCCTCGGGCCAGCCCGCCGCCTCGGTGCCGCTCTTCTGGTCGGCCGAGGGCCTGCCGATCGGCGTCCAGCTCGCCGCCCCCTTCGGCGAGGACGAGACCCTTCTCGCCCTCTGCCGCGAGATGGAACTCGCGCGACCGTGGTGGACACGGCGCCCGCCCCCGCTGGACAGCGGGGCCTGCTCCGGGGCAGCATCGGCGCCATGAGCAGCCCCGTTCCGGCCGTCGAGGCGCGATCCGTCGTCAAGCTGTTCGGCCAGGGCAACGCCGCGGTGCGAGCCCTGGACGAGGTGTCCGTCGCCGTGGCGGCGGGCGAGTTCTTCACCCTCCTGGGCCCGTCCGGCTGCGGCAAGACCACGCTCCTGCGCTGCATCGCGGGCTTCGAGACGCCCACGGACGGCGCCATCCTGCTGGGCGGCCGCGACATCACGGCCGAGCCGCCCAACCGGCGGCGCGTGAACACCGTGTTCCAGAGCTACGCCCTCTTTCCCCACCTGACGGTGCGCGAGAATGTCTCCTTCGGCCTCGAGATGCTGGGCCGCCCGCGGGCCGAGATCCGCGATACCACCGACCGGATGCTTGCCCTCGTCCAGCTCGACGCCATGGCCGACCGCCGCCCCGACGCGCTCTCGGGCGGCCAGCAGCAGCGCGTGGCGCTCGCCCGCGCGCTCGCCCCGGCCCCCGAGGTCCTCCTGCTCGACGAGCCGCTCTCCGCCCTCGACCTCAAGCTGCGCAAGGAGATGCAGGCCGAACTCAAGCGACTCCAGCACGAGACGGGGATCACCTTCGTCTTCGTGACCCACGACCAGGAGGAGGCGCTGGCCATGTCCGACCGGATCGGGGTCATGTCCGGCGGCCGGCTCCTCCAGGTCGGCTCGCCGCGCGACATCTACGACCGTCCCGCCACGCGCTTCGTCGCGGACTTCATCGGCGAGACCAACGTGCTCTCTGGCATGGCCGAGGGAGCCGTGGCGCGCCTGCCCACGGGCGAGACGCTCGCCCTTCCTGCCGCCTGTTCCGGTCCCGTGACGCTGGCCGTCCGGCCCGAGCAGCTCCGCCTCGCCCCTCCATGGGAGGACGGGGCGCTGCGCGCGACGGTGACGGGGGCGACCTATCTCGGCACGGACAGCCGGCTGCGCCTGCGTCTGGCCGACGGGACCGAGATGGTCGCCCGCATCCCCTCCGTCCCCGGCGGCGAATCCGTGCCGGCGCCGGGCACGGAGGTCGGGCTCGCGCCGGTCCGCGGCGCGGTGCAGGTGCTCGCCGAATGAGCGCCGCCGGCCTGGCCGAGCAGGCGCGGGCGGCACGGCGCGCCCGCACGGGATGGCTTCTGTCGGCACCGGCCCTTCTCGTCCTGCTGGTAGGCGCGGCGGGGCCCCTGCTGATCGTGTTCGCCTATTCGGTCCTCACACGGGGCGAATATGGCGGGGTCCAGCTCCCCCTCAGCGGCGAAGGCTGGTTCCGCGTGCTGTTCCAGCGCGACATCTTCGACGACACGATCTCCCTCAACACCGCGCATCTGGCGATCCTGTGGCGCTCCGTCTGGCTCTCGCTCGCCACCACGGCGATCACCTTCGTCCTCGGCCTGCCCACCGCCTGGTTCATCGCCACCCGCCCCGAGCGCACGCGCGCGCTCTGGCTCTTCCTCATCACCATCCCGTTCTGGACCAACCTGCTCATCCGCACCTTCGCGGTCATGGAGGTGATCCGCAACGAGGGCATCCTGAACTCGCTCCTGCTCCGCCTCGGCCTGATCGAGCGGCCCATCCAGATCCTGTTCACCGACTGGGCCACCCTGATCGGCATGGCCTATGTGTACCTGCCGCTCATGGTCCTGCCGCTCTATGCCGCCATCGACCGCTTCGACATGCGCCTGCTCGAGGCGGGCTACGACCTCTACGCCTCGCGCTGGCGCGTCCTGCGCCGCGTGGTGCTGCCGCTGATCCGGCCGGGGATCGTCGCGGGCTGCATCCTCGTCTTCATCCCCTCGCTCGGCGCCTATGTCACGCCGCGCGTGCTGGGGGGGGGCACCAACATGATGATCGGCAACTTCATCGAGCTGCAGTTCGGCCAGGGCCGCAACTGGCCGCTGGGGGCCGCGCTCGCCGTCACGCTGCTCGTGGTCGTGATGGGGGCGCTCCTTCTCTATCTCCGCGTCACCCAGCCGGCGAGGGCCCGCGATGAGTGAGGCCGCCCTCTCCCGCCCCGCCATGGCGGCCGCCGCCCGGCCGGGGCGCCGCGTGCGGCCCTTCTCGGCCACGGGCCTTCCGGGCTTCACCGCGGTCGCGGTCGCGGTGTTCCTGCTCCTTTACCTCCCCATCGCGGCGCTGATCGTCTATTCCTTCAACGCCTCCAACTCGATCGTGAACTGGGGCGGCTTCTCGCTGCGCTGGTACGAGGCCGCCTGGAACAACCGCGCCGTTCAGGACGCGGCGGTCCGCTCGCTCGTCATCGCCACCGTGGCCGCGCTCGCCTCCACGGCGCTCGCCACGCTGGCCGCCATCGGCACCACCCGTCAGGGCCGCTTCCGGGGTCGCATGGCGATCTGGGGGACGATCAACCTGCCCCTCATGGTGCCCGAGATCGTCACGGGCGTCGCGCTGCTGATCGTGTTCGGCCAGGTGCGCGCCTGGACGGGCTATCAGGGGCTGGGCTACCTGATGCTCGCCCATACGGCCTTCTGCATCCCCTTCGCCTATCTGCCCATCCGCGCCCGGCTCGAGACGATGGACCGCACGCTCGAGACGGCCGCCGCCGACCTCTACGCCTCGCCGTGGCAGGCGTTCCGGCGCGTCACCCTGCCCCTTCTCGCGCCCGGCATCGCGGCCGGGATGATGCTCGCCTTCGTCATCTCGCTCGACGACGTCATCATCACCGAATTCGTCAAGTCCGCGGGCCAGGACACGCTGCCCACCTGGATGCTGGGCCAGTTCCGCCGCACCCTCACGCCCGAGGTCAACGCCATCTCCACGGCCATCCTCGCGCTCACGCTCGTGCCCCTCACAGCCTTCTTTCTCGTCACCCGCCGCCGGCCGCCCACGCATCGCTGACGGCCCACCAACAGGGAGAACCCGCCATGCCACGCCTTCTCGCCACCGCCGCGCTTCTCGCACTCGCCACGGGCGCCGCGGCCCAGTCCCGGCAACTCCAGCTCTACAATTGGGGCGACTACACCTCGCCCGAGCTCATCGCCAAGTTCGAGGCCGAGACGGGCATCGACGTCACCATCACCGACTACGACAGCAACGACACGGCACTCGCCAAGGTGCGCGCGGGCGGGCACGGCTTCGACCTCGTGGTGCCGTCCGCCAACTACGTCCCCATCTGGGTCGAGCTCGGCCTGATCCAGCCGCTCGACCATTCTCGCCTGCCCAATCTCGGCAACATCGCCGACGAATGGGTGGACGTGGCCTGGGACCCTGGCCGGGCCCACACGATCCCCTGGCAATGGGGCACGACCGGGATCGCCGTGAACACGTCCGTCTATGACGGCGACATCAACACCTCCGACATCGTGTTCGACCCGCCCGAGGAGCTGCGCGGCCGCATCAACGTGGTCCCCGAGATGACGGACGTCATCTCGCTCGCGATCCTGAATGTCGGCGGAGAGCCCTGCACCGGCGACCGCGAGATCCTCCGCCAGGTGCGCGACATGCTTCTGGCGGCCAAGCCGCACTGGCTCTCGATGGACTACGATTCCGAGGCCAAGCTGTCGGCCAACGACATCATGGCCGCGCTGACCTGGAACGGCCCGGCCATGCGCGCCCGCCTCAACAACCCGCCCGTGCGCTACGGCTACCCGGTCGAGGGCTATGTGGTCTGGATGGATTCCGTGGCGCTGCTGTCGGACGCGCGCAACGTGGACGAGGCCTACGAGTTCCTCAACTTCATCATGGAGCCCGAGAATGCCGCCCTCATCTCCAACTATGCCCGCTACGCCAACGGGATCGAGGGGTCCGAGGAGTTCATGGACGAGGTGATGCGCGACGCGCCCGAGATCGTCGTCCCGGCCGAACATCTCCCCAATGGGGTGTTCCTGCCGACCTGCCCGGCCGAGGTCACGGACCTCTATTCGCAGATCTGGACCCAGCTTCTGCGCTGACGGGCGCATGGGGCGCCGTCCGGCGCCCCTCTGGCGCCCCCGGCCGCTGGATGCACCGTCCGGCGGCCTTTTCGCCGGTGCGATCCGCGCAGCGTTAACCCTTGGCAATATTATACTTGACGTACCAAACCGCAAGGGCTAGATGTCAAGTACGAACTGAGGTCGCCGCCATGTCCGTCCTGTCCCGTCCCGAGTTTCACGACGAAGAAGCCGCGCTGGCTTATGTCGAAGGGCTGCTCTGGCCGCAGGGCCCGGTCTGCCCCAAGTGCGGCACGGTGGACGAGGCGACGAAGCTCAAGGGCAAGTCCACCCGCCCCGGCACCTATAAGTGCCGTGCCTGCCGCAAGCCGTTCACGGTCAAGGTGGGCACGATCTTCGAGGCCAGTCACGTCCCGATGACGCTCTGGGTTCAGGCCATCTACCTGATGTGCTCCTCCAAGAAGGGCATCAGCAGCAATCAGCTTCACCGGACGCTGGGCGTCACGCTCAAGACCGCATGGTTCATGTCCCATCGCATCCGCGAGGCCATGCGCTCCGGCGATCTGGCGCCCTTCGGCGGCAACGGCGGCGCCGTCGAGGTAGATGAGACGTTCATCGGCCGCGAGCCGGGCCGCGAGGTGAAGCGCGCCTATCATCACAAGATGAAGGTGCTGAGCCTCGTGGACCGCGAGACGAAGCAGGCCCGTTCCGTGGTGGTGGACGACCTCAAGCCCGCCACGCTGGTGCCGATCCTGCGCGAGAACATCGCCCGCGAGGCGCATCTGATGACCGACGAAGCTCGCCATTACCTCCGCGTCGGCCGCGAGTTCGCAGCGCACGGCATCGTAGAGCATGGCGTGGGCGAGTATGCGCGCGGCACCGACCACACCAACACGGTCGAGGGCTACTTCTCCATCTTCAAGCGCGGCATGAAGGGCACCTACCAGCACTGCGCCAAGAAGCACCTGCACCGCTACCTTGCGGAGTTCGACTTCCGGTACAACAACCGCGTGGCGAATGGTGTCGTGGACGGTGAGCGGACGGCGCGCGCGTTGCTAGGCGTGATCGGGAAGCGGCTGACCTACGCGCAATAGTGCGCAACCGCTGCATTGCCCGCAGCGGAATCGCCCGCTTCAACCGAAGCTGGTACGCAGCTCAGGCTCGATTATCTTGAACCGTGGGAGTTGGCGGTCAAACCCCTGCGAAGGTGACGGTTCGCCGTCGCGTCTGCCAAAGCCCAATAACGAAAGGGGGCGGTTCCCCGCCCCCTCCTGCTGGCCCGGTGGGTCAGGTGGTTTCGGTGTAAGGATCGACTTCGATCCTGAACGCCTTCTTGCCGAACCACTTGGCCCAAATCTTGCGACCATCCTTGGTCGTGATCCAGGGCCGGTAGATGACGACCTTGGCGTCGTCGTGCTTGGTGACCATTAGGGTTCTCCTTGATGGTCATGTACCCGCACTCTCAGGAAGCTTTTCCAGGGCATCACCTGAGGGTGCGGGGCCTGCTGAGGGTCTACGTCATTGCAGCACCCCCGAGGTTCGAAGATGGACAACAGCGCCATCATCGGAACGGCGCTGGATGAGGCGGTACACGTTGCCGTCGTACTGGACGACGCCATCATTCTTGAGCCGGCTGAGTACGCTCGAAACCGATCCGCGTTCGATGGCCTTGCCCTCCGTCGCCGCCATGTCCACAGCGATAGCGGCGTTCAGACCCGAGTCGCCAGTCCGCTCGAGCAACTCCAGGACGGTTGTCTTGATGTTGAACCGACGCGCCCGCACCTTGCTGGCCTCCGCCGGTGGCTTTCCGCTTTCTTCCCGCATCATGTCCAGAAGAAGAGCCTCCTGCGCCCGGGCCTTTTCCATTTCTCGGCCGATACGGTCGATCTCCCTGCGGACAATGTCGAGACGGCTTTGAAGGGCCTTCATGTTCTTGGTCTCTCTCGCCATTTCCTCTCCTTGGTCGCTGGTGACCCCGGCGGGGTTCGAACCCGCACACCCTGCGAAGGTTTCGGTTTTAAAGACCGCTGCGTCTGCCAGTTCCGCCACGGGGCCTCTTGCTCGGGGCTGCGCCATTGCCGCCCCAAAGAAATCCTAGGCGGAGCGGTCGGTTACCGTCAAGGACCGCTGCGATGCAATATTCGCATCAAGTCGATAAGGGAAAATATCGAGGTTTCACAATGATTAAGAAGGATATTGATGCCGCAGAAGCGCAACGTAGGCGCTTTGAGGCCGCAGCGCGTGCGGTGGGCGCCGACGAATCGTCTGATTCGCTTGATCGCGCGATGGGCAAGCTGAACCTGCGGACGAAGCTAACCCCGGCGCTGGAGCCAAAGAAGCCCCAGGACAAGTGAGCCGCCGCTCGGCCGCACAAGGGGCTTGACCTACCTATGGACGGCGGTACGGCAAGTATAATGTCGCCTAACCCTTTCTCAATGATTCTGTGCGAGTGTCAGGACCATCGCCACCCGCACAGGGAGAATCGCCCGCTCAGAACGCCCCGATCCGGCCATACAGGTCCGGCCGCCGGTCGCGGAACAGACCCCACGACCGCCGCAGCTCGGCCGCCGCATCCATGTCCAGCGTGGCGAGGACGATCTCCTCGCTCTCGCGGCCGCCCTTTGCGACGATTCGGCCCGTCGCGTCCGCCACGAAGGAGGACCCGTAGAACGTCACCGTCCGCCCCCCCTGGATCTCGGTCCCCACCCGGTTCGAGGCGACCAGCGGCATCAGGTTCGCGCCTGCATGGCCGCGCATCACCGTCTCCCAATGGGGCTGGCTGTCCCAATCCGGCGCCTCGGGCTCGCTCCCGATCGCCGACGGATAGAGCAGGATCTCCGCCCCCATCAGCGCCATGACGCGCGCCGATTCGGGGAACCACTGGTCCCAGCAGATGCCGACGCCGATCCGCCCCGCGGCCGTGTCCCAGACCCGGAAGCCCGTGTCGCCGGGCGAGAAGAAGAACTTCTCCTCGTAGCCGGGCCCCTGCGGGATATGCGCCTTGCGATAGGTGCCCAGCACGCGCCCGTCCGCATCCGCCACCGCGACCGAGTTGAAGCGCGCCTGCCCGGCTTCCTCGAAGAAGGGAATGGGAAGCACCACGCCCAGCTCGCCGGCCAGCGCGGCAAACCGCGCGATCAGCGGGTTGCCCTCGAAGGGTCGGGCGGTCGCCAGATGCGCGGGGTCCTCGGTGATGCAGAAGTAGCGGCTCTCGAACAGTTCCTGCAGCAGGATCAGCCGCGCGCCCGCCCCAGCCGCCTTCCGCACCAGCCGCTCGGCGGTGTCCAGGTTCCCGGCCGGGTCCGCCGCAGCGGCGAACTGGATCGCCGCCACCGTGAGATCAGGCATCCAGGAAACCCTCCAGCACGTTGACCGTGTTCACGCCGACCTGCTCGATCGCATAGCCGCCCTCCATCAGGAACACGGTCGGCAGCCCCATCCGCCCGATCCGCCGCCCCGCATCCGTGAAATCGGGCGAGTCGAGCCGGAAGAAGCTGATCGGATCGTCCTTGTAGGCGTCCACGCCCAGCGAGACGACCAGCGCCTCGGCTCCGAAGTCGCGGATGCGCGCGATCAGGTCGTCGAGCGCCGCCGACCACGGCCCGTACCCCGTCCCCGGCGGCAGCGGCACGTTGAGGGTGCACCCCTCGCCCTCGCCCTCCCCTGTCTCGTCGGCAAAGCCCGCGAAATAGGGATACGAGTCGAGCGGGTCCCCGTGGATCGAGGCAAAGAGCACGTCGCCGCGGCGCCAGAAGATGTCCTGCGTCCCGTTGCCGTGGTGAAAGTCGATGTCGAGCACCGCCACCCGCGCGGCCCCGTCCAGCCGGAACATCTCGGCCGCCACGGCCGCGTTGTTGAGAAAGCAGTAGCCCCCGTACTGGTCCGAGGTGGCATGGTGCCCCGGCGGACGGCAGAGGCCGAAGGCCGCCCGCGCGCCGCCCGCCACCGCCCGCTGCGCCGCCTGCGCCGAGGCGAGCGAGGACAGCGCCGCGCGCCACGTCCCCTGCGTGATCGCTGTCTCGCTGGCATGGCAGTAGTATTCCACCTTGCCGTCGATGTTTCGGGGGATGCGGTCGTGGCGCTGCCGGCGCGTGGGCATGCCCGCGGCAATCACCTCGCCCTTCATGCCGGCCGCCTTCCACTCGTCCCAGGCGGTCTCGAGGAACCGCAGGAACCCCTCGTCGAGAATGCGCCGCGCCGGCTTCAGGTCCGCCCCGGGCGGCGCCACGATGTCGCCCAGCCCGCGCTCCTTCAGGCGCGACAGGACGAACTCGACCCGCGAGGGGCGCTCGTAGGGCGTCACGAACTGTCCCCCCGACAGCTCCGCCTGCGGGAAGTGGTAACGGTGATCCTCGCTGAAGAACGTCTGCATGGAACCTCCCTCGTCGTGTCCAGCCTGCCCTGTCCGGTGCGGACGCGAAAGACCTCAGGCGCCGCTGCCGCGCCAGGGACCGATCACCACGATCCCGGTCGGAGGCGGAGCGGCCGGATCGCGCCCGTCGAGGATCGTCTCGTAGCGTGCCGCGACCGCGTCCATGTCCGCGGCGATCGCTTCCGCGTGGGCCAGAAAGGCGGCATGCATGGCCTCCATCCCCTCGACGTCCCGCCAGAGCGCCGGACGCTCGAAACAGTCGAACGTCTCGCAGAGGAAGCGTCTCAGCACCCGGCGCAGTGCCACCTTGCCGCGGCCGGAGCAGCCCGCGCGCTGCGCCATGACGGCGCACCGTACCTCCTCGGGCGGGGCCAAGGACGCCCAGACATGGGCGACGGCCGCAAACAACCCCGCCTCACCATGGTAGTCGGCGAGTGCCCGCAGGAAGCCGAGCCGCCCCTCCCGCAGATGCAGCGGAAAGGCGTGGAGGGGCGGCGGGACCGGCTCCTCCTCCTCGGGATCGGCCTCGTCCACGATCTGCCCCGCGGGGCTGTCAGCCGACCAGTTCGATCCCGGCGAAGAAGAAGGCGATCTCCTCCCGGGCCGTTTCGGGCGCGTCCGAGCCGTGGACGCTGTTCTCACCCACCGACTCCGCGAATTCGGCGCGGATCGTGCCGGGGGCGGCATCCTTGGGATTGGTCGCCCCCATCACCTCGCGGTTCTTCAGCACCGCGTTCTCGCCCTCGAGCACCTGCACCACCACGGGGCCCGAGGCCATGAAGGCCGTCAGTTCGCCGAAGAAGGGCCGGTCCTTGTGGACGGCATAGAACTGCTCGGCCTGCGCCTGCGTGAGGCGGATGCGCTTCTGCGCGATGATGCGCAGACCGGCCTCCTCGAACTTGGCGTTGATCCGGCCGGTCAGATTGCGGCGCGTCGCGTCGGGCTTGATGATGGAAAGCGTGCGTTCCGTGGCCATGCTTGCGTCCCCTGCGGCCGAGGCCCCGTGCCCCGGCGCTTGCGCGGCGCGCCTAACATGCGGAATGCGCCGGGGAAAGCCTCAGGTCGGGTCGCGGGGCCATTGCTGCGCGCCGAGCACCGGAGGCAGCCACGGCTCGCGCCGGACGGTCCAGATCTCGTGATCGGGCACCAGATCGTTGGGCGGATCGTCGAGCGCCCCGAGATTGATCTGCGCCACCTCCGGCGACAGATGCGCAACCCGTCCGCCGCAGCAGGGGCAGAAGCTGCGACCTGCATGGCTGCGCAGCTCGCCCGTCAGGCGGAGCGCCGCCCGCGGCCAGTCCGCGAAGTGCAGCGCGAGCCCGCCCGATGCCTTGCGGCAATCCTCGCAGTGGCAGAGCCCCACCCGCATCGGCTCGCCGCGCAGTTCGAACCGCACCGCACCGCACAGACAGCCTCCGAAGCGGACGCGCAGGGCCAGCGCGCCGCCGCCGGGTTCGGGCATGCGTCCGACGGGTCCACCCGCGCCGTCCGCGAGGGTCGGCTCGGCCCCCGTCCAAGCTCCGCCGGTCACCAGGGTGGCGCTGCCGCCGCGCAGGACCCGGGGTCCATCCGTCCGGCGGCGCCAGGCGCCCCGATAGGCCTTCATGCCGATCTCTCCCATGCGGTAGGCATCGCCGGGCAAACCCCCGGACGATCCGGCCGGTTCCCGCGGGACCGGTCACGATTGACGCGGCGGCCCTGTTGGGGCAGGCCGGCGCCATGCTCCGGATCGAGTCCATCTCCGCCTCGGTGGCGGGCCGACCCCTGTTCGAGAACGCCTCGGCCACGATCCCTGCGGGCCACAAGGTGGGGCTGGTGGGGCGCAACGGATCGGGCAAGACCACGCTGTTCCGCCTGATCCGGGGCGAGCTGCCGCTCGAGGCGGGCCGGATCGAGGTGCCGCGCGGCGCCCGCATCGGCGGCGTGGCCCAGGAGGTGCCGGGCTCGGAGACCTCGCTGCTCGACACCGTCCTCGCCGCCGACACCGAGCGCGCGGCCCTTCTGGCCGAGCGCACCGACGACCCCGTCCGCATCGCCGAGATCCAGGCCCGCCTGCAGGACATCGGCGCCTGGTCGGCCGAGGCGCGCGCCGCCTCCATCCTGCGCGGCCTCGGCTTTTCCGACGAGGAGACGCGCCTCCCGTGCTCGGCCTTCTCGGGCGGTTGGCGGATGCGCGTCGCGCTGGCCGCCGTCCTGTTCGCCCAGCCCGACCTCCTGCTCCTCGACGAGCCGACCAACTACCTCGACCTCGAGGGGGCGCTCTGGCTCGAGGGCTACATCGCGCGCTATCCCCACACAGTCGTCATCATCAGCCACGACCGCGACCTCCTGAACCGGTCGGTGACCGGCATCCTCCACCTGTCCGAGCGGCGGCTCGAATACTGGACCGGCGGCTACGACGCCTTTGCCCGCGCCCGTGCCGCGCGCCGCGCCCTCCTCCAGGCCGAAAAGGCCCGGCAGGACGCCGCCCGCGCCCATCTCCAGAGCTTCGTGGACCGCTTCCGCTACAAGGCGTCCAAGGCCCGGCAGGCGCAGTCCCGCCTCAAGATGATCGAGCGGATGGAGACGATCCGCCTGCCCGAGGACGCCGCCCGCACCGTCTTCACCTTTCCCGAACCCGAGGAAATGGCGCCCCCCCTCTGGGTGGCCGAGGGCGCGGCCGTGGGCTATGGCGGTCCGCCCGTCCTGTCGCGGCTCGACCTGCGGATCGACCCGGACGACCGCATCGCCCTTCTGGGCCGCAACGGCGAGGGCAAGTCCACGCTGGCCAAGCTGATCGCCGGGCGCCTGTCGCCCCAATCGGGCCGGCTGATCCACTCGCCCCGGCTGCGGACGGGCTATTTCGCCCAGCATCAGGTGGACGAGCTCGACCTCGCCGACACGCCGCTCGACCACCTCCGCCGCCGCCTGCCGGACGAGGCGCCCGCGCGGCTGCGCGCGCGGCTGGCGGGCTTCGGCCTTCTGGCCGCGCAGGCCGAGACGGCGGTGGGCCGCCTCTCGGGCGGGCAGAAGGCGCGCCTGTCGCTCCTGCTCGCGACGCTCGACGCGCCGCACCTGCTGATTCTCGACGAGCCGACCAACCACCTCGACATCGAGAGCCGCGAGGCGCTGATCGAGGCTCTGGCCGCCTACCGGGGCGCGGTGGTGCTGGTCAGCCACGACATGCACCTGCTCTCGCTGGTGGCCGACCGGCTGTGGCTGGTCAGGGGCGGGCGCGTGCGCCCCTTCGACGACGACCTCGAGGCCTATCGCGCCCTGCTGCTGGCGGCCGAGCCCGCGGCGCCCGCGACCTCCTCCCGCCCCGCGCCGCCCCGGCCTGTGCGCCCCTCGCGCGACGCCATCCTCGCCCTGCGGGCCGAAGTGCGTCGCTGCGAGGAGCGCGTGGCCAAGATCGAGGCGATGCGCGACACGCTGGCCGCCCGGCTCGCCGATCCGGCTCTCTACGAGGACGGCCGCGTGGCCGACCTCGAAGCCATGAACCGCAAGTATGCCGAGATCCTCGAAGCCCTCGCCCGCGCCGAGACCCTCTGGGCCGAGGCGCAGACGCGCCTCGACGAGGCCGAGGCCGCCTAGAGATAGCGGTTGACGAGGTTCTCGAGACGCTCCTGCCGCCCCGACCGCGGCCGGGGATCGATCCCCTCGCGCACCACCCGCGCGGCCAGCGTCTCGAGGTCCGACTCGAGGATCGCCCCCTCGCGCTCCCAGTCCGCGTAGCGTTCGGCGCGCCGCCGCTCCAGCTCGCCGTCCTCGAGCATCCGGGCGGCAGCCTTCAGACCGGCCGCGCAGACATCCATCGCCCCCGCATGGGCGAGGACCAGATCCTCCGGGTCGAGGCTCTGGCGCCGCAGCTTGGCGTCGAAGTTGGTGCCCCCCGTGGTGAAGCCGCCCGCCTTGAGAATCTCGTAATAGGCCAGCATCACCTCGGGCACGTTGTTGGGGAACTGGTCCGTGTCCCAGCCCGACTGATAGTCGTTGCGGTTCATGTCGATCGAGCCGAGCAGGCCCAGCGACGCCGCCATCGCCAGCTCGTGCTCGAAGCTGTGGCCGGCCAGGATGGCGTGGCCCTGCTCGATGTTCATCTTGACCTCGCCCTCGAGGCCGAAGTCCTTGAGGAAGCCATAGACCGTCGCCACGTCGAAATCGTACTGGTGCTTGGTCGGCTCCTGCGGCTTGGGCTCGATCAGGATGGTGCCGTCGAAGCCGATCTTCTTGGCGTAGTCCACCACCATGCACAGGAAGCGGCCCGCCTGCTGCCGCTCGCGCTTCAGGTCCGTGTTGAGCAGCGTCTCGTAACCTTCGCGCCCGCCCCACAGGACGTAGTTCTGCCCGCCCAGCTTCTTGGTGTCGTCGAGGCAGGCCTTCACCGTGGCGGCGGCATAGAGGAACACCTCCGGGTCGGGGTTCGTGGCGCTGCCGGCCATCCAGCGGCGGTGCGAGAACATGTTGGCGGTGCCCCAGAGGAGGCGCACCCCCGTCTCCTCCTGCTTCTGGCCCAGATAGTCGGTGATCTCCGTCAGGCGGTCGCGGCTCTCGGAAAAGGTCGCGCCCTCGGGCCGCAGGTCGAGGTCGTGCCAGGCGTAGAAGGGCACGCCCAGGATGGTGAACAGTTCGAAGGCCGCGTCGGCCTTGAGACGGGCATGGTCCATCGTGTCTCCGAACCACGGCCGCTCGAAGGTGCGCCCGCCGAAGGGGTCCCCCCCCTCCCAGGCGAAGGAATGCCACCACGTCACGGAAAAGCGCAGATGGTCGCGCAGCGTCCGGCCCATCACCACCTCGTCCGGGTCGTAGTGGCGAAAGGCGAACTCGTTGGTGGTGTCCGGCCCCTCGTAGCGGAGCGGCGCGATCCCCTTGAAGAAGTCGGTCATCGTGATCCCTTCCGGTCAGGCGCGCCCCCTGAGCGCGCGGTAGGCGTCGCGAAACCGCGCCTGCGCCTCGGCGAAGGCGGGCGACAGGGCCGGGTCGGGCTCGACCACACGCTCGATCCGCGGCGGCGTCGCGATCTCGGCCCCCGCCCCCGTCGCGGCCATGATCCCCAGCCGCGCTGCCCCGAAGGCGCCGCCGAAATCGCCCGCCTCGGGCACCTCGACCGGCATGCCGATCGCCGTCGCAATGGCCCGCAGCCAGTAGTCCGACCGCGATCCCCCGCCCACCGCGATCAGCCGGTCGAACCGGGTCCCCGTGCCCCGCAGCGCGTCGAAGCAGTCGCGCACGGCGAAGGTCACCCCCTCCAGCACCGCGCGCGTCAGCGCCGCGCGGTCGCTCGCATGGTCGAGATGCAGCAGATGCCCCCGCACGGTCGCGTCGTTGTGGGGCGTCCGCTCGCCGCCCAGATAGGGCAAAAACAGCGTCCGCCCTGGCGCGCGCAGCTCCCCCAGACCACCCGTCAGCGCCGCCGGCGCCTCGCCCACCAGCCGCGCATACCAGTTGAGCGCGTCCGTCGCGGCCAGGATCACGCCCATCTGGTGCCAGGTGTCGGGCAGCGCGTGGCAGAAGGTGTGCACCGCGCTGGCCGCGTCGGGCCGGTAGGCGTCCGAGGCCGCGAACAGCACCCCCGACGTGCCGAGCGAGACAAAGGCATCCCCCGCCCGCACGACGCCCACCCCCACGGCCGAGGCCGCGTTGTCGCCCCCGCCACCCGCGACGACGACCCCCTCGGGCAGGCCCCAGCGCCGGGCAAGCTCCCCCCGCAAGGTCCCCGAGGGCTCCGAGCCCTCCACGAGCCGCGGCATGTGCTCGCGCCCCAGCCCCGTCGCGGCCAGCAGATCGTCGTCCCAGTCCCGCCGCCCGACATCGAGCCACGAGGTGCCGGCCGCGTCCGACATCTCGGCCACCGCCTCGCCCGTGAGCCACAGGCGCAGGAAGTCCTTGGGCAGCAGCACCAGGGCCGCGCGCGCGACGGCGTCGGGCTCGTGCGTGCGCAGCCAGGCCAGCTTGGGCGCCGTGAAGCCCGGAAAGACGATGTTGCCGGTCCGCTCGCGAAAGCGCGGATCGGCGTCGAGCGCGGCCGCCTCGCGGTGACTGCGCGTGTCGTTCCACAGGATGCAGGGCCGGATCGCGCGTCCCTCGCGATCGACCAGCGTCGCCCCGTGCATCTGCCCCGACAGCCCGATCCCGCGCAGCCCCGCGGCCTTCGGCGCCAGCGCCTCCAGCACGGTCTCGGCGGCCGCGATCCAGTCGGCCGGGTCCTGCTCGGACCAGCCGTCCCGCGGGCGCGAGACCGACAGCGGCGCGGACGCCTCCGCCGCGATCCGCCCCTCGCCGTCGAGCAGGACTCCCTTCAGCCCCGAGGTCCCCAGATCGAGGCCCAGATACATCACGCCGCCTCCCGTCGCGGATTCTTCCCGAGGATGATCATGCTCAGGATGTCGTCCTCCGTCACGTCCTCGACGCGCTCGGTGCCCACGAGGCGACCGTTCTTCATCACCGACACGCGGTCGCACAATTCCATCATCTCGCGGGTGTCGTGGCTGATCAGGAAGATGCCCAGACCTTGCGCCTTCAGCTCCTTGATCAGGTCGGCGACCATGCGGGTCTCGTGGACGCCCAGCGCGGCGGTGGGCTCGTCCATGATCAGGATGCGGGCGTTGAAATAGACTGCCCTCGCGATGGCGACCGACTGGCGCTGCCCGCCCGACAGGGCGGCGACCGGCACCGCGAACTTGCGGAAGTTGGGGTTGAGCCGCGCCATGATCCGCCGCGTCTCGGCCTCCATCCGCGCGTCGTCCAGGAATCCCAACCGGTCGCGCAGCTCGCGCCCCAGGAACAGGTTCGAGGCCGCGTCGAGATTGTCCGCGAGCGCGAGCGTCTGGTAGATCGTCTCGATCCCCGCCGCCCGCGCGTCCCGGGGCGAGCGGATCTCGACCGGCTCGCCGTTGATGCGGATCTCTCCCGAATCGGCGCGGTAGGCGCCCGACAGGATCTTGATGAGCGTGGACTTGCCCGCCCCGTTATGGCCCAGCAGGCCCACCACCTCGCCCGGCCACAGGTCGATCGAGACCCCGTCCACCGCCTGCACGCCGCCGAACGCGATGCGGATGTCGCGCATCTCGACCAGAGGGGTTCCCGTGCGAAGGGGTTCGGTCATGGTCGGCTCCCCAGGCGGCGGCGATACACGCTGTCGATGAACACGGCCGCCACCAGGACCAGGCCCACGACGATGTTCTGGAACGGCGCGTCCACGCCGACCATCGCCATCCCCGATTGCAGCGACTGCATGATGAGCGCGCCCAGGATCGCGCCCCAGATCGTTCCCACGCCGCCGGCCAGCGCCGTGCCCCCGATCACGGCGGCGGCGATCACGCGCAGCTCGTCCAGGGTGCCGAGGTCGTTGGTGTGGTTGGTCAGCCGCGCCTGCGCCACCACGGCCGAGATGGCGCAGAGGGCGCCCATCAGCGCGAACACCTTGACGGTCAGCGCGCGGGTGTTGATCCCCGACAGGGCCGCCGCCTCGGGGTTGCCCCCGGTGGCGAAGATGTAGCGGCCGAAGCGCGTGCGGCGCGCGATCACGGTCATCACCACCGCGACCCCGATCAGGATCAGGACGGAGAACGGGATGCCGAACCCTTCCGTGTAGCCCTCGGGCATGATCTCGCCCCGCAGCTCGAAGGTTCGCCTCAGCCGTGCCTCCGGCACCTGATAGGCGTTGAGCACGGCCACGAATCCGAGGATCGCCGCCGCCAGCAGCGCGATCAGCAGCCCTTCCGCCCAGAGCGGCTTGACCGCGAAGCCGTGCGCCCGCTTGGACCGCCGTGCCGCCATGAGCGCCCAGGCGGCGGCGGCCACGGCGATCAGGCCCGCCACCCAGCTCAGCCCCTCGCCCAGCGTGCCGTTCGTGCCTCCCAGGAGCAGGATCGCAGGGTCGAGGTTCCCGATCGTCTGCCCGCCCGTCAGGTACCAGGCGATGTTGCGCCACACGAGGAGCCCGCCCAGCGTGACGATGAAGGAGGGGATGCCCTGATACCCCACGAGCCAGCCGTGCAGCGCCCCGATCCCCGTCCCCGCGGCCAGGCCCACAAGGATCGTCAGCGGCGCGACCAGCGGATGCCCGAAGCCCAGCCCCAGCATCTGCGGCAGCCACTGGGTCTGCGTCATCGCCATCACGGCCGAGCACACGCCGAGCAGCGATCCCACCGAGAGGTCGATGTTGCGGGTGACGATGATGAAGACCATCCCGGTCGCCATGATGGCGACGCTCACCGTCTGGATGGCCAGGTTGAAGACGTTGCGTGGGGTGAGGAACCGCCCGTCCGTGACCAGATGGAAGCCCAGCGCGATCAGGACGAGTGCGGCGATCATGCCGACCAGCCGCAGGTCCAGTTCCATCTGCTCGAGAAGCGCCCGGCGGGGCGCGGCCGGCGGGGCGGAGGCGGTATCGGCCATGGCCGGTCTCTCCGGAAGGTGGCGCCGAGGCCGCGGCCCCGGCGCGCGTCAGGGGTCCGCGATCAGTTGCAGGGAGGCGGGCCGCCCTGCACACCCTGGCACAGGGCTTCCTGCGTGATCCAGCCGGCCTCCACCACGACGTTCAGGTTGTCGCGCGTGATCGGCACGGGCTCGAGCAGGATGGCCGTCATCTCCGTGCCGGCCGGAGAGGTCCAGGTCTGCGCCCCCTCCACCTCGGCCATCGCGGTGCCCTGCGCCAGCGCCACGGCGATCTCGCCCGCCGCGCGGCCCAGCTCGCGCGCGTCCTTCCAGACGCTGACCGTCTGCGTGCCCATGGCGATGCGGTTCAGCGCCGCATGATCGCCGTCCTGACCCGAGACGGGGATGCCGTCCATCCCCTGCGCGGCCAGCGCGGCAACCACGCCGCCCGCGGTGCCGTCGTTGGACGCCACGACCGCGTCCACCTGGTTGTCCTGCGCGGTCAGGATCTGCTCCATGTTGCGCTGGGCGTTGGCGGGCAGCCAGCCGTCCGTATAGGCCTCGCCCACGATCGTGATGGCGCCCGAGTCGATCGCCTCCTGCATCACCTCGCCTTGGCCGGCGCGCAGGAAGTCCGCGTTGGGATCGGTGGGAGAGCCCTTGATCATCACGTAATTGCCCTCGGGCGCGGCCTCCAGCACGGCGCGCGCCTGCATCCGTCCCACCTCCACATTGTCGAAGGTCAGGTAGAACACCCGCGGGTCCTCGATCAGGCGGTCATAGGCGATCACCGGGATGCCCTCGTCCGCGGCCAGGTCGATGGCAGGGCGGATCGCCTCGTTGTCCTGCGCCAGGATGATGAGCGCATCCACACCCTGCGCGATCAGCGCCTCCACGTCCGACAGCTGCTTGGAGGACGAGCTCTGCGCGTCCGCCGAGACGTATTCGGCACCGGCCGCCTCCAGCGCCGCGCGGATCGCCGCCTCGTCCGTCCGCCAGCGTTCCTCCTGGAAGTTGGACCAGCTGACGCCGACGGTGAGCCCGTCCTCCTGCGCCACGGCGGCCCCGCCGAAGGCCACCGTCGCGGCGACGGCAGCCAGAATGGCTCTGCGCATGTGATTCCTCCCTGGATCTCGCACGCCCCGCCTTCGGGCGAGGTCGCCCTGAGAGTGCCATATTAATTTCCCTTGTCAAAGGAAAAGAAAGCGCGCGGTGCCCCGCGACAGAAGATTTCCCTGTTCGCGCGCCCCAAAAAGGGGCACACTCGAAATAGCGGCTGAGATATGTCGGGAAATCCTTCGTGGGCTGAACGATGACCGAGGCGGAACTGCTGGGCGATGTGCCGATCAGGCCGGGCTCCGGGGCCGATGCGCCTCCGGGTTGCGGCCCGCTCGCGCCGCCCTCCCCCCGCAACCCCAAACCGCTGCGCCAATCCGTCTTCGAGCATGTCCGCGCCCAGGGCCGTGCCGCTCGGGCCGACATCGCGCGCGCCCTTTCGGTATCGGCCGCCTCGGTGACTGCGCTCACCGCCGAGCTCATCGCGCTGGGCCTCCTGCGCGAGGTGGGCGGCGCGCCGCTGGAGGGGCGCGAAGCGGGCCGGGGACGTCCGCCCGTCGCGCTCGAGATCGTGCCTGAGGGGCGTCACGTCGCCGGGATCAAGCTCGCCGAGGAGCGCCATTCCGCCGCGCTAGCCGACTTCGGGGGTCGCATCCTCGCCGATGCGATCCGGCCCACCGCACCGGGGCGCCGCTCGCTGGCGGAGGCGGTGGACGAGGTGGCGGCGCTGGTGGCCGCGCTGCGCGAGCGCGCGCCGCACGCACCGCCTCAGGCCGTGGGCATCGGATTGTCCGGCCTCGTGGACCACGCCACGGGAGAGGTTGCCTGGTCCCCCCTTCTGGAAGGTTCGGCGCTGCCCTTCCGGGCAGCCTGCGAGGACCGGCTGGGCCTGCCCGTCCATATCGACAACGACGCGCATGTTCTCACCCTGGCCGAATTGTGGTTCGGTGCCGGCCGCGCGATCTCGGACTTCGCCGTGGTGACGATCGAGCACGGCGTCGGCATGGGTCTCGTGCTCGACGGACGGCTGTTCCGCGGCACAAGGGGCATGGGGCTGGAACTGGGCCATACCAAGGTCGCGCTCGACGGCGCGCTCTGCCGTTGCGGCCGGCGCGGCTGTCTCGAGGCCTATCTGGCCGATTATGCGCTGGTGCGCGAGGCCTCCACCGCGCTCGGCCGCTCGCTGCGGGCGCCGCAGACGCCCCAGGCCGTTCTCGAGACCCTGTATGCCGAAGCCAAGCGCGGGCACGAGGCCGCCCGCGCGATCTTTGCCCGGGCAGGCCGGTATCTCGCGCTCGGGCTCTCCAACGTGGTGCAGGTGTTCGATCCAGCTCTCGTGATCCTGTCGGGCGAACGGATGCGCTACGACTTCCTCTATGCCGAGGAGGTGATGGCCGAGATGCGCGCGCTCGCCCTGCCCTCGGGACGCGAGCCCGCGCGGGTGGAGGTCCATGCCTGGGGCGATCTGGTCTGGGCGCAGGGCGCCGTGGCCCTCGCCCTCGGCGCCGTTACGGACGAGACGCTCGGCCGCGCGCCCTGAGGCCCGGCCCATGCCGCTTGCCCGCCGGGGCGCGGCGCCTATGATCGCCCCATGGGGCCGGGACGGACGTTCGACGAGATGTGGGGCCACGGCCTCGTGCAGCGCCAGTCGCAGGGCGACGAGGGCGGCCCGCTCCCGCCCCTCTCGCAGGCCCAGACCCTCTACGAAGGCACGCGCGCGCCCTATGCCGATTTCGACGCCTGGCTGCGCGAGGAGGAGCCCGCCCGCCTGCGTCGCAAGCAGCACGAGGCCGAGGCCGTGTTCCGGCTGACCGGCATCACCTTCAACGTCTATGGCCGCGCCGAGGCCGAGGAGCGGCTCATCCCCTTCGACATCATCCCGCGCATCCTGTCGGCGCGCGAATGGGCCCGCCTCGCCCGCGGGATCGAGCAGCGCGTGCGCGCGCTCAACGCCTTTCTCCACGACATCTACCACCGGCAGGAGATCGTCCGCGCCGGCCGCCTGCCGCAGGCCATGGTCGCGCCCAACCGCGCCTTCCTGCCCCAGATGATCGGGATGGAACCCCCGGGCGGCGTCTATACCCATGTGGTGGGCATCGACCTTGTGCGGACGGGCGAGGACGAGTTCTTCGTGCTCGAGGACAACGCCCGCACTCCGTCAGGCGTCAGCTACATGCTCGAGAACCGCGAAACCATGCTCCAGATGTTCCCGGAGCTGTTCGCGCGCAACCGCGTCCGTCCCGTCTCCAACTACCCCGCCGCGCTGCGCCGTTCGCTGGCCGCCTGCGCCCCCCCCTGCGCCGAGGGCGAGCCCGTCGTCGCCGTGCTCACGCCGGGCCTCTACAACTCGGCCTATTACGAGCACTCGTTTCTCGCCGACAAGATGGGTGTGGAGCTGGTCGAGGGACAGGACCTCCGCGTGGTGGACGGCCGCCTCGCCATGCGCACCACGCGCGGCTACCGCCCCATCGACGTGCTCTACCGCCGCGTGGACGACGACTTCCTCGACCCGATGACCTTCCGCCCCGACAGCGCGCTGGGCGTGCCGGGCCTGTTCGACATCTACCGCGCCGGCCGCGTCACGATCGCCAACGCGCCCGGCACCGGGATCGCCGACGACAAGGCCATCTATTCCTACATGCCCGAGATCGTCGAGTTCTACACCGGCGAGAAGCCCATCCTGCCCAACGTGCCCACCTGGCGCTGCCACGAGCCCGAGGCGCTGGCCCATGTCCTCGCCCACCTGTCCGAACTGGTCGTCAAGGAGGTCCACGGATCGGGCGGCTACGGCATGCTGATCGGCCCCACCGCCTCCCGCCGCGAGATCGCGGCCTTCCGCGAGAAGCTCCGGGCCAATCCCGGCAACTACATCGCCCAGCCCACGCTCGCGCTCTCCACCGTGCCGGTGCTCACGCGGGCGGGCCTCGCGCCGCGGCACGTGGACCTGCGCCCCTATGTGCTCGTCTCGCCCGAGGGGGTGACGATCACGCCCGGCGGGCTCACGCGCGTGGCGCTCAGGAAGGGCAGCCTCGTCGTCAATTCCTCGCAGGGCGGCGGGACCAAGGACACCTGGGTGCTGGAGGAGTGATGCTCGGCAAGACCGCGGGCGGCCTCTACTGGATGTTCCGCTACCTCGAGCGGTGCGAGAACACCGCCCGTCTCGCCGCGGCCGGCCAGCGCATCGCGCTCACCCGCAGCCATGCCGACGACGAGTGGGCCTCCGTGCTGGAGACGACGGGCTCGCTCGCGAGCTACCGCGCCCGGCACGACGCGGTGCGGCGCGAGACCGCGATCGACTGGCTGCTCTGCGACCGCTCCAACCCGTCCTCGGCGCTCTCCTGCATCGAGATGGCGCGATCCAACGCCCGCATGGTGCGCACCGCGCTCACGCGGGAGGTGTGGGAGAGCGTGAACGAAAGCTGGATGGTCCTGCGCGAGGCGCTGTCGCGCCGCGTGACCGAGCGCGACCTGCCCGAGGCGACCGCCCTGATCCGCGCCCGGTCGCACCAGGTGCGGGGGGCCTTCGCGGGGACGATGCTGCGCAACGACATCCACGACTTCGCCCGCATCGGCACCTTCATCGAGCGCGCCGACAGCACCGCGCGGCTGCTCGACGTCAAGTATTACGTGCTGCTGCCCTCCGCCCATGCCGTCGGCTCCTCGCTCGACAACGTGCAGTGGGAATCGATCCTGCGCTCGGTCTCCGCCGAGGGCGCCTACCGCATGACGTGGGGACAGGAGGTGCGCCCGCGCCTGATCGCGCGCTTCCTCATCCTCGACCGCCGGATGCCCCGGTCGCTCGCCTTCGCCATGGGCAAGGTGGCCGAGAACCTCGGCTACCTCGCGCTCGACTACGGCGACCGCCCCCCCTCCCACGACCTCGTGGACGCGCTGCGCACGGCGCGGCTCGACCGCGACATCGACGACATCTTCGCCTCGGGCCTTCACGAATACATCCAGGACTTCCTGCGCGACCTCGCCGCCATCGGCACGCAGATCGAGACGGATTACCGCTTCCATGCCTGAGACGCTTCGCCTGCGGGTGCGCCACGTCACCACCTACGACTATTCCGAGCCGCTCGCCTGGGGCCTGCTGCGGCTGCGGCTGCGGCCCAAGCCGCACCGGCTCCAGCGGATCCTGTCCTGGGACCTCCGGCTCGAAGGCGCGCGGATCGAGGTCTCGTGGGAGGACCACCACCGCAACGCCGTGGACCTCGTCAGCGCCGAGCGCGGCGCCACGCGGCTGTCGGCTACCTGCGAGGGAGAGGTGGAGGTGACGGATGCGGCCGGGGTGCTGGGCCCGCATGGCGGCTTCGCGCCCCTCTGGCTGTTCGAGCGCCAGACTCCTCTGACCGCGGCCGGCCCGCAATGCCGCCGCCTCCTCGCCCGGCTTCGCGGCGAGGCGGACCTGCTCCTGCGGCTGCACGACCTCAAGAACGCGGTCGCCGATGCGGTCCGCTGGAGTCCGGGGGTCTCGGGCGTGGGCTGGACCGCCGAGGACGCCTTGGCCGAGGGTCGCGGCGTCTGCCAGGATCAGGCCCATGTCTTTGTCGCCTGCGCCCGCGCGATGGGCGTGCCGGCGCGCTACGTCTCGGGCTATCTGCTCATGCCCGACCGTGACGTGCAGGAGGCCAGCCACGCCTGGGCCGAGGCCTGGCTGCCCGATCTCGGCTGGGTGGGCTTCGACCCGGCCAACCGCATCTCGCCCGATGCGCGCTATGTCCGTCTGGCAACGGGACTCGACTATGCCGAGGCCGCTCCGGTATCGGGGACGCGCCATGCGGCGGGCGAGGAGCGCCTGTCGGTTCATGTCGAGGTGCAGGCCCAGTGAAGGCCGGACAACCGGGGAACGGGACGCGATGACCTATTGCGTGGGGCTCAAGATGGCCAGGGGGCTCGTGTTCATGGCCGACACCCGCACCAATGCGGGCATGGACAACATCTCCACCTTCCGCAAGCTGTTCACCTGGGAGAATCCCGGCGAGACGGTCATCACCCTGATGACCGCCGGCAACCTCGCGACCACCCAGGCCGTCGTCTCGCTGATCGACGAGCGCAACAAGGCCCCGTCCGAGCGCCACCCCGCCATCCTCGAGCTTCCCTCCATGTTCCAGGTCGCCCGCCATGTCGGCCAGACCCTGCGCGAGGTCATCGCCCAGGCCGGCGACGAGGGCGAGCGCGCCGAGACCTATTTCAATGCGACGCTGATCGTCGGCGGCCAGGTCAAGGGCTCCGAGCCGCGCCTGTTCCTGATCTACCCCGAGGGCAACTTCATCGAGGCTGGCGAGGACACGCCCTTTCTCCAGATCGGCGAGTTCAAGTACGGCCGCCCCATCATCGTGCGCGCCTTCGATGCCAACATGAGCTTCGAGGCCGCCGTCAAGCTCCTGCTGGTCAGCTTCGATTCGACCGTCAAGGCCAACCTGTCCGTGGGCCTGCCGCTCGACCTGCACATCTACGAACGCGACGCGCTCCGGCGCGGGCTCCAGCGGCGGTTCAGGGCCGACGATCCCTATTTCCAGACGATCAGCCACGGCTGGGGCGACGCGCTCAAGAGCGCGTTCGACTCGCTGCCGGATGTGGTCCTGTGACCGCCCGCGTCTATGCCGTGGGCGACATCCACGGCCAGCTCGACGCCCTCGCCGAGGCCCACGCCCTGATCGCCGCGGACGCCGCCCGCACGGGCGAGGACGCCCCCGTGGTCCATCTGGGCGATCTCGTGGACCGCGGCCCGGAAAGCGCCGAAGTCGTCGAATACCTGCGCATGGGTCCCGCGCGCGGCGGCCCCTGGATCGTGCTGCGCGGCAACCACGACCTGATGTTCCGCCTGTTCCTCGACGACCACCGGACGCGCGATCCCGGCCTCAGCGAGCGCCATACCTGGCTCGATCCGGAACTGGGGGGCCGGGCGACGCTGCGCTCCTACGGGGTGGACGCCTCGCCGGACCGTCCGGCCGGGGACATCTGGGCCGAGGCGCAGGCCCGCGTGCCCGCCGCCCACCGCGTCTTTCTCGACAACCGCCCTCTCCTGTGGCGGACGGAGGCAGCGGTGTTCGTCCATGCGGGCATCAGGCCGGGGGTCCCCCTCATCCTTCAGGAGCCGCAGGACCTGCTCTGGATCCGCCGCGGCTTTCTCGAGGACGGGCGCGACCACGGCGTTCTGGTCGTGCACGGACACACCGCCCTTCCCGCGCCGCGCCATCACGGCAACCGCGTCAACCTCGACGGCGGCGCCGGCTACGGCCGACCGCTCCGCCCGGCGGTGATCGAGGGGCGCGACGTGTTCCTGCTGACCGAAGACGGCCGCCAGCCCCTCCTGCCCGAGGGCTAGGCGCCCGCCGCCGCCCGCCGCAGGGCGTCCAGGTCGCTGTTGCCCTCCATCGGCCCCACCCGCGTCACCGCCAGCGCGCCCGCCGCTGCGGCCAGCCGCAGCGCCTCCTCCGGCGCGTCGCCCAGGACCAGCCGCGCGACCAGCGTGCCCCCGAAGCAGTCGCCCGCCCCGGTCGGGTCCGCCTCCCGCACCGGCAGGGGCGGCGCGTGGACCGGCCCGGCCGCGCCCCGCACCCACAGCGAGGCGCCCGCCGCGCCCCGCTTGAAGGCCACCGCCTCCGCCCCCTGCCCCAGCAGCCGCGGCGCCCAGACCTCGAAAGGTTCGTGGGGAAACAGCGCCGCCGCATCCGCCTCGGACGGCAGGACGAATGCCGCGCGCCCGAGCAGCCGCCGCACCGCCTCGCCCGCCGCCGCCTCGGCCATCAGCTCGGGCCGAAGGTTGGGGTCGAAGGACAGCCGCACCCCCCGCCCCTCCAGCGCGTCCAGCGTGGCGAGGAGCCGCGCGCGCATTCCCCCGTCGCCGAGGGAGGACCCGGTGACATGGACCACCCCCACCCCCATGCGCAGGAACGCCGCCGCCACCTCGTGCCCGTGCGGGAAGCGCGGCGCGGCCGAGGCGGCGATGGTATAGACGAACTCGCGCGCGCCCGCCGCGTCATAGGACACGAACGCGATCCCCGTGGGCAGGGCCGGGTCGCGCTCGACCAGCGACACGTCCACCCCGGCCGCCTCCAGCCGCCCCAGCACCACGGCGCCGAACGCGTCCCGGCCCACCGCCCCCGCGATCGCCGTCCGCGCGCCCGCCCGCGCCGCCTGGTCGATGAAGATCGCGGGCGCCCCGGACGGAAAGGGCCCCGCATAGACCCCGCCCTCCCCGTGGCCGCCCCCGCGCCCCTCGCGCACGAACTCGACCAGCAGCTCGCCCAGTGTGGCGATGGCGGGGGGTCGTCCCATCGTGTCTGGCCCTTTTCGCGTGCACCGGCGGCGGAACGGCGGCCGCCCCCTCCCTCCTGCCCCCCGGCCGCCCCCGCTTGCAACCCCCCGCGGACTGGGCTTCTCTGACGCCGGGGCAGAGGGGGGGCACCGATGGAACAGACCTGGCGCTGGTTCGGCCCGCTCGATCCCGTCCCCCTCGCCCATGTCCGCCAGGCCGGCGCCACCGGCGTCGTCACCGCCATCCACGAGCATTACCGCGGCGAGGTCTGGCCCGAAGCCGCGATCGACGCCCGCAAGGCCGAGGTGGAGGCGGCGGGCCTCGTCTGGTCGGTGGTCGAATCGATCCCGGTCCCCAACGCCATCAAGCTGGGCGGCCCCGCCGCGCGCGACGCCATCGCCGCCTGGACCGAGACGATGCGCCGCCTCGCCGCGCGCGGCCTGCGGACGATCTGCTACAACTTCATGCCCGTGGTGGACTGGACGCGCACCGCCTCGCGCCACCCGATGCCCTCGGGCGGTCTGGCCATGCGGTTCGACTGGACCGACTTTGCCGCCTACGACCTGTTCGTGCTCCGCCGCCCCGGCGCCGAGCGCGACCACCCGCCCGAGCGCGCCGCCGCCGCCGAGGCCCGCCTCGCCGCCATGACCCCCGAGGAGGTCCACGCGCTCGAGCACACCGTCATCGCGGGCCTTCCGGGCGCCGAGGGCTCGCACGACCGCGACGGGGTCCGCCGCCTGATCGCCGAATACGGCGACCGTTCGCCCGACGACCTGCGCGCCGCGCTCCGGGCCTTCCACGAGGCGGTGGTGCCCGTCGCACGCGACCTCGGCGTGCGGCTCTGCATCCACCCCGACGACCCCCCCTTTCCCATCTTCGGCCTGCCCCGCATCGTCTCCACCGCCGGGGATCTCCGGGCCATCTTCGACGCCGTCCCCGAGCGCGAGAACGGCCTGACCTTCTGCGCAGGGAGCCTCGGCGCGCGCGACGACAACGACCTGCCCGCGATCCTCGCGGCGCATCTCGACCGCACCCATTTCGTCCATCTGCGCAACGTCAGCACCGATCCCGACGGCTCCTTCACCGAGGACGACCACCTCACCGGCAATGCCGACATGGTCCGCCTCCTCGCGCTGCTCCTCGCCGAGGAGGCGCGCCGGCGCGAGGCGGGCCGCCCCGACTGGCAGATCCCCTTCCGCCCCGATCACGGCCACCTGCTGCTCGACGACCAGTCCAAGGAGACGCTGCCCGGCTATTCCGCCATCGGCCGCCTCAAGGGCCTCGCGGAGCTGCGCGGCATCATCCGGGCGCTTACCCACCCCGCCGTGGAGATCCGCCCGTGACCGCCCGCTTCGCCGACCGGGTCGCCCTTGTCACCGGCTCCAGCGGCATGGGCCTCGCCACCGCGCTCCGCCTCGCGCGCGAGGGGGCGCGGGTCCATCTCTGCGGCGTGGACGAGGCGCGCAATGCCGAGGCCCGCCGCGCCGCGGAGGGCCTCCCCGTCACCGTCTCGCGCGTGGACCTGACCGACGACGCGGCCGTGCGCGACTGGGTCGAGGGGGCGGCCGCGGAGGGCCTTGACATCCTCGTGAACGCGGCCGGTGTGCAGACCTACGGCGATCTCGGCACGACCACGCCGGCCGAATGGGACCGCTCGCTTGCCGTCAACCTGCGCGCCCTGTTCGTGACCAGCCACCATGCCTGGCCGCACCTGCGCGCGCGCGGGCGCGGCTGCATCGTCCACGTCACCTCCGTCCAGGGCTTCGCCAACCAGCGCAACGTGCTTGCCTACGCCACCGCCAAGGGCGCGGTTCATGCCATGACCCGGGCCATGGCCGTGGACTGCGCCCCCCACGGGGTGCGCGTCCTCTCCGTCAGCCCCGGCTCGATCCGCACGCCGCTCCTCGAATGGGGCGCGGGCCAGGTCGCGGGCGAGGGCCGGACGGCGGAGGACGTGATCGCCGAATGGGGGCGCGGCCATCCCATCGGCCGCGTGGGCGAGGCCGAGGAGGTCGCCGCCCTGATCGCCTTCGCATGCTCGGACGAGGCGGGGTTCCTCACGGGGACGGACCTGCGCATCGACGGCGGGCTGACCGCACGGCTGGGCGGCGTCTAGCGGTCGCGCTCCAGCAGCCAGGCATGTTCGGGGTCCGGCTGGAACCGCCAGGCCCGCCGCGGCCCCGCCATCACGTTCAGATAGTACATCTCGAAGCCATGGGGCGCCGCGCAGGGATGGTGCCCGCGCGGCACCAGCGTCACGTCCCCGTCGCGCACCGCCATCGTCTCGTCCAGGGTGCCGTCCTCCGTATAGACGCGCTGCACACCCCATCCCGCGCGCGGCTCCAGCCGGAACCAGTAGGTCTCCTCCAGAAGGGTGATGCGGGGAAAATCGTCCTCGTCGTGGCGGTGCGGCGGATAGGACGACCAGTGCCCGGCCGGCGTGAACACCTCCGTCACCAGCAGCGAATCGGCCACGTCGCGGCCCTCCATCGCGATGTCGTGGATCAGCCGCAGGTTGGTGCCTCGCCCCCGCTCGCGCAGCGCGATCCCCTCGGGGCCCAGCCTCTGCGCCGGCCGCCCCCCGCCCGATGGCGCCGAGCACAGCGCCACATGGGCCTCCGTGTCGGCCTCCACCGCCCATTCCGCCCCCGGCGGCAGATAGAGGGCATGGGGCGCCGTCCGCTCCCACACGCTCATCCGCCCGCCCATCGGGCCCCAGTCCCGCCCCGCGGCCCGCACCCGCACGCGCCCTTCGGCGACGACCAGGATCGCCTCGCGCCCCTGCGGCACCGTGCCCTCCGCCCCCTCGCCGGGCCCCAGCCGCCACAGCGCGAACCCCACATGCGACCAGCCCGCGCTCGCGGGTGTCACGTCATGGACCAGACCGCGCGCGGCCGCAGGACGCAGCAGGAGACGGCTCACTTGTCGGGCTCCCTCGGGTTGAAGTTGAAGAAGAAGTGCCATCCGGCATAGAGGCCGATCGCGCCGAACAGGATGCCCCAGAACGGACTGCCGCCCGCGAACTCCACCAGCGCCCAGCCGCAGCTCAGCGCAACGATCACGACCCGCCGCCAGAGCGGAATGAAGAACGGGTGGTTCAGGTCGAACAGACGGTCCATCGCATCCTCCAGGCAGACCCTCCGAACGTCGTCGCCCGGGCCGCCCGCCGCAAGACCCGCTCAGGCCCGGACCTGACCCGCCCGCGCCCGCTCGTAGCCCCGGCGGCTCTCGCGGACCTCCGCCCGGTCCGAGACCTCGGGCACCGCCACGTCCCACCAGTGCCCGCCGTGCGGGGTCGAGGGGTCGGGGTCCGTGTCGATCACCACCACATAGGGCCGGTCGCGCCCGCCGCGGGCGGCCAGCGCCGCCTCCAGCTCCGCGATACCCCCGACCTTGACCGCCTCCGCCCCCAGCGCGGCCGCATGGGCGGCGAAGTCCACCGCCGGCGGGCGCACGCCGCGCGCGTCGCGCAGCAGGTTGTTGAACGCCGCCCCTCCGGTCGCCCGCTGCAAACGGTTGATGCAGCCATAGCCGCGATTGTCCGTGAGCACGACGGTGAAGCCGATCCCCATGGCGGCCGCCGCGGCCAGCTCGCTGTTGGCCATCAGATACGACCCGTCGCCCACCATGCAGATCACGTCCGCGCCGGGCTCGGCCATCGCGATGCCCAGCGCGCCCGCGATCTCGTAGCCCATGCAGGAATAGCCGTATTCCATGTGATAGGAGAGCGGCCGCCCCGCCTTCCACAGCTTGTGCAGCTCGCCCGGCATGGTCCCGGCGGCGCCCATCACGACCGTCGCGGGCCCCGCCGCGCGCTGGACCGCGCCGATCACCTGCTGGTCGGTGGGCAGCGCATTGTCCTCGGGCCCCGGTGCCGCCGTCAGCGGGTCCACCAGCGCGAACCACCGCGCCTTCATTCCCTCGTCGAAGGCCGGCGCCTGCCAGCCCTCCAGCGCCGCCCCCAGCGCCTCCAGCCCGGCCTGCGCATCCGCCAGCAGCGGCTCCGCCCCCCGCTTGGCCGCGTCGAAGGCATTGACGTTGAGCGAGACGAGCCGCGCCCCGGCCGGAAACAGCGCCCAGGACCCCGTGGTGAAGTCCTGAAACCGTGTGCCCACCCCCAGCACCACGTCGGCCTCGCGGCAGAGGGCATTGGCGCTCTCCGCCCCCGTCACGCCGACGGGCCCGAGGTTCAGCGGATGGTCCCAGGGCAGCGCCGACTTGCCCGCCTGCGTCTCCACCACCGGCAGCCCATGCGCCTCGGCAAAGCGGCGCAAGGCGTCGGCCGCGTCCGCGTAGTGCACGCCGCCCCCCGCGACCAGCACGGGCCGGCGCGCTTCGCGCAGCAGCACGGCCGCCGCCTCCAGCTCGGCCGGATCGGGCCGGACCCGCCGCACCCGCCAGACCCGCGGGGCGAAGAACGCCTCCGGCCAGTCCCAGGCTTCCGCCTGCACGTCCTGCGGAAAGGCCAGAGTCACCGGCCCGCATTCGGCCGGGTCCGTCATCACCCGCAGCGCCCGCGGCAGGGCCGCGACCAGCTGCTCGGGCCGCTCGATCCGGTCGAAATAGCGGCTGACGGGGCGAAAGCAGTCGTTCGCGGACACGGTGCCGTCGCCCCAATCCTCCACCTGCTGCAGCACCGGGTCGGGCCCCCGCCCCGCGAACACGTCGCCCGGCACAAACAGCACCGGCAGGCGGTTGACATGCGCCAGAGCGGCGGCCGTGACCATGTTGGTCGCCCCCGGCCCGATCGAGGACGTCACCATCATCGCGTGCCGCCGCCGCGTCTGCTTGGCAAAGGCGATGGCGGCATGGGCCATGGTCTGCTCGTTGTGGCCCCTCCAGGTCGGAAAGGCCTCGCGATGCGCGTGCAGCGCCTCGCCCAGCCCCGCCACGTTGCCGTGCCCGAAGATCGCCCAGGCCCCCGCCACCACCGGCGCCCCGTCCTCGGCCATCTGGCGGGTCAGCCAGCGCACCATGGCCTGCGCCGCCGTCAGCCGGATCGTGCTCATGCCGCCTCTCCCCTGCCTGCCGCCGCCCGCGCCCGGTCCCAGGCCGCGCACAGCGCGCCGTAGCGCTCGGCCATCTGCGCCACGGCCTCCGCATCCGTGATCGCGCCGCGCATCCACAGCCTCGCCGCCGCGCCGAAGATCGTCCGCCCCACGGCGAACCCCTTGACCAGGGGCTCGCGCGCGGCCAGCGCGAAACTCGCCTCCAGCTCCGCCGCGGGCGCCTCGAGGCCCAGCACCACCACCCCGCGTACATGGGGGTCGTGCCGCCCGATCGCCTCGCAGGCCGCGCGCCAGGCCCCTTCCGTGCGGAACGGCTCGAGCTTCCACCAGTCCGGGTAGAGGCCCCAGCCATAGACCCGATCCACGATGCGCGCGGTCGTGTCGTCCTCCACCGGGCCGACCTTGGACGGGATCACCTCCAGGAGGACCTCCAGCCGGTGGCGCCGCGCCGCCGCGAACAGCCGGCGCAGGGTCTCCTCCTGCTCGGCCCACAGGCGCGCGTCGTCGTCCGGGTGGCAGAAGCACAAAACCTTGACCACATGCGAGAGCGGCCACTCCCCCAGCCCCCCGCCATCCGGCCCCAGCTCCGGCTCGAGCCGCAGCGGGCGCGAGCCCGGCCATTCCGCGGGCCGCCCGATCCACAGGCCCGTCCCGGCCGCCTCGTGCAGCGCGTCGCGCCCCAGCCGCCCGTCGCACAGGATGCCGTAGCCTTCGCGCCCCCCCGCCACCTCGCGCGCCGCCCGCAGGCAGAGCCGCTTGAAGGCGCCGATCCGCTCGGGCGTCGCACCCTCCAGCGCCTCCATCTGCGCCCGGTGGTCGAAGGCGAAGACCCGCAGCGCGTCGAAGCGCCCGTGCCGCGTGGTGGACCAGTGGATCTGCTCCAGCGCCTCGTCGTGGCGCAGGTCCGGCCGCACCACCCCGCGCTGCAGGAAGAAGTCCAGCTCCGCGGCCGACGGATAGGCTGGCGTGCAGCCGTGCCGGCTCACGGCGAGGGCCCCGCAGGCATTGGCAATGCGCAGCGCCTCTCCCCAGGGCGCATCCTCCAGCCAGCCCTTGAGCAGCCCGGCCATGAACCCGTCGCCCGCGCCCAGCACGTTGAAGACCTCGACCGCAAAGCCGGGGCCCGCCTCGCCGTCCTCCAGCCGCTCGGGGATCGCGCCGGGAAAGGCGACCGCACCGGCCGCGCCCCGCTTGCAGACCAGCACCGCCCCGGTCAGTGCGCGCACCGCCCGCAGCGCGGCAACCGTGTCGGTCGTGCCGCCGGCGATGTGGAACTCCTCCTCCGTGCCCACGATCAGGTCGAACAGCGGCAGATGCGCCTGCAGCCGCGCGGTCACCGCCGCGCTCTCGGCATAGCGGCTCTCGCCGTCGCCGTGCCCCCCCAGGCCCCACAGGTTGGGCCGGTAGTCGATGTCGAGCGCGCGCCGCGCCCCCGCCTCGCCCGCCAGCCGCAGCGCCTTCAGCACGGCGGCTTCCGTGCGCGGATGGCTCAGATGCGTCCCCGTTGCCACCACCGCGCGCGCCTCCGCGATCAGCGCGGGGTCGATGTCGTCCTCGCACAGCGCCATGTCCGCGCAGTTCTCGCGATAGAAGATCAGGGGAAAGGTGTCGCGGTCGCGGATGCCCAGGATCACCAGCGCGGTCAGCCGCTCGGGATCGGTCCTGACCCCGCGCACGTCCACCCCTTCGCGCGCCAGCTCCTCGCGCACGAAGCGTCCCATATGCTCGTCGCCCACGCGGGTGACGAGGGCGGCCCGCAGCCCCAGCCGGGCGCAGCCCGCCGCGATGTTCGTGGGACTGCCGCCGACATACTTTCGGAAGCTTCCCATGTCCTCCAGCCGGCCGCCCACCTGCGCGCCATAGAGGTCCACCGAGGCCCGCCCGATCGTCACGACGTCCAGCACCGCCCCGCCCTCCCTCAGCCCGTGATCTCGGCCACGCGCACGGCCCGCCCCTCGCGCACCGACACCAGCGCCGCATCCGCCAGCGCTAGCGCCCGCATCCCGTCCTCGCCGGAGGGCGAGGGCGCCTCCCCGTCCCGCACCGCGCGGACAAAGGCCGCGATCTCGGCCGCATAGGCCGCCACATAGCGCGTCATGAAGAAGCCCAGCAGGGGCGGGCGCACGAACCCCGCGGCCGTCGCCACCTCGATGTTGGCCTCCCGGTGGTTCTCGGCCGCGACCGCCCCCTTCGCGCCCAGCACCTCGATGCGCTGGTCGTAGCCATAGGCGGCCCGGCGCGAGTTCGTGATGATCGCCTGCCGCCCCGAACCCGTGCGCAGGATCACGTTGGCGCTGTCGAAGTCGCCCGCCTCCCCGATCGCCGGATCGGTCAGGACCGAGGCCGCGGCCCACACCGTCTCGGGCTCCTCGCCCAGCAGCCAGCGCGCCATGTCGAAATCGTGGATCGTCATGTCCCGGAAGATCCCGCCCGAGCGCGCGATGTAGTCGAGCGGGGGCGCCGCCGGATCGCGCGAGGCGATGGTGACCATCTCCACCGCTCCGATCGTTCCCTCCTCGATCGTCGCCTTGACGGCGCAGAAATCGGGGTCGAAGCGGCGGTTGAAGCCCACCATCAGCACCGCCCCCGCCTCCTCCACCACGCGCAGGCAGGCCCTCACCCGCGCCAGAGACAGGTCGATGGGCTTCTCGCAGAACACGGCCTTGCCCGCGCGCGCGAACCGCTCGATCAGGTCGGCATGGGTGTCGGTCGGCGTGCAGATCACGACCGCGTCCACGTCCGCCGCCCGCTCGATCGCCTCCACCGGGCGCACCTCCGCCCCGTGCTCTCGCGCGAGCGCCTCCGCGGCCGAGGGCACGGCATCGGCCACCGCCACCAGCTCCGCCCCCCCCTCGCCCCGGATGGCGCGCGCATGGACCCGCCCGATGCGCCCCGCCCCCAGAAGCCCGATCCTCACCGCCATGTCGCGTCCCTCATTCCGGATAGGCTCCGGCCACGTTCTGATCGAAATCGACAAGCGCGCCGGTCATCACGCCCGACCGCTTGGACAGCAGATAGCAGACCAGCGCCGCCACGTGCTCGGGCTTGACCAGCATCCCCATCGGCGCGGACGCCTCCGCCCGCTCCAGCCAGTCGTCGCCCGCCCCGTGCCAGCGGCGCTGGGTGGCATCCTCGCCTGGCGTGTCCATCCAGCCGCAATTGATCCCGTTCACCCGGATGCGGTGCCGCCGCAGCGCCTGCGCCGCGTTCTTGGTCACGTTGGCAAGGGCTGCCTTGGACGCCGAATAGGGCGCGAGAAAGCTCTGCCCGCAATGGACGACCATGCTCAGGATGTTGACGCAGCCCGCCGGATGCCCGCCCTCCACGGCCCGCTGCGCCAGCCGCTGGAGCGCGAAGAACGGCCCCCGCGCGTTGACGGCGAACTGCCGGTCCCACTCCTCCACCGTGCAGTCCAGCACCGAGGCGCGGTCCGTCACCGCCGCCGCGTTGACCAGCGCCGTCACCCGCCCCCAGCGCGCCGCCGCCGCGTCGATCAGCCCCGCCGCCTGCCCCGGATCGCCCATGTCGGCCGCCACAAAGACGCCGCCGACCCGCGCGGCCGCCGCTTCTCCCCTGGCGCGGTCGCGCCCCGCCAGCAGCAGCCGGGTGCAGCCCTCCGCCCGCAGCGCCTCCGCCACCGCCAGCCCGAGGCCCTGCGTCCCGCCCGTGACGACGGCGACCGTCTGCTCATGCGCCCCCATCAGATCAGCGCCGCCGCCGCGTTCTGCGACTTCACGCCCGTGATGTAGGCCACGATGTCGTTGCCGTCCGTCTCCTCCCGCCGGAGCGAGGCGACGATGTGCCCCCGCCGGAACACCACGATCCGGTCCACCAGGTCGAAGACCTGCCGCAGGTTGTGGCTGATGAGGATGAGGGGAATGCCCTGATCCTTCAGGTTGCGGATGATGTTCTCGACCTGCGCGGTCTCCTGCACACCCAGCGCCGCCGTGGGCTCGTCCATGATGATGAGCTTGGAGGCGAAGGTGGCCGACCGCGCGATGGCCACGCATTGCCGCTGCCCGCCCGACATGTGCCGGATCGCGTTGTCCAGCCGCGGGATGCGCACGCCCGTCCGCCGCAGCCCCTCCTCCGTCGCCCGCCGCATGGCCCGCCGGTCCAGGATCGAGAACGGCCCCAGGTTCCAGCGGATGATCTCGCGCCCCAGGAACAGGTTCGAGGGCACGTCCAGATCGTCGGCCAATGCGAGGTTCTGGAACACGCATTCCATCCCCGCCTCGCGCGCCTCCAGGGGACCCGCGAAATGGACCTCGCGGCCGTCGAACCAGATGCGCCCCGCGGTGCGCTGCTCCACCCCCGTGATCTGGCGCACGAAGGTGGACTTGCCCGCGCCGTTGTCGCCGACGATGGCGACATGCTCGCCCCGGCGCAGCTCGAAATCCGCGTTCACCAGGGCATGGACGCCGCCGTAATGCTTGGTCAGCCCCTCGGTCCGCAGCACCACCTCCGCCATCGCCTCACCCCCTCAGCGCGCGGCGCCGCTGCCGCCAGACGTCCAGCGCGACGGCGCCGACGATGATGCCGCCCTTGATCATCTCCTGATAGTAGGCGTCCACGCGCAGAAAGGTGAACCCGCTGATGATGATGCCGAAGATCAGCATCCCCAGCGCCGTGCCGATGATCGAGCCTCGCCCGCCGACCAGGCTCACGCCCCCGATCACCGCCATGGCGATCGCGTCGAGTTCGTACATCACCCCCAGCCCCGCCTGCGCGGTCAGCTGCCGCGACACCGCGATCAGGCCCGCCACCGCGGCGAGGCTGCCGGCCAGCGCATAGACCAGCACCAGGTGGCGCTCGACATTGATCCCCGACATGCGCGCTGCGTCGCGGTTGGAGCCGATCGCATAGGTGCGCGTCCCGTAGAGCGTGAAGCTCAGCAGCGCCTGGAACAGCACGGCCAGCGCCACGAAGATCAGCACCGGCATCATCCCCTGCCCCAGCGCGGCGAAGGACGGGGTGGGATTGGAGACGGCCTCCCCGGCCGTCCACCACTTGGCCACGCCGCGCGCCGTCACCATCATGCCCAGCGTGGCGATGAAGGGCGGGATCTTCGCATAGGCCACCAGCGCCCCGTTCACGACCCCCGCGATCAGCCCCAGCACCAGGCCCACGGCGATGGGCACCGCCACCGGCAGATCGACCCAGCCCTGCTCCCAGAACACCGCGCCGGTGAAGTCCGCGCCGTTGCGCGTGCCCGCCTGGGCAAAGCTCATGGCGATGATCCCCACCATCCCCACGAGGCTGCCCGAGGACAGGTCGATCCCCCCCGTGATGATGACCTGCGTCACCCCGATGGCGATGATCCCCACCACCGCCACCTGCAGGATCATGATCCGCAGGATCGCCGTGTTGCCCAGGAAGGTCTGACCCCGGATCGCCCAGGCCAGCGCCTCGAAGACCAGCGCGATGGCCACCAGGCCGATCAGCGCGTTCAGTTCCGTGGGCCAGGCGCGCCGGCCCCTCGGGGCGGCCGCACCCGGATTGATCGCCATGTCGGCCATGGGCGGTCTCCTCCTCGCGCGCACGGGGCGGCGCGGGATCGCCCCCGCGCCGCCCCACCCCTCAGTTGCGGGTCAGGTACCCGTCGATGTTCTCCGGCGTCACGAGCTCGAAGGGGATCCAGACCTCGCGCGCGACCTCCTCCCCGCGCGCCAGCGCCAGGGCGGTGTCCACCGCGCCCGCGCCCTGCCCGGCCGCGTCCTGGAACACCGTCACGTCCAGATCGCCCGCCTGCATCGCGGCCAGCGCGTCCTGCGTGGCGTCGATCCCGGCCACGATGACGTCGTCCATCGAGATCCCGGCCGCCTTCAGGGACTGGATCGCACCGATCGCCATCTCGTCGTTGTTCGAGACCACGGCGTCGAACTCGACCCCCGCGCCCAGCCAGTTGGTCATCAGGTCCGCGCCCTGCTGGCGGTTCCAGTTGCCCGTCTGCTCCTCCACGATCTCCATGAACGCGCAATCCTCGCGCGCCACCGTGTCCCGGATCATCTGCGAGCGCGTGATCGCCGCCTCGTTGGACAGCTCGCCCATGATCAGGATGACCCGGGCGGGGTCGGTGCCCTGCTCGCGCAGCAGACGGCACACCTCCGTGCCCTGCAACGTGCCCGAGTCCCGCTCGTTCGAGCCGACAAAGGCCTGGTTGTCCGGCAGGCTCTCGAGGTTGATCGGCATTCGGTTGACGAAGACCAGCGGCACACCCGCCGCCGCGGCGGCATCCGTCATCGCCTGCGTGGCCGAGGTGTCCACCGGGTTGACGATGATCGCATCCACGCCCGCGGCGATGAAGTTCTCGATCTGGTTGAGCTGCCGGCCCACGTCGTTCTGCGCATCCTCCACCTGCAGGTCCACGCCCTCCAAGCCCTGCGCATGCGCGATCATCCCGTTGCGCAGCACGGTCAGGAAGTTGTCGTCGAACAGCGCCATGGAAACGCCGATCGTCTCGGCACTGGCGGTGCCGGCCAGAATCCCGATCAGGCCCGCTGCGATGGTGTTGCGTGTCATCCGTGTCCTCCCGTTCAGGCGTCCGGCGCGCCGTTCCTCCTCGGCCGGAAAGCCGCACCCCTCGGGCGGCGGCCCCTTTCCCTCCGTCAGGCCGCCTCGCGGGCGACCCCGTCCCGGAGAAACTCCATCGACCGGCGCAGCGCGCCCTCCGGGTCGGGCAGCGCATGGACCGAGGCGGCAAAGCATTCCACGCTCGCCACCCCGCGCCAGCCCGCCGCCTCCAGGGCACGGATCTGCGCCACGCTGCCCAGCCGGTCGCCCGGCCCCGGCAGCACCCGGTGCCCGTCGCGCATCTCGGAGGCCGAGGGCGCGGGGTCCTCCACGCCCGAGACATGGACGAGTCCCGTCAGGTCGGGAAACAGCGCCGCCTCGCCCGCCAGGTGATGGTGGAACGTGTCGTGGACCAGCCGGAACCGCCCGCGCAGGCCCAGCGCCTCGACCGCCTCCGCCGCCTCCTCCTTCAGCCGCAGCGAGGAGGTCTCGAAGCCCAGCGGCTCGATCAGCCCGATCAGGCCGTGATCCTCCAGGATCGGCCCCAGCGCGCGCAGCGCCACGCGCAGGTTGGCCTGCCGCTCGCCGTTGTTCAGTCCGGCCCCGTCGTTGCGCGGGATCAGCGCCACGCCCTCCGCGCCCGCCGCCGCGGCCGCGCGGATCAGCGAGAGCGCCTCCGATTCCCGGTCGCCGGTCCAGTCGTTGAAGCGCGCCAGTTCGGCCAGGGCCAGGAGCCGCAGCCCCCGCGCGCGCAGCGCCGCCCCCGCCGCCGCCGGCTCCGCCCCGTCGAAGGGGGGCCTGCCCAGATCGGTGCGCGCCTCGACTCCCGCACAGCCCAGCGTGGCCGCCAGATCCGCCAGACGCGCAAAGGACAGGGCCGGCGCCGTCATGTGGTTGATCGCGAACGCCGGCATGGCCCTCTCTCCCCCTGCCCGCGCGGCGGTTCCGATCCGCCGGCGGTCCGGTTCGACGCTCGCCCCCGCCGCCCGGCCCGTCAACCGCAGGGTGCGATCTTCACCTCAGAGCCTGAGGCGCCGTCCCGCGCAATCCTGACGAAAAGACGTCACACCGATTCGGGCAGGACCAGTTCGGGGCGCAGGAAATGCTGCCCCGGCACGGGCGAGAGACCGCCGCGCACCGCCTCGGCCGCCAGGCGGATCAGGTCGTCGCAGAGCTGCGGCAGCGGCGTGGCGATCACCATGGTCGCATAGCGGTCCACCAGCGCGGCCCGGCTTTCTGGCGTCACCTCGTTGACGACGAGCTGCACCGCCCCCGGATCGCGCACTTCCCGCAGCGCGGCGATGGCCCCTTCCATGCCGCCGCCCGCGCAGTAGATCCCCCGCAGGTCCGGGTGCCGCTCGAGCAGGTCCAGCGTCGCCTCGTAGGTCAGCTGCCGCGTCTCGAGGTTCACGAGCGTGTCGAGCACCGCGAAATGCGGGGCGAACTCGCGGAAGTAGGAGCGGAATCCCGTCTCGCGCAACTCGTGGCCGTGCCAGCGGTAGCCACCCACGAACACCGCCACCTTGCCCGGCCGGTGCGCCGCCATCGCGATGGCCGAGGCGGCGATCCGCCCGACCTTGATGTTGTTGAGGCCCAGATAGCTCTGCCGCACCCCGGCCGCGAAGTCGTTGAGCAGCGCGAATCCCGGCACGCCCTCGGCCTTGAGCGCGGCGATGGCCTCCGTCACGTCCGGGTGCGAGACGGCCGTGGCCGCCACCGCGTCCGCCCTCCCTCGCATCCCCTCGATCAGGCGGATGAAGTCCCCCGGCGCCTGCGAGGGCGAGAACTCGATCGCCAGACGCACGCGCAGCCCGGTCGCCCGTCGCGCCGCCGCCTCCAGCTCGGCGGCAAAGGCACGGTAGAAGGCCTGCTTCTCCTTGTGCAGCACCACGCCCAGCCGCAGCTCCGGCACATCGGGCCGCAGGCGCTGGGCGATCAGCGGCGCGGCGTGATAGCCGATCCGCCGCGCCGCCTCGTAGACCCGGCGCGCCGTCTCCTCGCGCACTGCCTCGCGCCCGTTCAGCACGCGATCCACCGTCGCCGGGCTCACGCCGGCGGCCGTGGCGACATCGCGGATGGTCGGCCGACGGCCCATGCCCGATCCTGAAGGAATTGCATCACGTGATCCCCTCATCCCTGACGAAACCTGCGGAAAAGTCCATCCCCCTCGCTTCGGCCGCGCCATCCGCTGCGCTAGGCCGCCTGCGGCACCCGCACCGGAGGAGAACCACCATGCGCCCGCGCGACTACAGCCTGAGAGGACCCGATGCCCGCCGCGCCGTCGAAACCGGCCTCGCGGCGGCCGAGTGGTACCATTCGGAGATCCCCCGCAAGACCATGAAGGATCTGATGCAGCGCCGCGACGGCCCCGCGATCCGCGACACGCTCGTCTGGCTCGGGGCCATGGCGCTCCTTGCCGGGACCGCCTCGTGGCTCTGGGTCGCGGGACATGCCTGGTGGTCCCTGCCCTTCTGGCTCGGCTACGGGGTCCTCTACGGCTCGGGCGGCGATTCGCGCTGGCACGAATGCGGGCACGGCACGGCCTTCCGCACCGGCTGGATGAACGAGGCCGTCTATCAGCTCGCCTCGTTCATGATGATGCGCAATCCCGTCTCCTGGCGCTGGAGCCATGCGCGCCATCATACCGACACGATCATCGTCGGCCGCGACCCGGAGATCGCGGTGATGCGCCCCCCGGCGCTGGCGCGGCTCGTGCTCAACCTCGTCGGCATCCCCGATGTGCTGGCCGCCCTCCGCCGCATGATCCTCAACGCCGCGGGCCGCCTCCACCCGGAGGAGGCGACCTTCATTCCCCCCTCCGAGGCGCCGAAGGTCGTGCGCATCGCGCGCCTCTGGCTCGCCATCTACGCCGCCACCGTCGCCGCCGCGCTGCTCCTGTCCTCCTGGCTGCCGCTCCTGCTGATCGGGGGGCCGCGCCTCTACGGCGCCTGGCACCACGTGCTGACGGGGCTTCTCCAGCACGGGGGACTGGCCGACGACGTGACCGACCACCGGCTCAACTCGCGCACCGTGCTGATGAACCCCGTCTCGCGCTTCATCTACTGGAACATGAACTACCACGTGGAGCACCACATGTTCCCGATGGTGCCCTATCACGCGCTGCCGCGGCTGCACGCGCTGATCCGCCACGACCTGCCCGCTCCCGCGCCCTCGATCTGGGCCGGCTACCGCGAGATGCTGCCCATCCTGCGCCGCCAGCTCCGGGGCGAGGACGTGGCCCTGCGGCGGGCGCTTCCGCCCACGGCCCGCCCCTATCGCGACGAGTTCCATGCCGCCCCCGTCGCGGCCGAATGACCGGAGGAGAATTCCCATGCCCTGGACCGACGCCTGCGCCACCGACGCCATCGAGGAGGAGGACGTGATCCGCTGGGACCACGGGGGGCGGACCTATGCCCTCTACCGCTCCCCGGACGACCAGTTCTTCTGCACCGACGGGCTGTGCACCCACGAGCAGGTCCACCTCGCCGACGGGCTGGTGATGGACCACATCATCGAATGCCCCAAGCACAACGGCCAGTTCGACTACCGCACCGGTGCGCCGCTGCGCGCCCCCGTCTGCACCGCCCTGCGCACCTACCCCGTCCGGGTCGAAGGCACCCGCGTGCTCGTGGACCTCGGCTGAGGCGGTTTCAGGCCCCGTCCCCCAGCTTCATCAGAGCCAGCCCCAGCACGATCAGCAGCGCGGCGAGCAGACGCGTCGCGCTCGCCCCCTCGCCGAGCGCGAGGACGCCCACGGCAAAGGCGCCCACCGCCCCGATCCCCACCCAGATCGTGTAGGCCGTGCCCAGCGGCAGCGTCCGCATCGCCGCCGCGAGCAGGCCGAAGCTGCCGGCCATGGCCGCGCCCATCACCAGCGTCGGGCCCAGCCGCGTGAACCCGTTCGACAGCTTCATGGCAAAGGCCCAGACGACCTCCAGGACCCCTGCAACGATCAGAAACACCCAAGCCATGGCATCCTCCGTCGAGGCCAGGCCGTCCTGGTCGCTGCAACCCGCATCGGGAAGGGTCGTCCCTCGCCGCCCGACCTAGTCCTTCCGTGCCGCGGCGCAAGAGGTCCGGGCCCGGCCCCTCCCGGCCCGCGGCTCAGTCGTCGCGGCCGCCGTGCCGCTCGTTGCCGTCGGCCGAATCGTTCAGGTCGGCCCGGGTCTCCTCGAAGCTGCGCGTGATGTCGTCGGTCTCGTTCAGGTCCTCGGGCTCCAGGCTCTCCACGGTGCCGATCTCGCCGCCGGCAAAGCTCGGGTCCTCGCCCTCCCCGTCCAGCAGCCGCTCCTCCAGCGGGATCTCCTCGTCGGCCCCGTCCTGCAGGAAGTCGCGGTGCTCGGGCAGGACCGGCCCGCCCTCGGGGATCACCGTGCCCTCGTCCTCGAAGGCGCCCACCTGCTCGCCCAGCGCCACCTCGGGGATCACGTCGGGGTCCAGCTCCTCGTGCTCGGGGCGCAGCGACAGGTCGCCGTGCTGCGTCTCCGTGCCGCGGCGGCCCAGTCCCATGCGGCGGCCCTCCTCGCCCGCGCCGCCCCCCGTCCCGGCGATGTCGCCCAGCCGCTCGGCCCCCTCGCCGCGCACGGGCAGGTCGGGGTCCAGGTCGGGCTCGGGGACCGACCGCGCCGCAGGGTCCAGCGCCGGGTCGTCGCCCTGCTCGGGGCCGCCGAACGCCCCCGGCTCGGCCGCGGCCAGCCGCGCCCGGTTCCACGCCGCCTTCTCGGCATGGGCATCGGGCAGGATCGAGGTGTCGAACGGCTCCTCCTCGATGCTCAGCGTGCCTGCTTCGGGCGGCGCCAGCCCCGCGCCGGGCACGCCGCCGGGGCCGGGATCGCCGTCGTCCATCGGCCCCTCGTCGTCGCCGTCCAGGTCCAGGTCGGCCCAGCCGTCGTTCTCCAGCTCCTCGATCGCCCCGGGCTCGGTCCCGTCCCGGTCGGCGACGGGGTAGCCCGGCCCCGCGATGCCGCCCTGCTGTCCGTCGCCGTCCGTCGCCGGCCGGTCCGCGCCCGGCTCTGCATCCGCGTCGGAACCCGATCCGGCGGCCGTGGTCTCGCGCTGCGGTCCGGCAGAGGCCGAGGCCCCGTGCCGCCGGGCCCAGGCCGCCTCGATGGCACGTCCCGCGCCGGCTTCCGTCCGTTCGCCCTGCATGATGGTTCCCCTCCTGCGGCTCCGTCCCTTCAACGGACGGCCGCCCCCCGGGTTCCCCTCAGCCGCAGCGCGAGAAGCCGCAGGTCGCGCAGGTCAGGCAGCCCTCCTCCAGCCGCGTCTCGGCGCTGCCGCAGGCGGGACAGGGCGCGCCCAACCGCACGGGCATGTCGCGGTCCAGCGGCTCGGCCGCCGCCGCGCCGTGCCCTGCGCCCTGCCCAGCCCCCAGCGGGTCCGCGGTCAGCGCCGCCGCACCCTCGGGCAGGAACCCCGTCCGCCGCAGGTGCCGCTCGATGACGCCCCCGATGGCGGCCAGGATGGAGGGGACATAGCGCCCCCCCATCCACGCGCCCCCCCGAGGATCGAACACCGCCTTCAGCTCCTCGACCACAAAGGACACGTCGCCGCCGCGCCGGAACACCGCCGAGATCATCCGCGTCAGCGCCACCGTCCAGGCGTAATGCTCCATGTTCTTGGAGTTGACGAAGATCTCGAAGGGCCGCCGCCGCCCGTCCTCGCCCACCACGTCGTTGATCGTGATGTAGAGCGCGTGCTCCGATCCCGGCCAGCGCAGCTTGTAGGTCGCCCCCTCCACCACCTCGGGCCGCTCCAGGATCGGATGCCCCGCCCCCGCTTCCGGGCGGGGCGCCCCCACGCTCAGCACGCTCCCCGTCACGGGGTTCGGCCGATAGGTCGTGCAGCCCTTGCACCCCATCTCCCAGGCCGCGCGATAGACGTCGCGGAACGCCTCGAAGGGGATGTCCTCGGGCACGTTGACGGTCTTCGAGATGCTCGAATCCACCCATTCCTGCGCCGCCGCCTGCATCCGCACATGCTCGATCGGCGTCAGGTCCTGCGCCGTCACGAAGGCCTCGGGCAGGGGCGCCTCCCCCCGCAGCCGCCGCCACAGCGCGACGGCCCAGTCCACCACCTCCTCCTCGCGCCGGCTCCCGTCGGGCAGCAGCACCTTGCGCCGGTAGGACGCCGCAAAGACCGGCTCGATCCCCGACGACACGTTGCCCGCATAAAGCGAGATCGTCCCCGTCGGCGCGACCGAGGTCAGCAGCGCGTTGCGCACCCCGTGCGCGGCCACCGCCTCGCGCACCTCCTCGTCCATCCGCCCCATCATGTCCGAGGCCATGAACGCCTCGCGGTCCCAGAGCGGAAACGGCCCCTTCTCCCGCGCCAGCTCTGCGCTCGCCAGATAGGCCGCCCGCGCGATCGCGCGCATCGTCCCGCGCGTCCACTCCGCCGCCTCCTCCGAGCCGTAGCGCAGCCCCAGCATGACCAGCGCGTCCGCGAGCCCCGTGACGCCCAGCCCGATCCGCCGCTTGGCCCGCGCCTCCTCCGCCTGCTGCGGCAGGGGAAAGCGGCTCAGGTCCACCACGTTGTCCATCATCCGCACGGCCACGCGCACGAGGCCCGCCAGCGCCTCGCCGTCCAGCGCCGCCCCCGCCCCGAACGGGTCCCGCACCAGCCGCACGAGGTTGACCGATCCCAGCAGGCACGCCCCGTAGGGCGGCAGCGGCTGCTCGCCGCACGGATTGGTGGCCGCGATGGTCTCGGCGTAGCGCAGGTTGTTGCGCGCGTTGATCCGGTCGATGAAGATCACCCCCGGCTCGGCCTGCTCATAGGTCGCGCGCATGATCCGGTCCCACAGCGCCCGCGCCCGGACCGTGCGGAAGACCTGACCGCCGAACACCAGGTCCCAGGGCCCGTCCGCCTCCACCGCCGCCATGAAGGCGTCCGTCACCAGCACCGAGAGGTTGAACATCCGCAGCCGCGCCGGGTCCGCCTTGGCGGCAACGAAGTCCTCGATGTCCGGGTGATCGCAGCGCAGCGTCGCCATCATCGCCCCCCGGCGCGAGCCCGCCGACAGGATCGTGCGGCACATCGCGTCCCACACGTCCATGAAGGACAGCGGTCCCGACGCGTCCGCCCCGACCCCCCGCACCGGCGCGCCCCGGGGGCGGATGGTAGAAAAGTCGTAGCCGATCCCGCCGCCCGCCTGCATCGTCAGCGCCGCCTCCTTCAGCGCCTCGAAGATGCCGGCCATCGAATCCTCGATCCGCCCCATGACAAAGCAGTTGAACAGCGTCACGTTGCGCGCCGTCCCCGCCCCGGCCAGGATGCGCCCCGCGGGCAGGAAGCGGAAATCCTCCAGCGCCGCGTAGAACGGCCCCTCCCAGCGCGCGGGCTCCGCCTCGACCGAGGCCAGCGCCCGCGCCACCCGGCGCCAGCTGTCCTCCACGGTCAGGTCCACGGGCGCCCCGTTCTCGTCCTTCAGGCGGTATTTCATGTCCCACACCGCCTCCGCGATCGGGGCGGGAAAGCGGGACGGCGCGGCCAAGGGGGGGCGCTGGTCGTTGGCCATGAAAGCCTCCGGGGGGAATCGGGCGGGGCGCGGCGCGGACCCGAAGGCTAGGGCCCCTCCCGCCCCCGGTCAACGAGATGTGGGGGCAGCCCCCTTGCCCTGCCGCCCCCGCCGCCCCATCCTGCGCGCCCGGAACCCCCCAGCGCCGCTGCCCATGCCCGCCCTCCACCTCCTCAAGCTCTCCGTCGGCACCGAGGACGTGGCCGACCTCGCCCGCTGGCAGGCCGGCCGCGGCCGCGGCCCCGACGGCCTGCCCCGCCACCTCACCCGCATGTGGCCCCGGCGCGAGGCCGAGCTGCTCGAAGGCGGCTCGATCTTCTGGGTCATCCGCCGCACCATCCTGTGCCGCCAGCGCATCCTGCGGCTCGAGGAGGCGCGCGGCCGCGACGGCACGTTGCGCTGCGCCCTCGTCCTCGACCCCGAACTGGTCCGCGTCGTCCCCGTCCCCCGCCGCCCCTTCCAGGGCTGGCGCTACCTTCCGGCCGACGAGGCGCCCCCCGACGACCGCCCCCTTGCCCCCGGAGAGACCGACCTGCCCCCCCGCCTCGCCGCCGCCCTGGCCGAGGTCGGCGTGGTCTGGCACGGCCTGCCTCCGCGGCCGCGCTGACCGCGACGCCCGGCCCGCGCGGGCGGGGCTTGCCCGGCGGCCCCGGAACCCCTAGAAGCCCCCCGTTGCGCCGCACCCTGCCCCCGCGCGCCTCCCGGAGGCCCCATGGAAACCGTCGTCCTCGTCGTCCTGCTCCTGCTTGCGCTCGTGCTCATCGTGGTCGTGCTGCTCCAGCGGTCCGAAGGCGGCGGTCTGGGCATGGGAGCGGGCGGGCTGATGACCGGCCGATCCCAGGCCACGGCGCTGGGCAAGCTCACCTGGTGGCTCGGCGGCGCCTTCATGGCCGCCTCGCTGGCGCTCACCATCATCGCGGCCGAGCGCGCGGCGACCTCCTCGGTCGTGGACCAGATCCGCGGCACGCCCGCCCCGGCGCCCGGTGCCCCCGCCGCCCCCACGCTGGGGGAAGGCGCGGACCTCCTGCCGCCGCCGGCTGCCGAGACGCCCGCCACCGTTCCGCTCGTCCCCGCGGGCGAGTGACCGGCCCGCCCGGCCCGTTGCGCGCACGGGGCGCTTCGGGCTAAGAGGAAGCCCCGTGGCGGCGGGCCGCGCCCGCCGGACCAGATCGTGTTGCCTGATTCCACGGGGGTTCCGCTTGGCTCGCTATGTGTTCATCACCGGGGGCGTGGTCTCCTCGCTGGGCAAGGGGCTGGCCTCCGCGGCGCTGGGGGCGCTGCTCCAGGCGCGCGGCTTCTCCGTCCGGCTGCGCAAGCTCGACCCCTATCTCAACGTCGATCCCGGCACCATGTCGCCCTTCGAGCATGGCGAGGTCTTCGTGACCGACGACGGGGCCGAGACCGATCTCGACCTCGGCCATTACGAGCGCTTCACCGGCGTCGCCGCCAGGCGGACCGATTCCATCTCGTCGGGCCGCATCTACCAGACCGTGCTCGAAAAGGAGCGGCGCGGCGACTATCTGGGCAAGACGATCCAGGTCATCCCCCACGTCACCAACGAGATCAAGGACTTCCTCGCCATCGGCGAGGACGAGGTGGACTTCCAGCTGTGCGAGATCGGCGGCACGGTCGGCGACATCGAGGGCCTGCCCTTCTTCGAGGCGATCCGCCAGTTCGCCCAGGACCGCCCGCCGCGGCAATGCATCTTCGTGCACCTGACGCTGCTGCCCTATCTGGCCGCCTCGGGCGAGCTCAAGACCAAGCCCACCCAGCATTCCGTCCGCGAACTCCGCGCCATCGGCATCGCCCCGGACGTGCTCGTCTGCCGCTCCGAGCAGCCCATCCCCGAGCGGGAGCGCGAGAAGATCGCGCTGTTCTGCAACGTCCGCAAGGAGGCGGTCATCGCCGCCTACGACCTCAAGTCGATCTACGAGGCCCCGCTCGCCTATCACCGCGAGGGGCTGGACCAGGCCGTGCTCGACGCCTTCGGCATCCATCCCGCGCCGCGTCCCAACCTCGCCAAGTGGCACGCCGTCATGGACGCGCTCGAGAACCCCGAGGGCGAGGTGCGCGTGGCCGTGGTCGGCAAGTACACCCAGCTCGAGGACGCCTACAAGTCCATCGCCGAGGCGCTGACCCACGGGGGCATCGCCAACCGCGTGCGCGTACGCGCCGAATGGGTCAATTCCGAGATCTTCGAGCGCGAGGACCCCGCCCCCCATCTCGAGGGGTTCGACGCCATCCTCGTCCCCGGCGGCTTCGGCGAGCGCGGGACCGAGGGCATGATCGCCGCCGCCCGCTTCGCGCGCGAGCACAAGGTCCCCTATCTGGGCATCTGCCTCGGGATGCAGCTCGCCGTGATCGAGGGCAGCCGCAACGTCGCCCGCCTGCCCGACGCGGGCTCCGAGGAGTTCGACCACGAGGCGGGGGCCAGGCGCTTCACGCCGGTGGTCTATCACCTCAAGGAATGGGTGCAGGGCAACCGCGTGGTGGAGCGCCGCCCGGACGACGCCAAGGGCGGCACGATGCGCCTCGGGGCCTATACCGCGCTGCTCCAGCCCGGCTCTCTGGTGGCGGATGTCTATGGCGCGACCGAGATCGAGGAGCGCCACCGCCACCGCTACGAGGTGGACACCGCCTATCGCGAGAAGCTCGAAGGCGTGGGGCTGTGCTTCTCGGGCATGTCCCCGGACGGCCGCCTGCCCGAGATCGTCGAGTGGAAGGACCACCCCTGGTTCATCGGCGTCCAGTTCCACCCGGAGCTGAAGTCCAAGCCCTTCGATCCCCACCCGCTCTTTGCGGGCTTCATCCGCGCCGCGGTGGAGAGCGCGCGGCTCGTCTGACCCCCCGCGCGGCGGGCAGCGCGCCCCCCCGCCGGGCCTCCGGCCTCAGCGCCGCCGGGCCGCCACCGCGGCCAGCGCCGCCGCTCCGGCCGCCGCCGCGAGACCCGCGGTCACGCCGGGGTTGAGGCGCGCAGCCGTGTAGAGGCTCGTCCCCCTCCGCCAGGTGTCGTCCGAGCCGAGCTGGTGGCCGCCCTCGCCCGGCTCGCTGAACCCGTCCTCGCCGCGCTTGGGCGCTTTCTCGGGGTCCATCGCGGTGTTGTAGAACATCGTGCGGATGATCCGCTCGGTCAGGGCGGGCAGGACGCCGAACATCGCCGTCTGCATCGCCCCCGCGCCGCCGATGACCACCTCGCGCATCGGCACCTCGGCCGCCCGCAGCACGGCCTTGGCCACCTCGTCGGGATGATAGACCGGCGGCGGCAGGCTCGCGCCCTCCTCCATCCGGTTGGCCGCGTGATCGGGGAACGGCGTGTCGATGCCGCTCGGCTTGATCAGCGTGACCGAGACCGGCGCCTCCTCCTGCTGCAGTTCCAGCCGCAGCGAGTTGGTGAATCCCTTCACCGCATGCTTGCTCGCCGCATAGGCGCCCAGGATCGGGGTCGGGATGTCCGAGGCGATGGAGCCGATGTTGACGAGCGCCCCGCCACGCCGGCGCAGATGCCGCAGCGCCTCGGTCGAGCCATAGACCACGCCCCAGTAATTGGTGCGGAAGATCTGCTCGTGGTCCTCGTCGCTCATCTCGCAGAGCGTCGCATAGGCGCCCACGCCCGCATTGTTCACCCAGGTGTCGAAGCCGCCGAAGCGATCGACGGTCGTCTCCACCACCCGCCGCATGTCCTCGCGGCGGCCCGTGTCGGCCACGATGTGGTCGGCCCGCCCGCCGGCCTCCTCGATCCCGGCGCGCACCTTCTTCAGGTCGTCCTCGCTGCGCGCCACCAGCACGACGCGCGCCCCGCGCCCCGCGGCCATGGCGGCGATGGACAACCCGATTCCCGACGTGGCGCCCGTGACGACGATCGTCTGCTCCCGCAGGGGTTTCAGCGTGATGGTCATGGCGTTCGGTTCCTTGTCCGGGGGCGGCACGCCCGGTCCGGGCCGCCCGACAGTCGCGCGCACCTCGTCAGGACCGGCGCGCGAGGGGTCCGCCAGGTCAACCCCCAAGCCCCCCGGTCCGTTCCCCCGGACAGGACAAGGGGCCCCGCCGTCCCCGGCAGGGCCCCTCCGATCCGTTCCGCGGACGCTCAGCGCTCGCCGCGCAGGGCCGCCCCCAGGATGTCGCCCAGGCTGGCCCCCGAATCCGACGAGCCGTACTGCTCCACGGCCTCCTTCTCCTCGGCGATCTCGCGCGCCTTGATCGACAGACCCAGCCGCCGCGCCTTGGCGTCCACCGACACCACGCGCACGTCCACCTTGTCGCCCGGCTGGAAGCGCTCGGGCCGCTGCTCGGAGCGGTCGCGGGAGAGGTCGGAGCGGCGGATGAAGGACTTCATGCCCTGATAGTCCACCTCGATCCCGCCGTCCTCGATCTTCGAGACGGTGACCGTGATCACGTCCCCGCGCTTCACGCCGCCCAGCGTCTCGGCATGGGGGTCGTTCTCCAGCGCCTTGATCGAGAGCGAGATGCGCTCCTTCTCCGTATCCACCTCGAGGACGCGCGCACGCACCACGTCGCCCTTGCGGTAGTTCTGGATCGCGTCCTCGCCGCGCTGGTCCCAGCTCAGGTCGGACAGGTGCACCATCCCGTCGATGTCGCCGGGCAGGCCGATGAACAGGCCGAATTCGGTGATGTTCTTGACCTCGCCCTCGACCTCGCTGCCCTCGGGATGGGTCTCGGCGAAGACCTCCCACGGGTTGCGCTGCGTCTGCTTCAGGCCCAGGCTCACGCGCCGCTTCTGCCCGTCGATCTCCAGCACCATCACCTCCACCTCCTGCGAGGTGGACACGATCTTGCCCGGATGGACGTTCTTCTTGGTCCAGCTCATCTCCGAGACATGCACGAGGCCCTCGATCCCCGGCTCCAGCTCCACGAAGGCGCCGTAATCGGTGATGTTGGTCACGCGCCCCTGATGGACCGAGCCCAGCGGATACTTCCGCTCCACGCTGTCCCAGGGGTCCTCCTGCAGCTGCTTCATCCCGAGGCTGATGCGGTGCGTCTCGCGGTTGATCTTGATGACCTGCACCCGCACCGTCTCGCCGATCGACAGGATCTCGCTCGGGTGGTTCACCCGCCGCCAGGCCATGTCGGTGACGTGCAGAAGGCCGTCCACCCCGCCCAGGTCCACGAAGGCGCCGTATTCGGTGATGTTCTTGACCACGCCCTCGATCGTCTGGCCCTCGTAGAGCGACCCGATCACCTCCGCGCGCTGCTCGGCGCGGGACTCCTCCAGGATGGCGCGGCGCGAGACCACGATGTTGCCCCGCCGGCGGTCCATCTTCAGGATCTGGAACGGCTGCTTGAGGCCCATCAGCGGGCCCGCGTCGCGCACCGGGCGCACGTCCACCTGGGAGCCGGGCAGGAACGCCACCGCGCCGCCCAGATCCACCGTGAAGCCGCCCTTGACGCGGCCGAAGATCGCGCCCTCCACGCGCTCCTCGCGCTCGAAGGCCTTCTCCAGCCGGTCCCAGGCCTCCTCGCGCTTGGCCATCTCGCGGCTGATCACCGCCTCGCCGCGCGCGTTCTCGACGTTGCGCAGATAGACCTCGACCTCGTCGCCCACCTTGATGGCGGGCTGCTCGCCGGGGGCGGCGAACTCCTTGAGGTCCACGCGGCCTTCCATCTTGTAGCCCACGTCGATGATCGCCTGCCCGGCCTCGATGGCCAGGACCTTGCCGCGGACCACGGTCCCTTCCTGCGGCGTGTCGATCTGGAGGCTCTCGTTCAGGAGTTGCTCGAACTCCGCCATGCTGGGGCTGGCTGTCAAATGCGTATCCTCTGATGTTGCGGGCCAGGCGGTTGTCTCCGCCGGTCTCGGGTGGGGAATGTCACGGGGACGCGCGCCCCCTAGCGCGGATCGGCCGCGCGCGCAACCCGGCCCCGCCCGGCCCGCACCACCCGCGCCGCGCAACACCCGATGCAGGGCCGGCCGCCGCCCCGGACCCAAGCCCCCGCCCCGGCACGACTTCCGGCCCCGCCCTCCGTTAACCGTTCGTCAACCCATGGACCGCGCGGTGCGCCAACGCCTTGTTAACCCTTTCGGGGCAGCCTCGGGGGCAAAGGAGACCCGCCATGACCCCCGCCCGCCTCGCCATCCTCGACGCCCTCCGCAACGACCTCGCGCGCCTCTACGGCGGCTTCGCGCCCATGGCACAACCCGTCGCCGCCGCCCTCGCCACGCTCGCGCTGCACCTGCGCGGCCCGCTGCCGGACGCGGGGCTCGCCCGGCTGGCCGACCATCTGCGCGACCGCACCCGCTGGATCTTTCTCTGCCTGCCCGTCTGGGAACCGGTGGTGCACCGCGACCGCGCGATCGAGCAGATCCGCCGCCGGGCCCGCGCGCGCACCCGCCTGCCGCGCCTCGTCGTCGTCCCCTCAGCGCCCCAGCCGCTCGCGCACCACGCGCAGGGCGGCGGCCACGGCCTCGTCGATGCCCATGGCGGTGGTGTCGAGGACCACGGCATCGGGGGCGATGCGCAGGGGCGCGGCCTCGCGGCCGGCATCCCTGGCGTCGCGCGCGCGCAGCTCGCGCAGCGTCTCCTCCAGTCCGACCTCGCGCCCGGCCGCGCGCAGCTCGCGCCAGCGCCGCTCGGCGCGCGTGACGTCGCTCGCGGTGACGAACAGCTTGACCTCGGCCTCGGGGCAGACGGCGGTGCCGATGTCGCGCCCGTCCAGCACCGCACCCCCTTCGCGCCGGGCGAATCGCCGCTGCATCTCGAGGAGCGCCGCCCGCACCGCCGGGTCGGCCGCCACGCGCGAGGCCGCCTGCGCCACCTCGGGCCCCCGCAGCCGCCCGTCCTCCAGAGCGCCGGGCGTCAGGCTCCGCGCCGCCTCGACCGGGTCGGCCCCCTCCAGAGCGGCCAGCCCCACGGCGCGGTAGAGCAGCCCCGTGTCCAGATGCGCAAAGCCCGTGGCCTCGGCCACGGCGCGGGCAACCGTGCCCTTGCCGGCCGCCGCGGGCCCGTCGATGGCGACCGTGAACGGCACTCAGCCCGGCTCCAGCACGGCGCCCAGATCCGCCATCAGCCGCTCGAAGACCGGAAAGGACGTGGCGATGGGCCCGGCATCGTCCACTGCCATCCCCTCGCGGGCGGCCATGCCCAGGATCAGCGCGCTCATGGCGATGCGGTGGTCCAGCCGCGCCTCGGCCACGGCCCCGCCCCGCACGCCGTCCGCGCCGCGCCCGTGGACGATCCACCAGTCCTCGCCCTCCTCGACCTCCACGCCGGCCGCGCGCAGCACATGGGCCATGGCGTCGATCCGGTCGCTCTCCTTGACGCGCAGCTCGCGCACCCCCCGCATCACGGTGGGCCCCTCGGCAAAGGCCGCGACGACGCCCAGGATCGGGTATTCGTCGATCATGCTCGCGGCCCGCTCGGGCGGGACCTCCACGCCCCGCAGCGCGCCGCCGAAGCGCGCCACCAAGTCGGCGACCGGCTCGCCCCCCTCCTCGCGGCGGTTCTCGAAGGACAGGTCCGCCCCCATCTCGCGCAGGGTCTCGTAGAGGCCCGCCCGCGTGGGGTTGAGCCCGATGCGCGGCACCCGCACCTCCGAGCCCGGCACGACCAGCGCCGCGCAGACCGGAAAGGCGGCCGAGGACGGGTCGCGCGGCACGGCGACGCGCTGCGCCCGCAGCTCCGGCTGGCCCGACAGGGTGACGACGCGCCCCTCCGGCCCCTCCTCGACCGAGACCTCCGCGCCGAATCCGCGCAGCATCCGCTCGGTATGGTCGCGCGTGGCCTCCCGTTCGATCACGACCGTCTCGCCCGGCGCATTGAGCCCGGCGAGCAGGATCGCCGACTTCACCTGCGCCGAGGCCACGGGCAGAATATAGCGGACGGGCACCGGATCGCGCGCGCCTTCCACCGTCATGGGCAGCCGCCCGCCCTCGCGCCCCAGCGCGCGCGCCCCGAACAGCGCGAGCGGCTCCGTCACCCGCCCCATGGGACGGCGCCGCAGCGAGGCGTCCCCGGTAAAGGTTGCGACGATCGGCGTGGTCGCCATCGCCCCCATGACCAGCCGCACCCCGGTGCCGGAATTGCCGCAATCGATCACGTCGCCCGGCTCGGCAAAGCCCCCGGTGCCCACGCCGTGGACCACCCACCCGGTGCCGTCCCGCAGGACCTCGGCCCCGAAGGCGCGCATCGCGGCGGCGGTGTCCAGCACGTCCTGCCCCTCGAGCAGCCCCTCGATCCGCGTCTCCCCCACCGCGAGCGCGCCCAGGATCAGCGCCCGGTGCGAGACGGACTTGTCGCCCGGCACGTCGGCCGTGCCGCGCAGGGGATGGCCCGGGCGGGCGCGAAGGGGTCTGGGGCTGGCATGGCCGGACATGGACTCTCCTCTGGTCGCGCCCCCTTTAGCCAAGGCTCACGGGCGGCGGAAGGTCGCGTAGAGGGGCCGCCGCCCCTCCCGCAGGGCCTTGCGCTCGTAGCGCGTCCCCGGCCAGCCCTCCCACGGCTCGCCCGCGGGCCCGGTCTCGAGGACGAAGCCCGCCCGCGGCACCTCCTCCAGCGCCTGCCGGACATAGTCCTCGATGTCGGTGGCGAGGTGGAACAAGGCCCCCGGCCGCAAGGCGCGCCGCAACTGCGCCAGCGGCTCCGGCGTGACGAAGCGGCGGCGATGGTGGCGCGCCTTGGGCCAGGGATCGGGATAGAGCAGGAAGGCCCGCTCCACCGCCCCCTCGGGCAGCACGTCGAGCAGGTCGCGCGCATCGCCCGGATGGATGCGCAGGTTCTCCACCCGCTCGCGGTCCCAGTGCCCGCAGAGGCTTGCGATCCCGTTGACGAAGGGCTCGGCCCCCAGCATCAGCACGCCCGGATGCGCGCGCGCCAGATGGTGCAGGTGCTCGCCGCCCCCGAACCCGATCTCGAGCCAGACGCGCGCCGGCAGCCCCCCGAGCGGGCGGCGCTCCGGGTTCTCGTCCCAGTCCACGCCGGGCAGCCGCAGCGCCGCGAGGCCCCGCGCCATCCGCTCCTCCTGCTGCGGCCGCAGCGCCTTGCCGTGCCGCCGCCCGTAGAGGTTGCGCCACGGCCGCGCCCCCTCCGCCTCGGTCTTGCCGTCGCTCATGGGACCGGCCCTGTCGCCCCGCTTCGCGGGGGGGTCAAGGCGGGCTCAGGCGGCGAGGGCCACGGCGCGGCGCAGGCTGTCGGCCAGGTCCACCCGCTCCCAGGAAAAGCCCCCGTCCGCCTCGGGCGGCCGGCCGAAATGGCCGTAGGCGGCCGTGCGGGCATAGATCGGGCGGTTCAGCCCCAGATGCTCGCGGATGCCCCGCGGGGTCAGGTCCATGACCTCCGGGATCGCCCGCTCGATCGCGGCGGCATCGACCGCGCCGGTCCCGTGCAGGTCGGCATAGATCGACAGCGGTCTTGCGACACCGATCGCGTAGGAGAGCTGGATCGTGCAGCGCTCGGCCAGCCCCGCCGCCACCACGTTCTTGGCGAGGTAGCGCGCCGCATAGGCGGCCGAGCGGTCCACCTTGCTCGGGTCCTTGCCCGAGAAGGCCCCGCCCCCGTGCGGCGCCGCGCCGCCATAGGTGTCCACGATGATCTTGCGCCCCGTCAGCCCCGCATCCCCGTCGGGTCCCCCGATCACGAAGGCGCCCGTCGGGTTCACCCACCATTGCGTGTCGCGGGTGATCCAGCCCTCGGGCAGCACCTCGCGCACATAGGGCTCGACGATGGCGCGGATGTCGGCGCTCGACTGGGCCTCGCTCTCGTGCTGGGTGGACAGCACGATGGTCGTGACTTCCACGGGCCGCCCGCCCGCATAGCGCAGCGTGAGCTGGGTCTTGGCATCGGGCCGCAGCAGCGGCTCGGCCCCGGACTTGCGCGCCTCGGCCAGGCGGCGCAGCACCGCATGGGCATAGTGGATGGGGGCAGGCATCAGTTCGGCCGTCTCGCGGGTCGCGTAGCCGAACATGATGCCCTGGTCGCCCGCCCCTTCCTCGCCCCGCTCTCCGGTGACGCCCTGGGCGATGTGGGCCGACTGCTCGTGCAGGAGGTTGCGGATCTCGCAGGTGCGCCAGTGGAACTTGTCCTGCTCGTAGCCGATGTCGCGGATGCAGTCCCGCGCGATCCCCTCCACGCGGTCCAAGAACTCGCGCATCTTGCTGCGGTCGGTCAGCCCCACCTCGCCTCCGATGGCGACGAAGCCCGTGGTGGCGAACGCCTCGCAGGCGACCCGGGCGCGCGGGTCCTCGGCCAGGAAGGCGTCGAGGACGGAATCGGAGATGCGGTCGCACAGCTTGTCGGGATGCCCCTCGGAGACGGATTCCGAGGTGAAGACATAATCGAGGCGGGACATGGGGGGCGCTCCATTGGGATTTCACCCGCCACGCCAGGAAGCCGTTGTGACGGGAACCGCTCCGGCCTAGGGCCGCGCCGCCCCGGGGTCAATCCCCGCTCCACCCCGGCGCCGCAGCATCGCCGCGCCGAGGAGACAGCCCATCGCCAGAAGGGCGGGCCAGTCGCCCCAGCGGCCGTAGGGCGTGGGGGGGCGCACCGGCGGCAGGGGGCTCTCGATGGCGCCCGCGGCGTTGAGCGGCAGGGAGGCCAGGACGCGGCCCTGCGCGTCGATCATGGCGGAGATGCCCGTATTGGCGGCCCGGGCCACGGGCACGCCCTGCTCCACCGCCCGCAGCCGCGCCAGCGACAGGTGCTGCCGCGGTCCGGCCCAGTTGCCGAACCAGGCATCGTTGGTCACGAGCAGCAGGAGGCGCGGCCGCCCGCCCGGCGCCGCGATCTCTTCGGCAAAGATGCCCTCGTAGCAGATCAGCGGCCGCGCAGGTCCGACGCCGGGCAGATCCATCAAGGCGGGCCCCGGTCCGGCTGCGAAACCCTCGCCCATGACATCGGCCAGACCGCGCAATCCCCAGCGCGACAGCCATGCCTGAAAGGGGATGTATTCGCCGAACGGGGTCAGGTGGGCCTTGTCGTAGAGCGCGACGGGCGCACCGGCCGCATCGGTCAGCACCAGGCTGTTGAACCAGCGCCCCCCCTCGCTGCGGATGACACCGCTGGCCACCGGCGACCGGGCGCGCCGCGCACCCTCGGCGAGGATCGGTCCCGCGCGGTCGAGCGGCTGGGCCAGCGCGGTTTCGGGCCAGACGGTCAGGGCGGCGCCGGCCTCCCCGTCCGACAGCGCGAGAAGGCGGTCCAGATGCTCCTGCTGGCGGGCGGGGTCCCACTTTTCCGCCTGGGGGACGTTGGGCTGGACGAGGCGCAGCACGGGCGCGGCGGGATCGGGGGGGCCTGCAGGTCCGGGGGCGAGCAGGAGCCAGACAGCCAGCCCGAGCGCCGCCGGCGCCGCCAGCCGGGGGCCGGCCCCGAGCCGCACCACCCAGAGCGCGAACAGGAGCGTGCCGAGGGTCAGGCCATGCGGTCCGATGAGGGCGGCCGCCTGCATGATCGGGGTGCCGATCCAGACATGCCCGATCAGGGCCCAGGGAAAGCCGTCGAAGGCGAGCGAGCGCAGCGCCTCGGCACCGGACCAGAGCGCCACGAGCCCCAGACCGCCGCCGCGCAGCGCCCGCGCCGCGCCGAACGCCGCCCCCCAGAACAGGGCGAGCCCGCCGGCCATCAGCGCCAGCCCGAAGGGCGCCATCCAGCCGAACAGGTCGGGTTCGACCAGGAACGGCTCGACGATCCAGTGCAGCGCCACGCCGAAATGCCCGAGTCCGAGCGCCCAGCCTTCGGCGAACCCCGCCGACCGGCGGTCCGCCGCCCCGATGGCGGCGGCCAGCGCCGCGAGGGCCAGAGGCCAGAGGCCGAAGGGGACCTGCCCCAGCGCCAGAATCCCGCCGAGCCCCGTCCAGGCGAGCAGGCGGAGCGGCCGGGACCGGGCCGCGAGGCCGGGCAACGCCCGGCCGCGGAGGGCCGCTGTCACGGCTCTCCGGTCCCGTCGGCCGGCGCCAGACGGACCCGGAGGCGGCGGATGCGGCGACCGTCGGCCTCCAGAACCTCGAACCGGTGACCGTCGGGATGCAGGACGACCTGCCCCGGCTTGGGGACGTGCCCCGCCAGATAGAAGACCAGGCCGCCGACCGTATCCACCTCCTCGGCGTCGATCTCCTCGTGGGCGGTCAGGTCGAGGCCGATCTGCTCCTCGAACTCCTCGAGCTCGGCCCCGGCATCGACGATCCAGACGCCGGGTCCCTCGGCGACGAAGGGCGGCGGCTCGGCCTCGTCATGTTCGTCGGCGATGTCACCCACCAGCGTCTCGAGAAGGTCCTCGATCGTGCACAGCCCGTCGGTGCCTCCGTATTCGTCGATCACCAGCGCCATGTGGATGCGCTCGGCCTGCATCTTCTGCAGCAGCACGGCGAGCGGCATGGTCGGCGGGACGTAGAGGAGAGGCCGCAGAAGGTCGCGCAGGCGGAACTCGCCCTCCGCGCCGAAGCCGTGCCGCAGGGCCACGTCCTTGAGGTTCACGATCCCGATGGGCTGATCGAGCGAGCCTTCGTAGACCGGCACGCGGGTGCGGCCGGAACTGCGGAACACCTCGACGAGCTGGGGCAGGGTGATCGTGTCGGGAACGGCCACGATCTCGGCCTTGGGAACGGCGACATCCTCCACCCGCAGCCGCCGCAACGTCCCGAGGCTCGGCGTGGCCGCAGACGCGCGCGCGGCCGGGTGAGCCTCGTCGATCGGGTTGAGCGCCTCGATCAGCCGGGACAGGAAGCCGCCTCGACTGTGGCCTTCGGGAGCGGGCTCCTCGCCGCGGCCTTCGGCCGAGGCAGGCAGGGTTGCGTCAGACATCCTGGGGGGTTCCCTCCGTCGCGGCCCCTTCTGCCAGAGGCCCGTAAGGATCGGCAAGACCGAGGCCGGTCACGATCTCGCTTTCGATCCGTTCCATCAGCTCGGCATCGGCCTCGTGGTCGTGGTCGAAGCCCAGCAGGTGCAGCGTCGCGTGGACGACGAGGTGAAGGGCGTGATGGGCCAGCGGACGCCCGGCCTCCTCCGCCTCCCGCTGACAGGTCTCGAAGGCGATGGCGATATCGCCCAGCGCCACCGGCCCGGCCGCCGAGGGAGGCGGCAGGCGGGGCAGCTCGCCCGGCCGCGCGGCAGCGCGTTCGGCCGACGGCCAGGACAGGACGTTCGTCGGCTGCGGCTTGCCGCGGAAGTCGGCATTCAGATCGGCGATGCGGGCATCGTTGCAGCCCAGGAGGCTGATCTCGTAGCGCGCCGGATCGAGCCCGAGGCGGCGCAGCGCGGCTTCCGCGCCGCGCTCGGCCAGGACGTCCAGCCCGGCGGCCTCCCAGCGGGCATCCTCGCAGAGCGTCTCGACCAGCGGAGCGCCCGACATGGGATCAGCCTCCCGCAGCGGCGGCGCCGGCCTCCCGCCGGGAGGAGGCTGCGGCATCGGCGTCGTAGGCCTCGATGATCGCCGCCACCAGCGGATGGCGGACCACATCGGCCGAAGTGAACCGCGTGAAGGAGATGCGCGGGATGTCCGCCAGAAGACGCTCCGCCTCCAGAAGCCCCGAGGAGACGCCGCGGGGCAGGTCGATCTGGGTCCGGTCGCCCGTCACGACCATCCTCGACCCTTCGCCCAGCCGGGTGAGAAACATCTTCATCTGCATGGATGTCGCATTCTGCGCCTCGTCCAGCACCACGAAGGCATGGCTCAGCGTGCGCCCGCGCATGAAGGCGAGCGGCGCGATCTCGATGATCTTCTCCTCGATCATCTTCTGCACCTGGCGCGCCGGCAGGAAGTCGTGCAGCGCGTCGTAGAGCGGCTGCATGTAGGGATCGACCTTCTCCTTGGCATCCCCCGGCAGGAAGCCCAGCCGTTCGCCCGCCTCGACGGCAGGCCGGGAGAGCACGATCCGGTCCACGTGCCCACCCAGGAACAGCGAGACCCCGACGGCCACCGCCAGATAGGTCTTGCCGGTGCCTGCCGGGCCGATGCCGAAGGCCAGTTCGTGGTCGTAGAGGGCGCGCACATAGGCGCGCTGCGTCTGGGTCCGGGGCTCGACGACCTTGCGGCGGGTCTTGATCTCCACCCGATCGCCCATCCTGTCGCCGAACAGCTCCGCCTGGTCGCCGTCCTGCAGCCCTGCATCGCCCAGGCTCCGGCCCATCCGCAACTCGCGGTCGATGTCGGCGGGCTCGATGCCGCGGCCCGATTCGAGCCGCTGATACAGCGCCCGGAGAACCTCGGCCGCGCGGGTCTGGGAGTCGGGTTCGCCGTGGATCGCCAGACGGTTGCCGCGGCGCGCGACCTGCACGGACAGCCGGTCCTCGAGCTGGGCGATGTGGCGGTCGTGCTCGCCGCACAGGTCGATGAGGAGGAAGTTGTCCGGAAACTCCAGCACGGTCTCGCCCGCAGCGGGAGCGGCAGAGGCGGTCAGGGCGGTGACGGGCAGGGTCGTGTCTCCTCTCGGTGCGCCTCGTCGGCATGGTGGCGCGGCCGGGTCCGCCGCGCAAGCGGTCCCGCGCCTGCCTCCTGAACGCGCGACGGCCCCGGTGGGGTCCGTTTCCTCGGCGGAGATCAAGGAGAAGGGCCGCAGCCCGTGGACTGCGGCCCCTTCGGTGCGGTCCCGGAGAGGCCATCCGGGAACCCTGAGTGACATGGAGCCGGCCGCCGCGACGATCCCGCCGCCCCGGCCGCGTCGGTCACAGATTGGCCGGATCGGCGGCAATTGCAACCCGGAACCGACCGGTTTTGTGGCAGGCCCGGCGACACTCCGTCGCCGTGCCGGCGCGCCCCCGGCTCAGCGGCGGCGGTAGCGCGGCGATTCCGCGACGATCCGCTCCATCTCCGCCCGCAGCGCGCCGAGATCGCCGACAAGGTTCACGTCCTTGCAGATCCGGAACGCGATCGCGTGCGCCGTGGCATAATCGTAGCCCACCGCCACCAGCGAATCGAGAAACACGGCCGTGGGCCGGTCCCAGATCGTCTCCACCCAGGGACCACGGAAGCACTGCACGACGATCGTGCCGCCCGAGGCGGACACATGGCGATGTCCGGCCTGGTCGAGCGCGTGATACTGATGCCCGTGCCCGCGATGCGTGTGGTCGGCCATGGCCGGAACGGCCAGACCGACCGAGGCCAGAAGCCCCAAGATCAGCGTTCTCATGTCGTCTCCTTGCCCTTTCCCGCGGCCCCCGAGGGGCCAAGAGCGGCCGTCCAGCCACGACCGCAGCCCTGTGGCTTGGACGCCATTATCGGGCCCGATCCGCGCCCTTGAAAAGCCACAATCGCCCAACATGGACAAAAGGATAACAGTTCCCGCCCGAAGGGCGGGATTGTCGCTGCTGCAGGAAGGAATGGCGCCCTCAGGCGGCGGGCACGATCTCCCCGCGGAGGGAATGGGGCGCTGCAGCGACCAGCCGGACGGGCGTGATCGTGCCGATGAGTCGCGCCTCGCCCTCCGCATGGACCGCGGCCGCGTGCTCGCTGCGGCCCGCGATCTGGCCGGGATGACGCCCCGGCTTGTCCCACAGCACCCGCACCGTCCGGCCCAGCGCGGCCTGCTGGGCGGCGCGGGCCTGGCGGTCGATCAGAGCCTGAAGGCGACGCAGCCGGTCGTCCGCCTCGTGGGGATCGACGGCGGGACGGTCGGCCGCGGGCGTGCCCGGCCGGGGCGAGAACTTGAAGGAATAGGCCGAGGCGAAGCCGACCGCCTCCACCAGCGCAAGCGTCTGCGCGAAATCGTCCTCCGTTTCGCCGGGAAAGCCCACGATGAAGTCGGAGCTGAGCGCCAGATCGGGCCGGGCCGCTCGCAGCCGCTCGACGAGGCGCAGATAGTCCTCCGCCCGGTGCTTGCGGTTCATGGCCTTCAGGATCCGGTCCGATCCGGACTGCACCGGCAGATGCAGATAGGGCATGAGCTTGGGCTGGGTGCCGTGCGCCTCGATCAGCGCCTCGTCCATGTCGTTGGGATGCGAGGTCGTGTAGCGGATCCGCCAGAGACCCTCGATCCGCGCCAGTGCCGCGATCAGCGCCGCGAGCCCCCCTTCCGCTCCGTGCCAGGCATTGACGTTCTGCCCGAGCAGCGTCACCTCGCGCACGCCCTGCCGCACGAGCATCTCCGCCTCGGCGACGAGCCGCGCGAGCGGACGGCTGATCTCGGCACCCCGAGTATAGGGAACCACGCAGAACGAGCAGAACTTGTCGCATCCCTCCTGCACGGTGAGGAAGGCCGACGGCCCCCGCACCCGCCGCGGCGGCAGGCGCGCGAACTTCTCGTCGGGGCGGAAGCCCGTCTCGACCACCGCCTCGCCGAGGGCTGCGCGATCCAGCAGCGCGGGCAGATCCTGGATCGCCTGCGGTCCCACCACGACGTCCACGGCTGGCGCGCGGGCGACGATCTCGGCCCCCTCGGCCTGGGCGACGCAGCCCGCGACGGCGATCCGCATGCCCGGCCGGGCCGCCTTGAGGGGGCGCAGCCGGCCGATGTCCGAATAGACCTTCTCTGCCGCCTTCTCGCGGATGTGGCAGGTGTTGAGGACCACCAGATCCGCATCTTCGGGACTGTCGGCCGCGGTCCATCCGCGGGCGACCAGCGTCTCGGCCATGCGCTCGCCGTCATGGACGTTCATCTGGCAGCCATAGGTCTTGACGTGGAACCGGGGCATGGGCGGACCTGGGGCTCGGGAGGGGCGGGGCGGCCTGTCCTAGCGGTGCAGGCGCCATCTTGCAAGAACGGCGCCGCCGACGCGATGGTGCGCCCCGGCAGGAGGGGGTCCATGCGGCACGATTCGCTCGAGCAGTTCCTGCGCCGCGGCCGCGACGTGCTGGCGCGCGGTCCGGTGGGGCTGATGCTGGTGGAGGACGACGCGGAGATCGGCTCCACGCTGCGGCACCATCTCGACACGGGCTTCCGCGCGATCGTCGTCTTCGCCCATCCCGAGATCGCCCTGCCCCCCGAAGCGGACGATCCGCGCATCCGGACCGTCGCGACGGATACCCTGGCTCCCGACGCGCTGACCCGCATCGTCAACGGCTGCATCGGGGCGACGCCGCGGGGGACGTGGCTCTGCTACTTCTACAACGCGGAATACCTGTTCTATCCGTTCTGCGAACACCGGACCGTGGGCGAGATGTGCACCTTCGCGGCCGAGGAGCGGCGGGATGCGATCCTCACCTATGTGGTGGACCTGTATGCGGGCGACCTCGACCGCCATCCCTCCGCCGTGTCGATCGAGGACGCGCATCTCGACCGGACGGGCTATTACGCGCTGGCCCGCAAGACGCGCGACGGCCATGCCCGCGAGCGGCAGCTCGACTTCTTCGGCGGCCTGCGCTGGCGCTTCGAGGAGCACGTCCCTCCCGCGCGCCGCCGCATCGACCGCATCAGCCTGTTCCGTGCGCGACCCGATCTGAGGCTCCGGCCGGATCACACCTTCAGCATCGAGGAATACAACACCTATGCCTGCCCGTGGCATCACTCGATCACGGCGGCGCTCTGCTCGTTTCGCACCGCCAAGGCGCTGCGCCGCAATCCGGGTTCCACCTTCGACATCGACACGTTCCGGTGGCGCAACTCCACGCGCTTCACCTGGCACAGCCAGCAGCTTCTCGACCTCGGACTGATGGAACCGGGCCAGTGGTTCTGACGCGGCGCCGTCCTCAGGTCCGGCGCAGGCGGATCACCACATCCACGGCGGCGATCTCCGCGCCCGGGGGCGCCTCGGGCAGGCGCGCGATCTCCAGGTCGGCGGCGGGCGCATCCGACAGGGTGGCGGTGTCCTCCCAGTAGAAATGGGGATGGTCGTCCACGCGCGTGTCGAAATAGCTGCGCGAGCCGTCCACGGTGATCTCGCGCACGAGGCCTGCCTCGCAGAAGGCGCGCAGCGTGTTGTAGACGGTGGCCAGGCTGACGCGCTCGCCCGCATCCTCGGCCGCCTGGTGCAGCCATTCGGCGGTCACGTGGCGATCCCGCCCGTCGCCGACCAGCAGCGCGGCGAGCGCCGCCCTCTGCCGCGTCGGCCGCAGACCGGCACGGGCCAGCCAGACGAGCCCCCGCTCCGTCCGCTCCACAGGCGGCACGTCGTCGATGCGCGTTCCGGCGTCCCTCATCGGTGCTCCGACCTCCGATTGCCAGACGGATATGCGCCGGCGCCGCTCGCGATTCAACCGGAACCGGCCTTGGCCTTGCCCTCTTTCAAGACCGGGTGATACAGCAGCCCACGGCGCGCAACAACCGGACGGATGCCTTCCCGATGCCCGATTTTCCCCGCCGGTTCGACCGCGATGCCCTTCTCGCCTGTGCGCGGGGCGAGCTGTTCGGCCCGGGCAATGCCCAGCTTCCCGCCGATCCGATGCTGATGATGGACCGCATCACGGACATCTCGGCCGATGGCGGCGCGTACGGCAAGGGGCATGTGGTGGCCGAACTCGACATCCGCCCCGACCTGTGGTTCTTCCCGCCCCACTTCCCCGGCAACCCCGTCATGCCGGGCTGCCTGATGCTGGACGGGCTGTGGCAGCTCACCGGCTTCAACCTCGGCTGGCGGGGCTGGACCGGACAGGGCTTCGCGCTGGGGGCCGGCCAGATCAAGCTGACGGGCATGGTCCGCCCGGACCGGCGGCTCGTGCGCTACTTCGTGGACTTCACCAAGATCATCGACCGCCGGCTCAAGATGGGCGTGGCCGACGGACGGCTCGAGGCCGACGGGGAGACCGTGTGCGAGGTCAAGGACATGCGCGTGGGCCTCGCGGCCGCGCAGGATGCCGGCAGGGGGGGCTGACGCATGGCCGGGCTCCGCCGCGTCGCCGTCACGGGCCTCGGGATCGTCTCGCCCATCGGCAACGACGCCGCCGAGGTGCTGGCCGCGCTCCGCTCCGGCCGCTCGGGCGTCGAGCACGTCCCCGACATGGCCGAGCACGGGTTCCGGTCGCAGGTGGCGGGCACGCTCAAGCTCGACCCGGCCGACCGGCTCGACAAGCGGCTGCTGCGCTTCATGGGCCCCGGCGCCGCCTACGCCCACATCGCCATGGGCCAGGCCATCGCCGATGCCGGCCTGTCGGAGGCCGAGGTCAGCCACGAGCGGACGGGGCTGATCGCGGGCTCGGGCGGGCCCTCCACCTCGGCCATCTTCGCCGCGCACCAGACCGTGCTCCAGACCGGCGCGACCCGGCGGATCGGGCCCTTCGCGGTGCCCAAGGCGATGTCCTCCACAGTCTCGGCCAACCTCGCCACCGCGTTCCGCATCCGAGGCGTCAACTATTCCATCACCTCGGCCTGCTCGACCTCGCTCCACTGCATCGGCGCCGCGGCCGAGCAGATCGCCTGGGGCCGGCAGGACATCATGTTCGCCGGCGGCGGGGAGGAGCTGGACTGGACGCTGTCCTGCCTCTTCGACGCGATGGGCGCCATGTCGTCGCGGTTCAACGACACGCCCCGGCGCGCCAGCCGCGCCTTCGACCGGGACCGCGACGGCTTCGTGATCGCGGGCGGCGGCGGCATCGTCGTGCTCGAGGAATGGGAGCGTGCCCGCGCCCGCGGCGTCCCCATCTATGCCGAGGTCACGGGCTTCGCCGCCACCTCGGACGGCCACGACATGGTGGCCCCCTCGGGCGAGGGGGGCGAGCGGGCGATGCGCGGCGCGCTCGCCACCCTGCCGCCGGGCCGCCGCGTGAGCTACATCAACGCCCACGGCACCTCGACCCCCGTGGGCGACGTGGGCGAGGTGGAGGCCGTGCGCCGCGTCTTCGGCGACGATCACCCGCCCATCTCCTCCACCAAGTCGATGACGGGCCACAGCCAGGGCGCGACCGGCGCGCAGGAGGCGATCTATTGCCTGCTGATGCTGCGCCACGACTTCATCGCCCCCTCGATCAACGTCGAGACCCTCGATCCTGCTCTGCGCCCCGGAGAGATCGCGACCGAGACGGTCGAGAATGCGGGCCTCGACACGGTGATGACCAATTCCTTCGGCTTCGGCGGCACGAACGGCTCGATGCTGCTCAGCCGTCCCCTCGACTGACGGAGTCCCGATGGACCTCAAGGGCAAGCGCGCGCTCGTCATGGGGGTGGCCAACGACCACTCCATCGCCTGGGGCATCGCGCGCGCGCTGCACGGCGCGGGGGCAGAACTCTGCCTGACCTATCAGGGCGAGGCGTTCGGCCGCCGCGTCGCACCGCTTGCGGCCTCGCTGGGCTGCGACTTCCTCCAGGATGCGGACGTGACGGACGAAGCCTCCCTCGACCGGCTGTTCGCCGCGCTGCGCGACCGCTGGGGCGGGCTCGACATCCTCGTGCACGCCATCGCCTGGTCCGACAAGGCCGAACTGCAGGGCCGCTTCCTCGACACGTCGCGGGCGAACTTCCAGACCTCGCTCGTGATCTCGTGCTACTCGCTCGTGGAGCTGGCGCGGCGCGCGCGGCCGCTGATGGGGCGCGGCGGCAGCATCGTGACGCTGACCTATCAGGGCTCCACCCGCGTGACGCCGCACTACAACGTCATGGGCGTGGCCAAGGCCGCGCTCGAGGCGGCGGTGCGCTATCTTGCCAACGACCTCGGCCCCGAGGGGATCCGGGTCAACGCCATCTCGCCCGGTCCCATGCGCACGCTCGCAGGGGCCGCGATCGGCGGCGCGCGCGCTACCTTCCGCCACACCGAGGCCAACGCTCCCCTGCGCGCCAACGCCACGCTCGAGGCGATCGGCGGGACGGCCGTCTGGCTCTGCTCGGAGGCGGGCGCCTGCACCACGGGCGAGATCGTGCGCGTGGATGGCGGCTTCCACGTCCTCGGGATGCCCCAGCCCGAGAACCTCTAGCCCCCCTCCTCCATCACGATCTGCAGCTTGACGTCGCCGGGCCGCCCCTCGGCCGCGCGCTCGAAGGCCTCGATGCTGCGCGCGAACGGAAAGGTCTCGGTCACCAGCGGCTTGAGGTCCACCTTGCCCGCCGCGATCAGCGCCAGCGCGCGGTCGAACACGTTGGCATAGCGGAACACCGTCTCGATCCGCACCTCCTTGGCGATCAGGGCGTTGACGTCGAGCGCCGGCTTCTCCGGCGGCAGCCCCACCAGCACGATGGCCCCTCCGGGCCGGACCGAGCGGATCATGCCCGGCCATACCCCCGGCGCGCCGGACGCCTCGAACACCACGTCGGCCCCCCAGCCCTCCGTCGCCTCCAGCACCGTGGCGGCGAGGTCCTGCTCGCGCACGTTGACCGGCGCGACGCCGGGATAGCGGCCCACGATGTCCAGCTTCGGCTGCGCCACGTCCGCGACGAAGGCCCGCGCGCAGCCCCCCGCCAGCGCGGCCAGCGCGACCATCGCGCCGATCGTGCCGGCGCCGACCACCACGGCCGTGTCCCCCGGCACGATCCGCGCCCGCGCCGCGGCGTGCATCCCCACGGCAAAGGGCTCGACCATCGCCGCCTCGGCAAAGCTCACATTGTCGGGGATGCGGTAGCAGAAGGCCGCGGGGTGGATCACCTCCGGGGTCAGGATGCCGTGCACCGGCGGCGTCGCCCAGAAGCGCACCGCCGGGTCCACGTTGTAGATGCCGAGGCGGGAGGCGCGCGAGGTCGGGTCGGGAATTCCCGGCTCCATGCAGACGCGGTCGCCCGGCTTCAGGTGGCGCACGCGCGCGCCTGCCTCGACCACAGTGCCCGCCCCCTCGTGGCCCAGCACCATGGGCTCCTTCACCACGAAGTCGCCGATGCGGCCGTGCTGGTAGTAGTGCACGTCCGACCCGCACACCCCGACCGTGTGGACGCGGATGCGCACGTCGTCGGGCCCGAGTTCGGCGGGCAGGTCCGCGTCGCGGATCGCGAGGACACCCTGGCGTTCGAGGACAAGCGCCTTCATGACGGAACTCCGTTCAGGGTCGGGGCGAGCAGCGCGCGGGCCGTCCCCTCGTCGGTGACGAGAGTGCCCACCCAGCCGCGCAGCAGGGCCGCGCGGATGATCGGCACCTTGTGCAGGCCGCCCGCGGCCAGGATCACGTTGGGAATCCCCGCAAGGTCGGGCAGCGCCATGCCCACCACGCGGTCGTTGATCGGGTGGTCGATGGGCCGCCCCTGCGCGTCCAGGACCCAGCCCAGCAGGTCGCCCACCGCTCCCTTTGCGCGCAGCTCCTCCAGGGTGACGTCCGCAGGCAGCCCGTCGCGCATCAGGAGCGACCGGGTCGAGAGGTCCCCCGCCGCGATCGCCATCGCATCGACCGAGCGCAGCTTGGCCAGGAGGTCGCGGAACACGTCCAGCCCCAGGATCGTGTCCCGGCTCTCGGCCGATCCGGCATAGAGCGGCGCCGTGAAATAGCTGTGCTGCGCCCCCACCAGGTCCGCCAGTCGGGTCGTGATCTCGAACGAGTTGAGGTCGGACCCCCGCGTGAGCCCCCCCATGACCGAGATCACCTCGAGGTCCGGCCTCCGCATCGCCGCGACAAAGCGCGTGGCGAGGTTGAGCGTCCCCCCCCAGGACATGCCGAACAGCCTCACGGCCGGATCGGCGAGCACCTCCGAGAGCAGGTGCCCCAAGGCCGCCCCGACCATCAGGCCGACATCGTCCTCCTGCTCGGGCGCGGGGGCGACATAGGCGCCCCTGAGGCCCCAGCGCGCGACCAGCGCCCCCTCCAGCTCGGCGCAGGGCGCATAGGCCGTGTCGAAGCTGATCCGCACGAGCCCGCGACGCAGCGCCTCGCCCAGCGCCTTGTTCACGCGCAGCCGCGTCGTGCCCAGCTTCTCGGCCACGCGCTCCTGCGTCATGCGCTCGACGTAGTAGGCCCAGGCCACCTGCGCGAGGAAGCGCTCGTCGGGGTCGGGGATGGGCAGCTTCGGGGCGCGGGCCACGTTACTTCACCGCTCCCATGGTCAGGCCCCGCACCAGGTGCCGCGAGGCGAGCAGCGCAAAGACCAGCACCGGCACCACGATCAGCGTGGAAGTGGCCATGATCTTGCCGAAGGGCACGTCGTAGCCTTCCATGAAGGTGATCGCCATGGCGGGCGCCGTCTTGGCCGCATTGGGCGCGAGGATGTAGGCGAACAGAAGCTCGTTCCACGAGAAGATGAAGCTCAGGATCGCCGACACCGCCACCCCCGGCATCGCCAGCGGCAGGCAGATCGACCAGAAGATCCGCGCCTGCGAACAGCCCTCGAGCAGCGCCGCCTCGTCCAGCTCGCGCGGGATCGAGCGGAACTGGTCCGTGCAGATCCAGATCACGATGGGCAGGGTAAAGGTCAGATACATCAGGATCAGCGCGAGATGCGTGTCCCTCAGCCCGATCTCGCGCGAGATCAGGAAGACCGGAAAGGCCAGCACCACTGGGCTCACGAAGCGGTTGGTGATGAACCAGAACCACAGCTCGCGCTTGCCGCCGAACTCGAACCGCGCCAGCGCATAGGCCGCAGGCAGGCCCAGCACCACGGCCAGCGCCGTCGTGCAGACCGCCACGATCAGCGAGTTGACGAGGCTGCGGCCCACCCCGTCCACGAACAGCACCTCGCGGTAGTTGTTCAGCGTGGGCGTGAACCACCAGGCGGGCGGGCTCTGCAGCGCGACCACCTGCGTCTTGAGAGAGGTCGTCACCATCCAGTAGAACGGAAAGACGCAGAACAACCCGATCAGCAGCAGCAGGACCCCTTGGGCCCACAGGTTCTGCGCGGGGGCGGCGGCGGCGCGGGCCATGCTCAGGTCTCCCGGTAGAACAGGCGCACGTAGAGGCGGGCGAGCACGATCGTGATGACCAGCAGCACGATCGCCTGCGCCGAGGCCATGCCGATGTTGAACTGCCGGTTGCCCGTCCGCTCGATTAGGATGGCGATGAACTCGGTCGCATTGCCGGGCCCGCCGCGGGTCATGGTGAAGACCATGTCGAACAGCTTCAGCGTGTCGGCCGTGCGCAGGATCAGCACCGCCACCAACGACGGGATCAGGAAGGGCAGCTGCACGTGGCGCAGGATCGTCCAGTGGCTGCGCGTCTCCAGCCGCGCGGCCTCCTCCACCTCGGGGGGCACGGTGGACAGGCCCGCCAGCAGCACCAGCGCCACGAAGGGCGTCCATTGCCACACGTCCCAGAACACCACCGCCCAGAAGGCGTTCTGCGGATTGCCCAGGATGTTGACGGGCCCCAGCCCGACCCAGCCCAGCATCTGGTTGAACACGCCATAGCGCTGGTTCATCGTCACCTGCGCGAGCAGGCCCACCACTGCATAGGTGGTGGCCATCGGCAGCACCAGCGCCAGCCGCGTCAGCGCCTTGGCCATGCCCAGGCCGGGGCGATGCAGCAGGAGCGCGATCAGAAGACCCAGCGCGATCTGCACCGGCACGGCCGTGACGAACAGGAACGCCGTGCGCCGCATCGCCGCCCAGAAGGTCGGGTCCGTCAGCACCGTGGCGTAGTTGTCCAGGCCCACGAACCGCGTCCGCGCCACCCGCGTCAGGTTGAAGTCGTAGAGCGATCGCCAGACGGCATAGATCAGCGGGACGATCCCCACGGCCAGGAGCGCGATCACGGCCGGGGCCAGGAACGCCGCCACCGTCCGCCGCCGCACGCGGCCCAGCACGGGGGGCGGGGCGGCGGGCGCTGCGGCCCCGGGGACGGTCTCGGCGGCGGCGGTCATGCGTCGGGCTCCCACGGAGGAGGGGCCGGCCGGCGGGCCGGCCCCGTCGGTCAGCGCGCGGTCACTGCACCAGCGGTTTGGTGCCGTCGTAATAGCCGGCCGCCTCCAGCACCGCTTCCATCTGCTCGCCGATGAGGCGCGCGCCCTCCTCGACCGACACCTCGCCCAGCATCATGCGCGTGCCGTGCTCCTGCACGATCTCGGTGATCTCGGGCCACTCGGCAAAGCGCGGCCGGAACTCGGGCACGCCCTCCTGCCAGGACTCGACCAGCGCGGGAACAAAGGCGAACTCCTCGGCCACGCCGGGGATCTCGTACACGGCCTGCCGGCCCGGCACGCCCCCCAGCCGCAGGTAGCGCTCGGCATTCTCCGCGCTCGTCAGCCACTGGATCAGGAGCCAGCCGGCCGCGCGCTCGGCCTCGTCGGCCTGCGAGGCCACCGCCAGGCTGAAGCCGCCCAGCGCCGGGCGGCGCCCCGCCGGGCCCTCGGGCTCGGGCGCCACGCCCAGGCAGTCCACGATGGTCGAGGTGTCGGGATTGGTCAGCGTGAAGTAGAACGAGGACCATTCCGTGATCATCGCCACGTCGCCCTGCGCCAGCGCGTTGACCGTCTCGGCATGGTCCCAGGCCACGATCCCCTCGGGCATGAACTGCATCAGGTCCTGCCGGAACTGCAGCCCCGCCTGGCTTTCGGGGCTCAGCAGGTTCGACCGGAACTCCGCATCGAGGAAGCTGCCCCCGAAGGGCCACAGGAACCGCGCGAAGCTGTCGGCCGACTGCGTCTCGTTGCGCTTGGACTGGAGCGCGAAGGCATAGCGCCCGTCCTTGGTCAGCGCGGGCCCGTAGGTGTCCATCACCTCCTGCCAGGTCTCGGGCGGCCGGTCGAAGCCCGCCTCCTCCAGCATGCAGCGGTTGTAGAACAGGAGCCCCGAGTAATTGTCGAAGGGCAGCCCGTAGGTCACGCCCCCCCACGACCCGAACGCATCGAGCAGCAGCGGAAAGAAGTCGTCGAGGTTCAGGTTCGGGTCCACCAGATCCGGGTTCTCCGTGAACTCGGTGATGGGCACGATCCAGCCGTTCTCCGCGAAGTTGCCGATCCACACGAGGTCGATCAGCGCGATGTCGAGATCGCCGCCGGCCACGAAGTCGCGCACCTGCTCGCCCAGCGCGTTCTCGTAGGGAACGGTGGTGACGTTGACGGTGATTCCCGTCCGCTCCGTGAACTCGGGAATCATCTGGAGCGCCGCGGCATAGCCGGGCCGGTCCAGGAACAGCACGTCGAGCTGCGTGCCCGCATAGGGCTCCGCTGCCGCCTCCAGGCTCCACTCCTGCGCGGCCGCCGGCATGGCGAGCGCCGCTCCCAGTGCCAGCGCGCTGGCCCACGAAATCCGGGTCATGTCGATCCTCCCTGTGGCATCCGGATGTTGACATCCAAATGTAACGTGACCCATTCTAATGTTCGACAACAGCATCGTGTCAACGACAAATGATCCTGGCACGGCAGGGGGAGGATGCGGATGGCCGAGGTGGCGCTCAGGGACGTGACCAAGGCCTATGGCGCGCAGGTCGCGCTTCACGGCGTCTCCCTCGACGTCTCCGAGGGCGAGTTCGCCGTCTTCGTCGGCCCCTCGGGCTGCGGCAAGTCCACGCTCCTGCGCACCATCGCCGGGCTCGAGGGCGTCTCGGGCGGCACCGTCCTGATCGGCGGGCGAGACGTCACCACCACCGCGCCGTCCGAGCGCGGCGTGGCCATGGTGTTCCAGTCCTACGCGCTCTACCCCCACATGAGCGTGCGCGAGAACATGGAGTTCGGCCTGCGCGTCAACGGAGTCCCCCCGCCCGAACGCCGCGCCCGCGTGGCCGAGGCCGCGCGCATCCTCCAGCTCGAGCCCTATCTCGACCGCAGGCCCGCCCAGCTCTCGGGCGGCCAGCGCCAGCGCGTCGCCATCGGCCGCGCCATCGTCAAGCAGCCCCAGGTGTTCCTGTTCGACGAGCCGCTCTCGAACCTCGACGCCAAGCTGCGCGTCCAGATGCGCGTCGAACTCGAGGCGCTCCACCGCTCGCTCGGGGCCACCATGATCTACGTCACCCACGACCAGGTCGAGGCGATGACCATGGCCGACAAGATCGTGGTCCTGAACGCGGGCCGGATCGAGCAGGTGGGCGCCCCGATGGAGCTCTACCACCGCCCCGCCACCGAGTTCGTGGCCACCTTCATCGGTGCGCCCTCCATGAATGTCCTGCCCGCGCGCGACGAGGGCGGCCGCCTCTCGCTCGAGGGGCGCCCCCTGCCCGTCCCCTCCGCCCCCGGCCTCGCCCGCGCCGGCATCCGGCCCGAGCATGTCGAGATCCGTCCCCCCGGCGCGGGCGATCTCGACGGCACCGTGGCCCTGCGCGAGACGCTGGGGGGCGACGCGCATCTCCACGTCCGCCTGCCCTCGGGCACGATGGTCGTGGCCCGTGCCGAGGGCGACACCGACCTCGCCCCCGGCGCGGCCGTGGGCCTCGGCCTGCCTGCCCGGCGGCTCCACCTCTTTGCCGCGGACGGCCGCACGCTCCGCTCGGGGACCCCCGAATGACCGCCCCCCTCGCCACCGCCGGGGCCGCCCTCGCCCTCGCCCCCCGCGCGGCCGAGGAGATCCGCTCGGCCGTCGCCGGCATCGAGCCCGGCCAGCTCGACGCCCTCGCCGGGGCCATCGCCGGCGCGTCCCGCATCGTCCTCTACGGCGTGGGGCGCGAGGGGCTGATGATGCGCGCGCTGGCCATGCGCCTCTACCATCTGGGCCTTGCCGCCCATGTGGCGGGAGACATGGCCTGCCCGCCCGTGGGCGCGGGCGACCTCCTCCTCGTCAGCGCCGGTCCGGGGGGCTTTTCCACCGTCGAGGCCCTTCTCGACGTGGCCCGCGCCGCCGGCGCCCGCACCGCCTGCGTCACGGCCGAGCCCGGGGGCCCCGCCCCCGCCCGCGCCGACCTCGTCCTCGCCATCCCCGCCCAGACCATGGCGCGCGACGTGGGCGGCGCCTCCGTCCTGCCCATGGGCTCGCTCTTCGAGGGGGCCCAGTTCCTTGCCTTCGAGATCCTCGTCCTCCTGCTGCGCGACCGCCTCGGCGAGACCGCCGAATCCATGCGCGCCCGCCACACCAACCTGGAATAGCCATGACCTGGTCCGACCGCTTCTCCCTCGCGGGCCGCAAGGCGCTCGTCACCGGCGCCTCGCGCGGCCTCGGCCCCGGCATCTGCGACCTCTTCGCCCGGGCCGGCGCCGACATCGTCGCCGTCGCGCGCGACGAAGGGGGCCTGGCCGAGACCGCCCGCCTCGTCGAGGGGCACGGCCGCCGCTGCCTCGCCATCCCCGCCGACCTCGCCACCCCCGACGGCCCCGTGGAGGCCGCCCGCCGCGCGCTGGCCGAATGGGGGCCCATCGACGTGCTCGTGAACAACGCGGGCATCACCCGCCTCGCCCCGGCCACGGACCTTTCCACCGAGCAGTGGGACGAGGTGATGGCGGTCAACCTCCGCGCGCCCTTCCTGCTCGCGCGCGAACTCGCGCCCGCCATGATCGCGCAGCGCCGCGGCAAGATCGTGATGATCTCCTCCCAGACCGGGGTAATCGCGCTCGACGACCACGCCGCCTATGCCGCCTCCAAGGGCGGGCTCAACGCGCTGACCAAGTCGCTCTGCGCCGAATGGGCGCGCCACAACGTCCAGGTCAACGCGATCTGCCCGACCGTGGTCATGACCCCCATGGGCCGCGCCGTCTGGGGCAAGCCCGAGAAGGGAGAGCCCTTCCGCCTCGCCACCCCCGCCCGCCGCTTCGCCGAGGTGCACGAGGTGGCCGAGGCCGCGCTCTTTCTCGCCTCGCCCGCCTCCGACATGATCAACGGCCACCTGCTGATGGTCGAGGGGGGGTTCACCAGTGTCTGAGCCGCTCGCGGGCAAGGTCGCGGCCGTCACGGGCGCCGCGTCGGGAATCGGGCTCGCCTGCGCGCGCGCCATGGCGGGGGCGGGGGCGCGCGTCGTCCTGATCGACCGGGCCGAGGACCGCCTGCGCGCCGCCTGCGACGGCATCGGCGACCGCGCGCTCCCCCTCGTCGCGGACCTGCTGGACTCCCGCCAGGCGGACGCGCTGCTCCCCGGCATCCTCGGCCTCGCGGGCCGTCTCGACATCTTCCACGCCAATGCGGGCTCTTACGTCGGCGGCCCCGCGGCCGAGGGCGACCCCGACGCCTGGGACCGGATGCTGCAGCTCAACGTCAACGCCTGCTTCCGCTCGATCCGTTCGGTCCTGCCGCACCTGATCGCCCAGGGCGCGGGCGACGTGATCGTGACCTCCTCGGTCGCGGGCGTCGTCCCCGTGGTGTGGGAGCCGGTCTATACCGCCTCCAAGCACGCCGTGCAGGCCTTCGTGCACACCGTTCGCCGCCAGGTCGCGCCTGCGGGCGTGCGCGTGGGCGCGGTCCTGCCCGGCCCCGTGGTGACGGCGCTGCTCGACGACTGGCCCCGCGCCAAGATGGAGGAGGCGCTCGCCCAGGGCTCTCTCATGCCCCCCGAGGAGGTGGCCGAGGCGGTCCTGTTCATGCTCACCCGCCGCCCCGGCGTGGTCGTGCGCGACCTCGTGATCCTGCCCTCCGCCGTGGACCTCTGAGGCGTCAACCTTTCGTTAACCCCCACCCCTCCCCCGGCGGAAAAACCTCGTCGGATCAGAACCTTGGCTTCTCCGGCCGCGCGCAACACCCACCGCGCGGTGCGTTTACCGCCCGTTAACCTCCGCCTGCGAGGATGGCCCCGTCACCACCACAGGAGAGCCATGCCCCCATCCCCGCGCGGAGCAGGAGCGACAACCGGCGCAGAACACGCGGCATCGTCCATCGAATCAAGGCCGTCCAGGACCCAGCCGGCGGATGACGTCCGCCCGATCCTTTCCCCCGCGGAAAGGGTGGCCTCGCGGGGGGTTCAACATGTCCGCAGGTCGGCGCCGGTGACAGGACGGTTCGCGGCCCCTACATCCGTCCCATGGACGCCGATACCGCCCCGCGCCTCGCCTATCTCCTGCTGCTCCTCGTCGCGGTGGCCAGCTGGTTCTTTGTGCAGGGCCGCGGCAGCGCCGGCCGGATGCTCCAGCAGGCCGCCATCTGGGCGCTGATCTTCCTCGGCCTGATCGCCGCCATCGCGCTCTGGCCCGACATCCGCTCCGCCGTCGCCCCCCGCCAGTCGCTGGTGGAGACCGCGCGCGGCACCGCGGTCGAGGTGCCGCTCGGCATCGACGGGCATTATCACCTCACGCTGCTCGTGAACGGGGTGCCCGTCATCTTCACGCTCGACACCGGCGCCACCGACCTCGTGCTGTCGCAGCGCGACGCCGCCTCGGCCGGGATCGACCCCGCCTCGCTCGCCTTTCTCGGCCAGGCCATGACCGCCAACGGCCCCGTCCGCACCGCCCGCGTCACCCTCGACACGGTCGAGCTCGAGGGGATCGTGGACCGCGACGTGTCCGCCGTCGTGACCGAGGGGCCGCTCGAATCCTCGCTTCTCGGGATGACCTACCTGTCCCGCTTCGCCCGCATCGAGATCGAGGGCGGCCGCCTCCTGCTCATCCGCTGAGCCGCCGCGCCAGCACCGGCAGCCGCGCCTTGCGCAACAGCCGCGGCGGGTCCCAGGCCTCGCCCGACAGGCGCGTGGCCCGCTCCGCCGCCGCCGCCGCGACGCGCACCACCGCCTCCGGCGCCCGCTCCCAGAGGCTCACCAGGAACCGGTCCGGGTCCAGCCGCACGAGGCCCTCCTCCGCCAGCACCCCGCGCGGGAAATCGGCCGCGTTCCAGGTCAGGATCGCATCCGCCCGCCCCGCCACGGCGGCGGCCAGCACGTGCACGTCGTCCGGGTCGGGCAGCCACAGCCCCCGCTCGGCCCCCTCCGGCACGCGCAGCTCCGCCCCCGGAAAGGCCGCGCGCAGCGCCGCGATCTCGCCCCGCGCGACCGCCTCGCCCTCGGGGCCCAGCCGCGCCGCCGCCCGCGCCCATTCCTCCAGCAGCCGCGCCGACCAGAGCGGCTCGAACAGCCCCTCGGCCGCGCAGCCCAGCAGGACCTCGCGCAGCACCGTCGGATAGAGCACGCAGGCGTCGAGGACGACCCTCACAGCCGGAACGCCAGCGCCTTGAGATAACCTCCCTCGGGCAGGTGCGGCAGCACCGGATGGTCTGGCCCGGCGAAGCCCGTGCGGATCACCGGCCCCCGCCGCCCCGCCCGCCCGATCCCCCGCGCGCAGGCCGCCCGGAAGCGGCCCAGATCCGCCGCATGCGAGCACGAGCACAGGACCAGGAACCCCCCCTCCCGCACCAGCGGCGCGGCCAGCCGCGCAACCCGCTCGTAGGCGCGCAGACCCGCCTCCAGCGCGGCCCTGGTGGGCGCAAAGGCCGGCGGGTCGCACACGACCAGGTCGAAGCGCTCCCCCTCGGCCCCCAGCGCCTCCATCACGGCAAAGGCGTCGCCCTGCCGCACGGCGACCTCGCGCCCCATCGCCTGTGCCCCGCCTTGCGCCAGCGCCAGCGCGGCGGCGGACGAATCGACCAGCAGCGCCTCGCGCGCGCCCCCCGCGAGCGCGGCCAGACCGAATCCCCCCACATGGCTGAACACGTCGAGCACCCGCCCACCCCGCGCCAGCCGCGCGGCAAAGGCGTGGTTGGGCCTCTGGTCGAAGAACAGCCCCGTCTTCTGCCCGCCCAGCACGTCCGCGAGGTAGATCGCCCCGTTCATCGGCACCGGCACCGGCCCCTCCGGCGCCTCGCCCCGCAGCATCGCGGTCTCCTCGGCCAGCCCTTCGAGCGCGCGTGCCCGGCCCGATCCGTTCTTGACCACCCGCGCGACGCCCGTGACCTCCACCAGTGCGGAGGCGAGGGGCTCCAGCATCGCCTCGGCCCAGGCCGCGTTGGGCTGGACCACCGCGAGGTCCCCCATCCGGTCCACCACCACGCCGGGCAGCCCGTCGGCCTCGGCATGGACCAGCCGGTAGAACGGCGCGTCGAACAGCGCCTCGCGCAGCGCCAGCGCCTTGGCCAGCCGTGCCGCGATCCAGCCCGTGTCGATCCGTGCGGCCGGGTCCTGGTCCAGCACCCTCGCCACGATGCGCGAGCGCATGTTGACCGTCACCACGCCCAGCGGGCGCCGCTCGGCATCCTCCAGCACGGCCAGGGCGCCCGGCGCCAGCGCCGCGGTGCGCCGGTCTGCGACCAGCTCGCCGGCATAGACCCAGGGAAAGCCGTGGCGGATGGCGCGCGCCTCGGCCTTGGGGCTTAGGCGCACGACGGGATAGGCGGCGGTGTCTTGCATGACCCCCCATAGCCCGGAACCCCGGCCCGCCGGAAGGGCGCCCGGCGCCGGGCGGCGGGCGGGGAGGGTCGGAGGCGGCCCGCAGGCCGCCCCCGTCCCCGCGGCCCGCAGGGGGTTCAGGGTGTCAGCGGCCGGAGGAACTCCTGCCCCAGCGTCCAGGCGAGGTGATCGGTGACACGAACCTTCTCCGTCTGCCCCTGCCGGTCGAGTTCCACGGCCGCGTTGCCCCCCGGTGCGGGCAGATCGGCCCGGATCACACGCGGCGGCGCCAGCGGCTCTCCAGTCTCCGGGTCGACGAACAGGAGCGTGAAGCGGATCGAATACACGCCCCCCACCGAGAAGCGCGTCCGCTCCGTCACTCCGTGGAAGCGCTCCACCCGCGCCACGGCCACGGCCTCGCGGCCGCCGAGGTCGGCAGCGATCGCGCGGCGCGCGGCCTCCTCGAACAGGGCCGCCACCTGCGCGTGGCGGTCGCCCGGCGGATCGCCCCGCCACACCAGATCGGCGAAGGGGTAGAACGTGTTCGCCTCGCTGGCGCGGAGCGAGGCCGGCACCTCCACGCGGAAGGCCGTCACACGCGGGGCCGCCGCCACCTGCGCCTCCGACAGGGTGCCCGGCACGAGCGCCCGCGCCTGCGCCGGACCGTTCCCGCCGCCCGTGACGCCGCAGCCCGCCAGGGCGAGGACCGCTGCCAGAACCCAACCGTATCCGATCCGTGTCATCCCATCCCTCCGGGCTTGCAGCCCCGTCCGGGCGAGCCCAGCCACCGCATTGCGGCACGATTGTGAAACGATGAGCGCCTGCGCCGGGTATCGAGGCGCACGCGGCACGAATGACACGGTTGTTAGCGCTAACATGACCTGCTAAGGACACCCGACCGGCTCCAGGAGGCGCCCATGCCGCTCGATCCCCGAATCGCCGACGTCACCGATCGCATCCGCGAGCGCTCGCGCCCGCTCCGCCGCCGCTACCTCGACCGGATCGCCCGGGCCCGTGCCGAGGGGCCGCAGCGCGCCCATCTCGATTGCGGCAACCAGGCCCATGCCTATGCCGCGACCGGCCCCGACAAGTCCCGGCTGGCCGAGGGACGCGCGCCCAACCTCGGGATCGTGACGGCCTACAACGACATGCTCTCGGCCCACCGCCCCTACGAGGACTACCCCCGCCTCATCCGCGAGGCCGCGCGCCGCGCGGGCGGCACGGCCCAGGTCGCGGGCGGCGTGCCCGCCATGTGCGACGGCGTGACCCAAGGCCGGCCGGGGATGGAGCTGTCGCTCTTCTCGCGCGACGCGATCGCGCTCGCGGCCGCCGTCGCGCTCTCGCACGACACGTTCGACGCGGCCCTGTTCCTCGGCGTCTGCGACAAGATCGTGCCCGGCCTCGTGATGGCGGCCGCCACCTTCGGCCACCTGCCGGCCGTGTTCGTCCCCGCAGGCCCCATGCCATCGGGCCTGCCCAACGACGAAAAGGCCGCCGTGCGCAAGCGCTTCGCCGAAGGGCGCGCCACGCGGGACGAGCTGATGGCCGCCGAGATGGCCTCCTATCACGGCCCCGGCACCTGCACCTTCTACGGCACCGCCAACACCAACCAGATGCTGATGGAGCTGATGGGCCTGCACCTGCCGGGCGCGAGCTTCGTCAATCCCGGCACCCCCTTGCGGGACGCGCTGACCGCCGCGGCGGCCGAACGCGCGCTCGCCATCACCGCGCTCGGCAACGACTGGCGCCCGGCGGGGCACGTCCTGGACGAACGCGCCTTCGTCAACGGCATCGTGGGCCTGATGGCCACGGGCGGCTCGACCAACCTCGTGCTGCACCTGCCCGCCATGGCCCGCGCCGCCGGGATCCTGCTCGAGCCCGCCGACTTCGCCGCCATCGCCGCCGCCGTGCCGCTGATGGCACGCGTCTATCCCAACGGGCTCGCGGACGTGAACCACTTCCATGCTGCGGGCGGCCTGCAGTTCCTGATCGCTGAGCTGCTGGAGGCGGGCCTCGTCCACGCCGACGCGGTGACGGTCGTGGGCGACGGCCTGCACGCCTATACCCGCGAGCCGTGCCTGCGGGACGGCGCGCTGCACTGGACGGACGGCCCGAGGCAGAGCCTCAACGACCGCATCCTGCGCCCCGTGGCGGACCCGTTCCAGCCCACGGGCGGCCTCGTCCACCTGTCGGGCAATCTCGGCTCGGCGGTGATCAAGACCTCGGCCGTCGCGCCGGACCGCCAGCGGATCGAGGCGCCCGCCCGCGTCTTCCACAGCCAGGAGGCGGTCCGCGCGGCCTTCCGCGAGGGGCGGCTCGACGGGGACGCGGTGGTGGTGGTCCGCTTCCAGGGCCCGCGCGCCAACGGCATGCCCGAACTGCACGGGCTGACCCCGATCCTGTCGGTGCTCCAGGATCGCGGCCACCGGATCGCGCTCGTGACCGACGGGCGCATGTCCGGCGCCTCGGGCAAGGTCCCCGCCGCCATCCACGTCTCGCCCGAGGCGGCCGCCGGCGGCCCCCTCGCCCGGCTGCGCGACGGCGACCCGGTCGTGCTGGACGCCTGCACGGGCCGGCTCGAGGCGCTCTGCGACCTGTCGGAGCGAGAGCCCGCGCAGCCGGACCTCTCCGCCAGCGCGGAGGGGCTGGGCCGCGAGCTCTTCGGCCTCTTCCGCCGGGCCGTGGGACCCGCTACCGAGGGCGCGTCCGCCATCCTGCCCCCGCTGACGGAGCCCGCATGACCCCCGAGCACGCCTCAGACCTCGTCGCCCGCGTCTGCGCGCTGGCCCCCGTCATCCCCGTCCTCGTGGTCGAGGATGCGGGCCAGGCCGAACCGCTCGCCCGCGCACTGGTCGCGGGCGGCCTGCCTGCGCTCGAGGTGACGCTGCGCACCCCCGCCGCGCTCGAGGCGATCCGCCTCATGGCGGCCGTCGAGGGCGGCGTGGTCGGTGCCGGAACCCTGCTGACCGAACGGGACGTGGAGGCCGCCAAGGAGGCCGGTGCCACCTTCGGCGTCTCGCCCGGCGCCACGCGCCGCCTGCTCGACGCGGCCGAGGCCAACGACCTGCCGCTCCTGCCCGGCGCCGCCACCCCGTCCGAGGCCATGGCGCTCCTCGAGCGCGGCTATTCCGTCCAGAAGTTCTTTCCGGCCGAGGCGAACGGGGGCATCCCCACCCTGCGCGCCTGGGCCGGGCCGCTGCCGCAGGTGCGCTTCTGCCCCACGGGCGGGGTGGGCGCGGCCAACGCGCGGGACTACCTCGCGCTCTCCAACGTGATCTGCGTCGGGGGGTCCTGGGTGGCTCCGGCGGCGGCGCTGCGCGCGGGCGACTGGGGCGCCGTCACCGCACTGGCCGCCGAGGCCGCCGCCCTGCCCCGCGCCTAGCCGCGCCGCGTGGCGACCCAGTAGGCGAGCCCGATCGCCGCGCCCCCCAGCGCGTTGCCCAAGGTCGAGAGCGCGACGTTGAGCGCGGCCGCCCCCCATCCGGGCATCGCCCCCGCCTGCGCCCCCGCCTCCGGCCCCATCAGCGCCGCCGCGCCGAGGCCCAGCGGCAGGAGGCTCATGTTGGCGACCGAGTGCTCGAGGTCCATGGCGACGAAGCCCGCGATGGGCAGCACGATCACCAGAACCTTGTCGGCGGCGCTGCGCCCCCCGGCCGCCATCCAGACGGCCAGCACCACCAGCACGTTGGCCAGGACCCCGCTCGCCACGACCGCAAGCGGCGCCTTGCCCGCCTTGTTGGCCGCCACCTCGGCCGCCCGCGCGCCCACCGCGCCGTCGCCCCCCTCGTGGAACCCCGCCGCCAGCGCCAGCGCCACCACGAGGAGCGAGCCCACGAGGTTCGCCACCCAGACCAGCACCCAGGACCCGAACAGGTCGCCCAGCGGAAAGCGGTCCTTGGCCGCGCCCACGACCATCAGCGTGTTGCCGGTGAACAGCTCGCCCCCCGCCAGCAGCACCAGGATCAGCCCGACCGAGAACACGGCCCCCGCCAGCACCTGCACCGCCCCGTGCGGCATCATCCCGTCCGCCCCCGCTCCCGCCACGACCGCGAACAGACCCCCCAGCGCGATATAGGCGCCCGCCAGCAGACCCAGCACGATCGCCGCACCCGTGCCGCGGCCGGCCTTTTCCTCGGCCGTGTCGGCCATGGCCTCGGTGATCTCGTCCGGCTCGCGCGCCTCGACCTCGGCCATGCGGCGTCCCTCCCGTTGCAGCCTTGCACCCGACGCGGGCGGCCCTGCCCCGGTTCCCTCCGATCCCCCTTGAGACGACGCCTCCGCCGCCCTATCTTGGCGCCGTCCGGCAACGGACTATGGGCATAAACGCGCGCGGAATAAGCGGATCGGACCCGGGGGCGGTACCCGGCGGCTCCACCAGATACCTCTCGTTGGGGGGACCAGGGGGCCGAAACAGGATCGACGACCGTGTAAAGGCGTGGCTTTGTCCCGGTGAGGTACCACCGTTATCGGTCCAAAACGCATAGTTGCCAACGACAACCGTGCTCCGGCGATGGCCCTCGCCGCCTAACGGCGGAAAGGTCCAGAGCCAAAGTCCCGGGGAATAAGCCCCTCGGGCGGGGTCCGCAGGCACCTGGCAACAGAAGCCTGCACTTTCCTCTTTGTCGTTGACCGTTTCGCTCGGGCACTGCAAGCTGGTTGCATCTTGCAGGGAATGCGGCTCATGCTTCGATCGACCGTCGTTCTCATGGCCTTGGCTGCACCTGTCTGGGCCGAGCAGCCCAAGCTCGGGCCGAACGCCGTGGCGATCACCGACGATCATGCCTTCCTGCGACAGGCACCGGCCCCCGACTTCTGGGCCTTCGCGCCCTTCGTGAAGCCGCAGGTCACCCCCACCGCCTGCACCGTCGCGGCCCTCGCGGCCGCGGTGAACGGCCTCCGCGGCCTGCCCGCAAGCGCCGAAGAACCGGTCCTGACCCAGCAGGCGCTGCTCGAGGCCGTGGGCGATCCCGAGTGGATCGCGATGACCGCCCCGGACGGCACCGGGGTGCCCTTCGACGCGCTCGCCCGGTTCGCCGCGGCCTCGCTGCGGGCCGCGGGTCTGGCGCGCTACGAGGCCGAGGCGGTCCGCCTGTCGGGGCCGGACGATCTCGACCGGCTGCGCACCATCCTGCGCACCAACGAGGCGAGCGCGGACGATGCGGTGGTGGTGGCCTACAATCAGGGGGTGGTGACGGGCGACTGGTTCGGCGGCCATGTCGCCCTGATCGGCGCCTATGACGGAGAGGCCGACCGTGTCCTGATCCTCGAAGTCGATCAGGAATGGTACATCCCCTACTGGACACCGGTTGCCGTCCTGGCCCAGGCCATCGTCACGCCCGTGGCCGACCCCGACTCCCCTTTCCCCGGAGAGGTGGGCGGTCTCATCCACCTGCGTCCGCAGGACTGAGGGCCCAGGCCGTCCCGCGTGGCCACCCTCCACCCGCGCCATGACGCCCGAGGCCCTCGCCGCGCTGCACCCGCGCCTCTTTCACCTGACCGCGCCCGAGGCTCTGCAGGGGATCGCGCGCCACGGGCTTCTGCCCCCGCTCGCGCTGCTCGAGCTGTTCGAGGCGGACGAGGCCCTGCGCGCCCGCACCCTCGCCCGCCGCGCGGCGCCCGTCGTGCTGACCCATCCCCGCCACGGCACCGCCACGGTGATGGACAACGCGCCGCTCTCGGACGCCAAGCTCGCCCGGGTGCTCGACGACGGCCTCTCGCCCGCGGACTGGCGGCGGATGCTGGCCGGGCGGGTATTCTTCTGGCCGCGGCCCGAGGACCTCGCGCGTCTGCTCGGGGCGCGGCTGAACCGGACCCGGCCGCGGGCCGCGCTGGTGTTCGACACGCTGTCGCTCGCCCGCGCGCACCGCGACCGGCTGGAGATCAGCCCCATCAACGCGGGCGCCACGCTGCGCGCGCCCGCCCGGCGCGGCCTTGCCACCTTTGCCCCCCTTTCCGGCACCGATTGGTCCGCCTGGCGGCGCCGGCGCGGCCTCTCGGCGCCCGACCGCATCCGCGAGGTGACGGTGCGTGGCCCCGTCCCCGACGCCATGCGCCACGTCCTGCACGTCCTGCCCGACGCCCGTCGCCTGTTCGTCACACCCCCATGCCAAGGCAGGGGCCCATGACCGCCCCCCCGGCCGCCGCGCCCGCCACCCTCCGCCCCCCGCTGCCCGAGGTCGCGCGCGTGTTCCTGCGCATCGGCCTGATCGGCGTCGGCGGACCCGCCGCCCAGATCGCGCTGATCCACCGCGAGGTGGTCGAGGCGCGTCCCTGGCTCTCGGAGGCCGAGTTCCTCCGCGCGCTCTCCTTCTGCATGCTCCTGCCGGGGCCCGAGGCGATGCAGCTCGCCACCTATGCCGGCTGGCGCGTGGGCGGCGTGGCGGGCGGCCTCGTGGCGGGGGGGCTCTTCGTGCTGCCGGGCGCGGTGCTGATCCTCGGTCTCGCGCTGGCCTACGGCGCGGTGATCGACCTGCCGCTGGTGCAGGCGATGTTCCTCGGGATCAAGGCCGCTGTCGTCGTCATCGTGGCCGAGGCGCTCCGGCGTCTCGCCGCCCGTGCCCTTGTCACGCCGGCGCTGCGAATCGCGGCCCTGCTCGCCTTTCTGGCCCTCTTCGCGCTGGCCGTGCCGTTTCCGGCCGTGGTCGCGGCGGCCGCGCTGTGGGGCGCCTGGACGGCGCGCGGCCCCGCGCCTGCCCCGGCCGCGCCCGCGCCGCTGCGGCCGGGCCGGCTGCTCGGGACAGTCGCGCTGGGCCTCGCGCTCTGGTGGGCGCCCGTCGCCTGGGCCGCGCTCGCCGGGCAGGACCTTCTGGCCGAGCTGGGGCGGTTCTTCTCCTGGCTCGCGGTGGTGACCTTTGGGGGGGCCTTATGCGGTCCTCGCCTACATGGCGCAGGAGGTGGTGGCGAATCGTGGCTGGATCACCACGGCCCAGCTCATGGACGCGCTGGGCCTGGCGGAGACGACGCCGGGGCCCCTCATCCTTGTCACGGCCTTCGTGGGCGCGCTGGCCGGTCTTGGGCAGGGCGGGCCGGGGCTGGGGCTGCTCGCGGGGCTCATGGTGCTGTGGGTGACGTTCGTGCCGTGCTTCCTGTGGATCTTCGCGGGGGCGCCGCTGGTGGACCGTCTGGACGGCCGGCCGCGGCTGCGCGGAGCCCTGTCGGGGATCACGGCCGCCGCCGCCGGCGCCATCGCCAGCCTGTCGCTCGCCTTCGCGCTCGGCGTCGCGTTCGGCCGGCTGGAGGTTCTCGCCGCCGGCCCCCTGCGCCTGCCCCTGCCGGACCCTGCCAGCGTCCAGCCCCTCGCCCTCCTCCTCGGCCTTGTCGCTGCCTGGCTCATCCTGCGCCGGCGCCTGCCCCTCCCTCTCGCGCTCGGCCTCGTCGCGGCGCTGGCGGGCCTCCTCCACCTGGCGGGCCGGGGCTGAGCGGGGCCCTTCCCCCTCCCGGGGAATCGCCTATGCTGGACGGAAGGGGCACAGAACGGACCGCGCCATGCCGACCGGGACCATCGACTACGGCAACCTCATGCACCGCGCCATGCGCGGCCTCATCCAAGAGGTTCTGGCCCAGGTCGCCCGCGACGGCCTGCCCGGCCAGCACCACTTCTTCATCACCTTCGACACCGAGCACCCGGATGTCGAGCTCGCCGATTGGCTCTCGGACCGCTACCCGCAGGAGATGACCATCGTCCTCCAGCACTGGTTCCGCGACCTCGAGGCCGGAGAGGAGGGGTTCTCCGTCACCCTCAACTTCGGCGACAACCCCGAGCCGCTCTACATCCCCTACGACGCCATCAAGACCTTCGTGGACCCCTCGGTGGAATTCGGCCTGCGCTTTGAGACCGAGACCCGGCCCCCCGCCGAGACGCCCGAGTCCGAACCCGCCCCGCCCGAGCCCCCGTCCAGATCCAAGGCCGAGGTCGTCAGCCTCGACAAGTTCCGCAAGTAGGCTTTCGTCCGCAACCCCGCCGCGCTATTCGGCATGCGACGGCATACCGAAGGGGAAGCTCCATGACCGACAGCCGCCCGGCCACCCGCACCGAGACCGACAGCTTCGGCCCCATCGAGGTGCCGGCCGACCGCTACTGGGGCGCCCAGACCCAGCGCTCGATCCGCAACTTCCCCATCGGCTGGGAGCGTCAGCCGACCGCCATCGTCCGTGCGCTGGGCCAGATCAAGCGCGCCTGCGCCGAGGCGAACCGCGACCGCGGCGCGCTCGAACCCCGCCTTGCCGCTGCGATCATCCAGGCCGCGACCGAGGTGGCCGAGGGGCGGCTCGACGACCACTTCCCCCTCGTGGTCTGGCAGACCGGCTCGGGCACCCAGACCAACATGAACGCCAACGAGGTCATCTCCAACCGCGCCATCGAGATCCTCGGCGGCACGATGGGGTCCAAGTCGCCGGTCCACCCGAACGACCACGTCAACATGGCGCAGTCGTCCAACGACACCTACCCCACGGCCATGCATGTGGCCGCCGCGACGGTGGCGCGTGACACGCTCCTGCCCGCCTTGCGCCACCTGCACGCGGCGCTCGCCGCCAAGGCCGGGGCCTGGGGCGACATCGTCAAGATCGGACGGACCCACACGATGGATGCCACGCCCCTGACCTTGGGGCAGGAATTCGGCGGCTACGCCCATCAGGTCGCAAAGGCCATCGAGCGGATCGAGGCCGCGCTGCCCGACATCCACGAACTCGCCCAGGGGGGCACGGCCGTCGGTACCGGCCTCAACTCGCCGCCCGGCTGGGGCGAGGAGATCGCCCGCCGTCTGGCCGAGGCGACGGGCCTGCCCTTCGTCTCGGCCCCCAACAAGTTCGAGGCCCTGGCCGCGCATGACGCGCTGGTGGCGCTCTCGGGCGCGCTGCGCGGCGCCGCGGCCGCGATCTACAAGATCGCCCACGACATCCGACTTCTCGGCTCGGGGCCCCGCTGCGGCCTGGCCGAACTCCGCCTGCCGGAGAACGAACCCGGCTCCTCCATCATGCCGGGCAAGGTGAACCCGACCCAGGTCGAGGCGATCACCATGGTCTGCGCCCATGTGATGGGCAACGACGCCGCCGTGGGCTTCGCCGGCTCGCAGGGGCAGTTCGAGCTCAACGTCATGAAGCCCATGATCGCCTACAACGTGCTGCAATCCATGCAGCTTCTGGGCGACGCCGCACGCGCCTTCACCGACAATTGCGTGGCCGGGATCGAGCCCGACCGCGACCGCATCGCCCGGCTGATGCGCGAATCGCTGATGCTCGTGACCGCGCTCGCGCCCACGATCGGCTACGACAAGGCCACCGCCGTGGCCAAGGCCGCCCACAGGAACGGCACCACGCTGCGCGAGGAGGCGATCCGCCTCGGCTTCGTGGACGAGGAAACCTTCGACCGCGTCGTGCGCCCCGAGGACATGATCGGCCCCGCCTGACCCCATGACCGACGCACCCATCAACCTCAACAGGGCCCGCAAGGCCCGCGACCGCGCCGAGGCCAAGGCCCGCGCCGATGCCAACGCGCTGAAGTTCGGCCGCACCAAGGCCGAACGCCTGCTCGAGGCTGCACGCGCCGAACGGGCGCGCCGCGCGCTCGACGCCCATCGCTTCGAGGACCCGTCGGGCGAGGGCGAGGCTTGAGCGGCCCGGCCTCCGCCGGAGAGGCCGACAGCACCCGCCCGCGCAAGCGGTCGCTCTCGCTGCACGGCCATCGCACCTCCGTCTCGCTCGAGGATGCGTTCTGGGACGCGCTCCGCGCGGCTGCGGCGGAGGAAGGGCTCTCCGTCGCGGCTCTGGTCGAGCGGATCGACGATGCGCGGCAGGGGGCGGGGCTTGCCTCCGCGATCCGCGTTTGGCTGCTCCGTCGCGCCCTTCTCGCAGCCGGGCCGCCCGCGTTAACCGGATCTTAAGATCCGTCCTGTAGAACCGAGCGTGTGGGGCGAATCGGCTCGGCGCAGCAGGGCGGCGGTGGTGAGGCGGTTGCCGTCCCGCGGCGCGTCCGGCCCGGGGCGCGATCCGCGCCGGATGCTGCGCCGAGGGGGAACACCGGCCCGGTTGCAGGTGGGGCCTTCCACTGCCGGCGGATCTATCGGCCCGGTGCGGCGAGGGAAGGGGCGCAGGATGCGCAAACCCTGTCCGCTCCCCGCGCAGGGCCCGGACTGACCAAGGCGGGCAAACTGCGGCCTTCCGCCGCTGGACCGTTTCCGGGCGGAACAGCCCTCAGCCGGGCGCGTTGGCCGCAGAGCCCACGCGACAAGCCCCGGAGCCGCGATGACCGCCAGACCCGCCCCCGGCCGCCTGGCCGGCCCGATGCAGACGGCGCAGCCTGCCCCCTCCCGTTATGCGGGGCGCAGCGATCCGCTGCTCGACTCGGCCTTCTGGACGGCCTTCGCCTGGGCTGGCGTGGTCGCGGCCTTTGCGGGGACCGCCCTTCTGGCCGCGGGTGGACGGCTGGAGGAGTTCGTGATGGCCGCGGCCTTTGCCGCGCCGCTGCTGATCGTGGTGCTCGTGCCCCACAACCTGCCGCCGCTCCTGTCGGCGATCCTCGTGGCCTGCGGGCTGGTCAGCGGGGCGGGCTGGGCGCTCGACTGGTACGACGCGCATTGGTGGTTCGACATCGTCACCCACTTCATCAACCCCTTCGCGCTCGTGGCCGCCTCGATGATCATGTTCTGGAAGGCAGGGATCGTCCGCCTGCCGCCGCTGGGGGGGCGCTTCGTCCTCTGGGCTTCGGCCTATGGACTCGCGCTGGGGGTGCTGTGGGAGCTGATCGAGGTCACCTATCTGGTGCTGACGGTGCCCGACACGATCCTCGACATCGTGATGGACGTGGCCGGTGCGGCGCTCGGGGGGTGGTTCGCGGGCTGGATCATCGTCCGGCGGGGCTGGCCTCCCGCTCCGCCGCCGGACTGGATGCCGGACTGGCTGCGCCGCGCGGGAACGCCCTGACCCAGATCCCGTCGCGTCCCCGGACCGTCAGATGCGCGACCGGCACCGGCTCCCGGTCCGGCACCACCTCGAAGCGCAGTCGTCGCAGCAGCAGCGCGAGGAACAGCGGCCCCTCGGCCATGGCGAAGCCCGCGCCGGGGCAGACCCGCGCCCCCCGGCTGAAGGGGACAAAGGCGTCGCGCGCGCAGGCCCGCCCCCCGTCGGTGCCCCAGCGTCCCGGATCGAAGCCGTCGGGGTCCGGCCAGATCCGTTCGTGCCGGTGCAGGTGCCAGGGCGAGAGGACGATCTGCGCCCCCCGCGGCACGGCGCGGTCGCGGAACCGCTCGGGGCAGGCCGCCTCGCGGACCATCATGGGAACCGGCGGATAGAGGCGCAGCGCCTCGCGGAAGACATCCCGGCACAGGCGCAACCCCCCCAGGCCCGCGAAGGTGCCGTCGAACCCGGCCGCCTCCTCCGCCGCCCGGTCCTGCCAGGCAGGATGTGCGGCCAGCAGCCAGACCGCCCAGGACAGGGCCGAGGCCGATGTCTCGTGCCCGGCCAGAAAGAAGATGGCGACCTGATCGACCATCTCCTCCCAACCGAAGGTCTCGCCCGTGACGGGGTCGCGCGTGGTCATGATCTTGGTGGCCAGATCGTCGGGCGCCGCGCCCTGAGCGATGGCGGCAGCCCGCTCGCGGGTCATCTCGGCGATCAGGCGCCGGATCGTCCCCGCGGTGCGCAAGGTGGAGGGACGATGCAGCCGCGGCATCCAGGAGGGCAGCGGCACGAAGGCCGCAAGGTTCAGGATCGGCTGCGTGCGCTGGTGGGTGCGGAACGCCTCGAACACGGCGGCGGCCGCGCGATCCTCGATCGGCAGGGAGAACAGGGTGCGGAAGATCGCGTCCGCCGCCGCATGGCTCGCTTCGGGCTCCAGATCGAAGGGCCGGCCGTCGGCCCGCCTCCCCAGCCGTTCGGCTGCCGCCTCCCCGGCGGCGAGCAGCGCCGCAAAGGTCTCCCGCAGCCGGCCGCCCTCGAAGGCAGGGTCGATGATGCGCCGCTGCCGCCGCCAGAGCGCGCCGTTGGTCACGAAGACGGACTGCCCCAGCAACGGCCTCAGCCCCGCCCCGATGCGCTCCGACTTGGGGAAATCCTCGGGCCGCTCGTCCAGCACCGTGCGGACCAGGGCCGGATCGTTGATCAGGAACGACGTGAAGAAGGGCGTGCGGAACTCGGCCATCCAGGCGCGGTAGAGCCGCGCCGGCTGCGCCGACAGGATGTCCTGCCGAAAGAGACGCAGGTATCGCCAGAGCGACACGCGGTCCGCACGCGCCACGGGCTTCGGGGGGCGACTCATGCGGCGACGGACCTGTGGGGCGACGCCGCCCGGTCGATGCGCGCGCGCGACGGCGCCCGGCCGGCGAAGCGCTGGGCCAGGGTCTGCGGCCCGGCGGTGATGCGGAAATAGTCGTAGCCCTCTGGATGATCGAAGGCGCACAGATACTGGAAGTGGAGCCGGAAGAACCGCCAGCGCAGCGCCCGCCAGCGCTCGGGGCTCAGCGTCCGGCTGAAGGCCGCCGACAGGACCAGAGGCCAGCGCGCCCCCGCAGGCCGCACCCCGGACACGGCCACCGGATCGCACAGCGCGAAGGTGCAGCCGTCTCCCGGTGCGCTGACATCGACCCAGGCGATCCGGTCCGAGGCGGCCAGAAGCGCCAGATCCGCCCGCAGGCGGTGCGCGCAGGGCAGGAACGACACCATCGGGACAACCTGCCCCAGCGTGAGCAGGCCCAGCGGAGGCCTGTCCGGGATCGCCCGACGCAGCAGATCGGCCACGGCCGAGATGGCCAGATGGGCCCCCGAGGAATGGCCGACCACCAGGACCTCGTCCACGTCCTCCTCGAGGGCCCCGGCGATGCGGTCCACGAACTCGGACAGGCGCCCTTCCAGCACCGGAGGGTGAGCGCCGCCCGCGCTGGCCGAGAAGGCGTAGTCGTGGAGGAGGTAGTAGGCGAACAGCCGGCTGTCTTGGCGGCGGAACCAGCGCAGCACGGCCCATGCCGTCCCCCCGGCCGCCACGGTGGAGACCACGAGGCCGGGCCACGACGGTTCGGGGACCGCCAGCCCCACGACCGCCATGACGGTCCAGCCGGCGACGAGCGCGAGGGCGAGGGCGAGGGCCCCCTGCCCCAGCAGCATGACGACCGGGTAGAACGCCGCGATGACGGGCCCCTTGCGCAGTCCCATCAGCCGCGGAAGCGCACCGCTGGCCGCATAGATCCAGGCGGTGCGCACAAGCCGCAGCACCGTGGCGAGATAGCCGCCTGTCATGGACGCGCGCACGATATCGGCCCAGACCAGCACCTCGAGGTCCGTCCGGACCGTCGCGCCCTCCATCTCCGCCCGGATCTGCCAGCCGAACCCGCCGCCCCGGCGTCGGTCCACGGAGAGCCGGTAGCCCGACAAGGCGGCCTGTTTTGCCCCCTCGGCCCGGTAGAGTTCGCGGTAGCGCAGGGGATGGAAGGGATCGTAGCCGGGGATATAGAACACCCGCCTGCGCCGCACCGGTCCTGCCGCCCCCCCGCTCATGATCAGACCCTAGCGGCCGGGCGGGGCGAAGATAAGGCGTCAGCCGACCGCCGCGAGGGCGGGAAAGGTCTCGAGCAGCCAGAACGAGAACGCGGTGAACTGACCGGTGAGCATCAGCAGCCCGACCGTCCACAACAGCAGCCCCGAGACCCGCTCGATCCAGCCGAGGTTGCGCCGCATCGCCCCCATCGCGCCGGACAGGGCTGGAAAGAACGCGGCGACGAGGAGGAACGGAATGCCGAGGCCCACCGCATAGGCCGCCAGCAGGACGGTGCCCCGGCCCGGATCCGCCTCGGTCGCCGCCAGGCCCAGGATCGCCCCGAGGATGGGTCCCAGACAGGGCGTCCAGCCGAAAGCGAAGGCGAGTCCGAGCACATAGGCTCCCAGAGCCGATCCGCCCTGATCGCCCGCCTCGATCCGCGCCTCCCGCGCAAGGAAGGGCACCCGCAGGACGCCGAGGAAATGCGCCCCGAACAGCATGATGACGAAGCCGGCCGCGGGCACGAACCAGCCCTGCCAGGCCAGCAGCGCACGGCCCAGCGCAGAGGCCGCGGCGCCCAGCAGCAGAAAGACCGTGGAGAGGCCCAGCACGAAGAAGGCCGCCGACAGGAGGACGCGCCGCCGCGCCTGCGCCTGATTGGTCATCTCGCCCACGGAGACGCCGCCCATATAGGCGAGATAGGGGGGCACGATCGGCAGCACGCAGGGGCTGAGGAACGACAGGATGCCGGCCGAAAGGGCCACGAGCAGCGCCGGAAGCAGCGTCGCATCGAAGATCAGCTCGGATGACAGCATCGGGGGCCCTCCTGCGTGGCTCCTCTCTAGCGCGCCGACCCGCCCGCGTCACGCGACCGGCCGTCACAGGTTGCGGCGCCTCAGGCGCGCAACGGGCGCAGGGCCGGTGCAGGGACGCGCCTGTCGCGGCCGTAGCGGGCGATGCCCAGATCGGCTGCCTCGATGGCCGGTCGGGCCCCCGACATCAGGTCCGACAGGAGCCGGCCGGACCCGGCGGCCATGGTCCATCCCAATGTGCCGTGGCCGGTGTTGAGCCACAGGCCCGGCACGGGACTGCGCCCCACCACAGGCGTGCCGTCCGGTGTCATCGGCCGCAGCCCGCACCAGAACGTCGCGCGCGCCGCATCGCCTCCGCCCGCAAACAACCCCTCGACGGAGTGCAGGAGCGTGGCCCGACGGCCCGCGTGCAGCCGCAGGTCGAAGCCCGCCAGCTCCGCCAGCCCGCCCACGCGGATGCGGTCGCCCAGGCGCGTGATCGCGACCTTGTAGGTCTCGTCCATCACCGTCGAGACCGGCGCCCGGGTGTCGTCACTGATCGGCAGCGTCAGGGAATAGCCCTTGACCGGATAGACAGGGAGCCGCAGTCCCAGCGGACGGACCAGCGCGGGCGAGTGGCTGCCCAGCGCGACCACCACGGCGTCGGCCCGGGCGACGCCCTCCGCCGTGACTGCCCCGACGACCCGGCCGCTCTCGACCTGAAGCGACCGGGCGGCAAGCCCGAAGCGGAACCGCACGCCCCTTGCGGCCGCCAGCGCAGCCAGCGCCGCAGTGAACATGTGGCAGTCGCCCGTCTCGTCGTCAGGCAGGCGAAGGCCTCCGGCGATCCGGTCGGCCGCACCCCGCAGACTCGGCTCGGCCCGGAGGCAACCCTCCCTGTCGAGGAGTTCGAAGGTCACGCCGCTGTCGCGCAGCACGGCGATGTCCTTGGCCGCGGCCTCGACCTGTGCAGGATCGCGGAAGAGCTGCAGCGTGCCCAGCATGCGCTGGTCGTAGGCGATGCCGGTCTCGGCTCGAAGCAGGCGGAGGCAGTCGCGCGAATACTCGGCCAGCCGGACCATCCGCGCCTTGTTCACGGCATAGGCCGAGGCGGTGCAGTTCATCAGCATCCGCACGAGCCATGGCAGCATGGCCGGATCGGCCTGCGGACGCAGGATCAGCGGAGCATGGCGGCTCACCATCCAGCGCAGCGCCTTGAGCGGCACTCCCGGCGCCGCCCAGGGGGCGGAATAGCCGGGACTGACCTCTCCCGCATTCGCAAAGGACGTCTCGAGCCCCGCGCCGGGCTGCCGGTCCACCACGGTCACCTCATGCCCGTCCTGCGCCAGGTACCAGGCCGACGTGACCCCGATCACGCCCGCGCCGAGAACGAGAACCTTCATCTCCGAATCCTCCGCCGATCGGAGAGGGTGTGGCACAGCTTCGCCGCAAGGGGATTGCAACTTGCCGTTTCCTATCGGAAACTTTGCAAGTTCGTTTCAATCCAGAGCGACTTGCAACGATATCCTTTTGAAATGTGCGCTCTGTATGGAATCTCATTGCGTCAGATGGTCATGATGCGGAAGGGCCGGGCGACACTCGGCCCTTGCATGGTGCCGGACACGATCTTACCGCTTGCCGAGCGAAGCGGGCGGCAGGAGGTGGGCCTTGGGTGACAACGCAGACCGTCCGCTGCGACGGCTCCCGCTGCACGCGCTCCATGCGGCGCGGGGCGCCCGGATGGCAGAGTTCGCCGGCTGGAGCATGCCCATCCGCTACGAGGAGGGCGTGATGGCAGAGCATCTTCACACGCGCGCCGCCGCCTCGCTGTTCGACGTCAGCCACATGGCGCAGATCCTCCTGAGGAGCGGTCGGGGAGTCGCCAGGGCGGCACTGGCCCTGGAAGCCTGCACACCGGCCGACCTTGTCGGCCTGCCGGAGGGTCGGCAGCGCTATGCGCTCCTGACCGACGATGCCGGAGGCATCCGCGACGACGTGATGGTGTCGCATCTCGGCGACGCGCTTCTGGTCGTCGCGAATGCCGCCAATCGCGAGGCGGTGCTGGCGCATCTGCGCGATGCCCTGCCGGCCGTGACCGTGGAGGAGATCGCGGACCGGGCCCTGCTCGCGCTGCAAGGGCCTCGGTCCGAGGAGGTGCTGTCCTCCCTCCTGCCCGAGGTGGCGGCCATGCGGTTCATGGATGCGGCGAGGCTGCGATGGGCCGGAGGCGAGATCTGGGTTTCCCGATCCGGCTACAGCGGCGAGGACGGGTTCGAGATCTCCGTGCCCGCGGCACTGGCCGAGCGGCTGGCCGAGGCCCTGCTCGACCAGGGGGGCGTGAAGCCTGCGGGGCTCGGCGCCCGGGACTCTCTCCGGCTGGAGGCGGGCCTGTGCCTGCACGGACAGGACATCGACAGGACCACGACCCCGGTCGAGGCGGGGCTGGCCTGGTCCATCGGCCGGGCCCGCCGGATCGGCGGCGAGCGGGCCGGCGGCTTTCCCGGAGCGGACCGGATCCTGACGGAACTCGAGGTGGGGCCGCGACGGCGCCGCGTCGGGCTGCGACCCGAAGGGCGCCAGCCGATGCGCGCCGGAACGGAGGTGATGGGTCCGGACGGCCGGGTCGGGCTTGTCACGTCTGGCGGCTTCTCGCCCTCGCTCGCCGCACCGATCTCCATGGCCTATGTGGATGCGCGCTGGGCAGAGCCGGGAACCCGACTGGCCGGCGAGGTCAGGGGGCGGCCACTGGCAGCCGAGGTCGTCGCACTGCCCTTCCTTCCTCCTTCGTTCAAGCGCTGAGGCCCCCGATGAAGTTCACCGAAGACCACGAATGGCTCCGCCCCGAAGGCGACAACATCATCGTCGTCGGCATCACCGAACATGCCGCGAAGGAACTGGGCGACATCGTCTTCGTCCAGCTTCCCGAAGCGGAGGCCATGGTCGCCCAGGGCGACGAGGTGGTGGTGATCGAGAGCGTCAAGGCCGCCTCCGACATCCTGGCGCCGGTGGACGGCGAGATCGTGGAGGTCAATGCCGCGCTGGCCGACAATCCCGGTCTGGTCAACGAGGACCCGCTGGGCGGCGGGTGGTTCTTCAAGATCCGCGTGGACGATCTGGCCGTCCTGGACAGCTTCATGGACGAAGACGAATATCAGGAGATGATCGCCTGATGACCTGGGAGCCGGTCGCCTACAATCCTGACGATTTCGCAAACCGCCGCCACATCGGCCCGTCGCCCGCAGAGATGGCGGAGATGCTGGAGGCCGTGGGAGCGCCGTCGCTCGATGCGCTGATCGACGAAACGGTGCCGGCCTCCATCCGTCAGGACCGGCCGCTCTCCTGGCCGGCGATCACCGAACGGGAACTTCTCGGACGCCTGAGGGAAGTGGCCGGCCGCAACCGCGTGATGACCTCGCTCATCGGGCAGGGCTATTACGGCACCTTCACGCCGCCGGCGATCCAGCGCAACATCTTCGAGAACCCCGCCTGGTACACGGCCTACACACCCTATCAGCCGGAGATCGCCCAGGGCCGGCTCGAGGCGCTGCTGAACTTCCAGACCATGGTCGCGGACCTGACCGGCCTGCCGGTCGCCAATGCCTCGCTGCTGGACGAGGCGACCGCCGCGGCCGAGGCGATGGCGATGGCCCAGCGCACGGCCCGCAGCAAGGCACAGGGCTTCTTTGTCGCCGAGGACGTGCATCCGCAGACGCTCGCGGTGATCCGCACCCGGGCCGAACCGCTCGGGATCGCCGTCACGGTCGGTCCGCCGGATCGGCTTCGCCCCGACGAGGTGTTCGGGGCGCTGTTTCAGTATCCCGGCACCTTCGGCCATGTCAGGGATCTCTCAGACGACATCGCGCGGCTGCACGAGGCGGGGGCGCTGGCCGTGGTGGCCACCGACCTCCTCGCCCTGACGCTCCTGCGCGAGCCGGGCGACATGGGCGCGGACATCGCGGTGGGTTCGGCCCAGCGGTTCGGCGTCCCCATGGGCTACGGCGGCCCACACGCAGCCTTCCTGTCCTGTCGCGACGCGCTGAAGCGGGCCATGCCCGGACGGATCGTGGGCGTCTCGGTCGATGCGCGCGGCAACCGGGCCTACCGGCTCGCGCTTCAGACCCGCGAGCAGCATATCCGGCGCGAGAAGGCCACGTCCAACGTCTGCACGGCGCAGGCGCTTCTGGCCGTGATGGCGTCCATGTATGCGGTCTTTCACGGCCCCAGGGGATTGCGCGCGATCGCCGAGCGGGTCCATCTCCTGACCCAGAGGTTGTCGCGTGCGCTTCGCGCCGCAGGGGCGAGGGTCTCGCCGGAGCATTTCTTCGACACGATCACGGTCGATGTCGGGGTGGGTCAGGCCGGCATCCTGGCGGCCGCCCGGGCCGAGGGCCTGAACTTCCGGCGCATCGGCACCGACCGCGTGGGGCTCTCGCTCGACGAGACCACGGACGAGGGGGTCCTTCTGCGGGTCCTGCGCGCTTTCGGCATCGACGGGGCTCCGCCGCACAGGGGCGGCCCCGCGATCCCCGAGGGGTTGCTGCGCCGATCGGCCTATCTGACCCATCCGGTGTTCCACATGAACCGCGCCGAAGCCGAGATGATGCGCTACATGCGCCGTCTGTCGGACCGGGATCTGGCGCTGGACCGGGCCATGATCCCCCTCGGCTCCTGCACCATGAAGCTCAACGCCGCGGCGGAAATGACCCCGCTGAGCTGGCCGGAATTCGCCCATCTCCACCCCTTCTGCCCGCCCGATCAGGCAGCGGGCTATCGGGAGATGCTCGACGATCTGACAGCCAAGCTGTGCGAGATCACCGGGTTCGATGCCTTCTCCATGCAGCCCAATTCCGGGGCGCAGGGCGAATATGCGGGTCTGCTGACGATCAGGCGGTATCATCTGTCGCGCGGCGAAGGGGATCGGCGCGTGTGCCTGATCCCCGTCTCGGCCCATGGCACCAATCCGGCTTCGGCCCAGATGGCCGGCATGGAGGTGGTGGTGGTCAAGTCTACCGCCCGGGGCGACGTGGATCTGGAGGACTTCCGCGCCAAGGCCGAGGCCGCAGGCGACCGGCTGGCGGCCTGCATGATCACCTATCCGTCCACGCACGGCGTGTTTGAGGACACGCTGCGCGAGGTCTGCGACATCACGCATCGCCATGGCGGCCAGGTCTATCTGGATGGCGCCAACATGAACGCGATGGTCGGCCTGGTGAAGCCGGGCGATGTGGGGGCGGATGTGTGTCACCTCAACCTGCACAAGACCTTTGCCATCCCGCATGGCGGCGGCGGACCCGGCATGGGACCCATCGGGGTCAAGGCCCATCTGGCGCCTCACCTTCCGTCGGACCCGGGCCGGGGCGAGGCCGGCGCGGTGGCAGCCGCGCCCTTCGGATCGGCGTCCATCCTGCTGATCTCCTGGGCCTATTGCCTGCTGATGGGCGGAGCCGGGCTGACCCAGGCGACCAAGGTGGCGATCCTGAACGCCAACTACGTGGCCGCGCGGCTGAAGGGCGCCTATCCGATCCTGTTCGCCGGGCAGGGTGGCCGCGTCGCGCATGAATGCATTCTCGACACCCGCCCTTTCGCGGCCTACGGCATCACCGTGGACGATATTGCCAAGCGGCTGATCGACAACGGGTTCCATGCGCCCACCATGTCCTGGCCGGTGGCCGGAACGCTGATGGTGGAGCCCACCGAGTCCGAGCCCAAGGCCGAGATCGACCGCTTCGTGACGGCCATGCTCGCCATCCGGGAGGACATCGCCGCGGTCGAGCGCGGGGATTGGGCGGCTGCCGACTCGCCCCTGCGGCACGCACCGCACACGGTCGAGGACCTCGTGGCCGAGTGGAACCGTCCCTATTCGCGCGAGCAGGGATGCTTTCCGCCCGGCGCGTTCCGCGTGGACAAGTACTGGCCGCCCGTCGGGCGGGTGGACAACGCCTTCGGGGATCGCAACCTCGTCTGCACCTGCCCGCCGGTCGAGAACTACGCTAGGGCGGCCGAGTGAAGGGGGCGGCCCAGCGCGTCCAGGGCCGCCTCCAGACCGTCGAAGCTCCGCAGGACGGGGGCGCCCAGGCGGGCCGCCTCCATCGGGTCGGGGCCGAAGCCCACGAGCAGGCAGGGAACCCCCGCCGCGCGGGCGCAGTCCCAGTCCGTCCGCGTGTCTCCGATCAGGCAGGCGCTCTCCAGGCATCCCCCTGCCCAGGCCACCGCCGCGCGGAGGGGTGCCGGATCTGGTTTGCGGACCGGCAGCGTGTCGGCGCCCACGAGGCTGTCGAACAGGTGCAACACCCCGAGCGCGTCGAGCAGCAGGATCGAGAGGCGTTCCGGCTTGTTGGTGCAGATCCCGGTTCTCCAGCCGGCCCGGCGCAGGCGGACCACCGCCTCTGCGGCCCCGGGATAGAGGGTGGTGGTCCTGCAGATGGCATCCTCGTAGCACTGCAGCAGGATGGGGTACTGCCGATCCACCTCCGCCTCGTCGGCCCGCCCCGCCCGCGCCAGACCCAGGCGGAGCATGGCGCGTCCCCCCCGCAGCGCCGTCGGCGCATCGGCCGGACCGAGCAAGTCCCCGAGGCCCAGCCCGCGGAAGCAGGCGTTCGCGGCAGCCAGCAGGTCGCCGCTGGTATCGGCCAGGGTGCCGTCAAGGTCGAAGATTACCGTTCGCATGATGCTGCTGTAGCGGAGCAATGCGCGAAGTGAAGCCCCGGCCCTTGGCGCTGTCCGGGCCTGCGCCTAGAAGGCAACGGTCGGCAAGGGAGCGTCGGATGGACGAGACGGGCATCGCTGTGGTCATCCTGGCGGCCGGAGCGGGGACACGCATGAACTCGGACCGGCCCAAGGTCCTGCACGAACTGGCCGGCGCTCCGCTCCTTCATCACGCGATGCGGACGGCCGGGACCCTGGCACCCGATCATCTGATCGTGGTGACCGGCACGGGCGCAGAGGAGGTGGAGCGTGCGGCGCGGGCCTTCGATCCTCAGGTCGAGCTGGTGCGCCAGGAGGAGCAGTTGGGCACCGCCCATGCCGTTCTCCAGGCGCAGCGGATCCTGGCGGGTTACGGGGGAGATGTCCTCGTCCTCTATGGCGACACCCCCTTCGTGAGCGCCGAAACGCTCGGGCGCATGGTGGAGCGGCGCGCGGCGGCCGAGATCGTCGTTCTGGGCTTCGAGACGGCGCATCCCGATGCGCGCTACGGTCGCCTCGTCACGGAAGGCGACCGGCTCGTGCGTGTGGTCGAATGGAAGGACGCCGATGCGACCACACGCGCAATCCCGCTGTGCAACTCGGGCCTGCTGCTGGCCGAGGCGGCGTTCCTGTTCGATCTCCTGCGGGAGGTGGGCAACGCCAACGCGGCAGGCGAGTACTACCTGCCCGACATCGTCGGCCTCGGGGTGTCACGCGGCCTGCGCGCAACGGTGCTGCGCTGCGACGAGGCCGAGACGCTCGGCATCAACTCGCGCGAGGAGCTGCGCGCCGCCGAGAGCGCCTTCCAGACGCGGGCCCGTGCGCTCCTTCTGGAGGACGGTGTCAGCATGCCGGCGCCCGAGACGGTGATCCTGGCCTTCGACACCGTCATCGGGCGCGACGCGGTGGTGGAGCCGCATGTCGTGTTCGGACCCGGCGTGACGGTCGAGAGCGGGGCACGCATCCGCGCCTTCTCCCATCTCGAAGGTTGCCATGTCAGCCGCGGCGCGGTGGTGGGTCCCTTTGCCCGTCTCCGGCCCGGAGCGGAACTCCACGAGGACGTCCGGGTCGGCAACTTTGTCGAGATCAAGTCGGCCCGCGTGGGACAGGGCGCCAAGGTCAACCATCTGAGTTATGTGGGCGATGCGGAAATCGGCGAGCGCGCCAATCTGGGCGCCGGCACCGTCACCTGCAACTACGATGGGGTCTCGAAACACCGGACGGTGATCGGCGAGGGCGCCTTTATCGGCTCGGACACGATGCTGGTGGCGCCGGTCTCGGTCGGGGCGGGGGCGGTGACAGGGTCGGGGTCCGTCATCACCGAGGATGTGCCTCCGGGTGCGCTCGCGCTCGGCCGGGCACGTCAGGTGACCAAACCCGGATTGGGCCGAAGGCTGATGGAGCGACTTCGCGCCGCGCGCGGATCGAGGGCGCGCTGATGTGCGGCATCGTCGGCATCCTGGGCTCGCACGAGGTGGCGCCCCTTCTCGTCGAGGCCCTCAAGCGGCTCGAGTATCGCGGCTATGACAGTGCCGGCGTGGCCACGGTCGCGCAGGGGCGGCTCGACCGGCGCCGCGCAGTGGGCAAGCTGGCCAACCTCTCGGACCTGCTCGTGCGCGAACCGCTGCCGGGCCGGGCAGGGATCGGTCACACGCGGTGGGCCACCCACGGGGCCGCTGTCGAGGCGAACGCCCATCCGCACCGCTCGGGCCGCGTCTGTGTTGTCCACAACGGCATCATCGAGAACTTCCGCGACCTCCGGGAGGATCTCGCCCTCGCCGGACGGTTCCAGACCAGCGAGACGGACACCGAACTGGTGGCGATGCTGACCGATCGGTTCCTCGAGGACGGACTGGACCCGGCAGAGGCGGTCGACCGGACGCTCGAGCGGCTGGAGGGCGCCTATGCCCTGCTCTTTCTCTTCGAGGGCGAGGAGGATCTGCTGATCGCGGCCCGCAAGGGCTCTCCCCTGGCCATCGGGCACGGCGATGGCGAGATGTTCGTGGGGTCCGACGCGATCGCGCTCGCCCCGTTCACCGACCGCATCACCTATCTGGAGGAAGGCGACCGCGCGGTGGTCCGCCGGTCGGGCGCGACGATCCGCGATGCGGCAGGATCTCCTGTCCTGCGCCCTGCCCGCCGGATCGAGGCGCAGGCCGCCCTGGTGGACAAGGGCGGGCATCGGCATTTCATGGGCAAGGAGATGGCCGAACAGCCGGCCACGATCACCCGTGCACTCGACCACTACACGAGCGGCACCGCCCTGCGGTGGCCGGGGGATGGGATCGACTTCTCGGGCGTCCAGCGGTTGTCGCTGGTGGCCTGCGGAACGGCCTCCTATGCCTGTCTCGTGGCCCGCTACTGGTTCGAGCAGATCGCCGGCCTCCCGGCGGATGTCGATGTGGCGTCCGAGTTCCGCTATCGCCATCCGCCGCTGCCGCCCGGAACCGTCGCGCTTTTCGTCAGCCAGTCCGGCGAGACGGCCGACACGCTCGCGGCCCTGCGCTACTGCCAGGGCAAGGCGGACCGGATCGTTGCCCTGGTGAACGTCCCCGAAAGTTCGATCGCCCGCGAGAGCGATCTCGTGCTGCCCCTCCTGGCTGGTCCGGAGATCTGCGTGGCCTCCACCAAAGCCTTCACGTCGCAGCTCGTCGTGCTGGCGTTGCTTGCCCTGGAGGCTGCCCGGCAGAGGGGTCTGCTGCCGGCCGACGCGCTGACCGATGCCCTGGCTGCCCTGCGGAGCCTGCCCGGACTGGTCAACCATGCCCTGTCGCTCGAGCGCGACACGCGGCGGATCGGGCGATGGCTCGCCGAGGCACGGGATATCCTGTTCCTGGGTCGGGGCCGCATGTTCCCGCTCGCGCTCGAAGGGGCGCTCAAGCTCAAGGAACTGAGCTACATCCATGCCGAGGCCTACGCTTCGGGCGAGCTCAAGCACGGCCCCATCGCCCTCGTGGACAAGAGCGTGCCGGTCATCGTCATGGCGCCCCGCGACGAGCTGTTCGACAAGACCGTGTCGAACATGCAGGAGGTCATGGCGCGCGGCGGTCAGGTCGTCCTTGTGACCGACCGCGAGGGAAGACGGATCGCGGGCGACGGCGTTCGCGACGCGGTGGTCCTGCCCGACGTGGATCCGCTCTGGGCCCCGATCCTCTACGCCGTTCCTGCGCAGCTTCTGGCCTACCACACCGCGGTGGCCAAGGGGACGGACGTGGATCAGCCCCGCAACCTCGCCAAGAGCGTGACGGTGGAGTAAACCCGTTCCGGGCACCAGAGGGGAAGGCCGTGGCGTCGAAGGTGGTCTGCTACGTGGTGGAGAGTCTGGACGACGGTCCCGCCTTTGCGGTCCGTCAGGACAACGATCAGCAGGTCTTCATTCCCAAGGCACAGGCCGAGGAGCTGAACCTCGTCGAGTTCGACGAGGTCGAGGCGATCGTGGTGCGCAACACGCTGCAGCCGGACAAGACCCCATGGTTCGCGCTGCGGGTCAGACGGGTTCCCGCTCCGCCGGCGTGAGGCCGTTCACGCAAAGGGCGCTCCTGCATGGGTGTCGAGCAGATGCCGGGCCAGCAACGGCGCGGCTGCCGCACCGAGAGCCCGGGCGGGGGCCCCGATGGTGCCTTCCTCGATCCGAACGGGTGCGAGCCCGCGCATGTCGAAACGCTTCAGGGCCGTCCGGCTCTGCGCCACAAGAGCGGTCCTGACCTCGGCAGGCATCGCCCCGTCGACCAGCACGGCCTCGAAATCGATGACGGCACAGACGGTGACGGCCGCCCGGGCGATCTCGCCCGCCGTGTGGGTGATCCAGCGCTCGAGGATCGCGCCGAAGACGCTCCAGTCCTGCGGCTGCGCCCACAGACGCTCGGCCGGCAGGTCCGCACGCCGGATGGCCTCCTCCAGAAGGAAGAGCGAGGCGGTTTCGATCAGCTGGCGGCATCGTCCGCCGGGGCCCGGCGCCGGCAGCGAGCCGAACGCGGCGGCGTTGCCCGTGGGCCCCTCGACCACCGAGTGGTTGAGGACGATCCCCCCGCCGATGAACGAACCCACGAAGAAGTAGGCATAGGCCCCGAACTCGCGACCACGTCCGAAGATGTGTTCGGCCCTGGCCGCGGCCGTTCCGTCATTGGCCATGAGAACCGGCAGGTCGCAGAACTCGCCGACCGCTTGGACGAGATCGAACCCCCGCCAGGCATCCAGCGCGCCAAGGGGTGCGCCGATGGTCTCGTGCCAGTGCCAGATCTCGGACGGCATTGCCACGCCGATGCCTGCAATCCGGTCCAGCCACGGCTCGGGCAGATCCTGCCGGAGGGAGCCGAGACCCTCCCGGAGAAAGCGCAGGATCTCGTCCGGCTCGGGCCAGCGATAGGTCGTGTGCCTCTCGCCGCGCAGGCGGCCGGCGAAGTCCACCAGAAGCAGGTCCGCGCTGCGCCGGCCGATCTTGAGCCCGAAGGCGAAGGCTCCGTCCGGGGCGAGCGAGACGGGAACGGAGGGTTTTCCGATCCGTCCCCGCTGCGGCTCTCCCCGGGCCACGAGACCATCGGCATCGAGGCTGCGCAGGATGACCGACACCGTCTGGGGCGACAGCCCCGCGAGACGCGCCAGATCGCTGGCGGGCATCGGCCCGCGCCTCTGCAGCGTGGACAGAAGAAGGCGCGCATTGTGGTCTCGCAGACCCTGCTGGTTGGCGCCCGGACCGAGATGACGCACGTCTGCCGAAGCCATGCCGGCTCCTCCCGGCCGAACCTTGGGTGGACCTGATAAATAAGTCAACAGGATTTATTTATTGGCAGGAGATGGTCGTTCACGTAGAATGTCCGCAGCCTCGGCGGGGTGCCGGGCACAGGCGGACGGGAGCCAACCCGTCACGCTTTCGGGAGGACCATCATGAAGATTCTTCTTGCGGGAACCGCGCTGTCCGTTCTGGCCCTTGCCGGGGCGGCCAGCGCACAGGAGAGCATCTCGGCCTGTCTCATCACCAAGACGGAGACGAACCCGTTCTTCGTGAAGATGCGCGAAGGGGCCGAGGCCAAGGCGGCCGAGCTGGGCATCACCCTGAGTTCGTTCGCAGGCACAGTGGACGGGGATCACGAATCCCAGGTGCAGGCCATCGAGACCTGCATCGCCTCGGGTGCCTCCGGCATCCTGATCGCGGCGTCGGACACCTCGGCCATCGTCTCGTCGATCCAGCAGGCGCGCGATGCCGGGCTTCTGGTGATTGCCCTCGATACCCCGCTCAATCCGAGTGACGCGGCGGATGCCACCTTTGCAACCGACAACTTCCAGGCCGGCCTCCTGATCGGCCAGTATGCCGCCGCCGCGCTGGGCGAGGAGGCTGCGGATGCGCGCATCGCAATGCTCAACCTCGGTGTCAACCAGCCGACGGTCGATGTGCTCCGCAATCAGGGGTTCCTGACTGGCTTCGGCATCGATGTGGGCGATCCCAACCGCTGGGGAGATGAAACGGACCCGCGCATCGTCGGGCAGGACGTGACCGCCGGCAACGAGGAAGGCGGGCGGACGGCGATGGAGAACATTCTGGCCGCCAATCCGGACGTGAACGTCGTCTATACGATCAACGAGCCCTCGGCCGCCGGAGCTTACGAGGCGCTGCGCGCCGTGGGCCGCGAGAACGAGGTCCTGATCGTGTCCGTGGACGGAGGCTGTCCGGGCGTCCAGAACGTCCGCGACGGCGTCATCGCCGCGACGTCCCAGCAATATCCCCTCCAGATGGCGGCGCTCGGGATCGAAGCGATCTACCAGTATGCCCAGGACGGCACCCTGCCGGAGCCGACCGAAGGCAAGGACTTCTTCGACACGGGCGTGGCGCTCGTCGCGGCGGAGCCCGTGGAGGGCGTGGAATCGATCTCGGTCGAGGAGGGTCTCGAACTCTGCTGGGGCTGAGATCGATATGAAGGCTTGATCGCCGGGGCGATCGGGCCGCACAGTCCCCCTGCCGGGACGGGGAACCCGTCCCGGTCGCTTGACCCGGGCTCTCGTGCGGAGGAGGCGATGAGCGGAAGCGACAATTTCGAAGCCGTGGTGAGGGAGCGCCGGACCGAGGCGGTGGCCGAGTTCCAGCAGGACCGGACCCTGCTGCACCGCTTCCAGCATGCGCTGCATGTGACGCCCGCGCTGGTGCCGATGATCGTCCTCGCCGCCTCCATCCTGCTCTTCGGCGTGGTGATCGGCGGGCGGTTCTTCTCGGCCTCGTCGCTGACGCTGATCCTTCAGCAGGTCCAGATCGTGGGCATCGTCGCGGCCGCCCAGACGCTGGTCATCCTGACGGCCGGCATCGACCTCTCGGTCGGCGCGATCACCGTCCTGTCCTCCGTGGTCATGGGTCAGTTCGCCTTCCGCTACGGCCTGCCGACGGAGGTGGCGATCCTCGCGGGGCTCACCCTGGGATTGCTGCTGGGAGCCATGAACGGCTGGCTGGTGGCGGTGATGAAGCTGCCCCCCTTCATCGTCACGCTGGGAACCTGGCAGATCATCCTGGCCGCGAACTACCTCTATTCCCGCAACGAGACGATCCGGGCGCAGGAGATCGCGGCCGAAGCCCCGCTTCTGCAATTCTTCGGCCGGACCTTCCGGATCGGGGCCGACGAGGCCGGGCGCGGTGGCGCGACCTTCACCTATGGCGTGATCTTCATGATCCTTCTCGTGCTACTTCTCGCCTACGCGCTGCGGCACACGGCCTGGGGGCGGCATGTCTATGCCGTGGGCGACGACCCCGAGGCGGCCCAGCTTTCGGGTGTGAACGTCCGGAGGACGCTGATCTCGGTCTATGCCCTCTCCGGGCTGATCTGCGCCTTTGCCGGCTGGGCGCTGATCGGCCGGATCGGATCGGTGTCCCCGACGTCGGGGGCCGAGCTCAACATCCAGTCGATCACGGCGGTGGTGATCGGAGGAATCTCCCTGTTCGGAGGGCGCGGTTCCATCCTCGGGGCGCTCTGCGGGGCACTCATCGTCGGCGTGTTCTCGCTCGGCCTGCGCCTGATGGGAGCCGACGCGCAGTGGACGTTCCTGTTCATCGGGGTCCTCATCATCGTCGCCGTGGCCGTGGACCAGTGGATCCGGAAGGTGGCCGCCTGATGCCTCTCGATCTTGATGCCCATCCCGACCGGAACGGACCCATCCTGACGGCGCGAGGCCTGACCAAACGCTTCGGCCGGGTCGTGGCGCTGGACCGCTGCGACTTCGATCTGAACCGGGGCGAGATCCTCGCGGTGATCGGCGACAACGGCGCAGGCAAGTCCACCCTCATCAAGGCGCTCTCGGGGGCGCTTCAACCCGACGAAGGGTCGATCTTCCTGGAAGGGCGACCGGTGCATTTCCGCAGCCCCAACGACGCCCGCGCCGCCGGGATCGAGACTGTCTATCAGACCCTCGCCATGTCACCGGCGCTCTCGATCGCGGACAACATGTTCATGGGCCGCGAGCTGCGGAAGCCAGGGCTCCTCGGGACGATCTTCCGCCAGCTCGACCGACCCCGGATGGAGCGTTTCGCCCGCGAGAAGCTGTCGGAGCTGGGACTCATGACGATCCAGAACATCAACCAGGCGGTTGAAACCCTGTCGGGCGGACAGAGGCAGGGCGTGGCGGTCGCCCGCGCGGCCGCCTTCGGCTCCAAGGTCATCATCCTCGACGAGCCGACGGCCGCGCTCGGCGTCAAGGAGAGCCGCCGGGTTCTGGAGCTCATCCTCGACGTGAAGTCGCGCGGCATCCCGATCATCCTGATCTCGCACAACATGCCGCATGTCTTCGAGGTCGCCGACCGGATCCACATCCACCGCCTGGGGCGCCGCCTCTGCGTGATCAATCCCCGCAACCACTCGATGTCCGACGCGGTCGCCTATATGACAGGGGCCAAGGCGCCCGATCGCGAGTTCGAGGACGCCTGAACCGCGGGAGGCCCGATGCTGGACATCTCGGCGCAGGTCAACGCGCTGGCCGAACAGGCCGTGCATCGGCTGGCCGAGCGGGAGCGGGTCCTCGTGGCGCTGGCGGGGGCCCCCGGGTCGGGCAAGTCCGCCCTGGCGGCAGCGGTTCACCGGCGGCTTCTCGCCCAGCGGATCGCAACCGAGGTGGTCACGCTCGACGGCTTCCACCTCGACAACACCGTGCTCGACGCCCGCGGCCTGCGCGCCCGCAAGGGCGCCCCCGAGACCTTCGACGCAGAGGGGTTCCTTCATCTGGTCCAGCGATTGCGGGCCGGAGGGGAGGTCGTGGCCCCCCTCTACGACCGGGTGCGCGATCTCTCGGTGGCGGGTGCGCTGGTCGTGCCGGCCGCCTGTCGCGTCGTGATCTGCGAAGGAAGCTACGTGCTGCTGGACGAGGAACCCTGGAGACGCCTGCTGCCCCTCTGGGATCTGAGGGCACGGCTCGATGTGCCGCTGCCGGAATTGCGGGCGCGGCTGATCCAGCGATGGCTCGATCTGGGCCTGTCGCGTGCGGCCGCGACCCGCCGGGCGGAAGCCAACGATCTGGCCAATGCCCGCCGGATGCAGGAACGGGCCCTGCCGGCCGAGATCGTCCTGGCGATCAGACCGGACGGAGCAGCCCATCGGCGGGTGCGGCATGGACTCTGACGGGCTCGCTTGCCGCCCGCCGGGGCAAGCCTATGATCGGGTCATGTCCAGCCCGGCCGCACCCGTCCTCGACTCCGATGCGATCCGGCGGCTGGATCAGGGGCTGCACGACGATCCGTTTGCCGTTCTCGGTCCCCATGACCATGACGGTGCCACCTGGGTGACCGCGCTCGATCCGGGGGCGGAAGAGATGGCCGCCCGCTGCGACGGGCGCGACTACCCCCTGCGCCGGGTGGGGCAGATCGTCTTTTCCGGTCCCATCCCCCCAGGCCGCCCCTACACGCTCCATGGCCGCGGATATGGTGGTCAGTGGGAGTACGAGGACGCCTACCGGTTCGGGCCGGTCCTGTCGGACTTCGACGAGTACCTTCTCGGCGAGGGCACGCATCTGGAGCTCTGGCGCGCGCTTGGGGCGCATCCCATGGTGCTGGCCGGTGTCGGAGGGACCCATTTCGCTGTGTGGGCTCCGAATGCGCATCGCGTCTCGGTCGTCGGGGATTTCAACGCCTGGGACGGGCGCCGGCATGTGATGCGTCGCCGGGGAGCCACCGGCGTGTGGGAGATCTTCGTCCCCCATGTCGGAGAGGGCGCAGCCTACAAGTACGAGATCCTCGCACGCGATGGCCGCCTTGTGCCCCTGAAGGCGGACCCGGTGGGGTTCGGGGCCCAGCACCCGCCCGAGACCGCCTCCGTCGTCCGCGACATCCGGGGCTACGGCTGGCGCGACGAGGCGTGGATGAGCACAAGGGCCGACCGCCAGCGCCGCGATGCGCCGATCGCGATCTACGAGGTCCATCTGGGAAGCTGGAAGCGCATCTGGAACCAGGGAGGTCGCCCCCTCTCCTATCGCGAGGCGGCCGAGGATCTCGTCTCCTATGCTCGCGAGATGGGGTTCACCCATCTCGAGTTCATGCCGCTGTCGGAATATCCGTTCGACGGGTCATGGGGGTATCAGCCGGTCGGCCTTTATGCGCCGACGATCCGTTTCGGTCCCCCGCACGAGTTCCGCGATCTTGTCGATGCCGCGCATCGCGCCGGGCTCGGGGTCCTGCTCGACTGGGTTCCCGGTCACTTCCCCTCCGACCCCCACGGTCTGGCCCGCTTCGACGGAACGGCCCTCTACGAGCATCAGGACCCGCGCGAGGGGTTTCACCAGGACTGGAACACGCTGATCTACAACTATGGCCGCCGCGAGGTGCAGAACTTCCTCGTCGCTAACGCCCTGTATTGGCTCGAGGAATATCATGTGGACGGCCTGCGCGTGGATGCCGTCGCGTCCATGCTTTATCGCGACTATTCCCGCCGTCCGGGAGAGTGGATCCCCAACATCCACGGGGGGCGGGAGAATCTCGAAGCTATTGCCTTCCTGCGCCGCATGAACGCGACGGCCTATGGACGGCATCCGGGGATCATGACCGTCGCCGAGGAGAGCACCTCCTTTCCCGGCGTGTCGCACCCGACCCATGCGGGCGGTCTGGGCTTCGGGTACAAGTGGAACATGGGGTGGATGAACGACACGCTCCGCTACATGGCGCTCGACCCCGTCCACCGGAAATATCACCACCACCTGATGACCTTCGGGCTCCACTACGCCTTCAGCGAGAACTTCGTCCTGCCCATCAGCCATGACGAGGTCGTTCACGGCAAGGGTTCCATGGTGGCCAAGATGCCCGGCGGCTGGTGGGAGAAATGCGCCAACCTGCGCGCCTATTACGGTTTCATGTGGGGTCATCCGGGCAAGAAGCTCCTGTTCATGGGGTGCGAGTTCGGACAACGCGCCGAATGGAACCACCAGACGCAGATCGACTGGGACGCGCCGGCTCACGGACCGGAGCATCGGGGCATCCAGCGCCTGGTGCGCGACCTGAACACCCTCTACCGCGCCCTGCCCGCGCTCCATGCGCGCGACTGCGAGCCCGAAGGTTTCCGCTGGATTGAAGGCGGCGATGCCGACAACTCGATCCTGGCTTGGGCCCGGTTCGGGTTCGAGCGCGATGCGCCCTGCGTCGTGGTGTGCAACTTCACACCGGTCGAGCGCCGGTCCCACCGGATCGGCTTGCCCGCTCCGGGCCGCTGGACCGAGGCCATCAACACCGATGCCGCGCTCTATGGCGGAGGGAACCGGGGCAATGCCGGCGGCGTCGTGGCCGAGGAGCGCCCGTGGATGGGGCAGCCCTGGTCGGCCGAGATGACCCTGCCACCCCTCTCGACGCTGATCTTCCGCTTGGATCGCTGAGGGACGGGAGGCCCGCAACCATGCCGCAGAGCCGCAGACTGACGCAGAGAACGATGGCCTTCGTCCTGGCCGGTGGCCGGGGAAGCCGGCTCCGGGAACTGACGGATCGCCGGGTGAAGCCTGCGGTCTATTTCGGCGGCAAGGCGCGGATCATCGACTTTGCACTGTCGAACGCCATGAACTCGGGGATCCGCAAGATCGGTGTCGCCACCCAGTACAAGGCCCACTCGCTCATCCGCCACATCCAGCGCGGCTGGAGCAACTCGTTCTGGGCGGAGCGGGGCGAATTTCTCGACATCATGCCGGCCTCGCAGCGGATGGGCGAGGATCTGTGGTATCGCGGAACGGCCGATGCGGTGACCCAGAACATCGACATCGTGGACAGCTACGATGTCGAATACATCATCATTCTCGCCGGCGACCACATCTACAAGATGGATTACGAGATCATGGTCCGCGAGCATTGCGAAAGCGGCGCGGACGTGACCATCGGCTGTCTGACGGTCCCGCGCGAGGAGGCGAGCGCCTTCGGCGTCATGGCCACCGATGCCGAGGGACGGATCACGAGCTTTCTCGAGAAACCGGCCGATCCTCCCGCCACTCCCGAAGATCCGGCCAAGTCGCTCGCCTCCATGGGCATCTACGTGTTCGCCTGGGACTTCCTGCGCGATCTGCTGCTGCGGGACGCCAACAGGGCGGATTCGAGCCACGATTTCGGCAACGATCTCATCCCAGACATCGTGGCCCGCGGCGGAGCGCGTGCCCACCGTTTCGATGTCTCCTGCGTGCGCGACCCTGGCGCGCCAGCCTACTGGAAGGACGTGGGCACGATCGACGCGTTCTGGCAGGCCAACATCGATCTGACCAACTTCATCCCCGACCTGAACCTGTGGGATCGCGACTGGCCCATCTGGACCTATTCGGAAACCACGCCGCCCGCCAAGTTCATCCACGACGAGGACGGTCGCCGCGGCAGCGCCGTCTCCTCCATGGTGTCCGGCGGCTGCATCGTCTCGGGAACGGAGGTGCGCAACTCGCTGCTCTTCACGCAGGTCCACACGAATTCCTTCGCCGTGCTGGATCATGCGGTCGTGCTTCCCTATGTGACCGTGAACCGGCACGCGCGCCTGCGGCGCGTGGTGATCGACCGCGGCGTGACGATCCCCGACGGGCTCGTCGTGGGAGAGGACCCGCAGGAGGATGCCCGCTGGTTCCGCGTCACCGAGCGCGGCATCACCCTCATCACCCAGACGATGCTGGACCGCCGAGCTGCGGCGCGATGATGCGGGTTCTCTCCGTTGCAAGCGAATGCAGCCCGGTGGTCAAAACGGGCGGGCTTGCGGATGTCGTGGGCGCCCTGCCCGCGGCTCTGGCCGCCGAAGGGGTCGAGATGCGGGTGCTGCTCCCCGGCTATCCGCAGGTGCTCCGCGCCGTCGACCGCACGGGGCCCGTGATGGAGGAGTGGGACCTGTTCGGAGGGCCGGCCCGGGTGGTGTCGGCACAGGCTGCTGGACTCGACCTTCTGGTTGTCGAGGCTCCGCATCTCTACGACAGGCCCGGCTCGATCTATCTCGGTCCCGACGGTCACGACTGGCCGGACAACCCCGAGCGGTTCGCCGGTCTCTGCTGGATGGCGGCGCGGATCGGCCGGGAGGGTCTCGGCGGCTGGCAGCCGGATGTGCTGCACTGCCATGACTGGCAGGGCGCGCTCGTGCCCGAATACTGCCCCCGCACCCCGGGCGAGCGGCCCGGCATCGTGCTGACGATCCACAACATGGCCTTTCACGGTCTGGCGCCCCCGTCGCGTGTGGGCTCGCTCCGTTTGGACCCCTGGCGCTTTCATGCGGAGGGCTACGAGTACTGGGGGCAGATCTCGGCTCTCAAGGCGGGGCTGCTGGGTGCGGACCGGCTGACCACCGTGTCGCCGACCTATGCCGCCGAACTCATGCGGCCAGAGGGGGGAATGGGCCTGGACGGCGTCATGCGCCGCCGGCGGGAGGTGGTCTCCGGCATCCTGAACGGGATCGACGAGGACGCCTGGAACCCCGCGACCGATCCGGCGGTGGCGGCACCCTACGACTCCCCCGAGGGCAAGGCTCCGAACAAGGCGGCGCTGCGAGCGGAGATGGGCCTCGCCGACGCGCCCGGCCCGCTCTGCGTCGTCGTCTCGCGCCTGACGAGCCAGAAGGGGCTGGACATGCTGCTGGGCGTGCTGCCGGCGCTGCTCGAACGCGGCGGCCAGCTTGCACTTCTCGGGTCGGGCGAGGCCTGGATGGAGCAGGCCTTCCGCGACGCCGCAGGTCCCTCGGTGGCGGTCCGCATCGGCTATGACGAGGCCCTGTCGCACCGCCTTCTGGCGGGAGGGGATGCGATTCTCGTGCCGTCCCGCTTCGAGCCGTGCGGTCTCACCCAACTTTACGGGCTGCGTTATGGAACGATCCCGGTGGTCGGCTTCACCGGGGGACTGGTCGATACGGTCATCAACGCCTCGCCGGCGGCGCTCGCGGTCGGCGTAGCCACGGGGCTCCAGTTCCATCCGGTCACGGCCGATGCGCTGCACGGAGCGCTCTCCCGGCTCTGCGACCTGTGGCACGATCGCGACGTCTGGCTCCGAATGCAGCGCAATGCGATGGCCCAGCCCGTCGGCTGGGCTCCGTCGGCCAAGGCGTATGCCCGCCTCTATCGGGACATCGCCCCGGTCCGATGATCCGCCACGGACCGATCGAGGAGGGCCTGCCCTATCCGCTGGGGGCAACCTGGGATGGCGGCGGCGTCAACTTTGCCGTCTTCTCCCAGCATGCCTCCGCGATCACGCTGTGCCTTTTCTCGCCGGACGGCAGGCACGAGGTCGAACGCATCACGCTGCCCGAGCGCTGCGGCCATGTCTGGCACGGCTATGTGCCGGGTCTGGGGCCCGGAACGCTGTACGGGTTGCGCGCGCACGGCCCCTATCGACCGGACGAGGGCCACCGGTTCAATCATCACAAGCTGCTGCTCGACCCCTATGCACGGCTCCTGACCGGGGCGCCGGAATGGGACGACGCCTTGTTCGGCTACGACACGCGCGCCCGTCATGCCGATCTGACCTTCGACACGCGGGACTCGGTCCGGTTCATGCCGCGCTGCGTGGTGGTGGACCCGTCCTTCGACTGGGACGGGGACCGCGCCCCGCGCACCCCTCTGACCGACACCGTCATCTACGAGGCGCATGTGCGCGGCCTCACGATGGAGCGGCGCGACGTGCCCCTCCGGGGCACCTTCGAAGGGCTGGCCTCGGAACCCGTTCTCGACCATCTGCTGCGGCTCGGGGTCACGGCGATCGAGCTGCTGCCGGTCCAGGCCTTTCTGGACGACCGGTTCCTGGTCGAGCGGGGATTGCGGAACTACTGGGGGTACATGACGCTCGGCTTCTTCGCCCCCGAGCCGCGCTATCTGGGCGCCGCCGGGATCGACGGCTTCAAGCGGATGGTCCGCCGCTTCCACGAGGCCGGGATCGAGGTCATTCTCGACGTGGTCTACAACCACACCTGCGAGGGCAACCAGATGGGCCCGACGCTGAGCTTCCGGGGTCTCGACAACGCCAGCTACTACCGGCTTGCGGAAACGCCGCGCTACTATCTCAACGACACCGGGACGGGCAACACGCTCAACACCGATCATCCCATGGTCCTGCGCATGGTCATGGATTCCCTGCGCTACTGGGCCGAGGTGATGCATGTGGACGGCTTCCGCTTCGATCTGGCACCGGCCTTGGCGCGCACGCCCCGCGGGTTCGACCGCAACCACCCTCTCATTCAGGCCATGCGGCAGGACCCTGTCCTAGCGAAGGTCAAGCTGATCGCCGAGCCGTGGGACGTAGGGCCCGGCGGATACCAGCTCGGGGCCTTTCCGGCTCCCTTTCTCGAATGGAACGACAAGTTCCGCGACCAGGTGCGACGCTTCTGGCGCGGCGATCCCGACATGGTCCGCAAGCTGGCCATGCGGCTGTCGGGATCGGCCCTGAAGTTCGACCATGACGGCCGCCCCGCCACCTCGTCGGTCAACTTCGTGACCGCCCATGACGGCTTCACGCTCTCCGATCTCGTCAGCTACCGCGAGAAGCACAACGAGGCCAACGGCGAGGACAACCGGGACGGGCACGGAGACAACAACAGCGACAACCTCGGAGTGGAGGGGCCGACGCAGGATCGGGCGATCCTCGCCGCCCGCGCGCAGCGGCGGCGCAACCTCATGGCGACGCTGATGCTCTCGCAGGGAACGCCGATGATCCTGGCGGGCGACGAAATCGGCAACTCGCAAGGCGGCAACAACAATGCCTATTGCCAGGACAATCCGATCGGATGGGTCAACTGGGACTCGGCGGACACCGAATTCCTCGAGTTCTGCCGCTCCATCATCGCGTTCCGCAAGCGTCATCCGATCCTGCGGCAGAAGCGGTTCCTCCATTCCCGGTCGCGCTCGATCGACGGCAAGGAGGACATCTTCTGGCGCCGTGCCGACGGCGCCCCGATGACCGAAGCCGACTGGAACAACATCGCGCAGCGTCACATCGCCGTGGAGCTGCGGACCGCAGAGGGAACGCCGCCCTATGCCGCTCGGGAAGAAGCCCTGTTCGCGGTGTTCAACGTGGGCGACGCGCTCGACGTGACACTGCCCGATCCGCCCGAAGGTCAGGGATGGGTCCGCCATGTCGATACGGCACGCCCCCATGCCCGACCCGTGCCGGTCCGCCGCGGCACGATTCCCGTGGCCGCCAATTCGATCGTCGTCCTCGCGCTCGAAGCCGTGGGCGAACAGAGGAGACAGTGATGCAGATCCATTCGGTCCCCACCCGACCCATTCCCGGACAGAAGCCCGGCACGAGCGGCCTGCGCAAGAAGACCCGCGTGTTCATGGAACACCACTTCCTCGAGAACTACGTCCAGAGCATCTTCGACGGGATCGGAGGGATCGCCGGACGCACCCTCGTTCTGGGCGGCGACGGGCGCTATTTCAACGACCGGGCGGCCCAGGTCATCCTGCGCATGGCGGCCGCGAACGGCGCGACCCGGGTGATCGTCGGGCAGGATGCGATCCTGTCCACGCCCGCCGCCTCGCACCTGATCCGCTCGCGCGGCACGGACGGGGGCCTGATCCTGTCGGCCTCGCACAATCCCGGAGGACCCGAGGCCGATTTCGGCCTCAAGTACAACACGCCCAATGGCGGCCCCGCTCCCGAGGCCGTAACCGACCGCATCCATGCAGCCAGCCTCGCCATCAGCGAATACCGGATGCTCGATGCGCAGGATGTGGACCTCTCGCGACCCGGCCGGACGCGCCTCGGCTCCATGGACATCGAGATCGTGGACCCGGTGGCCGATTACGCCGCGCTGATGGAGAGGCTGTTCGACTTCGACGCGATCCGCGACCTGTTCCGGTCCGGCTTCCGCATGGTGTTCGATGCCATGCATGCCGTCACCGGCCCCTACGCCCGCGAGATCCTCGAGCGGCGCTTGGGGGCGGCCGAGGGGACGGTCCTCAACGGCCGGCCCCTGCCGGACTTCGGCGGCGGCCACCCGGACCCGAACCCGATCTGGGCGCGGGGGCTGGTCGAGCGCATGATGGCCGACGATGCCCCCGATTTCGGTGCGGCCTCCGACGGGGACGGGGATCGCAACATGATCGTCGGCAGGGGCCTCTATGTGACACCTTCCGACAGTCTTGCCCTTCTGGCGGCGCAGGCGCACCGGGCGCCGGCCTATCGGGCGGGCCTGCGGGGCGTGGCGCGCTCGATGCCCACCTCGGGGGCGGTGGACCGGGTGGCCGAGGCGCTGGGGATGCCCTGCTACGAGACCCCGACCGGCTGGAAGTTCTTCGGCAACCTGCTCGATGCCGGTCGCGTGACGCTCTGCGGCGAGGAGAGCGCCGGGACCGGCTCGGACCATGTGCGGGAAAAGGACGGCCTCTGGGCGGTGCTGCTCTGGCTCAACATCCTGGCCGACACGCGCCGCAGCGTGCGGGACCTCATGGAGGAGCACTGGTCCCGCTTCGGGCGCAACTACTACTCGCGCCACGATTACGAGGACATCCCCACCGACCGGGCGAACGCCCTCTACGAGGGTCTGCGCGCGGCCCTGCCCTCGCTGCCGGGCCGCACCGTGAGGTCGCTGCGGGTCTCGGCCGCGGACGAGTTTGCCTATGACGATCCCGTGGACGGGTCGCGGTCCGAGCGACAGGGTCTGCGGATCGTCTTCGAAGGCGGCGCCCGGATGGTCGTCCGCCTCTCCGGAACGGGCACCGAGGGTGCGACGCTGCGCGTCTATCTGGAGGTGCTCGAGACCGATCCGGCCCGGCTCCGTCTGGACCCTGCGGACGTCCTCGCTCCGCTGGCGCAGGCGGCCGAGGAGATCGCGCAGATCCGGCGCCATACAGGCCGCGAGGCGCCGGACGTCATCACCTGACGCCTAGCCTCCGGCCAGCCGGGCGATCCAGCCTCGCCGCGGTTCGCGACCTTCCAGGGCGGCGGCGAACCGCTCCACGAAGCCGTCCGCCACCCGCCGAGCCGCCATCTCCACCGCAAAGCCGGGAAGGGCGGCCAGGCGCCCCCCGACGCGGGCAGCCACGGTCCAGCTCAGCCGGGTGCCCGCGCCTTCGGGGGCCAGGCTGATCCGGGCTGTCCCCTGCGCGGCCCCCACCCCCGTCCCCTCGCCCGACGCGCGCAGGAATGCGCCCTCGCCGGGACGGACATCCTCCAGGTCGATCCGCCCCGTCAGGCGTGCCGTGAAGCCGCCCACGCCCCGCTCGGCGGTGATGTCGTAGCCGTTCTGCGGATCGCCCCGCATCGACTGGCAGCCGGGGATGAGGTCCTTCAGGAAGACCGGATCGATGAGGGCCTGCCACACCCGTTCGGGATCGGCCGCGATGAACCGCTGCCCTGCCAGTTCCATTCCGGGCTTCCTCCCGATCGCACCTGATGCCTAAGGGTAGGGCCCGCCGGGTTCCTCTTCCAGAGGAGGCGGACCCGTCCACGGGCGGCGCCTCCCGTCATTGGCGAAACGCAGGCGGACGCCGTCCGCCGCCGGCCAGACCGCGACCGCGCCGCGGGCGCGCAGCAGGTCCGCGTCGAGCGCGAGGCAGGGTCGCGGAAGGAGGTCGGTGCGGTTGGTCACGAGCAGATCGGCGCCTGCACATCCTTCGAGCCCGTCCAGCGCGCGCTGCCCCCGCACGAGCAGGACGGTCCGGGCGCCGATCCGGGCGGCGACGCTGCGCTCGTGACGCTCCAGACCGTGACGGTTGGCCGCCTCCTCCGGGGAGGCGGTGTCGCCGTCCGCCCGCAGCCAGGCCGACAGCGTGAATCTCTCTCCCGTCCCGCGAGAGAGGACCCGGCCCTCACCGGTCATCAGACCGATCACGCCGCCATCGGGCGAGATCAGGAGAGGCGGCCGCTCGGTCTGGGACCAGAGGGCGAGCCCCAGCGCCACGAGCGGCACCCCCAGCCAGCGCCCCCCGCCCCGCCAGAACAGCAGGACTGCCCCGCCCAGCACGATGAGCGGCAGAACGGCGGGACCCGGCGCGAGGACCGCCCGGGTCGCCCCGTCGAGGGCGGCCACCCGCTCGGCCACAAGGAGGGTCCAGCGGCAGCCGAGGTCCACCATCAGGAGCGCGGGCTGGACAAGCCCGAACGGTGCGCCGATCGCCAGGAGGACCGCTCCCGGCATCACCAGAACGCCCATCGCCGGCGTGGCGAGCAGGTTGGCCAGCAGGCCGTAGGTTGCGACGCGGTTGAAATGGGCGGCGGCAAAAGGTGCCGTCGCGATCCCTGCTACCAGGGAGGCCAGCAGAAGGGCCACCACCGGGCCGGCTAGGCCCAAACGCAGCGTCAGGTGCCGCACGCGGCTTGCGCCGAAGGCCCAGGCGAGGGCCGCGACGGCGGCAAAGGACATCTGGAAGCCCGCATTCACGAGGGTCTCGGGCCGCAGGGCCAGCACGACAAAGGCGGCGATCGCAATGGACCGGAGCGTGACCGCCTGCCGGTCGCACAGCACCGCGAGGAGCATCACCGCCACCATCACGAAGGCCCGCTCCGTCGCGACGTCGCGCCCGGCCAGTGCGAGGTAGAAGGCCGCTGCCGGCAGGGCCGCAAGTGCGGCGGCCTTCTTGCCGTCAAGCCGCAGGGCCACGGGCGGGACAAGGGCGACCAGCCCCCGGACAAGCCCGAAGACGAAGGCGGTCAGCATCCCCATATGCATGCCGGAGATGGACACGATGTGATAGAGGCCGGAATCCCGCATCGCCGCCGTTGCCCGCGCCGACAGGCCGGACCGGTCCCCCGTGGTGACCGCGGCGGCCAGTCCGCCGGCATCGCCGGGGATGCGGGCGCGGATCGCGGCCGACAGGCGAAGGCGCAGCCGCGCAAGCCAGAGACCTCCCTGCGGCTCGCTCACGCTCAGGACGGGATTGTGCGTGTAGCCCACCGCACCCAGCCGCTCGAACCAGGCGGTGCGGCGGAAGTCGAATCCTCCCGGCTCGCTGGGCGGGGACGGTGGCGACAGGTGCCCCGTCAGCATCACCACCCGTCCCGCCTCGGCCCGCAGCCATCGCTGATCCCCGTGCAGCGAGATCCGGATGCGGTGCGGCGTCCGCGCGGGCGGAAGATCCGCGAGCACGACCCGGTCGAGGGTCAGGCGCAGCACGTCGCCGCCGGAGCGGTCCACCTCGACGATGCGTCCCTCGATGGGGCCGTGATAGCGGAAGGCGAGAACCGGAGCGGCCACCATCCGGCTGCGCAGACCCGCTGCACCCATTCCCGCCACCGCGAGGACGATCCCCAGGGCCGCGGGCGCCCAAGTCGGGCCGACCGTCCCGGCGGCGCGCCATGCTGCGATGCCCAGAGCGCCGAACAGGAGCCATGAGGTGAGCCCCGGTTCGTCCGGCGCGGCCAGATAGAGGCCGATGCCGGTCCCGAACGCCAGCGCCGCCCATGGCAGCAGATGTCCCCTCTGCGCCAGCAGGGCCGCCTCCGCCCCGCACCGCAGGACCCGCAGGGCGCGCCGTGCCGGTGCGTCGCGCCGTGCCCGCTCCAAGAGAGCCGCCGCCACTTGCCCCCCTACCCGGCCGAATCTATGCCCTCCACCAGACTGCCACAGGATGGTGAACAAAAGGTTAACAGCCATGACCGACGGCACCGGGGCCAGCCCAGTCGTGACCCGCTTTGCCCCCTCTCCCACCGGAGCGCTGCATATCGGGGGTGCACGCACGGCCCTGTTCAACTGGCTGTTCGCCCGTCGGCACGGAGGCCGGTTCCTGCTGCGCATCGAGGACACGGACCGCGCCCGCTCCACACCCGAGAACCGGCAGGCCATCCTGGACGGCCTGCGCTGGCTGGGGATCGACTGGGACGGGGAGCCGGTGAGCCAGTCGGCGCGGGCCGCGCGTCATGCGGAGGTCGCCCGCGAAATGCTCGCGCGCGGGGCAGCCTACAAGTGCTTTGCCACGCCCGAGGAGATCGAGGCGGCCCGCGAGGCGGCCCGCGCCGAGGGCCGATCGACGCTGTTCCGCTCGCCCTGGCGCGACGTGCCCGAGCGCGACCATCCGGACGCGCCCTTTGTCATCCGCATCAAGGCCCCTCGCGACGGGGCGACCACGATCCGCGACGCGGTGCAGGGCGAGGTGACGATCGGCAACGACCAGCTCGACGACATGGTGATGCTGCGCGCGGACGGCACGCCGCTCTACATGCTGGCCGTGGTGGTGGACGATCACGACATGGGCGTGACGCATGTGATCCGCGGAGACGACCATCTGACCAACGCCTTCCGCCAGAAGCTGATCTATGACGCGATGGGATGGCCCATGCCGGTCATGGCGCATGTGCCGCTGATCTTCGGCCCGGACGGCAAGAAGCTGTCCAAGCGTCACGGCGCCACGGCGACGGCCGACTACCAGCGGATGGGCTTTCTGGCGGCCGGGATGCGCAACTATCTGCTGCGGCTGGGCTGGAGCCACGGCGACGCCGAGTTCCTGACCGACGAGGAGGCGCGCGCGCTGTTCGACCTGGAGGGCATCGGCCGCTCGCCGGCCCGCTTCGACTTCAAGAAGCTGGAAAGCCTGTCCGGCCAGCACATGGCGCGGACCGGGGACGAGGCCCTGCTGGCCGAGATCGAGGCCTTCCTGGCTGCGACCGGACAGCCGCCTCTCGGCCCCAGGCGCGAGCGGCTGAAGGCCGCCCTGCCCTTCTGCAAGCCGCGCGCCAAGACGATCCCGCAACTTCTCGAACAGGCGCAGTTCGCGCTGGCCGACCGGCCGATCGTTCCCGACGCGGCGGCCGTCAAGGCGCTCGATCCGGTATCCCGTGGTATACTGAGCGATTTGACGCCGCAGCTGCAAAATGCTAGCTGGGACCGGGGCAGCCTGGAATCCGTCGTGGCGGCCGCCGCCGAGCAGCGGGGCCTCGGTCTGGGCCGTCTCGCGGCGCCGCTCCGGGCCGCGCTCGCCGGGCGGACGGCCACGCCCAGCGTGTTCGACATGATGGCGGTGCTCGGCCGCGAGGAGAGCCTCGGCCGGATTGCCGACGCGCTGGAACGGACGGGGCATTGACCATGGGACAGCAAGGGGGGGCCTTCATGGCCGACACGCGGACGGCGACAACTCGCACGGCGACGCTCTTGATCGACGGCAAGGAAGTGTCCCTGCCGATCCTGACCCCGACCGAGGGGCCGGAATGTCTCGACATCCGCCGTCTCTATGCCGAGGCGGACGTGTTCACCTACGACCCCGGTTTCACGTCCACGGCGGCCTGTGCCTCCACCATCACCTTCATCGACGGCGACAAGGGCATCCTGCTGCACCGCGGCTATCCGATCGAGCAGCTCGCCGAGAAGTCCCATTACCTCGAGCTGTGCTATCTGCTGCTCTACGGGCACCTGCCCAAGGCCGCCGAGCTCGAGAAGTTCGAGACGCTCGTGACCCGGCACACGATGATCCACGAGCAGATGCACTATTTCTTCCGCGGCTTCCGCCGGGACGCCCATCCGATGGCGACGATGGTGGGGGTGGTCGGGGCGATGTCGGCCTTCTACCACGACAGCCTCGACATCAACGATCCGCGCCAGCGCGAGATCGCGGCCTTCCGGCTGATCGCCAAGATGCCCACGATCGCGGCCATGGCCTACAAGTACTCGATCGGCCAGCCCTTCGTGTATCCGAGGAACGATCTCGACTACGCGTCAAACTTCCTGCACATGTGCTTTGCCGTCCCGGCCGAGCCCTATGACGTGGACCCGACGCTGGCGCGCGCGCTCGACCGCATCTTCATGCTGCACGCGGACCACGAGCAGAACGCCTCCACCTCCACCGTGCGGCTGGCCTCGTCCTCGGGGGCGAACCCGTTTGCCTGCATCGCGGCAGGGATCGCCTGCCTGTGGGGTCCGGCGCATGGCGGTGCCAACCAGGCCGCGCTCGAGATGCTGCGCGAGATCGGGACCGTGGACCGCATCCCCGACTTCATCGCGCGCGTGAAGGACAAGTCCTCGGGGCAGCGGCTGATGGGGTTCGGGCACCGGGTGTACAAGAACTACGACCCGCGCGCCAAGGTGATGAAGCAATCCGCCGACGAGGTGCTGGACCTGCTCGGCATCAAGAACAACCCGACCCTGCAGGTGGCTCGCGAACTCGAGCGGATCGCGCTCGAGGACGATTACTTCGTGAGCCGCAAGCTCTATCCGAACGTGGATTTCTATTCGGGCATCATCCTCGAGGCGATGGGGTTCCCGACCTCCATGTTCACGCCGATCTTCGCGCTGGCCCGCACGGTCGGCTGGATCAGCCAGTGGCAGGAGCAGATCGCCGATCCGCAGCTTCGGATCGGGCGGCCGCGCCAGCTCTACCAGGGCGAGGCGCAGAGGGATTACGTCGAGGTCGAGGACCGCTGAACCCCTTCCGGCGGAAGTCCGGGCGACGGACACCGCCGGAACCTCCAGCACCCGGATTGTCCGGCGGCATCCCGGATGGCCAGCGCCGGGAGCAGCAGGGCTGCGAGCGCGATCCGGCGTCGCGCTGCGACCGCAGGTCCCAGCCCGACCCCTGCCGGGCCGCAGACCCGTTTCCTACGTCCGCCCTGTGCCACGGACGGAAGGAGACAGATCGTGAAGGACACCTACGACCCCCCGCGCGCGGCGCCGGCCCAGCCCCTGGCCGGAGCGCCGGCCGACCTCGCCCCGCTGCCGCCCATGCCGCCTCCCGGGGAGATCGCGCTCGACACCCACCATCGGCCCGAGGCCTGGCGCGACCGCTTCGCGCTGCGCCTCGTCAAGTTCATGCGCGTCTTCGCCGACGCCTTCTTCGCCAAGCGCTATGGCCACCGCGCCGTGGTGCTGGAAACGGTGGCGGCCGTGCCGGGCATGGTGGGGGGCCTGCTCCAGCATCTCAAGGCGGTGCGCTGGATCCGCGACGATCGCGGCTGGATCAAGGAGCTGATCGACGAGGCCGACAACGAGCGGATGCACCTGATGACCTTCATCGAGATCGCCAAGCCCTCGTGGTTCGAGCGGGGCGTGATCCTGGTGGGCCAGGCCGTGTTCTTCAACGCCTATTTCTGGCTCTACCTGTTCGCGCCCCGGATCGCGCACCGGGTCGTGGGCTATCTCGAGGAGGAGGCGGTGGTGAGCTACACCCAGTATCTCGCCGCCATCGATGCGGGCCTGATCCCGAACGTGCCGGCCCCGGAGATCGCCAAGCGCTACTGGAACCTGCCCGACGACGCGCGGCTGCGCGAGGTGGTGGTGGTGATCCGCGCCGACGAGGCGGGACACCGCGACCGCAACCATTTCTTCGCCGACGAGATCGCTGCCGGGCGCGGCTGATCTCAGGTCCAGCGCGGCGCGCGCTTCTCGCGGAAGGCGGCGAGGCCCTCGGCGAAGTCACCGTCCCGGGCGAGGCGGCCCTGATGGGCCGCCTCGGTCGCGAGCTGGGCCGAGAGCGAGGCCTCGAAGGCAGCGCGCAGGGCCGTGCGGCTGGCGCGCAGTGCCCCGGCCGGCCCCGCCGCGAGCCGCAGCGCCAGTTCGCGCCAGCGCGCGGCAAAGGTGGCGTCGGGCGCCGCTTCCCAGATCAGGCCCCATTCGGCGGCGCGCGGCGCGGGCAGCGGATCGGCCAGAAGCACGAGGCCCATCGCCCGCGCCAGCCCCACCGCCCGCGGCAGCGCCCAGGTGGCGCCCATGTCGGGCATGAGCCCGATGCGCGAGAAGGCGAAGGAGAAGGCCGCCCCCTCGGTCGCCACCACCATGTCGCAGGCCAGCGCGAGCGAGGCGCCCGCCCCGCTGGCCGCACCGTTGACGGCGGCAAGGACGGGGACGGGGCTGGCATGGATGGCGCGGACGATGGGCTCGTATTCCTCGGACAGGAGGCGGGCGGGGTCGTCCACGGTCTCGCCCAGGTCCTGTCCCGAGCAGAAGGCGGCGCCGGTCCCCGTCACGACCACGCAGCGCGCGGAGCCCGGCGCCTCGAGGGCGGAGAGCAGCGCGCGGCGCAGGGGCGAGTTGAGGGCGTTGCGAGTCTCGGGGCGATCGAGCGCGAGGATGCGCAGGCCCCCCGGCTCCTCCGTGATGCGCAGCCCGCTCATGTCCGGTCCCCCATCAGCTCCCTGAGGCGGGCGTGCTCCTCCTCGGAGAGGGGCGCAGGCGGCGGCGCCGCGGCGCGGCGGCGCACGGCGCCCCAGGCGATCCCAGCCCCCCCGGCCAGCAGCGCCGCCGGCATCAGCCACAGGAGCAGGTTGGCCCCCTCGGCCGTGGGACGCAGCAGGACGTACTCCCCGTAGCGGGCGACCACGGCCTCCACCACCGCGCGGTCGCTGTCGCCCGCCACCAGGCGCTCGCGCACGAAGAGGCGCATGTCGCGCGCGACGTCGGCGGTGCTCTCGTCGATCGATTCGTTGCGGCAGACGGGGCAGCGCAGGCCTTCGGAGATGGCGCGCGCGCGGGCCTCGAGCGAAGGGTCGGACAGGATCTCGTCCGGCTGGACGGCCAGGGCGGGCGCGGACAGCAGAAGGACGGCCGCGAGGGCGAGGGCGGGGGCGCGCATGGGGGCTATTCCGCCGGGCTGAGCGAGGGGCGCGCGGCGGGCGCGCGCGCGGCACCGGCGGCCACGCGCAGGCGGCGATCGCTGAGCGACAGCAGCCCCCCCAGCGCCATCAGCACCGCGCCCGCCCACATCCAGTTGGCGAAGGGCTTGATGTAGGTGCGCAGCGCGAAGCCGCCCCCCTCCTGCGGGTCGCCCAGGACCACGTAGAGGTCGCGCCAGAGGCCGTAATGGATCGCCGCCTCGGTCGTGGGCATGCGGGCGACGGGGTAGAAGCGCTTCTCGGGGTGAAGCGTGGCCACGGGGCGGCCGGCGCGGGTCACGGTCACGGTGCCCATCAGGCTGCGGTAGTTGGGGCCGTCCACCTCCTCGGCCCCCCGGAGGGTGAAGGTGTAGCCGCCGAGCGTGAAGGGCTCGCCGAAGCGGGCGGTGCGGATGTCCTCCTGCTCCCAGGCCATGAGAAGGGAGATGCCGAGGATGGCGATGCCGAAGCCCGCATGGGCCACGGCCTTGCCCCAGTCCGCGCGCGGCAGCCGCAGGAGGCGAGAGGGTCCCGACCGGCCCGTGCGGGCCCAGAGGTCGAGCGCGGCCCCGGCCACGATCCAGACGGCCAGCGCCGTTCCCACCGGCGCGAGGATCGGCCGCCCCGTCCCCACCGCCCAGGCGAGCGCGGCGCCCGCGAAGGCGAGAAGGAGCGCGGGCAGCAGCGTGCGGGTGGCGCGGGCCGCGTCGCCCCGCTTCCACGCGAGGAGCGAGCCCAGGGGAAGGATGACGGCGAGGGCGACCATGAAGGGGGTGAAGGCGGCCTCGAAGAAGGGGGGGCCGACGGAGAGGACGCGGCCCCAGAGCATCTCGGCCACCAGCGGCCAGACGGTGCCCACGAGGACCACGAAGGCCGCGACCGACAGGAGCACGTTGTTGGCCACCAGCGCCGATTCGCGGCTGACCAGGCCGAACACGCCGCGGGCCTCGAGCGCGGAGGCGCGCAGGGCGAACAGGAGCAGCGCGCCGCCGGTGAACACCCCGAGGATGAGGAGGATGAACACGCCGCGCGTGGGGTCGGTGGCGAAGGCATGCACGGAGGTGAGCACGCCCGAGCGCACGATAAAGGTGCCGAGCAGCGAGAAGGCGAAGGCGAGGATGGCGAGCAGGACCGTCCAGGTCTTGAGCGCCTCGCGCTTTTCCACGACGATGGCCGAGTGCAGCAGGGCCGCGGCGATGAGCCAGGGCACGAAGCTCGCGTTCTCGACCGGGTCCCAGAACCAGAAGCCGCCCCAGCCGAGTTCGTAATAGGCCCACCAGGAGCCGAGCGCGATGCCGAGCGTCAGGAACGTCCAGGCGGCGAGGGTCCAGGGCCGGACCCAGCGGCCCCAGGCGGCGTCCACCCGCCCCTCGAGCAGGGCGGCGACGGCGAAGGAGAAGGCCATCGAGAGGCCGACATAGCCGAGATAAAGGAAGGGCGGGTGGAAGGCGAGGCCGGGGTCCTGCAGGAGCGGGTTGAGGTCGCGCCCGTCGAGGGGGGCGAAGGGGAGCCGCGCGAAGGGGTTGGAGGTGAAGAGGATGAAGGCCGCAAAGGCCACGCCGATCGCGCTCTGGACGCCCAGGACGCGGGCGCGCAGCGTGGGGGGCAGGTTGCCGCCGAACCAGGCCGCCGTCGCGCCGAAGCCCGCGAGGATCAGCAGCCACAGGAGCATCGAGCCCTCGTGGTTGCCCCAGACGCCGGTGAGCTTGTAGAGCGCGGGCTTGGCCGAGTGCGAGTTCTCGTAGACGAGGCGCACGGAGAAGTCCGACACCAGAAAGGCCCAGGTCAGGCAGGCGAAGCTGAAGGCCACGAGCAGGAACAGCGTCGTCGCGGCAGGCGCGCCGGCCTCCATCCAGTCGCGCCAGCCCCGGTGCGCCCCCACGAGGGGAACGACCGTGCCGAACAGGGCGACGGCGAAGGCGAGAACGAGGGCGAGGTGGCCGAGCTCGACGATCATGGCGGCGGTCCGGGTCTGTCGGGGCGGGAGCAGGTATAGGGCAAGGAGCCCCGGCGCGCCATGCCGGTCGCCGGGGCAGTTCGTCACGGGGCCGTCAGTTGGCGTCGCGGAGGGCCCGCCACGCGTCGAGAGCGGGGTTGGGGCCGGCGGAGAGGGTGGCGAGCGCGACCTCCGGCTCCGGGCCGGGGGCGGCGATGGCCGGGGTCTCCGCCTCCGGCGGCGGCTCGGCGGCGCCCGCGGCGATCGTCGCAAGATCGCGCTCGTGCGCCTGGGCGCGGGCCTGGAGGCGAGCGCCGCAATGGAGCGAGAGCAGCGCGCCCGCGATCCACCACAGCGCCTCGGGGGCGCGGGAGAGCGCCTCCATGCGGGCGGCGAACCAGTCCGGCGCGAGGGCGGCGGTCCCGATCAGGGCGATCGCGGCAAGCGTGGCCGCAGGACGCGGAAGGCGGTCGAGCAGCGCGAGGAGGCGCCCGAATGCGCCCCGGGGCCGGGGCGGCAGGGCGGATAGGACGGGAGGCGGGTTCGCCTCGGCCTCGCGCCGCAGCGCCTCGGCGAGGTGGAGGGCGGACGGGACGAGGGACAGGGCCTTCAGTGCCATTGGCGGGTCCTTTCGCGGTGCTGGGCGTCGGTGAGATGGAAGCGGGGATGGATGAACGCCTCGGCGCGGGCGATCCAGCCGCCCTTGCCGCCGTCGCGGCGCCGCGCGAAGCGCCGCAGGGCGGGCCGGGCATCGGCGAGCGCGTAGTAATAGTTGCGCCGTGCGATCCCGTAGGCGTCGGCGATGTGGTCCGGGGCGGCGGCAGCAGCCCGGCGGGCGGCGTCGGCCGTGCGGGGGCCCATCAGCCCGTCGATGGCGACGGGAAAGCCCATGTCGCAGAGGAGCCTCTGGAGAAGGCGCACGGCCTGGCTGCCCGCATTCACGTGCATGTCGAACACCGAGGCCCGCAGCACGTCCGGCAGCAGGTCGAGCCGGGGACGGCGGAAATGGTGCTCGACGAAGATGGCGGCGGCCTGGTCGGGCGTCAGGCGGCGCAGGTCGGACTCGGTCACGCGGCCGTCGCGGTCGAGGTCGAGCCCGAGCCGCCGCAGCGTGCCGATGGTCACTCCGTGGTTCGTCGCCCCGCCCGGATCGGCGGGGTCCCTGACCCATCCGCCCTCGCGGCGGACGATGTCCCTGGCGATGTCCTCGACGGTCTTCATGGGTCTGCCCCCCTGTTGCGCGATGGGGGCAGGATGGGGGGAAATGGTTAACGAAACCTTGGGGCACCGCGCGTTGCGCGGGAACCGCAACCCCTTGTCACGTCTGCAGAAAAAGAGTTAACGGCCGTTAACCGTCAATAGGCGGGAGCGCCGTGCCCGGCCGACGGATTCGCCGGGTCCACATAGACGCCCTGCTCCTTGAGCGCCTCGATGACCTCGCGCGGCATGTAGGTCTCGTCGTGCTTGGCGAGGATCTCCACCGCCTCGAAGGTGCCGTCCACGAAGCGGCCCTGGCCGACCATCCCTTCGCCCTCGCGGAAGAGGTCGGGCAGGATGCCGGTAAAGGTCACGGGAACGGAGGCGCCCCCGTCGGTGACATGGAAGAACACGGTCCCGCCCTCCCCGCGAACAAGGGTGCCGGGCTCCACGAGGCCGCCGATGCGGAACAGCTCGGTCGGCGCGGGAGGATCGGCGAGGACCTGGGACGGGGAGCGGAAGAAGCTGATCCCGTCGCGCAGCGCATAGCCGATCGTCGCCGTCGAGACGGCGAGCGCCACGGCGGCGACGGCGATGACCTGGATGCGGCGCTTCTTCTTGAGGGGCATCATGGCGCAGACCCTAGGGAAAGAGGGGGGGCGCGAGAAGGCCCTGCGTCTCGGGCAGGGAGAGCAGGAGGTTGGCGTTCTGCACCGCCTGTCCGGCGGAGCCCTTGTTGAGGTTGTCGAGGGTCGCGACGACAAGGGCGCGCCCCTCGACCCGGTCGGCGACGACGCCGAGATGGACGAAGTTCGAGCCCTGGACATGGGCCATCGCGGGCAGCTCGCCGAAGGGCAGGACGACCACGAAGGGCTCGTCCGCATAGGCGCGCAGGAGCGAGTCGTGCAGGGCGCGGGCGTCGCCGCGCAGGTAGCAGGAGGCGAGGATGCCGCGGTTGACGGGCACGAGGTGGGGGGTGAAGACGATGCGCACCTCGCGCCCCGCGAGGCGGGAGAAATGCTCGTCGAACTCGCCCAAGTGGCGGTGGCGGCCGCCCTGCGAATAGCCGGCCACGTCCTCGGACCGCTCGGCGAAGAGCATCGCCTCCTTGGGGGCGCGGCCGGCGCCGGAGATCCCGTTCTTGAGGTCGCAGACGATGGAGTCGAGGTCGATGAGGCCGTCCGCGATCAGCGGGCGCAGCGCGAACTGGACGCAGGCGGCGTTGCAGCCGGTCCCCGCCACGAGGCGGGCGCGGCGGATCTCCTCCCGGTGGAACTCGGTGAGGCCATAGACAGCCTCGGCCTGGAGGTCGGGGGCGGCATGGGGCTGGCCGTACCAGCGCTCGTAGGCGTCCGGCCGGAGGCGGAAATCGGCGCCGAGATCCACGACCCGCAGAGTGCGCGGCAGGCGGCCGACGAGGGACTGGGACAGGCCGTGGGGCAGCGCGAGGAAGGCGAGGTCGATGCCGGACCAGTCCACCTCGTCCACGGTGGCGAGAGCGGGCAGGTCGAGATGGCGCAGATGGGGAAAGACCGCGGCCACGGGCTGGCCCGCCTTGCGGTCCGCCGTCAGCGCCGCGATGCGCAGGGCCCCGTGGCCCGCGACGAGGCGGACGAGCTCGGCCCCCGTATAGCCGGAAGCGCCGACGATGGCGACGGATGCGGTCATGGCCTGTCCCGTTCGGATCGGGGCTGTCTAGCGCGCGGGGGCGGCGGGGGCAACGGACAGCCTGCCGCACGCCTGCCCAAGCCGTTGATGCGTCAGGCCGCCTCGAAGGCGATGGGGCGGCGCAGGAACTGGGTCGCGCGGTCCGAGACGCGCGCAGGCCGGCCCGTGGTCAGGAAGCGCACCCCCTCGCCCCCGCCCACCATCTCGGGGCGGCGGCGAAGATAGTCGGCGAGCGACTCGGCCACCAGAGACGGCTGGGAGAGGACGCGGACCGAGGGGCCGAGCGCCTCGCGGAAGGCGCCCTCGACCAGCGGGTAGTGGGTGCAGCCGAGCACGGCGGCGTCCGGCGCGGGCATCTTGCGGCGCAGCGCGTCCACATGGGCGCGCACCAGCGTTTCGGCGAGGATCATGTCGCCCTCCTCGATCGCGTCCACGAGGCCCCCGCAGGCCTGGCTCTCCACGTCCACGCCGATGGCGCGGAAGGCAAGCTCGCGCTGGAAGGCGCGGGAGGCGACGGTGGCCGGCGTGGCGAACAGCGCGACATGCTTGACCGCGACCTCGCGCGGGGGGGAGTTGTCGCCCCAGTTGCGCTCGGTCAGGGCCTCGATCAGGGGGACGAAGACGCCGAGAACGCGGCGGTCGCGCGGGACCCATGTTTCCTGCATCCGTCGCAGGGCGGCCGCGGAGGCGGTGTTGCAGGCCAGCACGACGAGGCGGCAGCCCGCGTCGAACAGGCGCGAGACGCCGGCCGTGGTCAGGCGGAAGATGTCCTCGGCGTCGCGCACGCCGTAGGGGGCATGGGCGTTGTCGCCGTAATAGACGAGCGGCAGGTCCGGCAGGCGGCGCGTGATCGCGTCGAGCACTGTGAGCCCGCCCAGCCCGCTGTCGAAGATGCCCACCGCCATGCGCCGCCCCCCCTGCCGGGGCCCGCGCGGCCCCCCGGGAGCGGTCAATAGGACGGCACGCGGCGGAAATCCACCCGGGCGGCAGGCGGGTCCGGGCGATAGCGGGCCTCGAACTCGTGCCCGATCTCGCCTTCGGGAACGGGGTCGGGCGAGAGGCCGTAGGTGGCGCGGCGCAGACAGGCGGTGAGCGCGGGCAGGTCGCCGCGCAGCGGGTCGAGCGCCTCGGGCGGAATCGGCTGGCCCACCCGCAGGCGCACCGTGCTGCCGGTGCGGCGGCGGAACTCGGACAGGAGCAGGCCGAGGCGGATCGTGTAGTGGAGATGCGAGGCAAGCTGGAACAGGCGCGAGTTGTGCCCCTCGAAGAAGAGCGGCACGACGGTGGCGCGGGAGCGGGCGACCATGCGCGCGCAGAAGCCGCGCCAGGCCGGATCGAGGGGGCGGCCAAAGGGACGGGCGGCGGTCGAGACGGTGCCGCCGGGAAAGATCCCGATCGCGCCGCCCGCGGCGAGATGCGCGAGCGCGGCCGCACGGGTGGCGAGGTTGGCGCGCGCCGCAGCCTCGGTCCCGTCGAAGTCCACCGGCAGGATGAAGGGCGCCAGTTCGGGCGCGGAGACGAACACCTTGTGGGCGAGGATGCGGAAGTCGCGCCCCCGCCGGGCCGACAGGACCCGCCCCAGGGTCAGGCCGTCGAGGATGCCGTAGGGGTGGTTGGCGACCACCACGAGCGGCCCGCGCGCAGGGATCAGCTCGAGCGCGCCCTCTGTCACCGCAAGGCCGATGCCGAAGCGCTGCGACACAGTTTCCCACAGGTCGGCACCCTCCGCGATGGCCTGGGCACAGGCGCGCGCGCGGCGCACGAGAGCAAGCCGGCCGGTCGCGTTCTCGACCAGGCGGACCACGGCGCGGCCCGCCGGGGTGGTGGCGCTGTCGGCATAGCTGATGCGGCGGGCAAGCGCGGACATGGGGGCTCCGGTCTGGGCGTCTGGTCCGCCAGACTGCCCGGTCTGCGCAACAATCGCGTGACAGCCCCGGCGCCATGCGGCAGATGCAGAGCAGAGGGGTTGCACTGTCGCACGGACGACATAGCTCGGCGGTAATCGCGGCAGACAGACCGTGCGGGGGGGAATGATGCTCGACTGGGACAAGCTGCGCATCTTCCATGCCGTCGCCTCGGCCGGCAGCCTCACCCATGCGGGAGAGACGCTGCACCTGAGCCAGTCGGCGGTGAGCCGCCAGATCCGTGCGCTGGAGGAGGGACTGGGCACCGCCCTGTTCCACCGCCATGCGCGGGGGCTGATCCTGACCGAGCAGGGCGAGCTGCTGTTCGAGGCCACGCGCAGCATGAACCGCCGACTGGAGACGGCCGCCGCGCGCATCCGCGACAGCGCCGAGGAGGTGTTCGGCGAGCTGCGCGTCACGACGACCCTCGCCTTCGGCACCCTGTGGCTCGCGCCCCGGCTGCCGCGGCTCTATCAGCGCTATCCCGACCTCAAGATCGACCTGATGCTCGAGGAGCGCGTGCTGGACCTGCCCATGCGGGAGGCCGACGTGGCCATCCGCATGAAGGAGCCGTCGCAGGCCGACCTGATCCGCAAGAAGCTGATGGGCATCCGCATCGCGCTCTATGCGTCGCGGCGCTATCTCGAGACGGCGCCGCCGCTCCAGACGCTCGAGGACATCGGCGGGCACCGGCTCATCACGCAGGGCCCGAACTCGCCGCAGGTCTCGGCCGGGGCGGCGCTCGCCCAGCAGATCCTGGCGCAGGAGCCGCGGGGGCGGCTGACCATCAACAACTATTTCGGCGTGCTCCAGGCCACGCTGAGCGATCTGGGCGTGGGCGTCCTGCCCGACTATGTCACGGAGGATTTCCCACAGCTCGTCCGCGTCCTGCCGGACGTGGAATCGGGCGAGGTGCCGGTCTTTCTCGCCTATCCCGAGGAGTTGCGGCAATCCAAGCGCGTCACCGTGTTCCGCGACTTCGTGCAGGAGGAGATGCTCGCCCACCGGCGGCGTCTGCGCGAGGCGGCGGCCTGACCGAGCCATGCGCCGGATGCAGGGCGGCTTTGCCGATAGCGGTCACAACCTTGCCTTGAAAGGGGGCAGATCGCCCTCTAGATCAGCACTCGAAGACGACGACGCTTCGCGCTCATCATCTTCAACCTCCCTGTTGGACTTCGCCGGGCCATTGCGCCCGGCGTTTTTTTTGCCGCAGGCGGCTGCCTTGCCGTAAGGTCGCGGGCAGGAGGGGGACGAGCGATGCGGTGGGGAGCCTGGGCCGTGCTGGCGGCGGGGCTGGGGACGGCAGCCTGGGGCTGGACCGAGCCCGCGCGCGGCTCGGCCGAGCGGCGGGCACTGATGGACGCGCTGCGCCCGCAGGCCGAGGCGCTGTTCGGCCCGCCGGTCGAGTTCGTCGTGGACGAGCTGCGGGTGGCCGGCGACGTGGCCTTTGCCGCCGTCACCGCCCAGAGGCCCGGCGGCGGCGCCATCGCCATCCACGAGACGCCGGGCTGGCGGTCGGGCTATTTCATGGAGGATGCCCACTGGTTCGGCGGGCAGGCGCTGCTGCGCCGGTCGGGCGCGGGCTGGGTGGCGGTGGAATCCGTGTTCGGCGCCACGGATGTCTGGTGGGTGGGGCCCGACACCTGCGCGGCCTTCGGGGCGGTAATCGCCGACCATTGCCGCTGAGGGTGCTTTTGCCGGGGGTCCGGGCACGCTAAGGGGCGGCCGACAGAGCCGACGGAGCCCGCCCATGCCCGATCCCCGTCCGTCCCCCGCCGTCCCCGCGCCGGCCGAAGCGCCGCTGCCCGAGCCGGCCGCGGCGGAGCCCGCGATCACCCCCGAACTGGTCGCCGCGCACGGGATCAGGCCCGACGAGTGGGAGCGTCTGCTGGCGATGCTGGGGCGCGAGCCGACCTGGACCGAACTCGGCATCGTCTCGGCCATGTGGAACGAGCATTGTTCCTACAAGTCGTCGAAGAAATGGCTGCGGACGCTGCACACGACCGGGCCGCAGGTCGTGATCGGGCCGGGTGAGAATGCGGGGGTGGTGGACCTGGGCGACGGCGACGTGCTCGTCTTCAAGATGGAGAGCCACAACCACCCCTCGTTCATCGAGCCTTATCAGGGGGCGGCGACCGGGGTGGGGGGCATCCTGCGCGACGTGTTCACCATGGGCGCCCGCCCCATCGCGGCGATGAACGCGCTCTCCTTCGGCGATCCGGCCCATCCGCGGACGCGGCGGCTCCTGTCGGGCGTGGTGGAGGGGATCGGGGGCTACGGCAACGCCTTCGGCGTGCCCAATGTGGGGGGCGAGGTGCGCTTTCACCGCGCCTATGACGGCAACTGCCTGGTCAACGCCTTTGCCGCGGGGCTGGCGCGGCGGGAGGGGATCTTCACCTCGGCCGCCTCGGGCGTGGGGCGACCCGTGGTGTATCTGGGTGCCAGGACGGGGCGTGACGGGGTGGGCGGCGCCACCATGGCCTCGGCCGAGTTCGGGGCGGATGCCGAGGAGAAGCGCCCCACCGTGCAGGTGGGCGACCCCTTCACCGAGAAGCGGCTGATGGAGGCCTGCCTCGAGCTGATGGCGACGGGGGCGGTGGTCTCGATCCAGGACATGGGGGCGGCGGGGCTGACCTGCTCGGCCGTGGAGATGGGGGACAAGGGGGGGCTGGGCATCCGGCTCGACCTCGACCGCGTGCCGGTGCGCGAGGCGGGAATGACACCCTACGAGATGATGCTCTCGGAGAGCCAGGAGCGGATGCTGATGGTCCTGCACCCCGAGAAGGAGGCCGAGGCGCGGGCGATCTTCGACAAGTGGGACCTCGACTTTGCCGTGGTGGGCGAGACGATCGCGGAGGACCGCTTCCTGATCCTGTCGGGCAACCGGGTGGCGGCGGACCTGCCGCTGTCCAGGCTCGCCTCCTCGGCGCCGGAATACGACCGGCCTTGGGTCGTCCCCCCTGCCCCGCCGCCCCTGCCGCCCCTGCCCGCGATCGGCGCGCTGGAGGGGCTGCGGGTGCTGCTGCGGGACCCCAACCATGCCTGGAAGGGCTGGATCTGGGAGCAGTACGACAGCCAGGTGGGGGGCGACACGGTGCGCACCCCCGGCGCGGGGGCGGGCGTGGTGCGGGTGCACGGAACGGGCAAGGCCGTGGCCTTCACCGCCGACGTGACGCCCCGCTATGTCGCGGCCGATCCGCTGCAGGGCGGGCGACAGGCGGTGGCCGAGGCGTGGCGCAACCTGGTGGCGGTGGGGGCGCGCCCGCTCGCGGCGACCGACAACCTCAACTTCGGCAACCCCGAGCGGCCCGAGATCATGGGCCAGTTCGTGCTGGCCGTCCGCGGCATCGGCGAGGCGTGCCGGGCGCTCGACTTTCCCATCGTGTCGGGCAATGTGAGCCTCTACAACGAGACGGAGGGCCGCGCGATCCTGCCCACGCCGACGATCGGGGGGGTGGGCCTGCTGCGCTCCCTGGGCGAGATGATCGCGGGGCCGGGGCGCGAGGGCGACGCGCTGGTGCTGATCGGGGCGGAGGGCGCGCATCTGGGGCAGTCGGCGCTGCTGGCCGCGCTGGGGATCGAGGCGGGCGAGGCGCCGGTCGTGGACCTGGCGGCCGAGCGCGCACACGGGGAGTTCGTGCTGGCGCATCGCCGTCTGATCCGGGCCTGTTCGGACCTGTCGGACGGGGGGCTCGCGCTGGCGGCCTTCGAGATGGCGGAGGCGGCGGGCTGCGGGGCGGTGCTGGAGGAGGGCGCGCTGCCTGCGCTCTTCGGCGAGGACCAGGCGCGCTATCTCTGCGCGACCGCTGTGCCCGAGGCGCTGCTCGCCGCGGCCGAGGAGGCGGACCTGCCGGCGCGCGTGGTCGGGCGGCTGGGCGGGGCGGTCTTCCGGCTGGGGACGGAGGAGGCGCCGATGGCCGATCTGGTCGCGCTGTGGCGGCGCGCCTTTGCGGAGGCGCTGGGCTGAGGTGGGGGCCATTGCGGCCCCCCGGCGCGGCCCCTACATTGCCCCCCGGACGGGAGGTTTCAGCCCATGCCCATGCAGGCCCACGACATCGAGCGCCTCATCCGGGAAAGCTTTCCCAACGCGCGGATCACGATCACGGACCTGGCCGGCGACGGCAATCATTATGCCGCCGAGGTCGTGGACGAGAGCTTTCGCGGCAAGAACCGCGTGGAGCAGCAGCGCGCCGTCTATGCCGCACTCAAGGGCCGGATGGACGGCCCCAATGGCGAGCTGCATGCGCTGGCGCTGACGACCAAGGCCCCGGATTGAGGACATCATCCATGACCACCGCGACCGTGCAGGACCAGATCCGCGACACCGTGACCCGCCACGATGTCGTCCTGTTCATGAAGGGCACCAAGGCCATGCCGCAATGCGGCTTCTCCTCGCGCGTGGCGGGGGTGTTGAGCTACATGGGCGTGGACTTCGTGGACGTGAACGTGCTCGCCGATCCCGAGATCCGGCAGGGGATCAAGGACTTCTCGGACTGGCCCACGATCCCGCAGCTCTACGTGAAGGGCGAATTCGTGGGCGGCTGCGACATCGTCACGGAGATGACCCTCTCGGGCGAGCTCGACGCCCTGTTCGAGAGCAGGGGCATCCCGTTCGACAAGGCACGCGCGGACGAGATCCGGCAGGCCAACGCCTGAGAGCGGCCGGACGGCGCGCCTCGGACAGCGGGTGCCCGAAGTCCTGGCGGATGCGCAACAGTGCGGCAGCCTGCGCGCGCTCGCCCGCTAGGCAGCGCCCCTGCGGCTGTGATTGACTGGCGGCATCGTCAACCGGTCCGGGTTCCCGCCTTGCCAGCCGCTGCCCCGCCCCGTCCGTGCGGCGCCCCGCCGCCGCTGGGGGGCGGAAGCGCTCCGGCAGGCGGCGCGGCGTCATGGCGCTGATCATCGAGATCCTGCTGGGGCTCGGCTTCGCCGCCGCGGTCGGCGGCGTGGTGCATGTGTGGCGCGCCCGCATGGAGACCGAACGTCTGGATGCGCTGCAGGCGCTGGCGGCACGGCGCGGCTGGGCGCTGACGCTCACGGGCGAGCGGCTGGGCCGGGCGGGCACGCTCCGCCTCGCCCCGCGGGGCGGCAACCCCTGGGTCGCCGAGGCGCGGCCCGCGGGAGCCGGACCGGGGGCCCCCGCGACCCTCTACGAGGCCGGCGCCCCCCGCTGGGCCGAGGGGACGCTGGTGCTGGTGGCGCGGCCGCAGGGTGCGCCCGAGGCGATGCGTGCCCCGGGTCCTGATCGCGGCGCGGTGCTCGCGCGGCAGCTGGGACCCGATCTGGCGGGGCTTCCGGCCTCGCTGCGCCCCGTCGAGGCCGGTCCGGGCCTCGTGGCGCTGGCCGATGCCGATCCGTCGCGGCGCGCGCCGCTCGAGGATCTGGGGCGTCTGCTCGGCGCCTGGCGGCCGGTCGTCCGGGGCGAGCGGGGCCGGCCGGTCCTGATCCTGTCGCCGGAGGGGATGCAGGTCCGGCTGGGCCACGCCATCGGCCATGCCGGGCCCATGGAGCGATTCGTGGACCTCTGCCTCGACCTCAGCCGGACGCTGGGGCCGGACTGACCGGCCCGGGGCGCGGAGGCCGGGTCATCCCGGGGCCGGTGCCGGAGGCGCCGCGCCCGCGATCTCGGCCAGCGCCCGCGCGAGCGCCTCGGCCTCCTCGGCAGCGCTTTCCATGAGGCGGATGGCTTCCGGCGGGACGACCCGGACCTCGACCGGCACCTCGACCTCGGGCGGACGGGTCCGCGCGGCCGATTCGAGCGCGGCGACCCGGGCCTCGGCCTGCCGCAGGCGATCCTCGAGGCTGGCCGTCTTGTCGGCGAGCATCAGCCCCGCCATCAGCAGCATCCGCCCCTCGGGCATCCGGCCGATCTGTTCGGACAGCGCGCTCGCCTCGGCGTCGAGGAGCGCGGCGGCGGAGCGCAGATAGGGTTCCTCGCCGGGCTGGCAGGCCACTTCGAAGTGCCGGCCGCCCACGGAGATCTCGACCTGGGGCATCTCAGCGCGCCTCCTCGACCAGGGGAACAAGCTCGGCCAGGACGGCCTCGACCTCGCGGCGGCGCGTCTCCGCCTCGGCCGACAGGCGGGCGATCTCGCCGCGCGCAGCCTCCAGCTCGGCCGACAGGCGCGCCACCTCGGCGCGGGCGGTATCCTCGCCGGCGGCGGCCCGTTCGCGCTCGCGCTCGCGCAGGGTGCGGATGCGCTCCTCGAGCTGCGCGTTGGCGAGGCGCTCCTCCTCGAGTTCGGCGCGCAGCCGGTCGAGTTCGGAGGGGTTCGGCGCCTCCGCGGCGCGGCTGGCCAGCGCCTCGGCTCCTTGCGCGATTCCGGCCAGGGCGGCAGCGATCCGCTCCCGCGCTTGGCGGAGTCGCGCCAGGCCCTCCGGTTCGTCGCCCTCGCCCATCCCGTGCATCCGCCCTCGTCCTCTGTCCCTCGCGGGCGCCCGGGCCCGCCTGTCCGGGCGGAGCCTAGGCCAAACCGCCCCGAGCCGCAATCGCGGCTTCCCGTGTCGGGAAAGGGGCTTGGCGGCCGTGCTTGATCTTGGGCAGAGGACTGCTAAGGAAACCGCGACCCCACAGGAGGACTCCCATGGACATCGCCGCCCTGCGCGAGGCCCACCCCGAGCACTGGCGGCTGGCCGCCGCGATCCGCGTCCTGACGCTCGATGCCGTGGCGGCGGCGAAGTCCGGGCATTCGGGGATGCCGATGGGCATGGCGGACATCGCCACCGTCCTGTTCGACCGCCACCTGAAGTTCGACCCCTCCGCCCCGTTCTGGCCGGACCGCGACCGCTTCGTGGTCTCGAACGGGCACGGCTCGATGCTGCTCTATGCGCTGCTGCACCTGACGGGCTATCCGGACATGCCGATGGAGGAGATCCGCGCCTTCCGGCAATGGGAGTCGCGCACGCCGGGCCATCCGGAGGTGCACCACACCGCCGGGGTGGAGACGACCACGGGCCCGCTGGGCCAGGGGCTGGCTAACGCGGTCGGCATGGCCATCGCCGAGGAGGCGCTGCGCGCGCGCTTCGGGCCCAAGGTGATGGACCACCGCACCTGGGTCTTTGCGGGCGACGGCTGCCTGATGGAGGGCATCAGCCAGGAGGCGATCAGCCTGGCGGGGATGCAGCGGCTGGGTCGGCTGATCGTGTTCTTCGACGACAACGGCATCACGATCGACGGCAAGGTGTCGCTGGCGGACGCGACCGACCAGGGGGCGCGGTTCGCCGCGTCGGGATGGCACGTCCAGGCGATCGACGGGCACGACCCGGACGCGATCGACGCCGCGATCCGTGCCGCCGTGGCGGACCCGCGCCCCTCGATGATCGCGTGCCGGACGCATATCGCGCTGGGCTCGGCCGCGCAGGACACGGCCAAGGGGCACGGGGCGCTGACCGACGCGCAGCTGATCGCGGACACGCGCGCGGCCTACGGCTGGGAGCATCCCCCCTTCGAGATCCCCGCCGACATCAAGGCCCGCTGGGAGGCGATGGGCGAGCGGGGACGGCAGGCGCGCGCCGAATGGGAGGCGCGGCTGGAGGCGCTGCCCGCCGCGCGCCGGCGCGAGTTCGAGCGCGTGGCCGCGGGCGAGCCGCCCGGCCGTCTGGCCGCGGCGATCGGACGGGTCAAGCAGGCCGCGATCGGGTCCAAGCCCGTGGCCACGCGCAAGTCCTCGGAGATCGTGCTCGAGGCGGTCAATGCGGTGATGCCCGAGACGATCGGCGGCTCGGCCGACCTGACGGGGTCCAACAACACCAAGACCGAGGGCATGGGCGTGTTCGCCCCCGACAACCGCAAGGGGCGCTACATCCACTGGGGCATCCGCGAGCACGGCATGGCCGCGGCGATGAACGGGATGGCGCTGCACGGGGGCGTCCTGCCCTACGGGGGCACGTTCCTGTGCTTCTCCGACTATGCGCGCCCCGCGATCCGGCTGTCGGCCCTGATGGGGGCCAAGGTGATCTACGTGATGACCCACGATTCGATCGGCCTGGGCGAGGACGGGCCGACCCACCAGCCGGTCGAGCATCTGGCGGCCCTGCGCGCCATCCCCGGCCTGCGGGTGATCCGGCCCGCCGACACCGTGGAGACGGCCGAGGCCTGGGAGATCGCGCTGGCGGCCAAGGGTCCGACTCTTCTGGCCCTGTCGCGGCAGAACCTGCCCCCCGTGCGCACGCGGCATGTGGCGCGGAACCTCTCGCTGCGGGGCGCCTACATCCTGGCCGAAGCGGAGGCCCGGCGGCAGGCGGTCCTGCTGGCGACGGGGTCGGAGGTGAGCGTGGCGCTGGCCGCGCGCGAGCGGCTCGAGGCCGAGGGGATCGGCACGCGCGTGGTGTCCATGCCCTGCATGGAACTCTTTGCCGAACAGGAGGAAGCCTATCGCCGCCGCGTGCTGGGGCCGGGCGCCGTCCGCGTGGCGGTGGAGGCCGCCGTGCGGCAGGGCTGGGACCGGTGGCTTCTGGGCGACGGGGGCCGCGAGGCGAAGGCCGGATTCGTCGGCATGACCCGCTTCGGCGCCTCGGCTCCCGACACCGTCCTGTTCGAGCGCTTCGGCATCACGCCGGAGGCGGTCGCCGCAGCGGTGCGTGCGCGGCTCTGACCGGGGCCGGGCTTGAGCGACCGTCTGGCCCTCGTGCTGGCGGCGGCGGTGGTCGCCGCCCTGCTCGTCGATCGCTGGCAGGGCTGGGGCCTCGGCCTCGCGCTGGCCCGGCAGGGAGCGCGGCTGGTCGAGTGGATGGCCTTCTGGCGCTGAGGGGCAGGGGCGGACGCGGTTGACGCGCCGCCCGAAATCGCCAAGTTGCGCCGCGACGGCGCAAGGGCGCCGGCAGCGCAGAGGAGGTCGGCCCATGGCAGTCAAGGTCGCGATCAACGGCTTCGGCCGGATCGGGCGCAACATCGTCCGCGCCATCATCGAGTCGGGGCGCACCGACATCGAGGTGGTCGCCATCAACGATCTGGGGCCGGTCGAGACCAACGCGCACCTGCTGCGCTACGACTCGGTGCACGGGCGCTTTCCGGGCACGGTGACGACGACGGAGGACACGATCGATGCCGGCCGCGGTCCCATGCGCGTGACCGCCGAGCGCGATCCTGCCGCCCTGCCCTGGTCGGACGTGGACGTGGCGCTGGAATGCACCGGGATCTTCACCGACGCGCAGAAGGCGGCCCTGCATCTGAAGAACGGCTCCAAGCGCGTCCTCATCTCCGCCCCCGCCTCGGGCGAGTGGAGCGCCGACCGCCCGCTCAAGACGATCGTCTACGGCGTCAACCACGACACGCTGGAGTCGGAGGATCACGTCGTCTCCAACGCCTCCTGCACAACCAACTGCCTCGCACCCGTGGCGGCCGTCCTGCACGAGGCGGTGGGGATCGAGCGCGGCTTCATGACGACGATCCACTCCTATACCGGCGACCAGCCCACGCTCGACACGCTGCACAAGGACCTCTACCGCGCCCGCGCGGCGGCGCTGTCGATGATCCCGACCTCGACCGGGGCGGCCAAGGCGGTGGGCAAGGTGCTGCCCGACCTCAACGGCAAGCTCGACGGGGTGGCGATCCGGGTGCCCACGCCCAACGTCTCGGTCGTGGACTTCAAGTTCGTCGCCGCGCGCGAGACCAGCCCCGAGGAGATCAACGCCGCCATCCGCGAGGCGGCCGAGGGGCGGCTGAAGGGCATCCTGGGCTACACGACCGAAAAGCTCGTCTCCTCGGACTTCAACCACGATCCCCATTCGTCCGTGTTCCACATGGACCAGACCAAGGTCATGGGGGGCACGCTGTGCCGCGTGCTGTCGTGGTACGACAACGAATGGGGCTTCTCGTGCCGGATGGCCGACACGGCCGTGGCGATGGGCAAGCTGATCTGACCGCCCGGGCGGGGCGCCGGCCTGCCGGCCCGGCGCCCCTGCGGCAGCCCTAGGAATCGGTTGCCTCCCCGGCCTCGGCCCCGGCCTCTCCGTTGTCGGCGGCCTCGGCCGATCCGGCGTCGTCGGCTGCAGCGGGGCCCAGATCCTCCACCCGCAGGGCGGCCTCGCCCAGCGCGTCATCGGCCTCGAGGAACACGACCGTGGCGCCGACCTGGACCATGCCGGCCAGTTCCTCGGCGTCGAAATTGGCCAGCCGCACGCAGCCCGAGGAGGCGGCATTGAACAGCCCCTCGGGCTCGGGCGTGCCGTGCAGGCCGTAGCCCGGCTCGGACAGCCCGATCCAGACCGAGCCCACGGGGCCGTTGGGGCCGGGGGGCAGGATCAGCACGTCCCCCTCGTTGCCGAAGGTCTCGGGGTTGTAGGTGTAGTCGGGGTCGAACACGACCACCTCGACGCTGTGCACGCCCGAAGGCGAGGGCGTCGTCTCGCTGCCGATGGTGACCGGGTAGTTGGCCACCATCTGCCCCATCGCGTCGAAGGCCGCCAGCCGGGAGAGGTCCTTGCGCACCTCGATCCGCGTCACCTCGGCCTCGGGGGCGGGGCCGCGGTCGATCACGGCGATCTCCTCGCCGGGGGCGAAGGAGGCGCCGGGATTCAGCGCCTCGAGAAAGCCCTCGGCCATGCCGAACCGCTCGGCCAGACGCTCGGTGACGCGGACATGGTTGAGATGGGGCATCGCGGCCTTGCCCTCCCAGTCGTCGGGAATCGCGTCGGCCAGGTCGGCATGGTCCGCGTCGGTGATCGTGTAGGTGGTGGTCAGGGGCTCGTCCGCGTGGATGGACAAGGCGGACCACACCGCCTCGTCCATGCGGCCGTCAACGGGCAGACCCTCCCGCTCCTCGAAGGCGGCGAGGGCCGTCTCGGACATGGGACCGCTGAACCCGTCCACGGGGCCGGGCGAGATGCCGGCCCGCGCCAGCAGGATCTGGACCCGGGCCGTCAGGGCGCTCTGCCCCTCCGGCAGGTCTCCGCTCTCCCAGCTTGCCTCCTCCAGGGCGTCGGGGCTGACCTGGGCCAGGGCAGGCGTGGCCGCCGCGAACAGGGCGGCAAGGGACAGAAGGACGGGGCGCATGGGAAACTCCGGCGGTTTTCTGCCGACCCAACGCGCCGAGGCGCCGGCGCGTTCGGCCTCTTCCCTGCCTGCCGTGGCGTCAGCCGGCCGCGAACCGGCGCGCGAGCGCCGCACGCACCTCGGGCGAGACGAAGCGCGACACGTCGCCCCCGAGGCGTGCGATCTCCTTGACGAGGCGCGAGGCGATGGCCTGGTGGCGCGCCTCGGCCATCAGGAACACCGTCTCGATGGAATCGTCCAGCGCGCGGTTCATGCCGACCATCTGGAACTCGTATTCGAAGTCGGCCACGGCGCGCAGGCCCCGCACGATCACGCCCGCGCCCACCTCGCGCGCGCAGTCGATCAGCAGGTTCTCGAACGGGTGCACGACGATCTCGGCCCCCGTGACGGCGGCCAGCGGGGCGATCTCGCCCTCGAGCAGCGCCACGCGCTCCTCAAGCGGAAAGAGCGGGCCCTTGTCGCGGTTGATCGCCACCCCGATCACGAGGCGGTCCACCAGGCGGCAGGCACGGCGAATGATGTCGGCATGGCCGAAGGTGACCGGGTCGAAGGTGCCCGGATAGAGGCCGATGCGCATTCAGAAGCCCTTGATCATGCCTTCGAGGGCATCCTTTTCCATCGCCAGTTCGCTCAGGCGGGCCTTGACCACGTCGCCGATGGAGACGAGGCCCACCATGCGGCCGTCGTCCATCACCGGCAGGTGGCGGAAGCGTCCCTCGGTCATCTGGCCCAGAACCGCGTCGGCCTGGTCGTCGCAGCCGCAGGTGACGACGCGGGCGGTCATCAGCTGCTCGACCCGCTCCTGCAGGCAGGCGGCGCCGCGCGTGCCCACCTCGCGGACGATGTCGCGCTCCGAGATCATGCCGATCGGGGTCGCGCCGTCGCGACTGACCACGAGGCAGCCGATCCGCCGCTCCGACAGCATCCGCGCCGCCTCGGCCACGGTGGCATCGGGACAGATCGTCAGGACGGTGTCCGAGCCCTTGGACTTCAGGATCTGCCGCACGAGCATGGCGCCCTCCCTTGTGGCTCACCCCTCCACGTCACGCCCGCGTGAGGCCTCTGTCAAGGCAACCTCGGCCTCGAGCCGCGCGATCTCGGCCCTGAGACCCTCCGTCAGGGCGGCGGCGATGCGGTTCATCCGCTCGGACCGCCGGTCCGCGTCGTGCCTCACGAGGAAATAGGCGCGGCGCAGGCTGACCCGGTCGGTCAGGATGCGGCCCAGTTCCGGCGCGAAGGGCAGCGCGAAGTCGTGGACCACCCCCACGCCCCCCTGCCGCAGCAGCATGAGCTGGACCGCGACCGCGTTGGAGGCAAGGGCGGGCGGCGGCAACCCTGCCTCGGGCCCGTAATCCAGCGCGCGGTCGAAGATCATGTCGGGGATGTAGCCCACCACGGGGCGGCCGCGCAGGTCCTCAGGGGTGCGGACGGGGGGCGCGTCGCGCCGCTGCGCGAGGTGGAGCCGGTATTCGGAGACCTTGCGCACGACGAGGCGCCCGCCGTCCGGCGGGGTCAGCGTGACGGCGAAATCCGCCTCGCGCCGCGACAGCGACACCATGCGCGGCAGGGCGAGGATCTGGATCTCGAGCCCCGGATTGACGGCGCGGAGGCGCGCGGCCACCTGCGGCAGAAGGAAGTTGGCGCAGCCGTCGGGCGCCCCGATCCGCACCTGCCCCGACAGGCCCCCTGCCCCGCCGCGCCCCGCCTCGGCCGCCAGGCGCGCGGCCTCCTCGGCGGCTTCGGCATGGGGCAGCAGGCGCGCGCCCGCCTCGGTCAGGGCATAGCCGCCGGGACCCTTGAGAAACAGCGCGAGGCCCAGCGCCTGCTCGAGCCGGGCCACGCGGCGCCCCACCGTGGCGGGGTCCATCCGCAGACCCGGCGCCGCGGCCGACAGACCCCCCGTCCGCGCCACGCCGAGGAACACGCGCAGGTCGTCCCAGTCCATTCCCTTGCATCCCTGCAAGATCGCTTTGGCATCATGCCGCTTGGAGCCGCGCCCGTGCAACGCTAGAGCGGCCGCATGGCCGGAAGGGAGGATGCGATGACGGAGATCGGGCACCATATCGGAGGCGAGCGCGTCGAGGGCCGCTCGGGCCGCTTCGGGGACGTGTTCAACCCCGCCACGGGCGAGGTGCAGGCGCGCGTCGCGCTCGCGGGCCGCGACGAGGTGGACCGCGCCGTGCAGGTGGCGGCGGCCGCGCAGCCGAAATGGGCCGCCGTCAACCCCCAGCGCCGCGCGCGGGTGATGATGCGCATGGTCGAGCTGCTCCACCGCGACATGGAGGCGCTCTCGGAGGCGCTCTCCCGCGAGCACGGCAAGACGCTGCCCGACGCCGCGGGCGACATCCAGCGGGGGCTGGAGGTGGTCGAGTTCTGCATCGGCGCGCCGCACCTGCTCAAGGGCGAGTTCACGGACGGCGCGGGCCCCGGCATCGACATGTATTCGATGCGCCAGCCGCTGGGGGTATCCGCGGGGATCACGCCCTTCAACTTCCCGGCCATGATCCCGATGTGGATGTTCGCCCCCGCCATCGCCTGCGGCAACGCCTTCATCCTCAAGCCCAGCGAGCGCGCGCCGACCGTGCCGCTGATGCTGGCCGCGCTGATGGAGGAGGCGGGGCTGCCGCCCGGCATCCTGCAGGTCGTCAACGGCGACAAGGAGGCGGTGGATGCGATCCTCGAGCATCCGGGCATCGCCTCGGTGGGGTTCGTGGGCTCCACCCCGATCGCGGCCTACATCTACGAGCGCGGCGCCGCGCACGGCAAGCGCGTGCAGGCCTTCGGCGGGGCCAAGAACCACATGATCGTCATGCCCGACGCCGACCTGGACCAGGCGGCCGACGCGCTGGTGGGGGCGGGCTACGGCGCCGCGGGCGAGCGGTGCATGGCCATCTCGGTCGCCGTTCCCGTGGGCGAGGAGACGGCCGACCGGCTGATCGGGAAGCTGGTCCCGCGCATCGAGAAGCTGAAGGTCGGCCCCTACACGGCCGGGCGGGACGTGGATTACGGCCCCGTCATCACCGCCGCGGCCCGCGAGAACATCCTGCGCCTCGTGGAATCGGGCCTGCGCGAGGGGGCCGAGCTGGTCGTGGACGGGCGCGACTTCCGGCTGCAGGGCTACGAGAACGGGTTCTTTGTCGGGCCGCACCTGTTCGACCGCGTCACCCGCGACATGGAGATCTACCGCAAGGAGATCTTCGGACCCGTCCTCAGCACCGTGCGTGCGGGGTCCTACGAGGAGGCGCTGGCGCTGGCCACCGACCACGAATACGGCAACGGCACCGCGATCTTCACCCGCGACGGCGACACGGCCCGCGACTTCGCGGCGCGGGTCCAGGTGGGAATGGTGGGGATCAACGTGCCCATCCCGGTGCCGCTGGCCTATCACACCTTCGGCGGGTGGAAGCGGTCGGCCTTCGGCGACCTCAACCAGCACGGGCCCGATTCCTTCCGCTTCTACACCCGCACCAAGACCGTGACAGCGCGCTGGCCCTCTGGCATCAAGGAAGGAGCAGCCTTCAACTTCCGCCAGATGGAGTGACGTGCCCCTCGCCTTCCGCATCCTGCCGGCCGCGCGCCTCATCCATGTGCGCTACTGGGGCGTGGCCGGCATCGATGAGACGGCGCGGGGGCTGCGCATCTGCCTCGGCCATCCCGAGTTCCGGCCCGGCCTGCGGCATCTCGTGGACCTGCGGGCGGTGACGGGCTACGAACGCAACTATGCGGCCTTTCTGCGCATGCAGGCCGAACTGTCCGGTCCGCTCATCGAAGGGGCAGAGGAGACGATCATGGTCATGGTCGCCGAGTCGCCCCCCGCCCGGGCGATGGCGGGGCTCGTCATGCGCTCCTGGGACGGGGTGCTGGGCGCCGTCATCCGCCTGCAGGACGGCATCGCCGGCGCGCTCGAGATCCTGGGGCTGCCGCCCGACGCGCTGGAGTCGACCACCCCGTGGATCGAGCCGCAGGGCGCGGCGGGCTGATCCGCCGCCCTGCGCCGCCCGTAGCCCTCCGAGACGGCCCCGGATCGGAGCGCCCATGACCATCCAAGCCGCCGGAGCCCCCGTCCGGCTCCTCAGCCTGGCCACCGCGCTGCCGCCCCACCGGCTTCTCCAGGCGGATGTCGCGCGCGAGGCGGCGCGGATGTGGGGCGACCGGATCGAGGATTGGGGGCGGCTGTCGGCGATCTTCGCCTCGGCCGGGATCGACCGGCGCCACTCGGTCGTGCCGCTCGAATGGTTCCTCCGGCCGCGCGGCTGGCCGGACCGGACGGCCGCCTATCTCAACGGGGCGGACGCGCTGTTCGTGGAGGCGGCAGGCCGCGCGCTGGACCGCGCCGGGCTGCGTGCGGCCGATGTGGGCACGGTCGTCACCGTCTCCTCCACCGGGATCGCCACACCGTCCATCGAGGCGCGCGTCGCCGAGCGGATGGGGTTCGGCCCCCATGTCCACCGCGTCCCCGTCTTCGGCCTGGGCTGCGCGGGCGGGATCACGGGGCTGGGGCTCGCCGCGCGGCTCGCGCGGGGGGAGCCGGAGCATGTCGTGCTGATGGTCACGATCGAGCTGTGCACCCTCTCCTTCCGGCTCGAGGACACGTCCAAGGCCAACCTGGTGGCCACCGCGCTGTTCGGCGACGGGGCGGCGGCCTGCGTGCTGCGCGCGGGCGAGGGGGGCGTCGCCGAGGTCGAGGCCGCGGCCGAGCATCGCTGGCCCGACACGCTGGGCATCATGGGCTGGGACGTGACCGAGACGGGCCTGGGCGTGATCTTCGACCGCGCCATCCCCCCCTTCGCCGAGGAGCGGCTGGGCGCGGCGATGGACGCGCTCCTGGGCCGGGCGGGCCTCTCGCGGGCGGAGATCGACCGCTTCACCTGTCATCCGGGCGGCGCCAAGGTCGTCGCCGCGCTCGAGCGCGCGCTGGGGCTGCCGCAGGGCAGCCTCGACCACGAGCGGGCGGTGCTGCGCGAATGCGGCAACATGTCGGCGCCCACTGCGCTCTTCGTGCTCGAGCGCGCGGGCTTCGGGTCGGGGCGGCAGGCGGTCACCGCGCTCGGCCCCGGCTTCACCGCCTCGACCGCGATCCTGCGCGCGGCATGAGCATCGCCGTCCTCGTCCTCGCGCTGGTGACGCTGCAACGGCTGGGCGAGCTGGTCCTGGCGCAGGCCAACACACGCGCGCTGCTGGCACGGGGGGCCTACGAGGTGGCGCCGGGCCATTATCCCCTGATCGTCGCCGTCCATGCGGGCTGGCTGGTCGCGCTGTGGCTCCTCGCGCCCGGCCAGCCCGTCATGTGGTTCTGGCTGGGGCTGTTCGTCGTCCTTCAGGCCCTGCGCATCTGGGTGATCGCCACGCTGGGGCGGCGCTGGACGACGCGGATCATCGTCCTGCCCGGCGCCCCGCTGGTCACGGGGGGGCCGTTCCGCTGGCTGCGCCACCCGAACTATGCCGTGGTCGCGGCCGAGATCGCCGTCCTGCCGCTGGCCTTCGGCCTCGTCTGGGTGGCGATGCTGTTCAGCCTGCTCAACGCGCTGGTGCTGGCCGTGCGCATCCGGGCCGAGGACGCGGCCCTGCGCGGGGGCTGAGCCCTATTCCGCCGCCACCCGCCGCCGCGCGAGCAGCGGCCCCAGATAGCGGCCCGTATGGCTGTCGGGATGGGCGGCCACGTCCTCGGGCGTGCCTTCGGCCACGATCAGGCCGCCGCCGTCGCCCCCCTCGGGCCCGATGTCGATGATCCAGTCGGCGGTCTTGATCACGTCGAGGTTGTGCTCGATCACCACCACGGTGTTGCCCTGATCCACCAGCTCGTGCAGCACCTCGAGCAGCTTGCGCACGTCCTCGAAGTGCAGGCCCGTCGTCGGCTCGTCGAGGATGTAGAGCGTGCGGCCCGTCGAGCGGCGCGAGAGTTCCTTGGCGAGCTTCACCCGCTGCGCCTCGCCGCCCGAGAGGGTGGTGGCCTGCTGGCCCACGCGGACATAGCCCAGCCCCACGCGCACCAGCGCGTCCATCTTCTCGCGGATGGCGGGAACGGCGCGGAAGAAGTCCTGCGCCTCCTCCACGGTCATGTCGAGCACGTCGGCGATGCTGCGGCCCTTGTGCAGCACCTCGAGCGTCTCGCGGTTGTAGCGGCGGCCCTTGCAGGTCTCGCAGGTGACATAGACGTCCGGCAGGAAGTGCATCTCGATCCTGATGACGCCGTCGCCCTGGCAGGCCTCGCAGCGGCCGCCCTTGACGTTGAAGCTGAAGCGGCCGGGCTTGTAGCCGCGCGCCTGCGCCTCGGGCAGGCCCGCGAACCAGTCGCGGATGGGGGTAAAGGCGCCGACATAGGTCGCGGGGTTCGAGCGCGGCGTGCGCCCGATCGGGCGCTGGTCGATGTCGATGACCTTGTCGAGATGCCCGAATCCCTCGATCGTGTCGCAGGGGGCCGGCGTCTCGCGCGCGCCGTTCAGCGTCAGGGCCGCGTTCTTGTAGAGCGTCTCGATCGTCAGCGTGGACTTGCCCCCGCCCGACACCCCGGTGACGCAGACGAAGCGGCCCAGCGGAAACTCCACCGTCACGCCGCGCAGGTTGTTGCCCGTGGCGTTGACCACCCGCAGCGCCTTGCCGTTGCCCGGCCGGCGCCGGGCCGGCACCGGGATCTCGCGCCGCCCGGCGAGGTAGTCTCCGGTCAGCGAGGCGGGGTTGGCCTCGATCTCGGCCGGGGTGCCTTGCGCGACCACGCGCCCGCCATGGACGCCCGCGCCGGGGCCGATGTCGAAGACGTAGTCGGCCGTGCGGATGGCGTCCTCGTCGTGCTCGACCACGATTACCGTGTTGCCCGCGTCGCGCAGCCGCCGCAGCGTCTCGAGCAGGCGGTCGTTGTCGCGCTGGTGCAGCCCGATCGAGGGCTCGTCCAGAACGTAGAGCACGCCCGTGAGCCCCGACCCGATCTGCGAGGCGAGCCGGATGCGCTGGCTCTCGCCGCCGGAGAGGGTGCCGGCGTTGCGGCTCAGCGTCAGGTAGTCGAGGCCCACATTGTTCAGAAATCCCAGCCGCTCGCGGATCTCCTTGAGGATGGGGCGCGCGATCTCGTTCTTCTGGGCCGAGAGCGCCGCCGGCACCGTCTCGGCCCAGGCCAGCGCCTGCCGGATCGACAGGCGCACCACCTCGCCCACATGGAGGCCGCCGATCCGGACCGCCAGCGCCTCGGGCTTGAGGCGGAAGCCGCCGCAGGCGCCGCAGGGCCGCTCGTTGCGATACTGGTCCAGGTCCTCGCGCACGAGGGCCGAATCGGTCTCGCGCCAGCGCCGCTCGAGATTGGGGATCACCCCCTCGAAGGGGCGGCGGACCTGATAGACGCGCCCCCCCTCGTCGTAGCGGAAGGCGATCTCCTCGCCGCCCGATCCGTGCAGCAGCACCTCGCGCGCGCGCTCGGGGATGTCCTTCCAACGCGCCGTCTTGTCGAAGGCGTAGTGGCGGGCCAGCGCCTCGATCGTCTGGGTGACATAAGGAGACTTGGACCGCGCCCAGGGGGCGATGGCGCCCGCGTTCAGCTTGCGCGTGACATCGGGAACGACCAGCCGTTCGTCGAAGACCATCTCCGATCCCAGGCCGTCGCAGGCCGGGCAGGCGCCGTAGGGCGCGTTGAAGCTGAACAGCCGCGGCTCGATCTCGGCGATGGTGAAGCCCGAGACCGGGCAGGCGAACTTCTCGCTGAAGGTGATCCGCTCGCCCTCGCCCTCGGCCGGCGCGGTCTCGAGCACCGCAATCCCGTCGGCGAGGTCGAGCGCCGTGCGGAAGCTGTCGGCCAGCCGCGTCTCGAGGCCGGGGCGCACCACGATGCGATCCACCACCACGTCGATGTCGTGGCGCAGCTTCTTGTCGAGCGCGGGCGCCTCCTCGATCTCGTGGAAGGACCCGTCGATCTTGACCCGCTGGAAGCCCTGCTTGCGCAGCTCCAGCAGCTCCTTGCGGTATTCGCCCTTGCGGTCGCGCACGATGGGGGCGAGCAGGTAGCCGCGGGTCCCCTCTGGCATGGCCATGACGCGGTCCACCATGTCCTGCACCTGCTGCGCCTCGATGGGCAGGCCGGTGGCGGGCGAATGAGGGGTCCCTGCCCGCGCGAACAGAAGGCGCAGGTAGTCGTAGATCTCCGTCACCGTCCCGACGGTCGAGCGGGGGTTCTTCGAGGTCGTCTTCTGCTCGATGGAGATCGCGGGCGACAGGCCCGAGATGTGGTCCACATCGGGCTTTTCCATCATGTCGAGGAACTGGCGCGCATAGGCCGAGAGCGACTCGACATAGCGGCGCTGCCCCTCGGCATAGATCGTGTCGAAGGCGAGGCTCGACTTGCCCGACCCCGACAGGCCGGTGACCACCACCAGCTTGTCCCGGGGGATGTCCAGATCGACGTTCTTGAGGTTGTGCTCGCGCGCGCCGCGCACCTCGATGAACTTCTGCTCGGGCATGAGGAGGCTCCGGGAGGAACGGCGGGAGGGAGGGGGCCGCGACTGCTTAGCCGAAACGCGTCCGGGGGGAAAGGGGATCACCGAACGGAAGGGGAACGCGGCGGTCCTCCGCCCGCACCGCTCAGGGTGCGTAGTTGACCAGGAAGGTGCCGACGCCGACGATCACGCTGATCATGGTCACGAACGCGCCCAGCACCACGATCAGGCCCTGATAGCCGGGCAGCATCGCCACCCGGCCCTTGAGTTCGGCCACGTCGCCGCGCAGGGCGCGGATGTCGCCCTTGATCTCGGCCATGTCGGCCTCGAGCCGACGGACGCGCTCCTCCAGCACGCCCGAGCCGTCGCCCCCCGCGGGGCCGTCGCCGTCGCGTCTGCGGAAGTCGATGACGGGTCCGCTCATGCGGACAGGAGCCAGTCCACGAAGGGCCGCATCGAATAGGTCATCTGGTAGCCGCAATTGTCGCATTCCTGCGTCATCGTCTGCATCCGCAGCACGTCCGCAGGGGTGGGGGGGCCCATCGACTGGCCATCCTCGGATTCGTCCGCGCCCACCTGTCCGGGCGCTCCGCAGCGGGGGCAGGGCCGCATGACCCCGATCCCCTTCTCGCGGCAGAAGCGGTTCCAGTCCCCAAGCGTCGGGCTGACCATCGCTCGCTGGGCGGGATGCGCGTTCATGGAGGGGAAGATGACGACGCGGTGGGACATTTCAAGCCTGATCGGGGCCGAGTCGGCCCGTTCTACCGGAAGGAGAATAATGTTCATGTTTCGTTCTGGCCAGTGCTCTGCCCCGAGGCGAGCCGTTAACCGCCTGTTCACCTGTTCCTGCTAGACCGGAGGGGCCGGGGGCGAATCGCCCCCCTTTCCGCAGACAGGAGGCTTCAGAAGTGGATCACGCGGCCATAGGCGTCGAGGACGGCCTCGTGCATCATCTCGGAGAGGGTGGGATGCGGGAACACCGTCTCCATCAGCTCGGCCTCGGTCGTCTCCAGCGTGCGGGCGACGACATAGCCCTGGATCAGTTCGGTCACCTCGGCGCCGATCATGTGCGCGCCCAGAAGCTCGCCGGTCTTGGCGTCGAACACGGTCTTGACCATCCCCTCGGGCTCGCCCAGCGCGATGGCCTTGCCGTTGCCCACAAAGGGGAAGCGGCCGACGCGCACCTCGTGGCCTTCCTCGCGCGCGCGCTTCTCGGTCCAGCCGACCGAGGCGATCTGGGGATTGCAGTAGGTGCACCCCGCGATGGAGCCGGGCTTGATCGGGTGGACCTTCCGGCCGGCGATCATCTCGGCCACCATGACGCCCTCGTGGGATGCCTTGTGGGCGAGCCAGGGGGCCCCGGCCACGTCGCCGATGGCCCAGATCCCCTCGACCCCGGTGCGGCAGTACTCGTCCGTGACGATATGGGCGCGCTCGACGCGGATGCCCATCTCCTCCAGCCCGATCCCCTCGACATTGCCGACGATCCCCACCGCCGAGATGACGGTGTCGAACTCGGCCTCCTCGGTCTTGCCGCCGGCCTCGATGCGGGCCTTGACCTTGCCCTTGCCCTTCTCGAGCGAGACCCTGGCCCCCTCGCGGATCGTCATGCCCAGCTTGGTGAACTGCTTGCGGGCAAAGGCGCTGATCTCCTCGTCCTCGACGGGCAGGATGCGGTCCACGGCCTCGGCAACGGTCACCTTGGCACCCAGGGCGTTGAAGAAGGACGCGAACTCGATCCCGATGGCTCCCGACCCGATCACCAGCAGGTCCCTGGGCATCCGCGGCGGCTGGAGCGCGTGCTTGTAGTTCCAGATCAGGTCCCCGTCCGGCTCCATCCCCGGCAGGGCGCGGGCGCGGGCGCCGGTGGCGATGACGATGGCCCCCGCCTCGAGGGTGCGCTCCCCCTTGTCGGTCTTGACCGCGACGCGGCCCTTGCCCGCCAGGCGCGCCTCTCCCATCACGACGGTGACCTTGTTCTTCCTGAGCAGGTGCCCCACCCCGCCCGCAAGCTGCTTGGCCACCCCGCGCGAGCGCTTGACCACCGCCTCCAGGTCGTAGCCGATCCCCTCGGCCTTCAGCCCGAACTCCTTGGCCCGGTGCATGAGGTGGAACACCTCGGCCGAGCGCAGCATGGCCTTGGTCGGGATGCAGCCCCAGTTGAGGCAGATGCCGCCCAGATGCTCGCGTTCGACGACGCAGACCGTCTGGCCCAGCTGCGCGGCGCGGATGGCGCAGACATACCCCCCCGGCCCCGCACCGATCACCACCGTGTCGAACCGATCACCCGCCATGCGCCGCCCTCCGTGAGTGTTCCGGGGGCGATGGTAGCCCGCCCCCGCGGCGGCGGCCAGCAGGCGCGCTCAGGCCGCGCGGGCAGCCTTGATCCGCTGATACAGGGCGTACTGGCCCCCCTCGGCCAGGAAGGCCTCCTCCTCCGGGGTGCTCTGGCGGCCCAGCGCGGCATTGCGGCCGGGAAAGCGGCCGAAGCGGCGGATCTGCTCGCGATGGGCGAGCGCATGGAGAAGGCCGTCCGCGCCGGTCTCGGGCATCCGCGACAGGAACAGCCGCACGGTGCGGTCCTGGTCCACCAGCACCTCGCTGTGCATCAGCGGCAGGTAGAAGAACTGCCGCTCGGGCTCGGGGATGCGCAGGTCCCAGCCGCGGCCGATCGCCGTCTTGGCCGCCACCCGTGCCCGCCCGTCGGTGGCGAAGGCGCGCGCCTCTCCGCGGAACATGTTGCGCGGAAACTGGTCGAGCAGGATGAGATAGCCCAGCGCGCCCGGGGCGGTGGCCATCCAGTGCCCCAGCCGGCCCCGCGCCGCCTCGGCCCAGGCGGAACCGAACCGGTCGCGGATCGCCGCGTCCAGCGCGTCGTCGCTCGCATACCAGCGCGCCTCGCCCACCTCCTCGAGCCAGAAGGCCGTGACGTCGTCGGGACCGGGGATCGTGGCGGTCATGCGGCCTCCCTGTTGCGCGGCCCGCCGTCGGTCGGCGGATCGGCGGCGTCCTCGAGCATGGCGGCCACAGGCGTGGCGGCCACGGGCACGGGGGTGAAGGCGGTCCGGTCGCCGACGATCTCGCGCCCCGGCGCGGCCCGCATCCGCCAGGCGGCATAGGCCGCGAGCGCCAGCATCACCGCCGCGATGATGCCCCAGAAGCCCTGTGCGCCGCCCGCATCCATGACCCACCCCACGAGGACCGGCCCGGCGATGGCGCCCAGCCCGTTGATGAACAGAAGCCCGGCCGAGGCCGCGGCCATGTCCCCCTTCTCGAGGTAGTCGTTGGCATAGGCGATCAAGAGGGCGTAGAGCGGGTTGGACGTGCCCCCCACCACCGCCGCGGCCGCCAGCGCGATCCAGACCGGTCCCGGCAGGACCAGCGCCAGCGCCGCCCCGAGGCCGCCCAGCGCCGCCAGGCCCAGGATCAGCACCCGCCGGTCCATCCGGTCCGACAGCCACCCGATCGGATACTGCGCCAGCAGCGCGGCCGTGTAGGTGAGCGAGACCATCAGCGCGATCTGCCCCTCGGTCATGCCGGCGCGGGTGCCATAGACCGCCGACATCCCGAACTGCGCCGCAAACACCGAGCCGAGCAGGAACATCCCCGCGCAGGCGAGCGGCGAGGCATGGAGCAGGCGGCGGATGCTGAGCGGCTTGGTGTCGGCGAAGGCGGGGGTCGTCTGCGTGGCCGAAAGCAGCACGGGCGCGAAGCTGAGCGAGACGAGGACCGAGGGGATGATGAACACGGCAAAACCCATCACGTCGCCCTGCGCCACCAGCCATTGCGCCGTGATGATGCCCCCCATCTGCACCGCCATGTAGAGCGACAGCGCCTTGCCCCGGTGGGCGTTGGAGGCGGCCGCGTTCAGCCACGATTCGGCGGTGATGTAGACCCCGCAATAGCAGAATCCGATCACGACCCGCCCCAGCGCCCAGGCCCAGGGCTCGGGGAACAGCGGGTAGAGGATGAGGATGGCCGAGATCATGGAGCCGAGGGCCGAGAACACCCGCACATGCCCGACCCGTGCGATCAGAACGGGTGCCAGCCGCGAGGCGAACAGGAAGCCCACGAAATAGGCCGACATGACCACGCTGATCTCGAGCGTGGCGAATCCCTCGGCCTGCGCCCGCAGCCCCAGCAGCGTGCCCTGCAGGCCGTTGCCGATCATCAGGAAGTACATCCCGAGCAGTAGCGCCCAGGCGCTGCCGAGAACCTGGATCATCGCGCCACCCCCGCTCTGCTGCCCTGTCCCCTAGCCCGGCCGGAGAGCCCCGGCTTATCCACAGGCGACAGGGCCTGTCGCTCTAACGTCCCCCCGGCAGCAGGAGCGACGCGTCGCCGTAGGAAAAGAAGCGGTAGCCCGCCGCGATCGCGTGGGCATAGACTTCCCGGATCCGCTCGAGACCCAGAAAGGCCGATACGAGCATCATCAGCGTGCTGCGCGGCAGGTGGAAGTTGGTCATCAGCCCGTCGCTGGCGCGGAAGCGGAAGCCCGGCGTGATGAAGATGTCCGTCTCGCCCCGCCAGGGCTCCACGGCACCCGACGCCTGCGCGGCCGTCTCGAGAAGGCGCATGGCGGTGGTGCCCACGGGAATCACCCGCCCCCCCTCGGCCCGGGTCGCGGCGATGGCGGCAGCCGCCTCGTCCGTGATCTCGCCCCATTCGGCATGCATGCGGTGATCGGCGATGGCGTCCACCTTGACGGGCAGGAACGTCCCCGCGCCGACATGGAGCGTGACATGGGTGAAGGCGATGCCGCGGGCGGCGAGCGCCTCGAGCAGCGGCCGGTCGAAATGGAGCGACGCCGTGGGCGCGGCCACGGCGCCGTCGCGCGCGGCCCAGACGGTCTGGTAATCCTCGCGGTCGGCGTCGTCGGCGGGGCGCAGCGCCTCGATATAGGGGGGCAGCGGCATGGAGCCCGCGCGGGCGAGCGCCTCGGCGAAGGCCTCGGGCGAGAGGGCGAAGCGCAGCAGCGCGGCCTCGGCATCGGTGCCCTCGAAGCGGGCCGAAAGACCCTCGCCGAACTCCACCGTTTCGCCCTCGCGCAGCTTGCGCAGCGGCCGGACGAGGGCGGCCCAGAGCCCCTCGCCCCGGTCCTCGATCAGCGTGGCCTCGATCCGCGCCACCGCCTCGCCGCGCCGGCGCGTGCCGTGGAGGCGGGCGGGGATCACGCGCGTGTCGTTGAGCACGAGGCGGTCGCCGGGACGCAGGATGTCCGGCAGGTCGGCCACGATCCGGTCCTCGATCCGGTCGGGCGTCGCCACGAGCAGCCGCGCCGAGGAGCGGGGGCGGGCGGGTCGCGTGGCGATCAGCCGCTCGGGCAGGTCGAAGTCGAAGTCGGACAGGCGCATGGCGGCCAACTAGGGCCGGAGCCGACGCGCCGCAAGGATTGTCAGACCGGCGGGGGACGGCGGAAGATCTCGCGGAAGAAGCCGGGGGTGAGGGCCGAGAGCGGGTTGACCGAGACCTGCGGGGCCGCCGGATCGCCGCGGAGGCGGAAGTTGAATCCGATCAGCCCTTCGCCCCGCCGCGTCAGGATCGCCCCGATCCCGTTGACGAGGTAGAAGGGCGACAACACCCCCTGGAAGTCCATCCGGCCGAGCGCGAGGTCGTAGATGCCGTCGAGCGACAGGCCCAGCCCCGCCCCCACGGCGCTCGAGCGCGAGACGGTGACCTGTCGCGGATCGAGCCGGAACTCTCCCCGGACCTCGTCGAACAGGATGCCCTGTCCGCCGAGCTGCTGGAGAAGTCCCACCACCGAAGCGGCATTGAGCAGCGAGGCGAGGGCGGGCGCGTCGCGCACGCGCAACCCCTGGACAAACAGCTCGCCGCTGTAAGCGGCGTCGTCCACCGGCAGAAGCAAGAGGTCGAGCGAGCCGCCCTCGGCCCGCTCGAACAGGCCGGCGGCGCGCATTACCGCCCCCGCATTGTCGCCGCGGATGCGCACGCCGACGCGGCCCGCCTGGGGGGCGACGCGGCCGACGACGCGAGGTCCTTCGTTGACTTGGGCCGTGAACTCGCCCTCCAGCCCGCGCGCGGTGGTGAACTCGCCCTCGAAGCGGGTGAGCGCGATGGCATCGGTCACCTGCAGACGGTCGAGCGCCACGGCGACCGGGCCCCCGCCGCCTTCGCCGCCCGTTCCGCCAAGGGCTGCGCGACGCAGGTCCAGGGCCCCGCCGCGCAGCTCGACCCGCGGCTCCGCCCCGATCAGCGCCACGGGCGCATCGAGCCAGTCCCCCACGCGCAGGCGGGACAGGTCGAGCCGCCGGAACCCGCCATCCGCTCCGAGCACGAGCCGGCCCGCAGCCGACAGGCCCGGCGCTGCGAGGGTCAGGCTGTCGAACACGGGCGGTGCGCCGAGCCGGCCCTCGAGCGCGAACGTGCCCCGGGTCGCCGCCCCCTTGGACCAGCCGATCTGGGGAAGGGACAGCGACAGACCGGCCAGGTCGGACCGGACGGACAAGACCGGCGCCGACCCCGGCACCAGATCCAGGACGACCGAGGCCCGCCCTTCCCCCCTCACCGTGCCGGGCGGCAGGGCGACACCGAACGCCGCGAGGGTCGCCGGGGTGAGGACGCCGTCGGCCTCGACGCGCGACCGGCCGCCTTCGGCATGGACCTGCCGCCACCGTCCCGTCAGCGGAACGCCGTCCAGGCGCGCCGCGCCTTCCACAAGGACCTCGGCCTCGGTCGCGCGGACGGCCAGCCGGTCCGCCGTCAGACGCCGCCCCGGCACCAGCACCGCGCTCTCCACATCACGGAGGGAGGCCGCCACGTCGTAGCGCAGGTCCCCCGGCCCCATCCCGCCGAGCAGCAGATCCACGCGCCCCGCAATCTCGGCGCGCCCTTCGGCCAGGTCCACGGGCAGGCCGGCCCTCGTCAGCACGGACCAGGGCGGCTCGTCGAGCAGCGCCAGCGCTCCCTCCACGGACCCTGCCGCCACAAGATCGACCCGGGCCGGCACCCGCGGATCGTCCGAAGGGGGTATGACGAAGCCCGTCCCCCCGAGATCCACGGTGCCCCCCTGCCGCGGCACGGTCCAGCCCCGGTCGAGCCGGAGCGCAAAGCCTCCGTCGCTCCAGGACAGCACCCCGGCCGCGCCCTCGACCGGCGGATGCGAGGCCAGAGGGCGGACGGCGCCCTCGTGGAAGGGGGCAGAGAGGGCGAAGCGCGCCGGCTGCCCCGGCCCGAGCCGGAGCGCCACCGTCACGTCCTCGAACTGCGCGGCGGACACGTGCTGCTCGACCCAGGCCCGCAGGCCCGGACGCAGGCCGGGAGGCCAGACCGCCAGCACGCGCTCGCGCCCCACCCGGTCCAGCCGGCCGTCGAGCGCCACCTCCCAGCCCCCTGCCGCCGGCGCGAGGCGCCCTTGCGCCACCAGCCGGCCGTCGCCGTCCGGCAGGGCGACCTCGGCCTGCGCCACCTCGACCGCGAAGGGGTCCAGACGGAGCCTCATCTGCGCGGCCACCTCGGGCCAGTGCTGCGGCTCGGGATAGAGACCGGGCGAGGCGATGACCACATCCGTCAGCCGGAACTGGCCGACCAGCGCCCTCGGCAGTCCGGCGCGGAACTCCTCGGGCCAGGCGACGCCTGCGCCCGTCACGGCGCCGCGCTCGCTCTGGATCTCCAGCCGGTCGAACCGGATCTCCTGGGCCGCCGGGTCATAGGCCAGATACGCGCGCGCCAGGTCGAAGGCGATCCCCGGCGCGCGGGGATCGGGCCGCAGCTCGCCCGGCGCGACCTTGAGCGCGAGGGCCAGCGGCCCGAGACCGCCCCCGGCATCGATGCTCCCCCTCAGCGCGGCCGAGACGGGCGCATCCACGGCGCCCAGCCAGGCCAGCGCGGGGCTCTGGCTGGCCACGTCGCGGGCGGCCACATCGGTCAGCACCAGGCCGAAGCGGGCCTCCGGGCTGCCGCGCGGGCTGCCGTAGTCGAGGCGGGCGCGGCTCGCATAGGCGCGACCCGACAGAAGCGTGACCTCGGCCGTCAGCCGGGTCTGTGCGCCCGACAGGTCGAGCAGCAGGTTTCCTCCGTCCAGCGTCCAGCTCCGGCCCGCGCGCAGATCGTCGTAGTTGGCCACGAGCCCCGTCACCTCCACGCGGCGCAGCGCCGCCAGCCGGGGATGGTCGAACAGCCGTTCGAATCGCTCGGGCAGCTGCCACAACCCGGCGGCCCGGCCCAGCGGGCTCGGCCCGCCCGAGCCCGTCCCCACCGCCAGATCGAGGCTTCCGTCCGCCGACCGGCCCACCCAGATCTCGGCGCCCACCACGCCGATGTGCTGGATGAGGGGGCGGCGCTCGAACAGCAGCCCGCGCGGGGAGAGGGTGGCCGTGATCTCGGGCACGCGCGCGACCAGCCGGCCCTCCGGGTCGTGCAGGCGGACATCCACGAGGCGCAGTCCGGGCCGCAGGTCGGCCGGGATGCGCAGCGTGATCGCCCCGAACTCCAGCCCCGCCCCGCCCAGGGCTTCGGTGGCGGCAGCCTCCAGGTGGCGGCGCAACCAGTCCGGCGCCGCGACCTCGCGCCCGACCATCAGGAGCGCGGCGACACCCGCGAGCAGCACCATCGTGCCGGCGGCAAGAAGAAGGCGGCCACGCCCCCGTCTCGAGCGGCGCCGGGCCCCGGGCGCCGGAGAGGCCGTGGCATCACCCCGGACGGCAGGGTTCCGCACCACCCCTCCGCTCGGCTCGGGCGGCACGCCACCGGACCGCGATCCGGCTTCCGGAGGCGGCGGAATCCCCTCGGGGCTGGAAGCCTCGCTGGTGCGGTGGGTCATGCCTCTGGAACGGCTGCTCGATCCTCCGTTGCATCATCGCCGCAGGGCCGCACAAACGGAAGCGCCGCACGGCCACACCCTTCCGTGAATCGCCGGGACGGGCGAGTTTCGGCGCATGACCCTCGTTCCCGGCGATCCCGCTCCGGACTTCGACCTGCCTCGCGATGGCGGCGGCCGTGTTTCGCTGTCGCAGCTGGCCGGGCGTCCGGTCGTCCTGTTCATCTATCCGGCCGACGATACGCCCGGCTGCACGACCGAGGCGCAGGATTTCACCCGCCTCCTGCCCGAGTTCGAGGCGCTGGGCGCGACGGTGCTGGGTCTGTCCGCCGGCGACGCGGCCGCCAAGGACCGGTTCCGCGACAAGGCGGGACTGGGCGTGCCCCTGCTGGCCGACGAGACCGGAGACACGATCCGCGCCTATGGCGCATGGGGCGAGAAGTCGATGTACGGCCGCCGCTACGAGGGAATCCTGCGGACCACCGTCCTGATCGGCGCCGACGGGCGCGTGCTCCGCGTCTGGAACGTCTCGCGAGTGAAGAATCACGCGGCACAGGTTCTGGACGCCGTCCGGGCCGCCGCCGCCCCAGCGGGGAACTGAGCGACTGCCGGCCGCGAACGGCGCGGGTTGATGGAGGATCGGGCGCGCCTGCCCTCGCCCGCACCCGCAGTCAAGCGCGCCGTGAGGGCGGGCGCCCGCTCGGCGCCGTCGCGTGCTGACGGGCTGTTGCCTAGGCAGAATCCTGCCCAACCGCCCGTCCTGTGGCAGACCGGTCGCGCCCCGGTCCGGATAAGCTGTTGCGACCCCTTAACGCCGCCGTTACCCCTTCGCGAGACAAGGGGCCCGGCAGTGCCCCGCGAGGGACAGAAAAGAGGCTGGGGCATTGACTTCGCGACTGGCGCAGCGCGTGCATGCGGCTCTCGGACGGCGGTTTCCTGAGCGGCGTCTGTTCATCCGGTCGGACGACCACACCCGTTTCATCCGTCTCAGGCCCGCGACGCAGCTGGCGGCGTGGACGGGGAGCACCGTCCTTGTCGGATGGGCCATCATCGCCACGGCGATCGTGCTGATGGATTCCATCGGGGCCGGGAACTTCCGGGCCCAGGCCATCCGGGAAAAGATGGTGTACGAGGATCGGCTCAATGCCCTGTCGGCCGAGCGCGACCGTTACGCCGCCGAGGCCGTGGCCGCGCAGGAACGCTTCGCCACCGCGCTCACGCAGGTCTCCGTCATGCAGAGCGAACTTCTGTCCGCGGAAGAGCGCGTGCGCGAACTCGAGACCAGTCTCGGCGTGGTGCAGGGCACCCTGCGCCGGGCGGTCGCCGAACGCGAGGAGGCGCGGATGCGCCTGGCCGTCGCCTCCGGCGAGACGCCTTCGGGGCCGGACGCGGCCGAGCTGGTGGCGGCGCTCGACGTTCTGGCCGATGCCCTGGCCGATACGGCCGCCGAACGCGACCGCCATGCAAGCGAGGCCGCCGATGCGGTGCGCCTGGCCGGCGATCTGGACCTCGAGCTGCGCCTCGTGGAGGAGCACAACGACGCCATCTTCCGCCAGCTCGAGGAAGCGATGCAGATCTCGGTCGAACCGCTCGACCGTGTGTTCCGCAGCGCCGGCCTCGATCCCCGGCGCCTACTCGATCAGGTTCGGCGCGGCTATGCCGGCGTGGGCGGACCGCTGACGCCGATCGCGGTCTCCACGTCCGGCACGATGGCCGCCAACGATGCGGCGGTGCGCGCCAACCGCATCCTCGACCGTCTGGACGACCTGAATACCTACCGGATCGCCTTCCAGCGCGTCCCCTTCAGCATGCCGCTGCAGGACGGCTTCCGGTTCACCTCCGGCTTCGGCCCGCGCTGGAACCGGATGCACGAGGGAATCGACCTGGCCGGGCCGGTCGGCACGCCGGTCTATGCGACGGCCGACGGCGTCGTGACCTTTGCCGGATGGCAGGGCGGCTACGGCCGGCTCATCAAGATCCGGCACGAATTCGGGATCGAGACCCGCTACGCCCATCTGAATGCGATCCGCGTCTCGGTCGGGCAAAGGGTCTCGCGCGGGGAGCGGATCGGTGATATGGGCAATTCCGGACGGTCCACCGGCCCGCATCTCCACTACGAGATCAGGGTGGACGGCGAAGCCATCAATCCCATGATCTACATCTCGGCAGGCAATGATGTTCTCTAAGTCCAAGATCAACGAGCCCGGCCCCGCCGCGGCGCAGCCCCAGCCCGCTCCCCCTCCGCCGGGGGCGATGCCGGGGCAGCCGGCCGACTACCGGCCCCAGGCGCCCAAGGCCAAGCCGCCGGCCTCGGTGCTCTCGGCCGACCTGAACATCAAGGGCAACATCAAGACGACCGGCGACGTGCAGATCGAGGGGCAGGTGGACGGCGACATCCGCGCCCATCTCCTGACCGTGGGCGAAGGGGCCACGGTCCGGGGCGAGCTGGTAGCCGACGATGTGGTGATCCACGGCCGCATCGTGGGACGCGTGCGGGGCCTCAAGGTGCGCCTGACCTCCACCGCCCGCGTGGAGGGCGACATCATCCACAAGACCATCGCGATCGAATCGGGCGCGCATTTCGAGGGCTCCGTCCAGCGCCAGGACGATCCGCTCAACGCCGCCACCAAGGTGCTGCCCAAGCCCGTGCCTGCCAACGGCGACGCCCAGGGCTGACACATTCCGCCCAAAGGCAGGCAGGGGGCGCACCCGCGCCCCCTTTGCCGTTCCCGCGGGCCGTGAAGGGAACCTCTCCGATCCCGGCTGGGGCTGCCGCGCGAACACCCTTCCCCTCCCGCGCTCCCGGCCGCTATGGAGGGGCATGGACATCCTCGACCGCATCCGGACCTACAAGCTTCAGGAGATCGCCGCCCGCCGTCGCGCGCGGCCCCTGTCCGACCTCGAGGCCGAGGCGCGGCAGGCGGCGCCCCCGCGCGGCTTTGCCCGGGCCCTGCGCGAAGCCGACCGGTCGCGCCCGGCCCTGATCGCCGAGATCAAGCGCGCCTCTCCCTCGCGCGGGCTGATCCGCGCCGATTTCGATCCGCCCGCGCTCGCCCGGGCCTACGAGGCCGGCGGGGCGGCCTGCCTGTCGGTCCTGACCGACGGCCCGTCCTTCGGCGGCTCCGAGGCGGTGCTGCAGGCCGCGCGGGCCGCCGCATCCCTGCCCTGCCTGCGCAAGGACTTCCTGTTCGATCCGTGGCAGGCCGTCGAATCGCGTGCCATCGGCGCGGATTGCGTCCTGCTCATCATGGCCGCGCTGGAGGATGTCCGGGCCGCGGAGATCGAGGCCGCGGCAATGGAATGGGGCATGGACGTGCTGATCGAAGTCCATGACGAGCCCGAACTCGAGCGTGCGCTGCGGCTGCGCTCGCCCCTTCTCGGGATCAACAACCGCGACCTGCGCAGCTTCGCCGTCTCCCTCGACGTGACGCGACGGCTTGCCAGGCATGTGCCGCCGGACAGGCTGATCGTGGCCGAAAGCGGCATCCACCATCCCGAGGACGTGGCCGATCTCCGGCGCCACGGCGCACGTGCCTTCCTGGTCGGCGAAAGCCTGATGCGCGAGCCCGACGTCGAGGGCGCGACGCGGCGACTCCTGTCGGTGTCCGTGCCTGCAGCCTCGCCATGAGCCTCAGTCACCTCGATTCCGAGGGCGCGGCCCGCATGGTGGACGTATCCGCCAAGCCGGAGACGGCCCGCCGCGCCGTGGCCGAGGGTCTCCTGACCGTGGCGCCGGACACGCTCGCCGCGCTGCGCAGCTCGGGCGGGCCCAAGGGCGATGCGCTCGGCGTGGCCCGGCTGGCGGGCATCATGGCGGCCAAGCGCACCGCCGAACTCATCCCGCTCTGCCATCCCCTGCCGCTGTCCCAGGTCGTCGTCGATCTCGAACCCGACGAGGCCTTGCCCGGCATCCGCATCCGGGCCGACGTGCGGACGACCGGGCGGACGGGCGTGGAGATGGAGGCGCTGACGGCCGTCGCCGTGGCCGGCCTCGCGCTCTACGACATGCTCAAGGCGATCGACAAGGGCATGATCCTCGGGGCCGTGCGGCTCCGTCTCAAGGAAGGCGGCCGCTCGGGCCGCTTCGAGGCGCCGTGACGGATTTGCGGGGGGCCGCATGATCTCCGTCGCCGAGGCGCTGGAGCGTCTGTTCGCCCTGGCCGACCTTGCGGGCGAGGAATCCGTCCCTCTCGATGCCGCGGCGGGACGGGTTCTCCGCCGCCCCCTCGTCGCCATCCGCGATCAGCCGCCGTTCGATTCGTCCGCCATGGACGGATGGGCGCTGCGGCAGGCGGATGCGGTCCCCGGCGCCCGGCTGCGGATCGTGGGCGAGGCTCCGGCCGGCCGCCGCTGGATCGGGCGGCTCGGGCCCGGCGAGACGGTACGCATCCTGACCGGCGCACCGATCCCCGAGGGCGCCGATGCCGTCGTGATCCAGGAAGAAGCCCGGCGCGAGGGCGACACGCTGATCCTGTCGCCGACCGCCACCGCCGGTCATGTCCGGCCCCGTGCCGGCGATTTCGCTGCCGGAGCGGTGCTTGCGGCGCCGCGCCGCCTGTCTCCGTTCGACATCGCGCTGGCCGCCGCGCAGGGGCACGCCATCCTGCCCGTCGCGCAGCGCCCGCGCGTGGCGCTCCTCTCGACGGGCGACGAGCTGGTGATGCCGGGCGACAGCCCGCGCGACGACCAGATCTTTGCCGCCAACGCCTTCGGCCTTGCCGCTCTGCTGCGCGCAGACGGGGCCGAGCCGCGGATCCTGCCGCTCGTGCCCGACGATTCCGCGGCGCTGACCTTCGCCCTGACCCTGGCCGAGGACGCCGACCTCGTGGTGACGATCGGCGGCGCCTCGGTCGGCGACCGCGACCTGGTCGCGCCGACGCTGCGGAGTCTCGGCGCGCGGATCGACTTCCACAGGGTGGCCATGCGCCCGGGCAAGCCCCTTATGGCCGGGCGCCTCGCCGATGGGCGTCCGGTGCTGGGTCTGCCGGGCAATCCGGTCAGCGCGCTCGTCTGCGGGCTGGTCTTTCTCAGGCCCCTGCTGCTCGCCATGCAGGGCCTTCCCCCGGCCCCGACGCCCCGCCTGCGGGCCCCCCTGGCCGAGCCGCTGCCGCCCGGCGGCCCGCGGGAGCATTACCGGCGGGCCCGGCGATGCCCCGACGGCCGGGTGGCCCCTCTCTCCAACCAGGATTCCTCGCTCCTGACCGTGCTCTGCGAGGCGGACGGGCTGCTTGTGGACCCCGTCGGCGCGCCCGCCCGCGCCACGGGCGAGATGATCGATTTCATTCCGATTTGACGGAACGACTTGACACAAAACAGGAACGACCCCAGAACATAGGGCAGACCGCCGCTCGGGGGCCCCCATGCTGACCAAGAAGCAGCTCGACCTGCTCGACTTCATCGACCGCCGCATGCAGCGCGACGGCGTGCCTCCGTCCTTCGACGAGATGAAGGAGGCGCTCGACCTGCGGTCCAAGTCGGGAATCCATCGCCTCATCACGGCGCTGGAGGAGCGCGGGTTCATCCGTCGCCTGCCTCACCGCGCCCGGGCGCTGGAAATCGTGCGGATGCCCGATGCGCTGGCCGAGCGCTCGGGCCGCCGCGGACCCTTCGTGCCCCGGGTGGTGACAGGCGACCGGGCGGAGGGGCGTTCCCTCTCCCAGTCCGGCGACGGAGGGGTGGCGGAACTGCCCCTGATGGGGCGGATCGCGGCGGGCGTCCCCATCGCCGCGATCAGCGAGGTCATGCGCCATGTCCCCGTGCCGCGCTCGATGCTGTCGGGGGGCGAGCATTTCGCACTGGAAGTGCGGGGGGATTCGATGCGAGATGCCGGCATCCTCGACGGCGACGTGGTGGTGATCCGGGAAACGGCCGTTGCCGATTCCGGCGACATCGTGGTCGCCCTGGTGGACGAGGAGGAGGCCACCCTCAAGCGTCTCCGTCGCCAGAACGGCAGCATCGCTCTCGAAGCCGCCAACCCGGCCTACGAGACCCGCATCTATTCCGATGACCGGGTGCGCGTCCAGGGTCGCCTTGTCGGGCTGATCCGCACCTACTGAGCGCAAGGGAGGGGCCGCTCATGCCCATGATCAAGGAACAAAAGACGAACGACGGGCGCCTCCATCCGCAGGAGCACGGCTGGCGGTCGCTGGGATCGCTGTCTGCAGAACTCCTGGCGCTCGCTGCGGAACGGCGTCGGCCGGTCGAGGCTCCCCGACCCGCTCCGCTCGTCTGGGCCGCGGAATAGACGCTCCGCTCCGGCTGGGCCGGCGGAACCGGGACGTTACCGGCGGGTTTGCCCGCGCAGGCGCAACCCGGAGGGCCCAAGCGATGGCGGACGGCGATGCTGTCGAGAAGGCGCTCGACTGCTGCATCATCGGGGGAGGGCCGGCCGGTCTCACGGCCGGCATCTTTCTGGGTCGCTTCCGCCGCAGCGCCATCGTGCTGGACGGCGGGGAGAGCCGGGCCTCCTGGATTCTGCGTTCGCACAACCATCCGGCCTTTCCCGACGGGATCGGCGGGCAGGAGCTTCTGGCCCGGCTCCGTCGTCAGGCGGCGCAGTTCGGCGTGCCGCTCCGCAAGGCCCGCGCGAGCGGGATCAATCGGGACGGCGGGGGGCTCATGTTCCGCGTGGCGATGGACGGCGATGCGCTTCGGGCCCGCTTCGTCATCCTGGCGACCGGCATCCGGGACCGTCTGCCACCCGTCGCGGACGCCGTGCGGCACGTCCGCGAGGGAACGATCCGCCAATGCCCCATCTGCGACGCCTTCGAGGCGACGGGCCAGCGTCTGGCCGTTCTGGGATCGGGCCGACATGCCGCGGGCGAGGCGCTGTTCCTGCGCAGCTACACGCCGGATGTGACGCTTCTGACGGCAGGTCTGCCCCTCGACCTCGAGACCGATGGCCGGCAGAAGCTCGAGTCCGCCGGCATCCCCGTGCGGGAGGAGCCGATCCGCCGCTTCGAACTGCGGCCGGGCCGAGCCGCCCTGCATCTCGCATCGGGCGAGACGCTCGTGTTCGATGCCCTCTACAGCGGGCTCGGCTGCCAGCCCAATACCCGGCTGGGCCAGGCAGCAGGCGTGACGCTGACGCAGGACGGCCGTTTCGTCACGGATGACCATCAGCGCACCTCCGTTCGGGGGATCTATGCGGCGGGCGATGCGGTCACGGGCCTCAACCAGATCGCCGTGGCCATGGCACAGGCCGAGATCGCGGCCGTGGACATCCACAACGCCCTGCGGCGCGAGGAGGGGTTGACCCTCCTCGAACCCGATCCCCCGCCGCTCAGCGCTCCGTAAGCTTGATCTCGATGCGGCGGTTGCGGGCCCGTCCCTCGGGGGTGCCGGACGTATCCAGCGGCTGATATTCGCCGAATCCGTTGGCCGCCAGGCGGTCGGGCGGGATGCCCTCCACCTCGCTCATCTGGCGCACCACCGAGAGGGCGCGGGCCTGGCTCAGTTCCCAGTTGTCCCGGAACTCGCCCGCCCCCGAGAGCGGCAGGTCATCGGTATGACCGTCCACCCGGATCACCCAGTCGAGGTCCGGCGGGATGTCCGGGATGACGTCGCGCAGCAGGGCCGACAATTGCGAGATCTGCGCCTGCCCCGCGCTCGACAACGTGGCGCTCGCAGGCTCGAACAGCACCTCCGACGAGAACACGAAGCGGTCGCCGACCACCTGCACGCCTTCGCGCCCCTCGAGGATGCGGCGCAGGTTGCCGAAGAACTCGGAGCGGTAGTTGGCCAGGGTGGCCGCCTCCTCCTCGGCGAGCCGGCGTGCCTCGGCTTCGGCCTCGGCGCGCTGCCGTTCGGCCTGTGCCACCCGCGCCAGCGCGGTGTTGAGCTCGGTGCCGAGCGACTGGATCTGCACCTGCGCTTCGCGGTCGGCCTCGGCTGCGACGTCGAGCAGGGTCTGAAGCGTCGCCACCTGGTTGCGCAACTCCCGCACCTGTTCGTTAAGCAGGGCCACCTCGCGCTGGCTCTCGGCCGAGAGCGCCTCCTGCTCGGCCAGGGCCGCCTGGGCCGTGGCCAGCAGCGCGGCCTGCCGCTCCGCCTCGCTCAGCGCCTCCGCAGCCTCGCCCCGGCTCGCGGCGACCTGTTCCAGCGCCTGCGCCAGCCGCGCGCGCAGTTCGGCATCGGTTGCGGTCGCCGCCGCTTCGACCGCCCGGGCACGCTCGTCGGCCTCCTGACGGGCCAGGACGGCCTCCGCCAGGCGCCGGGCGAAATCCTCGCGTTCGGCGACTGCCTGCGCCAGCGCCGCCTCCGCCTCGGCGACGCGCTCGCGCATCGCGGTCATCTCCGACTCCCGCTCCGCCGCCGCCGAACGCTCGGCCGCCAGGGCCGTCTCCGCTGCACGGCGGGCCTGCGCCTCGTCCAGAGACGCGGCCTCGGCCTCCTCGGCCCGCGCCAGCGCGGCCTGCCGCTCGGCCTCGGCCGTCTGCCGCGCCAAGACGGCGGACGCCAGCCGCCGCTCGGCCTCGCTGCGCTCGACCGCGGCCTCGGCCAGCGCGGCGTCGAGCGTCTCCCGCAGGGCAGCAAGGTCGGCCTGCGCCGCCTCGCCCTCGGCCAGCGCGGCGGCGAGCCGCAGGGAGAGGTCGGACTGCTCGGCCTCGGCCCGCTCCAGCGCCTCGCGCGCGGCAGCCAGTTCGGCCTCGGTGCTCTCCGTCACCGCCAATGCCGCAAGTAGCCGGGCATCGAGGTCCTCGATGCGCTCGCCCGCCGCTGTCCGGCCCGCCTCGGAGGCGGCGAGGGCCGCCTCGGCCTGCGCCTGCGCCAGAACGGCCGCCGCCAGCTGGATGTCGAGGTCGTCGCGCGCCGCCTCGGCCGCGGCCAGAAGGGTCAGGGTCTCCTCGGCCCGCCGGCGTTCGTCCTCGAGCGCAAGGGTCATCGCCGTCAGTTCCGCATCGGCCTGCTCCAGCCGCGCGCGCAGGAGGGCGGCCGCCTCGGCCTCCGCCAGGCGGGCCGCCTCGGCCTCCGACAGCGCATCCTCCGCCGCCGCCAGTTCCGCGGCATCGGTGGCCGTGCGGTTCTGGAGCGAGCGGACCAGGACCTCCAGCGCCTCGCGGCGCGCGGCCGCCAGGCGGGCCTCCTCCGCCTGCAGGTCGATCTCCTCGCGGGCCGCGGCCAGCGCCAGCGACAGCGCGTCGCGTTCCGATTCCAGATCGGCCGCCCGTGCGGCTTGCGCCTGCCCTTCGGCGGACAGGGCGGCGATGCGGTCGCGGTCGGCCGCGCGCTCAGCCAGCAGCGCCGCCACCTGCGCCTCGAAGCCGGTGATACGGGCCTCCGCCTCCGACAGCGCCAGCGCCCCCTCGTCGCGCTCGCGCGTCAGCCGGGCGATCAGCGCCGCCTGCGCCTCGCCTTCCTCGCGCAGGGCGGCCAGGTCCGCGCTCAGCGTCGCCTCGCGGTCGCGCGACAGACCCAAGGCGGCGGTCAGCGAGGCGACCTGTGCGGCGAGGTCGCCCAGCCGGGTCTGCTGATCGCTGATCTGGTCGCGCAGCGTGAACTGGACGACCGTGAAGATCGTCAGCACGAACATCAGGACCAGCAGAAGCCCCGTCATCGCGTCCACGAAGCCCGGCCAGGTGGCTGCGTAGCGCCGTCCTGCCGCCCTCGACCGCAGCATCGCCCTGCCCTCCTAGCGCGTCTCGTCGCGCAGCCGCGCCGCCCCGCGCAGGCTGCGCGCGAGGGCCGCGAGATCGGCGCGCAGCTCGGCCGTGGTCTCCTGCCGGCCGGCGGAGATCTCCTCGAGGATGCGCAGAAGCTGCACGTCGATGGACCGCAGGCGCATGCGGCTTTCGGGATCGATGCCCCCTTCGGCCATCTGCCCGCCGAGCTGCCCCAGCGCGGCGATCGTCCTCTCCTGCCCCTCGGCGATCCGGGCGAGCACCGGCGAGGTGTCCCGCTCGTCCAGCCGGCGGGCGAGTTCGCCCACCGCCGCCGCGAGGTCGCCCAGGCGCCGGTCCGTCTGCGCCCGCGCGATATCGGACTGGGTGAACATCATCTGGAGCGATTCCATCTGTTCGGCCATGTGGTCCACGACCTGCCCCAGAACGGACGATTCGGCCGATCCGCCCTCCTCGCCCGACAATCCCACCCGGGTGATGGAAGACAGCCATTCCTCGAGTTCGCGGTAGAAGCGGTTCTGTCCGTGTCCCGCGAAAAGCTCCAGAAGGCCGACGATGAGCGAGCCCGCCAGACCGAGCAGCGACGACGAAAAGGCCGTGCCCATCCCCCCCAGCTGCGTCTCGAGCCCCTGCTGGAGGCGGTTGAAGATGTCCGTGCCGGTATCCCCCGGCGCCGGGCTGAGCGAGCGGATCGTGTCCACCAGCGCCGGCACGGTGATCGCCAGACCGTAGAAGGTTCCCAGCAGCCCGAGGAAGATCAGCGTGTTGGACAGATAGCGCGTGATGTCCTGATCCTCGTCCACCCGGGTGGCCACGGAGTCGAGGATCGTCCGCGTCGAGGTCGCGGTCAGCTGCATCCGGGCTCCGCGCGTCCGCAGCAGCGCGGCCAGCGGGGCCAGCATGGACGGCGGCGGACGGATCTCCTGACCGGGCTCGAGACTCGTGAAATCCTCGATCCACGAGACGGACCGCATGAGGATGAAGACCTGCCGGAAGCAGCCGAGCACCCCCAGCGCAAAGACGAACAGGATCACCGCGTTGAGATAGATGTTCGTGAAGAACACCCGCTCGAGCTGCTGAAATCCCAGATAGGCCCCTGCCGACACCAGGCCGAGCACCAGGATCATCAGCGTGATCTGCCGCACCGGCTGGGAAAAGTGCGGCGCCGCGGGGGGGTCGCGTCTCTCCATGCCCTCGCGGGGCCTCCTCGCAGGTTGCGCGCGCACCCTATGCCCGGGTGCGGGCAAACGGAACCCCGTCAATGGTCCCCGGCAAGGCTTCTCACGCGGCGGAGAAGGGCCGTGAGCGCGGGGTCCTCGATCCCGAGGCGGGCGAACTCGCGGGCCGCCGCCTCGAGGTAGTCGCGGTTCGGCCCGCGCAGCCCCCGCGCGGCGGCGATCGTGCGGGCCTGATCCTCCGGCGTCAGGCAGGCGTGCTGCGGATGACCCGGCCGGATGACATAGGTGACGGCCTCAACCGCGCCCGCAGCGGTCTCGAGCGGCAGCCACCGCTCCTCGTAGGCCGCCGAGACCATCTCCCGCGCGCGCAGTGCCGCAAGCACGGCCTCCTCCTGCCCGGCCGCAACGCCCATCGCCAGACCCTCGCACCGGGCGCCGGGCTCCGCCTCGAGACCCAGCACGAGGCCGGGCCGCTCCGGCGTGCCGCGCCAGTGGACGGACCACAGGCAGAAGCTCCGCCGCCAGCCCTGCAACGTGGCCCGGCGGATCTCGGCCGGCGCGAAGCCGGGGTCCCAGAGCAGCGATCCATAGGCAAAGACCCACAGGTCCGGCATCGCTCTGGTCCCTCCCCGACGCCCCTTCTATGTCAGGGCGAACAGCGGGAGGAAGCCATGCGGGTGCTTGTGGGACTGGTTGTGGCGGCGGCCTTGCTCTACGGCGGCTACTGGTTCGTCGGCCAGTCGCAGGTCGAGAACCGGACCGAGGCCGCGCTCGAGAACCTCGCCGCGGCAGGCTGGCACGTGCGCTACGGCACCGTCAACACCACCGGGTTCCCGTCGCGCTTCGACACCACGATCACCGATCTGCACCTCGCGCCGCCGGACGGGCGCTGGGCTTGGGCGGCCCCGTTCGTGCAGGCGCTGGCGCTGAGCTACCGTCCCAACCGGATCATCGCGGCCTTTCCGCCTGAGCAGGAGATCGTCGTCGGACAGGAGCGCATGACGCTGCGGACCGACCGCCTGCGCGCCAGTGGCGGTGTCGGGCTGACGCCCGACCTGCCGCTCGACCAGGTGGTGATCGAAAGCGGGCCTTGGGATGTCGTCGGCTCCTCCGGGTGGCGCGTCGCTGCCGAGCGCCTGCTGGCGGCGCTGCGACCCTCCGCCGCCGGTCCGCGCCACTACGACCTCTACCTGGAGACCGGCCCGCTGACCCTGCCCGCCCCGGCGCCCCCGCTTTCGGCGGTGCGGCTCGACGGCGTCGTGGAACTGGACCGGCCGCTCGACCGGCGCATCGGCGGCGCCCCGGATCTGGTCGCGCTCGCCATCTCGGAGGCCCGGCTTCAGGCCGGCGAGGGCGCACTGACGCTGCGCGGCGACCTCGCACCCGACGAGGCCGGGTTCCTCGCCGGCGTCCTGACCGTCGCGGCCGAGGACTGGCGCGCGCTTCTGACCGCCGCCGAACAGGCCGGTCTGCTCGGCGTGGCCGCGCGCGAGCCGTTCGAGCGAGGGCTCGAAGCCGCAGCCCAGGGCTCCGACACGATCGAGATTCCCGTCACCCTCGCCAATGGCGTCGTGTCGGCGCTGGGCTTTCCCCTCGCGGCGGCTCCACGCCTGCGCTAGCGGCAATAGGGTCGGCGGCCGCGCGCGGTGTCGTAGTGGAAGTGGTCCTCGTGGAACCCGTCCGAACCGGGGCCGAGGGTGGTCGAGAAGATGCCGCAGGCCGCGCGGTGCATGGCCCGCATGGCGGGGTCGCGACCGTCGCGCAGCACCGACAGCCGGGTGCCGTCGGCCAGGATGACCGCGCCGATATCGATGGCGCGCCCCCGCCCGTGCTCCGACAGGCGCTGTCCGGCCTGATTGTTGCGCGGCCGGCACACGTAATGCCCCATGATCTCGAGCGCCACCGGCCCTCCGCCCCGTCCGTCGAGGGCAGGACGAACCCCCTTGCCGATCCAGTCGAGAAGGGCCGTGGCGGTGGGACAATCCACCAGCGCCGGCTGCGAAAGCCGCACCCCGTCCACCGACCGCAGCCGCACGGGCTCCTCGATGCCGCAGCCTCCGCTGCCTCGGATGGCTGCCACCACCTCGCCCTGCAGGCGCGGATCGCCGCAGACCTGGCCGCGGACCAGCGCCGCGCGGGCCTGCTCGGCGCGCGCCACGATCCCCTCGGGGCGGCGGCGGGGCGAGACGGCGCTCGCCACGGCCAGCGGTGAATATTCCGGCGCCTCCGGCCGCAATTCCGGTCGCGCGCCGGGTCGGTAGGCGGGAGGAGCGTCGGGCTCCGGCGGCGGGGGCGGCGCGGGATCGTCGGGAGTCCGGGGGCGCAGGCGCGGGCGGACGGGCGCCGCCTCCCCCTTGGCCTCGTCCGGCCGCCTCTCGGCGCCCGAGGGACGAAGCGGCGGGGTCTCTCCGGCCCAGCCGCCGACGATGACCGGCGGACGCGGCGGCTCCGTCATCAGCATCTCGGCCATGACCAGGGCACGGCGTCCTGTCAGCCGCACCGCCGGCTCCGGTCGCAGCAGCGGCGCAAGGCGGGCCGGGGCGGGGCTGTCGTCTCGAGCCGGACGCTGCGGCGCCTCCAGCGCGGCAGGCCCCACCGGGCCGGACGCCTCGGGGGCATCACCCCGACCGGCCCGACCTCCACGACAAGGGGCGCCGGCGCTCCTACCGGGGCCGGGCGCGCCGCAGGCCGACCCGGCGGCTCCGGCGCGGCACGGCTCTCCGGACGCAGCGCTTCCGCCGGCGCCTCGGCCTGCACCGCACCCGCCAGAGCCAGCGCGAGGAGGAGGGCCGGCAGCGTCCTCATTCCCCGGCCTGCCCGACCGCGCTGCGGCCGAAATCCGGCACCGGCGTGTCCTGCCCGGCCTCGATGATCCCGCGGCGGATCGCGCGGGTGCGGGTGAAATAGTCGTGCAGCAGCGCCCCGTCACCCATGCGGATCGCCCGCTGGAGCACGAACAGCTCCTCCGTGAAGCGCCCCAGGATGTCGAGCGTCGCGTCCCTGTTGGACAGGAACACGTCGCGCCACATCACCGGGTCCGAGGCCGCGATCCGCGTGAAGTCGCGAAAGCCCGAAGCCGAATACTTGATGACCTCGCTCTCGGTCACGATCTCCAGGTGCTCGGCCACGCCCACCATCGTGTAGGCGATCAGGTGCGGCGTGTGGCTGACCACCGCGAGCACCCGGTCGTGGTGGTCCGCGTCCATCTCGTCCACGTTGGCGCCCAGCGCCCGCCAGAAGGCCGCCAGCCGGTCGGTGGCCGCGCGGTCCGCCCCCTCGGGCACGAGGATGCACCACCGGTTGTCGAACAGCGTCGCAAAGCCCGCGCGCGGGCCCGAATACTCGGTCCCCGCGAGCGGATGGGCCGGAACGAAGTGGACGCCCGGCGGCACGTGCGGAGCGACGGCCCGGATCACCGACCGCTTGACCGACCCCACGTCGCTCAGCGTCGCCCCCGGCTTCAGCGCCGGCGCGATCTCGGCCGCCACCGCGCCCATGACGCCCACGGGCGTGCACAGCACCACGAGGTCCGCGCCCTCGGCCGCCTCGGCGGCGCTGTCGCAGACGCGGTCGCACAGGCCGATCTCGCGCGCGACGGCGCGGGTCTCGGCGCTGCGGGCATGACCCGAAATCTCGCCGGCCGCGCCCGCGCGCCGCATCGCATGAGCCATGGACGAGGCGATCAGCCCCAGCCCGATCAGCGCCACCCGGTGGTAGATCACCGCTCGCCCCCGATGCGCGCCGCGCGCCTCACCGCACACCCTTGAACTGGCCGATCGCATGGGCCACGCGCCGGCAGGACGCCTCGTCGCCCACGGTGATGCGGAGGCAATGGGGCAGCTTGTAGCCTGCCACGCGGCGCACGATGATCCCCTCGCTGCGCAGATGGGCGTCGCAGGCCTCCGCCTCGGCCGGATCGGCAAAGCGCGCCAGCACGAAATTGGCGGTCGAGACGTCCGAGGGCACGCCCATCTCCGCCAGCGTCCGCGCCAGCCAGTCGCGCCAGCGCGCGTTCTCGGCGCGGCAGCGCGTCACCCAGGCGCGGTCGCGCACCGCCGCCTCGGCCGCCATCAGCGCGGCGGTGGACAGGTTGAAGGGGCCGCGTACGCGGTTGAGCACGTCGATGACCGCCCGCGGTCCGTAGCCCCAGCCCACCCGCAGTCCCCCCAGCCCGTAGATCTTGGAAAAGGTCCGCGTCATCACCACGTTGTCGCGCCCGGCGATCAGCGCGGCACCCGCGTCATAGCCCTCCACGTATTCCGCATAGGCCCCGTCGAGCACGAGCAGCGCGCCCTCGGGCAGTCCCTCGGCCAGGCGGCGCAGCTCGGCCTCGCCGATCATGGTGCCGGTCGGGTTGTTGGGGTTGGCGACAAAGACCAGCCGCGTACGCGCCGTGCAGGCGGCCAGGATCGCGTCCACATCCGTGGTCCGGTCGCGCTCGGGCACCTCGACCGGGGTCGCGCCGGCAGCCAGCGCGCTGATGCGGTACATCAGGAAGCCGTGCTCGGTATGGATCACCTCGTCGCCCGGCCCCGCATAGGCCTGGCAGAGAAAGGTGATGATCTCGTCCGAGCCCACCCCGCACACGATCCGCCCCGGATCGAGGCCCCAGACCTCGCCGATGGCAGCCCGCAGTTCGGCATGATCGGTCGAGGGGTAGCGGTGCAGGTCGCGCGCGGCGCGGGCAAAGGCCTCGCGCGCCGCCTCGGGGGGCCCGAGGGGGTTCTCGTTGGACGACAGCTTGAGGACGTTGGTCTTGCCCTCGAGGCGGCTCGCGCCTCCCTCGTAGAGGGCGATGTCCATGATACCGGGTTGGGGAACGATCCGAGTCACCACTCTCTCCTCTCCGGCGCCCGTTTAGCCGCCGGGGAGGGCAGATGCCACAGTCAAGCGGTCGCCTGCCCCACCAGGGCGGAGAGGCGCGCGGGGTCGTATTCGGCCGGCAGGACGCGCGCGCGGCCGTTGCGCACCACCGCAAGCGTCGGAAAGGACCGGATGCCGATGCGCCGCCCGGCCTCCCACACCGATTCGGCCAGAGCCCGGTCGTCGAGGGCGGGCAGCGGCGCCTCCACCCCCGCCGCCTTCAGGAGCGGCGCATAGGTCTCGGGCCGGTTGAGGTCCGCGCCCTGCTCGAAATGCGCCTCGATGACCGCATGGGCAAACTCCACCGCCCGGTCGGGCGCATGACCCGCGACATGGGCGATGGCGATGCAGGGAGGGCCGCTGTCGCCGCGCACATCGTCCCTCCGGATCAGATCGAAGAAGGCTCCCGAGGGGGCGCGGCCCGTCACGGCCCGCAGCCGCTCGCTCGCGCTGCGGATATAGCCTTCCATCGCCCTGTAGGGCCCGATCCGCTCTCCCGAGACGAGCCCTGCCATCACCACGCGGATCGGCAGGCCGGGATGGTCGCGGGCGACGCGGCGGATGGCGGGCACGATCCCGTAGCACCAGCCGCAGAGCGGATCGAAGCCGTAGAGGATCTCGGCCATCTAGTTGCTCACGAACGGGGCGCGACCGACCAGCGCATCGTCCTCGAGCGCGTCCGCGACCGCCCGCGCCAGGTCGGCACGCTCGAGGCTCAGGCCGGGGGGCCGCTCGTCGGACAGCCGGACCGTTCCCCTGGCCTCGCGATCCAGCAGACGCGGAGGGCGGAGCATGGTCCAGCGCAGGGCAGACCCTTCGAGGAGCGCCAGTTCGCGTTCCCGGTCTTCCAGGACCGGCCGCGCCACCACGTGCATGAGGCCGGCGAACAGCCGGTCGACCAGCCCCTTGCGGTCGCCGGGCCTGTTCACGGCCGCGCCGCCCACCGTCACATAACGCAGCCCCACGCGCCCCGAGAGCGCCTCGGCGAGCCGCGAACAGGCCGGGTTGCCCCGGCCGCTCGTCATGGCGCAGACGACGGCATCCGCCGCGTCGGTCGCATCGGCGACCCCCTCGCCCGAGACCGGATCGGCCCGCAGGCCGGTTGCGCCGCCGACCGCCTCTCCGGTGCGGGTGACGGCGATCACCTCGTGACCGCGCCGCTGCAGTTCGGCCACGACATGCCGCCCGGTCCGCCCGCGTGCGCCGAACACCGCCACCCGCATCGCCGCCTCCCTGCCGCGCTCTCTGCAACGGCCAGATGGAGCCGGCCTGCCCCTGCCGCAAGGGGCGCCCCTTTCCCTCGGCCCGGCGCGGTGCTTGAGTGGGCACTCAGCAGGGAGGACGCCGGATGGGGCCGCGCAAGATCATCATCGACACCGATCCGGGGCAGGACGATGCCGTGGCGATCCTGCTCGCGCTGGCCTCGCCCGAGCTCGAGGTGCTCGCCATCACGGCGGTCGCGGGCAACGTGCCCCTGCCCCTGACCGCGCGCAACGCCCGCGTCGCGGTGGAGCTGGCCGGGCGCACGGTCCCCGTCTTCGCCGGCTGCGACCGGCCGCTCGAGCGCGCGCTGGTCACGGCCGAGCATGTCCACGGCCGCACCGGCCTCGACGGCGCCGACCTGCCGGACCCTTCCCTCCCGCTCGGGGAGCGCCACGCCGTGGACGTGCTGATCGAGACCCTGCGCACGGAGCCTGCCGGCACCGTCACCCTCTGCGCGCTGGGGCCGCTCACCAATCTCGCCACCGCCTTCCGCCGGGCACCGGACGTGGTCGGCCGCGTCCAGCAGATCGTGCTGATGGGCGGCGGCTTCTTCGAAGGGGGCAACATCACGCCGGCGGCCGAGTTCAACATCTTCGTGGACCCCGAGGCGGCCCAGACGGTGCTGCGCTCGGGCCTGCCGGTCACGATCGTGCCCCTCGACGTCACCCACAAGGCCCTGACGACGCCGCACCGGATCGACCGCTTCCGCCATCTCGGCACCCCGGTCGGGCAGGCCGTGGCGGGATGGCTCGACTTCTTCGAGCGCTTCGACGTGGAGAAGTACGGCAGCGAGGGCGGGCCGCTGCACGATCCCTGCGTCATCGCCTGGCTGATCCGGCCCGACCTGTTCAAGGGCCGCCACATCAATGTCGAGGTGGAGACGGCAAGCGACCTGACGCGCGGGATGACCGTGGCCGACTGGTGGCGTGTCTCGGGTCGGACGCCCAACGCCAACTGGCTGCGCGAGGTGGATGCCGACGGCCTGTTCAACCTGCTGGTGGACCGGATCGGCCGTCTCTGATCCTTGCGCTGGATCAAGGCGGGGCACGGCGGCCCGGAGGCATGGACGGCACGACACCCGCCGGAGCCCCGCCATGCCGCATGATGCCGCCCGCCTGCCTCTCGCCCTTGGGGCTTGGGCCGCCCTGCTCGCCTTCGTCGCGGGGGCGGCGGGGCTGCTGTGGTCTGCGATCTATGTGCCCGCCGTGCCGCCTGCGTTGCGCTCGGGCGCCTGGAGCCAGGATCTCGTGACGCTGCTCGCCGCGCCGGGGCTCCTCGTCTGCGACCGGCTGATCCGGCGAGGCCGGCCCATCGCGTGGCTGCCCTGGATGGGCTTCGTGGGATACCTGATCTACGCCTATGGCCTTTATGCGTTCGACCGGGTGGTGACGCCGCTCTTTCCCCTCTATGTCGCCATTCTCGCCCTCTCGACCGGGGCGGCGGTGCTGTTCGTGCGCCATGTGCGCCCGGAGGCGGTCCGCCCGGCCGGCCCGCGCCCGCCGCCGCGGCGTCTCGCGGCCCTCCTGGCGGCGCTCGTGCTCCTCTTCGGCACGCTCTGGAGCGCGATGCTCGCCCCTGCTCTCGCCACCGGCATCGCGCGCGACGGGCACGCGATCTTCGTTCTCGACCTCGCCTTCGCGCTGCCGCTGATCGCGGTCGGCGCGGGCCTGCTGTGGCGGCGCCACCCCCTGGGCGACCTGTTCGCCGTCCCGGCGCTGATGAAGACGGGGGTGCTCGGGCTGTCCGTGCTGATCGGCACCCTGGTCGCGCCGCGCTGGACTGGCCTCCCCGTCGATCCGGCCGAGGTCGCGCTCTATGCGCTGATGGGGCTGGGCCCTCTCGCGCTCGTCCCCGTCTTCCTGCGACGGCTGGAGGTCAGCGATCCCGGCCCGTTGGACCCGGCGCAGGGGGCGCCTACATCGGGGCCATGACGCTGCGCCTGCCCTTCGACAACAGCTATGCCCGCCTGCCCGAGCGGTTCTTCGTGCGCCAACCGCCGGTTCCCGTGGCGGCGCCGCGCCTTCTCGCGCTCAACCGCCCCCTGGCCGAGGAGCTGGGCCTCGACGCGGACGCGCTCGCCTCCGAGGAGGGGGTCGCCGCCCTCGCCGGCAACGCGGTCCCCGACGGGGCCGAGCCGCTGGCGCAAGCTTATGCGGGCCACCAGTTCGGCGGCTGGGTCCCCCGTCTGGGCGACGGGCGCGCGATCCTTCTGGGCGAAGTCGTGGACCGCCACGGCCGGCGGCGCGACATCCAGCTCAAGGGCGCGGGGCGCACCCCCTTCTCGCGCATGGGGGACGGGCGCGCCTGGCTGGGTCCGGTCCTGCGCGAGTTCGTCGTCTCCGAGGCGATGGCCGCGCTCGGCATTCCGACCACCCGCGCCCTGGCCGCGCTCGCCACGGGCGAGACCGTCCGGCGCGAGCGGGCGCTGCCCGGCGCCATCCTCGTGCGGGTCGCGGCCAGCCACATCCGCGTGGGCACCTTCCAGTTCTTCGCCGCCCGCGGCGACGAGGAGGCGCTGCGCCTCCTGTGCGAGCACGCCATCGCCCGCCACCACCCGCAGGCCGAGGGTCCCATGGGCCTGCTGCGCGCGACCGTCGCGGCGCAGGCGCGGCTGGTGGCCGACTGGATGGCGGTCGGTTTCGTCCACGGGGTCATGAACACCGACAACACCGCAATCTCGGGCGAGACGATCGATTACGGGCCCTGCGCCTTTCTCGACGCCTATCACCCCGATGCCGTGTTCTCCTCCATCGACGCCTGGGGGCGCTATGCCTATGGCCGGCAGCCGGGCATCGCGGCCTGGAACCTCGCCCAGTTCGCCTCGGCGCTCCTGCCGCTGATGGGAGGCGAGGCGGCCATCCCCGAGGCGACCGAAGCAGTTCAGGGATTCGCGCCGCTGTTCGAGGCCGAATGGAACCGCCGCTTCGCCGCCAAGATCGGCCTGCCGGAGGACTCGCCGCAGGCACGCCCGCTGGCGGTGCGGCTTCTGGACCTGATGGCCGCCGCGGGGGCGGACTTCACCCTCACCTTCCGCGCCCTGAGCGAGGAGGCGCCCGTGCCCGAGGCGCTTGCCGCCCTGCCCGAATGGGGCGACTGGCACGCGGCCTGGACGGCACAGGACCCCGACCGCGCCCGCATGCGCGCCGCGAACCCCGCGATCATCCCCCGCAACCACCGTATCGAGGCGATGATCGCCGCGGCCGAGGCGGGGGACCTGGCCCCGCTCGAGACGCTGCGCGCGGCGCTGTCCCGCCCCTTCGACCCCGACCCGGCCCACGATCCGCTGCGCGCCCCCCCGCGCGAGGAGGAGCGCGTGCTGCGCACGTTCTGCGGCACCTGAGCGGCGCGCCCGGCCCCCGCCCCGGCCCGGCGGCCCCGAATCGGACCGGCCCCGTCCCGCCTTCTTCATGACAGGGAAACGTTAAGAAACCGTTGACGCCTCGTGCGTCACCCCGTTGCGCACGACCTGCTGGTATGATGAGGTGATGAGGGGGCTGACAGGGGGTGACGGGATGGGCGAGGCGGAGCTGTTCGGGACGGACGAGCCCGCCCCGCACCCCCGGCTGCTGCGCGCCGGACATCTGTCGGTTGAAATCGCGGGCGGCGCGGTCGGGGCCGTGCGCTGGAACGGGCGCGAGGTGCTGCGCGGCCTGGCCCATCCCGTGCGCGATCCCGACTGGGGCACCTGGCCCGAGGAGACGCTGTCCGAGACGGTGGAGGAGGACGGCCCCGCCTCGCGCTATGTCCGCAGCTTCCGCACCGCTGGCGGAGCGGTGGAGGGGCGCTTCGATCTCCACCTGCGGGCGGAAGGCCGGCTCGAGGCGCGCGTGGCGTTCCGTGCGCTGGCGCCCCTGCGGACCAATCGCGCGAGCCTGGTCGTCCTCCATCCCGTCGCGGCCGAGGCCGGCCGGCCGCTCGCCGTGCGTCACCCCGACGGCACGAGCGAGGAGACGACCTTTCCCCGGCTGATCCGGCCGGACCAGCCCGCACGGGACATCGCCGGTCTGCGCTGGACGCTGGACGGGCTGACGCTGGATCTGGCCTTCCGGGGCGAGGTGTTCGAGATGGAGGACCAGCGCAACTGGTCGGATGCGTCCTTCAAGACCTATGGCCGGCCGCTCGCGCTCCCCCGCCCCTTCGACATCGCCGCCGACGCAACCTGGGAGCAGTCCGTCCTGCTGGTCGTCGAGGACCGGGGCAGCGGGCGGGCCGGGCGCGGGCCGGACGACCGGCTGGTCCTGGGCGAGGCGGCGGGGCGGATGCCGACCGTCGCGCTCGCCACCGAGCCGGGCTGGGAGGACCGGAGCGTTCTGCCCGACCTGCCGCGCCTTCTGCGCCTCGATCTGCGGGTCGGGGACTGGACCGGCCCTCTGGCCGAGGCGATGGCGGCGCACCCGGCGCCCGAACTCGAACTGATCCTGCCGGACGAGGCGCCCGCTGCGGCGCGCGTCCTGGCCGCCCTGGGCCCTGCGCTTGGCGGGGCGCGGCCCGCCTCGGCCACCGCCCTGCCGGCGGCCTGGCTTGCCAGCCATCAGCCCGGCGGTCCGTTCCCGCCGGGCCTCGGTCCGGCCGAGGCGGCGGCGCTCCTGCGGGCGGCGTTGCCCGGCGTGCCGGTCGGGGCGGGGGTGCTCACCAACTTCACCGAACTCAACCGGCTGCCCCGCCTCGACCCCGAGGCGGCCTTTGTCACCTACGCGACCACCGCCATCGTCCATGCCGCCGACGATGCCTCCGTGATGCAGACGCTGGAGGCGCTGCCGATGATCCACGCCTCGGCCGCGCGACTGGCCGGGGGACGGCCCCTGCGGCTCGGTCTTTGCGCGATTCCCATGCGCACCAACCCCTACGGCAGCCGCCTCGTGCCCAACCCGGCGCGCGGCCGGGTCGCCATGGCCGGAGAGGACCCGCGCCATGCCGCCCCCTTCGGTGCGGCCTTCGCCGTGGGCGTGCTCGCCGCGACCGAGGGCCACCCCGTGGAGCGCCTCGCGCTGGCCGCGCCGCGCGGGCCGCTGGGCCTTCTGGGCCCGGACGGACGGCCCTCGCCGCTGGCGGCGGTCGTGCGCCGGCTGGGGACTCTGGCCGGCCGGGCCCGGCGCCGGACCGAGGTCCCCGACGGGATCGCCGCCGTGGCGACGGAGGGGCCGGAAGGATTCCGGGTCCTGCTGGCGAACCTGACCGCGCGGGAGCGCCGCATCGCGCTGCCCGCGCCCCTGCGGGCGGGGCCGCCCGGCGACGGGGCCATGGAGCGGACCGACCGGGTCCGGCTGGGCCCCTTCGCTGCGGCCTGGGGCGAGACCTGAGCGGAGGAGCGATGGACAGGGATCCGGCACGGCAGCGCATCCGGGCGCGCTACCTGATCGAGACGGGCGTGGACGTGGCCGAGGCGGCCGCGGTGATGGCGGGCGAGCAATCCTCGGGCACCTTTGTCGCCGTGGAGGGCGAGACGCCCGAGCTCAAGGCGCGGGCCGGCGCGCAGGTCGAGCGGATCGAGGAGCGGGGCGAGGTCCCCGCCCCCTCCCTGCCCGGCGCGCGGCGCGAGGCCGGCCGCCCCATCCGCCGGGCGGAGGTCGAACTGTCCTGGCCGCTCGGCAATCTGGGTCCGTCCCTGCCCAACCTGGTGACGACGGTCGGAGGCAACCTGTTCGAGCTGGGCCAGTTTTCGGGTCTGCGCATCCTCGACATCGAGCTGCCGCCCGCCTTCTTCGCCCGCTATCCCGGACCGCGCCACGGCCCTGACGGGACGCGGGCGCTGACGGGGGTGCGGCACGGCCCCATCCTCGGCACGATCGTCAAGCCGAGCGTGGGCCTCGGCCCTGCCGAGGTGGCCGACCTCGTGCGCCGTCTGGGCGAGGCTGGGCTCGACTTCGTCAAGGACGACGAGCTTCAGGCCGACGGGCCGATCTGCCCCTTCGAGGATCGCGTGGCGGCCGTCATGCGCGCCGTGCGCGACCTCGAGGACCGGCGGGGGCGACGGCTGATGTATGCCTTCAACCTGACGGGCGAGATCGACGAGATGCGCCGGCGGGCGGATGCGGTGGAGCGCGCGGGCGGCACCTGCGTCATGGTCGTGCTCAACGCGGCCGGCCTGTCGGGCTTCATCGACCTGGCGCGGCACACGCCGCTGGCGGTGCACGCCCATCGCGCGGGCTGGGGCGCGCTGTCGCGTCATCCGCTGCTGGGCTGGTCCTATGTCGCCTGGCAGAAGATCTGGCGCCTGGCCGGGGCGGACCACATGCATGTCAACGGCCTGCGCAACAAGTTCTGCGAGGACGACGACAGCGTGATGGAGTCGGCGCGCGAATGCCTGCGCCCGATGTCCGCCGACCGGCCCTGCCTGGCCATGCCCGTCTTTTCCTCCGGCCAGACGGTGCGGCAGGTGCCCGACACGCTCCGGCGGCTCGGCTCGGACGACCTGATGTATCTCACGGGGGGCGGGATCATGGGCCATCCCCACGGCCCCGAAGCCGGCGTGGCCGCGCTGCGCGCCGCCTGGGAGGCCGCCGCCGCCGGCGAGCCGCAGGAGGTCCGGGCCGCGCGCGACCCCGCCCTGGCGGCGGCGCTCGGCGCCTTCGGGGCATGAGTCCGGCACCGGAGCTGCCGCCGGGCCGGCTCCTGGCCTGGTATGGCGACGACTGGACGGGCGCCGCGGCGGTGATGGAGGCGCTCGAATTCGGCGGCGTCCCCGCGGTGCTGTTTCTCGACCCCCCGGACGAGACGGCGCTGGCGGCCTTTCCGCAGGCGCGCGGCATCGGGATCGCCGGCACCGCCCGGGCCGAGCCGCCGGAATGGATGGACCGCGAGCTGCCGTCCCTGCTGACGGCGCTGCGCGACCTCGGGGCGGCCCTGTCGCTCTACAAGATCTGCTCGACGCTCGATTCCTCGCCCCGGACGGGATCGATCGGCCGCGCGGCCGAGATCGGCCTGCGCCTGTTCGGGGCGGACTGGGCGCCGCTGATGCCCGCCTCGCCCGATCTGGGCCGCTGGCAGGCCTTCGGGACGCTCTTTGCGGCGGACGGGACGGGGGCCGTGCACCGCCTGGACCGCCACCCGGTCATGGCGCGCCACCCCGTCACCCCGATGGACGAGGCGGAGGTGTGCCGCCATCTCGCCCGCCAGACCGCCCTGCCCCTCGCGGCGCTCCACCGGACGGCCTATGCCGCGCCCGACGGGGGCCGGGCGGCGCTGGCGGCGCTGGCGGCGCGCGGCGGGCTCGTGGCGCTCGACTGCGCGGGCGCGGACGACCACGCGCCGGCGGGTCGCCTGCTGTGGGAGATGCGGCACGAGGCGCCGCTTGCGATCGGCTCGCAGGGGGTGGCCTACGCGCTTCTCGCCCATTGGCGGGCGCAGGGCTGGCTGGGACCGCCCCCGACCCTGCACGGCGCCGGAGAAAGAGGCCCCGTCGCGGCCGTCTCCGGCTCGGTCTCGCCCACCACGGCCGCCCAGATCGCCGCGGCCGAAGCCGCAGGCTTTGCCCTGGTCCCGTTCGAGGCGGCCGCCCTTCTCGGACCCGATGGCGGTGCGGCGGAACTCGCCCGGGCCGAGGCTGCGGCCCTCGCGGCACTGAGCCGCGGGCAGAGCGTCCTCGTGCACAGCGCACGCGGACCGGACGATCCGGCCGTGGCCCGCTTTCGCGCCGCCCTCGGCACCCGCTCCGCGGCCGCGGCCCAGGCCCTGCTGGGGCGGCAGATGGGTGCACTGCTCGCGGCGCTGGTGGCTCGGGCCGGGCTGCGGCGGGTCGTGGTCTCCGGCGGAGACACGGCGGGGCGGGCGGCACGGGCGCTGGGACTCGTGGCTCTGACGGCGCTCGCCCCTACTGTGCCCGGTGCCGCGCTCTGCCGCGGTCACCGCCGCGACGGGGGGACGGTCGAAGTCGCGCTCAAGGGCGGCCAGATGGGCCGGCCCGACTTCTTCGCCGCCATCCGCGCCGGCGGAGGCCTGCAACCTCAAGGCGAACAAGGAGAATGTTGCTCAACTTCCTGATCGTCTCCTATGGTCGGCCGCGTGAGAGTTGATCGGGTCCGGCAGCAGGGTGAGCCATGGACGGTCCTGCGACCCGCCCGGCCCTTTGCCCCGGCGATGCCGGGCCGGTCCTCGACCAGCTCTGCGATCGTCTCGAACGCGACGACCCCGGGGGGATGCTGCCCCTCGCCCGGAGCATTGCGGCCCCCTCCTTTGCCGTCGGCCGGACCCGCTGGCTGCGCGCCCGCCTGAGAGAGCGGCGGCACGGGATCGTCGCGGCTGTGGCTGCCGTCCTCCGGCAGGAAGGTGCAGCCCTGTCGGAGCCCGAACAGGCGATCGAGCAGCGGGCCCTCGTCGCGCTGGGCACCGTCGCGGCGGCCCGGCTCGGTGCCGAGGGACGCCATGCCGAGGCGCTGGCGCGGCTCGACGCCCTGCCCTCCCCGCTTCCCGCTCCGGCCCAGATCCAGCGCGTCCGCTGCCTGGAGGCGCTCGGCCGTTCGGCAGAGGCCGGCGCCGTGCTCGACCGGCTCTGCGAGCGGCCCGACCCGCCAGTGGCCGCCGTGCGGCATCTGGCCAACCGCCTGCACTGGGAAAACCGGCTGGAGACGGACCCGCGCATCCCCGGCCTTCTCGACCGCGCAATCCCCCGCGCATCGGGTGCGGAATGCCGGACGCTGATCCTGCGCCGCCTGTCGATCTGTGCCGCGACGGCCGACAGCGCCACCGCCGCCGCCCTGCTCGAACCCGCGCTCTCCGCGGGGGTTCCGCCGCTCGTGCTCTGCCGCGTCGCCCGCCAGATCGTCCTGCGGACGGGCCGCCGCGAGGCGTCCGCGGTGCTCGCCGCCCTGCCCCGTCTGGAGGCGGCGCTGCGCGCCATGCCTCGCCCGCCGGCCGAGGCCTGGCTGGCCTTGGCGCGGACCTGGTTCGCGCTGGACCGGCCGGACCGCGCCGCCGCCGCGCTGGCCGAAGCCGCCGCGACAGCGGACGCCGCCGATTCCGCGGCCCTGCGCGAGACGGCGCTCCGGATCGGCCGGCCCGTTCCGGTTGCCCTCGCCGCCCCTGCCCGGCACCCCCTGCCCGAGGAGCCCGGCTGGACCTCGCTCGTCCCGGACGGCAGCCTGTGCTGGAACGGCGTGAGCGGCGGGCGGGCTGTCGTGGCCTTCGACAACCTCGTGCTCGACCACCGGGTGGAGGTCGCTCCGCTCGACCTTGCCCTGCGGGAGCGCGGCGTGGGCCTGGTCCTGGTCCGCGACCGCCAGAGGCAGCTCTTCATCCACGGCTTCGGCCCGTTCTTCCCGAACCGGCGCGACGCCGAGGCTGCCCTGGCTGCCGCCCTCTCGCGCTGCGACATCGCGCAGACGGCGACGATCGGCTTCTCGGCGGGGGGTTATGCCGCCCTGCGCTACGGCCTCGCGCTCGGAGCCGGGGGGGCGATGATGCTCTCGGGCCTGTCGCACCTGCCGAGGCCCGACGACCGCGAGGAGCCACGCGGCCAGGGCACCGTGCGGCGGGTCCTGCGCATCGGGCCGCCGGAGCCGTTCGACCTGCTGCCCCTGCTGCGGGACCATCCCGATTTCGTGGTTCACGCCCACTACCCCGAGCAGGCGCCGCTCGACCGGCGGCAGGCGGTGCGACTGGCCGACCTGCCCCGCGCACGCCTCTTCGGCGCCCCCCATTCGCGTCACATGGTCTGGACCTACTGGTCGGCGGACGATTGGCGTGCGGCGATCGGGGGCTTTCTCGACGATCTGGGCTGGCCAGCCTAGGCCGCCCCCGCGAGCCGGTCCAGCACGCCCGCCAGCATCGCGTCGCAGCGGGCGATCTGCTCCTCGGCCACCCATTCGTCGGGGCGGTGGCCCTGTGCCATGTGGCCGGGCCCGCAGATCACCACGGGCGCGCCCAGTCCTTCCGCGAACAGGCCCCCCTCGGTCCCGAAGGCGACCTTGACGGGATCGCCCGCCACGCCGGGAAGGCCGCGCAGCCACGCCACGGCGGGCGAGCCCTCCGGCGTGTCGAGGCCGGGATAGGCGAACAGCTCCGACAGCGCGATCCCCGCCTCGGGCGCGCGCGCCCGCGCCCCGGCCGACAGCCGCGCGGCCTCCGCCTCGATCGCGGCGCGCAGGGCGGCGGGGTCGTCGTCCGGCACGTTGCGGAACTCGAAGTCGAGGCGGCAATGCCGCGGCACGATGTTGAGCGCGGTCCCCCCCTCGATCCGGCCCGCATGGACGGTGGTGAAGGGCACGTCATAGGCCCCGTCCCGCGCCCCCTCCCGCTCGAGCCGCGCCTGCAGGGCCCGCAGCGCCCCGAGCAGGTCGGCGGCCAGGTGGATCGCGTTGACGCCCAGGGGCGCCAGCGCCGAATGCATCTCGCGCCCCGTGCACAGCGCGCGCAGCGCCACCTTGCCCTTGTGGCCGAGCGCGGGGACCATGCCCGTGGGCTCCCCGACGAGGCAGAGGTCGGGGCGCACCCCCTCCTCGCGCAGCCGCGCGATCAGCGACGGCACGCCGAGGCAGCCCAGCTCCTCGTCGAACGACAGCGCGAGGCGCAGCGGCGCGCGGAGGAGCCGGGCGGGCGCGCGCAGCGCCATCGCCAGCGCACAGGCCACAAAGCCCTTCATGTCCGCCGTGCCGCGCCCCCAGAACCGCCCCGCGCCCCGCGTCAGCCGGAAGGGCGGCACGGTCCAGTCCTGCCCGTCCACCGGCACCACGTCCACATGCCCCGACAGCAGCACGCCCCCCGGCCCCGCGGGGCCCAGCCGCGCCAGCAGGTTGGCCTTCTCCCCCGAGGCATCGGGGATCACCTCGGCCTCCCAGCCGGCGCCGCGCAGCAGCGCCGCGATTTCCTCTTGCAGGGGGCGGCAGGGGTTGCGGCTTACCGTCTCGGCGGCGACCAGCCGCTCGAGCAGCGCGGCGCTGTCCGCGCTCACAGGCCCAGCCCCAGGCCGGGGTCGCGCGCCCCGTGCCAGCGCCGCGCCGCATGGCGGGCAAAGCGCTGCACGAGGCCGCGCCGCCGCGACGGGTGCAGCTTGAGGTCCGGGCCCCAGCGGACGATCTCGGCGTCATAGGCGTCCGCGACGATCAGGCCCGTGTCCTCGGGCAGGATCTCGACCGGGAAATCCGCATCCACCGCCCAGAAGAAGCGGTCGCAGAAATCGAGATAGGCCCGCCACTTGCGGTCCGCAGCAAAGTCCGCGCGCGAGGACTTGCACTCCACCACCCAGATCTCGCCCGAAGGCCCGAGGCCCATCACGTCCACGCGCAGCCCCGTGGCCGGGACCATCTCCTCGACGGTGACGACATCATGGGCGAGCAGGTGCCGGCACACCCCGCGCGCGAGCAGCGCGCCGGGACGCGGGGCGGGGCCGGGGGCATCATGGGCGAGGGCGAGGGGCATCCCTCCGCTTGTCGCGCCCCGCGAATCGCCGGTCAAGCACCCCGCCCCGCCACAGCCAGGCCCACGAGGCGAAGGCCCCCTGCGCCTTGGCGAGGGAGCGGGTCGCCGGGCCGGGCCGCGGGATGCGCCCGGTCTCGAGCCGCAGCACCGCCGCCTCGGGCGGACAGGGCCGGTCGGTGACGGGATCGTGATAGCGCGGATAGGCGATCAGCGCGGCATGGACCAGCGCGACGAGGTCGGGCCGCGCCATGCGCCGCGCGGGCGCGCCGCCCCGGTCCTCGGTCAGGCCCCAGCCCGCATAGAAGGGCCGGCCGAGGCAGACCACGCGACGGCCCCGCAGCAGCGCCTCGAAGCCCAGGGTCGAGGTGATCGTCCACACCTCCTCGGCGGCCTCGATCGCGGCCGCGGCCCCCACGCGCGACAGCGTCGCGTCGGCCCAGAGCGCGACCTCCTCGGGGGCCACGGCGCCGGGGCGCAGGCCCGCTTCCACGTCGGGGTGGGGCTTCCACAGGATCAGCGCGTCGGGGTTGGCCTCGCGCGCGGCGCGCAGGAGCGCGCGGTTGGTGCGCACCGGGTCCACCGCGCCCAGGCGCACCGAGGCGTCGTCCTCCACCTGCCCCGGCACGAGGATGCGTCGCCGCCCTCCGGGCAGGGGGGGCAGCGCGCCGGGCAGGTTGTACTTGGACAGCCCCCCCTCGCGGATGCGGCGGATCAGGCGCTCGGCCCGCTCGCGCTCGTCGGGGGCGAGGCCCGCCGCGGCCTCGGAGACCAGCCGCTCGAGGCGGCTCTCGCGCCCCGGATCGAAGTAGAGGCCGAGGTCGTCGAGGACGAGCGACAGGGGCGGGACCAGCTCCGCCCCCAGCCCGCGCGAGCGCAGGAATCCGTCCTCCACCCGCACCGCGCCCGGCGGCGCGGGCGCCGTGCCCCAGACCATCAGCCGCCGCCCCGTCCGCGCGGCCCGGGCCTCGGCGCGCGCGCCCTCGGCAAAGAGCACGGGCCGCCAGCGCCCGAACACGCGGCTGACGGGGCGGCGCTTCCACAGGCGCATGTTGCCGGCGACCCAGCCGTGGCGATCGTCGCGCCAGGCCCGCGCCTCGGCCTCGAGCGCGGCCACCGCATCCTCCCACGGGCAGAGGCGGTCGGCGAAGGGGTCGTACCAGACCGGCGCGAGCAGCATGGCCCCGGCAAAGAGCTGCGCGCGCGTGAGCGTGCGGCCGCGCCGCGCGGGCGGGTCGCGGTCGTCGCTCAGGCCCCATCCGGCATAGAAGGGCTGGCCCAGCACGACCGGCCGGTGACCCGCCAGGATCGCCTCGAAGCCGAGCTGCGACGACAGCGTCCAGACGGCGATCGCCCCCTCGAGCAGCCGCCAGGGCGAGACGGGCGCGGCATGGAGCGCCATCCCCTCGCCCAGGTCGTCGAAGCCCAGATGACCCGCTCGCGCGCCGAGCCGGGTCTCGGGATGGGTCCTGACGAGGATGCGCGCGCGGGGATGCTCCGCCCGCGCCTGCGCGAGCATCTCGCGAAAGCGCGCGCGGCTTCCGCCCGACGCCCGCACGGAGGCATCCCCGGCCGTCTGGTCCACGACCAGGACGTAGCCCGGCGGCGGCGCCTTCAGCGCGGGGTCGTGGGCGCTGTACTTGGACAGGTCGGACCGCCGCAGCCGTGCCATGCCGTCGCGCGCCCGCGCCAGAAGGCGGCTGTCGTCGAGCGGGTGCGTGGCCAGCAGCGTCTCGAGGTCCGAGGGCGCGCGTCCGTCGAAATGGACGCCCCGCCGGTCGAGCAGCAGGCCGATGGGGGGCCCGCCGCCGGCCCGGCCCGGCAGGACCGAGCGCAGGAAGGCGTCCTCCACCCGCAGAAGTTCCGCGCCGCGGCGCTCGGCCACGCGCTCGCCCCGCCAGGCCGTGGGCGAGGCACCCCAGATCCCGACAAGGCCGCCCCGCGGCGGCCAGCCGAGGCGGACCCGGTAGCCGGCCAGTTCGAGGATGCGCCGGACCCGCCTCTGGGTGACGAAGCCCGCGCTGAAGACGTGAAGGGGGCGCGGCGCCCCCTCCGCCGCGCTCACGGCGCCACCGTCCCCGCCGCCGTGTCGATCGAGTCGAGCGTGCCGGTCAGGGCCGAGATGATGCGGCTGAACTGCACGAACGGAGCCTCTGTCACATAGACCGTGTCCCCGTCGCGGATGGCGAAGTCGCGCGCAAAGAACATCCCGTTGGGCCGTGTGAGGTCCAGCACGTAGATGACGCGCTGCGTCCCGGTGAGGTCCGTCCGGCCCAGCAGGCGCTGCGCGATCGCCTCGGGCTCGTTGCGGAACACGAACACGCCCGTGGGGTCGGCCGTGGTCGGCGACAGGCCGCCGACCTGCGCGATCGCCTCGATGGCCGAGATCGAACGCGTGTCGAAGGGCAGCCGCGTCTGGGTGCCCGTCGCGCCCAGGACGGTGAAGGTCGAGCGCCCCGTCTCCACCAGGATGCGGTCGCCGTTGCGCAGCGCCACGTCCGCGAGCGGCTGGGCATAGAGATCCTCGAACCAGATCGAACCCCGCTGGCCGCCGCGCACCAGGGTCACCTGCGTCGAGGCCGGCCGGCCCGTGGGGCCGCCCGCGCGCGCGATCATCGCGGCCAGCGTCCGCGTCGGCCGCTCGATCGGATAGACGCCCGGCGCGCCGACATCCCCCGCCACCGACACGGCCGCCCCGTCGCCGGCGATGCGCGCCACCTGGATCTGCGGCTCGGGCGTCTGCTCCTGGAGGCGCTCGGTGATCGCGCGCCGCACCGCCTCGGGCGAGTTGCCGGCCGCCCGGATGCGCCCGGCATAGGGGACGAAGATGAACCCCTCGCCATCCACCTGGATCTCGGACAGGACCGTGGCATTGGCGCCGGCGGGCACGATCAGCCCGTCATCCACGTTCTCGAACACCGTCAGCACCAGCGTGTCGCCCGGCTGGATCGTGTCCGCGCCCAGCACGCCGGCCCCCTGAAAGGCCGCCGAGAAGCCCAGCGCCGGGGTGACGGAGGCGATCGCGTTCACCCGGTCGTCCACGACCAGCACGAAGGCGTCCCCCTCGCGCAGGACGCTGCCGGCAAAGATCTCGCTCTTGTTCGGGCCGGCCCTGGGCAGGCCGCAGGCTGCGAGGATGGTGAGCGCAGCCAGGGCGGCCACGCCGGTCAAACGGCGCCACGTGGGTGTCACTGTCGCGGTCTCCTCGACCCGATGGTTCTGCCTCGCGGGTCCGCCTTCGGCCGGGCGGAGCCCTTTTGCGCTCACGCTATCGTGGGCCCGGCCGCGAATCCAGCGGACCGCCCGCGCCCCCCTTTCCGCTGTGGCTTCGCTGCCGCGACAGCAGGCCGCGCCGTCAGCGCACCAGCCGCAGGGTCTCGCGCGGGGCAGCGCGGCCCAGGCGCAGCGCATCATAGGGGTCCACGTCGGACAGCATCATGTCCACCACCTGCCGCAGCAGCGCGCGCCGGCCCGGCGCGGAATAGAACCCGCCGGGGATCTGGCTCGTCTCGAGCAGGAAGCGGCGATAGTCGCGATAGGCCCGGCCGTCCGGCCGCGGCGCCTCGGCAAAGAAGCGGTCGAGCGGCAGGGACGAGGCGAATTCCGGCTTGCCGTAGACCGCCCGGCCGAAGACCTTGAGCGGGATGCCGCGCCACAGCACCTGCTGCGCGGCGGTCGAGTTCACCGTCACCGCGCTGCGCGCATGGTCCAGAAGCCGGGCCAGCTTGCCGCCGGCGACATAGTGGACCCGTCCCGCCACGCCGCGCTCCTGCGCCATGCGCCGGATCAGGCGCCGCAGGGGCGAGCGCCCGTTCTCCAGCGGGTGGGCCTTGAAGACCAGGTGGTGATGCCGGGGCGCACCGCGGGCAAAGCCGTCCAGAACCACGCGCAGGAACTCCTCCTGCCGCTCGAACGGCCCATGCGCGCGGAAGCTCGAATCGTGCTCGAGCTGGAGCAGCACGAGGTGATAGGGAAACCCGCCCAGCCGCACCCGCCGCGTCGCCACCGCCCTGTCCAGCGCGACCAGCGGCAGCGCGAGCAGCCGGCGGGTGTAGATCCAGGCTTCCCGCGCCACCGGCAGGTCGCGATGGCTGCGGAAATTCGCAAAGGCCCCGTTCCGGAACAGCACGAACCAGTGGTAGAGCGCCGCCCAGAAGACGTGCTGGCGCAGCTCGCCCCAGCGCGCGGGCGGCTCGGGCACGTCCATGTCCGATTGCGCCAGCGCCTCGCGCATGGCCGCCACGCCCAGATCCATCAGGCGCGAATGGCCGTTGGTGCCGCCTCGCTCGTAGGTGATCCAGTAGGGCCGCAGATAGCCCTCCTCGAAGGCGTGCAGCGTGATGCCGCGCCGGCGCGCCTCGAGGACGGCGGCGGCATGGACGGGCCGGGCATCGCCGTAGAGCACGATGTCCGTGACCCCCTTCGCGTCGATGATCTCGGCCAGCGCGGCGGGCCAGTCCTCGGGCCGGCCGCGATAGGGCAGGAAACCCGGGGCGCCGAACCAGAAGGCGCGGTCGCCCGCGTTGAAGCCCACGCGCCAGACCTCGGCCCCCGCCGCCCGCAGCATGGCGCCGAGCCGCCAGAAGAAGGGCCCGTGCGGCCCCTGCAGGAACAGGAACGTCCGACCCGTTGCCACCGCGAACCCCGCGTCACCCCTCGTCTCCGGCGCCGATCATAGGCGCTTTGCTGCTCCGGCAGAAGCTGCCCGATCGGGGCTGCGCGCGAACGATCGGGCGGCATTGCGCCGCGATCGGCAACGGTCTAAGCCGCGCGGCATGTTCACCGGCATCGTCACCGACCTGGGCGAGGTGATCGCCGTCCGGCCCGGCGGGGACCGGCGCGTGCGTCTGGCCACCGCCTACGATCCCGGCACGCTGGCGCTCGGGGCCTCGGTGGCCTGCGACGGGGTCTGCCTGACCGTGGTGGACCGCGGCGCCGATCCCCGGCCGTGGTTCGAGGTCCAGGTCTCGGCCGAGACGCTGGCCCGCACCACCCTGGGCGAATGGGTCCCCGGCCGCCGCGTCAACCTCGAGCGCAGCCTGCGCGTGGGCGACGAGCTCGGCGGCCACATCGTCTCGGGCCATGTGGACGGGGTGGCCGAGGTGACGGAGACGCGCCCCGAGGGGGACTCGCTGCGCGTCGTGCTGCGCGCGCCCTCCGCCCTCGCGCGCTTCATCGCGCCCAAGGGCTCGGTCGCGCTCGACGGCACATCGCTCACCGTCAACGAGGTCGAGGGCGAGGCGTTCGGCATCAACCTGATCCCCCATACCCGCGCCGTCACCACCTGGGGCGAGGTGCGCCCCGGCCGCCGCGTCAACCTCGAGGTGGACACGATGGCGCGCTACGTCGCGCGGCTGCGCGAATGGGAGGCGGCAGGGGGCGGCGCCTGAGCCGCCGGGCCGGAGCGTGCCGGCCGGACGGCATTAACCGTTTTTCAACCTTTCCGTGGCAGGCTGGTCGGCACGAGGCGAATCGCACCCGCCCCCGGGCCTGCGACCGCCCCGACCGCGCCCCCGGCCGATGCCCGCGCGGGATCACCTCCGTTCGCGCCGACCGGCGCGGGATCACCTCCGGCGACCGCCTTCGCGGATCTGCCCCCACCTGCGGCCGCGCCGGTCCGGCGCGGCCCCGGTCCTGCCCCCCGTGGGCAGGGATCACCTCCGCCGGCGCACCGGCCCTGTGCGGGCTCTGCGCCCTTTCCATCGCCGCGCCCCTCCGCTATGGCCCCGACGCCACCGGAGGTTCGCCCATGACCATGCCCTTCGAGACGCCCGGCCCCGTGGAGCGGGACTGGTCCGACGCCATCTCTCCCGTCGAGGAGATCATCGAGGAGGCGCGCAACGGCCGCATGGTCGTGCTCGTGGACCACGAGGACCGCGAGAACGAGGGCGACGTGGTCATTCCGGCCCAGATGTGCACGCCGGAAAAGATCAACTTCATGGCCACCCATTGCCGCGGCCTCATCTGCCTCGCGCTGACCGGCGAACGGGTGGACCAGCTCGGCCTGCCGCTGATGGCCTCGCAGAACTCCTCGCGCCACGAGACGGCCTTCACCGTCTCCATCGAGGCGCGCGAGGGCATCGCCACCGGCATCTCCGCGCATGACCGCGCGCGCACCGTGGCGGTGGCGATCGACCCCTCCAAGGGGCCGGCCGACATCGCCACCCCCGGCCACATCTTCCCCCTGCGCGCGCGCGAGGGCGGCGTGCTGGTCCGGGCCGGCCACACGGAGGCGGCCGTGGACATCGCGCGGCTCGCGGGGCTCAACCCCTCGGGCGTGATCTGCGAGGTGATGAACGACGACGGGACCATGGCGCGCCTGCCCGAACTCGTGGCCTTCGCCCAGCGCCACGGGCTCAAGATCGGGACCATCTCCGACCTGATCGCCTATCGCCGCCGCCACGACAACCTGGTGCGCCTGCGCGACGAGCGTCTCGTAACGGCCGAGGTCGGGGGCGAGTGGCGCCTGCGCATCTACACCGACCAGACCCAGGGCGCCGAGCACATCGCGCTGCTCAAGGGGGACGTGTCGGGACCCGACCCGGTGCTGGTGCGGATGCACGCGCTCGACCCGCTCTTGGACGTGGTGGGGCTCGGGCCCAGGGGCCGGTCGGCCGAGTTCCGCGACGCCATGCGCCTGATCGCCGCCGAGGGGCGCGGTGTGCTGGTGCTGCTGCGCGACCTGCACATGAAGCTCGACCCCGGAGGGGGGGCGGCCTCGCCCCAGACGCTGCGGCAATACGGGCTCGGCGCGCAGATCCTGTCCTCTCTGGGGCTGTCGCGGATCGTGCTGCTGACCAACAACCCGATGCCGCGCGTCGTTGGGCTCGAGGCCTACGGACTCGAGATCGTTGGCACCCGCCCCGTCCCCGCCGGGCAGGAGGGCTGAGCGATGGCCGGACCCTCCCGCCAAGACCTCCCCCGCGCCGATCTCGGCGAGAAGCCGGCCCGCGTCCTCATCGTCTGTGCGCCCTACTACCAGGCCGTGGCCGATCATCTCCTGGCCGGCGCGCGCGCCGAGATCGAGGGATGGGGCGCCACCCACGAGACGGCCCGGGTACCCGGCGCGCTGGAGATCCCGCCGGCGATCGCCGCCGCGGCCCGCCTGTCCGACTTCGACGCCTTCGTGGCGCTGGGTTGCGTGATCCGCGGCGAGACGAGCCACTACGACATCGTCGCCGGCGAAAGCGCCCGCGGCCTGATGCTTCTGGGCCTTCAGGGGCACGCGATCGGCAACGGCATCCTGACCGTCGAGACGGAGGAACAGGCCCTTGCCCGCGCGGACGTGTCGCGCGGCAACAAGGGCGCGGGGGCAGCCGCCGCGGCGCTGCACCTGCTCGCGCTGGCCCGCAGGCTCCGGCGCGAGGAAAAGGGTGTGGGCTTCCTCGGCCGGCTGGGGGACGGCGCATGAGCGGGGCACCGCGCGGGCGCGGCGACGAGGGGCGGCGGCGCAGGTCGGCCGCGCGTCTCTACGCCGTCCAGGCCCTGTTCCAGATGGAGAGCGCCGGCGCCGCGGTGGACCGCGTCGTGCGCGAGTTCGAGTCCCACCGTCTGGGCGAGCCCATCGAGGGCGAGCCGATGCCCGAGGGCCATGTGGACCTGTTCCGCCGCATCGCGCGCGAGGCCGTCAACCACCAGGCGCGCATCGACCAGATGACCGACCGCGCGCTGGTGGCCAAATGGCCCATCGACCGCCTCGATCCCACGCTGCGCGCCCTGTTCCGCGCCGCCGGCGCCGAACTGGTCGCCACCGACACGCCGCCGCGGGTGGTGATCGCCGAATATGTGGACATCGCGGATGCCTTCTACCCCGAGGGGCGCGAGAAGGCCTTCGTCAACGGCGTGCTCGACCACATGGCGCGCGAGGCCCGGCCCGAGGCGTTCGACGGCTGAGGGCGACGGGGTGGCGGGCAACCGCAGCGGCCGTGCGGGTTGTCGTTTCCCGAGGACCTGTGTGAACAGGTGGGCACCAGGTGATCGGGCCAGGACCCGACCAGAGCCGGCTCCCTCGGAGTCGGTATAGGCCACTGGAAATCGGACCCTGTCACGAGAAGAGCAGTAGCCCGCCGAACCCCGATCTAGGGCGCTGCCCCCGCCCGCGCAAGGGCCGTGCGGAGAGCCGCCGCCGAGGGATGTTGTCCACAGGCCCATCCCCAGCCGGTCGTTGCGCCCACCCTGTTCGCGGCCCCGCCCGCGCGCCATACTGATCCCCTGCCGCTCCGAGTCGGGCGGCGCGTTGGAGAAGGGGGCCCCATGACCGAGATCACGCCGCTGCGCCCCCGCCCCGTGCCCGCCGAGGCCCCGGCCGACGCCGTGTCGGACCCCCTGCCCCACAACATCGAGGCCGAGCAGCAGGTCCTGGGCGCGATCCTGACCAACAACGACGTGTTCGACCGCGTCAGTGCCATCATCGGCGCCGCCCACTTCTTCGATCCCGTCCACGCCGCCATCTGGGAGGTGGCGGCCGCGCGCATCCAGAAGAACCTGCTCGCCTCTCCCGTCACGCTCAAGCCCTATCTCGAGACGCACGAGGGGCTCGCGGCGCTGGGGGGGCCTGCCTATCTCGCACGCCTCGCCGCGGCGGCCATCTCCTCCTATGCCGCGCGCGACTATGCCCAGCTGCTGCGCGACCTCGCCACCCGGCGCGAGCTGATCCGGCTGGGCCGCGACATCTCGGACCGGGCTGCGCGGGTCGAGCTGGGCAGCGCCCCAGAGGACCAGATCGTGGAAGCCGAGCAGGCGCTCTACCGTCTGGCCGATCAGGGGCGGTCCGAGACGGGGTTCCAGTCCTTCCTGCGCGCGGTCACGGACGCGGTGCAGTCCGCCAACGCCGCCTACCAGCGCGACGGGGGCCTGGCCGGGCTGGCCACGGGACTGATCGACCTCGACAAGAAGCTGGGGGGACTCCACAAGTCGGACCTGCTGATCCTCGCCGGGCGGCCCTCGATGGGCAAGACGTCGCTGGCGACCAACATCGCCTTCAACATCGCCCGCGCCTACCGCAAGGGCCGCCTGCCCGACGGGACAGAGGGGGCGGTCAACGGGGGCGTGGTGGGCTTCTTCTCGCTCGAGATGTCGGCCGAGCAGCTGGCCGCTCGGGTCCTGTCGGAGGCATCCGAGGTCCCGTCCGAGCAGATCCGCCGCGGCGACATGACCGAGGCCGAGTTCCGCCGCTTCGTCGAGGCCGCCAAGGATCTGGAGGCCTGCCCGCTCTTCATCGACGACACGCCTGCGCTGCCCATCAGCCAGCTTGCCGCCCGAGCGCGGCGGCTCAAGCGGACCCACGGCCTCGACGTGCTGTTCGTGGACTACCTCCAGCTTCTGCGCCCCGCCTCGGCCAAGGACAGCCGCGTCAACGAGGTGTCGGAGATCACCCAGGGCCTCAAGGCGATCGCCAAGGAACTGGACATTCCCGTGGTGGCGCTGTCGCAGCTGTCGCGCCAGGTCGAGAACCGCGAGGACAAGCGACCCCAGCTGTCGGACCTGCGGGAGTCGGGCTCGATCGAGCAGGATGCGGACGTGGTGATGTTCGTGTTCCGCGAGGAATACTACAAGGAGCGCGAGAAGCCCTCGGAACACGACGTGGAGAAGATGGCCAAGTGGCAGGAGGAGATGGAGCGACTGCACGGGCGCGCCGAGGTCATCATCGGCAAGCAGCGCCATGGCCCGATCGGCACGGTCGAACTGAGCTTCGAGGGTCGCTTCACGCGCTTCGGCAATCTGGCCAGGCCCTGGCAGGGAAGCGAACGCTAGGAGGAGACGGGCCGTCACGGGCTTGCCGGCCGGCGCCGCTCCTGCCATGACGGCCCGCATGGGAACCGGTCGCCTTCGCGTCGATCTTGATGCCGTCGTCGCCAACTGGCGCGCCCTCTCGGCGCTGGCGCGGGTGGAGTGCGGGGCGGTGGTCAAGGCCGATGCCTACGGCCTTGGGGCCGGTCCCGTGGCGCGGGCGCTCGCGACGGCGGGCTGCCGGACGTTCTTTGTCGCCGTCGCCGAGGAGGGAGCGGCCCTGCGCAGGGTGCTGGGCGAAGGTCCCGAAATCCTCGTGTTCTCGGGTCACATGGCCGGGGATGCCCCGCTCCTGGAGGGGGCCGGGCTCGTCCCGCTCGTCAACTCGCTCGACCAGCTGATGCGCCAGATCGAGGCGCTGCCGGGACATCCCTTCGGCATCCAGATCGACACCGGGATGAACCGGCTGGGCATGGAACTGTCCGAATGGGCGGCCGTGGCCGAGATCGCGCTCGAACAGAACCCGGTGCTCCTGATGAGCCACCTGGCCTGCGCGGACGAACCCGACCATCCCATGAACCCCTATCAGCTCGACCTCTTCCGCCAGATGACGGACGGCATCGGGGTGCGGCGCTCGCTGGCCGCGACGGGAGGCATCCTGCTCGGCCCCGACTACGTGTTCGACCTCTGCCGCCCCGGCATCGGACTTTACGGGGGCCTGCCCTTCGAGCATGCCCATCCCGTGGTCACGCTCGACCTGCCCGTGATCCAGGTGCGCGATCTCGCGCCCGGCGAGGTGGCAGGCTACGGCAACGCCTGGCAGGCCGAGCGGCCCTCGCGGCTCGCGACTCTGTCGGCGGGCTACGCGGACGGGATCTTCCGCGCCTTGTCGCACAACCTCGTGCTCTGGCATGGCGACACGCCCTGCCCCGCGGTGGGGCGCATCTCGATGGATCTGGTCATCGCGGATGTCACGGACCTGCCGGAGGAGCCGGACAGCCTCACCCTGATCGGGCCGCGCCAGACGATCGACCAGCTGGCGGCCGGAGCCGGAACGATCGGCTACGAGGTGCTGACCGCGCTGGGAGCCCGTCTGGCCCGCAGCCATGTGGGTGCGTCCGCATGAGGGCAGAGCCGGAGCGGGAGCGGCGGGGAGCATGATCGCGCTGCTCGCGCGGATCGGGGCCTGGACCCTCGGGGGCCTGGCCGGGCTGGGGCGCTTTGCGGCCTTCGCGGGCGCGGCCGTCACCCATCTGGTGCGCCCCCCCTTCTACGGGCGCGAACTGGCTGTCGCTCTTCTCCAGATCGGCTGGCTGTCGCTGCCGGTCGTGGGCCTGACCGCCCTCTTCACCGGCGGGGCGCTGGCGCTCCAGATCTATGCGGGCGGCAACCGCTTCGGTGCCGAGGCGGTGGTGCCGCAGATCGTGGCCATCGGGATGGTGCGCGAACTGGGCCCGGTCCTCGTCGGGCTCATGGTCGCGGCGCGCGTGACATCCTCCATTGCGGCCGAACTGGCGACGATGCGCGTGACCGAGCAGATCGACGCGCTGGTGACGCTCTCGACCGACCCGATGAAGTATCTCGTCCTGCCGCGTCTGCTCGCCGCGACGCTGGCGGTGCCGCTGCTCGTGGGCGTGGGCGACCTGATCGGCATCCTCGGAGGCTGGATCGTGGGCACGGGCCGGCTGGGCTTCGTCTCGGCCGCCTATCTGCGCAACACGCTCGACTTCCTCGAGCCGCTCGACTGGGCTTCGTCCTTTGCAAAGGGGGCGGTGTTCGGCTTTCTCGCCGCGCTGATGGGCTGCTGGTTCGGCATGACATCGGGACGCGGTGCCATGGGGGTGGGGCGCGCGACCAAGGGGGCCGTCGTGGCGGCGGCGGTGGCCATCCTTGCGGCCAACCTGATCCTCACCGAAGCGTTCTTCTCCGCATGAGCGCGCCGGCCATCGAGACCCGGGCGCTGCGCAAGACCTTCGGGGATCTGCGGGTTCTCGACGGCATCGACCTGGCCGTGGCGCCCGGCGAGAGCCTCGTGGTGATCGGCGGCTCGGGCACCGGCAAGTCCGTGCTGCTGAAATGCATCCTGGGCCTGCTGCAGCCCGATGGCGGAACGGTCCGGATCGAGGGGCGCAGCCGCGCCGCCCTGGCCCCCCGCGATTTCCTCGACCGCGTCGGCATGCTGTTCCAGGGGGGGGCGCTGTTCGATTCGCTGCCCGTCTGGCAGAACGTCGCCTTCCGGCACCTGCGCGACGGCATGGCGAGGGTGGAAGCGCGCGAGCGCGCGATCGAGACGCTCGGCCGGGTCGGACTGCCGCCGCGCACGGCAGACCTCTACCCGGCCGAACTGTCGGGCGGCATGCAGAAGCGCGCGGCACTGGCCCGTGCCATCGCCGCCGAACCGGCCTTCCTGTTCTGCGACGAGCCGACAGCGGGTCTCGACCCGATCCTGGCGGGCGTCATCAACCGCTTGATCCGCGATAGCGTCGATCGGCTCGGCGCCACGGCGATCACGATCACGCACGATCTCACGACGGTGCGGACGGTGGCCGACAGGGTGGCGCTTCTGGACGGCGGGCGCATCCGGTGGATGGGCCCCGCCGCCGCCATCGACCACAGCGGCGACGCCCATGTGGAGCAGTTCGTCGCGGGCAGCGACCGCGGCCCCATCTCCACCCTGCGCTAGGCGGCTGCTATCGGATAACAGCGCCTAAACGGCAGACCCAGAAACGATCACTTTCCTCCTCCCCGCGCTTCGGCGGGGAACCGCCGAGCCTCCCGGGTCCTTGTTCCGGTGAGCGCCCGCCTTTCCGGCCGGGCCTCGGGAGTGCTTGCGGTAGGGCGAAAGGATACCGGGATGCGTATGGGGACGACGCTGCAAACCTTCGGCCGCGTGTTGCACGCTGTCTCTCTCTATGCGCTGGGTCTCGCGGCGGTCGGCATGGTCGGCATCACGCTCGGCTCGCTGCTGGGACTCTGGCCGTGGCTCGAGCTCGACGCGCGCTGGGGCGCGATCGAACTGGCCGCCTTCGGCATGTGGGCGCAGATCGGGCTGACGCTGTTTCTCGTGCTCATCACGGCCTTCTTCCCGTCCAGCCTGCGTGTGCTGACCCTCGAGAAGAGCCATCGCGACTTCCGCATCGGGATGAGGGACGTGGCCGAGGCCTATCACGCTGCCCACATGGCCGACCGTCAGGGGGTCTTCACCCTCTCGGGCGAGTTCGATGCCGTGCGCGAGCGCCTCGAATGGCTGCGCGACCATCCTGACCTCAAGCTGCTGGAAGCGGATGTGCTGACGGTGGCCGCGCAGATGTCGCAGCAATCGCATCGCCTCGCGCAGATCTATTCCGAAGAGCGCGTGCAGCGGGCGCGCGACTTCCTCGCCCAGCGGCAGAAGGAAGCCGAGGAGCAGCAGAAGCGCATCCAGGAGGCCCTGGCGACGATGCGCGAGATCATGCGCTGGAACAGCCAGGTGGAACTGGAGGAAGCAACGGTGGCCTCGCAACTCCAGCAGCTCGACGAACAGCTTCACGAGATCCTGCCGGCGCTCGGCTACAGCTTCGAGGGCGACGGTCCGACGCGCGAGCCTGCCGCAGCCACGCCGGCCGTCGAGCCGTCGGCAGCCGCGGAGGAGCCTGCCTTCCGGCACGGTCCGTCGGTGCGTCGCCCCGACAATGTCCTGCCGATGGCGGTGAAGCCCGCGGCCGAGTAGGCCACCGCTTGCAAGACGGCGCGTCATCGCCCAGATCGGGCGCATGGCGCGCGACCGTGGCTTTGTCTGTTCCGAATGCGGCGCGGGCCATCCCAAGTGGTCCGGCCGCTGCGATGCCTGCGGCGCCTGGAACACGCTCGTGGAGGATGCGGCCGCCGCCCGACCGCGACAGCCGGCACGCGGGCGCCTCCTCCAGCCCACCGACCTGGCCACGGCAGAGCCGCCTCCGCCGCGGACCGAAGCGGGCGTGGCGGAACTCGATCGCGTGCTGGGGGGTGGCCTGGTTCCTGCCTCCGCCCTGCTGCTCGGCGGCGATCCCGGCATCGGCAAGTCCACGCTGCTGCTTCAGGCCGCCGCCCGCTTCGCCCGCAACGGCCTGCGCGTGCTCTATGTCAGCGGCGAGGAATCGGCCGCGCAGGTCCAGATCCGGGCCGCCCGGCTCGGGCTGACGGAGAGCCCCGTCCGCCTGCTTGCGCATGCCGGCCTGCGCGACGTGCTCGCCACGCTGGAGGAGGAACGGCCCCATCTGGCGATCATCGACTCGATCCAGACGATGTGGCTGGACAGCGTGGACAGCGCACCGGGATCGGTGTCGCAGGTCAGGGCCTGTGCGCACGAGCTGACGATGCTCGCCAAGTCGCGGGGTGTCAGCGTGGTCATGGTCGGCCATGTGACCAAGGAGGGGGCACTGGCCGGCCCGCGCGTCGTGGAGCACATGGCCGATACGGTGCTCTATTTCGAGGGCGATCGCGGGCACCAGTTCCGCATCCTGCGCGCGGTCAAGAACCGCTTCGGCCCTGCCGACGAGATCGGCGTGTTCGAAATGACAGGGCGCGGCCTCGTGGAGGTGCGCAACCCCTCGGCGCTGTTTCTGGCCGAACGCGGCACGCCCGCTCCCGGCTCGGTCGTCTTTGCCGGCATCGAGGGCACGCGGCCCATCCTGTGCGAGATCCAGGCGCTGGTGGCCCCGGCGGCGCCGGGCTCGGCCCGACGGTCGGTCGTCGGATGGGATGGCGGTCGGCTTGCCATGCTGCTGGCCGTTCTCGACGCGCGGGCGGGGCTGTCGTTCGGAGGGCTCGACGTCTATCTGAATGTCGCGGGCGGGCTGCGGATCACGGAGCCGGCTGCCGATCTGGCCGTGGCGATGGCGCTGGTGTCCGCACAGGCGCAGCGCGCACTCGAGCCGCACGAAGTCGTGTTCGGCGAGATCAGCCTGTCGGGCGCCGTGCGGCCCGTGGCCCAGACGGAAAACCGGTTGAAGGAGGCGGCGAAACTTGGTTTCACCTCCGCCATCCTGCCGGTGCTGCCCAAGCGCGCGGCCGGCTCCGGCCTTCGCCTGCGCGAGATTCCGGACCTGGTCTCCGCCATACGGCTCCATCTCGGGCAGACGTGACAAGGCGAGCGAGGGGCATGCAAGGCTTCACCTACATCGACGGCGCGGTGGCGCTGGTCATCGTGATCTCGGCGCTGCTCGCCTATTCGCGCGGCTTCGTGCGCGAGGCTCTGGCGATCGCCGGCTGGATCGGCGCGGCGATCCTCGCCTTCGTCTTCGCGCCGCAAGCTGTGCCGCTGGTCCGGCAGCTTCCCGTTCTGGGCGATTTCATCGGCGATTCCTGCGAGCTGGCGATCCTCGGCGGTTTTGCCGCGGTCTTCGCGGTGGCGCTGGTGGTCTTCGCCATCTTCACGCCGCTGTTCTCGGGCGCTGTTCAGCGCTCGGCGCTCGGACCGATCGATCAGGGTCTGGGCTTCCTGTTCGGCGTCGCGCGCGGCGTGCTGCTCGTGGCCATCGCCTTCTTCGTGTACGAGACCGTTCTGGCGGCCCAGGGTCTGGCTGTCGTGGAGGACAGTCGCGCCGCGGCGGTGTTCTCGCGCCTGACCGACCGGCTGGCCCAGCAGAACCCGGATGCGGCCATCGCCTGGCTGACGCGGCAATACGAGGATCTGGTCGCCTCCTGCGCGGCGCCCGCCGGCACATGACGGTCACAGGACCGTTGGAGCGCGTCCGCCGGACGTGACAGGACGGCCGCAAGGGCCTAGAGAGGCCCTGCCGCCACTCCCGCACCGGAGCCGCGACCATGCCCCTTCCCGGCACCCCGTTCGATCCCCTCGGCGAGGACCACCTGCGCGAGGAGTGCGGGGTCTTCGGCGTGATCGGCGTGGCAGACGCCGCGAGCTTCGTCGCACTCGGCCTCCACGCGCTCCAGCATCGCGGGCAGGAGGCCGGGGGAATCGTCACCTACGAACCCGACGGCGGATTCCACCAGGCGCGCCGCATGGGCTATGTGCGTGACAGCTTCACCTCGCGCGAGGTCATGGAGACGCTGCCCGGCAGTCTGGGGATCGGCCATGTCCGGTATTCCACCTCGGGCGACAAGGGTCCGGCCGTCATCCGCAACGTCCAGCCCTTCTTCGGGGAATTCGCCCTGGGCGGCGCGGCGATCGCGCATAACGGCAACCTGACCAACGCCGAGTCGCTGCGGCGCGAACTGATCGAGCGGGGGGCGATCTTCCAGTCCTCGTCCGACACGGAGGTGATCATCCACCTGATGGCGCGCTCGATGGGCCGCTCGCTCGTGGACCGGATGGAGGACGCGCTGCGCCGCGTGGAAGGCGCCTTTTCTGTCGTCGCCATGACGCGGACCAAGCTGGTCGGCTGCCGCGATCCGCTGGGCATCCGGCCGCTCGTGCTGGGCCGGCTCGGGCAGGGCTGGGTGCTCGCCTCCGAGACCTGCGCGCTCGACATCGTGGGCGCCGAGTTCCTGCGCGAGGTGGAGCCGGGCGAGATGGTCGTCATCACCGCCGAGGCGGGACCGCAGGGACATTTCCCGTTCCGGCCGCAGAAGCCGCGGTTCTGCATCTTCGAGCACGTGTACTTCTCGCGGCCCGATTCGCTGATCGGAGGCCGGAGCGTGTACGAGACACGAGAAGCCATCGGCCGCGAACTGGCGCGCGAGGCGCCGGTGGAGGCGGATCTGGTCTGTCCCGTGCCCGATTCGGGAACGCCCGCAGCCATCGGCTACGCGGCCCAGTCGGGGATTCCCTTCGGCCTGGGGATCGTGCGCAACCAGTATGTCGGGCGCACCTTCATCGAGCCGACCGAACAGATCCGCAACATGGGCGTGCGCCTCAAGCTCAACGTCAACCGGGCGCTGGTGCGCGGCCGGCGCGTGGTGCTGGTGGACGATTCCGTGGTGCGCGGCACGACCTCGCGCAAGATCAAGGACATGATCCTCGATGCGGGTGCGGCCGAGGTCCATTTCCGCATCGCCTCTCCCCCCACGGCCTGGCCTTGCTTCTACGGGGTGGACACGCCCAGCCGCGACAAGCTGCTCGCCGCCTCCATGACCGAGGAGGAGATGCGCGCCCATCTGGGGGTGGACTCGCTGCGGTTCATCTCGCTGGACGGCCTCTACCGCGCGGTGGGCGAGGCCCAGGGGCGCGATCCGGACAATCCGCGCTATTGCGACGCGTGCTTCTCGGGCGACTATCCCATCGCTCCGTCCGACCGGATCGCCAAGACGCTCAAGGCCAGCCAGGCCGCGGAATAGCGGCCTGATCGGCCGGTTCGTGCCGAGCCGGTCGGCACGTCCGCGCGGGAGGATGCCGACAGCCGGCGGATCGGCGGGGTGCTGTTTCCCTCTGCGGACTGCCATGCAAGAGGGCCGGTCCCGGTGGAACGGCTCCGCCCGACATATCAGAAGACCGGCGATACGAGACCATGTCCGACGATTCCCTTTCCGACGGGGTTCTGCCCCTGCGCCCCGTCGCGCGCCCGCAGGCCGGGGACGAGCGGCTCGCCCAGGCCCCTGCCCGTCGTCCCCAGGCCCGATCCGACGGGCCGCCTGCCCTTCCCGCCGAGGTCGGCGAGAACGCGACCCAGAGCGGGGCGGTCGATCTGGGTCGCACCGTGCTGCTCGGCCTCTTCGACGGACCGGACGGCCCCTCCGCCCTGCTGCGGCTGATCGACGGCGAAGTGGTGCGGGTGGAGCGCGGGGCGGAGGTCCGCGGCTCGCGCGTCTCGGCGATCGGCAACGGATCGCTGCGGCTCCAGCGCAACGGCGTGGAGGTCGTGCTGACCCTGCCGGGCTGAGCGCGCCGCTTGCGCCCTCCAGCCGGAGCGGGCAAGAGGCGCTCATGTCGATCCCCTTTCCCGACACGGTGTTCGTTCTCTGCACCGGCCGGTGCGGCTCCACCACGCTCGCGCGGGCCTGCGCGCATCTGAGCAACTGGACCGTCGCGCACGAATCGCGCACCCACCTTCTGGGCGAGGCGCGGTTCGCCGTCCCGCCGCGGCATATCGAGGTGGACAACCGGCTGGCCTGGATGCTGGGCCGGCTCGACCGCGCCTGGGGCGACCGGGCGGCCTATGTCCACTTGTCGCGTGATCCTGCGGAGGTTGCCGCGAGCTATGCCGCGCGGGCCCATCAGGGGCTGGCCAAGGCCTGGCGCGAGGGGATCCTGGCCCGACATCTCCGGCGTCCGCCCGTGCCGCCCCTGATCGACGCCTGCCGCGACATGATCGAGACGATCGAGGCCAACATCGATCACTTCCTGCGGGACAAGACGCATGTCCTCTCCATGAGGCTCGAAACGCTCGAGGAGGATTTCGAGACCTTCGCGGGCTGGATCGGGGCGGAAGGTGACCTCGAGAGCGCACGGGCCGAGATCAGGGTCCGTCACAACCCGACGGAGCCGGAACGATGAGCGCGCGGCCCGTCGCCCTCGTGACCGGGGCAAGCCGGGGGCTGGGCTTCGCCCTGGCCCGTGCGCTGTCGCGGACGCATCACGTGGTGGCGGTCGGCCGGACGCAGGGGGCGCTCGAGGAGCTGGACGACGCGATCCGGTCGGACGGGTTCGAAGCCACGCTTGCGCCCATGGACATCACCCAGGGCGATGCGATGCGGCAGCTTGCGCGGGCGATCTTCGACCGCTGGGGCCGGATCGGCCTGTGGGTCCACACGGCCGTTCATGCCGGCCCTCTCGCCCCTGCGGGTCACCTTGCGCCCAAGGATCTCGACCGCTGCATCGCCGTCAACCTGCGCGCCACGGCGGACCTGATCGCCGTGTTCTCGCCCCTCATCGGGGCCGAAGGCCGGGCGGTGTTCTTCGACGACCCGAGGGGGGGCGAGAAGTTCTTCGGCCATTACGGCTCCACCAAGGCCGCCCAGATCGCGCTGGCCCGCTCCTGGGCGGCCGAGGGCGAGCGGATCGGGCCGCGGGTCCTCGTGCTCTCGCCCCGGCCGATGGCGACGGCCCTCCGCGCCCGCTTCTTCCCCGGAGAGGATCGGGCACCGCTGGCCCGGCCGGAGGCCGAGGCCGCCCGCCTTCTGCCGGTCATCCTGGACGGCCTGTCCTGCGGATGAGCGGGACGCTTGCCGGTCTGGTCCCGCTCCCTTAGGAGGGGGGCGGACCGGGAGCCCCCATGCGTATCCTCATCACCAACGACGACGGCATCAACGCGCCCGGCCTGCGTGTGCTCGAGGCGATCGCCACCGAGGTCGCGGGACCCGAGGGCGAGGTCTGGACGGTCGCTCCGGCCTTCGAGCAGTCGGGCGTGGCCCATGCGATCAGCTATACCCATCCGACCATGATCTCGCGGCTCGACGAGCGCCGCTTCGCGGCCGAGGGTTCGCCGGCCGATTGCGTGCTGGCCGGCCTTTATGACGTGCTCGAGGGGCGGCGCCCCGATCTGGTGCTCTCGGGCGTGAACAGGGGAAACAACGCGGGCGAGAATGCCGTCTATTCCGGCACCGTGGGCGGAGCGATGGAGGCCGCGCTGCAGGGACTGCCGGCGATCGCCCTGTCGCAGTTCATGGGACCGGGCACCGTTCGCCTCGACGATCCCTTCGAAGCCGCGGCACGGCACGGCGTCGCCATCGTCCGCCGCCTGCTCGAGCGCGGGATCTGGGATGAAGGGCCCTACAGGCTCTTCTACAACGTCAACTTCCCGCCCTGCTCCGCGGCGGGCGTGCGGGGATCGGCCGTCGTGCGGCAGGGCTTCCGCACCCGCTCCGCCCACAGCGTGGAGCCTCATGTCTCGCCCTCGGGGCGACGGTTCCTGTGGGTCAAGGGCGGTGCACAGGACGAACGGACCGGACCGGGCACCGATGTGGAGGCCAATCTGGACGGGCTGATCGCGATCACCCCCTGCCGGGCCGACCTGACGGCGCACGATGCGCTGGACGCCCTGTCGCGGGCGCTGGCGGAGCCCTGAGCCGTGACCGGCGATCCCCAGGCGGCCGCGCGGCTTCTTCTGGCGCTCCGCAGCGCCGGCGTGACCGATCCGCGCGTGCTCGACGCCATGGAGCGGATCGACCGGGCCCTGTTCGTGCGCGGCCTCTTCGCATCGCGGGCCTACGAGGACGTGCCCCTGCCGATCGCCTGCGGGCAGACCATCTCCCAGCCCTCGGTCGTCGGGCTGATGACCCAGGCCCTGTCGGTCTCTCCGCGCGACAAGGTCCTGGAGGTGGGGACCGGGTCGGGCTATCAGGCGGCGATCCTGTCGCTGCTCGCCCGCCGGGTCTACACGGTGGATCGCTACCGCAGCCTTGTCGCCGCTGCGCGCGAGGTGTTCGAGGCGCTCAACCTGCACAACATCACCGCGCTGACGGCCGATGGCAGCCACGGCCTGCCCGATCAGGCGCCCTTCGACCGCATCCTCGTGACCGCGGCGGCCGAGGACCCGCCCGGCCCCCTCTTGGCCCAGTTGCGCATCGGTGGCATCATGGTCCTGCCGGTCGGGCAGAGCGACGCGGTCCAGACCCTCCTGCGCGTCACACGCACGGGGGAACGGGGATTCGAGTACGACGAATTGCGCCCGGTCCGCTTTGTCCCTCTGGTGGAGGGGCTGGGGCAGGATTGAGGCGCGACAAGGTGGGGCCGGACAGCGGCTCCCGGGCGGGACGGAATGGGGGCGAGCGGCATGGCTGAACGGGTCGTGGTCTTGCGCGCATGGTGGGCAGGTGTGGCGCTGGCGGCAGCAGCGGGTTGCGATCGCCCCCTCGACATGGACATGCGCGACCTGGCGGGGGGTTTCTCCACCACCGAGGCGGCGCTGGCTGCGCCCGAGCGGCCTGCCCCCGATGCGCGCGGAGTCATCAGCTATCCCAACTACCAGGTTGCCGTGGCGCAGCCGAACGACACCGTCTCCACCATCGCCGCGCGGCTGGGCTACGATGCGCAGGAACTCGCCGCGTTCAACGGACTGACGACCGACACTCCGCTGCGGCGCGACGAGCTGGTGGCCCTGCCCCGCCCCGTGGCCGCCAGTCCCGCCGCGGCACCGGCCGCACCCCTTCCGGCGACGCTTCCGGCCGCCGCGCCCGCTCCGGCAGCGGCGGTGACCACGACCCCGCTCTCCGCCTCTCCCGCCGCCACGCCGGCCGCGGCCCCGCCCCCCTTCGGCACTCAGAGCGGCCCGCCCGCCGGCGTCGAGCCGATCCGCCACCAGGTTCAGCGCGGAGAGACCGCCTATTCCGTCGCGCGGCTCTATGGCGTGCCCGTGCGCACCGTCGCCGAATGGAACGGACTGGGGTCCGATCTGGCCGTGCGAGAAGGCCAGTTCCTTCTCGTGCCGCCCACGCCCGAGGCCAGCCCGGCCGCCGCGACCCCCCAGCCCGGCGAAGGCAGTCCCACGCCCGTTCCCCCGAGCGCAGCCGCTCCGCTGCCGCAGGAGAGCCCTGCTCCCGCCTCGACGGCAGCGCCTCCGCCGCCCGCGCCCGTTCCCCAGGACCTCGGACGGGAGCAGACGGCGGCGCCCGCCTCGCGGCTGGTCATGCCGGTTCAGGGGCCGATCATCCGCGCCTATGCGCCCGGTCGCAACGAAGGCATCGACATCGGCGCGCCCGCCGGGACCGAGGTCAAGGCCGCGGATGCCGGAACCGTCGCCGCCATCACGACAAACACGGACGGGATCCAGATCGTGGTGATCCGGCACGCCGGCGATCTTCTCACGGTCTATACCCATCTCGACCGTCTGACGGTTCAGAAGGATCAGCAGGTCAGCCGCGGCCAGACCATCGGCCGGGTGCGCGAAGGCGATCCGTCCTTCCTCCATTTCGAGGTGCGCCGCGGCATGCAGAGCACCGACCCGACCGACTTCCTCCCGTGATCGGGGCATCCGGCGCGAGCGCGGAACCGCGGCAGCCATGAGCGACCGCGACCCCTCGCCGCCGGCGCAGAAGTTCGTCAGGGCCGCCCGCGAAGGGGCCGGTCCGGCCGATCCATCGCTCCCCCGCCCGCGACCCCGCCCGCGGGCAGCCCACCCCCTCTTCGAGCTGCGCTGGCGGCGGGCGCTGCGCGAGATCGAGGGACCGCTTCATCGCCTCTACGCGCCGGCGCACGACGTGGACGCCCTTCTGGGCAGGATGCGCGATCTGCTGTACGCGCACTGGCGCGCGCGGCCGCAGGACCTGCGCGCGCTCGATCTCGAGCGGGACGTGGACCCCGAATGGTTCCTCTCCGAGCGGATGGCGGGCTATGTCTGCTATGTCGACCGCTTTGCCGGAACCTTTCGGGACCTGCCCGACCGGATCCCCTATCTCAGGACGCTGGGGATCACCTACCTGCACCTGATGCCCTGTCTCCTGCCACGCCCCGGCGACAGCGACGGCGGCTATGCCGTCATGGACTACACCGAGACCGATCCGCGCCTGGGCAGCATCGACGATCTCGAGGCGGCCGCGCGAACCCTCCGGGCGAACGGCATCTCGCTCTGCATCGACTTGGTGCTCAACCACACGGCGCGCGAGCATCGCTGGGCCGAGGCCGCGCGGGCGGACGATCCGCATTACCGGGCCTTCTACCGGCTGTTCGAGGACGACACCCTTCCGCGGCGCTATGCGGAGACCCTGCCCGACATCTTTCCCGCGCAGGCACCCGGCTCCTTCACATGGGAGCCGACGATGGGCCGCTGGGTCTGGACGACCTTCAACACCTTCCAGTGGGATCTCAACTGGGAGAACCCGGAGGTCCTTCTCGCGTTTCTCGACATCATCATGACCCTCGCCAACCGGGGGGTGGAGGTGTTCCGGCTCGATGCGGTCGCCTTTCTGTGGAAGCGGCTGGGAACGACCTGTCAGAACCTCCCCGAAGTCCACGACCTGCTCCAGATCCTCGTCCAGGCCACACGCGCCGCGGCCCCGGCGGTGATCCACAAGGCCGAGGCGATCGTCGGCCCCCGTGACCTCGTCGCCTATCTGGGCCAGGGACGGCACGAGGGACGCGTCTGCCAGCTGGCCTATCACAACAGCCTGATGGTGCAGGCCTGGTCCTCGCTGGCTGCGCGGGACACGCGCCTGATGACACATGTGCTGGGGCGGCACTTTCCCGAGGGCTTCCGCCGCGCCACCTGGGTCACCTATCTGCGCTGCCATGACGACATCGGCTGGGCCATCACGGACGAAGATGCCGCCGGCATCCCGGACCTGTCGGCCCCGGCCCACAGGGCCTTTCTGGCAGATTTCTACAACGGCTCGTTTCCCGGCTCCTTCGCGCGCGGCGAGGATTTTCAGCCCGATCCCGTGACAGGAGACCGACGCACAAACGGCACGCTGGCGTCGCTGGCCGGACTGGAGGTCGCCCTCGAGTCGGGCGAGACCGGCCGGATCGACGACGCCGTGGCACGCATCCTGATGCTCCACGCGCTGATCGCCGTCCATGGCGGGATTCCGCTCGTGTTCATGGGGGACGAAATCGGCCTGCTCAACGATCCGTCCTTCCGCAGCGATCCGCATCTGGCGGCGGACGGCCGCTGGCTGCACCGGCCGCGCATGGACTGGGTCGCCCTCGAGGAGGGGCTGTCCCAGCCCGACAGCCCGGCCGCGCGCATTGCCGCCGGGCTCAGGACCATCCTGGCGGCGCGGGCGGCCTGCCCGTCCCTCGCCGGACACGTTCCCACGCGCGTGGTCGATCTGGGCGACCGGGCGCTCTTTTCGGTGTTGCGCCCCCACGAGGCGGTTCCCGTCCTCGGGCTCTTCAACTTCACCGAGCATCCCGCATTGGTGCCCGCAGGCCGCCTGCCCATTGGCACGGGACCGTGGCACGACCGTCTCTGGGGCGGCACCGTCGAGGCGCCGGAGGGGCGGCTCGACCTGCCGCCCTATGCCGCCCGCTGGCTGGCGCCCGCAGGCTGACGCAGCGACAGGACGACGGCCAGCGGCGCAGCCGCCGCGACCAGGACCGCCACCAGCGTGAAGGCCACCCGCAGACCCGCCGCCTCGCTCACGAGGCCCATGACCACCGGTGCGAAGAAGAAGCCCGAGAAGCCCATGACGGCGGCCTTGCTGATCGCCTCGGTCCGCCAGTGCGGCGCGACCAGCTTGCCGACCAGCGCGAGGCCCATGGGTCCGATGACGGACACGCCGAGCCCGAACAGGCCGAAACCCGCCTGCGCCATCCAGGGCGCGACGGCCCACGCGGCGACCAGCGCCCCCGACGCGGCCAGAGCGGAGGCCGCCACCACCACCTGCACCTCCTTCAGGCGCTCGGCCACGGCCTGTCCGCCGAACCGTCCGATCGCCATGGTGAGCCCCAGCATCGCCGGCCCCAGCGCACCCTCGGCGGCGCGGCCGCCCAGCGTTCGCTCGATGTGCAGTGCCGACCACGCTTCGGTTGCCGCCTCGGTCATGAAGGCCGACAGGACCACGCCTCCGCAGAGCAGGACGGGCAGGACAGGCCAGGCTCCGCGCCCGGAGGCGGGAACCGGCGCCCGAACGGGCACAAGGTGCATCCGGGGCACGAGGACCGCCGTCACGAGCACCCCCACCGTCAGGAGGGCCGCCACCGCCGGCAGACCCATCTCCCGCGCCAGACCAGCCCAGACCGCTCCGAGCGTGTAGCCCACCGAGAACATCGCATGGGCCGCGTTCATCAGCGACCGGCCGTGCACGGCCTCGAGTTCGGAGGTGCGCGCATTCATCACGACGTCCAGAAGCCCCGAGGTGAGCCCGACCAGAAGGAGAACGGCGAAGAACAGCGCGGGACTTCCCACGGAACCCGGCAGAAGCCAAACCGCCGCGAACAGGACGGCCAGCACCTGCATGGCCCGGGCACCCAGCGCCCGGTCCACGGCCGGAGCCAGCCACATCGCCGAGACGAGTCCCGTGGCCGATCCGAGGAGCAGCAGCCCGAACGTGCCGTCGCCCACATCGAGCCCCGCCTTGATCTCGGGCACATAGCCTGCAAAGCAGCCCCAGAAGCCGCCCAGCGCCGCAAAGGCGCGGGAGGGCGCCGCGGCCAGGCGGACGGCGTTCAGCACGGACATGGGCGGCGCCTCCCTGATGCGTGCCCGCTTGTGCCAGCGGCCGGACGCAGGGGCAAGGCTCCGGCAGGCGAGGGGTTTCCTTCGGGCGAGCCTCGCGGTATGGGGGCGCCCTCAACCGGGGCGGCACACCCTTGGAGGGCCGCCCCTCCAATGATGGAGCAACCCAATGGCTGGTGAGATCCCCGATCTCGTCGCCACGGTGCGGACGGGGACGGGCAAGGGGGCCGCCCGTCAGACTCGCCGCGACGGCGACGTGCCTGGCATCGTCTATGGCGGAGGGCAGGAGCCCCTGCCGATCCGCATTCCGTTCAACGTCCTGATGAAACGGCTGAAGGCCGGGCATTTCCTGTCCACGCTGTTCAACCTCAAGATCGAGGGGCACGAGGACCAGCGCGTCGTCTGCCGCGGCGTGCAGCGCCACGTCGTCAAGGACCTGCCGACGCATGTGGACTTCCTGCGGATCTCGCCGTCCACGCGCATCAACCTGCGCATCGACGTGCAGTTCGAGAATCACTCCGCCTCGCCCGGTCTCAAGCGGGGCGGGACGCTGGTCGTGGTGCGTCCCCAGGTCGAGCTGGAAGTGACGGCAGGCGACATTCCCGACCACATCACCGTGGACCTCACGGGCCGCGAGGTGGGCGATGTCATCCACATCAACGACGTTGCCCTGCCGGCCGGCGTGCGACCGACCATCGACCGCAACTTCGTGATCGCGAACATCTCGGCTCCCTCGGGCCTGCGGGCCGCCGACGCCGTGGACGAGCCTGCCGCCGAATAGGGCTCCGTCGATCCCGTGCAGTGGACGGGGTCCTGCGGGGCCCCGTTCCCTTCCGGGGAGTTGGCGCTGAGGGGCCGGGACGCTAGAACGCCTGCCATGAAACTCTGGGTCGGCCTTGGCAATCCCGGACCGCGCCACGCGGGCAACCGGCACAATATCGGCTTCATGGCGCTCGACCGGATCGCCGAAGCTCACGGCATCGGGCCTTGGCGGAGCCGCTTCCAGGGACTGGTTGCGGACGGCGTCATCGGGGGCGAGCGCGTCCTTCTGCTCAAGCCGCAGACCTTCATGAACCTCTCGGGCCAGTCGGTGGCCGAGGCTGCGCGTTTCCACCGGATCGCGCCCGCCGAGATCGTCGTGTTCCACGACGAGATCGACCTGCCGCCCGGCCGCCTGAAGGTCAAGGATGGTGGCGGCCATGCCGGGCACAACGGCCTGCGCTCCATCCAGGCCCATCTGGGACCGGACTTCCGCCGCGTCCGGCTCGGCGTCGGGCATCCGGGACACAAGGATGCCGTGGCAGGCTATGTGCTGCACGACTTCGCCAAGGCCGAGGCCGGCTGGCTCGACGATCTCCTGCGGGGGATCGCGGACGGGGCGCCGGATCTTGCCCGGGGGGACGGCACCGCCTTTCTCAACCGCGTGGCGCTGCGGCTCCATCCGCCCCGGTCGTCGAAACCCCGACCGGAGCCGCGTCCCCCGGCCCCCTCCGCGGCAGCGGACGCGGACGACACGGCGCCGGACGGGCGGACGATGCTCCAGCGGCTTGCGGACCGCTTCCGCTGACGCCTTGTCCGGTCGTCGCGGAACACCATCCTGTCTTGTTCCGATTCCAGCGAAAGCCAGCGCCATGACCCTGCGGATGGACGACAGCATCAACGTTCTCGGCGGCGCCCTGGAAGCCTGTTCCGTCGATCCGGTCACGGGCTTCTTCCGCAACGGCACCTGCGACACCTGCCCGGAGGATCGCGGCTCGCATACCGTCTGCGCCACGATGACCGCGGAATTCCTTGCCTTCTCCCGCTATGTCGGCAACGACCTGAGCACGCCGCGGCCCGAGTTCCGCTTTCCGGGCCTGAAACCGGGGGACAGCTGGTGTATCTGTGCGGCACGCTTCCTGCAGGCGCACGAGGAGGGCTGCGCGCCGCCCGTGCGGCTGAGGGCGACGCACCGGCGGGCGCTCGAGGTGGTGCCTCTGGCCGTGCTGCAGGAGCACGCGGTCGATCACCGGCCCGACGACTGAGCCAGCGCCTGCCCGGCCGGTGCCTCCCCGGGCAGGACCGGACCGGCCATCAGATCCTCGATGAAGAGCGACAGGAGCTGCGGCCGCCCGCTGACGCCCGCCTTGCGATAGATGGCGGCGGTCTGCGCCTTGACGGTTCCCTCGCTGACGCCGCGCAGTCCGGCGATCTCGCTCGTGCTCATGCCCTTGATGGCGAACAGCGCCACGTCGCGCTCGGCCGGGGTCAGGCGCCATTCGGCGAACCGCTCGTCCAGAAGCTCCATGAAGGCCCCCGAGGCCGCCCGCAGACGCGCCTCGGCCGCCTGCGTGCGCAGGTGGCTCCGCCGCAGCAGCAGCGCCCCCATGCCGGCGCCGAGGATCAGCCCGACGACGGCGGCGATCTCCGTGAGTTCGTGCACGACCCAGGCAAAGGGCGCGATGCCGAGGATCGAGCAGACGATCTGCGTGATGAAGAGGGCGGCCGAAGCCGCTTGGACCCCGAGGATCGTGGCGATGGTCAGGCGTGATGGCACGGGGAGGCCCCTCTCCCTGTTCGGCGCCGCCAGTCTCAGACTTCAGTCGTCGTCATCATCGTCGCCATCGTCTCCACCCCGGCCCCGGCCCCGCCCGCGACCCTGCCCTCCCTCCGACGGACGGTTGTCGTCCGTCCTGTCGAACACCCTCGGCATCGCGGCCCTGCCTCCCGATGCGCTCCAGTAGTCGCGCAGGATCTCCCCGGTTGCGGGACTGAAGACGATCTCCCGCCAGCCCGGCGGCCCGCTTGCGACAACCCTGATACGGCCCAGAAGCGTTCGCGTCACCTCGAACTGCACATAGCCCTGTTCACGCAACTGCGCGACCACGGCATCGGCGGGGGATTGCCCAGCCGCCGACGCCGCTCCGACAAGCCACAGGCCCAGCGCCAGCACGAACCGCCTGCGGGTGTCCATGGTCCCCCCCGGCTCTGCCGTCCGTTCCCTTGTGTCAGGCGTTCGTCCCGATCTCAATCGCGTCCTCGGCCTCGCCCGCGTCCGCGTCCGCCGTGCTCGCCCGGATCGTCGTCCCAGCCGCGGCCGCGGCCGGGTCCGCGGTCGTGAGGATGGTCGTCGTGCCAGCTGCGCCCGCGATCGTCGCGGGGATGATCGTCCCAGCCGCGGCCGCGCCCATGTCGCCCAGGCTCGTCGCCCCGCCGGCGCAGACCGTGTGCAGGGGCATGGAGCGGCGGCACGGGCGCGTGCACCAGGACCCGGTCGGCTCCCCGGCCGACCGCATGGGACAGAAGTTCGCCCGTCGCCCGGTCGTAGAGGAGCGTCACGAACAGCGCCTCCCGGATCGCGTCCACCCGCACCGTCCGATCCTCGGCCTCCACCGCGACGGGCGTGAAGCCCAGATCGCGCACTTCCCGCAGAAGGCGCTCGACCGGCACCTGTGCCGTCGCCGCACCGGCCCAGAGCGCCACGGCTGCGCATCCTGCCGCAAACAACTTCGATCGCATCGTCCCGTCTCCCGTCCGATCACGCGTCGCGGTCCAACCCGCAGGATCAAGGCGCCACGCCGCCGTCGCGGGCGCCATTGACCGCACGGCCGACCGGCCCCGCGCTGGCTTCGAGGCCGATGCGCCTAAACCGGGGTTTACGCGGTCAGGTCCGCACCTCCACCCCGAGCGCCTTGGCCACGGTGAAGATGTCCTTGTCGCCGCGACCGCAGAGGTTCATCACGATGAGGTGGTCCGCCGGCAGCCCCGGCGCGATCTTCATCACATGCGCAAGCGCGTGAGACGGCTCGAGCGCGGGGATGATTCCCTCCGTCGCGCACAGGACCTGAAATGCCTCCAGCGCCTCCGCGTCGGTGATGGCCACGTATTCCGCCCGGCCGATGTCGCGCAGCCAGGCATGCTCCGGCCCGATTCCCGGATAGTCGAGCCCCGCCGAGATCGAGTAGCCCTCGAGGATCTGCCCGTCCGCGTCCTGGAGCAGATAGGTCTTGTTGCCGTGCAGCACGCCCGGCCGCCCCCCCGTCAACGAGGCGCAATGCTCCATCCGGTCGTCCACGCCCTTGCCGCCCGCCTCTACCCCGATGATCCGGACCGAAGGGTCGTCGAGGAACGGGTGGAACAGCCCCATCGCGTTCGACCCGCCCCCGATCGCGGCCACGATCGTGTCGGGCAGGCGTCCCTCGGCCTGCTCCATCTGCCAGCGGACCTCCCTGCCGATGATGCTCTGAAAGTCGCGCACCATCGCCGGATAGGGATGCGGGCCCGCCACCGTGCCGATGCAGTAGAACGTGTCGCGCACGTTCGTCACCCAGTCGCGCAGCGCATCGTTCATCGCGTCCTTGAGCGTGCCGCGCCCCGAGGTGACGGGGATCACCGTCGCGCCGAGAAGCCGCATCCGGAACACGTTCGGCGCCTGCCGCTCCACGTCGTGCGCGCCCATGTAGACCACGCATTGCAGCCCGAACTTGGCGCAGACCGTCGCCGTCGCCACCCCGTGCTGGCCCGCACCCGTCTCGGCAATGATGCGCGTCTTGCCCATCCGGCGCGCCAGCAGGATCTGACCCAGGACGTTGTTGATCTTGTGCGCGCCGGTGTGGTTCAGCTCGTCGCGCTTGAGGTAGATCTTCGCCCCCCCCAGCCGTTCGGTCAGGCGCGGCGCGAAGTAGAGCGGCGAGGGGCGGCCCACATAATGCGTCCACAGGTCGTCCATCTCCGCCCAGAAGGCGGGGTCCTCCTTGGCGCGTTCCCATTCCGCCTCGAGATCGAGGATCAGGGGCATCAGCGTCTCGCTGACGAAACGCCCGCCGAACTGGCCGAACCGGCCGCGCTCGTCGGGCCCCGTGCGGTAGCTGTTGACCCGGTCCTCCGGCATGGCGCTGCCCCCCTTCCCTCGCGGCTCGGCCCGATCTAGGGCTTCGGGAGCGGCCCGTCCAGCGCCGCGCCTCGACGCCCGCCAGACCGGAGGTTTCCATGCGCCACGCCGCCGTCCTCTGCCTTGCCCTCTGGGCGCTCGCCCTCCCGCTGGCCGCGCAGCCCCATCCCCCGGGTCTGCGCCCGGCCGACACGGAACGCTGGGAGGCGTTCGACGCCCATCTGGGCCGCGCGCTGCGCCAGGCGCTCGCCGCAGGCGATCCGGCCGACATCGCCGTTCTGACCGACGCCCTGGCCGGCACGCCCGACCTGATCCGCCCCGAGGGCGAATGGTCCTGCCGCACGATCAAGATGGGCGGCCTCGTGCCGCTGACCGTCTATGGCGCCTTCCGCTGCCGGGTGACGGCCGACGGCCCGGACCGCTGGCGGATCGAGAAGCTCACGGGCTCGCAGCGCCTCGTCGGTCATCTGCTGGCGGGCGACGGGGGTCTCTCGGCCGCCTATCTCGGCGTGGGCTTCGTGGCAGGCGGCCCTGCCATGCCCTATGCCAAGCTGCCTCCCGCCGACCAGACCCCGCAGGAGCCGGGCCAGACCATCGCCCAGGTCGGTCTTTGGGAGCAGCCCTCGCCCGACCGCGCGCGCCTGCTCATGCCTGCTCCCCTGCTCGAGAGCGAGTTCGACCTGCTGGTGCTGAGCCGCTAGGCTGCCGTCGCCGACAGGGCCGCCGCAAAGGCCCGGATCAGGGCCGGGTCCTTGACCCCCGGCGCGCTCTCGACGCCCGAGGACACGTCCACCTGCCGCGCCCCGCTGATCCGGATCGCTTCGGCCACGTTGGCAGGGTTCAGGCCGCCGGCCAGCATCCACGGCAGGGGGCAGGCAAAGCCGCGCAGCAGCGCCCAGTCGAAGGCTGTCCCGTTGCCGCCGGGCAGGGCGGCGCCCCGGGGCGGTCGTGCATCAAGCAGGATCTGGTCCACCGCGCCCGCAAAGGATGCCACCTGACCGAGGTCGGCCGCGCCGGCCACCCCGATTGCCTTCATCACGGGCAGCCCGACGCGCGCCCGGATCGCAGCGGCCCGCTCGGGGCTCTCGTGACCGTGAAGCTGGATCATGTCGAGGGGCACCGCCTCCAGCACCGCGTCCAGCGAAGCGTCGTCCGGGTCGACGAACAGGCCCACCTTGGCCACCCCCACGGGGGCCGCGAGCGCCAGGTCCCGCGCCCGCGCGGCTGACAGGTTCCGTGGCGACGGCGGAAAGAACACGAAGCCCAGATAGGCCGCCCCCGCCGCTGCCGCCGCCTCGACGGCAGACTCGTCGGTCAGGCCGCACAGCTTGAACCGCACCCGTCCCGGCCCGCCCGGCACCACCCGGAAGGCCATCGCCCTAGCGCCGCGCCGCCGCGACCGGCGCCGTCGCGGCCAGAGCCGCCTCGACCGGATCGGCGGTCGGTCCCGCCTCGCCCCGCAGCAGCGCGATCTCGCGCCGCAGCCGAAGGATCTCCTCGCCCCGCTCGCGCGCGGCGGCGCGTTCCGGGATTTCCCGGATCCACTCCCACACGAATCCGACCAGAAGCCCGAGCGTGAAGCCGAACAGGATGACCAGGAACAGCGGCAGCGACGTGCCGAGCCCGGCCAGTCCGACCGCCTGCGCCAGACCCTCGGGCAGGAGCCGCAGGGTCACGATCTCGCGGTTGGCCAGCCCGACCGTGACGAGCGCCAGGGCCACGAGCCCCCAGAACGCGACGCGAAGATAGTGCATGACGGCCCTCCCCACGGACGGCTCGGTTTATACGGTCCTCCGTGCGGGTCGCAACGCCCCTCAGTCGGGGTCCGGTCCCGGATCGGTGCCGCCGTTCAGACGCTCGCGCAGGGCCTTGCCGGTCTTGAAGAAGGGAACGTGCTTTTCCTCGACCTCCACGGCCTCGCCCGTGCGGGGATTGCGACCGATGCGGCCGTCGCGCCGCTTGACCGAGAAGGCGCCGAAGCCGCGAAGCTCGACCCGCTGGCCGTGGGCCATCGCCTCGATGATGCGGTCGAAGACCACCGAAACGATCCGCTCCACGTCGCGGTGCGTCAGGTGCGGGTTCTCGTCCGCGATCTTGTGAATGAGTTCGGACCGGATCATCGCGCCCCCTGAAACCGACCAGATGGGCGGGCCCAGTGCCGCCACATCCTTCAGCTTACAACCCAAACACCTCTGCCGAAAGGGGATTTGTCGTGCCAACCGCTCGCTTCAGGGGATCAGCACGGTTGCGCCGACGGTTCCACGCCCTGCCAGCTCCCGCTGCGCCTCCGCCGCCTCGGCGAGGGGGCGGCGGCGCTCGATCCGGGGCCGCAGATCGCCGCGCAGGATCCGCTCCCACAGGTCCGAGGCCATCGCCCGCAACACCGCCGGATCGGCCGTGTGCGTGAACAGCGTGGGCCGGGTCAGCATCAGCGACCCCTTGGCCGCCAGGATGCCGATGTCGAAGGGATCCACCTTTCCGCTCGCATTGCCGAACGAGATCATGCAGCCCAGCGGCCTCAGGCAGTCGAGCGAGGCCAGAAACGTCTCCCGCCCCACCCCGTCCATCACGGCGTCCACGCCGCGCCCCTCCGTCAGGCGACGCACCTCGGCCGCCATGGCGGGAGGATCGCGCGAATCGACGCTGGCCCAGGCGCCCTCGGCCTCGGCCAGGCGGCGCTTCTCGGGGCTGCCCGCCCCCGCGATCAGCCGGATTCCCTCGGCCTTTGCCCATTGGCAGGCCAGCAGCCCCACGCCGCCGGCCGCGGGCAGCATCAGCACCGTGTCGCCGCGCCTCAGGGGCCATGTCCGGCGGAACAGGTAATGGACGGTCAGGCCCTTGAGCATCGCCGCCGCCGCGACCTCGGCCGGGATCCCCTCGGGCAGCGGCACGACGGGCGCGGCCGGCATCACGCGCGCCTCGGCATAGGCGCCCAGCGGCCCGCCGGCATAGGCCGCGCGGTCGCCGGGGCGCAGATGTTCCACCCCCTCGCCCACCGCTTCGACCACCCCCGCCGCTTCCGTCCCCAGCCCCGAGGGCAGCGAAACCGGATACAGGCCGCTGCGGTGATAGATGTCGATGAAGTTGAGGCCCACCGCCTCGTGCCGGATCAGCACCTCGCCCGGGCCGGGATCGGAGAGCACGCGGTCCTCCCACTCGATCGCGTCCTCGCCCCCCTGCCGGCGCAGCACCGCCGTCCTTGCCGTCCGCGCCATGCGCCCCCCCCTCAGCGATAGACCTGATCCTCGCCCGGAAAGGCGCGCGCGCGCACCTCTCCGGCATAGGCGGCGACGGCCTCCTCGATCATGTCGCCCAGACGCCCATAGACCCGGACGAAACGCGGCGGGCGCGGATTCAGGCCCAGCATGTCCTCGAGCACCAGGATCTGCCCGTCGCAGGCGGCCGAGGCGCCGATGCCGATCGTCGGGATCGGGCAGGCGGCGGTGATCCGGGCGGCCAGCGGCTCGACCACGCCCTCGACCACCACGGCAAAGGCGCCCGCCTCGGCCACGACGCGCGCATCCTCCAGATGGGCGGGCCAGGTCGCCTCGTCGCGTCCCTGCGTCCTGAAGCCGCCCAGGACATGGCTCGATTGCGGGGTCAGGCCGATATGGGCCATGACGGGAACGCCCCGCTCGGTCAGGAAGCGGATCGTCTCGCCCATGCGCGCGCCGCCCTCGAGCTTGACGGCCCCGCAGCCCGTCTCCTTCATCACCCGCGCGGCGTTGCGGAACGCCACCGACGGGCTCTCCTCGTAGGAGCCGAAGGGCATGTCCACCACGACCAGCGCACGGCGCGTGCCCCGCACCACGGCCTTGCCGTGCATCACCATCAGGTCCAGCGGCACGCCGACCGTGGTCTCCATCCCGTGCATCACCATGCCGAGCGAGTCGCCCACCAGGATCACCTCGGCATGGCGGTCCACGATGGCGGCGGTATGCGCATGGTAGGAGGTCAGCGCCACGATGGGCTCGCCCCCCTTGCGGGCGCGGATCTCCGGGACGGTGACGCGGCGGACGGGTCTGGCGGTCTCGGTGCTCATGGCGCGCTCTCCCTCGGGCCGACCTCGCGCTGGTCGAGAAGCAGGACGCCCCCGACCTCGGCCGACAGCATGATCCCTGCCCGCCGCGTGATCGTGCGCACGACGGGCTCGAACGTCTCGGCATCCACGATGTCGAGGCCGCAGAGCCGCGCCCGCGGCTCGGCGCCCACGACCTCGCGGATCGCCTCGGCCAGCCGTTCGGCCGGTGCGCCTTCCGCAGCCAGCGCCTCGGCGCGGTCCAGCGCCCGCGACAGCACCGCGGCCGCGCGCCGGTCCTCCGGTCCCAGCCGCCGGTTTCGCGACGACATCGCCAGGCCGTCCGCCTCGCGCAGGGTGGGCACGCCGACAATCTCCACGGGGATGAACAGGTCGCGCACCATCCGCCGGATGACGGCCAGCTGCTGGTAGTCTTTCTCCCCGAACAGCGCGATGTCGGGGCGCACGATGTTCAAGAGCTTGCAGACGACCGTGGCCACGCCCCGGAAATGGCCGGGGCGCACGGCCCCGTGATACAGCCCCGCCAGGCGCTCGGTTTCCACCACCGTCTCCGCACCGGGCGGATACATCTCCGCCACGGAGGGCAGGAACAGCGCGTCCACTCCCGCCTGCTCGAGCAGCGCCCTGTCGGCCGCCTCCTCCCGCGGATAGGCGGCAAGGTCTGCCGGATCGCCGAACTGCGTGGGATTGACGAAGATGGAGGCAACGATCCGCTCGGCCCGCTCGTGCGCCGCCTCCACCAGGGCCAGATGCCCGCGATGGAGGGCGCCCATTGTCGGCACCAGCGCCACGCTGGCCCCCTTCCAGCCGGCGCGCACCGCCCGCATCCGCTCGACCGTCCCGCAGATCTCCATGACGCCCCTCCCGCCGCCGGTTCTAGGTCCCGCGCCGCGCCGCGGCAACCCGGCGCACGGATGCCATCGGGATGCCATGCCGCTGCCCCACGGTCCTGTCAGACCCGTCCCGTCAGCCGACCGGAGCCCCCCATGCGCCGACCCCTCGTCATCCTCGGTCTCGGAACCCTTCTCGTTCTCGGATCGGGAGGGGCGCTGGGCCTGCGCCACCTTGCCCCGGCCGCCGCGCAGACAGGCATGGGCGCCCCGTCCGGCGAGCCGCTCCTGCGCCGTCCGTGGGCGAGCAGCCCCGCCGGGGCCGCGCTGCCGCCAGCCGTGGAGACGACGCCGCTCGCCCCGGCCGCCGCGGCACCGTCTCCGCCCGCGATCCGGCGGGCGGGCGAGGGCGGAGCCGGCTTCTCCTGCGGTCTCGAGGCCGGGGCGCGCCGCTGCCGCGCCGGCGGCTGATCCCGCGCCGACCGGTCGCATCCCGCCCGCGTTGCGTCGCCTCCAGCCGCGCCGCAGGATGGCGGGGGGAGATTGTGACGCGGGCTCAGGCGGGGGATCGCGGGAATGACGACGCTCAGGACGGAGGTGCGCGCACTCGTGGTGGGGGGCGGCGCGGTGGGCACGGCCATCGCCTACCACCTCGCACGCGCGGGCTGGGACACGATGCTGCTCGAGCGCGACGAGCTGACGGCCGGCTCCACCTGGCACGCCGCGGGGCTCCTGCCGCTCTTCAACATGAGCTACGCGACGACCCACATCCACAAGTATTCCGTGGACTTCTACAAGGGGCTCAAGGACGAGACCGGGCTCGATCCGGGCTTCTTCGTCGTCGGCAACCTGCGCATGGCCCAGACGCAGGAGCGCATGGACGAATACATGCTCTACTCCACCACCGCCGAGACCGCCGGGGTCGAGCACGAATTCCTGACCCCCCGCCAGATCGCCGAGCGCTGGCCGCTCGTGCGGACCGACGACCTCAAGGGGGCGCTGTTCCACCCGCAGGACGGCTACATCAACCCCGCCGACGTGACCATGGCCATGGCCAAGGGCGCCCGCGCGCACGGCGCCACCATCGAGCGCAAGTGGCAGGTGGATGCCTTCGACTGGAAGGGCGATCACTGGGCCGTCACCGTCACCCGGATGGAGGACCGGGGCGGCAACCTCGTCCCCACCGACGATCGCGCCACGATCCGGGCCGAGCACGTCGTCACCGCCACCGGCAACCATGCCCAGCGCACCGCGCGCCTTCTGGGCCTGCGCATCCCCGCCATCCCCGTCGAGCACCAGTACATCGTCACCGAACCCGACCCCGCCCTGGTCGAGTGGCGCAAGACGAACCCCCAGCATCCCGTCCTGCGCGACGCCGACGCCAAGTGGTATGTCCGCGAGGAGCGCGGCGGCTGGATCCTCGGCCCCTACGAGTTCGGCGCGCCGGCCCGCTTCGAATATGGCGTGCCCCCGTCCTTCCGGGCCGACCTCTTCCCGCTCGACCTCGAGCGGATCGAGGCCGAGTACATGTCGATGATCCACCGCATCCCGTCCTCCGAGCATGTGGGCCTCAAGGACGACTTCAACGGCCCCATCTGCTACACGCCCGACGGCAACCCGCTGCTCGGGCCCGCGCCGGGTCTCAGGAACCTCTGGCTGGCCGAGGGCTTCTCCTTCGGCATCACCGCCGCGGGCGGCACGGGGCACTACCTGTCGCAGCTGATGATCGAGGGCGAGGCCGAGATCGACATGGCCTCGCTCGACCCGCGCCGCTTCGGGTCCTGGATGACCACCGAATACGCCGCCCGCAAGAACGAGGAGGCCTATTCCCACGTCTTCATCCTCCATCACCCCGACGAGGAGCGCGAGGCCTGCCGCCCCCTGCGCACCTCGCCCGCCTATGACCGCCAGAAGGCGCGCGGCGCCCAGTTCGGCCAGGTCAACGGCTGGGAGCGCCCCAACTATTTCGGCCCTCCCGACGCGCCAGAAGGCTTCGACCACGACGCCCGCTCCTTCCGCCGCGCCGCCTGGTGGCCCCATGCCGAGGCCGAGGCCCGCGCGATCCGCGAGAACATCGGCCTGATCGACGCCACCGCCTTCGCCAAGCACCGCGTCAGGGGCCCCGGCGCCGCGGCCTTTCTCGACTGGTTCACCACCAACCGCCTGCCCAGGGTCGGGCGCATCAACCTCACCTACGCGCTGACCGATGCCGGCACCGTGCGGACCGAATACACGATCGTGCGCACGGCCGAGGACGACTTCACCCTCATCTCCGCCGGCGCCTGGGCCGATTACGACGGGGACTGGCTGCGCCGCGCCGCCGAGGAGGCCGAGCCCCGCTTCGGCCGCCTCGACGTCCACGACGTGACGACGCAATGGGGCGTCTTCGCCCTCGCCGGGCCGCGTGCGCGCGACCTCCTGCGCCCCCTCCTGCGGGACGCGGAACCCGACACCGCGCTCTCCAACGCACGCTTCCCCTGGCTGTCGGCCCGGCGGATCGAACTCGGCATGGTGCCCGTCCACGCCCTGCGCGTCGCCTATACCGGCGAGCTCGGCTGGGAACTCCACCACCCGATCGAGATGCAGAACCACCTGTTCGACCGTCTCATGGAGGCGGGCGAGCCGCTGGGCCTGCGGCTCGTGGGAGCGCGGGCGCAGAACTGGCTGCGCCAGGAAAAGAGCTACCGCGCCTTCGGCAACGAACTGGGCCGCGACGCCACCCCGCTCGAGGCCGGGCTCGACCGCTTCGTGGACCGCTCCAAGGATTTCCGCGGCAAGCGCGCGATGGAGGAGACGGGCATCCGATCGGCCTGCGTCACGCTGCTGATCGACGGCCCCCCCGACGCCGACCCCTGGGGGCGCGAGGCGCTGTTCGACACGGACGGCACCCGCGTCGGCCGCCTCACCTCCGGCGGTTGGTCCGTGGCCTTCGGCCGCTCCATCGGCATGGGCTATGTCCGCCCGGACCTCGCCCGGCCCGGCACGCGCCTCAAGGTGCGCATGTTCCGGGAACTGTGGGACGCCGAGGTGACGATCGACAGCCCCCATGACCCGGAGAACGCCCGCCTGCGGCAGGACGGCTAGGCGCGCTCAGCCGCCCTCTCCCCGCGCGGCCAGGCACCGTCGGACGGCGGCGGCGAAATCCTCGCCCCGCTGCTCGAAATTGTCGTACTGGTCGAAGCTCGCCGCCGCAGGCGCGAGCAGCACCGTCTCGCCGGGTTGCGCCTCCGCCACCGCGCGCTCGACGGCGCGCGCCATGGTGGTGCAGATCTCCGTCTCCACGCCCGGCAGCTGGCGGGCAAAGGCCGCGGCTTCCCGCCCGATCACATAGGCCTTGGCGACCGACCCCAGATGGGGGACCAGCGCGCCCAGGCCCCCCTCCTTCTCCAGCCCGCCGCAGATCCAGCGGATGCGGTCGAAGGCGCGCAGGGCCCGCGCCGCGCTGTCCACGTTGGTGGCCTTGCTGTCGTTGACGAAGACGACGCCGCCCGCCTCGGCGATGCGCTGGGACCGGTGCGGCAGGCCGGGATAGGATCGCAGCCCCGCCTCGATCGCGCGCGGCCCCAGGCCCAGACAGCGCGCCACCGCCCAGGCGCAGCAGGCGTTCTGGTGGTTATGCTCGCCCGGCAGGCCGCCGATGCCGCGGAGGTCCACGCTCGCCACCTGCCGGCCGTGCCGCCATTCCGAGAGAAAGCCCCGCCGCGCGGTGACCGCCCAGGCCGCCCCCTCCAGCCGCCGCGCGACCGAGACGCGGATCACCCGGTCGTCGCCGGGCCCCTCGGCCAGCTGCCCGGCCAGGTGGCGCCCCTCGTCCTCGTCCACGCCGATCACGGCGCGGTCGGGACCTCCTTCGGCGAACAGCCGCCGCTTGGCCGCAAAATAGCCCCCCATTCCGCCGTGCCGGTCCAGATGGTCGGGCGACAGGTTGGTGAACACCGCGATGTCCGGCGTCAGGGCCCGCGCCAGGTCCGTCTGGTAGCTCGACAGCTCCAGCACCGCCACCTCGCCGTCGCGTGCGGGCTCGAGCGACAGGACCCCCCGCCCGATATTGCCGCCCAGCTGCGCAGGCCGCCCCGATTCGGCGACGATGTGGTGGATCAGCGCGCTCGTGGTGCTCTTGCCGTTCGACCCCGTCACCGCCACCACGCGCGGCCGCGTCGCGAACCCCTCCCACTCCTCCGTGGCGAAGGACCGGAAGAACAGCCCCACATCGTTGTCCACCGGCACGCCGGCCTCCCACGCGGCGGCGATGGCGGGGTGCGGGCGGGGATACAGGTGCGGGATGCCGGGGCTGGTGACCAGCAGCGCCACCCCCTCCCAGGACCGCTCGCGCGTCAGGTCCAGCACGCGCAGCCCCCGCGCCTCGGCCGCCTCGCGCGCGGGCGCCCCGTCGTCCCAGACGACCACCTCCGCGCCCCCCGCCGCCAGCGCCTCCACCGTGGCGAGGCCCGACCGGCCCAGCCCCAGCACCGCGACCCGCGCGCCCTCCACGCCCCTGACCGGGATCATGCCGCCCTCTTTGCTTGCCCGCGCGATCTCTGCGCCCGCCACGGCGCGGCCGCAAGGGTCAGCCCGCGGCCCCGCCGCCCCGCGCCTCTGCCGACAGCGCGCGCAGGACGTCCAATGCCTCCGCCTCGCGCCCGTCGGGAACGAACAGGTGGTCGTGCCGGGCTCCGGCCACGACGTTGCAGGCGATCCCCCGCGCCGCCAGTGCGCCCGAGACGGCCGCCGTCAGCCCCACCCCGTCCAGCGCCGACCAGACCTCCAGCGTGATCCGCCGCAGGGCCGGGCCCAGGGGTGCCGCGCCCTCGGGCAGCGGCTCGGGCAGGATCAGGCTCGGCCCCTCCGCCTCGCGCACCATCGCCCAGGCCAGCGGGATCAACCCCTCCCCTCCCTCGCAGAACCGGAACCGTTCGGGGGCCAGCGCCGGCGCCATCCCCGCCAGCATCGCGCGCGCCTCTCCCGCAGGGCCGCTCAATGCCCTCCCCCGGTGCTCCACAGGTTCAGCACCAGCACCCCCGCCAGGATCAGCCCGATCCCCAGGATCGCCGGCGGGTCCAGCGCCTGCCGGAACACGAGCCACCCTACCAGCGAGATGAGGACCACCCCCAGCCCGCTCCAGACCGCATAGACCACCCCGACCGGGAGCACCCGCAAGGTCAGCGACAGCAGGTAGAAGGCCAGGAGATAGAAGCTCGCCATGCCCAGCGTCGGCCAGAGCCGCGTGAACTGCCGGCTCTCGTGCAGGAGCGACGTGGCGATCACCTCGCACACCACCGCCACGGCCAGGATGCCCCACACGCCCCAGCCCGCCGTCACGGCTCAGCCCTCCGCACCCGCATCACCGCACCTTGAGCGTGGCCAGCCCGATCAGCGCGAGGATCAGCGAGACGATCCAGAACCGGATCACGATCTGCGGCTCGGCCCAGCCCTTCTTCTCGAAATGGTGGTGGATCGGCGCCATCAGGAACACCCGCCTGCCCGTCCGCTTGTACCAGAAGACCTGGATCATCACCGACAGCGCCTCGACCACGAACAGCCCGCCGACGATCGCCAGCACGATCTCGTGCTTGGTCGCCACCGCGATCGCCCCCAGCGCCCCCCCCAGCGCAAGGCTGCCCGTGTCGCCCATGAACACCGCCGCGGGCGGCGCGTTGTACCACAGGAAGCCCAGGCCCCCCCCGATCAGCGCCGCGCAGAAGACCAGGATCTCGCCCGTGAAGGGGACGTAGTGGACGCCCAGATACTCGGTGAAGTCGGTGCGCCCCACCGCATAGGCGATCACCCCGAAGGTCGCCGCCGCGATCATCACCGGCATGATCGCCAGCCCGTCCAGCCCGTCGGTCAGGTTGACCGCATTGGCCGCCCCCACGATCACCAGCATGGCAAAGGGCACGAACAGGATCCCGAGGTTGATCAGCGCGTCCTTGAAGAACGGCAGCGCGAGCTGCCAGCTCAGATCGTCGGGGTGATAGGCCGCGGCCCACCATCCCGCGATGGCCGCGACCAGGAACCCGATGGCCAGCCGCAGCTTGCCCGACACCCCATCCGTCGTCTGCTTGGTGACCTTGGCATAGTCGTCGGCGAAGCCCAGCAGCGCAAAGCTCAGCGTCACGAACAGGACCATCCACACGAACGGGTTGTCGAGCCGCGCCCAGAGCAGCGTGGAGGTGACCAGCGCCGCGATGATCAGCAGCCCCCCCATCGTCGGCGTGCCTGCCTTGACGAAATGCCCCTCGGGCCCGTCGGCGCGGATCGGCTGGCCCTTGCCCTGCCGCTGGCGCAGCACCGCGATCAGCATCGGCCCGAAGGCAAAGCCGAACACGAGTGCCGTCAGGAACGCCCCTCCCGCCCGGAAGGTGATGTAGCGGAACAGGTTGAACACGTCGCCGCCCGTGCTGAGGGCGGTGAGCCAGTAGAGCATCGGGTCACGTCCCCTCTTCGCCGCGGGTTGCGGGCGACGCGGCCCCTTGCCCCAAACGACGGATCACGTCAACGAGCAGCGCCACCCGGCTTCCCTTGGACCCCTTCACCAGCACGATGTCGCCGGCATCGATCAGGCGCGGCAGCGCGCGGCCCAGATCCTCCGGTCGCTCCGCCCACAAGCCGCGCCGCTCCTCGGGCAGCGCCTCGTGCAGCGCGCGCATCCTGGGCCCGACGCAATGGACCACATGGACCGATGCCATCGAGGGGTCCCCGGCCATCGCCGCGTGCATCCGCGCCTCCTCCGGGCCCAGCTCCAGCATGTCGCCCAGGACCGCGATCCGCCGCCCGCGGCGCACGCGACCCGCCCCGTCCTCGGGCCGCATCCCCGCCAGCGTGGCCAGACTCGCCGCGAGGGACTGGGGATTGGCGTTGAAGGCATCGTCGATCAGCACGATCGCCCCGTCGCCCCAGGGCAGCCGCTCCTGCCCACCCCGCCCCTCGGGCGGTGCCCAGCGCGCCAGCCCGTTCAGCGACAGCGCCCGGTCGGCCCCCATCGCGCGCGCCGCCGCCAGCGCCCCCAGCGCATTGAGCGCGAAGTGCCGTCCCTCCGAGGCGACCTTGAGATGCACTGCCTGCCGCCAGGCCCGCGCCCGCGCCACGGTCGAACCCTGCCCGGCCCGCGCCTCGAGCAGGCGGTGATGAACCCCCGCGCGCTCGCCGAAGGTCACGACCCGCGCCCCCGCGGCGCGCGCGGCCGCCAGCAGGATCGGCGCCTGCGGCACGTCCCCGTTCAGCACGGCGACGCCTCCCGGCTCCAGCCCCTCGCAGATCGAAGCCTTCTCGGCCGCGATCCCCTCCAGCGTGCCGAAGGCCTCCAGATGCGCCGGCCCGATCGTGGTGATCAGCACCACATGCGGCCGCGCCTGCCGCGCCAGCGGCGCGATCTCGCCGGGACGGTTCATCCCGATCTCGATCACGGCGAAATCCGTCTCGCGCGGCATCCGCGCCAGCGTCAGCGGCACGCCCCAATGGTTGTTGTAGCTCGCGGCCGAGGCATGGACCCGCCCCTGCCCCTCGAGTGCGGCGCGCAGCATCTCCTTGGTCGAGGTCTTGCCCGCCGATCCGGTGATCGCGCAGACCCGCGCCCGCGTCCGCGCGCGCCCCGCCCGGCCCAGCGCCTCCAGCCCCGCCTGCACATCGGGCACGAGGAGAAGCGGCGCCCCCTCCGCCACCCCTTCGGGCACGCGCGAGACCATCGCCGCCGCCGCCCCGCGCGCCAGGGCCTCGGCCACGAAGTCGTGCCCGTCCCGCGCCGCCCGCAGCGCCACGAACAGGTCGCCGGGTTGCAGCGTGCGTGTGTCGATCGAGACCCCGGTGGCCGCCCAGTCTCCGTCCGTGCGCCCGCCCGTCGCGGCCGCCGCCTCCCCTGCGGTCCACAGCGTCACGCCCGCCCCTCCAGCACCGCGACCGAGACGCTCGCCTGCTCGCGGTCGTCGAAGGGATAGACCACGCCGCCCACGACCTGCCCCGTCTCGTGCCCCTTGCCGCAGATCAGCAGCGCGTCGCCGGGCCCCAGCGCGTCCACCCCGCGCAGGATCGCCTCGGCCCGGTCGCCCACCTCCTGCGCCTCGCCCCCCGCCGCGCGCACCCCCTCTAGGATCGCGGCGCGGATCGCGGCGGGGTCCTCGCTGCGGGGGTTGTCGTCGGTCACGATCACCGCATCCGCCCCCCGCGCCGCGGCCGCGCCCATCAGCGGCCGCTTGGTCCGGTCCCGGTCCCCGCCCGCGCCCAGGATGGCGACGATCCGCCCCATCACGTGCGGCCGCAGCGCGCGCAGGGCGGTCTCCACCGCATCCGGCGTGTGGGCATAATCCACGAACACCGCCGCCCCGTTCGCCCGCCGCGCAGCGAGCTGCATCCGCCCCCGAACGGTCTCGAGACAGGACAGCGCGCGGAACACCGCCTCGGGCTCCTCGCCCGCGCCGATGCACAATCCCGCCGCGACCAGCGCGTTGGCCGCCTGGAACCCGCCCACCAGCTCCAGCCGCACCTGCCGCGCCGCTCCCTGCCAGGCGAACCGCATCTCCTGCCCCGTCGCGTCGAAGCGCTGGCCCAGCAGGCGCAGCCGCGCCCCCTCGGCGGCCCCCGTTCCGATCACCTCCTGTCCGCGCGCGGCGGCGATCGCGGCCACCCGCGCCCCGGCCGGGTCGTCCAGGTTGATCACCGCCACCCCGTCGGGCGGCAGCAGCGCCTCGAACAGACGCGCCTTGGCCCGGAAATAGCTCTCCATGTCGCCGTGATAGTCGAGGTGATCCTGCGTCAGGTTGGTCCAGCCGGCGGCGGCCAGCCACACCCCGTCCATCCGCCGCTGATCGAGGCCATGGCTCGAGGCTTCCATCGCCGCATGCGTCACCCCCGCCGCGCGCGCCTCGGCCAGCACCCGGTGCAGCGTCACAGAGTCCGGCGTCGTGTGGCCGAGCGGCGCCTCCCACGCACCCTCCACCCCCACGGTGCCGAGGTTGATCGCCCGGTGTCCCAGCGCGGCCCAGATCTGGCGGGCAAAGCTCGCCACGCTGGTCTTGCCGTTGGTGCCCGTCACGGCCACGACCGTCTCGGGGCCGGGGCCGAACCACAGCGCGCAGGTCCGGGCAAAGGCCGCCCGGGCATCCTCGGCCAGGACCACCGGCACGTCCCCCAGCGCGTCGCCCGCGATCCGCGCGCCGTCCGCGTCCGTCAGCACCGCCGCCGCGCCGGCGGCCACCGCCGCCCCCGCATGGGCGGCCCCGTGCCCCCCATGCCCCGGCAGGGCGGCAAACAGGAACCCCCGCCCCACCTTGCGGCTGTCGAGCGCGAGGCCCGCAACGCGCGCCTCCCGCCCCCCCTGCGCCCGCAGGCCCAGTTCCGCGAGCGTCCGTTCCTCGGGCATCGCGCCCCCCCGCCTCAGTTCGCGGCGAGGGTTACACCGCCCCCCTGCGGCGCCGCAACCTGCGGTCTCAGGCCCAGGAGCGGCGCCGCGCGCCGGATCACCTCGGCCGCCACCGGCGCCGCCGTCCAGCCCGCCGTGCGCCGCGGCTCGGCGCCCGAGGTCTCCACCGGCTCGTCCAGCGTCACCACGATCACCCAGCGCGGGTCCGAGGCCGGAAACATCCCCGCAAAGGTCGAGATCACCTTGTCGTCGTAATAGCCGCCCCGCGGGGTGGGCTTGTCGGCCGTGCCCGTCTTGCCGCCCACCTCGTAGCCGGGGATGTCGGCAAAGGTCGCCGTCCCCCGCGTGACCACCTGCCGCAGCATCGAGGTGGCGATCCGCGAGGTCTGCGGAGAGATCACCCGCGCCCCCGCCTGCGGCTCGTCGCGCCGCAGCAGCGTCGGCACGACCCGCGTGCCCCCGTTCACCATCGCCGCGTAGCCGGCCGCGAGGTGCAGCGGCGAGACCGACAGACCGTGCCCGTAGCTGATCGTCATCAGGCTGATCTCGCTCCATTGCCGCGGCAGGAGCGGCGCGCCGGTCCGCGCCTCCACCATCTCGAGCGGCAGGGGCTCGAGCAGGCCCAGCGAATCGAGAAAGCGCCGCTGCCGCTCGGCCCCGATCATCAGCGCCACCCGCGACGTGCCGATGTTCGAGGACTTCACGATCACGTCCGTCGCCGAGAGAGCCGGGCCGTAATTGCGGAAGTCGCGGATGCGGAACCGCCCCCAGGTCATGGGTCCCCGCGTGTCGATCATGGTCTCCGCGTTGATCAGCCCCAGCTCGATCCCCTGCGCGACGGGAAAGATCTTGAAGACCGATCCCAGCTCGTAGACCCCTTGCAGCGCCCGGTTGAACAGCGGGCTGTCGCCCGGATCGCCGCTCGTGGCCACGGGGGGCCGGCTGTTGGGGTCGAAGTCGGGCAGCGAGGCCATGGCGACGATCTCGCCCGTATGGGCGTCCATCAGGATGCCCGTGGCGCCCTTGGCGTTCATCAGCGTCATGCCGCCCTCGAGCACCTCCTCCAGCGCGGCCTGCACGCTCAGGTCGATCGACAGCACGAGCGGCTCGTCCGACAGGTCCGGGTCGCGCAGCCGCTCGTCGAAGAACCGCTCGACGCCGGCCACCCCGATCACCTCGGCCGAGTTCACCCCCTCCCGTCCGTAGGAGGCGCCGCCCAGGATGTGCGCCGCGATCGCGCCGTTCGGGTAGAGGCGCATCTCGCGCGGGCCGAACAGAAGGCCCGGCTCGCCGATGTCGTGGACGGCCTGAAGCTGCTCGGGGCTGATCTGGCGCCGGATCCAGACGAACCGGCGCTCGCCCGTGAAGTCGCGCAGCAGCCGCTCCTCGTTCAGGTCGGGAAAGATCGCGGCCAGCTCCCGCGCGGCCCGCGCGGGATCGATCATCTGATGGGGCTGGGCATAGAGCGAATGGGTGGCGAGGTTCGTGGCCAGGATGCGCCCCTGCCGGTCCACGATGTCGGCCCGCGTGCCCAGGATCGGGTCCTCGATGGAGCCGCCGCGCGCGGGTTCGGGCGCCTCGGAGGCGGCAAAGACGGCCATCCGGCCCCCGATCAGCGCGAAGGCCAGAAAGAAGCAGCCGCACAGCACCATCAGCCGCGCCTCGGCGCGCAGCCGCGCGCGGTCCATCGCCTCGATCCGGCGCATCCCTTCGCGCGAGTGGCGCAGGCCCCGGCGCAGGGCCGATCCGAGCGCCGACAGCAGCGGGCGCAGCTCCGGCAGGGGGGGCGGCCTCACAGCGGCTCCTCCGTGCCGAGCCGCGCCGCCGCGCCGTCCGAGGACACGATCCAGGACGAGGAGATGGGCCCGAGGATGCTCGTCGGGGGCATGGCGACCTGCTCGACCCCGGCAAAGGCTTCCGGCCGCAGCGGCAGAAGCTCGAGCCGCGCGAAGTTCATCATCACGAGGTCGCGCAGGCGGTCGGGCCGGTTCAGATAGGCCCATTCGGCATGCAGGCGGTCCAGCCGCGCCTCGGCCGCGGCGATCTGGGTGCGCAGCGCCCGCGCCTCGCGCAGGGCCGCCTGGGTGGCATAGTTCTCGCGGTAGGCCCAGAAGCCCAGGCCGATCACCGCCAGCGCGAGCAGCACATAGGTCAGTCCCTTCACCCTGTCCTCCCCCGTTCCCGGCCGGACGCCCGCCGGCCCGGTTGCGCCATCGGCACGCCCAGGGCGACCCGGTCGGCCGCCCGTGCCTCGCCCCGCAGCCGCCGCGCCACCCGCAGCCGCGCCGAGCGCGACCGCGGGTTGGCGGCGACCTCCGCCGCATCGGGCTCCACGGCGCGCCGCGTCACCATCTCCCAGAGGGGGCTCGGGCTCCCGGTCCGGGGCCGGTGCCGGCTGTCGCCCCCCGCCCGGCCCGCCCCGGTCTGCATGAAGCGCTTGACCACCCGATCCTCGCCCGAATGGAAGGTGACCACTGCCAGCAGCCCGCCCGGCCGGAGCGCGCGCTCCGCCGCCTCCAGCCCCCGCACGAGTTCGCCGTATTCGTCGTTCACCGCGATGCGCAGCGCCTGGAAGGTGCGCGTGGCAGGGTGCCGGTCGCCGGGCTTCGGGCGCGGCAGGCAGCGCGCGACGATCTCGGCCAGTTCCGCCGTCGTGGCGACGGGCCGCGCCCGCACGATCGCCCGCGCGATGCGCCGCGCCGCCCGCTCCTCGCCGTAATGGAACAGGATGTCGGCCAGCGCCTCCTCGTCCGCGCCGTTGACCAGATCCCTCGCGCTCTCGCCCGCCTGCGACATCCGCATGTCGAGCGGCCCGTCCTTGGCGAACGAGAACCCCCGCCCGGCCTGATCGAGCTGCATGGAGGAGACGCCCAGATCCAGCACCACGCCGTCGAGCGGCACCATCCCCTCCTCGGCGGCGATGCGGTCCAGCTCGCCGAACGTGCCTTCGCGCAGCACGATCCGCCTGCCCCATTCGTCCAGCCAGGACGCGGCCAGCCGATGCGCCTCCGGGTCGCGGTCGATGCCCAGGACGCGCTCGGCCCCCGCCTCCACGAGGCCGCGCGCATAGCCTCCCGCCCCGAACGTCCCGTCGAGCCAGCGCCCCGCCACCGGCGCGCAGGTGGCCAGAAGGGGGCCGAGAAGGACCGGAACGTGCGGTGTCTCCATCGCTCAGCGCCTCCGGCTCAGGGCGGTAAGCGGGTTGTAGCCCTTGGGCTTGCGGGCCAGGAACTCGCGCAGGCGCGCCTGCACGGCCACCTCGTAGGTCTCGGCGGCCCAGATCTCGAACCGGTCGCCCTTGCCCGCGAACACGACCTCGCCGTCGGTCAGGCCCAGGCGGGCGCGGAAGCGCGCCGGCAGGACGATGCGGCCGTCGCGGTCCACCTCGAGCGACTGGCTCTGGGTCAGCAGGAAATGGGCAGCGGCATCCTTCTCGGCCTCCTCCTCCTCGTCCTGCGGCTCCCATTCGGCGATGCGGCGTGCGATGGCGCGGTGAGCGGCGACGGTCCGGACCTCCAGCCGGTCCTGCAGATGATCGCCGTAGTGAAGCTGGAGCCGGTAGGCGCCGGCCTCGGCGCGATCGGGGTCCCCGGCCTGGAGCACCTTGCGGAAATCGGCCGGGATCGACATCCGGCCCTTGCCGTCGATCCGCGCCCGTTCCTCGCCCGTGAAGCTCGCCTCGACCACCCTCGCCGTGCCCTTCGCGCCAACCCGCCCGCAAGCGAAAACGGCGGGTCAAGGGCTGCCACACCTGACCCGCCGCTCCCTCCCTCGCGGGAAGTCCGACTGCGCGCGCACCCTGGGGGGAGTGCTGCTCGCTCGCGCGCCGGATTCTCGACCTTCTGCGTTTCGCGTCCTGCTCGCTATGCGCCGGAACCGTTTGGAAAGATTGCCTGTATGTCCTTGCCTCCGGGATCTTGAGCGTCCCCTCGGTGATCCTGCCCGGTTCCGACACCCCAAGGGATGCCATGGGAAAACATGGCACTCAAGGGGAATGTTCGAGCAGAGGGCCGGACTGGCCCGAATGCCACAGCGCAAGACAAAATCGCCTGTGGATGATCGGCCACCAAGGTCCGGAAAATAAGGGTTCCCTTGCTCCGCCTCTGTGGAAAAGTCCCTCGCGCGGCTGTGCGCCGCGATGGGCAGAGTCTTGCCTATCCGATGAGCAGCGAATCTGCGCCGTCAGCGCCTTTCCAGGCACTGTTATCGAAAAACACCCTTCCACATCAGCGGCTTGTCATCGGTATCTGGTTCAACCTCAGGGCGAACGAATCGCGGACCCTGCAGGGCGCCCCGCGCGGCCGGGGGCGGCCGGACAGGGCTGGCGAGCCGGCGGGGCCGCTTCCGCCCCCGCTGTCCCGTGAATTCCCGGACGAACCGTCAGGCCATTCCGCCCTCGACCAGCCGCCGCGCCAGGCTGCGCCAGATCTCCGCCATCGGCCCCTCGCCCGCGGCCACGGGAACGCCCTCGTCGCCCCCGATCCGCGTCGCCAGGTCGATGGGCAGCGCGCCCAGGAACGGGATGCCTTCGCGCCGGGCCTCGGCCTCCACCCCGCCATGCCCGAACAGGTGGCTTTCCGTCCCGCAATGCGGACAGACGAAGGTGCTCATGTTCTCGATCAGGCCGAGAACCGGGGTGCGCAGCGTGCGGAACATGTCGATCGCCTTGCGCGCGTCGATCAGCGCCACGTCCTGCGGCGTGGACACCACGATGGCCCCCGTCAGATGGGTGCGCTGGCAGAGCGTGAGCTGCACGTCCCCCGTTCCCGGCGGCAGGTCCACGAGCAGGATGTCCAGGCCGCCCCAGTTCACCTGCGTCAGCAATTGCTGAAGTGCGCCCATCAGCATCGGTCCGCGCCAGACCACCGCCTTGCCCGGATCGACCATCAGCCCGATGGACATCATCGTGACCCCGTGGGCGCGCAGCGGCTCGATCGTCTGCCCGTCGGGCGAGGACGGCCTTTGCGTCACCCCCATCATGCGCGGCTGCGAAGGGCCGTGGATGTCGGCGTCGAGCAGCCCCACCCGGCGCCCCTCGCGCGCCAGCGCGACGGCCAGGTTGGCGCTCACGGTGCTCTTGCCCACCCCTCCCTTGCCCGAGCCGATCGCCACGATCCGGTCCACGCCGGCGACGCGCTGGGGCCCGGCCTGCGGCGTCGGGTGGCGCCCGATCGTCAGCGGCGGGGGGCCGCCCGGCGGCTGGGGCCGCGGCGCGCGGGGGGCGGGTGCGGGGCCGTGCGCGGCCAGCACGACCGTCGCCGACGCGACGCCCGGCATCGCCCGCACGAGTTCCTCGGCCTGCGCGCGTACCGGCTCGAGCGCGCGCGCCGCCTCGGTCGAGGGGGCCTCGATGACGAAGCGCACGCTTCCGCCGGCCACGGCCAGCGCGCGGATCATCCCCGACCCGGCGAGGTCGCCGCCTCCCGGCAGCCGGACCGTGGCCAGCATCGCCAGAACCTCGTCCTTGGTGGGCGGCATCTGTCATTCTCCTGTTGCAAGAACCCGGCAGGCTCGCCACATTTTGAGCACCGCATCCCTTGACCGGATCGGCCTCCTCCGGAGCGCCGGCGCCCGTTCGGTGTGCAACCTCATCGCCCTGTGGGCAAAGGGCAAGGGGGTGCGGCGCCGCAATTCCCCGTCCGCCCGCAAAGCAGGCAGGACGCACGGGAAGGCGGCATCCGGGCTTATGCGCCCGGTGCATGGCGGACTTGCGGCGGTCCGGGATTGTGCACGCGCAGCATCCGGCCCATCTTCCGGCCTGACAGCGCTAACGGCGTCCTGCGTGACCAGAGGGGTCGGCGCGATGCCATCCCGGCGCAACCCTGAACGAACGGAACATGACGATGGCCCACTGGACCCAGACCCAACACGGCGCGGCCGGCCTCGCAGGCCGTCTGGACGCGATCCGCCAGGATCTGTCCGCCCGCCTCGCCCGCTACCGCCTCTATCGCCGCACGCTGGACGAGCTGGCGGCGCTCAGCGATCGCGACCTCGCCGATCTCGGCCTGCACCGCAGCCAGATCCGCGACGTGGCCCGCGAGGCGGCCTCGCGCGGCTGACGGAATTCCCCGGCCCGGACCCCCTCCTCCCTGGGAACCGGGCAGGCGGCGCCGCCCCCCTCCCGGGGCTGCGCCGAAGGACGGCAGGGCGCCCAAGGGCCCCTGCCGAGGAACGGCCGGGCCCCACCTCCTCCCGGGGCCTGGCCACGCGGCGGGACCACCTCCTCCCGGTCCCGCCGCAAAGGCTCCCGCGGCGCCCCACCTCCTCCCGGGGCGCGGCCATGCCGGACGGCGGTTCGCCCCACCTCCTCCCGGGGCGGCCGCGGGCGGCGGCGGGGCCACCTCCTCCCGGCCCTGCCGCCCGCTCTCGGAACGGCCCGCCCCACCTCCTCCCGGGGCGCGGCCATGCCGGACGGCGGTTCGCCCCACCTCCTCCCGGGGCGGCCGCGGGCGGCGGCGGGGCCACCTCCTCCCGGGGCGGCCGCCGTTTCTTTCTTTCACTCCCTTTTCCCGCCGCGCAAGCCTCTTCATGGTGCCCCCGCACCATCCCGGAGGCCCCGCCATGCTGCGCCCCTCGCTCTGGTCCGCCGCGCTCGTCGCGGCGCTGGTGGGCTTCGGCTCGACGGTGGCGCTCGTGCTCGCCGCCGCCGCCGCCGTGGGCGCGACTCCCGAACAGACCGCCTCCTGGCTTCTCGCCGTCTCGCTCGCCAAGGCGATCGGCAGCGCTGCCCTCTCGTGGTGGTCGCGCATCCCCGTCGTGCTCGCCTGGTCCACCCCCGGCGCCGCCCTCGTCGCCGCGACCGAGGGCGTGACCCTGCCCCAGGCCGCCGGCGCCTTCGTGGTCGCGGGCCTCCTGATCGCCGCGGCCGGGATCGTCCGCCCGCTGGGCCGCCTCGTCGCGCGCATCCCCGACCCGGTCGCCGCCGGCATGCTCGCGGGCGTGCTCCTGCCCTTCGTCCTGCGCCTCGCCCCCGCCGCGTCCGACGCGCCGCTCCTCGTCCTGCCCATGGTCGCGGCCTTCGCCCTCGTGCGGCTGAACCGCCCCGCCTGGGCGGTGCTCGCCGCGCTGGCCTTGGGCCTCGCGCTCGCCTTCGCCACAGGCGCGGCCAGCCCGCCCGCCTCCGTCCCGGCCCCCGCCCTTGTCCCCGTCCGGCCCGTCTTCGACCCCGGCACGCTCGCGGGCCTCGCCCTGCCGCTCGCGCTCGTGACCATGGCCTCCCAGAACCTGCCCGGCTTCGCCACGCTCCGCGCCGCGGGCTACGCGCCCCCGGTGGGTCCGGCGCTCGCGGGGTCGGGGCTCCTGTCGGCGGGCGCGGGCCTCTTCGGCGCCCACCCCGTCAGCATGGCCGCCATCACCGCCGCCATCTGCCTCGGCCCCGAGGTCGAGCCCGACCCCGCCCGCCGCTGGCGCGTGGGCCTCGCCTACGGCGCGGTCTGGCTCGCACTCGGCCTGCTCGCCCCTCTCGCCGTCGCCGCCATCGCGGGCCTGCCGCCCGCGCTCGTCGCGGGCATCGTGGGGATCGCGCTGCTCGGGCCGCTCTCCGGCGCGCTCGCGGGGGCCATGGCCGACCCGGCCTCGCGCCTGCCCGCGGTCGCCACGCTCGCCGTCACCGCCTCGGGGGTTGCGGCCTGGGGGATCGGCGCGGCCTTCTGGGGCCTCGTCGCGGGCCTCGTGCTCCACGCCCTCGACCGCCCGCTCCGCCGCGCCCGCCCTTGACGCCGCCCCGCCCCGCCCCTCCCATCCGGCCGGACCGGAAAGATGCCCATGCCCTCCCTCGACCTCCTGCCCGCCCTCGTGGGCTTCGCCTTCGCCATGTCGGTGACGCCGGGGCCCAACAACCTCATGCTGCTCGCCTCGGGGGCCAATTTCGGCCTGCGGCGCTCGGTGCCCCACCTGCTCGGCGTCTCGGTCGGCCACTCGCTCATGGTGCTGCTCCTCGGCCTCGGCCTCGCCGCGCTGTTCGAGCGCATCCCCGGCTTCAAGGCCGCGCTCGCCGTCGTTTCCGTCCTCTACCTGCTCTGGCTCGCGTGGAAGTTCGCCACGGCCGCGCCCAAGGCCGAGCACGCGCCCCGGACCGCCGGCCGCCCCCTCACCTTCCTGCAGGCCGCGGCCTTCCAGTGGGTCAACCCCAAGGGCTGGGCGATGGCACTGACCGCGCTTGCCGCCTACACGGCCGACGAGTCGCTCGCCGCCGTCCTGCTCGTGGCGGGGGTGTTCTTTCTGACCAACCTGCCCTGCATCACGCTCTGGGCGCTGGGGGGCCTCGGCTTGCGCCCGATCCTCTCCTCGCCCGGCCGGCTGCGGTGGTTCAACCGCGCCATGGCCGCGCTGATCGTGGCGACGCTCTGGCCGGTCCTCGCGAGCCTCTGACGCCCCTTAACGCGCGTTAACCCTTTTCCCCCTGCCGGATCAGCGGCTTGCCGCCCGCACGCAACGCGCGGTGCCCCAAGGTTTCGTTAACCTTTCCCGGCGATCCTGCCCCCGACAGCAGCAGCCAGGATCGCCCATGCCCCCGTCCCTGCCCCTCTCAGAACGGCACGTCCTCCGACCCGTCGGCGGCGGTGACGAATCGCGCGACCACCTTCTTGGGCCCGGCCTTCTCGAACGCCACGTCCAGCTTGTCGCCCTCGGCCCCCGTCACGCGGCCATAGCCGAACTTCTGGTGGAACACCCGCGCGCCGGGGGCAAAGACCGGCACGGCCGTGCCCTGGATGACCAGCCCCCGCGCCTCCGCCGGCTCGCGCCCCATCCGCGCCACCTGTCGCTCCTGCATCCGCCGCCAGCCGGGGCTCGCGTAGACGTCCGCCCGCGCCGCCCGCTCGTGGAGGGCCGATTCGGCCCCCATCCGCAGCACGGGCGAGGCGGCGAACCCCATCCCCGCCGCCCCGTAGGCTCCGCCATAGAGGCCCGGCGGCGTCAGCACCTCCACATGCTCGGCCGGCAGCTCGTCGATGAAGCGGCTGGGCATCTGGCTCTGCCACTGCCCGTGCACGCGCCGGTTGCCCGCAAAGGTGATCGTCGCCACCCGCTCGGCCCGCGTCAGCCCCACATAGGCCAGCCGCCGCTCCTCCTCGAGGCCCCTCAGCCCCCCCTCGTCCAGGCTGCGCTGGCTGGGGAACAGCCCCTCCTCCCAGCCGGGCAGGAACACCGCCGGAAACTCGAGGCCCTTGGCCGCGTGCAGCGTCATGATCGTGACCTTCTCCTCGCCGCCCTCGGCCTCGTTCTCCATGACCAGCGCAACATGTTCGAGGAATCCCTGCAGGCTGTCGAACCCCTCCAGCGCCTTGACCAGCTCCTTGAGGTTCTCGAGGCGTCCGGCCGCGTCCGGCGACTTCTCGGCCTGCCACATCGCGGTGTAGCCCGATTCGTCCAGGATCTGCTGCGCCAGCTCCACATGCGTGTCGGGCTCCTCGACGGCCTGCCGGTGCCAGCGGCCGACCGCCTCGACCAGCTCGCGCAGCGCCTGCCCGCCCCGGCCGGGGATCAGCCGCGTCTCCGCCGCGATCCGCGCGCCCTCCAGCAGCGAGACGCCGTTGCTCCGCGCCGCCACCTGGATCGTCTGCACCGCCTTGTCGCCCAGACCCCGCTTGGGGACGTTGACGATCCGCTCGAAGGCCAGGTCGTCGTCGGGGCTCACGACCAGCCGCAGATAGGCCAGCGCGTCCCGGATCTCCTGGCGCTCGTAGAAGCGCGGGCCGCCGATCACCCGGTAGGGCAGGCCGATGGTCAGGAACCGGTCCTCGAAGGCGCGCATCTGGTGGGACGCGCGCACCAGGATCGCCACTCCGTCGGGCCGGATCGGGTCCATCCCGCGCGTGCCCCGCGCCATGGCCTCGATCTCCTCGCCGATCCAGCGCGCCTCCTCCTCGGCGTCCCAGTGCCCGATCAGGCGGACCTTCTCGCCCTCGCCGATCTCGGTCCACAGCGTCTTGCCCAGCCGCCCCTGATTGGCCGAGATCAGCGCCGAGGCCGCGGCCAGGATATGCGGCGTCGAGCGGTAGTTCTGCTCCAGCCGGATCACGGTCGCGCCCGGAAAGTCCGTCTCGAAGCGCAGGATGTTGCCCACCTCCGCGCCGCGCCAGCCATAGATCGACTGGTCGTCGTCGCCCACGCAGCAGATGTTGCGGTGTCCGTCCGCCAGAAGGCGCAGCCAGACGTACTGGGCCACGTTGGTGTCCTGGTACTCGTCCACCAGGATGTAGCGGAACCAGCGCCGGTACTGCTCCAGCACGTCGTCATGCTCGCGGAAGATGCGGATGCAGTGCAGCAGCAGGTCGCCGAAATCCGCGGCATTGAGGTCGCGCAGCCGCGCCTGATAGGCCGCATAGAGGGACACGGCCCGCCCGTCGAACGCCCCGTGCTCGGCCGCGGGCACCGAGTCGGGCATCCAGGCGCGGTTCTTCCAGCCGTCGATGACATGCGCGAGCTGCCGCGCAGGCCAGCGCTTCTCGTCGATACCCGCGGCCTGGATCAGCTGGCGCAGCAGCCGCACCTGGTCGTCGGTGTCCAGGATGGTGAAGTTCGCCTTCAGCCCCGCCAGTTCCGCGTGCCGCCGCAGGAGCTTGACGCCGATGGCGTGGAACGTGCCCACCCAGGGCATCCCCTCCACCGCCCGGCCCAGCAGGCGCCCGATCCGGTCGCGCATCTCGCGCGCGGCCTTGTTGGTGAAGGTGACGGCCAGGATCTCGTTGGGCCGGGCGCGCCCCGCGGCCAGCAGATGCGCGATCCGGGCCGTCAGGGCCCGCGTCTTGCCCGTCCCGGCGCCGGCCAGCATCAGCACCGGCCCCTCCAGCGCCTCCACCGCGGCACGCTGGGCGGGGTTCAGCCCCTCGAGCCAGGGACCCGAGGGCGCGGGCGGGACGGCCGCGGCGCGGCGCGACAGCGGAAGGTCGGGTGACATGCTCATGGCCCCGCAGGATAGCCGCCCCCGCCGTGCAAGGAAAGCGCCCGTTCGCGATCCGTTCCGATCCGGACGGGACGCCGCGGCATGGCGGAGCGTCTGGACAGGCCCGCCACCCCTCGGAAACAAGGGATGTCCCCGCGCAGAAGGACCTGCCATGGACCTTGCCCTTGCCAGCGTCTTCTCCGAACTGGCCCTGCTCACGCTGCTGGCCTCCGTGGTGGGCTTCGCAGGCCTGCTCCTGCGCCAGCCGCTGGTGGTGGCCTTCATCGCGGTGGGCGTGCTCGCCGGGCCCGACGCGCTGGGCCTCGCCCGCTCGACCGAGCACATCGAGGTGCTGAGCCAGATCAGCATCGCGGTGCTGCTGTTCCTGGTCGGGCTGAAGCTCGATCTGGGTCTCGTGCGCAGCCTGGGCGCCGTGTCGGTCGCCACCGGCCTGGGACAGGTGGGCTTTACCGCCGCGATCGGCTTCGTCCTCTGCCTGCTCCTGGGGCTCGACCCGCTCACCTCGCTCTACGTCGCGGTGGCACTGACCTTTTCCTCCACGATCATCGTGGTCAAGCTCCTCTCGGACAAGCGCGAGATCGCCGCGCTGCACGGCAAGATCGCTCTGGGCTTCCTGATCGTGCAGGACATCGTCGTGGTTCTGGCGATGGTCACGCTCTCGGCCCTCGGCGTGGGCGCTGCGACCGGCGGCGGGGCCGAGGTGGCGCGGGTCCTCCTCGGTGGCCTCGGGATGCTGGGGGCCACGCTCCTGTTCGCGCGCTTTCTCGCCACGCCTGCGCTGACGGCGCTCGCGCGCTCGCCCGAGCTGATGGTGGTCTCGGCCGTGGGCTGGGCCGCAAGCCTCGCGGCGCTGGGGGACGCGGTCGGCTTCGGCAAGGAACTGGGGGGGCTCCTGGCCGGCGTGGCTCTCGCCTCCACACCCTTCCGCGACGCCATCGGCTCGCGCCTGGCGCCCTTGCGGGACTTCCTGCTGCTGTTCTTCTTTCTCGGGCTGGGCGCGCAGCTCGACCTCTCGGCCTTGGGGGCTCAGGTCGGACCGGCGCTGGTCCTGTCGGTCTTCGTTCTCGTGGGCAACCCGCTGATCGTCGTGGCGATCATGGGCTATATGGGCTATCGGCGCCGTACGGGCTTTCTCGCTGGCCTGACGGTCGCCCAGATTTCCGAATTCTCGCTCATCTTCATGGCGATGGGCCTCGCCCTCGGCCATGTCTCGCCCGATGCGATGGGCCTCGTCACGCTTGTCGGTCTCGTGACGATCGCGCTCTCGGTCTACATGATCACCTATTCCCACGCGCTCTACGACCGCATCGAGCCCCTCCTGCGGCCCTTCGAGCGGCGCGACCCCTTCCGGGAGCGCGACGTTCCCGAAGCGCCGCACGACCGGCCCTTCGACGTGATCCTGTTCGGGCTGGGCCGCTACGGCGCCGCCATCGGCGAGCGTCTGGAGGCGCACGGCTACCGCGTCCTCGGTGTCGATTTCGACCCCGAGGCGCTCCAGGCCTGGCGGGACAGGGGGCACGAGGGGGTGTTCGGCGACATCACCGACCCCGAGTTTCCGGCCCACCTGCCGCTGGCCCAGGCGCGTGCCGTCATCTCGGCCGTCCCGCGCACGGTCGGCCCGCTCACCGATGCCGATCCCCAGATGGTGCTCCTGCACGGCCTGCGCTCGGCCGCCTTCGGCGGCGAGGTGGTCCTCGGCGTGGACAGGGCCGAGGCGGCGGCGCCCCTCCTCGCCCGCGGCGCCACCCTCCTCCTTGAACCCTTCCGCGACGCGGCCGACTTCGCTGCTGCCCGGATCGAGGAGCGGATCGGTCCCCGGCCCGTTGCCGCAGCGGCCCTTGCGCCGCAGCGCGGCGAGCCTAATCTGCCCCCGACTTCCCGGGGGGCGCCATGACCGAATTCAGCAAGATCCTCATCGCCAACCGCGGCGAGATCGCCATCCGCGTCATGCGCGCCGCCAACGAGATGGGCAAGCGCACCGTCGCCGTCTATGCCGAGGAGGACAAGCTCGGCCTGCACCGCTTCAAGGCCGACGAGGCCTATCGCATCGGCGAAGGCCTGGGCCCCGTGGCCGCCTATCTCTCCATCCCCGAGATCATCCGCGTGGCCAAGATGTCGGGCGCGGACGCGATCCATCCCGGCTACGGCCTGCTGTCCGAGAACCCCGCGCTGGTGGATGCCTGCGAGGCTGAGGGGATCGTGTTCATCGGCCCCAGCGCCGCGACCATGCGCGCGCTGGGCGACAAGGCCTCGGCCCGCCGCGCGGCCATCGCGGCCGACGTGCCGGTGATCCCCGCGACCGAGGTGCTGGGCGAGGACATGGCCGAGGTCCGCCGCCAGGCGGCCGCTATCGGCTACCCCCTGATGCTCAAGGCATCCTGGGGGGGCGGCGGGCGCGGGATGCGCCCGATCCTCTCGGAGGACGAGCTCGAGGCCAAGGTCCGCGAGGGCCGGCGCGAGGCCGAGGCTGCGTTCGGCAACGGCGAGGGCTATCTCGAGAAGATGATCCCCCGCGCCCGCCACGTCGAGGTGCAGATCCTCGGCGACAAGACCGGAGAGGTCTGGCACCTGTGGGAGCGCGACTGCACCGTGCAGCGGCGCAACCAGAAGGTCGTCGAGCGCGCCCCCGCCCCCTATCTCTCGCCCGAACAGCGCGAGGAGGTCTGCGCCATGGCCGTGCGGCTCTGCCGCTCGGTCGGCTACGAATGCGCGGGCACCGTCGAATTCCTCCAGGACATGGACACGGGCGCCTTCTACTTCATCGAGGTCAACCCCCGCATCCAGGTCGAGCATACCGTCACCGAGGAGGTCACGGGCATCGACATCGTCCGCGCCCAGATCCTCATCGAGGAGGGCAAGACCCTGCCCGAGGCGACCGGCATCGCCCGGCAGCAGGACGTGCCGCTGCTCGGCCACGCGCTCCAGTGCCGCGTGACGACCGAGGACCCGACCAACAACTTCATCCCCGATTACGGCCGCATCCAGACCTACCGCTCGGCCACCGGCCCCGGCATCCGGCTCGACGGCGGCACGGCCTATTCGGGGGCGGTCATCACGCGCTTCTACGACTCGCTGCTCACCAAGGTCACCGCGCGCGCGCCCACGCCCGAGATGGCCATTGCCCGCATGGACCGCGCCCTGCGCGAGTTCCGCATCCGGGGCGTGAGCACCAACATCGACTTCGTGGTGAACCTGCTCAAGCACCCCACCTTCCTGTCGAACGAGTACACCACCAAGTTCATCGACACGACGCCCGAGCTGTTCCGCTTCGCCGCCCGCCGCGACCGCGCGAGCCGCCTTCTGACCTACATCGCCGACGTGACGGTGAACGGCCACCCCGAGACGGCGGGCCGCCCCCGTCCTCCGGCCGAGGCCCGGGCGCCCCGCCCGCCGGTCGAGACCCTGGGAACCTGGCAGGCGGGCACGCGCCAGCTTCTGGAGGAAAAGGGCCCGGGCGCGGTGGCCGAGTGGATGAAGGGCCAGACGCGCCTTCTCGTCACCGACACGACCATGCGCGACGGACACCAGTCGCTTCTGGCCACGCGGATGCGCTCGATCGACATGATCCGCGCCGCACCCGCCTATGCCGCCCTGCTGCCGGGGCTGTTCTCGGTGGAGTGCTGGGGGGGCGCCACCTTCGACGTGGCCTACCGCTTCCTGCAGGAATGCCCCTGGCAGAGGCTGCGCGACATCCGCGCGCGTCTACCCAACATCATGACGCAGATGCTGCTGCGCGCCTCGAACGGGGTGGGCTACACCAACTATCCCGACAATGTGGTGCGCGCCTTCGTCCACCAGGCGGCGCGGTCCGGCGTGGACGTGTTCCGCGTCTTCGACAGCCTCAACTGGGTCGAAAACATGCGCGTGGCCATGGATGCCGTCCTCGAGGCGGACAAGGTCTGCGAGGCGGCGATCTGCTACACGGGCGACATCCTCGACCCCGACCGGGCCAAGTACGACCTGAACTACTACATCCGCATGGCGCGCGAGCTCGAGGCGGCAGGGGCGCATGTCCTCGGGCTCAAGGACATGGCGGGCCTGCTCAAGCCGCCCGCGGCACGCGTGCTGTTCCGCGCGCTGAAGGCCGAGGTGGGCCTGCCCATCCACTTCCACACCCACGACACGTCCGGGGCCGCGATCGCGACCGTTCTCGCCGCGGCCGAGGCGGGGGTGGAGGCGGTGGACGCCGCGATGGACTCGCTGTCGGGCAACACCTCGCAACCCTGTCTCGGCTCGCTGGTGGAGGCGCTCCGGCGCACCGAGCGCGACACCGGCCTCGACATCGCCGCCATCCGCACGATCAGCAACTACTGGGAGGCGGTGCGCGGCCAGTACGCCGCCTTCGAGGCGGGCCTCCAGGCCCCTGCCTCCGAGGTCTATCTCCACGAGATGCCGGGCGGGCAGTTCACCAACCTCAAGGCCCAGGCGCGCTCGCTCGGCCTCGAGGAGCGCTGGCACGAGGTGGCGCAGGCCTATGCGGACGCCAACATGATGTTCGGCGACATCGTGAAGGTCACGCCCTCCTCCAAGGTCGTGGGGGACATGGCGCTGATGATGGTGGCGCAGGGCCTCACGCGCGAGCAGGTCGAGGACCCGGCAGTGGAGGTGGCCTTTCCCGACTCGGTCGTGGACATGATGCGCGGCAATCTGGGTCAGCCCCCCGGCGGCTGGCCCGAAGGAATCCGGCGCAAGGTGCTGAAGGGCGAGGTGCCCGACGACGGACGGCCGGGCGCGCGCCTGCCGCCGGTGGATCTCGAGGCGGAGCGCGCCAAGCTCTCGGCCGAACTGGGCGGCGAGGAGGTGGACGACGAGGATCTCAACGGATACCTGATGTATCCCAAGGTCTTCCTCGACTACCGGGCGCGTCACAAGACCTACGGGCCCGTGCGGACGCTGCCCACCCGCACCTTCTTCTACGGCATGGAGCCGGGCGAGGAGATCAGCGTCGAGATCGACCCGGGCAAGACGCTCGAGATCCGCCTGCAGGCCGTGGGCGAGACCAACGCCGAGGGCGAGGTGCGGGTGTTCTTCGAACTGAACGGCCAGCCGCGGACGGTGCGCGTGCCGGATCGCAAGGCCGCGGCGCTGTCCTCGCGCAGACCGAAGGCCGAAGCCGGCAACCCCGCCCATGTCGGCGCCCCGATGCCCGGCGTCGTGTCCACCGTGGCCGCCCAGCCGGGCAAGCCGGTGCAGCCGGGGGACCTTCTGCTGACCATCGAGGCGATGAAGATGGAAACCGGCATCCATGCCGACCGGGCCGGCACCGTGCGCGCCGTCCATGTCCGGCCCGGCGAACAGATCGACGCCAAGGACCTGCTGGTGGAGATCGAGGGCTGACGGAGGAGGGCTTGCCGACCGTGGGGTTCCGAATGGCGCAAGGTCCGCGCAGGAGGGAGAGCCACCCCCCTTGCGGCCGCCCGCAGCTCCGGCTAGATAGCCCTCCACGGAGCGGGCGGGTGTAGCTCAGGGGTAGAGCACAACCTTGCCAAGGTTGGGGTCGAGGGTTCGAATCCCTTCGCCCGCTCCAATCGCCCCGCAGCCCCTTGCGCCCACGTCCGGGCAATGCTTGACCCGCATCCGCGAAACGGGGGGGATGCGATGGCGGGCGAGCGGATCCTGGCCTTTGACCTCGGGACATCGGCCCTGAAATGGGGGCTGTTCGAACCCGACGGCCGGCTTGTGACGGGGGCCACGCTTCCCCTGACCTTGCACCGTCGCCTGGGCGGCGTGGTCGAGCAGGACGCGGACGAGTGGCGCCGGGCGATGGAGACCGCCTTTGCGGGCCTGCGCGCCCAGGGGCTGCTCGGCGACGTGGCGGCCATCGGGATCACCTCGCAGGTCAACACCCATGTCTTCGTGGATCGGCACGGACGGGCTCTGGCGCCGGCCATCCTGTGGCAGGATACCCGCGCCGCAGAGGAGGCGGCCTCGCTGGATGCCCGGATCGCCCGGGAGGATCGGGTGCGGTGGTGGGGCACGCCGATGGGAATCGATGCCAGCCATGCCTTGGCCCGCATGGCTTGGGTGGGACGGCACCAGCCGGAGATCTGGGATCGGACCGCCTCGGTGCTGCTGCCCAAGGATGTCCTTCTGCTGGCCCTGACGGGAGAACGGCTGAGCGATCCGTTCTCCCATATCGGGCTCGTCGGCAGCGACCTGCGCTATCCGGACGACCTTCTCGCCCTGGTGCCGGGCGCTTCCGAACGCCTGCCGCCGCTGCGGAGCCCGGAGGCCGTGGCCGGAGAAGCGCGGCTCGACGGCCGCTCGGTTCCCGTGGCGGTCGGGATCATGGATGCCTGGGCCGGTTTTCTGGGGGCGGGCCTGAGCGAGGACGGCGACGCGCTCTGGCTCTCGGGCACGAGCGAAGTGCTCGCCGCCGCCGCCGACACGCCGAGCGGCGAGGCGGGAATCCTCGTCTTTCCGCCGCTCTGGGGGCTTCGCGTCCATGCTGGTCCGACGCAATCCGGGGGGGCGTCGCTCCTGTGGCTCTCGCGGGTGCTGGAGTCCTCGCCCGACGCCCTCATCGCGTCGGTGGAAGCGGCAGGACCGGACCTTGCGGCACCCCTGTTTCTGCCGCACCTGGCCGGCGAGCGGGCGCCGCTCTGGGATCCGGAGGCGCGCGGGGCCTTTCTGGGGCTGGACGCTGGGACGGGCCGCGAAGCCCTCGTGCTCGGCGTCATGATCGGAGTCGCACTCTCGGCCCGGCTGCTGGTCGAGGCCCTCGACCGCTCGACCGGCCGGCGGGCGGAGACCCTCCTCTGCGGGGGCGGAGGTTTCCGGTCGGATGTCTGGGCACAGGTCCGCGCGGACGTGATGGGTCGGTCCCTGCGTCGGGCGGCGGTCGCGGATACAGGACTGACGGGCGCGGCCGTCCTGGCGGCCGTCGCGGCGGGCCTGCGCCCGGGCGTCCGGGAGGGCGTGCGCGATCTGGTGCGATGGGACCGGACCTTCGAGCCCGATCCCATCCGGGCGGCGCGTCACGCCGAACTGTTCGACCTCTACAGGCCCGCCTGGGAGGCATTGCGGCCGCTGAACAAGGTCCTGTCGCGGCGCACGCTCTGAAGGTCTGGCCTTTCCTTGCAAAGCCCCGCTACAGTCCGCGCGCCGGCCGGGGGGGCCGTGCGGACGGGAGGGGAGAAGATGACGTCACATCGGTGGACTGGCTGGACCCTGGCGGCGGCTCTGGCAGCAGGCGCGTCGGCCGCGACGGCGCAGGAGCGCGTGACGGTCATCACACCCTATCTGGCGCAGCCGGGCACGCAATTCTATCTCGACGGCTTCCGGGCCGAGGCCGAGGCACGTGGCTGGCAGGTGAATGTGGTGGACACCGCCGGCGACATCGCGGCCGTCGTGTCGCGGCTGGAGGATGCCGCGACCCAGGGCGTCGATGCGATCGTCATCAATGTCGATCCCGCGCAGGTCGAGGCGGGACTGATCGAGGCGCAGGCCGCCGGCATTCCGGTCATCGGCATGGATGCGGGCGCCCACCCGCTGCTCGCCACCAACGTGACCTCCAACGGCTACGCCATGGCCGCGGAGACGGCCGCCTATGTGGTCAACCGGCTGAATGGATCGGGCCGCGTGGTCATGTTCGTCTTCGACCCCTTCCCGCCTGTCCAGCAGAGGGGTGTGATCGCCGACGCCATCTTCGCCAATCATCCCGACATCGAGGTGATCGACCGCGTCACGCCGGACGTTCAGGACGGCGGGATCGCCGACAGCCGCGCGCGCATGGAAGCCATTCTGGCCGCCAACCCGGAGCCCGGGTCCATCGACGCGGTCTGGGCGGCCTGGGACCAGCCGGCGCTTGGGGCGCTCCAGGCCATCGAGGATGCCGGCCGCGCCGACGAAGGGATCGTCATCACCGGCATCGACGCCAATCCGCAGGCGCGCGAGGCGATCGCCGCCGGGGGTCCCTTCGAGGCCTCCGTCGCGCAGGACTTCGAGGGGATCGGCCGGGCGGTGGCGGACGCGACCGCGCGCCTGCTCGCGGGGGAGGATCTGCGCGAGAAGGTGATCTTCGTTCCGGCCAGGCTCGTCACCCAGGCCAACGCGGCCGAATGATAACCATGGCGGAGCGCCGCCGGCGCTCCGACCTCCAAGTCGTCGCATGTCGCTGCTCTCCATCCGCGGCCTTCGCAAGGCCTATGGCAGTGCCCCCGTGCTGCGGGAGGCGTCGCTCGAGTTGCGCTCCGGAGAGATCCACGCGCTGATGGGGGAGAACGGCGCCGGCAAGAGCACGCTCATCCGGATCCTTGCGGGCGTGACGCCCGCCGATGCCCAGGAGGTCCTGCTCGACGGCACGCCTGTTCCGCTCGACACGCCGGCTGACGCGCAGCGCGCGGGATTGCGGTTCGTCCACCAGGAACTCAACATCGTGCCAACCCTCAGCGTGGCCGAGAACGTCATGCTGGGCCGCTCCTCGCCCCGCCGGTTCGGGGCGCTGATCGACTGGAAGCGGCTCGAGGAGCAGGCGGCCGAGGCGCTCCGCCGCTTCGGCGCCGCACATATCGACCCGCGCATCCAGGCCGGCCGGCTTCCGACTGGCGACCGGATGCTGATCCGGCTGGCCGCTCTCCTCGTGGCTGCCGACTCACCGCCCCGGTTCTACGTGCTGGACGAGCCGACAGCCGCCCTGACCCAGCGCGAGGCCGAGCGCCTCTTCGCGATCCTGAAGGATCTGTGCGACCGCGGCGCGGGCGTCCTGTACGTGTCCCACCGCCTCGACGAGGTGATGGCCCTGGCCGATCGCGTGACCGTGCTGCGGGACGGCCGCACGGTTCTGGCCGCCCCCATGCCGCAGGTCGCGCGCGCCGACATCATCCGGGCCATGACGGGGCGCGAGATTCCGCAGGACGAGGTCGGCCGCCCGCCTTCCACCGGGACCCGGACCGTGCTCCGTCTAGCAGGGGCGACGACGGATCGCCTGTCCGATCTGACCCTGACGTTGCAGGCGGGGGAGGTGCTGGGCGTGGTGGGCCTGGAGGGAGCGGGGCAGTCCGACCTGCTGCATCTGCTCCTCGGCGAGGGCCGACTCCTGCACGGGGAGGCGATCCTGCTGGGGCGGTGCCTGCCCCGGACGCCGTCCGAAGCGTGGGCCAGAGGCATCGCCTATGTTCCGCGGGACCGGCGACAGCAGGGACTGATGCCTGGCCGGTCGATCGTCGCCAACATGGTGCTGCCGCATCTGGCGCGGCTGTCGCTCGCCGGATTGTCCCGGCCACGCCTGGAGATGCGGCGGACCTCTGCCATGAGGGAGGCGCTGCGGCTGCGCTGCGCCTCGCTGTCTCAGCCGGTCCGGGCGCTCTCGGGCGGCAACCAGCAGAAGGTGGTGCTGGGACGCGCGATCATGGCCCAACCCCGGCTCCTGCTGCTCGACGAGCCGACGCGCGGTGTCGATGTCGGTGCGCGAGAGGACATTTACGCCGCAATCCGCAGCCTGACCCGCAACGGCGCTGCGGCCCTCCTCGCCTCCTCGGACCTGTCCGAGGTCCTCTCCCTGTCCGATCGTATCCTCGTGCTGCGCGGCGGCCGGCAGACGGCGCTGGTCTCCGCCACCGGTCTCCAACGCGCCGACCTCCTGTCGCTGATCTTCGGCGAGGACCCGGAGCCCGCCGCCGCATGACCGCTTCGCTGCGCCGCTATGCGACTCTTCTGGGGTTCGCGGCCATCCTCGTCGGCTTCTCCGTGGCGCTGCCGGGGACCTTCCCCACCGCTCGCAACCTCCTCAACATCACGCAGCAGGTCTCGATGCTTGCCGTGGTGGCCTTTGCGATGACCGCCGTAATGGCGATGGGCGATTTCGACCTGTCGGTGGGGGCAATGGCGTCGCTCGCGGGAGTGGTCGCGGCGAGCCTCTTTGCGGCGGGTTGGTCCATCCCGGCAGGGATTGCCGCCGCCCTGGCGGTCGGGCTGGCAGGCGGCGTCGTCAACGGGGTCCTGGTGGCCTATCTGGGAATCCTCCCCTTTGTCGCGACGCTCGGAACGCTGACGATCTTTTCCGGGTCGTCCTTTCTGGTGAGCGGGGGCCGGACGATCTTCGGCGGGGCCATTCCGGCGGGCTTTGGCGCGTTCGCCCGCGGGGGCGTGGAGATCGTGGGGCTGCGGATCCCCAATCTGACGCTGGTGGCCCTGGCCGTTCTCCTCGTGCTGTGGGTGCTGCTCGAGCACACGAGCTACGGCCGCAGGCTTTATGCGATCGGCGGCAATGCGGAGGCCGCGCGTCTGGCGGGGATCAGGGTCCGGCCCTTGAGGGCGTCCGCCTTCGCCATCACAGGCCTCGGGGCGGCAATGGCCGGGCTGATGTATGCCAGCCGGGTTGCTTCGGCCAACCCGACACAGGGCGACGGACTGATGCTCGACGCGATCGCTGCCGTGTTTCTCGGCATGACGATGAGCGAGGAGTCCGAACCGCGGATCTTCGGGACGCTGGTGGGCGTGCTGATCCTGGCCACGCTCAACAACGGGCTGACCCAGCTGGCGGTGGACAGCTACGTCCGTCAGATTCTCGTGGGGGCCATCATCCTGGCCGCCGTGGCATCCTCGCGACTCGGGCTCAGCCGCGGCTAGGGCGGGCGGGTCAGTCCGACCGCTCGGGCGCGCAGCCGCGCCACCAGCGGCGCATGACGCTCGGGCGGCAGGGCGATACCGGAAATCCAGGCGAAGAGGTCCGCGTCGCTTTCCTCCAGAAGCGCCTCGAACGCATCGAGGGTCGGTCCGTCGAGCGTGTCGAGTTCGGCATCGGCGAAGTCGCGCAGGATCAGGTCCATCTCGCGCATCCCGCGCCACATCGACCTGTGCCTGAGGCGGCCGAGCCGCGCCGCGTCGCTTTCGCCCATCTCCTGTCCCTCCACCGCTTGCCCGCCGCCGCGCCGCAGCCCAGACTGCGCGGCGATCCCGGAGATGCCATGACCTTCCTTTCCGCTGCCCTCGACCGCGTCAAGCCATCCGCCACCATCGCCATGACAGCCCGGGCGGCGGCCCTGCGGGCCGAAGGTCGGGACGTGATCGGCCTGGCCGCGGGCGAGCCCGACTTCGACACGCCCGATCACATCCGCGACGCCGGCATGGCAGCCATCCGGTCGGGGCGGACGCGCTATACCGGTGTGGACGGCATGCCGGAGCTGAAACGGGCGATCGCAAACAAGTTCCGTCGCGACAACAACCTCCGCTACGATCCGGGCGAGATCACGGTCGGCAGCGGCGGCAAGCAGGTCCTGTTCAACGCGCTGGTCGCCACCCTCGATCCGGGGGACGAGGTGGTGATCCCGGCCCCCTACTGGACGAGCTATCCCGACATGGTCCGCCTGGCTGGCGGAACGGCCGTGATGGTCGAGACGAGACCCGAGCAGGGTTTCCGGATGGGCGCCGACGAACTCGACGCGGCGATCACCGATCGGACCAAGTGGGTGATCCTCAACTCGCCCTCCAACCCGACCGGTGCGGCGTATGGCGACGGGGATCTGGCCAGACTGGCGACCGTGCTGCTGCGGCACCCGCATGTCTGGGTCCTGTCGGACGACATCTACGAGCATCTGCTGTTCGACGATCGCCGCTTTGCCACGATGGCGGCCGTGGAGCCCCGCCTCCGGGAGCGGACGCTGACCGTCAACGGGGTGAGCAAGGCCTATGCCATGACTGGCTGGCGGATCGGCTACGGAGGCGGCCCGGAGACCCTGATCCGGGCCATGGCCAAGGTCCAGTCGCAGAGCACCTCCAATCCCTGCTCGATCAGCCAATGGGCAGCCGTCGCGGCACTGGACGGGCCGCAGGACTTCATCGACTCGAGCCGGAAGGCATTCCAGCGGCGCCGCGACCTCGTGGTGGAGCGCCTCGGACGCATGCACGGGCTGACCTGTCCCAGACCGGACGGGGCGTTCTACGTCTATCCGTCCATCGAAGGCTGCCTCGGACTGACCAGTGCGGAGGGTCGTGCCATCAGGACCGACGTCGAGTTCTGCGAGGCGCTTCTGGAGGAGACCGGCGTGGCCGTCGTGCCGGGGGCGGCCTTCGGGCGATCACCGGCCTTCCGGCTGAGCTACGCGACCGACGAGGACACGCTGGTGGCCGCCTGCGAACGGATCGGCGCCTTCTGCGAGGGTTTGCGATGACGGATCTGCTGCCACCCTACTACTTCCGCATCAAGGAGAACGGAGCGGCCGTGTTCCGGGTCGACACCGAGAACCGCCAGCGACGGATCGACATGGACCTGATTGCCATCGTCAACGTGCGCAACGGCAATGTCCGTCCGAACGGCGAGCGCACGCTGAGCGAGGAGGACCATGCGGCGATCGCCGAGTGGCTGCGCTCCCGCCGGGCCCTTCTGGCGCGGCGCGAGGTGGACGACATCCACCGCACGATCGACCAGCTGAACCTGACGGCCCAGTGGGCCCAGTCGCAGGCCACAGACGCGCAGCTCGACTCCGTGACGGATGCCCTGCTGCTGGCCATGCACGACCTGCGGACGGTGCTGGTCCGGCGCAAGGCCGAGCGTCTGATGCGCGGATCGGCCGACGCCGCCGAATAGGCCCTCATCGCGCCCGGCGGCGCAGCCACAGCGCACGGCCGACGCGATAGACATACACGACGGCGGCGACGAACAGGACAAGAGCCGCGAAGGGGTCTACATAATCCTCGACCAGCGCGTACTGGGACCCGAGCAGCCATCCAGCCACGGCCAGCCCCGCCGTCCAGATCGACGCGCCTGCTGCGGTGTAGAGCAGAAACGGCAGCAGGGGCATCGCGACGATCCCGGCAGGGATGGAGATGAGCGTCCTCACGGTCGGCACCATCCGTCCCAGGAACACGGCTGCGGCGCCGTATCGGCGGAACCAGAGAACGGCGCGTCGGGCCTCATCGGGGGTGATGGTCAGAAGGAAACCCCAACGGTCCACGAACCGCATGAAGCGCAGCTCGCCCCAGCTCCGCGCCAGACCATACCAGAACAGCGCACCCAGCACCGCCCCGAAGGTCCCGGCGACAATGACGGCCACCAGCCCCATCGCCCCGGTCGCGGCCAGGTATCCGGCCAGCGGCATCACCAGTTCGGACGGGATGGGCGGAAACAGGTTCTCGAGCAGCATGAGACCGGCCACCGCCAACAGGCCGCCCTGCTCCATCCAGTTCGTGATGAAGTCGAACATCAGACTCGTCCTTCCGGAAGACGGGACAGCGCGGCAAATCGCAGCAGAAGCAGAACCGATGCCGCGACAAGACCGATGACGAGACCGAGCCAGACCCCGATCTCGGCCAGATCGGCGACGAAGCCCAGAACATAGGCCGCAGTCAGCCCGATGCCCCAGTAGCTGAGCGCGGCGATCGCCAGGGGGATGGCGGTGTCCTGGATGCCGCGCAGCAGGCCCATGGCGACGATCTGCGCCCCATCGAAGAGCTGGAACAGGGCGGCAAAGGCCAGAAGCATGGCGCCCACCGCGATCACCTCCGCCCGGGCCGGATCGTCCGGTCGCACGAACAGCCCGATGAGGTCACGGGGCCAGAGCAGGAACAGCGCGCTCGTCAGAAGGGCGAAGGCGCCCGACAGGGTCACCGCCGCCACGGCGCCCTGGCGCATCCCGACCCGGTCGCTGCGTCCCACGGCCTGCCCGGTCCGCACGGTGGCCGCCTGAGACAACCCCAGATGCACCATGAAGGCGAGCGAGGCGAGCTGCATCGCGATCCCGTGCGCGGCGAGCTGGACCGGCCCGATCCAGCCCACCATGGCCGCCGAACTGGCGAAGAGCCCGACCTCGGCCAGAAGCTGCCCGCCGATGGGCCAGCCGATGCGCGCGACCCGCAGCAGGATCGGCCAGTCGGGCCGCCAGAGCCGCTGCAGCAGGCGATAATGGGGCAGCCGCCAGACGCCGTAGGCGAGGAGCGCGACCGCCCCGGCCAGGTTTGTGAGGAGCGCGGCCCAGCCCGCGCCGGCGATCCCCATCCGCGGCAGACCCCAGGCTCCGAAGATCAGGGCATACGCCCAGATCGCGTTGAGCACCGCCATGGCGACAGTCACCCAGAGGAGCACGGAGGTGCGCTCGAGCGCGGACAGGAACGACCGCATCACCGCGATCACGAGAGCCGGCAGCAGGGCCCAACCCCCGATGCGCAGGTAGAGGCCGGCCTCGGCCGCAACCGCCGGGTCCTGACCGATTAGCAGAAAGAACGGCTCCGCCAGCAGAAGAACAGGGATGGCCAGCGCGCAATAGCCGAGCGACAGCCACAGCCCCATCCGGGTCACGCGGCGGACATCGCCCTCGCGGCCCTCGATGGCAGCGGTGGCCACCAGCGGCATCACCGCGATCGCGAAGCCCGAGCCGGTCAGAAACACGATGAAGAACAGCGAATGCGCGAGGACCATCCCGGCCAGTCCCACGACATCGTACCACCCCATGAGGACGATGTCGGTGATCCCGATGGCAAACCCTGCAAGGTTCGACAGGATCAGCGGCCCTGCCAGCCCCATCAGGGCGCGGGCATGTCCCCCGAAGCCGACGGCCGGGGCCCGGTCGGGGGCGAGCGTGCTGGTCATGCCGCCCGACATAGACGCAGCGGAGCCCCGGGTCCAGAGCGGCTCAGACGGCCTGGCGCAGAAGAGCGACCGCGATGGCGAGGACGAGCAATCCTGCCAGCATCTCGGCCACACCCAGCACCCGTGCGGCGCCGGGGCCGCGGACAACGTGGAGGAAGGCCCCCTCGCGAATGGCCGCCGCACCTGCCGCAATGGCCACGGTGACCGTGGCCGTCCCCAGTGCCATCGCAAAGGCTCCGCCGATCCCGGCGGCGAAGATCCCCATGCGCCAGGTCAGAACCAGAAGGAACAGGGCGCCGGTGCAGGGCCGGGCCGCCACGGCCCCGACGACCGCCAGCGCCTCCTTCCAGTTGGTCGCCCTCATGACCTGCTCGGCACTGGGGCCATGGGCATGCCCGCAACTCGCGCAGACATGAGGTCCGTGATGATGGTGCGACCCTCCGGAGGCGCGGTGTGCGGCACGATGGGAGGGTGCGGCCAGCCGGTGCAGCCCGCGCCCCCCGCGCCACAGCAGCCACAGGCCGACTCCGCCGATCAGGAAGGCGCTCAGGATCGTCAGACCGTGATCGGCAAAGAGCTGCATCCGGTCCTGCGTCCAGCCGAGCAGGAGCACACCCGCCCCGACCAGGGCCACGGCCGTGACCGCCTGCGCCATCGACGAGGCCAGAGCTAGGGCGACAAGGCGCCCCGCAGGAATGCGGCGGCCCAGTCCCATGGCGCCGATCACGAACTTGCCGTGCCCCGGCCCCGCGGCATGAAGGAACCCGTATCCGAAGCAGAGACCCCAGAGTGTCAGGAGCGCACCCGCCTCGCCCGCCCGCAGGCCGCGCAACGCGAATGCCATCGCCTCCTGCACCTCGCGCTGCGCCTGTGCCGCCCGGAAGGCGAGCCGGTCCGCACCGCCCAGCCCCCACAGCCAGACAGCCGCCGCGAGCGCCGCGAGGGCGAGGAACACCGTCAAGCCCCGCACAGGATTTCCACCCGATCAGCAAAGGCATAGCCGACAGGCGGCAGCGTCACCTCCGGCGGAGCATTGGCGATGTCGAGGCCCTGCCAGAGGCGGTCGATCTCCGCCTGGGCGGCGAGAGGATCGGCAGGGACGTGGCGCATCGCGCAACCCTCTGCCCCATGCAGGATCACCTCGGGATGAACGGTATACGAGACGTAGTAGTAGGGATCGAAGTTCTCGATCGTCACGGGCAGATCGGCCAGAAGCGGGGCGGCCAGAGGTCGCAGATGCGTCTCGACCATCCGGCCATCGACGAAGTCCAGCCGGTGATCCTGCCGGGGGCCGAGGGCGACCTCCTCGCCGCCGCGGCTGACCACCAGATCCCCTCCGAACTCGGGCGGCCAGTCGAGGATCGTGGCGGCAAGCATGTCCAGTTCCGTCGCCGTCAGAACACCGTCGCCGTCGGGATCGAGCCCGAGATCCTCCGTCAGCATGAGGGAAAAGAAGGCGTCATAGGTCCAGGTGAGCCGTACTGCCGTCACGGCACCGTCCCGCAGGACGACCTCCATCCGGCTGTCCACGAAGACATGAGGGTGAGCCGTCGCTGCCACCGGCAGCAGGACCAGAAGGGCGGACCAAGCTCTCATGTCCCCTGCCCTACCGGGCTCGGGGGCATGGCGGCAACCGCTCAGGCTCCGGCCGCGCGGAACTTCGCCATCAGGTAGGGCCCTGACCGGACCGGCGGATCGGTGGAAGCACTGTCGAGGGGCCTGATCTCGGCCTGCCAGTCGGGCTGATGGAAGAAGGCCAGCGAGTCCCGGGGGGGCTGGCCGGGATGGGCAACGACGCGGTGGAGCGTGGACACCCAGCGGCCGGCAGTCCATCGCGCCATCAGGTCCCCGATGTTGACGACCAGGCAGCCCGGCGGCGCGATCACCTCCTCCCATTGTCCGGAGGGCGAGCGGATCTCCAGACCGCGCGATCCCTCTCCGGGCAGAAGGATGGTGAGCGAGCCGTAATCGGTATGCGCGCCCGCGCGCTGCTGGCCGGGCAGGATGGTGTCCGGCGTCGCCGGGTAGTGCAAGGCGCGCAGGGCCGAGATCGGAGCCCGCAGGAAGGGCTCGAAATGGTCCTCCGGCAGGTTCAGGGCGGCTGCCATCGCCCGCATCAGCCGGCGGGCCAGGCCGTCCATGATCCGGTAATAGTTCTCCCAGGCCTCGCGGAAGCCGGCGATCTCCGGCCAGGGCGTCGGCGCATAGCAGAACGCATAGGCGTCAGGGTCCGGGATACCTTCGGGAATGCTGAGCGGTCCGCCGTTGAAGCTTTCCTTGAGGTCCGGGGGCGTCTGCTCTCCGCGCGATCGCGCAAGCGCCTCGCGATCCGGTCCGAGCCACCCATAGGGCTGGCCGGGCGCAGGCGCGACGCGCGCCTTGGCTTCGGGAGGCTGGTCGAAGAAGGATCGCACAGCCTGCCGGACGGCATGGACGGCAGAGGGAGGAACGCCGTGCCCGGACAGGACCAGAAAGCCCGAATCCCGGCAGATGGCGTCGAGTTCGGCCGCGCGCGCGAGGCGCTCGTCCCCATCCGACGCTTCCCACGCGCCCAGGTCCCACCGACGCAGGCCGCTCACGGCAGATCCCTCCAGCCATGCCGCGGTGTGAAGCCCACGAGCCGTGTGGCCTTGTCGTTGCTGTAGAAGGTCTGGAACCCCTCCACGGGTCTGCGGAACGGCACGCCATCATAGAAGCGCCGGGCCAGTTCGGGGCTGTCGAGGCCGACCGAGGTGTCGTCGTTCGAGACGTTGAAGACCTGATAACCCAGGCCGTCCGTCCGCAGGCAGCGCTCCACCATGTGGCCCAGATCCCGGGCATCGATATAGGCGAACACATTGCGCCGCCGCGTCTCCGGATGCTCGCGCCAGCGCTGCGCGAAGCCGAGATACTCGTGCGGCTCGATGACGTTGTTGATGCGCAGGGCGTAGATGTCCGCGCCTGTCCGCGCCTGGAAGGAGCGGGCCGTCACCTCGTTGACGACCTTGGACATCGCATAGCTGTCCTGCGGAACGGTCGGATGGTCCTCGTCCACGGGCAGGTAGGCCGGTTTCACCTCGCCCTGGGCGAAGCAGATTCCATAGGTCGTCTCCGAGGAGGCGAGGACGATCTTGCGGATCCCGAGCTTGGTGGCCGCGTCCAGGACGTTGAAGGTGGAGAGCACGTTGACCCGGTAGATCTCGGATTCCGCTGCAAGGAACATGGACGGCACGGCCGCGAAATGGACCACGGCGTCGTAGGGACGCGGCGTCCGGTCGAGGTCGAGAGCCGAGGCAGGCGAGGCCATGGCGTTGAACACCTGGCCGGCGTCGGTCAGATCGACCCGGAGATCCGGCACACCCTCCTGGCGGAGCGGAACCAGATCGGCGTTGGTGACTTCGATTCCCGCCTCGCGCAGGACCGGAATGGCATGACGGCCCGCCTTGCCGGAACCGCCCGTAAAGAAGACGCGCATGGACCCCCCTCACGGCTCGCGCAGAGGGAGTGAACCCTGCCCCGGCAGGTGTGGCAAGACCTTGCTCCCCGACGGGGTCCGAAAGGCTCCCCGCGCCGCATACCCTCGCCATCTGCGGCAGCGGGAGCGGTTGCGGCATCGGCATCCGCCTGCCATAGTGGTTGGAACAGAGCAGGAACAATAGCCATGCCCGACGATCTTCTCGCCGGCCCCGAGGGGTACGATGCTGCGGCCATCGAGGTGCTGGAGGGGCTCGAGCCCGTTCGCAAACGCCCCGGCATGTATATCGGCGGCACGGACGAGCATGCGCTGCATCACATGGCGGCGGAGATTCTCGACAACTCGATGGACGAGGCGGTGGCCGGTCATGCGACCCGCATCGAGGTCGAGCTGCATGCCGACGGGTCGGTGACGATCCGCGACAACGGACGGGGGATGCCGGTCGATCCGCATCCGAAGTTTCCGGACAAGTCGGCCCTCGAGGTGATCCACTGCACCCTCCATGCCGGCGGCAAGTTCGGAGGCAAGGCTTACGAGACATCCGGCGGGCTGCACGGCGTGGGAGCTTCGGTCGTCAACGCTCTTTCGGACCGCCTGGTGGTGCAGGTGGCCCGCAACCGCGAACTCTTCGAGCAGCGCTTCTCGCGCGGGGTCCCTCTCGGGCCTCTCGAGAAGCTCGGGCCCACATCCAACCGGCGGGGGACGCAAACGACGTTCCACCCGGACCCCGACATCTTCGGTCATGGTCGATTCCGTCCAGCCCGGCTGTTCCGCATGGCGCGATCCAAGGCCTATCTGTTCTCCGGGGTCGAGATCCGGTGGCGCAGCGAGGTGGATGACGGGGAGACGCCCACCGAGGCCACGTTCCGCTTTCCGGGCGGGCTCGCCGACTATCTCACGGAAACGCTGGGTGATGCGGTCACCTGGACCGAGCGTCCCTTTGCGGGCTCGGTCTCGTTTCAGGATCGCTTCGGCGTTCCCGGCAAGGTGGAATGGGCCATCCACTGGACACCGTCGCGCGACGGTTTCCTGCAGAGCTACTGCAACACCATCCCCACACCCGAGGGGGGCACGCATGAAGCGGGCTTCTGGGCTGCCCTTCTCAAGGGTCTGCGGGCTCATGCCGAGCTGGCCCGGTCGCGCAAGGCGGACGCGATCATCCGTGAGGATCTGGCCGGCGGTGCCTGCGCGCTGGTCAGCTGCTTCATCCGAGAGCCCGAATTCGTCGGCCAGACCAAGGATCGCCTCGCGACCCAGGACGCGGCCCGTCTGGTCGAAGGCGCCGTGCGGGACCATTTCGATCACTGGCTTGCCGCCGACCCCAAGGCGGCCGGGGCGATCCTGGACTTCGTCGCCCTGCGCGCGGAGGAGCGTATCCGGCGTCGGCAGGAGAAGGAAACGGCCCGCAAGTCGGCGACCCGCAAACTGCGCCTGCCCGGCAAACTCGTGGACTGCTCGGCCTCGTCGCGCGAGGGCACCGAGATCTTCATCGTCGAGGGCGATTCGGCGGGCGGATCGGCCAAGGCCGCCCGCGATCGCCGGACTCAGGCGCTTCTGCCTCTCCGCGGCAAGATCCTCAACGTTCTCGGAGCGGCCTCATCCAAGCTCGGCTCCAATCAGGAGATCGCCGACCTCGCCCAGGCGCTCGGGGTCGGGCTCGGATCGAAGTTCAACATCGAGGATTTGCGCTACGAGAAGGTCATCATCATGACCGATGCCGATGTGGACGGCGCCCATATCGCCTCGTTGCTGATGACGTTCTTCTTCGCGCAGATGCGTCCGCTGATCGAACGCGGGCACCTCTATCTTGCCTGCCCGCCGCTGTATCGGCTCACTCAGGGGTCGCATCGGCGCTATGTGGCCAGCGATGCCGAGAAGGACGCTTGGCTGGCCCGGGGGCTCGGAGGCAAGGGCCGCGTGGAGGTGCAGCGGTTCAAGGGCCTGGGCGAGATGGATGCCAAGGACCTCAAGGACACGACCATGGACCCAGCGACCCGTCGTCTCATCCGTGTCACGCTGGCCGACGAGGAGCCGGGCGAGACCGAGGACCTCGTCGAACGCCTCATGGGCAAGAAGCCGGAGCAGCGGTTCCGCTTCATCCAGGAGAATGCCCGCTTTGCCGAAGAACTGGATGTCTGAGGCCCTGACGCGGGCGTGACTTGAACCGCAAGCGGCAGCGTGCCCCTGTCGAACCATGCGATTCGCGGCCTTCCTCGTCCTCGTCCTTCTGGCGGCCTGCGGGCGGCCCCTGACGCCGAACGAACGTTCCTTCCTCGGCACCCTTCATGGCGAGACCCTGCGGATGGACCATGTCCGGCTGCATCATGGGCTCGCGCTGGGGGCGCCCCGAACGGTTCCCGCGCCGCCGCGCACCACCTGCCAGTCGAAGATCTTTCCGCCCCCGGCCGGACCGACCATCCGCGTCAACACGGGCGCCATGGCGATGTGGGAGGATGTTCACCTGCGCAGCGACCTCTACCGGGAGGACATGCTCGAGGGATGGCCACAGGCGATCCCTCTCGCCGACGCCATGCTGCTGGCCCACGAGATGGTCCATGTCTGGCAGTGGCAGAACCGGCACATCACCGGCTATCATCCGCTGCGCGCGGCACGCGAACATGTCGGGCGCGCCGATCCCTACATGTTCGACCTGAACACTTCGGCCGATTTCCTCGAATACGGCTTCGAGCAGCAGGGGTCCATCATGGAGGAATATGTCTGCTGCCGCACGCTCGCGCCCGAGGCGCCCCGCACGAAGCGCCTGCATGACCTGCTCGCGCCCTACTTCCCGCTGGCTCCGCTTTCGGAGAGCGGGCCCGAATGGGTGCTGCTGCCTTGGCGGGGGGTCGAGGTCGAAGGCATCTGCGACTGACTGGACGACCGGTCGGTCTCGATGGGACAAGAGGGATCGGGAGGGTCTGCCATGATCCGGGTGATCGCACTGCTGGTCTGCCTCGCCACGCCGGTCGTGGCGCAGGTCGGACGCGATCCGGCGGACGCGATCGGTGCCATCGAACGGGATCTGGACGCCATCCGGGCCATCATCGCCGGGTGGGACGATGCCCCCGAAGGGCCCATTCCCTTCCTGACCGACCGTCGCGACCTCCAGCGCGATCTCGACAGGCGGCTGGACCGGCTGCTCGACCTGGTGCTCGGCAGCCGCTACGGAGAAGCGCGTGACCGGCTCCTCTCGCTGGATCGCGCCGAGGCTGCCTTGCGCGAACGGGCGGCTCAGGCTCGGGTGGAGCGACTGACGGCTGCTCCCGGCAGCGGCGAGCCGACCCTTCTGGACCGGGCCATGGGGCGAATGGCCGCGCCGGGCTCGCAGGACGCCCTCGACCGTGAGATCGCCTCGCTCGAGGACCGGATCGAGCGCATGGACCTCGAGCGGAGCGAACTGATCGACGACTTTCGCCGGCATGTGGAGGCCGAGTGGGGACTGGCGCTCGACGGGCCGGCCGCCGAGGCGCTGCTCTACCGGGCCGATGGGGGAACGCTTCTGGAAGCCGCCACGCTCTTCGCCGCCATCGCCCGGATCGAGGACCGTCTGCGCGAGATCGAGCGCGTGGCCGGGGACGAACGGACGATGCGGCGCTACTATGCCGTGGCTGCCGTCACCCGGCTCATGCTGGTCAGGCTGCACGAGAGGCATCTGGCCGATTATGACACCAGATGGCTGCCCCGTCTGGCGGAGATCGAGGGGCGCAATGCCCGCCTGATCGCCGAAACCGAGGGCGCCCTGCTGGAGACGGAGGCTCCGGCCCGCCGGGCAGCCTTCGAAGGCAACCTCGCCGTCCAGCGGCGCGTGGCCGAGGTGATCGCCGATTACCGGGCCACCCTGGTGGAGAGGCGCGACGAGGTGCGCCGGAGGCTGGCGGTTGCCCAGGCCGATGCGGCCGTCGCGCTCAACACGCTCAAGACCCTCGAAGCCGCCACGGCCCTTTCGGCGGACATCCTGCGGAGCGGCACGGACTGGCAGGTGATCGGCAGCCTTGCGGTGCCGGATCTCGTCCCCCTCGATCCCGACTCCTTCGAGGCGTTCCGGGAAGTGTCCCGGTCGCTATCCCCCGGCGCCTAGTGCTGGATCGATTCGAGATAGTCCGCCAAGGCGAGAAGCCGGACAGGGACCGGCGTACCGACACCCGGCACATCCTCGATGATGACGGTCGGGCCGAGGTCCATCTCTCCGAACTCCGGCATCAGCCGCCCGCTATGGGTGCCTCGGGTATAGCCGTCGATGATGCTCATGACCCGATTGCGCGGAAAGGTGCCGCCGTTGCGCCGGCTGATCTGCGTCAGATCGGGAGGCGCGCGGTCCAGAGCAGCCGCAGCCGCCCCCCCGCCGCGACCGTCGGGGCCATGGCAGGATGCGCAATGCTCCCGAAACAGGGCTGCGCCCGAGGGCTCGGGCTCCTGCTCGACGCAAGCGGCCAGCGCCAGCAGCGCAAGAAGGGGGTGGGGGCGCATGGTCGCTCCTGCTCGTCCCGATGGCGACGTCTTCAGCGGACGCCTTGGAGCCGATCCTGCCAGAGCGGGGAGCGCGCGTCGAGACGGCGACAGGCCGTCGGCGGAAGGGCGCGATCAGCCGGGCACGACCCGGCCCTTCTCCAGCCGGACGACGCGATCCATCCGGGCAGCCAGAGCGAGGTTGTGGGTCGCCACCAGCGCCGCGAGGCCCTCCGATCGCGCCAGATCCATGAGGGCGTCGAACACCCGCTCGGACGTCGCCGGATCCAGATTGCCGGTCGGCTCGTCCGCCAGGAGCAGGCGCGGCCTGTTCGCGAGGGCTCGACAGAAGGCGACCCGCTGCTGCTCTCCCCCCGACAGGGCGGCGGGGCGATGGTCGGCCCGCGCGAAGACACCAACCCGCTCGAGCAGGTCCCGCGTCCGCGCATCGGCCTCCGACCGCCGACGGCCGGCGGCGAGCTGCGGCAGGACGACGTTCTCTGCCGCGCTGAACTCCGGCAGGAGGTGGTGGAACTGATAGACGAAGCCGATCCGGTCGCGACGGGCAAGCGTCCTCCTGCGGTCGCCCTCGTGCGTCATGTCCTCCCCCTCCAGAAGGACTTGCCCCTCATCCGGGGCATCGAGGAGGCCGGCGATGTGCAGGAGGGTGGACTTCCCCGCCCCCGAGGGGGCGACCAGCGCCACGACCTCGCCCCGGATCAGCGACAGATCGACCCCGCGCAGCACCTCGACGGCGTTGGACCGGCCGGGATTGTAGGTCTTGCGCACCTCCCGCAGGCGGAGGACCTCACTCATAGCGCAGGGCCTCGACCGGGTTCATCCGCGCCGCCCGTCTGGCCGGAAACAGCGTCACCACCCAGCTCAGAAACAGCGACAACGCCACGGCGGACAGGACGTCCTGGAGACGCAGCTGGGCCGGAAGCCGATAAAGGCCCCGGATCGAGGGGTCCCAGACGCCGCCGCCGGCGAGCCAGTTCACGGCCGAGAAGATCGGGTCGATCCAGATCGCGAAGGCGCAGCCGAGGATCACGCCCAGAAGGGTTCCCGCCGTTCCGATGGATGCCCCCACCAGAAAGAACACGCGCAGGACGGCCCCCTCGGTCAGTCCCATCGTCCGCAGGATGCCGATGTCGCGGCCCTTGTTCTTCACCAGCATGATGAGGCCGGAGATGATGTTCATGGAGGCGATCAGCACGAGGACCGAGAGGATCACGAACATCACGTTGTCCTCCACCGTGAGGGCCTGAAGGAAGGCGCCGGACGCGTCCTTCCAGGTCCAGGCGAAGAAACCGGGCCCCGCGGCTTCGAGGATGGCGGGCACCAGCGTCTCGACCCGGTCGGGGTCCGCGACGATCACCTCGATCTCGTCGGCCACGCCGTCGCGGTTGAAGAAGACCTGCGCTTCCGCCAGCGGCAGGTAGGCGCGGGTCCTGTCGATGTCGTATCGGCCGGCCGTGAAGATGTAGGTCACGTCATAGGCCGACACGCGCGGCGACACGCCGAGCGGGGTGCGGGCGCCTTCGGGCGAGATGATGCGCACCCGGTCGCCGACGCCAAGGCCGAGTTCGCGCGCGATGCCCGAGCCGATGGCGATGCCGGCCGGGAAGTCCTGGATGGACCCTTCCGCTTCGACGGGCTCGGCAATCCGGCGGATGGCGGAGAGGTCGTCCGGTGCGATCCCCAGGACCTCGATGCCGGCGTTGCGGCCCTCGAAGGTCGCCATGACCTGACCGCGCACGAGCGGCGCGGCGCGCTCCACCCCCGGAACGGCCGCGATCCGGGCGGCGAGGGATTCCGCATCCCCGATCGTGCGCACCTCCTGCCCGCCGGGTCCCAGCCGTGGGACGGCATGGATGGTCACATGGGCGTTGGCGCCGAGGATCGTGTCCACGAACTCGGTACGAAACCCCGACCGCACGGCCAGCGTGGCGATCAGCGCGAACACGGCCAGCGTCACACCGACCAGGCTGATCCAGGTCATGACGGACACACCACCTTCGGCCCGCCTGGCGCGCAGGTAGCGCCACGCGATCATCCGTTCATGGGCGGCAAAGGGTCTGGTTCGGCTGGCCATGGGGCTCCTTCCGGGTCGGCGCGGACCATGGCGGCGGTCCGGCCGGGCGTCAACGCGCGGCCGATGACGCCCGCGGCACCGACGCGCCTACCAGTGACTGCCCGCCGACTGCCAGACCTCCACCCCGAGGCCTGCCGCGGCCGCCCGGCCCTGGGCTGCCCAGACGAGACCCCGCCTCAGCATCTCGCGGACCGGACCGGCTTCGAGGACCCGTGCCTTGTGTCCCAGCGCGTTGTAGTACACCCGTCCGTGTCCCCAGTGTCGCGTCCAGGCTGCCGGAACGGCGGCGGGACCATTGGCGGCATGATACCAGGATACCGTGGGAAAGTCCGTCCAGGCCAGGACCCGGTTGGCGGGGTCCACGTGCAGGTAGTACTGTTCGGTCTCGACCTCGAAATCGCCGATCCCGGCCGTCAGGTCGTGATCCGGGTCGAGCCGCAGGCGGAAGCGCACGCCGTCACCGCCCGGATGCGCGACCCAGTTGCCGCCGGTGATGAACTGCCACAGCGGATTGCCGCGGAACGCATCGCACATGCCGCCGTGGCAGCCGGCCAGTCCCGTGCCGCGGGCGACCGCCTCGGAGACGTTCTCGGCCCGCTCGCGCGACAGTTCGGCCATCGTCCAGACCGGCACGATCAGATCGAGCGACCGGAGCCCTTCGGCATCGTCGAAGGCATCGAGGCTGTCGGTCACGACGACACCGATCCCCTCGTCCTCGAGGATCGAACGCAGGAGAGCCGCGACCCGGTCGGGCTCGTGGCCCTCCCATCCTCCCCATGTGACGAGCGCGCGCATGTCTCTCCCTCTCCGCCCCGAGGGGCCTCGCCCGATCCTCGCCCGGAGGAGCCGCGGCGGCAACCCGGATGCCGTCCCGCCGGCTGTCTGCGCCCGCGATCCGGGACGAACGGGACGCACGCGACGTCAGGAACCGGCGTAGATCTCGGCCACGCGGGCGACCGCCGCCTCGGGGGACATCTCCTCGCTGTCCCCGGTGCGACGCGACGTGAGTTCGACCTTGCCGCCAGCCAGCCCGCGCGGACCGACGGTGATGCGCCAAGGCAGGCCGATCAGATCCATCGTGGCGAACTTCTCGCCCGCGCGCGCGTCCCGGTCGTCGTAGAGCGGTTCGAGACCCCGCTCGCGCAGGAGTCCGTAGATGGTCTCGCAGGCCGCGTCGGCCGCCGCATCGCCCGGCTTGAGATTGACGATCGCCGCATGGAAGGGCGTGACCCCTTCCGGCCAGATGATCCCCCTGTCGTCGTGGCTGGCCTCGATGATGGCACCGAGAAGGCGCGAGACTCCGATCCCGTGGCTGCCCATGTGGACGGCCACCCGTTCGCCGGCGGCGTTGGTGATCGTCGCACCCATCGGAGCCGAGTACTTGGTGCCGAAATAGAAGATCTGTCCGACCTCGATCCCGCGTCCGACCTTACGCTGCGTCTCGGGGATCGCGGCGAACAGGGCCGGATCGTGGGTCTCGTCCGTGCGGGCATAGAGCCGCGTGAACTCGGCGCAGATCTCGGCCACGGCCGCCCGGTCGTCGTAGTCGATCTGCCGGTTCCCGAGCCGCAGCGTCGTCACGGCCTCATCGTAGAACACCTCCGATTCGCCGGTCGGAGCGAGAACGAGGAACTCGTGCGTGTCGTCCCCGCCGATCGGTCCGGATGCGGCCCGCATGGGGATGGCGGTCAGGCCCATCCGCTCGTAGGTGCGCAGGTAGCTCACCATGTGGCGGTTGTAGGCGTGCATGGCCGCCTCGCGGTCCACGTCGAACGTGTAGCCGTCCTTCATCAGGAACTCGCGGCCGCGCATGACTCCGAAGCGCGGACGCAGCTCGTCGCGGAACTTCCACTGGATGTGGTAGAGCGTCAGCGGCAGGTCCCGGTAGCTCGCCACGTGGCTGCGGAAGATGTCGGTGATCATCTCCTCGTTGGTGGGGCCATAGAGCATCTCCCGGTCCTGCCGGTCCCGGATGCGGAGCATCTCCTGCCCGTAATCGTCGTAGCGCCCCGACTCGCGCCAGAGGTCGGCAGGCTGGAGCGTGGGCATCAGCAGCGGGATGTGACCCGCACGCTGCTGCTCCTCGTGAACGATGGTCTCGACCCGGCGGAGGACCTTGTAGCCGAGCGGCAGCCAGGAATAGATGCCCGCCGCCTGCTGCTTGATCATCCCGGCCCGCAGCATCAGCCGGTGCGAGACGATCTGGGCTTCGGCAGGGTTCTCCTTGAGCACGGGCAGAAAATAGCGGGACAGGCGCATGGGCATTCCTCGTGGCAGTCCCGCCGGCTGTTAGGCCAAGCCTCCCGGGCCGACAAGCGGCGATGCTCGCGTGACGCTTGCGTGCTTCGGGACCGCAGGGGATACGATGCACCGTCGGAAGAGGGCAGCCATGGCGGTCTCGGTCGAGCGGCAGGCACGGATCTGGGGCGTCGCCGCGCTGGTCTTCCTCGTGCTGCTGTGGCTGCTGGGCGATGTCATCATGCCCTTCCTCCTCGGGGGCGCGCTGGCCTATGTCCTCGATCCCCTGGCGGACCGGCTGGTTCGGCTCGGCCTCCGGCGGGTCTGGGCGGTCGCCCTCATCACCTTGGGGGCCCTCCTCGCGATCATGGCGGTCGTCCTTCTGGTGATCCCGGTCCTGGTCAACCAGGCCACGGCCCTGTTCCGCATCGCTCCTGTCCTCATCGCCCAGGCCACCGGCTGGCTGACCGAGCGCTTTCCAGACCTTCTGGTGGAGACCAGTCCGATCCGGCAGCAGCTGGCCGATCTGGGTCTCGCCCTGCAGGCCCGGGGACTCGAGTTCCTGAACACGCTCCTGTCGGGCGCGATGGGGCTGCTCAACTGGGTCTTCGTCATCATCGTGGTGCCCGTGGTGACGTTCTACATGCTGCTCGACTGGGACCGCATGGTGGAGCGCATCGACGACCTCCTGCCGCGCGAGCACGCGCCCACCATCAGGATGCTGGCGCGCGAAAGCGATGCGACCCTGGCAGCCTTCATCCGGGGACAGGCGCTGGTCTGCCTGATCCTGGGCAGCTATTATGCCCTGGCGCTCGCCGCCGTGGGTCTGAGCTTCGGTCTGGTCGTGGGCGCGATCGCCGGGGCGCTGACCTTCATCCCCTATGTCGGCGCGCTGGTGGGTGGTCTGCTGGCCATCGGCCTTGCGCTGTTCCAGTTCTGGGGCGACTGGCCCTGGATCATCCTGGTCGCCGTCATCTTCCAGCTCGGACAGATCGTCGAAGGCAACTTCCTGACGCCGAAGCTGGTCGGCGATCGCGTCGGCGTGCATCCGGTCTGGCTGATCTTTGCCCTGGCCGCCTTCGGCGCCCTGTTCGGGTTCGTGGGCGTGCTGGTGGCCGTGCCCGTCTCGGCCGTGATCGGCGTTCTCGTCCGCTTCGCACTTGCGAAATACAAGACAAGCCCGCTCTATCTCGGGACGCCGCCGCCCCCTCCGTGAGACGATCGCGATGAGTTCCCTTCCATGACCGGCGAGCAGCTCTCCCTGCTCGATGACACCTGGCCCGCTGCGCCAAGAAGCGGTACACGGCGCGGGACTCCCCCAGCTCTTGATGCCGAGCAGCTCACCTTCGACTGGAGCCTTCCGGTTGCGCTGGGACCGGAATCCTTCTTCGTGTCCGAGTCGAACGCGGATGCCCATGCGATGATCACCGGGGGCCTGCGCTGGCCAGAGGGTCGGCTGCTCCTCGTGGGACCGGAGGGAGCCGGCAAGTCGCATCTTGTCCGGATCTGGCAGACCCAGACCGGAGCTGTCCGCCTCGCCGCCCGGGACCTGTCCGCAGCACCCGCCCTGCCCGAGCCCGGCGCCGCCGTGGCGGTGGAGGACATGGAGGCCCTGCCGGCCGCGGCCGAGCAGGCCATGTTCCATCTCCACAACTACCTGCTTCAGACCGGCGGGCGCCTGCTGATGACGGCGGATCGTCCCGCCGCCCAGTGGCGGATCGGCCTGTCCGATCTCGCAAGCCGGATGCAGGCGGCGCATGTGGTCCGGATCGGCCCCCCCGACGATGCCCTGCTTGCCGCCCTTCTGGCCAAGCACTTTGCCGACCGGGGCATCTTTCCCCATCCCGACGTCATGGCCTTTCTCGTGCGTCGCATCGAACGGTCCCACGCCGCCGCGGCTGCCGCCGTTGCCCTGCTCGACCGGGCGAGCCTCGCGGAAGGCTGTCGCGTCACGCTGGCTCTCGCGCGCCGAATCGTGGACAGCGGAGAGACCCCCGGGCCATAGAGGCTCCGAACCGTTCGCTCTGGAATCGATGTCATCAGCAGACTTCCTTCGCGCCGATTTCCCCCCGGCCCATCCCGGCGAGGGCGATCTGGACGGGCCGGAGCGGTTCCTGAACCGCGAGCTGAGCTGGCTGGGCTTCAACTGGCGCGTCCTGGAGGAGGCCCAGAACCCCCGTGTTCCCCTTCTGGAGCGGCTGCGCTTTCTGTCCATCTCGGCCACGAACCTCGACGAGTTCTACTCCGTCCGGGTGGCGGGACTGCGCCAGCTGGCCCGGGCCGGCAACACGACCCTGTCACCGGACGGCCTCACGCCCGCGCAGCAGCTGGTTCGCATCGACCAGGAAGCGCGCCGGCTCATCGTGGCCCAGCAGGATGTCTTTGTCGCCCTCAGGGCCGAGATGGCCGAGCACGGGATCGTCATCCTCGGCCGCTCGGACGTTCTGGAGGAGGATCGCGCCGCGCTCGAGGAGCATTTCCTGTCGCGCGTCTTTCCCGTCCTGTCGCCGCTCGCCATCGACCCGGCCCATCCGTTCCCGTTCATCCCGAACGAAGGCTTCGCGCTCGCCCTCGCGCTGGATCGTGTCGCGGACCGGCGGGGTCTGCGGGCGCTCCTGCCGGTCCCCTCCCAGGTGGAGCGCTTCGTCCCCCTGCCGGACCATGGCGCGGTGCGGCGCTTCCTTCCGCTCGAGGATCTGCTGCTGCTCCATCTCGACCGCCTCTTTCCGGGCTATCGCGTCACCGGCTCCTGCGCGTTCCGTGTCCTGCGCGACAGCGACATCGAGGTGGAGGACGAGGCCGAGGATCTGGTCCGGGAGTTCGAGACCGCCCTCAAGCGAAGGCGGCGCGGCGAGGTCGTCCGCCTCAAGATCACGGCCGGAGCCCCGCCGTCGCTGCGGACCCTCATCATGGACAATCTCCATGTCGAGCCCCACGAGGTGGTCGAGGTGGACCGGATGATCGGCATCGCCGCCCTGCGGGAACTGGTGCTCGAATCGCGGCCGGACCTCCTGTGGCCCGCCTTTACCCCGCGCGTGCCTGAGCGCGTGCAGGACCACGGGGGCGACATCTTCGCCGCCATCCGGCAGAAGGACATGCTGCTCCACCACCCCTACGAGAGCTTCGACACGGTGGTGCGCTTTCTGGAGCAGGCCGCGCGCGATCCGGACGTGGTGGCGATCAAGCAGACCCTCTATCGCACCTCCCGCAACTCCCCGATCGTGGACGCTCTGTGCGAGGCTGCCGAGGACGGCAAGTCCGTCACCGCCCTCGTCGAACTCAAGGCGCGCTTCGACGAGGCGGCCAACATCCGCCAGTCGCGCCGGCTGGAGCGCGCCGGCGCGCATGTCGTCTATGGCTTCGTGGGCCTCAAGACCCATGCCAAGGTCAGCGTGGTGGTGAGACGGGAAGGCGGCCAGCTGGTGACCTACACGCATTTCGGAACCGGCAACTACCATCCGATCACGGCGCGGATCTACACGGACCTTTCGCTGTTTTCCGTCGATCCGCGTCTGGGCCGCGACGCGACCAAGCTGTTCAACTATGTCGGCGGCTATGCCCATCCGGAGGGCATGGAGAACCTCGCCGTGTCGCCGCTGACCCTCAAGGCACGGCTGCTCGACCTGATCGCGGCGGAAGCCGATCACGCCCGGGCCGGTCGTCCGGCGGCCATCTGGGCCAAGATGAACTCCCTCATCGAGGAGGATCTGATCGACGCGCTCTATGCCGCCTCGCGCGCCGGCGTGAAGATCAGCCTGGTGGTGCGGGGGATCTGCGGCCTGCGCGCGGGGGTGGAGGGCCTGAGCGAGAACATCCGCGTCAAGTCCATCGTCGGCCGCTTTCTGGAACATTCACGCATCGTCTGCTTCGGGAACGGTCATGGGCTGCCGGCCCGGCGGGCCCGCGTGTTTCTGAGTTCGGCAGACTGGATGGGCCGCAACATGGATCGACGGGTGGAGACGCTGGTGGAGGCGACCAACCCCACGGTCAAGGCGCAGATCGTCGACCAGATCATGGCCGCGAACCTGGCCGATGTCGCACAATCCTGGGTGATGGGTCCCGAAGGCCGCTTCGTCCGTCCCCCCGAAGCTGCGGCGGAGGGCGCCTTCTCCTGTCACAGGTTCTTCATGGAAAACCCGTCCCTGTCGGGGCGGGGCTCCCGCGGCGCCTCCGATGTCCGCACCCTCACGATGGAAGGACGTTGACGCGGTGCCGCCCCGCTCCACTTCCCGTGCAGGACGACGTCAGGACCGCTCCCTGCGCATGCAAGCCGAGGACGAACCCGTGATCGCCGACCGCCTTCTCGCCGCCCAGCGTGGCGTTCCCTTTCCTGCCTTCCCCGCGGCGCAGCTTCCCGGATCGGGAACCCTCCATGTCGGTGTGGTGGATGTGGGCTCCAACTCCGTGCGGTTCGTCGTGTTCGACGGCGCGCCGCGCAGCCCCGCCTATTTCTACAACGAGAAGGTGATGTGCGCCCTGGGCGCCGGTCTCTCGGAGACGGGGCGCCTCAATCCCAAGGGCCGGCGGCGCGCCATCGATGCGCTGTGCCGGTTCGCGGCCCTGGCGCGCGGCATGGACCTGCCGCCGCTCCTCGCGGTAGCCACGGCCGCCGTGCGGGAGGCGGAGGATGGCTCCGAATTCGTGGAGGAGGTCGAGGCGAAGACCGGTCTGCGCCTCCAGGTGATCCCGGGCGACGAGGAGGCCCGCCTGTCGGCCCAGGGCGTGCTGCTGGGCTGGCCGGGCTCGTTCGGGCTGGTGTGCGACATCGGCGGCGCGTCCATGGAACTGGCGGATCTCGCCCAGGGACGGGTCGGCCGGCGCGTCACCTCGCCGCTCGGAGGGCTGAAGCTGCGGGAGGTGCCGGGCGGTCCCAAGGGCCTGCGCGCGCACATCGCCTCCCACGTCGCCCGGCTTCACGACGAGATGGGCAACGAGACGGGCATGCGCCTGTTCCTGGTCGGCGGCTCGTGGCGAGCCATTGCCCGGATCGACATGGAACGCCGGCAATGGCCGCTCACCGTCCTGCACGAATACCGCATGAATGCCGAGGCCGTCGAAGCCACGCGCGCCTTCATCGGAGCAAGCGAGCCCGGCCCGCTCCGCGCGCGCCTCAACCTGTCAGCCGACCGCATGGAACTGGTGCCGGTCGCCATCGAGGTCCTGTCCGAACTCGTCCGCGTGTTTCGGCCCAAGGACATCGCCATCTCCTCCTACGGGCTGCGCGAGGGTCTGCTGTTCGAGCAAATGCCGCCGTCGCTCCGCGAGCGCGACCCGCTTCTGGAGGCCTGCCGTTACCAGGAGGCACGAGACGCGCGCCTGCCGGGCTTTGGCCGGGTCCTCTACGACTTCGTCCAGCCGCTCTTTCCGGACGCGGACTGGCAGCGCAAGCGAATCATCCAGGCCGCCTGCCTGCTGCATGACGTCAACTGGCGGGCGCATCCCGATTACCGGGCGGAAACCTGCGTGGACACGGCGACCCGCGCCAATCTCGGAGGGATCAAGCACGAGGAGCGGGTGTTCATGGGCCTTGCCCTTCTCTACCGCTATTCCAGCCGCAGCGAAGGGACCCGCTTCGATGCCCTCTTCAAGCTTCTCTCGGCCGAGGACGCGCTCCAGGCCGAGATCCTCGGCCGTGCGATGAGACTGGGGGCGATGCTCTGGCTCGGCGCGCACGACGCCCCCGGCGCCTTCCGGTGGCGTCCCGACAAGCGTCAGCTCGAACTGACCATCGAAGCACGAGCGCGCCCGCTCTTCGGCGAGGTCGCGCAATCCCGCCTGGCAGCCCTCGCCCAGACGATGAACGCCACCCCGAAGGTGAAGTTCGCCGAATAGTCAGAGATCGACGCCGTCCGCTTCGGGTGCTGGCTCGGTTCGAGGCGGTGTGAAGGGCGGCGCGTCGGGGCGCCGACGGATCACGATGTCGCCCTCCGGCGTGAGGATCGGCGACTCGTAGTTCTCGATGGAGTCGATCTGCCGAAACACCTCCACCAGAGCGGGACCCATCTCCCGGGCCAGCATGCGGAAGACGGGGAGCATCTCCTCGGTGATGCCCGCCAGGCCTTCGGACCATTGCTCCACCTCGCCGCGCAACTCGTCGGCAAAGCCCCGCAGACCGTCCACGCCCCGCTCGAACAAGCCCGATCCCGTGCCCCCCTCTTCGGGAGACGCCTGCTGGGCCGAGACCGGAGCGGCAAGCAACAGGGCAGCAACAACACCGGCAATCGCTTTCATGCGCGGGATATGGGTTGCCCGGACGCGGGCTCAAGGCCCGAGGCGGAGATCCACCGTCACCGGGAAGTGATCGGAGGCGTCCAGCAGCGCCCGTCGCAACACGAGATCCCGCCAGCATCCTTCGTCATCGAACGGATGCCAGATGCGCCATCGCGGCTCGCAGGCCAGCAGGTCGGGAGAGACCATGACGAAGTCGAGCAGAGCCGAGAACCAGCGCCTGTCCGGTGCGCGGAACCGCGCCGTGGCGGGCGCCGCCGCGCCGTGCCGCCCTCGCGCCGCGACGGCATGCGGATCGACGAGACGTGGGCCCTTTCCTTCGCTCAGAACGATCTCCACTCCCGACCGGCCGAACCGCGCCTCGAACGTGTCGAGCCCCGGCCCGTCGTTGAAGTCGCCCATGACGACCAGCGGTTCGGCGCGGGTCAGATGCGCCTCGATCCGGGCCCGCAGCCAGAGGCACTGGGCCAGCTGCTTGCGCCGGTTCTCGACGGCAAGGTGTTCGGCGTGATCGGGATTGCGGGCGTTGTAGGCGTTCTTGGACTTGGCATGGACCCCGATGACGCGCAGCGCGGTTCCGTCCCCGAGGCGCAGGGCGACCTCGAGCGGCGGCTTGGCCCAGGTGACGGCGCGGCGCGCACCATCGAGTTCCGCATGGAATGTTCCGTCAAACCGCGGCGCACCCTCCTCGCGCGGATCATGGCGGGCCTCCAGCGCATCGGGATCGTAGAGCAACGCAATCTCCTGCCCCGAATGGCTGGGGAAGCCCATCAGCACCGATCGGGTCCGCAGGCCCGCCTCCCGGGCGAAGGACTCGAGAACCGGGACGCCGTGCCGGCGACGGCGCGCATCGGGGGCCTCCTCGATGATCAGCCCATCCGCATCGAGCGCGCGCAGCACGAGGATGATGGCCTCCGTCTGCTCGCCACAGCTGACCCCTTCGCGGCCGCTACGACCGGCATCCCGTCGCGGACGGCCATACCGATCGAAGAGATGATCGAACCACTGAATGTTCCAGGTTCCGAGCCGGAGCACGATCAGGCGCCGCGGGAGGACAGACGCTCCCACGCCGCGTTGATGGCCACGAGTCGCTTCTCGGCCAGACGGATCGCTTCTTCGGGAACCCCGTGGGCCATCAGCCGATCCGGGTGACATTCCCGGACCAGGCGCCGCCAGGCCGCCCTGGCTTCCTCGAGCGAGGCGTCGTGCGCGATCCCCAGGACGTCGTGGGGGTCGCGTTCGGCATCGGGAACGAACTCCGACCGGATCCGCAGGAAGTCGCGTTCGGGCAGGCCGAAGATCTCGGCCACCCGTCGCAGGAAGGCGTTCTCCTCCGGGTGGTAGTCGCCGTCTGCGACCGCGATGTGGAACAGACCTTCCAGGAGATCGGCGAGCGCCTCGCGTTCCTGTCCGAACATCCGGCCGACCCGGCGCGCATATTCCTCGAAACCGGCCACGTCCTGCCGGGCCAGGTCATAGACCCGCGCGACCGCCTGTTCCTCGCCGGGCGGGATGATGAAGACCTCGCGGAAGGCGGCCACCTCGTTGCGTGTCACCCGGCCGTCCGCCTTGGCGATCTTCGCCCCGAGCGCGATGACCGCAATGGCAAAGCCCACGCTGCGCTCGGGCGGCGTTCGCAGTCGGTCGAACAGGGCCGACAGCATCTCGCCGCGCGCAAGGCGCGACAGGGCCGACAGGACGCGGGACCAGAGCGACATGCGCGCGACCCTATAGAGGCAGCCGGAGGGTGCAACCCTTACAGCATCCGGCCCATCAGCACGACATCGTGCCAGCGGCCGAACTTCCAGCCGACCTCGGGCAGTCGGCCATGCTCGGTGAAGCCGCAGGCCCGATGGAAGGCCAGGCCCGGACCGTTCTCGGCGCTGACCGCGGCCCAGAGGCTGTGCTTGCCGGCGGCGCGCGCTGCAGCGGCCGCGTGCTCGACCAGGGCGCGGCCGATGCCCCGGCCCTTGGCGGGGGGCGAGACCATGATCGTCTGCTCGACGGTGTGGGCATAGCCGTTGCCGGAGCGGAAGGGGAAGATCCGCACGAAGGCCAGGACGGCGTCGCCTTCGGCCCACAGCCAGCAATCCTGCTCGATCAGCCCGGCCACCTCCTCGATGCTGCGCTCCTCCGACGAGAAGATGGCGCTGCTGGTGCGGATCACGGGGTTCCAGATCGCGGCGACGGCGGCGGCGTCGGCGGGGCGGGCAGGCCGGATCACAGCACGACCTCGCCGCGGGGTGTGGCCAGACGGGCCGTCAGCTTGACCCGCGACCCTTGGCGGAACGTCACGCGACGATCGGCCATGCCCTTCGTCCAGGCCCGCAGGGAGACCGCATCAGGATGGGTGACCTGCAGCATCGTCAGCCTGACTCCGCGATCCGGCAACACGCCATGCGGCGGGTCGCCATGCCAGCGGATCAGGGTCGGGAATCCCCCGCCGAGGGGCAGCGATCCGTCGGGCGGCACGGCGATGTCCCAGCGGAACGGCCCCCGGCTCATCGAGACGACCTCGCCCGCGCCGGGAGGCGCGGCCTCCAGGGCGGCCCGGAGATCCGGGACCCGGACGATCCAGTTGCCGAGCCGGGGCTCCCGCACGTCATCAAGGCCGAACCAGCGCGGCCGGCCGGGCGCGCGACCCGGCTCCGGGGCGATCACCTCGAGATAGAGGCCGGGGCCGAGCGACAGAAGCCGGTTCCACGTGCCGAAGGTCTCGTGACGGCCCCCCGGCTCCAGCGGCACGCCCAGCCGGTCCGAGGCCCAAGCCGCCCCCTCCTCCAGCCGGGCGCAGACGATGGCAAGGTGATCGAGTTCCATCATGCCGAAGCGGTGTCCCGCCCGGCCTGGATGAGCCTCAGAACCTCCATGGCGGCGTCGGGGATCGGAGTTCCGGGACCGAAGATGGCGGCGATGCCGGCCTCGCGCAGGGCGGCATGATCCTGCGCCGGGATCACGCCTCCACAGACCACGAGGATATCGCCCGCCCCCCGCTCCCGCAGCGCCGCAACGAGACGCGGCGCCAGCGTCAGATGCCCTGCCGCCTGCGAGGACACCCCCAACACGTGCACGTCGCTGTCGATGGCGTCCTGCGCCGCCTCCTCGGGCGTCTGGAACAGAGGTCCCACATCGACGTCGAAGCCGAGATCGGCAAAGGCGGTGGCAATGACCTTGGCCCCTCGGTCGTGACCGTCCTGCCCCATCTTGACCACGAGCATCCGCGGCCGCCGCCCCTCCTCGGCCGCGAAGGTTTCGACCGCGCGACGGGCTTGTCCGACATCCTCGTCCCCCTCCCGCGCCCGGGCGTAGACCCCGGCGAGGTTGCGCGTCTCCGCCCGGTATCGGCCGAACACCTCCTCGAGCGTGGCGCTGATCTCGCCCAGGGTGGCGCGCGCGCGGGCGGCCGGAATCGCGGCCTCCAGCAGGTTGCCGCTTCCTCGCGCGGCCTCTCGCAGCGCATCGAGCGCGCTCGCCACCGCCGCCGCGTCGCGCGTCTCGCGCAGTCGCCGGAGGCGCGCGATCTGCGCCTCGCGCACGGCGTGGTTGTCGATGGACCGGATCTCGACGGAGGGTTCCTTGTCGGGGCGGTACCTGTTGACGCCGACCACCACCTCCTCGCCGCGGTCGATCATCGCCTGCCGCCGTGCGGCCGTCTCCTCGATGCGCAGCTTGGGCATCCCCGAGGCGACGGCCGCCGTCATGCCGCCCAGCGCCTCCACTTCCTCCATCAGCGCCCAGGCCCGCTCCGCCAGTTCGTGCGTCAGCGCCTCCACGTAGTAGCTGCCGCCCAGGGGGTCGACCACGCGCGTCACGCCCGTCTCCTCCTGCAGGATCAGCTGGGTGTTGCGCGCGATCCGCGCGGCGAAGTCCGAGGGCAGCGCCATCGCCTCGTCGAAGGAATTGGTGTGCAGCGACTGCGTCCCGCCCAGCACGGCGGCCAAGGCCTCATAGGCGGTGCGCACGATGTTGTTGTAGGGGTCGCGCTCCTGCAGGCTTACCCCGCTGGTCTGGCAATGGGTGCGCAGCATCAGGCTCTCGGGCTTCTTTGCGCCGAACCCGCTCATCACCCGGTGCCACAGCAGGCGCGCGGCGCGCAGCTTGGCCACCTCCATGAACAGGTTCATGCCGATCGCGAAGAAGAACGACAGACGCGGCGCGAAGCTGTCCACGTCGAGCCCCCGCGCCAGCGCCGCACGCACGTATTCCCGGCCGTCGGCCAGCGTGAAGCCCAGCTCCTGCACCAGGTCGGCGCCCGCCTCCTGCATGTGGTAGCCGCTGATCGAGATCGAGTTGAACCGCGGCATCTCCCGCGCCGCAAAGGCGATGATGTCCGCCACGATCCGCATGGAGGGCTCGGGCGGATAGACATAGGTGTTGCGGACCATGAACTCCTTGAGGATGTCGTTCTGGATGGTCCCGGACAGCCGGTCGCGCGTCACCCCCTGCTCCTCGGCCGCCACGATGAAGTTGGCGAGCACGGGGATGACCGCCCCGTTCATGGTCATCGAGACGGACACTTCGCCCAGCGGGATGCCGTCGAAAAGGATCTTCATGTCCTCGACGCTGTCGATGGCGACTCCGGCCTTGCCCACGTCTCCCTCGACTCGGGGATGGTCGCTGTCGTAGCCGCGGTGGGTGGCGAGATCGAAGGCGACCGAGACGCCCTGCTGCCCGGCGGCCAGGGCCTTGCGAAAGAAGGCGTTCGAGTCCTCGGCCGTGGAGAAGCCGGCATATTGCCGGATCGTCCAGGGGCGACCGGCATACATCGTCGCCCGCACGCCGCGGACAAAGGGCGGCTCGCCCGGCAGACCGGGGTCGATGGCCGCTGCATCCTCGGGCAGATAGAGCGGCCGCACGGCAATGCCTTCAAGGGTGTGCCAGACCAGGTCATCCGGCTCCCGCCCCCGCAGTTCGCGCCTTGCCCGCTCCTCCCATGTCCTGCGGTCCGCCATGGCCGTCTCCCGATCGTGATCGAAGAGGATTTGGCATGTCGCCGCGGGCGATGCGAGGGCTCTCGTGCCCCCTCCCCGGGACGAAATCGACGCGGCCAGCCGGACAAACCTTCGCAACCCGCGGCGCGCCGCCTATATCTGGGCCATGACCCGCATCCTCGCCCTTGCCTGTCTTCTGGCCGCTGGCCCTGCACTGTCCCAGGAGGCTGCGCAGGCCCTGACCGTGACGGCCTCGCCTTCGCCCGAACCCGCACAGGAGGAGGCGACCGTGCGCGGCGCGCCGGAGGGAGCGCCTGCGATCGGCCCGGTCGGGGACGGGACCGCCGCCGGATCCGACGAGGACCTCGATCCTGTGGCGCAGTGGGAAGCCGACCGGACGCGGATCTTCGATGCGGCCGATGTGAACCTGCAGGATTTCATCTACGTGGCCCGTCCGCTGATCGTGTTCGCGGACACGCCGAGGCAGCCGCAGTTCATGGACCAGCTCGCCATCCTCGAGAGCGACATGGCCGCGCTTGCCGCCCGCGATGTCGTCGTGATCGTGGACAGCGACCCGGCCGCCGCAAGCGAGGCGCGCCGGACGCAGCGACCCCGGGGATTCGCTCTCGTCCTGATCGAGAAGGATGGGCGGGTGCTGCTGCGCCGTCCGGTTCCGCAGACGATTCGCGAGCTGACCCGCACCATCGACCGGTCGCCGCTGCGACAGGAAGAGATCCGGTATCGCGGACGCGGGGCCGGGCTTCCCTGAGGCGGTCTCAGGCGAAGGTGAGGATGACCTGATCGACGGCCAGCGTGTCGCCTTCGCGCGCCAGAAGCCGGGCGATCCGTCCGCTCCGTTCGGCGCGCAGCGTGTTCTCCATCTTCATGGCCTCCACGGTGGCGAGGGGCTGGCCCTCCTCCACATCGTCGCCTTCGCCCACCATCAACCGGGTGAGCAGGCCCGGCATCGGGCAGAGAAGGGAGCCCGACAGATCCGGCGGCCGTTTCACAGGCATCAGGGCCGCAAGCTCCGCCTCGCGCGGGGTGCGGACGTGAACCCGCAGATCGGCTCCCCCGGTCCGCAGGCGGAAGCCGCCCGGAGCCTTGGCGACCTTGAGGGTCAGCGGCACGTCGTCCACCCTGAGCCGCGCCAGGGTCTGGCCGGGCAGCCACGCGCCCTCCACGCGGAGGGTCGGCCCGCTGTCGATCACCACGCTGGTGCCATCCCGATCGGCCGAGAGCGAGGCGGTCATCCGGCAGCCCGAGACCTCCACGACCCATTCGCTGCCCACGCGCCGCTCGTGGTTGTCGAGCCGGCCCGAGATCCGGGCCCGCCGGATCTCGGCCACGCGCCACATCGCCGCGGCGGCTGCCGCGATGCGGCGGAGCGCCTCCGCGTCAGGCTCCACGCCCTTGAAACCGTCCGGCCACTCCTCGGCGATGAAGGCGGTCGTCAACCGCCCCTCGAGGAACCGGGGGTGCTTCATCACGGCCGACAGGAAGGGAAGATTGTGCCCGATCCCCTCCACCTCGAAGGCATCGAGCGCCTCGGCCATGGCGGCGGCGGCCTCCCGCCGGGTCGGCGCCCAGGTGCAGAGCTTCGCGATCATGGGATCGTAGAAGCGGCTGATCTCTCCCCCCTCGAACACGCCCGTGTCGTTGCGGACGATCGCCGATCCCTGCGGACCCTCGGGCGGCGGCCGATAGCGCGTCAGTCGGCCGGTCGAGGGCAGAAAGCGGCGGAACGGGTCCTCCGCATAGAGGCGGGCCTCCATGGCCCAGCCGTTCAGCGCGATCTCCTCCTGCGTGAAGGGCAGGGCCTCGCCGGCGGCGATCCGGATCATCTGCTCCACGAGATCGATTCCTGTGATCAGCTCCGTCACCGGATGTTCGACCTGCAGGCGGGTATTCATCTCGAGGAAGTAGAAGTTGCGCGCGCCGTCCACGATGAACTCGACCGTGCCCGCGCTTTCATAGCCGACCGCGCGGGCCAGTGCGCAGGCCTGCTCGCCCATCGCAGCCCGCGTGCCGGGATCGAGAAAGGGCGAGGGGGCTTCCTCGATGACCTTCTGGTTGCGTCGCTGGATCGAGCATTCGCGTTCGTGCAGATGCACGACATGGCCGTGCCGGTCTGCCAGGATCTGGATCTCGATGTGGCGCGGCTGGTCGACGAACTTCTCGACAAAGATCCGGTCGTCGCCGAAGGACGCCGCGGCCTCGTTGCGGGAGGCGACAAACCCTTCCCGCGCCTCCGCGTCGGTCCAGGCGATCCGCATGCCCTTGCCGCCGCCGCCCGCGCTCGCCTTGAGCATCACGGGATAGCCGATTTCCCGCGCGATGCGGACGGCCTCCTCCGCGTCGGCGATCAGGCCCGGATGGCCGGGAACCGTGTTCACGCCGGCCTCGGCGGCGATCCGCTTCGAGGCGATCTTGTCTCCCATGGCCTCCACGGCGGAGGCGGGCGGGCCGATGAAGACGACACCCTCTGCGGCCAGGGCAGCGGCGAAACGGGGATTCTCCGACAGGAATCCGTAGCCGGGATGCACGGCCTCGGCCCCGCTGCGGCGCACCGCCTCCATCACGCGCCCGATATGGATGTAGCTGTCGGCCGCAGGAGCGGGACCGATGGGCACGGCCTCGTCGGCCATCCGGACGTGGAGCGCGCGGCTGTCGGCGTCCGAGAACACGGCAACCGTGCGGATGCCGAGACGGCGGCAGGTCTTGATGACGCGGCAGGCGATCTCGCCGCGGTTGGCGATCAGGATCTTGGAGAACATGGCCTCGGGGGTGACAGCAAAAGGGCCGCCGGAGCGCTCGGCTCCGGCGGCCCGTCCGGACGGCGCCCGCGGGCGCGCGACTCAGAAGCAGCCGGCCGCGTTCGGGTTGGCCACGCACGGCGCGATGCCGCCGATGGCTCCGCCGATGAGCGCGCCGTTGAGAACGCTTTCGCCGGTGACGGCCGCGGCAGCGCCGCCGGCCAGGGCGCCGGTGGTGGCCCGCTCGACAGGCGTTTCGCCGCAGGCCGCCAAGGTAACCGCAAAACCGAGAGCGCCCATGGCGCGAAGGATGTTGGACATGCGAGTTCTCCGAAAGATTGGTCTGCCCCAGATGGGGACAGGCATGCCATCCCCAACCCGCCGGCGCAAGGCGCGGTTTCCCTCCGGGCCCGGAAAGTCGCCGATCTCCTGACGCCGGGCCACAGTCCGGCCGCTCCCCGGGGGTGGTCACCCGCCTTCTCGCAGGCCAGGGGCGGCCCGGCCTTGCGGCCGCGCCGCCCCCTCGGGGAAGGGTCACGGTGATGACGAGACACGCAAGAGCGGGTGCTGGACCGCTCCGGCGCAGCACCATCATGGAGGCCGCCGACGGGTCCCGGCAAGGAAAACCTGAAGGCGATCAGAATTTCGGCAAATACCCGCTCAGGTTGTATCACGGAGTGTCCCGATCCTCGAACAGGTCCGGAAAGCTCGCTCGTGCCCGGTTCGTGTCGATCCGCAGCAGCGCCTCGTAGCTTTCGGGGTCGAAGGGATCTTCCGCCGGAACGACCTCGCGCCCGAAAAGCCACGACAGGCGACCCGCATCCAGGTTGCCCCGCTCGAAGGGTTCGTCGCCGAAATGCTCCCACAGGGCTGCCAGGAACGCCTGGTCCGCCGCGCGATCGATCGGCCGACGGTCCGCATAGCGCTCGCGCGCCACGAGGCGGGTGGCGCCCTTCTTGTTGGCGTGGCGGATGGTGAACTGGAAATCCGTCCCCGGCAGGCGGCCGGGAAAGCCCCGGTGCTTGCGCATCAGAACGCCTGCGGCACGCAGACGCCGCCCTCGATCTGGAAGCCCTCGAAGAACTGGATCGCCTCCGGGTCCATCGTTCCGAACGGCACCTCCCGATCGGAGAGCGCCACGACGACCTCCGTCGCCTGCCAACCGTTGGCGGCCAGCGCCGGCAGGGCCACCGACTCGCAGAGCCAGAGGAAGTCCCCGGCCACGTCGCCCCATTCCGCACCGGGTTGTCCCAGATCCGTCACCACCAGCCGGAAACGCGCGACACCGCCGGTCGGTGGAACGGTCTCTCCTTCCGCCTCGTCGAGCGGCCCCGTTCCCCAGTCGGCAGGGTCGGACGCCTCGTCCTCGGCCGCCGAACCCACGAGCGGAGCCCTCGTGCCCAGAACGCCGGCTTCGAGGACCACATCAAACAGGCGCGCGGCATGACCCGAGGGCAGCCGGATCTCCTGCGCAAAGGCCGGAACGGCCGCCAGCAGCGCCAGCCCCAAGACCGGACCGGTTCTAGAGCGGGATGTTGTCATGCTTCTTCCATGGATTCTCGAGGCGTTTGCCACGCAGCATGGCAAGGGCGCGCGCCACCCGGCGCCGGGTGGACCGCGGCTGGATCACCTCGTCGATGAACCCGCGTTCGGCTGCCACGAACGGATTGGCGAACCGCGCCTCGTAGTCCCTCGTCCGGGCGGCGAGCGCGTCACCGTCGCCCCGCTCGGCCCGGTAGAGGATCTCGACCGCTCCCTTGGCGCCCATGACCGCGATCTCGGCCGTAGGCCAGGCATAGTTGACATCGCCTCGCAGATGCTTGGACGCCATGACGTCGTAGGCCCCGCCATAGGCCTTGCGGGTGATGACCGTCACCTTGGGAACCGTCGCCTCGCCATAGGCGAACAGCAGCTTGGCGCCGTGCTTGATGATCCCGCCATATTCCTGCGCCGTCCCCGGCAGGAAACCCGGCACGTCCACCAGTGTCAGGATCGGGATCTCGAACGCGTCGCAGAACCGGACGAACCGCGCGGCCTTGCGGCTGGCGTCGATGTCGAGGCACCCCGCGAGGACCATCGGCTGGTTGGCGACCACGCCCACCGTCCGGCCCTCGATGCGGATGAAGCCCGTGACGATGTTGCGCGCGAACTCGGCCTGGATCTCGAAGAAGTCGCCTTCGTCCGCGACCTTCAGGATCAGCTCCTTCATGTCGTAGGGCGTGTTCGTGCTCTCGGGGATCAGCGTGTCGAGCGACGGCTCCAGGCGCCCGGGATCGTCGAAGAAGGGCCGCTCGGGCACGCCCGACCGGTTGGACAGGGGAAGGAAGTCGATCAGGCGGCGTGCCTCGGCGATCGCCTCCACATCGTTCTCGAAGGCGGCATCGGCAACCGAGGACCGCCGCGTATGGGTCAGCGCACCGCCCAGTTCCTCGGCGGTGACGACCTCGTTGGTGACGGTGCGGACCACCTCGGGTCCTGTCACGAACATGTAGGACGTCTCCTTCACCATCAGGATGAAGTCCGTCATCGCGGGCGAGTACACGGCACCGCCCGCGCAGGGGCCCATCACCAGGCTGATCTGGGGGATCACGCCGGAGGCGAGCACGTTGCGCTGGAAGACCTCCGCATAGCCCGCGAGGCTTGCCACCCCTTCCTGGATGCGCGCGCCGCCCGAATCGTTCATCCCGATCACGGGCGCGCCGTTCCGCATGGCCATGTCCATGATCTTGCAGATCTTCTGCGCATGCGTCTCGGACAGCGATCCCCCGAAGACCGTGAAATCCTGGCTGAACACGTACACGAGCCGTCCGTTGACCGTTCCCCAGCCCGTCACCACCCCATCCCCGGCGGGGCGATCCCGGTCCATCCCGAACTCAGTCGCCCGGTGGGTCACGAACATGTCGAACTCCTCGAAGGAGCCCTCGTCGAGCAGCAGCTCGATGCGTTCGCGTGCCGTGAGCTTGCCGCGCGCGTGCTGCGCCGCGACCCGCGCGGCCCCGCCTCCGGCGCGGGCCGCCGCGCGACGCCGTTCCAGTTCGGCCAGGATGTCCATGTGCCCTCCCCGTCCCTCCGCCGCACGAAAGCGCAACGGCGTCCTCATGCCAAGAGCGACCCGAGGACGCTTGCACCGGTCGCGGCGGCAAGCCAAGAGCGGGGCATCCTCCGACCGGAGCCACTCCATGCCCGCCGTGCTTGCTGCCCTGCCCGTCCCGGCCGTCACCATCGGTCTGCTGATCCTGTCGAACGTCTTCATGACCTTCGCCTGGTACGGGCACCTCAACTACAAGGCCGCTCCCATCCTGGCCGTCATCGGCATCTCCTGGCTGATCGCGCTGCCGGAATACGCGCTGCAGGTGCCGGCCAATCGCTGGGGGCACGGGCATTTCTCGGCCGCCGAACTCAAGACCATCCAGGAGGTGATCTCGCTCTCGGTGTTCGGGATCTTCTCGGTCCTCTACCTGCGCGAGCCGCTGGCCTGGAACCATCTGCTCGGCTTCGGCCTCATCGCTCTGGGAGCCTTCTTCGTCTTTCACAAGTGGACGTGACATGACCGCCGGCCCCGCGCCGCGCTTTCTGGACCGCGCGACGCCCCCCCACATCGCGACGCTGATCTCCGTGTCGGGGCTCGGGGCCCTCAACGTGTCGATCTTCCTGCCCTCCCTCGACCGGATGGCAGCCGATCTGGGCACGGATTACGCGGTGATGCAGCTGGCCGTCTCGGGCTACCTGGCGACAACGGCCGTCCTGCAGATCCTGCTCGGGGCCGCGGCGGACCGGTTCGGTCGGAGGCCCGTGATGCTGGGGGCGCTGGCGGTGTTCGTGGCGGCCACGCTCGGCATCCTCTGGACGACCACGGCTTGGACCTTTCTCGTGCTGCGCATGGTGCAGGGCGTGGCCGTCGCCGGCATCGTGCTTTCCCGCGCGGTCGTGCGCGACATGGTGGGGCAGGCCGAGGCCGCGTCGCGGATCGGCTATGTGACCATGGGCATGGCGCTCGTCCCCATGCTGGGTCCGGTGGCGGGTGGCGCACTGGACGAGGGCTTCGGCTGGCGGGCCTCGTTCGGCCTCTTGGCGGGTCTCGGCCTGGCGACGCTGGCGCTCGTGGCGCTGGACCAGGGGGAAACGGCCCGTGCCGGCGGTCAGGGCCTGCGGTTGCAGCTGCGGCAATGGCCGGCGCTGCTCGGATCGCGCGCCTTCTGGGGCTACACGCTCTGCGCCGCCTTCGCCTCGGGCGCCTTTTTCGCCCTTCTGGGCGGCGCCTCCTTTGTCGCAGGCACCGTGTTCGGCCTCTCGCCGGTCTGGACGGGCCTGGCACTGGGGACGCCTGCCGTGGGCTATGTTCTCGGCAACTTCCTGTCGGGGCGGCTGTCGGCCCGGATCGGCACCGACCGCATGGCCGCGGCCGGCTGCGCCATCGCAACCTTCGGCATGACGGCATCGCTGCTGGTCACCCTGGCAGGCTGGCCCAGTCCCTGGGTCTTTTTCGGGTTCTGCGCGGCCCTGGGCCTCGGCAACGGCCTCACTCTGCCCAACGCGCTGGCCGGGGCCGTCTCGGTGCGCCCGGATCTCGCGGGCGCCGCATCCGGCCTGTCGGGGGCGATCATGACCGCGGGCGGAGCGATCCTTGCCGCACTCGCCGGCACGCTGCTGACGGGCAGCGCCGGCCTCTGGCTGCTTCAGGCGCTGATGGCCGCGGTCTCGGCGCTGGCGGGGGCCGCGCTGCTGCTCGTCCGCCGCTAGAGGACCAGCCCCGGATCGGCACCCATCTCGAGGCGCGGAAACACGGCCCCCTCCAGGACGCCCCGATCCAGGCCGAACAGCCCGCGCATGACCCAGGCCGCATGGGCGCGGACATCCCGGGTCGAGGACAGGTCGCGGCCGGCATAGAGGCTCGCCTCGTCCAGACCCGGCCAGTCCGTCACGACGCGCCCGCCCCGCAGGGCCCCGCCGGCGAACAGCATCGCGCCGCCCGTTCCGTGGTCGGTGCCCTGCGTGCCGTTTTCGCGCGCGGTGCGGCCGAACTCGGTCAGGCACAGGATCGCGGTCTGCGACCAGACGGGTCCCAGCCCCTCCCGGAGCGTCAGGATCGTCTCGGACAGACGGCCCAGCGCCTGTGCCATCGGAGCGGCCTGCCGGAAATGCGTGTCCCAGCCTCCGAGCGAGAAGCTCGCGATCCGGGTGTCGCCGCGCAGCCGCGACGCCGCGAACTCCGCCAGCCGGACGTGCCCCCCTCCCCCGCCGCGCTCCATTCCCTCCGCCTCCAGCCCGTCCACGATGGCGATGGCCTGATCGGAGGCGGCTCGGAACAGCGGGTCCTCGTGGTGGACGATCTCCAGCAGCCGGCGCGCCTGCGGACTCAGCCGGAGCCGGGCATCGGGAGACCACCGGCTGACGGGCGCGGGTCCCGACAGGATCAGCAGGTTCTCGCGTCCGATCGCAAAGGCTGTCTCGGCGCGCACCCCCGGCACGGCGCCCAGCATCCGGTTGAGCCAGCCGTCGCGCACGCCTTCGATGTCGCTCCCGCCGGAGCCCGCTTCGAGGATGTCCTGCCCGTCGAAATGGCTGCGCCGGTCGCGGTAGGGGGTCGAGACGGCGTGGACCGCCCCCATCTCGCCCGCCTGCCAGAGGGGCAGCAGCGGCTCGAGCGCGGGATGCAGGGCCCAGAACCCGTCGCCGACCGGCAATCCGCCCTGCCCCAGGGCCGGCCGCAGCGCGGCATAATCGGGATCGCCCACCGGCCGGACGGCATCGAGCCCGTCCATGGCGCCCCGCAGGATCAGCACGACGAGGCGGCTCTCCCACGGCGCGGAGGCAAAGACCACCGGCGTCACCAGCGGCGAGGCGGCCGCCGAGCAGCCGAGGGCGAGCGCCCCCAGGAACCCGCGCCGCGTGAGCTGTGCCATGGCCCTATCTCCTCTGGAAGTCGGCCGAGGCGAGCACGACGCCCACCCCCTCGGACAGCCGCTCGGCGGCCCCGGCCGCAAACCGCACCTCCTCGGCCGCCTGAGGGCCCAGCGCATCCTCCACCAGGCGGCGCGGATCGGGCAGATCGGGCAGCAGGCGCTCCGGCATGGTCATGGCCCAGTCGATCCGGGCCGCGACGAACTGGGGCGTCACCCAGGCCTCGGCCGCTTCCGGCCAGCCCTGCGGACTGCCGGGCTGGTCCCAGGGCTGCCCCATGACCTGCAGCGGGTTGAGCAGCAGCCGGCGCGTGTCGCGATCGTCGAGCATCAGCAGACGTTCCGACCCGACACCGAGCGCACGCAGGGCCGATCCCACGAATTCGAGGGGCGTCTTGACCTTCTGCTTGCGCCTTTCCCAAGCGGCCGGGTGCGCAACCAGCACCTCCGTGACCGCGAGCAGGTCGCCGCCGGTGGACCGGAACGTCGCCTCCAGCGCGGCGACGAGGTCCCCGTCCGGCATGTCCGAGACGAAGTGGACCGCCAGCTTGCGGGCCAAGTGGGCCGCGGTTTCCGGCCGGGCAGCCAGGTCGCGCAGGACGGCGCGGATGGGCTCGAGACCGGGCCGGGGTCCGTAGGACTCGCCCAGCACGGTTTCCGCACCCGGCTCGGCCCAGGCGGGCCGGAAGGCGGTCGCGCCTTCCTCCTCGTTCACGGTCAGCCCTGTCAGGAGCTTGGCGAGTTCCGTCACGTCCTCCTGGCTGTAGGGGCCGATGCCCACCGTATGGAGTTCGAGCAACTCGCGCGCCAGGTTCTCGTTGAGGCCCCGCTCCGAACGTCGGCCGACCGGGCTTCCGGGGCCCACCGACCGCGCCTGATCGAGGTAGATCAGCATCTTCGGGTGCAGCGTCACCGCCTCCAGCATGTCGGCAAAGCGCCCCGCGACATGCGGGCGGATCGCCTCCTCGATATAGGGGGCGATCAGCAATCCCCCGACGGGAACCTTGCGCTCGACGGCGAAATGGTTGGCCCAGAACAGCACCAGCCGCTCGCGCAGGCCGTCCTCGGCGACGGCGACGCGCGCGATGCGGGTGCGCGCCTGGGCGAGCCGGGCCGCTTCGAGGGCCTCGCGCAACCGGTCACGCTCGACCTCCAGCGCGTCCCGCTCGGCCTCCGATCCCGCCTGCCGCATGTCGCGCGCCGTCAGCCGGTAGTCGCGAAAGAGCCTCCAGGCCTCGGCAAAGGGCTGGATGGGCAGGGCCTGTGCCGTCGCGTCCGGCCCCGCAAGCCGGTCGATCATGGCCGCCGCCGATGACGGCGGCACGATCCGCGGCCCGAGGCCTGTGCCGAAGCGGATGGCCGCGATGGAGGGGTCGAACGGCACGGATCGCCTCCCTGTCCCGATGCGCCAAGGTAGGGGTCCGACCGCCCTGTTGCGAGGGGGCCGAGGCGCCGACCGCGCCGATGGGCGCCGCCTTGCCAACCCTCAGAGCCGCGGCCCCTCCGGTGCGAACAGCATGGCGCCGTCGGCCTGCAGCGGGATGTCCACCGTCTCGCCCGGCAGGGCCGGCACGCCGCGGGGAAGCTCCGCCACCACCGCCGATTGCCGCTCGCCTTCGGTGTAGAGGTAGCGCGAGGCGCCGAGATTCTCGATCATCGCCGGCAGAAGACGAACCCGCAACGGACCCTCGCCGAAGGCCTCGGGACGCAGACCGACCACGACCTCGGCCGGCAGGGCGGCCCGGGGCTCGCGCAGCCGGACCGGCAGGGCCGTCAGCCCGAGGGCCGGCACGTCCACGAGGGCCCGCCTCTCCTCGCGCCCGCTCACCCGCGCGGGCAGCAGGTTCATGCGCGGAGTGCCCAGGAACCCGGCGACGAACAGGTTGTCGGGATCGGCGTAGAGCGCGCCGGGAGAGCCCTTCTGCTCGATCCGTCCGGCCCGCAGCACCACGATCCGGTCGGCCAGCGTCATCGCCTCCACCTGATCGTGGGTGACGAAGATCATCGTCGCCTCGAGCGAGCGGTGCAGCCGCGCCAGTTCCAGGCGCATGTCCACGCGCAGCTCGGCATCGAGGTTGGACAACGGTTCGTCGAACAGGAAGACCCGCGGCTCCCGCACGATGGCCCGGCCGATGGCCACGCGCTGACGCTGCCCGCCGGACAGCGCGCGCGGCTTGCGGTCGAGCAGCCCGTCGAGCCGCAGGGCCCGCGCAGCCGCCGCAACCTTGTCGCGCCGCTGCGCCTTGGGAAGGCCCGCCATCTCGAGGCCGAATTCCATGTTCTGCGCGACCGTCATGTGGGGATAGAGCGCATAGCTCTGGAACACCATCGCCAGATCCCGCCGGGCGGGATCGGCATGGGTGACATCGCGGCCCCCGATCACGATGCGCCCGGCGCTCGGCGTCTCGAGCCCCGCGATCAGGCGCAGCAAGGTGGACTTGCCACAGCCCGAAGGCCCGACGAGAACGCAGAACTCCCCCGGCTCCACCCGCAGATCGAGGGGCGGGATGACCTCGACGCTCCCGAACGACTTCGCGACCCCCTCGAGGCGCACCTCGCTCATTTCACCGCTCCCTCGGTCAGACCGGTCACAAACCACCGGCCGATCAGCGCAAACAGCGCGACCACCGGCAGGATGGCCAGCGTCGCCCCAGCCAGCAGCAATCCCCAGTTGACCTGGTACTGCCCGATGATGCCCGCAAATCCCACCGGCAGCGTCCGCAGCGCATCCGTCAGGATCAGGACCGAGGCGAACACGTATTCCGTCCAGGCCGAGACGAAGGCGAAGATGGCCACCGCGCCCAGGCCCGGCGCGATCAGCGGCAGCAGGATGCGCCACAGGACGACCAGGGGCGGCCCGCCATCCAGCCGGGCGGCCTCCTCGATCTCGGGCGGGATCTGGGCAAAGAACGCCCGCAGCATCCAGATCGCGAAGGGCAGCGCGAAGGCGGTGTTGACCAGCACCAGCGCCAGCCGCGTATCCACGAGGCCTAGACGCGCGAAGGTGGCAAAGAGCGGCACCAGGACCACGATCGACGGGAACGCATAGGCCAGCAGGATGAGCCGGTAGAGCGTGGCGCGCCCGCGGAACTCGATCCGGAAGAAGGCATAGGCCGCCGGGACCGCCAGCAGCAGCGTCAGCAGCGTGGAGGCGGCCGCCACGAGCAGGCTGTTGAGCAGGTAGGTCCCGTAGGCCGAGGCCGACAGCAGCAGATCGTAATGCTGGAGCGTGAAGCTCCGGGGGATGAAGGTGGGGGTCCGGGCGATGATCTCCTGCGGGACCTTGAACGAGCCCGTGACCACCCACCAGAAGGGCAGCCCGATCAGCAGGACGAAAAAGACGATCCCTGCCCCGAGGAGCAGCCGCCACGCCGCCGTCATCGGTCCGCTCCCGACAGCGCGAGCGACCGGGTGGCCAGCACGGCAAAGGCCATCAGGACGAGCGTGGAGAGCACCGCGATGGTGGCCGCCTCGCTGACGCGGTAGCCGCGGAAGGCGGTCTCGTAGATCAGGACGGGAAGGGTCCGCGTGGACCCCGCCGGCCCGCCCCCCGTCAGCAGCCAGATGATGTCGAACACGTTGAAGCTGAGAAGGGTGCCGATCACCAGAAGCACCGCCAGCGTCGGCGCCAGAAGCGGCCAGGTGATGCGTGCGAAGCGCTGCCACGGCCCTGCCCCGTCCACCCGCGCCGCCTCGTGCAGGTCGGCCGGGATGCGGGTCAGCCCCGCCAGGATCATCAGGGCGATGAAGGGAAACCAGCGCCATGAATTGATGAAGACGAGGGACATGAAGGCCGCTTCCGGGGTCGCGAAGAACCCGACGGGCCGCTCGGCCAGTCCCGTCGAGACGAGCAGCGGGTTGATCATGCCGCCCGACGTGGACAGCAGCCAGCGCCAGATCATCACCACCACGACGGTCGGCACGATCCAGGTCAGCACGATCCAGGTGCGGGCCACCCGCACGCCCGGAAAGCCCTGATGCAGGATCAGGGCGGCCGCGAGCGCCAGCGCCGTCTGCAGGACGGCGTTGGCCAGGACCCAGCCGAGGCTGAGACGCGCCGCCCGCCAGAAGGCCGGATCGGCCAGCACCTTCTCGTAATTGGCCGATCCGACAAAGGCGCCCTGCGACCCGACGATCCGCACGTCCTGAAGGCTGAGCAGCACCGCCGACAGCAGCGGCCAGGCCAGCACCGCGCCCAGCAGCAGCAGCGCCGGCGCCGCCAGGAGGGCTGCAAGCCGTCCCTGCCGGCCCGACGCTGCGCCGGTCACTGCGACAGCTCCTCCATGCGGGCCTGCCCGCGGGCGACGGCTTCGGCCGGCGGCCGGCCGTTCACCACGACGTCCTGCAGCGTCTCGGCCAGGACGTTCTGCGCCGAGATGGCCGCGATAGCAGGGAAGACACGGCCGGAGGTGAAGCCGAACAGCTTGCCGTTCTCGCTGTTGGCGATGACCTGCTCGATCTGGCTGCGGTATTCCTGCACCACCGGATCGCTCCAGAAGCTCTCGGCCTCGGCGCCGTCCGCCGTGACCGGCATGAAGAGCCCGGGCTCCATGTTCAGGAACCGGCCGTAATTCTCCGGCTCGAGCAGGAAGGCGATGAACCGTTCGGAGGCCTCGCGCTCGGGGCTGTCCTCGGGGCTCAGCAGCATCACCGCGTTGGCATAGGCGATGGTGCCGGGCTCCTGTCCCGCCTCGCGCACGGGAATGGGGGCGACCCCCAGATCGGCCGGGTCGCCCTCGGCCTGGGTCTCGTAGGTGGAGATGACGGTGAACTGGAGGATCATCGCGCAGGAGCGCGAGGCAAAGCAGGCCTCCGCCTCGCCCCAGGTCCAGGAGGGTGCATCGGGCGGCGAGAAGGGCATCATCGACTGGTAGAACTCGTAGGCGGCCACCGTCTCGGGATTGTCGAACCGGAGGCTGCCGTCCTCCTCGTAGATCTCGGCGGCGCCCCCGTTGAGCATCACCGAATAGACCGTCTGATCCGTGTAGAGGTGGCGGTTCGCCGGAAGACCCATGCCGAACTGGCCGTCGGCGGTCAGCGCCTCGGCCGCGGCGCGCCATTCCTCCCAGGTGGTCGGAACGGCGACGCCGGCCTCCTCCAGGACCGAGGGCCGATACCACAGATGCATCGTCATGTTGTAGAGCGGCACCGCCCACACGCCGCCGTCATAGCTGTAGGCTTCCACCGCCGAGTCCACGAAGTCGTGCCGGGCATCCAGTTCGGACACGAAGTCCTCGACCGAGGTCAGCGCGCCCAGATCCTTCAGGATGGGCGTGAAGTCGGGGATCGCGAACAGCATGTCCGGCCCCGCTCCGGCGGCGATGGCCGCGGGGGCCTTGGCGTAGATCTCGCCCCAGTTCTGCGGCTCCTGCCGCACGACGACGTCGGGATTGGCGGCGTTGAACTCGTCGATCAGCTCCTGGATGCGGGCCACGCGGTGGGGCGGCTGCTCCATGTGCCAGAGCGTGACCTCCACCGCCTCCTGGGCGAGGACGGGGGCCGGAAGAACCATCGCCGCAGCGGCGATCAGGCGGGACAGGCGCGGTGTCATGATCTCTCCTCCGTTGGTGGATCAGAGATGCGGGTTGCGCGGGCGGAACCGCTCGACCAGCTCCCTGTTGTTGTCCCCGGCGCCCGGCATGTTGGCGCTGAGGTAGAGGGGCGGCGCCCCTTCGGTCGCCAGCCTGGCGGCCACTTCGGCAAAGACGGCATGGAGCAGCGCCGCTCCGATGGCGGTGGAGCCCGGCCCGGCGCGCAGCGAGGTGCCCGGCAGGGCGACCAGCGCGTCGCCGGGCGGCAGCCGGTTGTCGAGCACGATGTCGGCCTCGCCGGCCAGGGTGGGACGCCCGGCGGCGGCGGTTGTCGAATAGTCGAGCGAGGTGAGCGCGATCACCGTGGCGCCGCGCGACCGGCCTGCCCGCGCCGCCTCGACCGGGACGGCATTGACGCCCGAATTGGACACCACGATCAGGACGTCGCCCGGACCGATCGCATAGCGACCCAGGACCTCGGCCGCGACGCCGCTCTCCCGCTCGCGCAGCGTCGAGGCCACCGCCCCCTCGTGCAGCATCAGCGGCTCGTCCAGGACCGGCACGACAAAGGCAGGCCCCCCGGCGCGATAATGCAGCTCGAGGGCCAGGAGATGGGAATGCCCGGTCCCGAACACATAGGTGAGTCCTCCGGCCCGCACGGATGCGGCGATCGCCTCGACCGCAGGCCCGAGATCCGCCGCCTCGGCCAGCTCGCCCAGCCGCCGGGACATCTCGCGCAGATAGGCTTGTGCCGTCCCGGTCATGTGTCGGCTTCTCCCAGGCTGAGGCGAACCCGCATCAGGAACAGGTCGCCGCGATAGACCGAGCGCACATGCTCGAAGGCACGCCCCTCCTCGTCGCGCGTCACGCGCACGAGACGCAGGACCGCCGCGCCCGGCGCGATGCCCAGAGGGGCGGCCACCGACGGATCGGCCAGCGCCGCAGCCAGCGTCTGGTCGGCGCTGGCCGGCCGGATGCCGTAATCCTCGCGCAGCCTCTCGTAGAGGGAGGCCCGTTCCCAGTTGCCCTTCTCGAGCAGCCCCGGCGTCAGGGTCGCCACGACCGCCGTGGTCTCGATCGCCACGGGTTCGTCGTCCATCAGCCGGACGCGCTTGATGCGCCACACCTCGCCGCCTGCCCGAAGCCCCAGCGCGCGCGCCACGTCCGGTTCGGCGCGCCAGCGCCCCGCCTCCACGACGAGGCTGCGGGCCTGCCGGCCGCGGCGCGCCATCTCCTCGGTGAAGCTCGTCAGCACCGACAGGTCCTGCCGGATCGGCAGCCGCCCGACAAAGGTGCCCTGTCCCGCCTGCGGACGCACGATGCCCCGTTCGGCCAGATGGCGCAGGGCCTGGCGCGCGGTCATGCGGCTGACCCGCATGGCATCGGCGATCGCCCGCTCCGAGGGAACCTGGTCGCCCGAGCGCAGGCGGCCGGCGCTGATCTCGGCGGCCAGGGCGTCCGCGACCTGGCGGTATTTGGGCAGGGGACGCGGCATGACACCCCGTGTTGGACCGGACCACCATCCCCATGGTATAGACCACGACACGCGACGCAAGGGACTTTTTTCAGCCGTCCGCCCGGCTCAGCAGCCGGTTCCGCGCCTGACGATACCGCTCGCGGGCGGTGTCCCATTCGGCCGTGCGGGACCGGTCCGGGGCGTGGCGCCGCCCGCCGCCGCCCCGGACGGCATCCGAGGCTTCGGCGACCGAGGCGAACCGTCCCACCGCCACCGCGGCGAGCAGGGCCGCCCCCCGGGCGCCGAACTCCTCTCCGTCCGGCACCACGACCTCGCGCCCGGTCGCGGCGGCGATCATGTCGCACCAGGGCCGGCTGCGCCCGCCGCCGCCGGTCAGCGTCAGCGGCCCGGCCGACGCTCCCAGAACCTCGCACAGGTCGGCGATGGCGAAGGCCACACCCTCCTGAACGGCGCGCAGGAGCGCCGCGCGGTCGTGCGACGGCTGCAGGCCGCTGAACTGCGCCCGTGCCGCGGCGTCCACGACGGGGGCGATGATGCCGCTCTCGCTCAGGTAGGGAAGATACACGACGCCCCGCGCCCCCACCGGCTCGGCCGCCACCATCGCATCCAGCCGCTCGAACCGCTCCGGGCCGCGGGGCAGGTCGGGGCAGAGCAGCCGCATCGCCCAGTCGAGATTCAGCGTCCCCGCCACGTTGACCATCGACCGGAACCAGTGCCGGTCGGGCAGCGAGAACAGAAGGCCCAGATCGGCCGGCTCGAAGACCGGTTCGGACAGGCACAGCCCGACCATGCAGGTGGTCCCCAGAAGGGCCGTGAGCGCCCCGTCCCGCAGACCGCCGGCGCCGATCACGTTGGCCGGCACGTCGCCCGTCCCCACCGCCACGGGCAGGCCCGCAGGCAGGCCCGTCGCCCGCGCGGCCGCGGCCGTCAGCCCGCCTGCCACGGACGCGGAGGGGCGCACCGGCGGCAGCAGCCGGGCGGCCTCCTCCAGCCCGAACAGCCGCAGCATGGCCCCGCTCCGATCCTGCGCGCGCGCGTCGCCCGGAGCGACCGCCGCCTCGCTCGGGTCCGTGGCCGCCTCTCCGGTCAGGTGCAGCCGGAGCCAGTCCTTGTATCCCAGGACCCAGCGCGCCCGCGCCATCAGCGCCGGTTCGTGGCGGAGCAGCCAGGCCAGCACGGGCAGCGTGCAGCCCTGCTGGAGCACCGAGCCCGACATGCGGAAGATCTCGGCCAGCGTGCCGGGCCGGGCCGCCTCCAGCGCGTCGATCAGGGGGCCGGCGCGGCTGTCCTCCCAGTTGATGCCGGGCCGCAGCGTCCGGCCCGCCTCGTCCACCACCCACGCCCCGACCATGGCGCCCGACAGGCCGAGCGCGGCGACCTCCCCCCTGCCCCGCGCCCCGTCAAGGGCGCGCGCAATGACGCGGACGGCGGCAGCCCAGGCGGTCTCCGGGTCGGCCTCCACACGGCCCGGGGCGGGCCGGCGCAGCGGCGTGGGCTCGGCCGCGACGGAGACCGCGCGACCGGCGCCGTCGAACACGGCCGCCTTGCAGACCGACGAGCCCGCATCCACCCCCAGAAACAGGTCCATGTGCCCCCCCTCGCGCCGCTCCGGCCGCAGGGGGAGGGGGTCGGGCGCCCGAGGTCAAGCCTCCGCGCGATCCGCCGCCTCGCGTTCCCTCGGCCGCTCGACCGCAACGCGCAGCCCGAGTTCGCGCAGCTGCTGCGGCGTCGGCTCCGAGGGCGCCCCCATGAGCAGGTCCTCGGCCCGCTGGTTCATCGGGAACAGGATCACCTCGCGGATGTTCTCCTCGCCCGCAAGCAGCATCACCGCCCGGTCGATGCCCATCGCGCAGCCCCCGTGCGGCGGCGCCCCGAAGCGGAAGGCGTTGACCATTCCGCCGAAGCGCCGCTCCACCTCCTCGCGGCCGTATCCGGCCACCTCGAAGGCCCGGAACATGATCTCGGGCTTGTGGTTGCGGATCGCGCCGGAGACCAGCTCGTAGCCGTTGCAGGCCAGATCGTACTGGAACCCCAGGACCGCGAGGGGATCGCCCGCAAGCGCCTCCATCCCCCCCTGCGGCATGGAGAAGGGATTGTGCGAGAAGTCCACCTTCCCCGTCTCGGGGTCCTTCTCGTACATCGGAAAGTCCACGATCCAGGCAAAGGCGAAGCGGTCCGTCTCGGTCAGGCCCAGCTCGTCGCCGATCACCACGCGCGCACGGCCCGCGATCCGCTCGAAGCGCTCGGGATGGCCGCCCAGGAAGAAGGCCGCATCCCCCGCGCCCAGGCCGAGCTGCGCCCGGATGGCCTCCGTCCGCTCGGGGCCGATGTTCTTGGCCACGGGGCCCGCGGCTTCCATGCCCCCCTCCGCCTCGCGCCAGAAGATGTAGCCCATCCCCGGCAGACCCTCCTTCTGCGCCCAGGCGTTCATCCGGTCGCAGAACGCGCGCGACCCCCCGCCCGGCGCGGGGATCGCGCGCACCTCCGTTCCCTCCTGCTCGAGGAGCGAGGCAAAGACCTTGAAGCCCGACCCGCGGAAATGCTCGGACACGACCTGCATCCTGATCGGGTTGCGCAGGTCGGGCTTGTCCGTCCCATACCACAGGGCCGCGTCGCGATAGCTGATCCGGGGCCAGTCGGCATCGACCTTGCGCCCGCCCCCGAACCGCTCGAACAGGCCCCGGATCACCGGCTCCATCGTGGCGAACACGTCCTCCTGCTCGACAAAGCTCATCTCCATGTCGAGCTGGTAGAAGTCGGTGGGCGAGCGGTCCGCGCGCGGGTCCTCGTCGCGAAAGCACGGCGCGATCTGGAAATAGCGGTCGAAGCCCGACACCATCAGCAGCTGCTTGAACTGCTGCGGCGCCTGCGGCAGCGCATAGAACTTGCCCGGATGCAGCCGCGACGGCACCAGGAAGTCGCGCGCGCCCTCGGGCGAGGAGGCGGTGATGATCGGCGTCTGGTATTCGCGGAAGCCCTCGCCCCACATCGCCTCGCGCAGGTGACGCACCACGTCCGACCGCAGCACCATCTTGCGCTGCATGGATTCGCGCCGCAGGTCGAGAAAGCGGAAGCGCAGCCGCGTCTCCTCCGGATAGTCCTGATCCCCGAACACCTGCAGCGGCAGCTCGCCCGCAGGCCCCAGCACCTCCACCGCGCGGACGAACACCTCCACCTCGCCCGTCGGAATCTTGGGGTTGACCAGCGACGGATCGCGCGCCTTCACCACCCCGTCGAGGCGCACGCACCATTCCGCGCGCAGCCGCTCCACCTCGGCAAAGGCGGGCGAGTCCGGGTCGGCCAGGCACTGGGTGATCCCGTAATGGTCGCGCAGGTCCACGAACAGGATGCCGCCATGGTCGCGGACGCGGTGGACCCAGCCCGCCAGGCGCACCTCCTGTCCCACATGTTCGGGGCGCAGGTCGGCGCAGGTATGGCTGCGATAGCGGTGCATCGGGGGGCCCTCCGGGACGGTCGCGCCGATCCATCGCAAAGGAACCGGGAAGTCAACCCGCGCCGCCGGGCTCCAGCCGCGCCGGGGCGAGCCCCCGCAGCGCGTTGCCCAGCGCCAGCCGCACCCGGCCCAGATCCCCGGCCCGCAGCACCTCCTCGCGCGCGGCGCCCCGCTCCAGCATCTCCGCACGCAGCACCCCCGGCAGGCAGCCGCAGGACAGCGGCGGCGTCCGCAGACCGTCACCCCGGTCGAAGAACAGCGTGGTGATCGTGCCCTCGCAGACCTCGCCCCGCTCGTTCAGGAACAGCCACTCGTCCAGGTCCGGGGGCAGCGCCGCCCGCGCCGCGTCGTAGAGAGCGCGGCGGGTGGACTTGACCCGCAGCCACGGATCGCCCGAGCGCAGCCGCACCGGATGCACCCGCACCCGCCACAGGCCGATCGGCGCCGGCAGCGGCCCCTCCTCCACGGCCGGCACGCCGTCGCGCCCCAGCGTCAGGCGCAGCCGCGCAGGGCCCCTTCGCCCCGCCCGCAGGGCCGCCGCCGCCGCCCCCCGGTCGAAGGGCCAGCCGAGCCGCGCCGCCCCCGCCGCCATGCGGTCGAGATGACGCGCCTCGCGCAGGGGGCCCCTCCCGTCCCAGGCCAGCGTCTCGATCAGCCGCAGGGCGGGATCGCCGTCGTCGCTCAGCCCGTCGCCGCCTCCAGGAACCGCGCCTTCCACAACGCCTCCTCCCACTCGCCGTCGGCCGTGGAATCGGCCACGACCCCGCCGCCGACGCCGACCGTCACCGCCTCGCCCTCGATCACCACCGTGCGGATCGCCACGGACCAGTCGCAATCGCCCCCCGGCGCCATCCACCCCACCGCCCCGCAATAGGGGCCGCGCGCGAAGGGCTCCACCTCGCGGATGATCTGCATCGCACGGATCTTGGGCGCCCCCGTGACCGACCCGCAGGGAAAGAGCGCGGGCATCAGCCCCGCCAGGGCGGGCCGGGCGGCCAGTCGCCCCGTGACGGTCGAGGTCATCTGGTGCACCGTCGCATAGGGCTCCACCTCGTAGAGCGCGGGCACCGCCACGCTGCCCGGCTGCGCGATCCGCCCGATGTCGTTGCGCAGGAGGTCCACGATCATCAGGTTCTCCGCCCGCGCCTTGGCCGATCCGCGCAGCCCCTCGCGCAGCACCGCGTCCCGCGTGGCGTCCCGGTCGCGCGGCGCCGTCCCCTTCATGGGCCGCGCCGCGATCCGGTCGCCCTCCACCCGGAAGAACAGCTCCGGCGAGAGCGAGGCCACGACCGGTCCGACCCCGAGATCGCAGAACGCCCCGTGCCCCACCGGCCCCGCCGCCCGCAGCCGCCGCCACAGCGCCAGCGGGTCGCCCCGCAGCCGCGCGGCCAGCGGAAAGGTCAGGTTCACCTGATAGCAGTCCCCGGCGGCCACATAGTCGAGCACGCGCGCGATCGCCCGCCCGTAATCGGCCCGCGACACCATCGGCTCGGCCGGGGTCAGGCTTGCCGGACCGCCCGGACCTGCGTCCCGGTCGGGCTCCGGCCCGTCGAACAGCCCCAGCGCCAGAAGCGGCCCCCCGCCCCCGCGCCACACTCCGGCCAGCCGCCGCTCCCAGGCCGCGCCCGCCTCGTAGCCGATCCAGCCCGCGATCCAGGCGCCCTCCGCCCGCGCCCGGTCGGCCCGCGCGAGCGCCGCGCCCACCTCGTCCGGCGTCCGGGCGGCGACCACCTCGCGCGCGGCGGCAAAGCGCGCCGGGCGTCCGCCGGGTCCGTGATCGAGAAGCACCAGGGTCATGCGCCGCCGCCGAGACAAAGCCGCCGCCCCGCTAGGCCCGCGCGCGCCGCGCGTCAACGCGCGGACGCGACCCCTCGGATCGCCCCGGCGACCAGGCCGCCCCGCCTTGCGGCGCGGCCCCCCTCCACTATAAGCGCGCGCGACCTTCACGCGGGGACAGGGCCATGCCGAAGCGGACCGACATCCACTCGATCCTCATCATCGGTGCCGGACCCATCGTCATCGGCCAGGCCTGCGAGTTCGACTATTCCGGCGCCCAGGCCTGCAAGGCCCTGCGCGAGGAGGGCTACCGCGTCATCCTCGTGAACTCGAATCCGGCCACGATCATGACCGACCCGGAAATGGCCGACGCCACCTATATCGAGCCCATCACCCCCGAGATCGTGGCCAAGATCATCGAGAAGGAGCGGCCCGACGCGCTCCTGCCCACCATGGGCGGCCAGACCGGGCTCAACACCGCGCTCGCGCTCGCGGACATGGGCGTGCTCGACCGCTTCGGGGTGGAGATGATCGGCGCGCGGCGCGAGGCCATCGAGAAGGCCGAGGACCGCAAGCTCTTCCGCGAGGCGATGGAGCGCATCGGCCTGCAGAACCCCCGCGCCGAGATCGTCACCGCGCCCCTCGTGAACGGGCGCCGCGACCTGCGCGAAGGCGTGCGCCTCGCGCTCGAGGCGCTCGAGCGCGTGGGCCTGCCGGCCATCATCCGCCCCGCCTTCACGCTGGGCGGCACCGGGGGCGGCGTCGCCTACAACCGCGCGGAATACGAGGCGCTCTGCCGCTCCGGCATGGACGCGAGCCCCGTGGGCCAGATCCTCGTGGATGAATCCCTTCTCGGCTGGAAGGAGTTCGAGATGGAGGTGGTCCGCGACCGCGCCGACAACGCCATCATCGTCTGCTCCATCGAGAACGTGGACCCGATGGGCGTCCATACGGGCGACTCGATCACCGTCGCCCCCGCGCTGACGCTGACCGACCGCGAATACCAGGAGATGCGCAACGGCTCCATCGCCGTGCTGCGCGAGATCGGGGTGGAGACCGGGGGCTCCAACGTCCAGTGGGCGATCAACCCGGCGGACGGCCGCATGGTCGTGATCGAGATGAACCCCCGCGTCTCGCGCTCCTCCGCGCTCGCCTCCAAGGCCACGGGCTTTCCCATCGCCAAGGTCGCGGCCAAGCTCGCCGTGGGCTACACGCTCGACGAGCTCGACAACGACATCACGCGCGTCACGCCGGCCTCCTACGAGCCCGCGATCGACTATGTCGTGACCAAGATCCCCCGCTTCGCCTTCGAGAAGTTCCCCGGCGCCAGGCCCGAACTGACCACCGCCATGAAGTCGGTGGGCGAGGTCATGGCGATCGGCCGCACCTTCCACGAATCGGTCCAGAAGGCGCTTGCGGGGCTCGAGACGGGCCTCTCGGGCTTCGACGAGGTCGCCATCCCCGGCGCCCCGGACAAGGCCGCGATCGTCGCCGCCCTGTCGCGCGCCACGCCCGACCGGCTGCGCACGATCGCCCAGGCCATGCGCCACGGCCTGACCGACGACGAGATCCAGCAGGCCACCGCCTACGACCCGTGGTTCCTCGCCCGCATCCGCGAGATCGTCGCCACCGAGGAGCGCGTCCGCCGCGAGGGCCTGCCCGTCACCGAGGACGGGCTGCGCGCGCTCAAGGCGATGGGCTTCACCGATGCCCGTCTCGCGCGTCTGACGGGACGCGACGAGGGGCAGGTCCGCCGCGCGCGCGAACGGCTCGGCGTGCGGGCCGTCTTCAAGCGCATCGACACCTGCGCCGCCGAGTTCGAGGCCCAGACCCCCTACATGTACTCGACCTACGAAACCCCCGCGATGGGCGAGGCCGAGTGCGAGGCGCGGCCCACCGGGGCGCGCAAGGTCGTCATCCTCGGCGGCGGGCCCAACCGGATCGGCCAGGGCATCGAATTCGACTATTGCTGCTGCCACGCCTGCTTCGCGCTGTCGAAGGCCGGGTTCGAGACCATCATGGTCAACTGCAACCCCGAGACGGTCTCGACCGACTACGACACCTCCGACCGCCTCTACTTCGAGCCCGTCACCTTCGAGCACGTCATGGAGATCCTGCGCGTCGAGCAGGAACGCGGCACGCTGCTCGGCGTCATCGTCCAGTTCGGGGGCCAGACGCCGCTCAAGATCGCGGGCGCGCTCCACGCGGCGGGCATCCCCATCCTCGGCACCACGCCCGACGCCATCGACCTGGCCGAGGACCGCGAGCGCTTCCAGGGCCTCGTGGAGCGGCTCGGCCTGAAACAGCCCCGCAACGGCATCGCCCGCTCCGCCGACGAGGCGCTGGCCATCGCCCGCGAGATCGGATTCCCCCTCGTGATCCGCCCCTCCTACGTGCTGGGCGGCCGCGCCATGGAGATCGTGCGCGACGAGGCCCAGCTCGACCGCTACATCCGCGAGGCCGTCCATGTCTCGGGCGACAGCCCCGTGCTGCTCGATTCCTATCTCGCGGGCGCGACCGAGGTGGACGTGGACGCGCTCTCGGACGGACAGGACGTCCATGTCGCGGGCATCATGCAGCATATCGAGGAGGCGGGCGTGCACAGCGGCGATTCCGCCTGCTGCCTGCCCCCCCACACGCTGCCCCCCGAGACCGTCGCCGAGATCGAGCGCCAGACGAAGGCGCTCGCCCTCGCGCTGAAGGTCGTCGGCCTGATGAACGTCCAGTTCGCGGTCAAGGACGGCGAGGTGTATCTGCTCGAGGTGAACCCCCGGGCGTCCCGCACCGTCCCCTTCGTGGCCAAGGCCACCGACAGCGCCATCGCCTCCATCGCCGCGCGCCTGATGGCGGGCGAACGGCTGTCGGATTTTCCCGTCCGCCTGCCCTACCAGAACGTCTCCTACGACACGCCGCTGCCCTATGCGGACCCGATGACGCTCGCGGACCCGGCGATGCCGTGGTTCTCGGTCAAGGAGGCGGTTCTGCCCTTCGCGCGCTTTCCCGGCGTGGACACGATCCTCGGGCCCGAGATGCGCTCGACGGGCGAGGTCATGGGCTGGGACCGCTCCTTCCCCCGCGCCTTTCTCAAGGCCCAGATGGGCGCGGGCGTCCACCTGCCCGAGGGGGGCCGGGTGTTCGTCTCCATCCGCGACGCCGACAAGGGTCCGACCATGCAGGAGGCCTGCGAGACGCTGCTCGGGCTCGGCTTCACGCTGGTGGCCACGCGCGGCACCGCCGCCTGGCTCGCCGGGCTCGGCCTGCCCTGCGAGACGGTCAACAAGCTCCACGAGGGGGGCCGCACCATCGTGGACCGCCTCAAGGACGGCGAGATCGCCCTTGTCATGAACACGACCGAGGGGGCGCAGGCCATCGCCGACAGCCGCGACATCCGCGCCGTCGCCCTGTCCGAGCGCATCCCCTACTTCACCACCGCCGCCGGCGCCCACGCGGCCGCCCAGGCGATCCGGGCACGGCAGGAAGGCGAGGTCGGGGTGAGGTCGCTGCAGGCGTGAGGCATCTGCGCCCCGGATCGGCCGCCGGCTCGATCGTCGGCCGATCTCGAAGGCATTCACACCGGAATGGCGGGGCGGTTTGTCGAGGCGCCTGCCCCGGACTATCGGAAATATTCCCGGGCCGCCTCAACGGAAGCAAACTCCTTCGGCCCCGTCAGGGTATCTGCGCGGATCACCCCATCATGTCCGATCATCAACGATCATCTCGACCCTGACGATCCTTGATCGTCACCACATTCATGTCCGGTTCCAGGTCTTCCTCCATCTCCGGTTCCAGGTCTTCATCTGCAATCCCTGTCGCCGGTGAAGCTGCGCGTGCTTCACGAAGACTTGTGAAACCTTCGATAATGGCACCGCTGACGGAGAGCACAAAACCAATCCACATGAGGCCACGACTGATTTCGAGCCTGTGGAGGTTCAGGACAGGCTGGCTTTCCATGCCATACCCGCGGACGGATACAGGCGCCCAGAAGATCAACAGCCCGAAACCCGCCACAACGATCAGCCAGCCCCCGATCCATAACGGATGTCGCAACATCTTGGTGAGTTTCCCCCTGTATGCCTCCCCGCCTTCTAATCACAGCCGGCTGCCCCCAACAACAGGCAGCCGACTGACGGATTAATCGTCGATGCCTCAACTGCAGTCGGATCGTCAGGCGGCGTCGAGATTTTTCGCGACGCCCCGCCGCGACGGGCTGACCGGTTCCGGAAAGGCGGCAATCGCTCGCCGCCACTCGGAAAGCTTAACCCTTTCTCAACCTTTTCCTGCTACGACTCACCCCGGGCGCCATCCGGTCCCGCCACCTTGCGGAGGGACAGCCCGGAACCGGGGCGCCTGCGGGGGCTTTCTCCGCCTGCTCCTTGGTTCGGGCCGAACCGGCTGCGCCGGCCCGCGGGGCCACTCCTCCCAACGCGCGTCATGGCACGAAAGCGAGCCATAGGGCCCCCATATTCCGGCCCAGCCGAGAGGAGGGCCGCCCGCGGGGCGCAGTGCGAAGCCCTGGCCTGCAGGCGCGGGCGCCGTCGATCTGCCATTGCGGCAGGGCGGCGAAACCTCTAGGCCGCAGACATGATCACGCAGAAGATGAAGTACGCCCTCAAGGCGCTCATCGTGCTGGCCGAGGCGCGTGCGACCGGCGACGGTGCCCTGCGGATCGAGGAGATCGCCCGCCGCGCGGGCACGCCCAAGCGCTTTCTCGAGCATATCCTGCTCGAACTGCGCGCCGCCGGACTTCTCACCTCCATCCGGGGCCGCGCCGGTGGCTACCGGCTCGTGCAGGAGCCGTCCACGGTCCCGCTGGCCGAGCTTCTGCGCCTGATCGAAGGGCCGATGGCGCCGCTCCCCTGCCTGTCCCGCCGCTTCTATGCACGCTGCGAGGATTGCCGCGACGAGACAGCCTGCCCCATCCGGCGCGTCTTCGGCGAGGTGTTCTGGGCCTACTTGGTGCTCATCGAATCCCTGACGCTGGCCGACCTGTCGACCGAGCCCGGAACGGCCGCCCACGTTTTCGGCGCCTGACCGCAGCCGTGCCGGCCGCGCTGCGCCTCCGCATCTCGGCGGGCTTCCCGACCCCGGGACAAAATCACGATCTCAGCAGGCGAGATTTTCTGCTTGCAAATCTCGACTGATTGAGTCGATATTTGTTGCCACGGGTCACGCGGCCGTGGCCCGACCGACAGGAGATCTCCTATGGGCTATCTGACCGTGCTCGTCTCGCCCTACGTCCTGGCCCAGGGACCTGCCATAGGACGCCTGCCCGATGGTCGCGTCGTGGTCGATCTGGGCCACCGGCACGCCGCAGGCCGGGTGGTGGAGGGGGCGCCGTCGCAGCGTTCCGACCCTCTGCACCATGCCGACCCCGGCGCCCTCCGGGATCTCCGGAGCGCCGCCGCGCTGCCGCTCGCGGCAATATTGGCAGCCGAAGCGCAGACGCCCCCCTGTCGCCTGGACGACTCCGCGTCCGAGATCCGTCGCAAGGCCGAAGCCGTCTTTTCCACCTGACGGCGGACCCGGAACCATCCGCCCGCTGCCCCGCTGTCTCCCGTTGCGCTCTCGATCCCGCCGGGCGTGCCGAGGGCGCCGCTGCCCCCGAGTTCCGGGCCGGACGCCTGCCTCTGCGCGGACCGGAGATCGGGCGGCAGATTGGGGCGCGCCCGTCCCGACGGACGGAACCGACCGGCCCCCCGGCAGGACTGCGGCGCGGGCTTGGTGGTCAAGTCCTGCGGGCTTGTCCGAAGCGCGATGGTGTTCGATGACATCGCCTGCGGCCTTGTGGCCTGCCGTCCTGTGACCCCCCGGCGCGGGAACGGCCCGCGCCTCGTGCACGGCGCCCCTGCGGCCCCAGCGGGGCGCGGTTCGGCCGAATCCGGCCGGCAACGGCGTCTTCGCGCGCCCGGTCTTGCCCCCTGCGGCCGGATCGGGCGCAAAGGACGGGCCACCTGCTCCGGAGCCTGCCCGTGATCCGCCCCATTCTCCGCCTCGCCGCGCTTCTCGTCGGACTCGCAGCCCCCGCCGCCGCCCAGGACCGTGCCGCCGTCGAGCGGCAGTTCCGCGCCTGGCTCGAGGGAACGGTCTGGCCGGTGGCCCAGGCGCAGGGCGTCTCGCGTGCCACCTTCGACGCCGCGCTCGGGGGCGTGCGCCTCAACTGGGACCTGCCCGACCTCGTCCCCCCCGGCACATCCGCCCCGCCCCCCCAGCGCCAGGCCGAGTTCGGCGCCCCGGCCGCCTATTTCGACCCGGCAGGACTCGAGGCCGCCGCCCAGGGCGGACGCCGCATGGCCGCGCGCCACGCCGCCACCCTCGCGGCCGTCGAGCGCGCGACCGGCGTTCCGGGCCACATCATCCTCGCCGTCTGGGGCCGCGAGAGCGCCTATGGCACGGCCCCCCTGCGCCACGACGCCTTCGAGGTGCTGGGCACCAAGGCCTTCATGAGCACCCGCGCCCCCTTCTTCACCGCCGAGCTCGTCGCCGCGCTCCGCGTGGTCGAGGCGGGCCTCGCCCCTCCGGGGGGCCTGCGCTCCTCCTGGGCAGGCGCGCTGGGCCAGCCCCAGTTCATGCCCTCCAGCGTGCTCGCCCACGCGACCGACGGGGACGGCGACGGCCGCGCCGACATCTGGACCTCCGAGGCCGACACGATCGCCTCCATCGCCACCTATCTCGCCCGCCACGGCTGGGTGCGGGGCCGCGACTGGGGCTTCGAGGTCGTCCTGCCCCCCACCCTCTCCTGCGCGCTCGAGGGCCCCGACCAGGGCCGCCCCATCGCCGAGTGGGAGGCGATGGGGGTGGTCCGCGCCAACGGCCGCCCCTTCCCGGCCCACGAACGCGCGGGCGAGGGCTTTCTCGTCCTGCCCGCCGGCCGCCACGGCCCGGCCTTCCTCGTCACGCCCAACTTCTACGCGCTCAAGGAATACAACACCTCCGACCTCTATGCGCTGTTCGTGGGTCATGTGGGCGACCGCATCGCCTTCGGCGCGGGGCCGTTCCGGACGGGCTGGGGGCCGGTGGACCGGCTCGACCGGGCGGGCGTCGCGGCGATGCAGCGCGGGCTCCAGGCGCTGGGCCACGACACGGGCGGGGCGGACGGGCTCGCGGGCTTCCGCACCCGCCGCGCCATCGGCCGCTGGCAGGAGGCGACGGGCCGCGCCCCCACCTGCTTCCCCGACCGCGAGGCCGTCGCCGCCCTCGCCCGCTGAGCCCTCCGCGCGTTGACAGGCCGGGGCAGCGCCGCTAAGGGACGACGCTCGAATGCCTGCGCGCCGGGGCCGGACCTCGCGCGCCCGCCGCCCAAGGAGTCCGCGCCATGAAACGCACCTTCCAGCCCTCCAACCGCGTCCGCAAGGCGCGCCACGGCTTTCGCGCCCGCATGGCCACCAAGTCGGGCCGCAAGATCCTGAACGCCCGCCGCGCCCGCGGCCGCAAGGTGCTCTGCGCCTGAGGCCGGGGGCCTGACGGGGCGCGCGTCATGGGCACCGCCGGACCGCTCGCGGTCCTCAAGCGGCGCGCCGACTTCGTGGCCGCCTCCGCCGCCCTGCGCGCCGGCACGCCAGCGCTCGGCCTCCAGGCGCGCCCGCGCGGCGACGACGGACCCCTGCGCGTGGGCTTCACCTGCTCGCGCAAGGTGGGCGGCGCCGTCGCCCGCAACCGCGCCAAGCGCCGCCTGCGCGCCGCCGCCCGCGCGGTCCTGCCGCGCGAGGGGCGCGCGGGCTGGGACTATGTCCTGATCGGCCGCCCCGAGGAGACGGCCGCCCGCCCCTTCGCCGACCTCCTCTCCGACCTCTCCGCCCTGCTCGCCCGCCTCCACGCCAGGGCCGACGCCGCCGCCCGCCCCGCCCCGCCGCCCCCGCGGGAGGACGCCGCATGACCCCCGCCGCCTGGCTTCTCGCCCTGCCCGTGCGCGCCTACCGCCTGGTCCTGTCGCCCTGGCTCGGCCACCATTGCCGCTACACCCCCACCTGCTCGGCCTACGCGCTCGAGGCGCTCGCCCGCCACGGCGCGCTCCGGGGTGGCTGGCTCACGCTCCGCCGCCTCGCCCGCTGCCATCCCTGGGGGGGCTTCGGCGTGGACGACGTGCCCCCGCCGCGCCGCCCCTCCTGACCGGAGCCGCCATGCTCGACGCCGACCTTCCCCCACCGCTCGAGGACGCCCCCGACGACATCCATCCCCTGTTCGCCGGCGCCCCCCGCACGACCGAGTTCCGCAAGCTGCGCAAGCGGCTCGTGCAGGACGTGCGCGAGGCGCTCGGGCGCTACGCCATGGTCACGCCGGGGCACCGCTGGCTCGTCTGCCTGTCGGGGGGCAAGGACAGCTACACCCTTCTCGCCATCCTGCACGAGCTGAAATGGCGCGGCCTGCTGCCCGTGGACCTGCTCGCCTGCAACCTCGACCAGGGCCAGCCGGGCTTTCCCGCGACCGTCCTGCCCGACTTCCTGACGCGCATGGGCGTGCCCCACCGGATCGAGTACCAGGACACCTACTCCGTCGTCACCGCCAGGATCCCCGCGGGCAAGACCTACTGCTCGCTCTGCTCGCGGCTCCGGCGCGGCAACCTCTACCGCATCGCGCGCGAGGAGGGCTGCCAGGCGGTCGTGCTCGGCCATCACCGCGACGACATCCTCGAGACGTTCTTTCTCAACCTCTTTCACGGCGCCCGCCTCGCCGCCATGCCGCCCAAGCTGCTGAACGACGAGGGCGACCTTCTGGTGCTGCGCCCGCTGGCCCATGTGGCCGAGGCCGATTGCGACCGGTTCGCCCGCGCGATGGGCTATCCGATCATCCCCTGCGACCTCTGCGGCTCGCAGGAGGGGCTGCAGCGCGCCCGCATCAAGGCCCTTCTCGACGAGTGGGAGCGCGCCCATCCCGGCCGGCGCGCGGCGCTCTTCCGGGCGCTCTGCTCGGTCCGCCCCTCGCAATTGCCCGACCCGGACCTGTGGGACTTCGCCGCCCTCGTGCCCCGGGGGGAAAGTTTGCCCGAGGGGGCGGCATCTTAACGGTTTGGTAGGATTCTCTCCCGTAGATTGTGGAAACCGGGGCCGGGCCCCGGCTCCGAACGGGAGGGTCCCAGCCCATGCCGAATCCCCGCGACTGCGCCCGCCGACTCTGGCTTCGCCTGCGTGCGCAGCCGGCACTGCTGTCGCTGCCGGTCCTTGCGGCTCCCGTCCTCTTTGCCACCGGGGGTGCGGTGCCGGCCGCCGTGGGCAGCCTGACGATCGCGGCGGCCCTGCTGGGGATGGCCGCCGCTGCGGCGCGCACGCCCTGCCCGGACCGGGATGCCGCAACCGGCCTGCCGCGGCGGGGGGCCGTTGTCGCCGCGCTCGACCGCTGGCTGCCGGACGCCGCGCGCGGGGGCGGAGCCACCGCCGCGCTGGTCGTGGAAATCGACCGCTTCAAGCTTCTGGAGGAGCGGCACGACCACCCCGTGCTGGATCGCCTCCTGTCGGTCACCGCGGCCCGGCTGGGCGGGGTGCTGCGCGGCAGCGACGTCGTCGCGCGGCTGGACGGGCCCTGCTTCGCCGCCGCCCTGTCGCCGGCGCGCCGCATGGATCTCGAATCGGCCATCCAGCTGGCCGGGCGGCTTCAGCGCACGCTCAGCGAACCCGTCGCCGTCGGCGGCTTCGCCGTCCACCCGACCGTGTCCATCGGCTTCGCGCTTCCCGCCCGGCTTCAGGCCCCCACGGGCGAGACGCTGCTCCAAGCCGCCGCGCTCGCAGCGATCGAGGCGGGGCGCCACGGCCCCTCCGCGATCCGCTCCTATTCGGAGGCGATGCGCCGCCGCGCCATCACCCAGGGCAGCCTCGGCGAGGAAGTGGCCGCCGCCCTCGACCGGGGCGAGGTGCGGGCCTTCTTCCAGCCCCAGATCTCCACCCGCACGGGCGCGATCACGGGGTTCGAGGCGCTGGCGCGCTGGGTGCATCCTGCCCGCGGACTCCTGCCGCCGGGCGAATTCCTCCCGGCCGTGGAGGAGGCAGGCCTCATGCCCCGCCTGGGCGAGGTGATGCTGTCGGAGGCGCTCTCCGCCCTGCGGCGGTGGGACGGGCTCGGCCTTGCCGTCCCGCGGATCGGCGTCAACTTCTCCTCGGCCGAACTCTGCGATCCGCGTCTCCTGGACCGCATCGGCTGGGAGATCGAGCGCTTCGACCTCACCCCGGACCGCCTCGTGGTCGAAGTGCTCGAAACCGTGGTCGCCGCACGGCCCGATGACATGGTGATCCGCAACCTCGCCGGGCTGGCGCGGCTGGGCTGCTGTCTCGATCTCGACGATTTCGGCACCGGACATGCCTCGATCAGCTCCATCCGCCGCTTCTCCATCGAGCGCATCAAGATCGACCGCTCCTTTGTCGCCCGCATCGACGAGGATGCCGAGCAGGCGCGGATGGTGGGCGCGATCCTCACCATGGCCGAACGCCTTGGCCTCGACACGCTGGCCGAGGGGGTGGAGACGGCCGGCGAGCGGACCATGCTCGCGCGGCTGGGCTGCGGCCACGTCCAGGGTTTCGGCATCGCGCGACCCATGCCGCTCGAGGAGACGGAGGCCTGGATCCGCGGCTGGGACGCCGAGCGAGAGGGGGGACCGTCCCACCTGCGGGTCGTCTGACGGGGTCGCCGCGCGGCCGGACGTCACAGGGTGCCTGCGGCACGAAAGGTTGATCGCGTCCGGCACGGGGTGGCGCGCGGCGCGGTGCCGCCCGGGGGGCGAAAGCGCTTGACCTTTCGGCCTGTCGGGTCTTGAAGCACTCGATCCCCGAGCGGCCTGCGTGACTCCGATGGACGACCAGAACAAGAACCTCATCCTGGCGACGGCGCTCAGCTTTCTCGTCATCCTGACGTGGTTCCTGATCTTTCCGCCGCCGGAGCAGGCCCCGAGCCCCGACCCCTCGACCGTGACCGCCGGCACCGTGCCCGCCGAAGTCGCAGCGCCCGATGCCGGCGAGCCGGGCGCCGCGCTCGGGGCCGCGCTGGAGGGCGGTCCCGCGATCGAGGCGCCGCGCATCGCCATCGAGACGCCCTCGCTGACCGGCTCGCTGTCGCTGCGCGGCGCCAGGCTCGACGACCTCGCCCTGCGCGGCTACCGCGTCACGCTCGACGATCCGGCGCTCGTGCGGCTTCTCACGCCGCCGGGCTCGGCCTTCCCCTATTACGTGGTCCAGGGCTGGGCCGGGGGAGAGGGGCTCGGGCCCGACGCCACGCCTGGCCCCGACACGCTCTGGCGGCTGCGCGACGGCGCACCCCCGACCGACATCCCGCCCGAGGAGGGCAGCCCGCGCGCCGACGCGCCCGTTCTCGCCACGCTCACGCCCGCCGATCCCGTGACCCTCGAATGGGACAACGGCGCGGGGCTCACCTTCGTGCGCACGATCAGCGTGGACGAGAACTTCATGTTCACGGTCGCCGACCGGGTGGAGAACACGGGCGACACGGCCGTCACCCTCTCGCCCTACGGCTTCATCGCCCGCGACGGGCGCGAGCCGACCAGCGGCTTCTTCATCCTGCACGAGGGCGTCGTGCGCATGTCCGACGGCCGCCTGCAGGAGATCAGCTACGGCAACCTGCCCGACCTCGACCCCGCCCCCGACGGCTCCCGCCAGGAGGCCGTGGAGGTGACGCAGAACGGCTGGATCGGCTTTACCGACAAGTACTGGATGACCACCCTCATCCCCGAGCCGGGCACCCCCTTCCGCTCGGTCGCGCGCTTCATCCCCGGTCAGGACGTGTTCCAGACGCTCGCGCGCAAGACGCCCGAGACGCTCGCCCCGGGTGCGGCACTCGAATACAGCACCATGATCTTCGCCGGCGCCAAGGAATGGGCGACCATCCGCGACTATCAGCGCGCGGGCGTCTACCGCTTCGTGGACTCGATCGACTGGGGCTGGTTCTGGTTCCTGACCAAGCCCATGTTCTGGCTGCTCCACCACCTCAAGCTGCTGATCGGCAACATGGGCTGGGCCATCATCGGCCTGACCGTGGTCATCAAGGCGCTGGTCCTGCCGCTCGCCTGGAAGTCCTATGCCGCCATGGCGCGCATGAAGGAACTCCAGCCCCAGATGGAGGCGCTGCGCGAGAAGGTGGGCGACGACCGCCAGGCGCTCCAGCAGGGGATCATGAAGCTCTACCGGGACAACAAGGTGAACCCGGCCGCGGGCTGCCTGCCCATCCTGATCCAGATCCCGATCTTCTTCGCCCTCTACAAGGTGATCTTCGTCACGATCGAGCTGCGCCACGCCCCGTGGATCCTGTGGATCCGTGACCTGTCCGCGCCCGATCCGACCTCGATCCTCAACCTGTTCGGCCTCCTGCCCTGGGGCACGCCGGGACAGGATTCGTTCTTCTTCATCTTCTCTCTGGGCGTGCTGCCGATCTTTCTCGGCATCTCCATGTGGCTCCAGCAGAAGCTGAACCCCCTGCCCCCCGACCCGACCCAGCGGATGATCTTTGCCTGGATGCCCTGGATCTTCATGTTCATGCTGGGCAGCTTCGCCTCGGGCCTCGTGCTCTACTGGATCGCCAACAACATCATCACCTTCATCCAGCAATACCTCATCATGTGGAGCCACGGGACGCGACCCGACATCTTCGGCAACATCCGCGACGGCTTCCGCAAGGCCCCCCGGCCCGCCAACGGGCCCGAGCCGCCCAAGGGCAAGTGATGCTCCCCTTCCCCGAGGCGCCCGCCCCCGACCCGGAGGCGGCCGAGCGCGGGCGGCTCCTGTTCGCGGGGCCCATCGACTTCCTCAAGGGCGCCGTCGCCATGGACGGCCTGCCGCCGCCCGACCGGGCCGAGATCTGCTTCGCCGGCCGCTCCAATGTCGGCAAGTCGAGCCTCATCAACGCGCTCGCCGGCCGCAAGGGGCTCGCCCGCGCCTCCAACACACCCGGCCGCACGCAGGAGGTGAACTTCTTCGCGCTGGGCTCCAGCCACTACCTCGTGGACCTGCCCGGCTACGGCTATGCCGAGGCGCCGCTCGCCGTGGTCCGCCGCTGGCAGGCGCTGCTGCGCGACTACCTCTCGGGCCGCCCCTCCTTGCGGCGGGCCTTCGTGCTGATCGACTCGCGCCACGGGATCAAGGCCGCCGACGCGGAGATCCTGTCGCTTCTCGACCGCGCCGCCGTCCCCTTCCAGGCCGTGCTGACCAAGGCCGACAAGATCGGACCCCGCGTGCGGGCCGCCACGCTGGAGGGTGTACGCGCCGCCCTGCGCGCCCATCCGGCCGCCTATCCCGAGCTCGTCGTCACCTCCTCCGAGACGGGCGAGGGCATCCCCACGCTCCGCGCCGCCATTGCCGCCATCGCCTGAAGGCCCGCCCATGAACCGCGACTGGATCGCCACCGCCCGCACCCTGTCCGAGGCGCTGCCCTACCTTCAGCGCTATTCGGGCGCGACCGTGGTGGTGAAGTTCGGCGGCAACGCCATGGGCGACGACGCCGCCATGGCGCTCTTCGCGCGCGACATGGTGCTGATGCGCCAGGTCGGCATCAACCCCGTCGTGGTCCATGGGGGCGGCCCCATGATCAATGCCATGCTCGACAAGCTGGGCATCGAATCGGCCTTCGTGCGCGGCAAGCGCGTGACCGACCGGGCCACCGTGGAGGTGGTCGAGATGATCCTGTCCGGCCTCGTCAACAAGCGCATCGTCCAGGCCATCAACGATGCGGGCGGCCGCGCGGTCGGCATCTCCGGCAAGGACGACGACCTCATGGTGTGCGAGGCCGACGACCCCGAACTGGGCTTCGTCGGCCGCCCGGTCGAGATGAACGTCCAGGTCCTGCGCGACCTCACGGCCGCCGGGATCATCCCCGTCGTCGCCCCCGTCGCCACGGGCACCGCCGACAACGAGACGTTCAACGTCAATGGCGACACGGCCGCAGGCGCCATCGCGGGGGCCCTGCGCGCCGACCGGCTGCTGCTGCTCACGGACGTGCCCGGCGTCAAGGACCGCACGGGAGAGGTCCTGCGCGAACTGACGGCCGAGGGGCTGCGTGCCCTGATCGCGGACGGAACTGTGACGGGCGGCATGATCCCCAAGGCCGAGACCGCCCTCTACGCGCTCGAGGCCGGCGTGCGCGCCGCCGTCATTCTCGACGGCCGCCTGCCCAATGCCGCGCTGATCGAACTCTTCACCGATGCGGGCGCGGGCACCATCGTGCGCGGCCCCGAATCGGACGCCCGGCGCCGGCGGCGGTAATGGAGCGCGCGGCGGACCAAGGCCTTCCCGCCGCCCCGCCGCCGGGCGCCGACCCCTTCGCCCGCCTCGCCGCTCTGGCTGCCCCCCACGGCCTGCGGCTGGCCGGAATCGCCCCGCTCGAGGCCGGGGACGGCCTGCCCCCGCGCCTGCGCTCGGCCGCCCTTCTCGCCCCGGACGAGCCCGGCTTCTGGACCCGCTTCTCCGCCTCGCCCGAGGCGGGGGACGGCCGCCCAGACCCGCTCGACCGCTGGTCGCACCGGGTCATCGGGCGGCTCGCCTGCGCGCTGGGGGGGAAGGCGGCCTTTCCCTTCGGCGGTCCCCCCTGGCGGCCCTTCATTGCTTGGGCGCTGCGGACGGGGCGGATCTGGTCCTCTCCCGTGGGCCTTCTGGTGGACAACACGGCGGGCCTCTGGGTGTCGCTGCGCGGTGCGGTCCTGCTCCCAGACCCGGCCCCGCCTCCGCCGGCCGAGAGCCCACCCTGCCAGGGCTGCCCCGCTCCCTGCCTTTCCGCCTGCCCGCCCCGCGCGCTCACGGCGGCGGGCTACGACGTGCCTGCCTGCCATGCCTTTCTCGACGGCCCTGCGGGGGTGCCATGCCGGACGGATGGCTGCCGGGTCCGCCGCGCCTGCCCCGTCGGACAGGGCCGTCGCCCCGCCGCCCAGGCGGCCTTTCACATGAGGGCCTTCCACCCATGACCCTGCGCCTTGTCCTCATCCGGCACGCCAAGTCCGACTGGGGCGACCCGACGCTGCCCGACCATGCCCGCCCCCTCAACCGGCGCGGCCGGCGCGACGCGCCGCGCATGGGCGTCTGGATCGCCGCGCAGGGCGCCGTGCCCGCCCGCGTCCTGTGCTCGGACGCCGTCCGCACGCGCGAGACGCTGGCCCTCATGCTGCCCGCCTGGAGCCCCGCGCCCGAGGTCGAGCATCGCGCCGCCCTCTACCACGCGACCCCCGAGGCGATGGTGTCCCTTCTCGAGGCCGAAGCGACCGCCTCGCCGCTCGCGCTGGTCGGGCACAATCCCGGCCTCGGACAGCTCGCCGCGCGTCTTGCCCGCCGCGCGCCGGACCACGCGCGCTGGCACGACTACCCGACCTGCGCCGTCGCCGTGCTCGACTTCGCCATGGCCGACTGGTCCGCCCTGCGCGACGGCCAAGGCCGGGTCCACGCCTTTGCCGTCCCCGCCGACCTGCCGCGGGAGGGCCGGCCGCGTTAACCGGATCTTAACCCCCCGGTGCTATACGGAGGAGGCCGGGGGCGAATCGCCCCCCTCCCCCTGGCGGGGAAGGGCGCCATGCGCCCCCGGCCTCACCGCCACGGACGCCCCGCGCGCCCGCCCCATGCGCTGCGGCGCTCAGTGCCCCAGGATCTGGCTGAGGAACAGCTTGGTCCGCTCCGACTGGGGATTGTTGAAGAAGGCCTCGGGCTCGTTCTGCTCGACGATCTGGCCCTGGTCCATGAAGATGACGCGGTCCGCCACCTGCCGCGCAAAGCCCATCTCGTGGGTGACGCAGAGCATCGTCATCCCCTCCTGCGCCAGCTCGATCATGGTGTCGAGGACCTCCTTGATCATCTCCGGGTCCAGCGCGCTCGTGGGCTCGTCGAAGAGCATGATCTTGGGCCGCATGCACAGGCTGCGCGCGATCGCCACGCGCTGCTGCTGCCCGCCCGAGAGCTGGCCGGGATACTTGTTGGCCTGCTCGGGGATGCGGACCTTGCGCAGGAAGTGCATGGCCGTCTCCTCGGCCTCGCGCTTGGGGACCTTGCGCACCCAGATCGGCGCCAGCGTGCAGTTCTCGAGGACGGTCAGGTGCGGGAACAGGTTGAAGTGCTGGAACACCATCCCCACCTCCGAGCGCACCTTGTCGATGTTCTTGAGGTTCGAGGTCAGCTCGGTGCCGTCCACCACGATGCGGCCCGACTGGTGCTCCTCCAGCCGGTTGATGCAGCGGATCAGCGTGGACTTGCCCGAGCCCGAGGGCCCGCAGATGACGATCCGCTCGCCCCGCATCACCGTCAGGTTGATGTCGCGCAGGACGTGGAACTGGCCGTACCACTTGTTCATGCCGGTGATCTGGACCGCCACCTCGCCCAGGGCGGGGCGCGGGGCGGGATCGGCAAGGGCGGCGTCGGTCATGGGTCTCTCCGGCGGAAGGGGTTTAGGTGGCGGGACGGTGCTCGCGCTCCAGCCGGCGCTCGAGCCAGATGGAATAGCGCGACATGGCGTAGCAGACGACAAAGAACACGATGGCGATGAAGACATAGGGCTCCCAGTAGATGCCGTTCCACGCCGTCGTCGCGCGGATGGAACCCGTCAGCCCGATCGGGTCGAACATCCCGATGAACGCGACCAGCGTGGTGTCCTTGAAGAGCCCGATGAACGTGTTGACGATGCCGGGGATCGAGATCTTGAGCGCCTGCGGCAGGACCACAAGGCGCATGGACTGCCAGTAGCCCAGGCCCAAGGCATCGGCCGCCTCGAACTGGCCCTTGGGCAGCGCGGCCAGCCCGCCGCGGATCACCTCGGCCAGATAGGCGGCGGCGAAGAGCGTCACCATGATGATGACGCGCAGCATCAGGTCGAAATTCGTGCCCCGCGGCAGGAAGTAGTTGAGCAGAAGCTGCGCCGTGAACAGCCACACGATCAGCGGCACGCCCCGGATGATCTCGATATAGACCACCGCCACGGTGGAGATGATCGGCATCTCCGACCGCCGCGCGAGCGCGAGCAGCACGCCGAGCGGCAGCGACAGCACGATCGCCGACAGCCCGATCACGAAGCTCAGGGTAAAGCCGCCCATGTCCTTGGACAGAACCGGCTGGAGCGCGAGCGGCACCCCCCGCGCCAGCGTTCCGGCCAGGGGCCCGGCGATCCACCACCACCAGAGTGCCGCCGCCGCGACCCCCGCCGCCAGCGCGAGGCCCGCCCCCGCCCCGCCCCGCCGCGCCAGCAGCCAGACGCCCCAGCCCAGCGCGAACCCGGCCGCCACCGTGGCCGGCCCCCAGAGCGATCCGCCCCAGAGCAGCCAGTAGATCACGAAGGGCGCGGGCGGCAGCAGCCACAGCATCCGCCGCGGCAGGGACGGAAACAGCACCGGCATCACCGCCACCAGGAACACCGCCAGCGCGACGGGCGGCCGCCAGTAGCCCGATTGCGGATAGAACCCGAACACGAGCTGCGGCCAGCGCTCGGCGATGATGGCCCAGCAGGCGGCCGGCACACCCGGCCCATAGAGTTCGTCGCGCCGCGCGCGGCATTCCGTCAGGCTCGAGGCGTCCCAGATCCCCCGCCAGGCCCAGGGCAGGAACCCGCTCAGCGCCCACCAGATCGCCACAAGCGACAGCACGGTGAGCGCGACGTTGAGCGGCCCCCCCAGAAGGTTCTCGCGCAGCCAGCGCACGGCCCCCGTCTCGCGGACGGGCGGCGGGACCGGAGGCAGCATCGTGTCGCGGGAAAAGGCGACGGTGCGGGCATGGGTGTCCGACACGTCAGCGCTCCTTGATGGCCACGCGGCGGTTGTAGACGTTCATCAGCCCCGAGATGACGAGGCTCACCGTGAGGTAGAAGCCCGCCAGCAGCAGCATCCCCTCGAACTCGCGCCCCGTCTGGTTGATGGTGATGCCCCCCAGCGTGGCGCGGATGTCCATGTAGCCCACCGCGATGGCCAGCGACGAGTTCTTGGTGAGGTTCAGGAACTGAGAGATCAGCGGCGGCACGATCACCCGCAGCGCCTGCGGCAGGATCACGAGGCGCATGGTCCGGCCCGGCCTCAGACCCAGCGCATAGGCCGCCTCCGTCTGCCCGCGCGACACCGACAGGATGCCGGCGCGGACGATCTCGGCGATGAACGCCCCGGTATAGAGCGACAGCGCCAGCCACAGGGCCATGAAGCTGTTGAGCACGGCGATGCCGCCCTGGAAGTTGGCAATGCCCGTCTCGCGGACGGCGGGCACGTCGAAGCTCAGCGGCCGCCCCAGGGCCAGAAAGGCGAGAGCGGGCGGGACCAGAAGGATCGCCAGCGAAACCCAGAGCACCGGCAGGGGCTGACCCGTCTCCTCCTGCCGCCGACGCGCCAGACGCCGCCAGACCCAGACGGCGACGACCGACAGCGCCACGACCAGCAGGAGCAGGGCCGAGCCGTCGCCCCAGACCGGCCGGGGAAGATAGGTGCCGCGGTTGGTGATAGCCACGAGGCCGAACAGCATCGACGCCTCGGCCTCCTCGCCCCGGAACGCGGCCGGCGCGGGCGTCGCGTGGACCAGCACGGAAAAGGTGACGATGATCCACAGCACCAGGGGCACGTTGCGGAACCCCTCGACATAGGCGGCCATCAGCAGCGAGACGAGCCAGTTCCGCGACAGCCGCAGCACCCCCGCGATCACGCCGAAGATCGTGGCCGCGATGCAGCCCAGCACCGCCACCAGCAGCGTGTTGAGCATCCCCACCACCGCCGCGCGCCAGTGCGGATCGTCGCTGGTATAGGGGATCAGCCGCTGGTTGATGTCGTATCCTGCCCGCCGCCACAGGAACGAGAAGTCGATGGGCTTGCCGAGCGCGGCGAGGTTGGCGACGAGGTTGGAGATCAGGAACCAGCCCAGAAGCCCGAGAGCCGCCAGAGCGAGCGCCTGGATGGTCAGCCCGCGCCAGCGTTCATCGCCGAGGAGATCGCCCGCACGGAAGCGGGGGGGCGCCCTGTCGGGAATGGCGGTCATGGCATCCTCCGTCGCGGCGGGAGGGGGGCCGAGGGGCACGGGCGGCACGGGGCCGCCCGTGCCGGTCTCTCAGCGGAAGGGCGGCGCGTAGATCAGGCCGCCATCGGTCCATTGCGCATTGAGCCCGCGCGCGAGACCGATCGGAGAGCCCTCGCCGATATGCCGCTCGAAGGACTCGCCGTAATTGCCCACGGCCTCGATCACGCGGACGGCCCACTGGGCATCCAGGCCGATCATCGTGCCGTATTCATCCTCGGTGCCCAGCAGACGGTTGATCTCCGGGTTGTCGCCCGGCGCAGAGGCCATCTCGGCCACGTTGTCCTGCGTGATGCCCAGCTCCTCGGCCGCGACCATGGCGTAGAACACCCACCTGACCAGGTCCGCCCACTCGTTGTCGCCGTGGCGCACGACGGGGCCCAGCGGCTCCTTGGAGATGATCTCGGGCAGGATCACGTGGTCGTCGGGATTCTCGAAGGTCGCCCGGACGGATGCAAGGCCCGAGGCATCGGTCGTGTACACGTCGCAGGCCCCGGCCAGGTACTGCTGCTGGCCCTCGTCGTCGTTGGCGATCGGGACGGGTTCATAGCTGATGTTGTTGACACGGAAGAAGTCCGCGAGGTTCAGCTCGGTCGTGGTCCCGGTCTGGATGCAGATCGTGGCCCCGTCGAGTTCCTGCGCCGAGGCGACGCCGAGCGCGCGCGGCACGAGAAAGCCCTGCCCGTCGTAGTAGTTGACCGCCACGAAATCGAGCCGCAATTCCGTATCGCGCGAGAAGGTCCAGGTGGAGTTCCGCGCGAGCAGGTCGATCTCGCCCGAGGACAGGGCGGTGAAGCGGGTCTGCCCCGTGGTCGGGACGAAGTTGACCGCCATCGGGTCGTTCAGGACGGCCGCCGCGACCGCCCGGCAGATGTCCACGTCGAAGCCCTGCCAGACACCTTGGGCATCAGGCTCGGCAAAGCCGGTCAGGCCCGTGTTGACGCCACAATTCAGCACCCCGCGCGAGCGGACGTCGTTCAGGGTCTGCGCGCTCGCCGCGCCGGCTGCAACGATCAGCGCGGCCGCCCCCCACATGGTTGCTCTCATCCGTCTCCCTCCTGTTCTGGACGCCGCCCGGATGCGACGCCTCGATCTGGCCTGCCGCGCCATCATTCACACGGCCACGGCTTCGATGAGGTTTTTTCCTCATGATTGGGCGAGAGTGGGCGAATCCTTCCGCTCCGGTCAAGGCATTCGTCGCCTTTCCGCCGCAGCGTCAGACCTGCAGCAGATCCCACAGGCGGGCAGCATCCAGAAAGGCGGCCCGACGGACCGCCGCGGCAGCATCCGCCTCCTCGTCGCGCCCCCATTCCTCCATCTGGAACTCCTCGTCCAGGCGCGACAGGGACCAGGCTTCCTCGGCGTCCAGCCGCCCCTTTGCGACCGCGAGCCCCAGCAGGAGCGAGCTGGTGAGCGTCACCAGATCGTGGAACGCTGCCAGCGAAAAGGGTGGCATCTCCTCCACGAGGCCGCGCAACCGGCCGAGATCGGCCGGCGGCTGCCGGGCAGGCATCAGCCCCTCGACGGCGCAGAGATCCGCCCCCAGCGTCTCGGCCGCCCAGGCGAGGATCGGGTCCCAACCCTCGCGCTGGCGCCGCACGAGGCGTTCGGGCCGGTCGGCGCGGTGGCAGAGAAGGTCGGTCTCGGCATAGGCCGCCAGGGCGGCCGCCACCGGACCGCGGTTCGGGGTGACGCGGTCGATCGCGGCATTGGCCAGGCGGGTGGCGGGCATGGACAGCGGCTCGACCCTCTCGCCCTGTGCCCGCCATTCGGCGGCGACCGCCTCGGCAAAGGAACGGGTGGGCAGCCGCAGGACCGCCCCTTCGGGCGTGCGGACCTGCCGGCCGTCCAGAGCGACGGTCCAGAGGCCCTCGGAGTCGAGAACATCGACGCGCGTCCAGAATCGGCGCGGTGCCCAGGGCCGCGCGCTCATCGGCGGCCTTCGAACGGATCGGCGGGGGCGGTGCGTTCGTCCCATCCCAGGACGTCCCATGTTTCCCGCATGTGGGGCGGCAACGGCGCCACCAGCGTCAGCGGAGCGCCCGTCACCGGATGCACGAGGCTGAGCGAGCGCGCGTGCAGATGCAGCTTCCGGCTCAGGGCCCCGCCGATCCCCGCCCCCCAGCCGTCGCCCGGATTGTCCTGACGGGTGCCGCCATACTTGGCGTCGCCCAGGATCGGGTGGCCGATCTCGGCCATGTGGGCGCGGAGCTGGTGGGTCCGCCCGGTCACCGGCTGAAGCGCCACCCAGGCGAGGCGCCCTCCGGCATTCTCGATCGTGGCGAACTCCGTCACGGCCCGCTTCGCCTCGGGCGTCGTGTCGATGTCGCGCGGATGGATGCAGCGCATGCGCTCCTCGCCGCGCGGCCCGCCCCCCACCTTGACAAGGCCGTAGCGGATCGTCCCGGCCCGGGGCTGCGGCGCCCCGGCGACGGCGGCCCAGTAGATCTTGCGCACGTCCCGCCGTCGCAACGCCTCCGAGAGGCTTCGCGCCACCCGGTCGGTGCGCGCGAGCAGCAGCAGGCCTGACGTGTCCTTGTCCAGCCGGTGGACGAGCTTAGGCCGGTCCCGATAGCCGAAGGCGAGCGCCCCGGCGAGACCGTCCACATGCCGCTCACCCTGCCCAGACCCTCCCTGCGAGGGCAGGCCCGGCGGCTTGTTGAGGGCGATGATGTGGTCGTCCTTCCACAGCACGGCGGCCCGGATCATTGCCTCGTCATGGGCGGTGGGCGCCGGCGCCAGCCTTGGTGCCGGTACCTCGGCTTCGGGCAGGGGCGGCACGCGCACGGTCTGGCCGTCCTCCACCCGCGTCGCCGGAGTGACGCGGGCGCTGTCGAGCCGCAGCTCTCCCTTGCGGCACATCCGCTCGATGGCGCCCTGCGTCAGATGCGGAAACCGCCGCCGCAGCCAGCGGTCGAGGCGCTGCCCGCCCTCTCCCGTCCCCACGGCCAGATGCCGCACGCCGCTCATGGCAGGCTCCGGCCGACCAGGAGCCCGGCCCAGCAGGCCCCCAGCGACAGCGCGACCGACAGCATCACGTATCCGCCGGCCAGCGGCGCCCGCCCCGACTCCACGAGCCGCAGCACGTCGAGGGAGAAGGTGGAGAAGGTCGTGAAGCCCCCGAGCAGCCCGCTGATGAACAGGATGGTCCAGATCTCCCCCGTTCCGGCCAGCAGGGCGAACAGCACCCCGATGACGAAGCTGCCCGACACGTTGACCGCCAGCGTGCCCCAGGGAAATGGCGCTGCCGTGATGACCAGAGCCCGCAGGATGGAGCCCAGAGCCCCGCCGGCGGCCACGAGAAGCAGGTTGCGGATCATGCCCGCGGCTTGGCTCCGCCGCGCCGTGTTGTCAACGCCGCTCCCTCATCCCTCCGCGCGGCGCCTCGCGCGCAGACCGGCGAAGAAGTCCACCCGCTTGCGCAACTCGCGCTCGAATCCCCTGTCCACCGGCACGTAATAGACCCCGCGCTTCATGCCGTCCGGGAAATAGTCCTGCCCCGAGAAGCCGTCCGGTGCGTCGTGATCGTACTGATAGCCCGCGCCGAACCCTTGCGCCTTCATCAGCCGGGTCGGCGCGTTGAGGATATGCGGGGGCGGCGGCCGCGATCCCGTCTGGCGCGCGGCCTCGCGAGCGGCCTTGTAGGCGACATAGGCCGCGTTCGACTTGGGCGCGAGCGCCAGATAGATCACCGCTCCCGCCAGGGCGAGTTCGCCCTCCGGGCTGCCGAGCCGTTCGTAGCCCTCCCAGGCATCCAGCGCCACGCGCTGGGCCTGCGGATCGGCCAGACCCACATCCTCCACTGCCATGCGCAGGAGCCTGCGGCCCAGAAAGCGCGGGTCCTCCCCCCCCTCCAGCATGCGCGCGAACCAGTAGAGCGCCGCGTCCGGGTCCGATCCTCGGACCGACTTGTGCAGGGCCGAGATCAGCCCGTAATGGCCATCGCCGGTCTTGTCGTAGAGAGCGGCCCGGCGCCGCAACCGCTCGGCCAGCGCGGCAGCGTCGAGAGGTTCGGGAAGCCGCCATCCGTGCACCTGCTCGACAAGGTTCAGAAGCGCCCGGCCGTCGCCGTCCGCCATGGCGATCAGCGCCTCGCGCGCCTCGGGCCGAAGGGGCAGAGGCGCGCCCAGCGCGGCCTCCGAGCGGGCCAGAAGGCGCTCCAGATCGGCCGGCTCCAGCCGGCGCAGCACCAGAACCTGCGCCCGGCTCAGCAGGGCGGCGTTGAGTTCGAAGGACGGGTTCTCCGTGGTCGCCCCCACCAGGACGATGGTGCCGTCCTCCATCACGGGCAGGAAGCCGTCCTGCTGGGCCTTGTTGAAGCGGTGGATCTCGTCCACGAAAAGGAGGGTTCCCCGCCCTTGGGCGCGGCGCAGCCGGGCGGCCTCAAACACCCGGCGCAGGTCCGGCACGCCGGTGAAGATGGCGCTGATCTGCTCGAAATGAAGATCAGTGCGCGCCGCCAGAAGCCGCGCGATCGTCGTCTTGCCGACCCCCGGAGGCCCCCAGAGGATGACGGAGGACAGCCGGCCGGCCGCCAGCATCGCGCCCAGCGGCCCTTCCGGGCCAAGGAGGTGATCCTGCCCGACCACTTCCGTCAGCGTGCGGGGCCTCAGCCGGTCGGCGAGCGGACCCGCCGCCGCAGGCGCAGGAGGATCGGCAGCGCGATCGAACAGGTCGGCCATGCCCGGACCCTAGCGCGCTGCCGTGGCCGCTGCCAGCCGCCCTCTCAGTGGAGTTGCGTGGAGAAGTCGATCCAGACGGCCTGATACAGGATGCCGCCCATGTCCATCTCGCGCCCGGCGGCCCGCATGTCCAGACGGCAGCGCGAGGCCCAGCGATGCCAGCCGACCGGCAGCAGGGCGAGCATCGTGCGGATGCCCTCCTCGCGCGAGGTGCGCAGCATCTGCATCACGAGCTGCAGGCGCACCTTGTGCCGGATGGCGGCCGGGACGTCCGCCTTGACGAAGCCGCGCGTCACCTCCCACACGCCCTCGGCCACCGGCGCCTCGCCGTAGAGCAGGTCGGACGGGATCGACTCGAGCAGGCCGCGCTGGGCATCGCGGATCATGTAGGAATAGATCCCGCAGCGCGCGGTGGTCGGGGTGAGCCGGACGCCTGCCAGAACCTGACCCGTGCCGTCATGCACCGCCAGCCAGCGCGACACGGGGGTGTCGTACTGGTCGAACTCCATGCCCATCGTTTCGGGCAGGTCCCAGCGGTTCCGCAGGATGAAGCTTTCGCGCCTCGCGCGAAGGATGTTGGCAAAAAGCTCGCCGTGGTTGTGCATGTTGGCGAAGGACAGCGTCGTGCTCTGCATGGCTCACTCCGTACTGGACGTCCGGGGCCCCCACGACCCCGTTCTCATATAAGGCGATAGTCGCGGGCGCGCTGGATCGCCTCCGTGGTGGTTCTGGCCAGAAGGGTCGCCCTGGCCGAGGCGAGACGCGCCTTGAGCGCGCTTTCCGAGATGCCGAGCTTGCCGGCCGCTGCGGCGTAGCGGTCGCCCGCGGCGATCAGGCGCAGCGCCTCCGCCTGGGCGGGCGTCAGGGCGGCCGGTGGCTCGGTCACGTGGTGGAGCTCCTCGATCACGCGGGCAAAGCTCGCGATCTCGGGATCGGTGAATTCGCGGTCGTCCCGGGCGGCCGAGGCGATGGTGCGGGATTTCATCGGCCCGCAGGAGACGGCCAGGCCATAGACCATGCCGAACTCGCGCGCCTGGCCGATGATGTCGAAGGGATCGGGAATGGCGATCTCGCTCCACCGGGCGGTTCCGGTGGTCGAGAAGCCCCAGGCGATGATCGGGTCGCGCAGGGCATAGGCCTGCTCGGTATAGCGGTCCGCCCAGGCCTCGGGATAGGTCACGATGTTGATGAGAGGCAGGGCGAAACGGATGTGAAGAGCGAAGAAGAAGCCCCGGGGAGCCAGCTTCGCGAGCTTGCGCGTGTGCAGGTCTATTTCGGTCTGAAGGGACATGGCCCTGATGTGGCAATCGCCACGTTGCGGCGTCAACTGGGGATTGTGTTCCCCTTATGGCGCAAATCCGACAATTCGAAGAAACCGCCCGGATCGCGGCGGTGAACGGACCCCGGACAGGCCGAGGGCCCCGCCTGACCGGCGGAGCCCTCCCTCTGGTCCGGATTGTGGCGGACGATCAGGCCTCGGCAGCCTCCTCGGCCTCGCGTCGGGCGCGGTCGCCGGCGCCCCGGGCTTCGGGGTCGCGGTCCACCAGCTCGATGATCGCCATCGGCGCCATGTCGCCATAGCGGAAGCCTGCCTTGAGCACGCGGCAGTAGCCGCCGGCCCGCTCGGCATAGCGCGGGCCCAGAACGGCGAACAGCTTGGCCACGTGCCGCTCTTCCTTGAGGCGCGCGGCCGCCAGGCGGCGGGCATGGAGATCGCCGCGCTTGCCCAGCGTGATGAGCTTGTCGATCACGCGCTTGAGCTCCTTGGCCTTGGGCAGCGTGGTCTTGATCTGCTCGTGCTCGATCAGGCTTCCCGCCATGTTGGCGAACATCGCCTGACGGTGCTCGTGGGTCCGGTTCAGCTTCCGGCGGCCGTTGCCGTGGTACATGGTCGTCTCCGTTTTCTGTGCTTTGTCGGGCGGCGTGGAGCCGCTTTCCTTGTTGGGGCGGTCGCCCGGGGGCGGCGGAGGCCTGTCCGCCGCCCGGTCGGCTCAGAACTGGTCCTCGAACTTCTTGGCCAGCTCCTCGATGTTGTCGGGCGGCCAGTCCTCCACCTCCATCCCGAGGTGCAGGCCCATGCCCGACAGCACTTCCTTGATCTCGTTGAGCGACTTGCGCCCGAAGTTCGGGGTCCGCAGCATCTCGGCTTCCGTCTTCTGGATCAGGTCGCCGATATAAACGATGTTGTCGTTCTTGAGGCAGTTGGCCGAGCGCACGGACAGTTCCAGCTCGTCCACCTTCTTGAGCAGGAGCGGGTTGAACTCCAGCCCGTCCTCGAGCGAGCCGGCGGTGGCCGATTCGGGCTCCTCGAAGTTGAGGAAGATCGAGAGCTGGTCCTGCAGGATGCGCGCGGCATAGGCCACCGCGTCGTCCGGCGTGACCGAACCGTCCGTCTCGATCTTCATGGTCAGCTTGTCGTAGTCCAGGACCTGCCCCTCGCGGGTGGGCTGGACGTCGTAGCTCACCTTCTTGACCGGCGAATAGATCGCGTCGATGGGGATGAGGCCGATCGGCGCGTCCTCGGGCTTGTTCTTGTCCGCGGCCACATAGCCCTTGCCGGTGCGCACCGTCAGTTCCATGTAGAGCTGCGCGCCATCGTCCAGATGGCAGATCACGTGATCCTTGTTCAGGATCTCGATCCCGGCCGATTCGCTGATGTCGCCGGCCGTGACGACACCGGGTCCCTTGGCCTGCACCGTCAGCCGCTTGGGCCCGTCCACCTCCATCCGGATGGCCACGCCCTTGAGGTTGAGGACGATGTCGGTCACGTCCTCGCGCACCCCGGCGACCGAGGAGAACTCGTGCAGCACGCCGTCGATCTGGACCGAGACGATCGCCGCCCCCTGCAGCGAGGACAGCAGCACGCGCCGCAGCGCGTTGCCGAGCGTCAGGCCGAAGCCGCGCTCCAGGGGCTCGGCGATCAGGGTCGCCTGCCGCTGGGGATCGTTGCCGGGCCTGACCTCGAGCTGCTGGGGCTTGATCAGCTCGGACCAGTTCTTGTGGATCATGCGTCCCTCCATTCGCGCGGTGCCCTTCATGTCCAACAAGGCTCCACTCCCGAGGTTGCTCAGATGACGGCGAGGCGGGGCCGCAGCCTGGCGCGGCCCCGCCGATGGAACGGTCGGCGGATCAGACCCGGCGGCGCTTGGGCGGCCGGCAGCCGTTATGGGCGATGGGGGTCACGTCGCGGATCGAGGTGATCTGGAAGCCCACCGCCGCCAGCGCCCGCAGGGCCGATTCGCGGCCCGAGCCGGGACCCTGCACCTCGACCTCGAGGGTGCGGACGCCGTGCTCCTGCGCCTTGCGGCCCGCATCCTCGGCGGCCATCTGTGCCGCATAGGGCGTGGACTTGCGAGAGCCCTTGAAGCCCATCGTCCCGGCGCTCGACCAAGCGATGGCGTTGCCCTGCACGTCCGAGATCAGGATCTTGGTGTTGTTGAAGCTCGAGTTCACATGCGCCACCCCGGCGGCGATGTTCTTCGAGACCTTCTTCTTGCCGCCGCGGCGGACCGTGTCGCGTGCCATGGATCAGGCCCTCACTTCTTCTTGCCGGCGATGGGCTTGGCGGGGCCCTTGCGGGTGCGCGCATTGGTGTGGGTGCGCTGGCCGCGGACGGGCAGGTTGCGGCGGTGACGCAGCCCGCGATAGCAGCCGAGATCCATCAGCCGCTTGATGTTCATCGTCGTCTCGCGCCGCAGGTCGCCCTCGACCAGGAAGTTGGCGTCGATATGCTCGCGGATGGCGAGGATCTCGGCATCCGACAGGCTGTCCACGCGACGGCTCTGGTCGATGCCCACGGCCTCGCAGATCGTGGCCGCCGAAGCCGGGCCAATGCCGTGGATATAGGTGAGGGCGATCGGAACCCTCTTCTTGGTCGGGATGTTGACCCCGGCGATACGTGCCACTTGGGCTGATCCTTTCGTTGCGGCTCCGTGATGCCGGAGCCTTTTTTCACAACTTGCGCCCCCTCTCGGGCGGCGCCGCGGAGGTGGTCTGGCCAGCGGGAGACGCAAACGACGCGCATCCCACGGCCGGCGATTCCCGGCTGGGATGGGGCGTCTTAAGGAGGCCGGCGGTTCGCGTCAAGCGGTTTCGCGTCGCTCGGCCGCGAGGGCGGTCCGGCTCTCGTCCAGGACGGTCGCCACCGCCTGCGCCACATCGTCCACTGCCGCCATGCCATCCACCGGCCTCAGAAGACCCTTGGCATGATAATAGCCGATCAGGGGCGACGTCTGCTTGTAGTACGCGAACAGGCGGGTGCGGAGGCTGTCGGCATTGTCGTCCGCCCGGCGCACGAAGTTCGTCCCGCCGCAGACGACGCAGCGGCCTCCGTCCGGCACCGGACGGGTCCGATCGTGATAGACCTCGCCGCAGGCCGCGCAGGTGACCCGCCCCGAGACGCGATCCACCAGCGCCTCGTCGTCCACGCGCAACTCCACCGCGACATCGAGCCTCAGCCCCAGTTCCCGCAGAAGCGCCTCCAGCGCGTCGGCCTGCGGCAGCGTCCGGGGAAACCCGTCGAAGATCACGCCGCCGCCGGGACGATCGCCGCTCAGCCGCTCGCGGATCAGGTCGATCACGATCTCGTCCGTCACCAGATCGCCCCGGTCCATCACCTCGGCCACCCTCCGGCCCACGGGCGAGCCGGATGCGCGCGCCGCCCGCAGCATGTCCCCGGTGGAGAGCTGCACCATGCCGCGGTCCTCCACGAGCCGCCGCGCCTGCGTTCCCTTTCCGGCACCCGGCGGCCCGAGAAGGATGATGTTGAGGGCGGAGGTCGCGCGGGCTGGGGTCATGGGCAGTGCAGGCTCTTTGTGACGGGGCGTGGGATCAGCGACGTGCGGGACCGCCGGGCCGGACGGTCGAGCGCGGCTTGCCGCGCCCGCGCAGTTGCGAGCGTTCGATCAGGCCCTCGTACTGGTGGGCGAGCAGATGCGACTGGACCTGCTGGATCGTGTCCATGCCCACCGACACGATGATGAGCACCGAGGTGCCGCCGAAATAGAAGGGCACGGCCATCTGGGCGCGCAGCACCTCGGGCAGCATGCAGACAAGCGCGAGATAGCCCGAGCCGAGCACGAGGATGCGGTTGACGACGTAGTCGAGGTAGTCCTGCGTCCGCTTGCCGGGGCGGATGCCCGGAATGAAGCCGTTCTGGTTCTTCAGGTTCTCCGCCACGTCCTCGGTCTTGAAGGCGACCTCGCGCGTGTAGAAGTAGGTGAAGAAGATGATCATGGCCGTGAAGAACAGCAGATAGAGCGGCTGTCCCGGGCCGAAATAGGCCAGCAGCACCCCCATGACGGGGCCGGTCGTGGTCTCGCTGAACGTGGCGATGGTGGTGGGCAGCAGCAGGAGCGCCGAGGCGAAGATCGCCGGAATGACGCCGGCCGGGTTGACCTTGATCGGCAGGTGCGACGAGCCGCCGTCGTAGATCTTCATCCCCACCTGCCGGCGGGGATACTGGATGTGGATCTTGCGCAGGCTGCGCTCCATGAAGACCACGAAGGCAAAGGTCACGATGACCATCACCACCACGGCCAGGATCACCAGCGGGCTGATCGCGCCCGTCCGGCCCTGGCTCAGGAACTGCGCCAGCGCCATCGGCACCTCGGCGATGATGCCCACGAAGATGATGAGCGAGATGCCGTTGCCGATTCCGCGCGCGGTGATCTGCTCGCCGATCCACATCAGGAACATCGTCCCGCCCACCAGCGTGATAACGCAGGCCACGCGGAAGAACATCCCCGGATCGGCCGCGAGCCCCCCCGCCTCCAGGCTGACCGCCATCGCATAGGCCTGGAACGTGGCCAGCACCACCGTCAGGTAGCGCGTGTACTGGTTGAGCTTGCGCCGCCCCTGCTCGCCCTCCTTCTTGAGCGCCTTCCACGGCTCGTAGGTGGCGCCGACCAGCTGCACAATGATCGACGCCGAGATGTAGGGCATGATGCCCAGGGCGAAGACGCCCATCCGGCTCAGCGCGCCGCCGGTGAACATGGACAGGATGCCGCCGATCCCGGCCGCGGCCTGTTCCATGAACTCGCGCAGGGCGACGCCGTCGATCCCGGGCACCGGCACATAGGTGCCCACGCGGTAGATGATCAGCAGGCCGAGCGTGTAGAGGATTCGGCTCTTGAGTTCGGTCGCCTTGCCGAAGGCGGCCCAGCTCAGTTTGGACGCCATCTGTTCTGCGGCGGACGCCATGATGTTCTCCGTCAAGGCCGCGCCGCCGACCGGTGCTCCGGCGGCGGCGCGGGGGAACCCTATCCGAGGGCGGGAGCCGGCGAAAGGGGGAGGACCCCGGCCGTCACGGAGGCGTCAGCCTTCGGCGGACGCAGCGGCCGCCTGCGCGACCGTCAGCGTGCCGCCGGCCGCCTCGACGGCCGCGATCGCGCCGGAGGAGGCACCCGTCACCTGGATCACGACCCTGGACGTGATCTCGCCCTTGGCGAGGACGCGGATGCCATCGCGCTTGCGGCGCACCACACCGGCCGCCACCAGGGCATCCTCCGTGATGGGCTGGGCGGCGTCGAGCTTGCCCGCATCGATGAACTTCTGGATCAGGTCCAGGTTCACTACCACGTATTCCTTGCGGTTGGGCTTGTTGAAGCCCCGCTTGGGCAGCCGCATGTAGAGCGGCATCTGCCCGCCCTCGTAACCGTTGATCGCCACGCCCGAGCGCGACTTCTGCCCCTTGATCCCGCGGCCCGCGGTCTTGCCCACGCCCGATCCGGGGCCGCGGCCCACGCGCACCTTCTTCTTGGCGGCGCCGGGATTGTCGCGCAACTCGTTGAGCTTCATGTCCTGTCTCCTCTGGCCGGAAACGCGCCGGCCAGGACGGGCGGGCGCGCACACGGATTTGCGGTGCAGAGCCCGGACGGGCCCGCGCGCGGGCTCACTCGCCCTTTTCCTCGACGATGCGGACGAGGTGGGGGATCGCGTTCACCATGCCGCGCACGGCCGGCGTGTCCTCCAGCTCGCGCCGCCGACGGATCCTGCCAAGCCCCAGACCCACGAGGGTCTGGCGCTGGACGTCCGGCCGGCGGGCGGGCGAGGCGATCTGCTCGACGACGATGGTCTTTGCCATGGTCAGGCCTCCACGGGCTGGGCAGCCTCGGCCTCGGGCTGGCGCAGGATCTCCGCCACCTTCTTGCCGCGCCGCTGCGCGACCGCGCGGGGGGACTGCTCCTTGGAGAGCGCATCCATGGTCGCGCGGATCATGTTGTAGGGATTGTTCGAGCCGAGCGACTTGGACACCACGTCCTGCACGCCCAGCATCTCGAACACGGCGCGCATCGGACCGCCGGCGATGATCCCGGTCCCGGCGACGGCGGTGCGGAGCACGACGCGGCCGGCACCGTGGCGACCCTCCATGTCGTGATGCAGCGTCCGCCCCTCGCGCAGGGGCACGCGCACCAGGTTGCGCTTGGCCTGCTCGGTTGCCTTGCGGATCGCCTCGGGCACTTCCTTGGCCTTGCCCTTGCCGAAACCTACGCGCCCCTTCTGGTCGCCCACGACGACCAGCGCGGCAAAGCCGAAGCGCTTGCCGCCCTTTACCGTCTTGCTCACCCGGTTGATCGCCACCAGGCGGTCGGCGAATTCCGGGGCCTCGTCGCGGTCGCGCCGCTCGCGCCGCCCTTCACGTTCTGCCACGCTGGGCCTCCTTGTCGTCCTGGGCTCTCGGGCCCTGCTGCTCCGATCGCGATGGGCGCGCAGGCCCTCCGATCATCGAGGGGGCCGAGCGGCCCCCTGCACCATCCGTCCCGGTCCTCAGATCTTCAGCCCGGCTTCGCGCGCGGCATCCGCCAGCGCCTTGACCTTGCCGTGGAACAGAAAGCCCCCGCGGTCGAAATAGGCCTCCTCCACGCCGACGGCCTTGGCCCGTTCGGCGATGGCCCGCCCGATCGTCGCGGCGGCCTCCACGTTGTTCTTGCCCACGAGCCCGAACTCCTTCTCGAGCGTGGAGGCCGAGGCAAGCGTCCGGCCCTGCACATCGTCGATGAGCTGGACCGAGATGTTCTTGTTCGAGCGGTGCACCGACAGCCGGGGCTTGCCGGTATTGACCGCCTTGAGCTTGTTGCGGACGCGCATCCGGCGCTTCCGGAACAGCTCGAGCTTCGTGCTGGCCATGGATCGCGTCCCCTACTTCTTCTTGCCTTCCTTGCGGAAGATGAACTCGCCGCGATAGCGGATGCCCTTGCCCTTGTAGGGCTCGGGGCCCCGGAAGCCGCGGATCTCCGAGGCGACCTGCCCCACCTGCTGGGCATCGATCCCCTCGACCACGATGACGTCGTTCTTGGCCGACGGCGTGGTGATCGTGATGCCGGCGGGCGGCTCGTAGGTGACGTCGTGGCTGTAGCCCAGCGCCATCTTCAGCGTCTTGCCCTGCATCTGGGCGCGGTAGCCCACGCCCGTGATGTCGAGCTCGCGCTTGAAGCCCTGCGTCACGCCGGTGACCAGGTTCTCCACCATGGAGCGCGACATGCCCCATTGCTGGCGCGCACGCTTGCTGTCGCCGCGCGGGCGGACGACGAGGGCGCCGTCCTCCTGCGCGATGGTCACGTCGTCGGTGGCCCGGAAGGACAGCGTGCCCTTGGGGCCCTTCACCTCGACGGTCTGGCCGGTGATGCTGGCCGACACGCCGGCAGGCAGGGGGACGGGTTTCTTGCCGATACGAGACATGACCCCCTCCTCAGAACACGGTGCAGAGGACTTCGCCGCCGACATTGGCGGCGCGCGCATGCGCATCCGACATCACCCCGCGCGGGGTGGAGACGATGGACACGCCCAGGCCCTGGCGCACCTGCGGCAGGTCCTTGACGCCCATGTACACCCGCCGCCCCGGCTTGGAGACGCGCTTGATCTCGCGGATGACAGGCAGCCCGTCATGGTACTTGAGCTCGATGCGCAGCTCCTCGTGGCCAGTCTTGCCGGTCACGCGCTCGTAACCGCGGATATAGCCCTCCTCGCGCAGCACATCGAGCACCCAGGCCCGCAGCTTGGAGGACGGGCAGGTGACCGCGCCCATGCCGCGCGATTGCGCGTTGCGGATGCGGGTCAGCATGTCGCCGATGGGATCGTTCATCGAGTCCTCCTCACCAGCTCGACTTGGTCAGGCCGGGGATCTCGCCGTTGCTGCCCAGTTCGCGCAGCATGATCCGGCTGATCTTGAGCTTGCGGTAATAGGCGCGCGGCCGCCCCGTGAGCTGGCAGCGGTTGTGCAGCCGCGTCGCCGACGAGTTGCGGGGCAGCTCGGCGAGCTTGAGCGTGGCCTTGAACCGCTCCTCCACGGGAAGGTCGCGATCCCTGGCGCGGGCCTTGAGTTCGGCACGGCGCGCGGCGTACTGGTCCACCAGCTTCTGCCGCTTGCGCTCGCGCTCGATCATGGATTTCTTTGCCATGTCCGGGTTCCTTGCGGCGTCAGCTGTTGAACGGCATGTTGAAGTGCTTGAGAAGCGCCTTGGCCTCGGCGTCCGTCTTGGCCGTGGTGCAGATCACCACGTCCATTCCCCAGACCTCGTCGACCTTGTCGAAGTTGATCTCGGGAAAGACGATGTGTTCCTTGATGCCCAGCGCATAGTTCCCGCGTCCATCGAAGGCCGTGCCCTTGACCCCGCGGAAGTCGCGGATGCGAGGCAGCGCCACCGTGATGAGGCGATCGAGGAACTCGTACATCCGGTCGCCGCGCAGCGTCACCTTGGCGCCCAGCGGCATGTCCTCGCGCACGCGGAAGCCCGCGATCGACTTCTTGGCCTTGGTGATGACCGCCTTCTGGCCGGCGATGGTGGAGAGGTCCTCCTGCGCCGAGCGCGCCTTCTTGCTGTCGCGCACCGCCTCGGCACCCGCGCCGATGTTGAGCACGATCTTCTCCAGGCGCGGCACCTGCATCGCGTTCTTGTAGCCGAACTCCTCGCGCAGCGCGTCGCGGATGCGGTCGCGGTAGAGCGCCTTGAGCCGGGGGGTGTAGGTCGAAGCGTCCAGCATCAGATGGCATCCCCCGTGGTCTTGGCGTAGCGGATCTTGTTGCCCGCCTCGTCGAAGCGGAAGCCCACGCGCGTCGCCTTGCCGTTCTTGTCGATCAGGGCGAGGTTGGAGAGGTGGATGGGCAGGGCCTTGGCCTGCCGACCGCCTTGGTTGGTCGGGGACTGCTTGACATGGCGCACGGCCATGTTGATGCCGCCCACCACGGCGCGCCCCTCCTTGGGGAACACCTGCTCGACCTCGCCGGTCTTGCCCTTGTCGCGCCCCGTCAGGACCACGACCTTGTCGCCCTTGCGGATCTTGGCGGCCATCACAGCACCTCCGGCGCGAGCGAGATGATCTTCATGAAGTTCTTGGCGCGCAGCTCGCGGACCACCGGCCCGAAGATGCGCGTGCCCACCGGCTCGCCCTGGTTGTTGAGGATCACGGCGGCGTTGCGGTCGAACCGGATCGCCGTGCCGTCCTCGCGCCGCACCTCCTTGGCGGTGCGGACGACCACGGCCTTGCGGACGTCGCCCTTCTTGACGCGCCCGCGCGGGATCGCCTCCTTGACGGCGACCACGATGATGTCCCCCACCGAGGCGTAGCGGCGGTGCGAGCCGCCGAGCACCTTGATGCACTGGACGCGACGCGCGCCGCTGTTGTCGGCGACGTCCAGATTGGTCTGCATCTGGATCATGGGTGTCTCCCGACCTTTGGGGAGGGTCCGTGCCCTTCAGTCCCCAGGGTTTCGATCGAACCGGGCCGTCACTCCGCCTGGGGCGAGAGGACCTCCCAGCGCTTGGTCTTGCTCTTGGGGGCGCATTCCTGGATGCGCACCGCGTCGCCGACCTTGAAGGCGTTGCCCTCGTCATGGGCGCGGTACTTCTTGGTCTTGCGGATCGTCTTCTTCAGCACCGGGTGCGTGAAGCGCCGCTCGACCAGCACGGTGATCGTCTGGTCGTTCTTGTCGGAGGTCACGACGCCCTGCAGGATGCGCTTGGGCATGGCTCAGGCCCCTTTCGCGGTCTGGTCGGAGGCGGCGGCCGCCTTCTCGTTCAGGATGGTCAGGACGCGCGCGGTGTCCCGGCGGACCTGACGCACGCGCGCGGTGTTCTCGAGCTGGCCGGTCGCCTGCCGGAACCGCAGGTTGAAGCTCTCCTTCTTGAGAGCGGCCAGCCGGTCGCGCAGCTGGTCGGGCGTCTCGCCCCGAAGGTCCTTGGCGTCCATCGCCATTCTCCTCAGAAGTCGGGAGGCATGCCCCCCGCTTTTCCAACGGACAGGGCCCCCGGATCGACGGGGGCCCCGCGAAATCTCACCAATCCTCGCGGGCGACGGTGCGCGTCTTGACAGGCAACTTCATCGCGGCGAGTCGGAGCGCTTCCCTTGCCACATCCTCGGCCACCCCGTCAACCTCGAACATGATACGGCCGGGCTTGACGCGGCAGGCCCAGAAATCGACCGAGCCCTTGCCCTTGCCCATCCGCACCTCGATCGGCTTGGAGGTCACGGGCACGTCGGGGAAGATGCGGATCCACACCCGCCCCTGGCGCTTCATGTGGCGCGTCAGCGCGCGGCGCGCGGCCTCGATCTGGCGGGCCGTCACCCGCTCGGGCTCGGTCGCCTTCAGCCCGAACGAGCCGAAGTTGAGGTCCGAGCCGCCCTTGGCCTCGCCGTGGATGCGGCCCTTGTGCTGCTTGCGGAACTTGGTGCGCTTGGGTTGCAACATGGCTCGGCCTCCTTACCGGTCGCGCTCGCGGCGCTCGGGACGCGGGCCGCGGCCCCCCTGCCCCTCCTGAAGCTCGGCCTGCCGGCGGTCGCGCGCCTGCGGGTCGTGCTCCATGATCTCGCCCTTGAAGATCCAGACCTTGATCCCGATGATCCCGTAGGGCGTCTGCGCCTCCGACAGCGCATAATCGATGTCCGCGCGCAGCGTGTGCAGCGGCACGCGCCCCTCGCGGTACCATTCGGTGCGCGCGATCTCGGCCCCGCCGAGGCGGCCCGAGACGTTGACCCGGATGCCCAGCGCGCCCATGCGCATCGCGTTCTGCACCGCGCGTTTCATGGCGCGGCGGAAGCTGACGCGCCGCTCGAGCTGCTGGGCGATCGATTCGCCCACCAGCTTGGCGTCGAGTTCGGGCTTGCGCACCTCGACGATGTTGAGCGTCACGTCCGACTTCGTGAACCGCTTGAGCTTGTTGCGCAGCGTCTCGATGTCGGCGCCCTTCTTGCCGATGATGACGCCCGGCCGCGCGGCATGGATCGTCACCCGGCACTTCTTGTGGGGACGCTCGATGACCACGCGGCTGATGCCGGCGGCCTTGGCCTCCTCGCGGATGAAGTCCTTGATCCGCACGTCCTCGAGCAGGAGGTCGCCGAAATCCTTGCTGTTGGCGAACCACCGGCTGTCCCAGGTCCGGTTGACCTGCAGGCGCATGCCGACGGGATTGACCTTGTTGCCCATCAGGCCTGCCCCCCTTGTGCCGCGTCCACCTGACGCACGGTGATGGTAAGTTGCGAGAACGGCTTCATGATCCGCCCGTAGCGGCCGCGCGCCCGCGGACGGCCGCGCTTCATGACGATGTTCTTGCCGACATAGGCTTCCGCCACGACGAGGCTGTCCACGTCGAGGTTGTGGTTGTTCTCGGCATTGGCGATCGCGGACTGGAGGCACTTGCGCACGTCGCCCGCGATCCGCCGCTTGGAGAAGGTCAGGTCCGCCAGCGCGTTCTCGACCTTCTTGCCCCGGATCATCGCGGCCACGAGGTTGAGCTTCTGCGGGCTCGTCCGCAGCATCCGCGCGACCGCCTGCGCTTCGTTCTCCGCCACGCGGCGGGGGTTCTTGTCCTGGCCCATGGCGTTACTTCCTCTTGGCTTTCTTGTCCGCCGCGTGCCCGTAATAGGTCCGCGTGGGCGAGTATTCCCCGAACTTCTGGCCGATCATCTCCTCCGTGACGTTCACGGGGACATGCTTCTTGCCGTTGTAGACCCCGAAGGTGAGACCCACGAATTGCGGCAGGATGGTCGAGCGGCGCGACCAGATCTTGATGACCTCGTTGCGGCCCGAGGCCCGCGCGGCCTCGGCCTTCTTGAGGACATAGGCATCCACGAAGGGGCCCTTCCAGACGGAGCGTGCCATGACTTAGCGTCCCTTCTTCGCGTGGCGAGTGCGCAGGATCAGCTTCTGCGACGCCTTGTTGGTGTTGCGCGTGCGCGTGCCCTTGGTGCCCTTGCCCCAGGGCGTGACCGGATGCCGGCCGCCCGAGGTGCGGCCCTCGCCGCCGCCATGCGGGTGATCGATCGGGTTCATGGCCACGCCGCGCACGGTCGGCCGCACGCCCATGTGCCGCTTGCGGCCCGCCTTGCCGAGATTCTGGTTGCTGTTGTCCGGGTTCGACACGGCCCCCACGGTGGCCATGCATTCCTGCCGCACCATCCGCAGCTCGCCCGAGCTCAGGCGCAGCTGCGCATAGCCGCCGTCGCGGCCGACGAACTGGGCGTAGGTTCCGGCTGCGCGCGCGATCTGGCCGCCCTTGCCGGCCTTCATCTCGACATTGTGCACGATCGTCCCGATCGGCATGCCGCTGAAGGGCATCGCGTTGCCCGGCTTCACGTCCACCTTCTGGCCGGCCACCACCGTGTCGCCCACCGCCAGCCGCTGGGGCGCGAGGATATAGGCCTGCTCGCCATCCTCGTAGCGGATCAGCGCAATGAAGGCCGTGCGGTTCGGATCGTACTCGATCCGCTCGACCGTCGCGGGGACGTCGAACTTGCGCCGCCTGAAATCCACGATGCGATAGAGGCGCTTGGCCCCGCCGCCCTGGTGGCGCATCGTGATCCGTCCGGTGTTGTTCCGGCCGCCCTTGCGCGTCAGCCCTTCCGTGAGGGTCTTGACGGGGCGCCCCTTCCAAAGCTCCGAACGGTCGATCAGCACCAGCCCGCGCTGGCCAGGCGTCGTCGGCTTGTACGACTTGAGTGCCATGGTTCCTGTCTTCCGTCTGCTTCGCGGGCCCTGGGGGCCCGTCTGTTCGGTCAAGGGCCCCGAAGGTCCCCGGTGGAACGCGACGGCCCCGGGGAGCGCCCGGGGCCGGCGGAGGCGGGCCTCTTACGCGAGACCCGTGGAGACGTCAATGCTGTGCCCCTCCTCGAGGGTCACATAGGCCTTCTTGATGTCCCGCCGCTCGCCGGGGCGGCCGCGGAACCGCTTGGTCTTGCCCTTGAGGACGAGCGTGTTGACCTTCTTGACCTTGACGCCGAACAGCGCCTCGACCGCCTCCTTGATCAGCGGCTTGGTCGCGTCGGGCGCCACCTCGAACACCACCGCCCCGTTCTCGGAGGCGAGCGTCGCCTTCTCCGTGATGACGGGCCGGCGGATGATGTCGTATTGCGCGGGGGTCGGGCTCATTTCAGTCGCGCCTCCAGGGCTTCGATCCCCGCCTTGGTCAGCACCAGCGTGTCGCGGCGGAGGATGTCGTACACGTTGGCGCCGATCGCGGGCAGCACGTCCAGCGTCTCGATGTTGCGCGCGGCGCGGGCGAATCCCTCGTCCACGGTCGCGTCGATCACCAGAGCCCGCTTCCAGCCCAGGCTCTCGAGCTGCTTGGCCAGCGCACGGGTCTTCGCCTCGGCCACCTGCGCGGCCTCGAGCACCACCAGCTCGCCCGCCCGGGCCTTGGCCGACAGCGCGTGCTTCAGGCCCAGCTTGCGGAACTTCTTGGTCAGGTCATGCTCGTGGCTGCGCGGCACGGGGCCCTTGTAGACGCCGCCCTTGCGGAAGATCGGCGCCTTGCGCGAGCCGTGGCGCGCCCCGCCCGTGCCCTTCTGGCGATAGATCTTGCGCGTCGAGTAGCTGACATCGGACTTGCCCAGCGTGGCATGCGTGCCCTGCTGGGCGCGCGCGCTGCCAGCGCACCACCCGGTGCAGGATGTCCGCCCGCGGCTCGAGCCCGAAGATCGCGTCGTCGAGCTCGACCGAGCCCGCGGCCTGCCCGTCGAGCGTGATGGCCTCAGCCTTCATTCTTGCCTCCATCGGACTCGGGGGTCTCGTCCTCGCTGCCCTGCGCCTCAGCGGCCTCGGCCGCGGCGGCATCCAGCGCGGCCTGCTCGGCCTCGGCCTGGGCGCGCGCGGCAGCCTCGGCCTCGGCCCGGGCCTGCGCCTCGGCCTCCTCGGCCAGACGCTGCGCCTCGCGCTCGGCCGAGCGCAGCGCGGCCGGCAGCATCACGTTCTCGGGCGCGGGCTTCTTGACCGCGTCCTTGACCGTGACCCAGCCGCCCTTGTTGCCCGGCACGGCGCCCTTGACCATGATCAGGCCGCGCCCGGAATCCACCTTCACCACCTGCAGGTTCTGGGTGGTCACGCGGGTCGTGCCCATGTGGCCGGCCATCTTCTTGCCCTTGAAGACCTTGCCGGGGTCCTGGCACTGCCCCGTCGAGCCGTGGCTGCGGTGCGAGATCGACACCCCGTGCGAGGCGCGCAGCCCGCCGAAATTGTGCCGCTTCATCGCGCCGGCAAAGCCCTTGCCGATGGAGGTGCCGGACACGTCCACGAACTGGCCGGGCAGGTAATGGGCCGCGATGATCTCCTCGCCCACGCCGATCAGGTTCTCGGGCGACACCCGGAACTCCACGATCTTGCGCTTGGGCTCCACCTGCGCCTTGGCGAAATGGCCGCGCAGGGGACGGGTGACGTTCTTGGGCTTGGCCGAGCCGGCGCCGAGCTGGACGGCCGTGTAGCCGTCGCGCTCCTGGGTGCGCTGGGCCACCACCTGCACGTTGTCGAGCAGAAGGACCGTGACCGGCACCTGCCGGCCGTCCTCCATGAACAGGCGGGTCATCCCCACCTTCTTGGCGATCACGCCCGAACGGAGCATGGCGGGACCCTCCTCAGACCTTGATCTCGACATCCACGCCGGCGGCGAGGTCGAGCTTCATCAGCGCGTCCACCGTCTGCGGCGTGGGGTCCACGATGTCGAGAAGCCGCTTGTGGGTGCGGATCTCGAACTGGTCGCGCGACTTCTTGTCGATGTGCGGGCCGCGCAGGACCGTGAACTTCTCGATCTTGTTGGGCATCGGGATGGGGCCGCGAACGGCCGCGCCCGTGCGCTTGGCGGTCTGCACGATCTCGTGCGTGCTGGCATCCAGCACACGGTGGTCGAACGCCTTGAGGCGGATTCGGATGGTCTGGCTCTGGGCGGCCATGATCTCTGCCCTTCCGAGGCTCGTGAAACGGTCGAGAGGTGGACCGGCCGGATTGCCGGGCCACATCGGACCGGAGGTCTCTCATGCTGAGGGCGCGCGTCTAGCGCGCGCCCCCCGCGAAGTCAACGCCTCACGCCAGGATCTTGGAGACGACG
>NZ_WYDP01000029.1 GCF_009904055.1 Rubellimicrobium sp. CFH 75288 | reverse complement strand
TGATCGAGGAACCGCTGACGCCCACCTGGCGCCGCCGCCTCGCCTTCGCCTTCCTGTTCCCGGCACGCTGACTCCCCAACCCTTCGAACCCTGAGATTTCCACATGGCAACGCTCGTCCTCGGCGCCGTCGGGTCCGCCATCGGCGGGGCCTTTGGCGGCGCGATCCTCGGCTTCTCCGGGGCCGCCATCGGCGGTTTCATCGGCTCGACCATCGGGTCGGTGGTCGACAGCTGGATCGTGTCCTCGCTGGCGCCTGCTCAGAAGATCGAGGGCCAGCGGCTGGATTCCCTGCGGATCACCTCGGCCACTGAAGGGGCGATCATCCCCCGCCTTTACGGCCGCATGCGGATCGGCGGCAACATCATCTGGGCGACCGATTTCCGCGAAGAGACGAAGACCACGACGCAAGGCGGCGGCAAGGGCGGCGGCGGCGGCAAGGTCCGGACGACGGAATACCTCTACTACGCCAGCTTCGCAGTCGCCTTGTGTGAAGGCCCGATCACCGGCATCGGCCGCATCTGGGCTGACGGCAAGCCGCTCGACATGACCGGCATCACATGGCGCTGGTATTCAGGCGACGAGACCCAGACGCCTGACCCGTTCATCTCCGCGAAAATGGGGGCGGCCAACACCCCGGCCTATCGCGGTACGGCCTATGTGGTCTTCGAGGAACTGTCGCTTTCCACCTACGGCAACCGCCTGCCGCAGCTCAGCTTCGAGGTCTTCCGCCCGCTCCCGGATCCCGACACCGCCGAGGGGCTGGTCAAGGCGGTGACGATGATCCCGGCCTCTGGCGAGTTCACCTATGCGACGGAAACGATCCGCAAGAGCGCGGGCGGCTTCGGCGGCACGACCTCGGCCGAGAATCTGAACGCGCTGCCGGATGAGGCCGACATCGTCGTCGCATTGGACCGCCTGCAAGCCATGGCCCCGGCGGTGGAAAGCGTCAGCCTCGTCGTTGCGTGGTTTGGCAATGACCTGCGCGCGGGCAATTGCACGATCAAGCCCGGCGTTGAGGTGGCGGCCAAGGTCACCAGCCCCAAGACCTGGACAGTCAACGGCGTGGCACGGGCGAATGCGCATCTGGTCAGCCGTGACGCCGAGGACCGTCCCGTCTACGGCGGCACGCCCGCCGACTTTGCGGTGGTGCAGGCGATCCGCGAGATGAAGGCCCGCGGGCTGCGGGTGACTTTCTACCCGTTCCTGCTGATGGACGTTCCGCCCGGCAACACGCTGCCGAACCCCTACAGCGCCAACGCTGCCACACCGGGCCAGCCCAGCTTCCCCTGGCGGGGCAGGATCACCTGCTCCCCTGCGCCGGGATATGCGGGGACTGTGGACAAGACCGCCGCCGCCGCAACGCAGGTCTCCAGCTTCTTCGGCGCGGCCACGCCGGCGCAGTTCGCGATCTCCGGCGACACCGTCAGCTGGACCGGTCCCTCGAGCGATTGGGGTCTGCGCCGGATGATCCTGCATTACGCCCATCTCTGCGCCGCTGCCGGCGGCGTCGACGCCTTCCTGATCGGCTCGGAGATGCGCGGGCTGACCACCATCCGCTCCAGCGCCAGCGCCTATCCGGCCGTCACCGCCTTCAAGGCACTGGCGGCCGATGTGAAGGCCATCCTCGGGGCTGGCACCAGGGTGGGCTACGCCGCCGACTGGTCGGAGTATTTCGGCCATCAGCCGGGCGACGGCAGCGGCGATGTCCATTTCCACCTCGACCCGCTCTGGGCGGACGCCAACACCGACTTCATCGGCATCGACAACTACATGCCACTGTCGGACTGGCGCGACGGCTTCGACCATGCCGATGCGCTTGAAGGCTGGCCCGCCATCCATTACAGGGGATATCTGCAGGCCAACATCGCAGGCGGCGAGGGCTTCGACTGGTTCTACGCCAGCACCGCCGACCGGTCGGCCCAAGTCCGGACCCCCATCACGGATGGTGCTGCAGGCAAGCCCTGGGTCTTCCGCTACAAGGATCTGCGCGCCTGGTGGTCGAACCCGCATTTCAACCGGCCGGGCGGGGTGGAAAGCGGCACGCCCACCGCATGGGTGCCGCAATCGAAGCCCGTCTGGTTCACCGAACTCGGCTGCCCGGCCATCGACCGGGGCACGAACCAGCCGAACGTCTTCTTCGACCCGAAGTCGTCCGAGAGCTTCACGCCGTATTTCTCCCGCGGATGGCGCGACGATGCCATCCAGCGTGCCTATCTGGAAGCCAGCTATCTCTGGTGGGGACAGGCGGCGAACAACCCGACTTCCGCGATCTACGGCGGCCGGATGGTCCACGTCCCCGAATGCGCTGCCTGGACGTGGGACGCGCGGCCCTATCCGTTCTTCCCCGAGCTGACCGGGGTCTGGACAGACGGCCCGAACTGGCGGCTCGGGCACTGGCTGACCGGACGACTGGGCGCCGTGTCTCTGGCCGCCCTTGTGCGGCACCTCTGCCTACGCTCTGGGCTCGACGAGGCGCTGATCGACGTCTCCGGCCTCTGGGGCGCTGTCGAGGGCTATGTCATCGGCGCGCTGGAAAGCCCCCGCGCCTCGATTTCCACGCTGGCACAGCATTTCGGCTTCGACGCCATCGAGACCGAGGGCGCGATCCGATTCATCATGCGCGGCCGGGCATCGCTCGCCACGCTGTCCATCGACGATCTGGTCGCAAGCCGTGAAGGCGAGGCGCTGGAACTGGTCCGCGCGCAGGAGACCGAACTGCCCCAAGCGCTGAAGTGGCAGGTGGCGCGGGCGGATGAGGACTATGACGCCGCGCTAGTGGAAGCGCGCCGCATCACCGTCGACACGACGCGCATCGCCTCCGAATCCTTCCCCATGGCGATCCCACCCGAGGAAGCCGAACGCCGCTGCCGCCGCGCCCTGATGGAGGCGTGGATCGGCCGGGAGAGCGCCACCTTCCGTCTGCCGCCCTCGCGGCTGGCCCTCGATCCGGCCGACGTCATCCGGCTCGCGCATGATGGCCGTGAAGTCGAATTCCGCCTTGTCTCGGTCGCCGATTCCGAGGCGCGCGGCATCGAGGCGGTGCGCCAGGACCGCGCCGCGTATGACTTGCCGCCCGGCGATCCCCGACCGGCCTCGCTCGCGAGCCCCGTCGTCTTCGGCACGCCCGAGGTGGTAATGCTGGACCTCCCGCAGATCACCGAGGACCAGCCCGCCCATCGCCCCCTGATCGCTGCCTATGCCAGCCCCTGGCCGGGCGAGATCGCCGTCTTCCGCAGCGCCTCGACGGATGGGTTCAACCTCCTGACCACCTTCGGCAGTCGGGCCAGACTTGGCACGCTGGCCTTCGATTTCTTTCCGGGCCCGACTTCGAGGTTCGATCTGGGCAACGCGCTGGTCGTCGATCTTCTGTCGGGGACGCTGGAGAGCGTGACGGATGTCGCTCTCTTTGGCGGGGCCAATGCACTGGCGGTCGAGGTGGGGGCGGGGCTCTGGGAGATCATCCAGGCAGGCCAAGCCGAACTGATCGGCCCCGGCCGGTACCGGCTCACCCGTCTGTTGCGCGGCCAGCGTGGAACAGAACATTCCATGGGCAATCCCACCCCGGCCGGGGCGCGGGTCGTGGTGCTGGATGCAACGCTGTCCTCGCTGCCCATCGCCGAGGCCGATCTCGGACTGCCATGGAGCTGGCGTGTGGGCCCCGCTGCGCGCGCCCTCACCGAAGACAGCTACGCCGCGCTGGGCTTCACCCCGACAGGACGCGGCCTTGTCCCGTTCGCCCCGGTCCATGTCGAGCAGCCCTGGCGGACGGCGCGCAGCCCGGGCGATCTGACCATCCGCTGGACGCGCCGATCCCGCGCGCTGGTGGCCGATGCCTGGGAACAGGTCGAAGTGCCGCTGGTCGAGGACCAGGAATCCTACGACGTCCAGATCCTCGACGGGACGACCGTCAAGCGCAACCTGACCAGCAGCACGACTTCCGTCCTCTACACCGCCGCACAGCAGACAGCCGATTGGGGCGCGCCGCTCGGGCCCGGCCAGACGCTGGCGATCCGCATCTACCAGCTTTCGAACCGCCTCGGCCGCGGCACGCCCGCCGCGGTCACGCTGCAATTCTGAGCCCAACCCACGGGAAGCCAAATGTCCGACACCTCGACCCATCTGGGCCTGCCCTACCTCTTGGCGGCGCAGGCACAGAAGCATGTCACCCATAACGAGGCGCTGCGCCTGCTCGATGCCATGGTGCAGCTGTCGGTCCTCGACCGCACGCGCACCGCGCCCCCGGCCAGCCCTGCCGATGGCAATCGGCATCTGGTCGCTTCTGGCGCGACCGGGCTCTGGGCCGGGTGGGAGCTGAACATCGCCTTTTGGATCGATGGCGCGTGGATCCGCCTCGTCCCGCGCACGGGCTGGATGGTCTGGGTCGCGGCCGAAAGCCTGTTCCTCGTCTGGACCGGCAGCGCCTGGGAGGTGGTGGGCGAGCCGCGCGACGTCTCCGATGCCGTGTTCAGCCTGGTGAACGACGCCGATCCGACGAAGAAGGCGACCTTCTCGCTGGCGGGTATCACCGCGGGCACCACGCGCAGCTTCACGTTGCCGAATACCTCGTCCGAACTGGCGATCCTTGCGGGCACCCAGACCTTCACCGGGAACAAGACGTTTTCGGGGACGCTGACGGCCTCGGGCACGGTGACGACATCCGGGGCCACTGCGACCATCGGCACGTCCACCGGCACCGCGACCTACGGGATGGGGACAGGGGCCACGGCGAGCGGCACGACCAAGACCGTGAACCTCGGCACGGGCGGCACTTCCGGATCGACGACGGTCCTGAACATCGGCTCGGCCACCGCCGGGGCGGGCGGGACAACAGTCATCAACACGCCCACCGTGACCTTCGCGAACAGCGTCACGCAGGTCGGCATGCCGCAGGCGAACCTGACGGCGCAGCTCCTCGGCCTCGGCGGGGCGACCGCTGACAGCTACAACCGGCTGTCGGTGAACACACCGGCCGTGCTTCTCAACAACGCAGGCGCCGGGATCGAGGCGACGGTCAACAAGGCGGCCCCGGCGAACGACGCAGCCTTCGGCTTCAAGACCGGGTTCTCCGCCCGCGCCCTCATCGGCCTTCTCGGCAACGACGATTTCAGCTTCAAGGTCAGCCCGGACGGCTCGGCCTTCTTCGATGCCATCAGGATCGACCGGACCAGTGGCCAGGTGGAACTGCCGCAGCCGACCGTTCTGCCGGGACTGGCCGCAGCGCCGTCGCCCCCACCGGCAGGCAAGGCCTCTGTCTATGCCCGCAACCGAGCCGGTGCGCCGTGGATCGACGTCATGCGCCCCTCGGGCCGGGATTTCCCGCTCCAGCCGCATTTCGGGGTCAACCGCATCGCCAACTGGTCGCCCTCGGTCAGCACTACGATCACGACCGAGGGCCTGCCGATCACCTCGGTCGGCACCGTCTCGCACCCGACGCTGGCGGCCACCAACCTTGCCGCCTCGATGCGCCGCTGGCGACTGACCTCGTCGGCTGCGGCGGACTCTGTGGCCGATCAGCGATCCGCAGGCTGGGCCTGCTGGCGAGGCAACGCGGCGGGCCTCGGCGGCTGGACCTTCGTGACGCGCCTTTCGCTCACGACGCTCCAGGCGACCGGAATGGGCTTCTTCGGCCTCTATGGATCGACCGCCGCGCTGGCCACCACGCTGACGCTGGCCGCCGTGGTGAATTGCGTCGGCATAGGTTTCCAGCGCGGGACCCATGCGAACTGGCAGCTGGTCCGCAACGACGGCACCGGGGCGCCGACCCTGACCGACATGGGCGCGTCCTTCGCCATCGCCACGGGCGGGGTGCTGACCCTGTTCATCGCCGCGCCGCCGAACGGATCATCCGTCTGGGTGCGCGTCGTGGACGAGGTCACTGGCGCGGTCTTCGAGCAGGAAATCACCGCCGACCTGCCTGCGAACACGCAATTCCTGTCGCCGCGGCTGTTCCTGAACACCGGCGCGACCGCCGCCGCCGTCGCCTACGACTGCGCCGGGGTCTATGTGGAGACGGACTATTGAGGATCCGTTCCCGCGGCAACCATCAACCCATTGCGTCATATCGAGTAAAGACCTCGGTCGAGCCGTCTTGACGGATCAGGAACACCTCATAGGCCTCGCGTTCGGCCTCCGGCCCCATGCCGGGGGAGCCGTAGGGCATGCCCGGGACAGTCAACCCGATGGCGTCCGGGCGCTCGGCAAGCAGGCGGCGGATGTCGGCAGCCGGAACATGGCCCTCAAGGACGTAGTCCGCTACCATGCCGGTGTGGCAGGAGATCATCTTCTGCGGAACGCCCACCTCGGTCTTGTACATCATCAAAAGCGTTCCGTAGCGCTCCTCGTCGGTGACGGCAAACCCCGCATCCCGAAGGTAGGCGACCCATGCGTCGCAGCATTCGCAGCCGGTGCCTTTCACGACATGAATGGCGGTCCCTTGGGCAAGGAGCGGGTGTGCAATAAAGGTCGTGAATGCAAGTCCCGACAGCAGTGCGCCGCGGCGGGTGATGTCGGTCGAAAATGCCATGGTTGTCCTCGTCAAGAGTGGAATCTGCAAAGGCAAGATGCGGTCCGTTGCTTTCATTCCAAGACCCTGCGGATCTTGGGTAAAGCAAAACGGCGATCCTCGTGATAGTCAATGATCCCGCCGAAGCGCCCGTCGGCGCGGAACAGGAACACGCCCGCTGTGTGGTCCATCGTGTAGTGCTCCCCCTGCGCCACCTTCTCGAACCGCGCGCGGAACCCGGCTGCGGCGCGTTCGATTTCGGCCAGCGGGCCGGTCAGACCGATGATGCGGGGATCGAAATTCGACAGATATTCCGCCAGCACATCCGGCGAATCACGTTCAGGATCAACGCTGATCAGCACTGTGTTCAGCCGGTCGGCGTCTGGGCCGAGATCCTCCAGCCAGCCCGAGATGTCGCTTAGCGTCGTCGGGCAGACATCAGGGCACCAAGTGAAGCCGAAGAACACAAGCGTCGGGCGCCCGATCCAGTCCACTGGCCGAACGGTTTTGCCGCGATGGTCGGTCAGGGTGAACACCATCTCTGCGATGGGCAGGGGCAATAGATCCGCCCCCGGCTTTGTGCGGCTGCGGGTTTTCCACCAGCCAAGACCGAGGGTGAACGCCAATGCGCTTGCCGCTCCGCCCAAGCCAAGGATCACTGCGCGGCGTGTTCGCAATCCGGCCCCTCCGCGCGCAGGGACAAGACCTCGACGTTGACCGTGACCTCGCCTGCCTTCTCAAAAGTCAGTGTCACGGGGAAACTGTCGCCTTCCTTCAGCGCGGTGGACAGATCCATCAGCATTCCATGATAGCCGCCCGGTGCCAGCGCAACCGTTTGTCCCGCCGGAACGGGGATGGACATGGCGTGCGGCATCGAGGCGACCCCGTCCATGACCACAGTTTCGTGCAGCATCGGCATTCCCGCCGCAGGGGTGGCTAACCCGATCAGCGCATCATCGGTGTCACCTGCGTTGGTGATTTCCACATAGAACACTCCTGGCCGCCCGGCACCGATTGTGGCCCGGGACCAGGCGTGCTCGACAGTCAGATCACCGACGGTGAAGGTTTCGCAGGCAAAGGCGGCGGGGGCCGACAGGGCCAAGGCCGTGGCAAGGATCAGCGTTCTCATGTGGCTCACAATCTGGATTGAAGGTCGGCAAGGATTTCAGTGGCGGGGGTGCCATAGGTGAATTGGCGCAGCCAGTCGCCGTCCGGTCCGATCAGGTAGAGGGCGGGACTGTGCGACATCGCGTAGCCGTCCGGGGCTGAGGGGTCTTCCTCGCGTTCGAAGAATATCTTGAAGCTGTCAGCTGCGGCGCGGGTTTGGGCCGCGTCTCCCGCAAGTCCGAGGATCGAGGGATGGAACGCCGTGACAAACTCGGCCAGACCAAGCCTGCGGTCGCGCTCGGGGTCGATGGAAATGAGCAGCGGCTGCACGCGGGCAGCATCATCTCCCAAATCGTCCATGACTTGTGCCACTTCGGAAAGGGTCGTGGGGCAGACATCGGGGCAATTCGTGAAGCCGAAGAACACCAGCATATGCTTGCCCGCAAAATCTGCCGGGGTGCGCAGGCGCCCTTCGGCATCGGGCAGCGCAAAGGTCGGCCGGAACGCCGCCTGCGCCACGGGTAGCGGTGCACGGTCTGAAAGAACCATAAACGCCCCATAGGCAAGCGTGGCAATTCCAGCCGCAGCCCAGAGGATTTTCTGTAGTCCCGTCAAACGCATCCGCTTCGCTCTCTGTTGTTTTCGGATGTCTAAAGCCTCCAGTAGCTTGAGCTTCAAGCGGCAAATTTCGTGGTCACGGAAGGGTGACGGGTCAGCCCAGCAGAACGGTCGACAGCAGGTTGATGTTCAGCACGATGATGACGGCCGCAATCAGCCAGCACAGCCCGGTCAGCCAGTGCGGTGCCACCAGGTCACCCATCTTGGCGCGGCTCGCGGTGAACATGACCAAAGGCACGATGGCGAACGGCAACTGGAACGACAGCACGACCTGGCTGAGGATCAAAAGCTGACCCACGCCTTCGCTGCCGTAGAGCAGGATCACGAAGATCGCGGGCACGATCGCAAGGCAGCGGGTGATCAGCCGCCGCGCCCAAGGTGCTATGCGCAGGTCGATGAACCCCTCCATCACGATCTGCCCGGCCATGGTAGCTGTGACTGTGGAATTGAGGCCCGCGCACAACAGCGCCACACCGAACAGGATCGGCGCCAGCGATGATCCCAAGAGCGGCTCCAGCAGCAGGTGCGCCTTGTCGATCTCGGCCACGTCGTTTTCGCCAACCGTGTAGAACGCGGCGGCGGCAAGGATCAGGATCGAGGCGTTGATCGTCAGCGCGAACATCAGGGCGATGGTGCTGTCCCATGTGGCCAGGCGCAGGGCCTCGCGCTTGGCGGGCAGGTCAAGCCCGAAGGCGCGGGTCTGCACGATGCCGGAATGCAGATACAGATTGTGGGGCATCACCGTGGCCCCGATGATCCCGAGCGCCAGATAGAGCATGGTCGGGTTGCCCAGAATCTCGCGGCTTGGGGCGAACCCGGCGATGACTTCGCCCCAGACAGGGTCGGCCAGCGCAATCAGCACGACAAAGCAGGCGGCGATCAATGCCATCAGTGAAATGATCAACGCCTCGATCCAGCGGAACCCCTTGTTCTGCAACCACAGGATCAGGAACACGTCGGCGGCGGTGATGAAGATGCCGATCTCCAGCGGTATACCGAACAAGAGGTTCAGACCGATGGCGGTGCCGATCACCTCGGCCAGGTCCGTGGCGATGATCGCCCCTTCCGCCAGCACCCACAGCGGGACCGACATCCATTTCGCGAACGCGTCGCGGCAGGCCTGCGCTAGATCGCGCCCCGAGGCGACGGCAAGCCGCGCGCAGAGCGACTGGAGCAGGATCGCCATGATGTTCGACAGCAGGGCCACGAACAAAAGCGTGTAGCCAAAGGCCGCCCCGCCCGCGAGCGAGGTCGCCCAGTTGCCGGGGTCCATGTAGCCCACTGCCACCAGATAGCCGGGGCCGATGAACGCAAGGAACCGTCGGAACCGGCTGGTGCTGGTGCCGCCATTGCCGACCGCGATGCTGCGGAAGACCTCGGACAGGGACGGCGTCTCACGCTCTTGTCGCCAGGCGTTCGCGGGCATGGCGGTGATGCTTTCCGTGGTCGCAAGGTCGCGCCAAAGGCTTGGCGCACAAAGTTAGACTATGCTAACAATCAGTGGCGCGTCTTTACTTGTCAATCCTCCCTGTGCGACACTCACCGAATGACACGGCACGTTCTTGCCCCCCAGACGCAGCCCGCATCCGATGACCGGCCCGCAGATCTGAGGGCAGAAGCGTTTCAGGGCGTGCGCGACGCGCGCAGCCGGGAACTGGCCGAGGATTATGTCGAGCTGATTGCCGAACTGATTCACGATCAGGGCGAGGCCCGCCCGGTCGACATCGCAGCTCGGCTTGGCGTGAAAGTGCCAACCGTGACCAAGACCCTCGACCGTCTGGCGCGCGAGGGGCTGATCACCCGCGCCAAGTATCGTTCGGTCTTTCTGACGGATGCGGGCCGTGCGCTGGCGAAGGAATGTCGGCGGCGGCACGAGATCGTCTTGCGCTTTCTCATTAGCCTGGGACTGGACCCCGAGACGGCCGAACGCGACGCCGAAGGCATCGAGCATCACGTCAGCGAGCGGACGCTGGCCCTGTTCGCAGCCTTCGCCAACAAGTCCTGAACGCGGGGCCGTCAGGCGTTTTCGACAGCAAACCGGACATCGGCAATCAGGCTTTCGGCGCTGAAGTTCTCCAGCCGCCTGCCGTTCAGGAAGAAGGTCGGCGTCTGGCGAATTCCCGCGGCCTCGACATCGGCCATGTCCTGATTGAGGATGCCGGTGATGCCCGGGAACAGCTTGTCACTTTCGGCCTTTTCAAGATCGAGGCCAGCGGCCCCGGCAATTTCCCAGGCCAGATCCAATTGCGGCGATCCGTGTACCGCCCAGCCCGGCTGCTGTTCCAGAAGTGCGTCCAGCACCGGCTCGAACTTGTCCTGCATCCGCGCGGTCTCCAGGATGCGCACCGCCTCGTCCGAGCCTTCGTGGAACACCGTATAACGCAAGACGACGCGGACCTGATCCGGGAACTGGCGGCGGATTTCCTGGACGACCGGATGGTACGCCCGGCAGGCCTCACACGAAGGGTCGAAGAATTCGACCAGCGTGACCGGCGCATCGGCAGGGCCGAAGCTGGGGGAATGCGGGCGGATCAGAAGCGAGGGGTCCACGGCCGGAGTGGCAGCGGCAAGCGCTTCGGCTTCGGCCTGACGCTGGCGGTTCAGGAAGAAGGCACCGCCCCCGAAAGCGACAAGCCCGAGGGCCGAAGCCCCGATCAATAAGGTGCGGCGGTTCATGTGCGGGTTCCTTTGGAAAAGATCAGACAGGCAAGGATGGCAGCAAAAGCCGCCAGCGAGAGATAGGGAATAGGCAGGCCAAAGATGATCTGCGCCGGACCAGAGCAAGACGGCCCGTCCTTGGTGCAGGGTGCGACGGCCTCGGGGATAAGGCCGAGATGGAGCCCGGAGTGCCAGCCTGCCAGTGCCAGACCCGCAAGCACCAGCGGCAGGGCATAGGGACGCGCCATGCCGTCCCCTCGCCAAAGCGAAAGGCCAAGGATCGCCACCAGCGGGAACATGGCGACGCGCTGATACCAGCACAGGGTGCAAGGCATCTGGCCCAGCACCTCGCCAATGAACAGCGCGCCAAGCGTGGCGGTCAGTGCGATCAGGAAGGCGGCCGTGAGGGGCAGGTCGTCGCGCGACAGCGTCTGGGCATTAGCGTCGGTCAAGAACAGGCTCCTTGCGGCGGCGTGATCGGAGAGAGGCTGCGAGGATGCAAACTGCCCCGAGCGTGATGGCGATATCCGCGACATTGAAGGTGGGCCAGTGCCAGTCCTGCCAGAAGAGATCAAGGAAGTCCGTGACCGCCCCTTGCCGCAGCCGGTCGACAATGTTCCCAAGTGCGCCCCCAACAACGAGTGCAAAACCTGCGCGTTCAAACGGATGGCGTGCCCGGAACGCCATGACGGCGAAGACCAGCGTCAGTGCCCCGGTCAGTGCCGCCATGAGGAGGGGCTTGCCTGCCATCACGCCCGAAAGCATCCCGAAACTCGCCCCTTCGTTGAAGCCGAGCCTCAGGTTGAAGCCGGGCATGACAGCAACCGGTTGGCCGAGCGGGAGGTTCAACAAAGCTGCTGCCTTGGTCAGCTGATCAGCCAGCGCAGTGGCCGCGATCAGGACGACAATCATGCGCCCGGTCATGACGTTGCCCTGCGACGAAATCCGATCCAGCGCGGAACAGAGGCCGCATAGCGGTCATAGTCCGATCCCAAAGTCTGACGCATAGCGGCCTCTTCCGACCGGACCTGCGTGGCCGCAGACCAGAGGAACAGGATCGCCGCGAGGATGGTCGGTACGGCAGGGACCGCGAGGGCGACTCCCGCCAGCAGGGCGAACTGTCCAACAAAGGTCGGGTTGCGGCTGAACCGATAAAGCCCGCCCGAGACGAGGCTGCCCGTCTGGCCGCTCGCCACACCGACGCGCCAGGACGTGCCCATCGACATCTGCGCAGCGAAGGCCACCATTGCGCCAAGGCCCGCGACGAAGATGCCGATCACCCCAAGTATCAGCGCCTTCCCTTCGGTCCAGAACGGATCGACCTTGTGCAGCATGGGCAGCGCGAGCCAAAGGAGCGGCCCGAAGAAGGCCAGCGCGAAGGTTGAGCGGAACCCGAAGGCTGCCAGCCGGTCGCGCCCAGTGGCACGCGCAAACAGCCAGACGGGTCGTCCCGCCGCCTGTGCGGCGACAGCACTGCCCCAGAAGAACAGCGCGAGATAACCGAAGAGAAGGGCCAGCGCGGCCCAGCCAAAGCCAGACATCATCGCATCACGCCTCGCGTTCCGGGTTGAACCGCAACAGGCGCAGCGCGTTCAGGGTGACCAGCACGGTTGCCCCGGTATCGGCAAGGATCGCGATCCAGAGGCCGGTCAGCCCCAGAACCGAGGTCACCAGGAAAACGGCCTTCAGCCCCAGAGCGATGGTGACGTTCTGGCGGATGTTGGCCATCGCCGCGCGCGACAGGCGGATCATGGCGGGGATGTCCGTTACCCGGTCGCGCAGGATCGCCGCATCGGCGGTTTCCAGCGCCACATCGGTGCCCGACCCCATCGCCACGCCCACGCTCGCCTGTTTCAGCGCGGGCGCGTCGTTGATGCCGTCGCCGATCATCATCACGCCGCCCCGTTCGCTCATCGTCTTGATCGCCGTCAGCTTGTCCTCTGGCATCATGTCGGCCTGAAACTCCATGCCGAGGCCACCCGCGATGGCGCCAGCCGTGCGCGGGTTGTCTCCGGTCAGGATGACCGAGGTCACGCCCATCGCCGTCAACTGTCGCACGGCGTCCTTGGCGTCTGCGCGCGGCTCGTCCCGCATCGCGATCAGGCCGAGCGGGGTCTTTTCGCGGAACACCGCGACGACGGTCTTGCCATCTTCCTCAAAGCTGGTGGCCTGGCGCAGGCCGAGGCCATCGAGCCCGCCATTCTCCATGGCGTAGCGCGGAGAGGCGACCCATGCGGATGCCTCGCCAACCGTTGCGACGACGCCTTTGCCCATCAGCGCCTTGGCGTCGCGCGACGGCAGCGCCGCGACGCCTGTGTCCTTGGCCTTGTTCAGGATGGCGATGGCCAAGGGGTGGCTCGACCCCGTCTCCACCCCCGCCGCGACGGCCAGCAGTTCGGCCTCGGTGGTCGTGCCGAAAACAACCAGGTCTGTCACCTTCGGCCGCCCGTGCGTCAGCGTTCCGGTCTTGTCGAATGCGATGCGGTTGACGCTTGATGCCGCCTCGATCACCGCGCCGCCCTTCATCAACAGCCCGCGCTTTGCGCCCGTGGACATCGCCGAGGCGATGGAGGCCGGGACCGAGATGACCAGCGCGCACGGGCAACCGATCAAGAGCAGCGCCAGCCCGCGATAGACCCAGGTATCCCACGGTTGACCAAAAGCCAGCGGCGGCACCAGCACGACCAGCGCCGCGACCGCAACAATTGCGGGCATATACCAGCGGCTGAAACGGTCGATGAACCGCTCGGTGGGCGCGCGGGCCTCCTCGGCCTCTTCCACGAGACGGATGATGCGGGATATGGTGTTGTCTTCGGGCCCCTTGGTCACTTTGATCCGCAACGCGGCTTCGGTGTTGATCGAGCCCGCAAACACGGAATCCCCCGGCCCGCGTGTCTTGGGCACGCTTTCACCGGTGACCGGGCTTTCATCCACGCCAGAAGTGCCCTCGGAAATCTCTCCATCCGCCGGAACGCGGTCACCGGGCCGCACAAGGATCATCTGACCCACCGACAGGCTGGCCGCAGGCACCTCTTTCGTGGCGCCATTCACCTCCAGCATCGCTGTCTTGGGCACCAGGTTGGCCAGCGCGCGGATCCCGTCCCGCGCCTTGCCTGCTGCCACACCTTCCAGCACTTCACCCACCGCAAACAGAAAGACGACCAGCGCCGCCTCTTCCGCCGCATTGATGAACAGCGCGCCGATGGCCGCGATCGTCATCAGGCTTTCGATGGTGAACGGCTGACCCATCCGCAGTGCGGCAAAGGCTCGCCTCGCCACCGGCGCAACCCCGATGAGGCAGGCCGCGGTGAAGGCCCATTTGCCGATCTCGGGCGCCAGGTATTCAATGATCCAGGCGGCCCCCAGCAAGAGGGCGGTGAACATCACCAGCTTGCCCTTGCCCGTCTGATACCAGCGCTTGCCACGGTCGGCTGGATCGTCATGCACATGGCCGGCGCTGCCGTGGCCGGAGTCGTCGCGTTTTGCGGTGGCGTCTGCCTGCGGGCCATGGTCGTGGCCATCCTGATCGTGGCCATCACGATCGTGGTCAGCGTGCTCGCCAACGTCTGCCTTCGGGATGTTAGCGCCGGGCAGCACGAACTCTTTGTTCGCCGAGGCCGCACGCGGCGCGATTTCATAGCCGAGGGCCCGGACCGTTTTCTCGACCTTGTCCCGCCCGGTCTGCGCCTCGTCCAGCGTCAGGCGCAGGCGTTCCGACATGATGCTGACCTCGACGCCGCTGACCCCCGGCATACGCGTCACCGCATCCCGGATCTTGGCAGCACAAGAGCCGCAATCCATGCCTGATACGGTCCAGTCGCAGGCGGTTTCGCTATTTGCTTCCGTCATGGCTTTCCCTCGGCCCCGAGGGGCAGTTGTCTTCATCGAGTCGGGAACCTAATGTCTCTAGCAACTATAGCTTCAAGGGGAATCTGATGTTGACCATCGGAAAGCTCGGGGCGCAGGCCAGAGTGAAGGTGCCGACGATCCGCTACTACGAACAGATCGGCCTGCTGCCGGAGGCCGAACGCAGCGCGGGCAATCAGCGTCTCTACAGCCGCAAGGCGCTGGAACGGCTGGCCTTCATCCGGCACGCGCGCGACCTCGGTTTCACGCTCGAGGCGATCCGCGACCTGCTCAGCCTGTCGGACAATCCCGAACAGTCCTGCGCCGCCGCCGATGCCATCGCCAGGGCGCAACTGGCGGAGGTCGAAAGTCGCCTCGCACGGCTGACGGCGCTGAAGGCCGAACTGGAACGCATGGTCGTGCAATGCGCGGGCGGAAAAATCGCCGATTGCCGGGTCATCGAGGTGCTGGGGGACCACGGCCACTGCATGGCGGACCACCATCGTCCGGTGGATTCCGTGTGAATATCCGGTTCCGCTGCCGAACGTGCCGAACGTGAAGGGCGCGCGCCGGAAGGCACCCAGCGGGCAACAGGCGGCGCGGCGTGCCGGTCAGGTCGCAAGGCAAACCCCCGCCCTTTCGCAAGGCGCGGTTTCCAGTTGCAGCGTGACATGGCCAATGCCGAAATCACGTTCCAGCGCTTCCGTCACATGGTCGAGGAAGCCATCCCTATCCTCGCCCTGCAAGACGACATGCGCCGCCAGGGCCGTCCTGGTCGTCGAGATCGCCCAGACATGAAGGTCGTGCACGTTGTTCACTCCCGGCTGGTCGCCGATGAAACGGGCCAGTTTCTGCAGGTCGATCCCCTCGGGCACGCCATCGAGGCCGAGATGCAGGGCCTGGCGCGTCAGCCGCCAGGCGGTGACGGCGATCAGCAGGCTCACCGCGATCGCCACTGCGGGGTCGAGCCATTGCAGCCCCGTCAGCCAGATGCCCGCCGCCGCCAGCACGACGGCGACCGAAACGGCGGCATCGGCCGCCATGTGCAGGAAGGCGCCCTCGGCGTTGAGGTCATCGTGCCGGGCGCGCAGGAAAAGAAGCGCCGTGCCGGTGTTGACCAGGATCCCGATCCCCGCCACCGCCATGACGACCGGCCCCGGCACCTCGACCGGCGCCGAAAGGCGCCCCACCGCCTCCCACTCCCAGATCACCCAGACGACCCCGATCAGGATGGCGATGCCGTTCAGGAGCGCCGCCAGGATCGTGGCCCGACCCAGCCCCCAGCTGTGCCGCGCACTGGCCGCGCGCCGTGCCAGAACCGCCGCCGCCCAGGCGATCAGCAGGCCCGCGACATCGGTCAGGTTGTGCGCGGCATCGGCCAGAAGCGCGAGCGAGCCGGTCAGGAACCCCGCCGCCGCCTCGGCCACGACATAGCCCGCGTTGAGCAGCACGGCGAGGCGAAAGGCCGGGCCGAGGTCGGCGGGGCCGGCGCGATGGTCGTGGGTGTGGTCATGCGGCATGGCGGGCTTCTTCCGGCGGCCAGTCGGGGTGCAGCGCGTCGCGGATCGCGGCGTGGCGGTGCGGTGTGGCGTGTTCGCGCAGATGCGGGTGGTCGGGGGGAAGGTCCGCGTGGACGTGCGGCAGCGCGGTTTCCTCGGACGCGGGCCAGAGACGCCAGGCGAGCAGGGTGCCGAGCGCGGCCAGCGCCGCCATGACGAGGAAGGTCGCGGGCAGGCCGATCGCCGCACCGGCCCGGCCCGCCAGCGGATAGGCGATCAGCCAGCAGGCATGCGACAGCGCGAACTGCGCGGCAAAGAGCGTGGGCCGCTCCTCGGCCGGGGCCGAGCGGCGCAGGAGGCGGCCCGTGGGCGTCTGCACCAGCGCATAGCCGAAGCCCGTGACCAGCCACAGCGCCATGAGCGCGGGCAGCGCACTCGCCATCGGCCCGGCCAGCAGGGCCAGCACCAGCAGCACAGCACCCGCCAGCATCGCCGGGCGGTCGGGGATGCGCTCCAGAAGCCGCGGCAACATGAACGCCGCCGCCATCGACCCCGCCCCGAAGGCCGCGAGCGAAAGCGCCACCTGCGGCTCGCCCAGACCGAAGCCCGCCTTCACGACGACCACGGTGTTGACGATCACCATGGCGCCCGCCGCCGCCACCGCCAGGTTCAGCGCCAGAAGGCCCCGCAGCCGCGGCGTGGCGAGATAGCGGCGGATACCGGCGGTGGTGCGCGCCCAGGCCCCGCCCGCCGCCGGGGCCTGCGGCGCGGGCAGCCGCACGGTCGTGACCAGCGCGGCCGAGGCGAGGAACCCGATCACCGTGCCGCCGAACAGCGCCGGGAAGCTGACCAGCGTCAGGAGCGCCGCCGCCAGCATGGGCGAGACCAGGCTTTCGAGGTCGTAGGCCAGCCGCGACAGCGACAGCGCGCGGGTATAGTCGGCCTCGTCCGGCAGGATGTCGGGAATCGTGGCCTGAAAGGCCGGGGTGAAGCCCGCCGAGGCCGCCTGCAACAGGAAGATCAGGGCATAGACCTGCCAGACCTCGGTCACGAAGGGCAAGGCCAGCGCCACCGCGGCGCGGATCAGGTCCAGCCCCCCCAGCCAGGCCCGCCGCGGCACCCGCGCCGCCAGCGCCGCGGCCACGGGCGACAGGCCCACATAGGCCACCATCTTGATCGCCAGCGCCGTGCCCAGCACCGCGCCCGCGTTCTCGCCCGCAATCCGCCAGGCCAGCAGCCCCAGCGCCACCGTGGCCAGCCCCGTCCCCACCAGCGCGATGACCTGCGCGGCGAAGAGATGGCGCCAGGTGCGGTTGGACAGGACCGACAGCATCGAATGGCCTCAGAGCAGTTTCGCCAGCTGGCGCAGCTCGTCCAGGTCCGCCGCCCCGCCGTGGCCCAGGCAATGGTCCATGTGGTCGTGGATCAGCGTGCGCTTGGCGGTGGAGAGGGCCTTTTCCACCGCCTGAAGCTGCACCGCGATCTCGGTGCAGGGGCGGCCGGCCTCGATCATGCCGATGACATGGCGCAGATGCCCCTCGGCGCGCTTCAGCCGGGTGACGATGGCGGGGTGGCTTGCATGGGGATGCGGGTCTGTCATAAGAAGGACATATCCCCCCCGGGGGGATAATGCAAGATCGCCGGCAGGCGACGGGACGAAGGCAGGTTCGGGGATGCGGGCAAGGCGCGGCAGAGGCAAGGCAAGGGGGCCACGGGCACCGCTGTCCTGGCTGGTCCTGCTGGCGTTGCTTTTCGCCCCGGTTCTGGTGAACCTGACCCACGGGCCCGCCAGCATGGCGGCGGCGGCCGAGGTCGCAGCACATGGGCATGCGCATTCCGAAGCGGATCATGGGCCTTTCGCGGGTCACGATGCAACCGACCACGAGCACCAGTTGCAGGCCCTGCCGGAACCCGGCCCCGACCATCCCGCGTGGCGCGAGCCTGCGCCCGCGCCCGGAGAGGCATCCGCGCCGCCCGGCCTGATCCGCGAAGGACCGCGGCGCCCGCCCCGCCTCGTCTGACCCATGCTTCGCAGCGCAGCCCGGCCGCGCCACACGACAGATCGGACGAAGGACTTCCTCGCATGACACATGACTCCGCCGGTCGCGCCCGACCGGCCCTTCCCGCGCGGCGGCTGGCCCTCTGGCTTGCGCTCGCGCTCCTCGCCCTTGCCTGGGCCGATTCGGCCCTCGCCCACGCGGTGACGCTGGGCGACAAGGGCTATATCCAGGAGGTGACCGGGGTGCACATCATCCCCTTCCTCTACCTCGGCGCCAAGCACATGGTGACCGGTTACGACCACATCCTGTTCCTGTTCGGCGTGATCTTCTTTCTCTACGGGATGAAGGAGATCGGCCTCTACGTCTCGCTCTTCGCCATCGGGCATTCGACGACCATGCTCGCCGGGGTCTGGTTCGGCTTCGGCATCAACAGCTACATCATCGACGCGATCATCGGCTTTTCCGTGGTCTACAAGGCGCTCGACAATCTGGGCGCCTTCCGGACCTGGTTCGGCGTGCAGCCCGACACGCGGGCCGCGACGCTCATCTTCGGCTTCCTGCACGGCTTCGGCCTCGCCTCGAAGATCATCGACTACGACATCTCGCCCGACGGCCTGCTGGCGAACCTGATCGCCTTCAACGTCGGGGTCGAGATCGGCCAGCTGACCGCGCTTGCGGCCATCCTCGTGGTGATGAACCGCTGGCGCGCCACCCCGTCCTTCGCGCGGCAGGCCTATGCCGCCAATGTCCTGATGATGGTCGCCGGCTTCGCCCTGACGGGCTTCCAGATCGCCGGCTATCTCGTCGCCTGAATTGCGGAGACATCCCATGCAACGCAAGTATTTCGATATCGCCAACGCCCCCGCCCCCCCATTGCGGGCCGAGCCGCGCCACGACCGCCGGCGCGACGCCGAGGGCCATGTGCGAGGCGTCGAGGCCACGTCCGGCGGCCTGATCCGCGCCACCCTCGGCTCGGCCGCCGCGGCCGGCGCAATACTGGTGCTGTTCTGGCTGCCGGCCGAATACGGGATCGACGCCACCGGCCTCGGGCGCGCGATGGGCCTGACGCAGATGGGCGAGATCAAGCAGCAGCTCTATGCCGAGGCTGCGGCCGAGGATGCCGCACGTGCCGCCGCGCAAGCCCCGGCCGCTGCGGCCGCCCCCCTCGCTGCCGACCCGCAGGTCCTCGCGCGGCTCGCGGCGATCGAGAGGCAGGTTGCGGCCATCGCGGCCGTGATCGGCGCCGAGGTCGGCGCGGCGCCGGCTGTGCCCGAACCGGCCGCCGCTGCGCTGCCGGCAGGAGCGACGGCGCCCGTCGCCTCGGCCCCCGCACCGGCCACGACCGGGCAGGATGCGGCGCTCTGGCGCGACGAGGTGAGCTACACCCTCGCGCCCGGCGAAGGCATCGAGATCAAGCTGGCCATGGCCGAAGGCGCGCGGGCCGCCTTCGCATGGACCGCAAACGGGGCGGTGCTGAACTACGATACCCATGGCGAGGGCGGGGCGAACCGGATCAGCTACGAACAGGGGCGCGCCGTGCCCGAACAGACGGGCGAACTGGTCCCGGCCTTCGCCGGCAACCACGGCTGGTTCTGGCGCAACCGGACCGACGCCCCTGTGGTCCTGACCCTGCGGACGCGCGGCGACTACCAGGCCATGCGGGCCCCCTGAGCCGACCCCGGATCGGGTCTTCCGCCCCCCGGGCTATCGGGGGGCGGCATCACCCTGCCGCGGGATACTGCGCGAAGACCTCCGCGCCTCCATCCCGGCGGATCAGCAGCACGTCATAGGCCTCGCGCGCGCTTTCCGGACCCATGCCGGGCGAACCGTAGGGCATCCCGGGAACCGAGAGACCGATGGCATCGGGGCGCTCGGCCAGCAGCCGGCGGATGTCGGCGGCGGGGACATGGCCCTCGATCGTGTAAGCGCCGCTGATGGCGGTGTGGCAGGAAGCAAGCGCGTCCGGGATGCCGTGCGCGCGCTTGAAGGCGGCCAGCGCGACGGGGTCGCGGTCTTCGAAGCTGACGGCGAACCCGTTGTCGCGCAGATGCCCGATCCAGCTGGTGCAGCAACCGCAGCCCGGGTCCTTCACCACATGGATCCTCGGGGCCTCCCCTTCGGCGGCGGCGCCGAGCGGCCAGATGGCCAGCATGGCCATCCCGCCCTTCAGGGCCATGCGGCGCGTGACAACCGTCCGTGTCATCCGGTCCTCCTTTCCGGTTTGCTGGTCAGGCCCGCGCATCAGATCGCCGCTACGGCCTTCGCCAGCAGGTCGCGCACCTGGCCGGCCACCGACTGCAACCGGTCGTTCGCAATGGCCTGCATCGAGGCCACCGGATCGATGGCGCTGACCTCCACCCCGCCCTCCACCGCGCGCAGGATCACGTTGCAGGGCAGCATCGCGCCGACGCGGGGCTCCAGCCCGATGGCCTGATGCGCCATCTTCGGATTGCAGGCGCCGAGGATGCGATAGGCCGGCATCTCGACGTCGAGCTTCTTCTTCATCGTCGCCGCGACGTCGATTTCGGTCAGTACGCCGAAGCCGTGATCCGCCAGCGCCTTGCGCGTACGCGCATCGACGTCGTCGAGGCCGGTTCCGGGGACCATCCGGTCGATCGTATAGGACATGCTCTGTCTCCGTTCACTTCCGCAGGTATTTGATCAGGGCCGCGATGGCCAGCACGAGGAGGACGAGGATCAGCAGGCCGAACAGCCAGCCGAAGCCCATGCCGAATCCCATTCCGGTTCCGTTCATCATGGTCTTTCCCTTCCGTTGTGGCACGTCCTGCGTGCCGGTGGGGTGACATCCGGGCGGGGCACCGCTTCGCTGCGCCCCGCCAAGCGCGATCTCAGGCCGAAACCGCGAACTCGGTCATCATGCCGGTCGCCAGGTGCGGCATGTGGTGACAATGCAGCATCCAGCGCGCAGCCTCTCCGGCGTCGAGGGCAACATCGACCATCGACATCGGCGGCACATAGACCGTGTCGCGCAGCGCCCCCGCAACCGCGCGGCCGTTCACCGCCACGACTTGGAAGGCGTGCCCGTGCAGGTGCATTGGATGGCCCATCATCGACATGTTGTGGAAGGACAGCACGACCCGTTCGCCGCTGCGCGCGGCGATCGGCTGATGCTGGCCCCAGGTGGCGCCGTTGATCGTCCAGGCATAGGGCTGCATCGAGCCGCCCAGCATCAGCATCTGGCTGCGATCCACCGGCCGCCCCTGCAGCGGAACCAGGGCCGACAGGCGCGCCTCCTGCGCAAGATCGGTGTCGAAGGCCGGGGCCGCCGTCTCGGCGAGGGCGTCCAGACGCCGGACCTCGGCGCCGGGCGTGGCGAGGATCAGCCCGGTGCGCTCGCGCGCGCCCTCGCGCAGGGCAAGGATCGGCCAGGTACCGGTTTCGGCCGGAAGGTCGATCTCCAGATCCAGCCGCTGCCCCATCGCCAGCCCGAACCGGCTTCCGGCAAGCGGCCGGACCGCGTGCCCGTCCACGGCAACGAGCCGGGCCGCAGCCCGTCCGCTGTCGATCCAGAACACCGTCGCCGCCGCCGCGTTGATGATGCGCAGCCGGATGCGGCCGCCGCGCTCGATCGTGACCACCTCGGGGTCGGACAGGGTGCGGTCATTGGCGAGATAAGCGTCCCAGTCGTAGTCGTTCAGGTCCATGGCCATGCCGGCCATCCCGCCCATGCCCATCATCCCGCCCATCCCCCGCATGTTTCCCATGCCCGGCATGTTGCCCATCCCGCCGTGGCCCAAGGCACCGTGATCCATGCCCGGCATCGGCTGGGCTGCCGACCCGCCCGCCAGCGCGCCGTGATCGCCATGCCCGCCCGCACTGCCGCCGGTGATCCGGGCCAGCACCTCTTCGGGTGCGCTGAACGAGAAGTCGTGCAGGAACATCACCACCTCCTGCCGGTCGGCGGCCAGATCCTCGGGCGACCGCACGATCAGGGGCGCGGCGAGAAGCTGAATTTCCTGGATCGGCAGATGGCTGTGCATCCAGTGAGTGCCGGCCCTCGGTTCGAAATCGTAGGATCGCGTCTCGCCGGGAACCAGGGGCGGCAATGGGATGTCCGGCACGCCGTCCTGGGCATTCGGCGGGATCTGGCCGTGCCAGTGAATGATGGTGGGAACGTCGAGATCGTTCGTTAGATCGACCCGGAACCTTTGTCCGGGGTCGAGCACCAGGCCCTGGCCGGATGGCCCGGCAAGGCCAAAGACGGTCGCGGCACGGCCGTCGATGTCGAGCGTGCGGGTTGCGGCGGACAGGGCCAGCGGGCTGCCGCTCTGCGCGCGGGCAAGACTTGGCATCTGCGCGCCGAGAATGGCGGCAGAGCCTGCGGCCAGAAAGCCGCGTCGGGTAAGGATGTTCATGGTCGTCTCCTCGGGACAGGCGTCCCGTCATCTGATTGTCCGGAATGCGAAGGGCAGCCCCGCGCGATCAGAGGAGACGGGACTTGGGAGGCCGATCGGTTCCTTCCGGCACGCGGCCGACGGGAATGGCTTCGGGCCGGACGTCATGCCTGTCGGCGCCAGGGGCATGTTCGACTTGCTCGCGCGGCGGCGTCGCGATGACCAGGAGACCGGCGCAAACGGATTTGCACATCGCAGCATCCGCCGACCCGCAGGGGTGCGCGGAGTCGCAGCCCACGTCCGCTCCGACCGCAGAACCCTTCATCTCGACGGCATGAATCGTATGTTCCGAAGCGCAACCGATGCTCATGCGCGCGGCATGCGCAGTTGCCAGCGTGGTCACCAGGGACACCGCGAGGATTGCAAGCAGGGTCAGCAATCGCGAAAGCATGCTCCAAGCCTAGGCGCGGCGCGCTCGAAAGTCCATCAGACCAGCTGCCACGCTTCTGCCAAGACCCGGAGATCGCGAGCGCGATGAAGCTGCGTCGCGATGTGTTGGCTTTTCGGAGGCTCTCCTGTCGCGATACTGATCTCCCGCTTGGCGCTGATCCGATACAGCATGCATTGTTGTCGCGTCGCCGGAGATCATCGCGCAGCAACGACATGTCCTGCGACTGCGTGGGTGGCTTGCCGGAGCATTAATCTTGACGGATGCTTTGATGAGGTCCTAGGCGCCTCCCCGGCCGTTGGTCCGTAACGCGACACGTCAAAGCAACCACACATGTCGCCAAGAAAACAAGGCCGTCGCTACTGAAAAATGGTTGAGCAGAGCAGATCGGCGGAGCGGACGGGCAGAGCCGCTAAGTACCGCGCTGTCAGAATCGACAGATGGAGAAGGTCCGACGTCAGGCCCATCCCCTCCGCCATCATCCCTGTTGCGAACACGGAGAGGCGCCCATAGCGGCGCGGAAATAGTCGTGTTTTCAAAGGGCTTTGCCTCCCCCGTGCGAACCTCTGAGACTGCGCGCGAGGCCCGTTCCGGGCTCTGAACGGCGCTCCGTCTCTGTTCGGGCGAACCTCGCCGAATTCGGTTCGGTCTGATTTTTCCTCGCCTTTCCAATGGCCTGAGTTTCAACTCCGCCAAAACTTCGCCCCTCGTGTCCATCGCCTTCGAGGGGAACAGAGCCGCAACACGCAATAGGCGCAGCCGGTGGGTGCGCTGGTCGAATGGCGCATAGCGGAGGCGGTGATTTAAGCGGGCCAGCATTGGAAAGCGTTGATGACAAAAGGACTTGCCGCCCGTAGCCTGGCGCAATGTCGAACGCGCCCTGGACGGATGAAGAGAACGACCTGATCGTCGCGGATTACTTCGCGATGCTGGCCGACGACATCGCCGGGCGGCCCTACAACAAGGCCGAGCATCGTCGTGCGCTGCTGCCGCTTCTCAACAACCGCTCCGAGGGATCGGTCGAGTTCAAGCACCAGAACATCAGCGCGGTGCTGAAGGGCCTCGGCGAGGACTGGATCCCCGGCTACAAGCCCGCCTTCAACTTCCAGATGACGCTGGTCGATGCCGTGGCGCGGTGGCTGGCGCTGAACCCGGCGTGGCTGGGGCGTCAGCCGAGTCTGCATCCTGCGGGTGGTCTGCGCGAAGCGGCGCAGATCTGGATCGGGCCGCCGCCGACGCTGTCGAACCAGCCGCCGCCGCAGGAGCTGGAGCAGATGCTGCACATCGCGGCCAAGTTCGATGTCGCAGGCCGGGACGAACGCAACCGTGCCCTCGGCCGCGCGGGCGAGGAACGCGTTCTGGCGCATGAGCGGTCGGCGCTGCGTTCGGCGGGGCGCGACGACCTGGCGCGCAAGGTGCGCTGGGTGTCGGAGGAGGACGGGGATGGCGCGGGCTACGACATCGCCAGCTTCGCACCGGACGGTCGGGAACGGCTGATCGAGGTGAAAACGACGAATGGTTGGGAGCGCACGCCCTTCCACATCACCCGCAACGAGCTTGCCGTGGCCGAGGAGCGGCGCGCGGAATGGCGCCTCTTCCGGCTCTGGAACTTCTCACGCGAGCCGAAGGCGTTCGAACTGCACCCGCCGCTGGACGCGCATGTCTCGCTGACGGCGACGACGTTTCAGGCGAGCTTTCACTGAGGCTCAGTCGAACACCCGGCCCGGCTGCTCGTCCCACGGCAGGGCCGCCACGAAGCACAGGTCGTAGATGCTGATCGTCGAAGGCTCGCGGTGGACGACCAGCCGCTCGAGCACCTCGGGCGCGAGCCAGGCGAGGCGCAGGAGGCGGCTGACGTAGCGGTCGGACAGGCCCTCGTCGCCGGCGAGATCGGCGAGCGTAGCCACGTCGCCGCGTTCCAGCCGCTGCCGCCAGCCCCAGGCACGGCCGATGGCGCGCAGGAGGTGCGGATCCTGCCCGTGGCCCATGGCGGCCTCGACATGCTTCGGCGGCAGGATCCGGGGGCGGCCGCCGCGGCGGCGGAGTTCGAGGGGGATGTGGACGCGCAGGGTCTCGGGCGCAGGCATCAGGCGACCTCCTTCCTCGGCGGGACCATCAGCGCGGCGATGGCGCCCAGCCCCTCGTGGCGCAGGTCGATGGCGAGGCCCGCCTCGCTCACCGTGATCCGCGCGACCAGCAGCTGGACGATGCGCGCCTGCTCGGCCGGGATCAGCGCCTGCCAGAGATCGTCGAACTGCGACAGCGCCGCGACGACGGTGGTCTCATCGAGATCGGGGCGCTCCTTCCGCACCGCCCGCGCCGTGCGCGCCGCGACCTCGGGCGTGCGCAGCATCCGGCGGATTTCGCCGATGACGGCCTCTTCGACCATCGCGCCCGGCAGCCGCTGCGGCCCGCGCAACTCGGCCGCGGGGCGTTTCCGGATCACGTCCATGGACGTGTAATAGCAGTAGCGCTTGCCCTTCCGCCTGGTGTGGTGTGGCGTCATGGCGGCACCGGTCTCGGTGAAGATCAGCCCGCGCAGAAGCGCTGGCTGAGCGGCCCGCGCCACCGACCTGCGGGCGACACGGTTGTTGGCCATGACAGCGTGCACCTCGTCCCACAGCTTCTGGTCGATGATGGCCGCGTGCTCGCCGGGATGGACCTCATCCTTGTGCACGGCGAGGCCGAGATAGACCTTGTTGTGCAGGAACTTCAGCAGGTAGCCCCGGTCGAACACCGCGCCGCGCTTGGTGCAGATCCCGCGGGCGTGCAGCTCCTTCAGCACCTGTGCGGTAGAACTGGAGCGCGCATAGAGGCGGAAGATCGTCCTGACGTGCTCGGCCTCGGCGGGCTCGATCACCAGCTTGCGGTCCTTGACCACATAGCCGAGCGGCACCGGACCGCCCATCCACATGCCCTTCCGGCGGGAGGCGGCGAACTTGTCGCGGATACGCTCGCCGATCACCTCGCGTTCGAACTGGGCGAAGCTGAGCAGGATGTTCAGCGTCAGCCG
>NZ_WYDP01000028.1 GCF_009904055.1 Rubellimicrobium sp. CFH 75288 | reverse complement strand
CGTCGTCATACTGATCGCGGACAAGCACCCAGCCCTCGGAACGCTGGCTGGCGATGTACGCCTCGCAGGCCTCGCGCTGAGCGTGGAGCGAGTTGAACTCCTGCTCCAGCCCTTCCTCTGAAGATCTCCGGGTGTAGACGGCACACCGCAGCTTGCGGACGAGCTTCGATTTTTCGGGCGGCTTCGTCATGTCTCCCGGCCCTTCGCTTGCGCTCCGGGCGTTCGCGGCTGCGAACGATCCGCCGGATCGTCCGCCGGCCTGCGGCCGCCGCCGCTCACCCCCCTGTGGTTCCTGAGGCCGAAGAACACCCAGCCGTTCCAGCGCGTGCCGGTGATGGCGCGCGCGATGGCGGAGAGCGACTTGTAGGGCCGTCCCTGCCATTCGAAGCCGTCGGCGGTGACGGTGACGATCTGCTCGACGCCCTGCCACTCGCGCAGCAGCCGCGTGCCGGCAATCGGGCGGTCGCGATCGGCGCGGATCCTGCGCTTCATCTTGTCCCCGCCGTCCAGTTCCTCGCCCAGCCGTTCGAGCCGCCGGATGGTCTCGGGCTTCAGCCCTCCAAGGCTGAGTTCCTGGATACGGTAGGCCAGCCGGGACTCAAGGTAGCGTCGGTTGAAGGGTGGCGGCTCGATGTCGAACAGGTCGCGCCACTGTTTTTTCAGGTCTGGTGTCGGGGTGGTCTTCAACGTGGCCAGGCGTGCGGGAATGGGGTCGTGCGTCGTCATGCGGTCTCCGTCGGGTTCGGGGTTGCATGACGGCATCGGTCGGCCGGATAGTGTAGGCGAATTTCTCCAGTATCGTCAGATACTTCGGCACCATCCCGCATCCGCAAGCGGACCAGCCCTAGGGCCAGCAGGCCGCACAGCTCGGCGCGGCGCTCGGCAGCGGTCATCCGGTCTGGCGGCAGCGGGTTGGGGCGTTTCATGCGGGCCTCGGGCGTTCCTCTCCCTCGGCCTCTACTCATCGCGAACGCGAACCGTCCCACACATGCGTGCACTACATGACGCCCGTGATCGGGACTCGACTCAGGGTTGTCCGAACTGATAGAACGTAAAGGGAACAATCGGGTCAGAAAGGAAGGGGTGCCATGGGTTCCGACATCAGGAAATTCGTCAATCCGAAGTTTCTCGGCGGCATCGATGTCTTGCTCATGCGCGATCTCTTCGCGCGCCATTTCGCGGGCGCGGACCAGCCTTTTTCGTTCGACGGGGAGCCGGGCGAGATCCGCGAGCGGATGGCCGAGTATTTCGCGAATCCCATCACCGAATGGTCCGAAGGGCTCGTCGCGGACCTGCATCGGGTCGCCGAAGTCGGATCCGCCGAGGGGATGCAGCTCGTCCTGAACGAGGCGAGGCGCCAGGGCGTAGCCCTCTATCCCGAGGAGGCCGTCGACGCGTCCGACCCGGCTCCGGCCAGGCATGAGCCCAAACATGTGGCGCTGCATGCCTATCTGAACCATCCGCGGATCTTCGAAGCTGCGGCCGACTTCCAGGCGCTGCGGGCTCCGACCGCGATGGCCGAGTTCCGCGGGCCGCAGCGCGATGTCGGAGCCGACCTGACGGACGAGGCGTCGGCGGCCTTCAAGGCCGCGATCGTGAAGCTGTTCGCGCAGGACCTGCAGGGCGATTACTGCCGTCTCGGGCCCTACGAGGAAGACGGAGAGATCAATCTCGTCGTCAGCCATGGCGCGCCGGTCACGACGACGCCGGTCGTGGCGGGGGACGGCGAACGGATCATCACGCTGCGCGCCGTGAAATACGCGGCCCTGCGCTATGCCCCATACGAAGGGCTCCTGCGCATCGGCGGCGTGCCGAAGGCGCAGCAGGCCGAGGTCGCCGCCATCTTCGCCGAGCATATCCTCGGGCGGCCGGGTTTCTTCGCGGGCAAGGACGCGCGCGATCTCTATACCCTCGACCCCATCGCAGCGTTCGGCCCGGACTTCGCGTTCCGGCACGCCTTCGACGACAGGATCCTCGAGGTCCGGATCGTGGCGGCGGCGGCCGACTTCTTCGCCGAGGACGAGGATGGGAACTGGCGCCATGTGCGCAGCTGGGAATCGAAGGATCCTTCTGGTGGGGCGCTCCGGCATTTCAAGGGGAGCGAAGTGCGTTTCGGTCGCGGCTGGCGCCTGGGAGAAATCACCTTCCGGGTGTTTTTCAGGAGCGATGCGAAACAGCCTGCCAAGGTGACCGTGCGCCTGAAGCCGCCCGGGACGCTCGCCTTCCGGCGGACGCGGTTCGAGAAGGCGATCCATGCCCTGGTCGCGCGCAACGGGCTCGAGAAGGATCGCGATGCTGATCTGGTTGTGGAAGCGGCTGAGTAACGGGGGAGCGGAGACGACCGTTTCCGGCCGGGCGCTGCACCGCTTCTCCGTGCGCGAGATCGAAGGCCTGCTTCGGGCGGGGGTTCTGATCGAGCAGCGCAAGGCCGACAGCTGGCCCGTCTGCGCGCATTGCGACTGCGGACTCGACGCGCGCCCGATCCGCGCCGCAGGAGATCGCTTGCTCGCCTGCTGTCCGCGCGACACCGCGGCGGACGTGCCCCTGGAGCCGGACGACCTGAAACGGTTCGGGATCGACGCGGACAGACTGGTTTCCGCCATGGCGGCGTCCTGCGGATTGCAGGCGGCGACTTTCGCCCTCGCGGAGGGGCTCTGGCTGCTCGGACGGCTGCCGACGGGCATGTGCATCGTTCTCTGCCGCGACACGCATGCGCTGAAGGCGCCCGCCGCCATGCTCGCGGTCAGGGCGGCCGCCGGAACGGCGCCCGTCACCATCGTCGCCACGGACCTAGACCCGGCGACAGACCTGCAGCTGCGGACGGCCGGTCTTGCTGCCTGCCCGCTCGCGAACTGCGTCCGAGCCGACGAATGCGGCGCGGAACGTCTCGCGCTCGACTGCCTCTCGCCGGTCGGCCTCGCCCCGCCGCGCCTGGTGCTGAGCCGGAGTCGACGATCGGTCGTTCTCGACGGCCGTCGCCTCGATCTCGCCCCGCAGATGTTCGCGCTGATCCGGCTCTTCGCGGAACAGGCCGGACAGCGCGACCCCATCCTGCGCAAGGAGGCCATCGAGGCGCAGACCGGGCGCCCGGCGAACGAGATCGTGCGGGATCTGCGAAAAGCCCTCACGGGCTGCGGCCTGCCGCGGGCTTCCGTCGAGGCCCTGATCGAGACAGTGCGCGGCTACGGCTATCGCCTGGGTCTTTCTCCCGCCGCCGTGGCCGTCGAGGACTGAAGTCCCCGACACACAAGGCGCACACAACAAGCACACGCAGATCACACCGAAAGCCTCGGCGGGTCCGGCAGTCTCGGAACAACAGCAACGATGTTCCGAGGCACGACGACATGCACCCGCCGCTTTCCCCCTCCGACCTTGCCGCGCTCATCGATGAGGCCGATGCCGCCGCGTGCCGTCTGCGCCGCAAGCTGGGGCTGCCTGCCGCCGATCTGGACGATCTGCGCCAGGACCTGCTCGTCGACCTGATCTGCCGCTTGCCGGGCTTCGACAAGCGCCGCGGCTCGACCGGCGCCTTCGCCAACATCGTGCTGCGCAACCAGTGCTCGCGCATCGCGATCCGGCACCATCGCCGGCGCCGGGCGCAGGGCGGCGGGATGCTCTCCCTCGACGCGCCCCTTTCCGGCGGCGACGTGCCGCTCGGCTGCCTGCTGACGGAGGCCGACGGGCTCGCCGCCTGGCACGGCCAGGACCGGTGCGCCGCGACGGAAGTCGAGACCCGCCACGATCTCGCCCGGGCGCTCGCCGACCTGCCGGAGGAGGCCCGAGGTCTCTGCGCCGCGCTCGGCGCCTGCGCCGTCGCCGAACTCGTCGGCCGCGACGGCCTTTCGCGCTCCGCCCTCTACCGCCGCCTCGCACGCCTCCGGCTCGACCTCGCCATGCGCGGGCTCGGGGGGCGGTGGGACGGTTTGCGGGCGGCGTGAGTAGAGGGAGGACATGGAGATGCTCGTCATGCCCTTCGCCGCCTTCGCCCCGGCGCGGCCCCGCCCGCCGACCGACATCGAGTTCTGCGCCTGGGTCGGCCAGGCGATGCCCGGCGACCGGCTGGAATACCATCGCGGGTTCCTCGGGATCGACAGCGCGCCGGCGATCTCGACCCTGCCCGAGGCCGACCGCCGCCGGCTCGCCGCGCTGGCCGATGCCGCCTTCCGCGCCTTCGAGGCCGGGCTCGTCCACCTCGTGCAGGAGCGCGTGGGCCCCGACCGCTTCGCCTATCTCGCCGTCGCGCGGACGCGGCCGCGCCGCACGCCGATGCCGCTCGCCCGACTTCTCGACGCCGCGGAGGCCGCCTGATGGCCGTCCCGTTTCCCCCGACCGGAGTTCCCGCCATGCCGCATCCCGACAACGCCCCCCGGTTCGACGATCTCGACCGGCTGTCCATCGGCGAGATCGCCGACTTGCCGCCGGCGCTGCTCCTCGCGCTGCAGGAAGAAGGCGCGGCCGAGACCGCCCGCGTGAAGCGGCTGCGGGACCGGATCGAGGCCGGGATCGCGCAGCGCTACGAGGCCGCCGCCGCGGCCGAGCGGGCCGCGCAGGGCAAAACCTCCGGCACCGTTCGGATCGAGGATGCGGGCGTGGTGGTGATCGCCGATCTCCCGAAGAAGGTCGCGTGGGATCAGGACCGGCTCGCAGCCATGGCCGAGCGCATCCGCGCTGCCGGCGAGGATCCGACCCAGTACCTCGAGATCGCCTATCGCGTGCCCGAGCGGCGCTTCGGCGCCTGGCCCGACGCCCTGCGCGAGGGCTTCGCCGCCGCCCGCACCGAGACCACCGGCAAACCCGTGTTCCGGCTCGAGGCGCGGGACCGGTGACGCGCGGCGGCGGGACGCCCGAGCGGCAACGCCGGGCAGGTTCCCCTTCGGCACCCGGTCACCCCCGCCGCCGCGCCCTTTCAACCCTTCGGAGAACCCCATGGCCTGCCGCATCATCACCGCCGACGAACGCCTCTCGGCCGCCGAGAACAAGACCTCGCTCGCCATCTTCGGCCCGCCGGGCGTGGGCAAGACCTCGCTCCTGAAATCCCTGCCGGCCGAAGAGACGGTCTGCCTCGACCTCGAGGCCGGCATGAAGTCGGTGCAGGACTGGCGCGGGGACTCGATCCCGGTGCGCAGCTTCGCCGATTTCCGCGACCTCGCCGTACTGATCGGTGGGCCGGACCCCGCGCAACATCCGCAATCGTGGTACGGCGCCGAGTATCACGCCTGGCTGCAGCAGCAGTATCTCGGCACCGGCATCGAGGACTTCCTGTCCCGGAAGCGGATCGTCTTCGTCGACTCGATCACCGACCTGACGCGGCAGGCCATGGCCTATGCCCGCCAGCAGCCCGAGGCCTTCTCGGACCGGACCGGCAAGCCCGATGTCCGCGGGGCCTACGGGCTCTTGGGCCGCGAGGTGATCCAGGCGCTGAAGCACCTCCAGCACGCGCGCGGCAAGACGGTGATCTTCGTCGGCGTGCTCGAGAAGGTCGCCGACGAGTTCGGCGCGACGACCTGGCAGCCGCAGATGGAGGGCACGAAGGCCGCGCGCGAACTGCCGGGCATCGTCGATCAGGTGGTCTCGATGCAGCTCTTCGGCCGCGACGCCAAGGGCGACTGGGTGCTGGACGAGACCGCCACAGAACGCCGCCTTGTCTGCAAATCCGGCAACCCCTGGGGCCTTCCCGCCAAGGACCGCTCCGGCCGCCTCGACCTGACCGAACCGCCCGACCTCGGCGCGCTGCTCGCTCGGATCGACGGCCGCGCCCCCCACCAATCCGCCTTCGCCTCCTGATCCCTGAAAGGACATGATCCCATGAGCTACGATCTGAACGACGCCCAGCCGCAGATGGCCCCCATCGGCGAGCTGATCCCCGACGGCACCTTCGCCAAGGTTCGCCTGACCGTGCGCCCCGGCGGCGTGAACGGCGCGACCCCGGCGGATGCGGGGCTGCTGAAGGCGTCGCAGTCGAGCGACGCGAAGATGCGCGACTGCGAGTTCACCATCCTCGAGGGGCCGCATGCCCGGCGGAAGTTCTGGCAGAGCTTCACGGTGGCGGGCGGCAAGCTCGACGAGAAGGGCCAGTCCATCGGCTGGAAGATCTCGAAGTCCACGTTTCGGGCGATGGTCGACAGCGCCCTCGGGCTCGATCCCAGGGACGAATCCCCAGCAGCCAAGGCCAAGCGGGTGCTGCCCGGGCTCAGGCATCTCGACGGGATCGTCTTCGCCGCCCGCATCATGGTGGAGCCCGCCTCCAGCCCGCAGTACCGCGACCAGAACCGGATCGCGAACGTCGTTCTGCCCGACGACGCGAGCCACGCCGCCATCATGCGCGGCGAAACCGTGCCCCCGGAGCCCGTCAACGCCCCGCCGCGCAAGGCCGCGAGCGTGCCGGCGCCGGGCTGGCAGGCGCCCGCGCCGGCATGGGGCGCGCAACCGCAAGCCCCGGCGGCGGCCCCGGCCTGGGGCGCGCAGGCGCCGACCCCGCAGTCGACCCGGCAGCAACCGCCCGCGCCGCAGGCCCCCGCGCCCGCCATGCCCGCCTGGCTCAATGGTTGAGGTGCGGCGCAAGCGGCGGTCGGGCGGGTCGGCGCGCTCCCCTACCGCCGAGCCCGACGGGGCCGGGCCGGGCGACCGGCCCATGACCCCGGACCAATGGCAAGCGCATGCGACGCGCGCCGCTGCGCTGGAGATCGGAAATTGGCTCGAGGCCCGAGGAAGACTGCACCAACCCATCGCAAGCCTCACCCTCGGCGACCTCGAGGCTATGGCCAGCAACGCGATCTCGCGCTGGATCGTGATGCAGACCGAGAAGCTCCAGCGGGCGGGATGGCCGCCCGAGGACCCGATCGGGAGCTTCTTGCTCGGGGTGAGCGGCGTCCCGGAAACGCTCCGGGGGAGCGTTTCAGCCGCGAACGGGCGGAGCCCAAACTCTGCGCCGTCTGCGCCCGGGAGGCCCGGGGCTTCGGCTACTGCCACGGCCTCCGCTGGGATCGCCACCGATATCACCGCTTCTGCTCGCTCCGCTGTCAGGACTTGGGCAGTGCAATCGCTCAAAGGAACAACGGCATGATCGACAAGACCGCCCGCGAGGCACAGGCGATCCGCGATGCGCGGACGCCCTTCGCCGAAGCGCTCACCGACCTCGGTCTGATGGCGCCCTTCTTCCACCGCAGCGCCGCGGACATCGACCGCCTGATCGAGGCGGCGGTCACCGGCTACATCGACAGCATGCAGGAGCAGGCCGCGCGCAAGGAGCGCACCGGAACGGCCCTCGACGACCCTCTGCCGTTCTGAGGGGCCGCGCGATGATCGACCTGAACGACGACACCGCGTCCTGCAGCTGGACCCGCCTGCTCGAGGCGGCCGCCGGGAACGCCGTCACCGACTTCGAGATCGCGTTCTGCGAGAGCCTGCGCCGGAAGCTCGCGCGCCTCAGTGAGAGCGCCCGGCTGACGGAGGCGCAGTTCCACAAGCTGACCTGCATCGCGCAGGCCGGCGGGTTCTGGGAGCGCGCGCGATGATCGATCTCAACAAGGGCTCGGGCTGCCTCTACGGCGCCGCCGTGCCCCGTCCGCCCATCGCCGAAGCCGTATCCGCCGCCATCGACACGGCGCTGGCCGCACGCCACAGGGACGAGCGCCCCCGCACCTATGTCAGTTCCTCTGGGCTGGGGCGCGACTGCCTGCGCCAGATCCAGTACGACTTCCTCGCGGTGCCCAAGGACGAGGGGCAGGAGTTCGAACCGCGCACGCTGCGGATCTTCGAGGCGGGCCACCGGGCCGAGGACATCGTCGCAGGCTGGTTGCGGTTCGCCGGGTTCGACCTGCGCACCGAACGGCCCGATGGCCGCCAGTTCGGCTTCGAGGCCATGGCGGGCCGGTTCAAGGGCCATATCGACGGCTGCTTCGTCTCCGGCCCCGTCGCGATGGACTATCCCGCGCTCTGGGAGAACAAGGCGCTCGGGGCCTCCAGCTGGAAGGACGTGGTCAAGCGCGGTGTGAGCATCGCGCGCCCGGTCTATGCCGCCCAGATCGCGCTCTACCAGGCCTACATGGAGCTCCCCAACTCGGCGCTCTTCACCGCGCTGAACCGCGACACGATGGAATTGCACGCCGAACTCGTGCCCTTCGACGCGCGTCTCGCGCAGGAGATGTCGGATCGCGCCGTCGCCGTGGTGCGAGCCTCCGAGGCGGCGGAATGGCTGCCCCGCGCCGCGGCCGAGCCCGCGGCCGTCCTCTGCCGCGGCGGCATGGCGGCCGGCAAGTGGCACGCGCCCTGCGCATGGGCGGGCCGGTGCTGGGGAGAGCGGCAATGACCGAGTTCACCCCATCCGCCACGCAGGCCGCCGCGATCCGCGAGATCAAGGAGTGGTTCGAGAACCGTACCGAGGAGCAACAAGTGTTCCGGCTCTTCGGCTATGCCGGGTCGGGCAAGAGCACGGTCCTGAAGTTCGCCCTCGACGACCTTGGTCTCTCGTCCCACCGCAGCGCGAAGGACGGCCGCTGCGTGCCCGGCGTCGTGACCGCCACCTTCACCGGCAAGGCCGCGCTGGTGCTGACCCGCAAGGGCACCCCCGCGCGCACCATTCACAGCCTGATCTACACGGCGATCGAGGCGACCGAGGAGGAGATCGAGGAGGCCGCCCGCAAGATCGCGCTGGCCGAGCGCGATGCTCTTCGCCTCAGCGGCTTCGCGCGCACCACCGCCGATGCCGCGATCGAGGCGATGCGCCAGGGGCTCTCGGCGATGAAGCACCCGCGCTTCGCGCTGAACCCGCAGAGCGACGCGGCCGACGCCCGGCTGATCGTGCTCGACGAGGTGTCGATGGTGGGCGAGGAGATGGCGCGCGACCTGATGAGCTTCGGCAAGCCGATCCTCGTGCTCGGCGATCCCGGACAGTTGCCGCCGATCAAGGGCGAAGGCGCCTTCACCCGCGACGCGCCCGACGTGATGCTGACCGAGATTCACCGCCAGGCGGCCGAGAGCGCCATCGTCCGGCTGGCCACCATGGCGCGGATGGGGGAGCCCATCGGGTTCGGCGTCTACGACGATCATGTCGCAAAGCTCCGCAAGGGCGACATCACGCCGGAGCAGGCGCTGCGCGGCGGCCAGCTGATCTGCGGCCTGAACGCGACGCGCTTCCAGCTGAACAATGCGATGCGGGCGGCGGCCGGGCTGGGCGGGACATATCTGCCCACCGGAAGGGCGGAAAAGATCATCTGCCTGAAGAACGACAACGCGCTCGGCCTGATCAACGGCATGTTCCTGACCCTCGAGGACATCGTCGACGAGGGAAGCCTCTACTTCTCCGCCGTCGTGCGCGATGCCGAGGACGGCCGCCGCATCGGCGAACCCGACCGGGACGGGCGTCCGGGCCGGCTGCGCATCTACAAGGGCCACTTCGAGGACCATGTCGCCTACGACGCGCGGCGCCACGACCGCGACTACAAGGAGAAGCGCAAGCTGACAGAGGCGACCTTCGGCTGGGCGATCACGGCGCACAAGGCGCAAGGATCGCAGTGGGAGAACGTCATCGTCTGGGACGACGGGCTGGGCCGCAGCGAGATCGACCGCCGCCGCTGGCTCTACACCGCGATCACCCGGGCCGAGCGCGGTCTCGTGCTTCTGGCCTGAGGGATGCGATGATCGACCTCAACGACATCGCGGTCACGAAGACCCGGCATGACCTCGCCGCCGTGAAGGAGCGGCTGGCCTGCACGGCCGCCGACTGGCTGCCGGGGCTGTTCCCCCAGGCCAGGCTGGCGCGCGACCGCCGGTCCCTGCGCTGCGCCGACCTGTCCGGCCGCCCGCCGCGCAAGGAGGGCTCCTGCACCATCCATCTCGACGGGCCCTATGCCGGCTGGGGCTTCGACTATGCCACCGGCGAGCGGGCCGGTCCCATCGACCTGATCGCGCAGGCGACCGGCCTCTGCGACGGCGCGCTCTTCGACGAGGCGGCGCGGCTTGCGGGGATGGACCATCCGGCGCCGCGGCCCGCGCCGGCTTCGGCCATGCGCGCACGCCCCGACCACTCGGCCGAGATCGCGCGTCTTGTCGGCGGGGCCGTGCCGATCGCGGGCACGCCCGGCGAGACCTATCTGCGCGCCCGCGGGCTGTCGGATCCCGGATCGCCCGACCTGCTGTTCCACCCTGATCTCCCGGACTTCGACAGCTGCCGCGGCTGGCCCGGCCTCATCGCGATCCTGCGGCTGCCGGACGGGGAGCGCGCGCCGGGTATCCATCGCACGTTCCTGCTCGACGACGGCAGCGCCAAGGCGCCTCCGGGCAAGAAGATGCTCGGCAGCGTGAAGGATGCCGCGGTCCGGCTGTTCCCGATGCCGGAGGACGGCCACCTTGGTATCGCCGAGGGAATCGAGACCGCTCTGGCAGCGCATGACCTGTTCGGCACCGCCGTCTGGGCGGCGCTGTCCGCGGACGGTCTGGCGCGGTTCCGGTGGCCCGAGGGCACGACGCGGGTCACGATCTACGCCGATGCAGGCGACGCCGGCCGCCAGGCGGCCGCGACGCTCTCGGACCGCCTGAACCGCGACGACATCCCGAACGAGATCGTCGCGCCGCTGCACGGCGACGACTTCAATGACGATCTGCAGCGTGGCGCCCGCGCCAAGGATTACACGCACTCGGCAGACAACATATCGGAGTCGCAGGCCGAGGAAATGGAGACGGCCACCCCCATCGTGGCGTCCGTCGACGATCCCGCCACCCTGATCGCCGCCGCCGAGGCGCTGACCGACCCGCCCGAGTTCGAGGCCCTGTCCACGCTTCTCGGGCGCATCGCGCTGGCGAAGCTCGATCCGCTGCCCGAACGCCAGGTCGTCGCGCGGATCAAGTCCGCGACCGGCATCGGCATGTCCGTCCTGACCCGGCAGCTGGCCGAGCTCCGCCGCCGCCTGAACGCCACCGGCGATCCGCACGCGCCGATCCCGAAGCCCGCCTGGTTCGGGCGCCTGCGGCTCGATCTGGCCGGTGCGCCGGAGCGCAACGAGGCCAACGTCATCGTCGCCCTCACCTCCGATCCGGTCTTCGCAGGCGTTCTCGCCTTCGACGACTTCTCCCAGGAGATCGTTGTCCGCCAACCGCTCCCTTGGGATACCGCGACCGGTCCGTTTCCCCGCCCCTGGGAGGATGCGGACGATGTCCGGACCGCGGAATGGCTGCAGTTGCGCGGGGTCAATGTCGCGCCGCTCGTGGTCGGTCGTGCCGTCGGCGCCGTCGCCCGCGAACACCGCATCCACCCCGTCCGCGACTGGCTCGATACGCTGAGATGGGACGGTACGCCCCGGATCGAGACCTGGACCAGCACCTATCTCGGCGCTGCCCCGACCGCGTTCCATCACACCGTCGGTGCGCTCTGGCTCATCTCGGCCGTGGCACGCATCTTCCGCCCCGGCGTGAAGGCCGATCACATGCTGATCCTCGAGGGGCCGCAGGGCGCGCGCAAATCGACGGCCATCAAGGTTCTGGCGGGCGAGGACTGGTTCACCGACGAACTGCCCGAGCTCGGGTCCAAGGACGCCGCCATCCACATGCAGGGCGTCTGGATCGTGGAGATCGCCGAACTCGACGCCATCGGCCGGGCCGAGGTCTCGCGCATCAAGGCCTTCCTCACGCGCACCACCGACCGCTTCCGTCCTCCCTACGGTCGCTACACGGTCGAGGTGCCGCGCCAGTGCGTCTTCGCCGGCACGGTCAATCCCGACACCTATCTGCGCGACGAGACCGGCAACCGCCGCTTCTGGCCTCTGCGCTGCGGGACCATCGACATCGCGGCGCTGGCCCGCGACCGGGATCAGCTCTGGGCCGAGGCCGTCCGTCGCTTCCGCGAAGGCGCGATCTGGTGGATCGACGACCCGGCGATCCTTGCCGAGGCCAGTGCAGCGCAGGAGGCGCGCTATCAGGCGGATGCCTGGGACGCCCGTATCGACCGGTGGCTGACCCATGACACCCGTAGCGTCGATCGCGGCCACGCGGGCTGGGATGATTGGCAGGACGAAGAGTTCGAACGTCCCGAGCCGATCCGCGACGTGTCGGTGGGCGAAATCCTCGAAGGCGCGCTCGGCATCGAGCCCGCGAAATGGACGAAGGGCGACCAGATGCGCGTGGGAGCCTGGCTGAAGTCGCGGGACTGGGAGCGATACCGCAGCGGCACGGGCGCGACCCGCGAATGGCGCTACCGCAGGCGGCAAGCCGACGTCTGACGCCGGGAGGGCTTTGAAGGCATCGAAGGGGCATCCATCCGGGTGCCCCTTTTCGTTCGGGCGCCGTCCCACTTCGCGGCCTGTCCCACTTCAAGCCCAAGGTGGGACAGAAAAAACCATTGAAGATCAACGATGTCCCACCTGTCCCACCTGGACCGCCGACTTCTCTCTTTCCTGTATGAAAAGCATGTGTCCCGGCCGCCTTCCTTCTTTCTCATACGACGTAGGGAAAAAGGTGGGACAAGTGGGACAGGTGGGACAGACATTGATTCGAAAGGAAAATCCGGCGTCCCACTTCGATCGGCAAGTGGGACAGTTCGATGCCAGGTGGGACAGCGCGGCGGCCGGGCGCAATTTCCTTGAACCGACAGTGCCGACGTGATTCCCTGCCCGCGACCGAAGCCGAAGGCCCACGAGCCATGTGAGCCTTCACGATGAAAACGCCGATCCCCGCGCAGGCCGTCCGCCCCGAACCGGGCGCGATCAGCCGGTCCTGCATCCTCGCCCTCGACCTCGGCACCACGACCGGCTGGGCGCTTCGCAGCCATGACGGTCTGATCACCAGCGGGACTGTCTCGCTGCGCCCGGGCCGCTTCGACGGCGGCGGCATGCGCTACCTGCGCTTCACCAACTGGCTGACCGAGATCGACCGGCTGTCAGGGCCCATCGCTGCGATCTGGTTCGAGGAAGTCCGCCGCCACGCAGGCACCGACGCGGCCCATGTATTTGGAGGTCTCCTCGCGACGCTGACGACATGGGCCGAATTGCGGGGCATTCCCTACAGCGGCGTTCCGGTCGGCACGATCAAGAAGAACGCGACTGGCCGGGGAAATGCACCCAAGCAGGACATGATTGCCGCAGCACGGGCCCGCGGATTCAGCCCGGCCGACGACAACGAGGCCGATGCCATCGCGCTCCTCCTCTGGGCGCTGGAGACCAAGGGGGGCCTGCAATGAGGTGGCATCCCCGCGGCTACGGCGGCGAGCGCCGCGACCCGGAGCGGGTCAAGCGCGAGGGCTGGCAGGAACAGGGCGTCCTCGCGGTCTCCGTCGATGACGACCGCCTCACCTGGCCCGAGCGCGAACTGGTCCGCCAGCTGGGCGAGAAGCTCTACGGACCGCGGGCGGGCGACCAGGAGGCCGCGCATGGCTGACTGGACCCCCGCAATGGTCGAGGACCGGCTCGAGCGCGCGGCCGAGGTGTTCCGCTCGCTGCCCGAGGTCAGGCCGCACGGCTACTTCAGCGCCTGGCCCGAATACTTCCACAGCTTCGCCGACCAGGTCGGCCAGGAGCCCCGGATGCGGCGGCCGAAGCCCGGCCCGCGGGACATCACCGAGGCCGAGGAGGCGCTGCTCTGGCTGCGCTGGCTGGAACGCGACGACGCGCGGATCGTCTGGCTGCGCGCCAACCGGACGCCTTGGAAGAGGATAGGCTGGGAGATCGGGTTGAGCCGCCCGGCCGCCAATCGCCACTGGCAATACGGCATCGCCCTGATCGCCTGGCGGCTCAGCGGCCGGGTGCCGTCCGGCAAGCGGTCGAGGCGCTTCGTGGTGGAGAATGCCGACCGGCTGTCAAGGAAAATCGTCCTGTGAGACGATTTTCGGAGAGACATCGGAAGGGGTTCACCGCACCCGGGCCGGCGCGTAGAAACGCGACAGGATCGGGAGAGGCGTGCGCGGGACGCCCCGCCGCCGGAGTCCAGGGGTCCGAAGCCGGATCCGGCCGGGCACCGGGCCGCCAAGCCGTTGTTTTGCGGTTCCTTTCCGGGCCGGACCGTATGCTGGCGGGCGAAGCGCGGCATATCGCCAGCGACAGGGCCGGATTTTTGGGAAGCCACCGGAGTCCAGCGTCCAGCCGCGGCGCCCTGAAACCACTGTGAATTCAAAAGCCTGACCGGCCACCCTGAGTGGATACCCCGCGGATGCCGGAGTCCGGCCGGAAGCCGGTGGAACCCTCCGTGCCGGAGTCCACCCGGCGGATGCCGATCGACCATCGACAGGAACCTGCATGACCCTCGCCTTCGCCCCGGACGCGATCGAGACATGGCCGCTGTCGCGCCTCCAGCCCTACGCGAAGAACGCGAAGGCGCATGGCGCGGACCAGGTCGCGAAGATCGCCGCCAGCATGGCCGAATTCGGCTGGACCGTCCCCTGCCTCGTCGGCGAGGACGGCGAACTGATCGCCGGGCACGGACGCGTGCTGGCCGCGAAGCAGCTGGGGCTGACCGAGGCGCCAGTTATCGTGCTCGGTCACCTGACCGAGGCGCAGCGACGGGCGTACCGCATCGCGGACAACAAGCTGACCGAACTCGGCACCTGGGACGAGGCACTGCTGTCGGCGGAGCTCAACGACCTGCTGGCCGAAGATTTCGACCTGTCGCTGGTCGGCTTCTCCGACGGCGAGCTGGACAAGCTGCTGGCCTTCGTGCCGGAGGGGGGCGGGCAAGAAGGTGGCGCCGGGGGCTCCGTGCCGCCGGTGACCATCCCCGAGCCGCCGCGCAACCCGGCGTCGCGGACGGGAGATCTCTGGATCCTCGGCGACCATCGCCTCCTTTGCGGAGACAGCACGAGCCACGACGACGTGCGCCGCCTGATGAACGGCGAGCGGGCTGTCCTGTTCGCAACGGACCCGCCGTATCTCGTCGACTACGACGGCTCGAACCATCCGACCCGCAACAAGGACTGGTCGCAGTCCTACGGCGTGACCTGGGACGACAGTTCGCAGGGCGCGGAGCTCTACGACGGCTTCATCGCCGCGGCCGTGGCCGAGGCCATCACCGAGGACGCCGCGTGGTACTGCTGGCACGCCTCGCGTCGCCAGGCGATGCTGGAAGCCTGCTGGGAGAAGGCCGGGGCCTTCGTGCATCAGCAGATCATCTGGGTGAAGGACCGCGGGGTGCTCACCCGCTCGCACTACCTCTGGAAGCACGAGCCCTGCTTCATGGGCTGGCGTCGCCCGAACCGGCCGCCCAAGGTGGCCGAGGAAACCCTGCCATCGACATGGGCGCTGCCCAGCTTCGCGAAGGACGACCGGCCCGACCATCCGACGCCGAAACCGCTCGACGCCTTCGGCATCCCGATGCGCCAGCATGTGGCGCGCGGCGGGCTTTGCTACGAGCCGTTCTCCGGCTCCGGCTCGCAGATCATGGCGGGCGAGGCCAACGGCCGCCGCGTCTTCTCGATGGAGATCAGCCCGGCCTATGTCGATGTCGCCGTGGAGCGCTGGCAGGCCGAGACCGGCCGCGACGCGATCCTCGACGGTGACGGTCGGACCTTCGCGCAGGTGAGGACCGAGCGGCTGGGCGACGATGCCGAGGCCCGGGCCGATACGCCGGACCCGGACGCCGCCCCAGAACCCGCGCGAAAGCGCAAGACCGCCGCGTGACATGCATGACCTGGCTTTATCTTCCTCCGGACGCGCTTCCGGAGCCGGAGACGCATGCCTCTTCGGGCTCTCGCTCTGTTCCGGCGCGGGCGGGCTCGACCTCGGGCTCGCCATCGCCATCCCCGGATATCGTGCTGTGGGCCATGTCGAACGGGAAACCTTCGCCGCATCCGCTCTCGTGGCGCGGATGGAAGACGCGTCCCTGGATCAGGCTGTTGTCTGGGACGACGTTGCCACCTTCGACGGCCGCCCGTGGCGCGGCGCTGTGGACATCGTCACTGCGGGTTATCCGTGCCAGCCGTTCTCGGTCGCGGGAAAGCGCCGGGGCGCTGACGACCCGCGCCACCTCTGGCCGCATGTCGCCCGGATCATCGCCGAGGTCCGGCCGCACTTCGTCTTCCTCGAGAATGTCGCCCATCATCTCCGCCTCGGCTTCCCCGAAGTCGCCAGCGGACTGGTCGGCATGGGCTACCGCCTTGCGGCAGGCCTCTTCACGGCGGCGGAGGTCGGCGCACCCCACAAGCGCGAGCGGCTCTTCATCCTCGCCACACGCGAGGGAGACGACCTGGCCGACCCCGCGCGCCTGCTCCGGCACCCGATCGAGTGGCGGGAACCGGACGGAGCTGCTGCGGCTCTGGCCGACGCCGAGGGCCAGCGCGAACGAGAACCGGCAGACGAAGCCGACACCTTCGCAGGAAGCCGGGCAGCACGGCATGAACCTCGCAACGACGGCCGCGATGTGGCCGACGCCGATGGCGAACGACGGGTGCAAGCCGAGCGCGGGGAACCGCCGATGTGCCGACCTGACCCATTCGGCGGGGCTGTGGATGACGCCGACGGCCCGCGACCACAAGGACGGGGCGACGAGCCTTGCGAACACGCCGGTGAACGGCCTGCTTGGCCGCCAGGTCCTCACGACGCCGATGGCTGGGCGCGATACCTCCGATGCGCGCCTGACCTTGAACCCGCTGTTCGTCGAGGCGCTGATGGGTTGGCCCACCGGGTGGACCGGCTTCGGCTCTGTGGCAACGGCGTGGTCCCCCTGGTTGCAGCGCATGCGCTCAGAACTCTGGCAGCTGAACTGCTGGCCGATGGATGAGGCAGCGGCATGAAGCAGTCCCGCCTCATGTCGCTGGTCGAGTCCGTCGCCAACGTGATCGTCGGCTACGGCGTCGCGGTGGTCACGCAGATCCTGATCTTCCCGGTCTTCGGGCTGCACACGACGCTAGCGCAGAACCTGAAGATGGGCGCCATTTTCACCATCGTGTCGATAGCGCGTTCCTTCGCCCTGCGGCGGGTCTTCGAGGCCATCCGGATGCTGAGCGCCAGATGATCGACCGCCGCCCCGGCGGGGCGGCGGCCATCGACTTGTCGGGGTCCTGTGCGTCAGGCGGCGGGGAGCTTGTAGACCCGCCCCCGATCCTCGACCTTCTCCGAGGTCACCTCGAGCCCGAGCTTCTTCTTCAGCGCCCCGGCCATTGCGCCGCGAACGGTGTGGGCCTGCCAGCCGGTCGCGGCCATGATCTCCTCGATGGTCGCGCCCTCCGGCGCGCACAGCATGGCGATCAGGGTGGCCTGCTTCGTCCCCCCGCGCGGCGTGCGCGCCTTGGGCGCAGCCTTCGGTTCGGTGGGGGTGTCCGGCGCGGGCTCCTCGGAAGGCGCGTCCGTCGCGCCCGCAGGCGCGGGGTTCGCGTCTTCGGTCTCGATCCCGATGGCGGCGAGGCCTGCGTCGGTGGCGACCAGCGTCACGCCGTGGCCGTCGCCGGTCTCGCGCCAGACGGGTTCGCCCTTGCGCATGTCCGCGTCGACCTCCTGCAGGAAGCCCTTGGCGAGCATCGCGCCGACCACCTTGGTGGCGGCCCCGCCGCGCAAGCTGTCGGGGAGCGGCAGGGCGATGCGGTCCGCGCGCTGTGCGGCGGCGCTGAGGATGATGGCCTGGGTGTCGGAAAGCTTGGTCATGGGGTCGTCTCCGGATTCGGGCCCGCGTGATGCGGCGCCTTCTACGACCCGTTCGCCCGACTTACGCGGCCCCACTGGGGCCACGGTTCGGGCTCACCGCGCAGGGCGCGCGGCGGGAGTTCCGGCAGCGCCGGAGATCAGCGGGCGTGCTCGCCCTCGCCGAAGGCGCTGTCGGTGATGCGCTTCAGAAGTTCGGCGTAGTATTCGAGGGTGCCGACCATGGCCCAGCCCACCTCGTCGGGGTGGCAGCCGAAATGGTCGTCGCTGAGCGACTGCAGGCGGGCGAGCATCGCATCGATCTCGGCCTTCTTGCCGACGAAGGCGGCGAGTGCGTTCGCCCGGTTCCTCGAACCGGTGGCGGAACCGGGCTCACCCCGGTTCCGGCGCGCCCTCTCGGCGCGGGCCTCAAGGCGCGGGGTGGCGATCGGGTTCGGGCGGGTCATCGGGGTGCTCCGTGATGAGTTGCATCGTCCTTCCGGAGACACGTTCGCTCTGTGCGCGACGCTTATCAACGAGATAAGCGCATGATCCTGAACGATAATCGGAGCCGTCGATGCAGGGCATGAGCGAGCGCCAGTACGCCGCCCATGTCGGGCTGTCGCGGGGCGCGATCCAGAAGGCGAAGACGGCCGAGCGGCTGGTGCTCTATCCCGACGGCAGCATCAATGCGGCCGCCAGCGACGCCAAGCGTGCCGAGACGACGGACCCGTCGAAGACCCGCAAGCCGCCCGCGCCGAAGCTGAAGCCTGTCCCCGAGGCGGCCGTGGTTGCCGTCGGCGACACGCTCCGCGAACAGGGTCTGGCAGTCCCCGCCGTCGGCGGCGGCACGACCTTCCTGCAGGCGAAGACCGCGAACGAGGTGCTGAAGGCGCAGGAGCGGCGCATCCGGCTCCAGAAGCTGAAGGGGGAATTGATCGAGCGGGCCCGGGCGCTGTCGCTGGTGTTCCGGCTGGCGCGGGAGGTGCGGGACGCGTGGGTGAACTGGCCTGCGCGGTCGGCGGCGCTGATGGCGGCCGATCTCGGCGTGGAGCCCGCTGCGATGCAGAAGGTCCTTGAGAAACATGTCCGTGCCCACCTCGACGAGCTTGCCGAGGTCCGGCCCGACTTCCGGTGATGATGATGGCCAGACCGATTTCGACGGCGCGGGCGAGATCCTGCGCGCCTGGGGCGCGGGGCTGACGCCTGATCCGGACCTGACCGTCTCGGAATGGGCGGACCGGCACCGGATGCTCTCGGGCCGCGCCTCGGCAGAACCGGGGCGGTATCGCACGGTGCGCACGCCCTACATGCGCGAGATCATGGACCGGCTGAGCCCTGGCGATCCCACGCAGCGGATCGTATTCATGAAGGCCGCGCAGGTCGGCGCGACCGAGGCGGGCAACAACTGGATCGGGTTCGCGATCCACCAGGCGCCCGGCCCGATGCTGGCGGTCCAGCCGACCGTGGAACTGGCCAAGCGCAACTCGCGCCAGCGGATCGATCCGCTGATCGACGAAAGCCCGGAGCTGCGGGAGCGGGTGAAGCCCGCCCGGTCGCGCGACGCGGGCAACACGATGCTGTCGAAGGAGTTCGCGGGCGGCATCCTGATCATGACCGGCGCGAACTCGGCGGTCGGGCTGCGCTCGACCCCGGCGCGCTACATCTTCCTCGACGAGGTCGACGCCTATCCGGCCTCGGCCGACGAGGAAGGCGACCCGGTGACGCTGGCGGAAGCGCGGTCGCTGACCTTCGCCCACCGGCGCAAGGTGCTGCTGGTCTCGACGCCCACGATCCGGGGGCTGAGCCGGATCGAGCGCGAGTATGAGGCGTCCGACCAGCGCCGGTTCTTCGTGCCGTGCCCGCACTGCGGCGCGATGCAGTGGCTGAAGTTCGACCGGCTGCGCTGGCAGAAGGGGCACCCCGAGACGGCCGAGTATCACTGCGAGGGCTGCGAGACGCCCATCGCGGAACACCACAAGACGGCGATGCTGGAGGGCGGCGAATGGCGGGCGACCGCCACGGCCGCCGATCCGACGACGGTCGGCTACCACCTCTCGGCGCTCTACTCGCCGATCGGCTGGGTGAGCTGGGAGCGGATCGTGCGGGCTTGGGACGCAGCGCAAGGGTCGGACGAGGCGATCAAGGCGTTCCGCAACACGATCCTCGGCGAGACATGGGTCGAGACGGGCGAAGCGCCGGACTGGCAGCGGCTTTACGACCGGCGCGAGACGTGGAAGCCCGGTATCGTTCCCGCGGGCGGGCTGTTCCTGACCGCCGGGGTCGACGTGCAGAAGGACCGGATCGAGGTCGATGTCTGGGCCTGGGGTCGTGGCTTGGAAAGCTGGCTGGTCGATCACGTCGTGATCGAGGGCGGGCCCGGCGATCCGGCCTGCTGGCAGCAGCTGACCGACCTGCTCGGCCGGGTCTGGCGGCACGAGGGCGGGCGGCACATGACGCTGGCGCGGCTCGCGATCGACACGGGTTACGAGACGAGCGCGGTCTATGCCTGGTCGCGGCAGACGGGCTTCGGGCAGGTGGCGCCGGTGAAGGGCGTCGAGGGGTTCAACCGCTCGAGCCCGGTGAGCGGGCCGACCTATGTCGATGCGACCGTCGCGGGCAAGCGGCTGCGCCGCGGCGCCCGGCTCTGGATCGTCGCCACCTCGACCTTCAAGGCCGAGACCTATCGCTTCCTGCGGCTGGAGCGGCCGACGAAAGAGGAACAGGCGGCGGGTGCGCTGTGCCCGCCCGGCACGATCCATCTGCCGGACTGGGCCGACGGCGAATGGCTGAAGCAGCTGACCGCCGAACAGCTGGTGACGGTCGCTACCCGCCGCGGCTTCGCCCGGCTCGAATGGCAGAAGCTGCGCGAGCGCAACGAGGCGCTGGATTGCCGGGTCTATGCCCGCGCCGCCGCCTGGATCGCGGGTGCGGATCGCTGGCCGGAGGCCCGCTGGGCCGATCTGGAAGCGCAGCTCGGCGCGGCGAAGCAGGACGGGCCAACGGACGGCGCGGCGACAGAGCCGTCCGTCCCAGCACGAAGGCTGCCGCTCCGGCGGACGATACGCTCGAGCTACATGAGGTGAACGCCATGGCCACGGCCGCCGAACTCCGCGCCCGCCGCGAGGCGCTGGCCGCGCAGCGCGTCTCCGGCATCGCCCGCGTGAGCTACGACGGCAAGACGGTCGAATACCGCAGCCTGGCCGAGATCGACCGGGCGCTCGAGGCGCTGGAGCGGGAGATCGCCGCCGCCGAGGGGCGCCGGATCGTGCGGCAGCTGCGCGTGACGACGGCGAAGGGGCTCTGATCCATGGGGCTTCTCGACCGCTTCCGCCGCGCAAGGGCCGGCGGCGCCCCGGCCGTGCGCGCCCGCCTCGAGGGCGCCATGGCACAGCGCCGCCTGCGGGGCTGGAACCCGCCCTTGGAGAACATCAACGCGCTGGTCGCCGCGGGCGGGCCGCGACTCCTGGCGCGGTCGCGCGAACTGGTGGTCGCCAACGGCTATGCGGCGAACGCCTGCGAGGCCTTCGCCGCCAACCTCGTGGGCGACGGGATCAAGCCCTCCTCGCTGATCGGGGACGGGGCGCTGCGCGACCGGGTGCAGAAGCTCTGGCTCGCCTGGACGGACGAGGCCGATGCGGATGGTCTGACCGACTTCTACGGGCTTCAGGCCATGGTCGCGCGCGAGATGTTCGTCGCCGGCGAATGCTTCGTGCGCCTGCGCCCGCGCCGGCCCGAGGACGGGCTTTCGGTGCCGCTTCAGCTGCAGCTTCTGCAATCCGAGATGCTGCCCTTCGAGAAGACCGAAACGGCCGCCGACGACAACCGCATCCGCTGCGGGATCGAGTTCGACGCCATCGGGCGGCGGGTGGCCTATCACTTCCGCCGCCGCCATCCGGGCGACAGCACGGACCGGCGGGTGGCGGTGCCCGAGACGGTGCGCGTGCCGGCGGCGGACGTGCTGCACATCTACCGGCCCATCGATGCGGGCCAGATCCGGGGCCTGCCGCATGTGGCGCCGGCCATGGTGCGGCTCTTCCTGCTCGACCAGTACGACGACGCGGAACTCGACCGGAAGAAGACCGCGGCGATGTTCGCGGGCTTCATCACGAAGGCGGCGCCCGAGGAGCCGATGATGGGCGAAGGCGCCGCCGATGCCGAGGGGGCGGCCCTCGCCAGCCTCGAGCCCGGTACGATGCAGGTGCTGCTGCCGGGCGAGGACGTGAAGTTCTCGTCCCCGGCGGACGTCGGCGGGGGCTACGAGGCGTTCCAGTACCGCACGCTGCTCGCCGTCTCGGCCGCGCTGGGGCTGCCCTATCACCTCGTCACCGGCGACACGGGCCGGGCGAACTATTCCTCGCTGCGCGCCGAACTGGTCGAGTTCCGCAGGCGCATCCAGCAGCTCCAGCACGGCGTGATCGCCCATCAGCTCTGCCGGCCGGTCTGGGCGCGCTGGCTCGAGACGGCCGTGCTCGCGGGCGCGCTCGAGGGCCGGCCGGACGCGCTGCGGCCCGTCCAGTGGATCCCGCCGCGCTGGGACTGGGTCGATCCGCTGAAGGACATCCAGGCGCAGGTCCTCGCCATGGAGGCGGGCATCGTCTCGCGGCGCAAGGTGGTCGAGGCCACGGGCTACGACGTCGAGGAGATCGACCGCGAGAACGCCGCCGATGCGGCGCGGGCGGCGGGCCTCGGCCTGCATTACCGCACGAGCCCCGGCGGGACGCAGGGCGCCCGCGCCACGCCCGCCCGGCTGCCCGATCCGGGGTCGGATGCGCCGGGCGCAGACGCGCAACCCGAACAGGAGTGACAGGATGAAGAGCTGGTATGCGATCCGCGCCCGGGGGCGCGACCGGGAGGACGCGCGGGCGGAAGTGGCGATCTACGACGAGATCGGCGCCTTCGGCGTCTCGGCGAAGGGGTTCCTCGCGGAACTCGGGGCGCTGCCCGAGGGCACCCCCGTCGATCTGCGGCTGAACAGCCCCGGCGGGTCGGTCTTCGACGCGGTGGCGATCCACAACGCGCTGAGGCGCCATGCCGGGACCGTGACGGTCTGGATCGACGGCATCGCCGCCTCGGCGGCCTCCTACGTGGCCATGGCGGGCGACGAGATCGTCATGCCCGAGAATACCTTCCTGATGATCCACGACCCCTCCGGCCTCGTCATGGGCACGGCGGAGGACATGCGCGCCATGGCCGAGGCGCTCGACAAGGTGAAGGGCAGCCTCGTCTCGGGCTATGCCGGCAAGTCCGGCCGCACGCCCGAGGAGGTCGCCGCGCTGATGGCCGCCGAGACCTGGTTCGACGCCGCCGACGCCGTGGCGCAGGGCTTCGCCGACCGGATCGCCGACCCGGTCCGCATCGCCGCGCGTTTCGACACCGGGCGCTTCCGCAACGCACCGCCGGTGCTGGCGGAGCAGGCCGAAGCCGAGCCGGAGCCCGGAGACGAGAACGACGGGGCCGATACCGGGGCCACCGACGAGGCGGTCATGGTCGAGGACGCCGCGGTCGCGGACGCCTGGGACGAGCAGGCCGCCGCGTCCGATGCGCCGCAACCGCCGGCGGGCACGTCCCCGCCGGGCGGACCGCCGCCCGATCCGTCCGCGATCCGCGCCGAGGCCCTCGCCCATGCCCGCGCCGTGATCGACCTCTGCCGCCTTGCGGGCCGGCCGCAGATGGCGGGCCGCTTCCTCGAACGCGATGCGGGCCTCGACGAGGTGCGTGCATCGCTCCTCGCCGCGAAGGCCGAGGCCGAGCCCGAGATCGCGCCGCATCACCCGCAGCCCGGCCGCAGCGCGAGCGCGCGTCCCTGGGGCGACGTGATCGCCCGCACCTTCAAGCCGAAAGGATGAGCCGATGACCACGCTGACCGAAGGCCCGCATGCGGGCGGCTTCCTCGTCTGGGAAGTCGCGCGCGACTACACCCGCGAAACCGTCGTCCTCGCCTCCGGCGCGGGCAAGATCGATCCCGGCACGGTGCTGGGCAGGATCACCACGGGCGGCAAGTTCGTTCCGCTCGCCCCCGCCGCCTCGAACGGCAGCCAGAACGCCGCCGGGATCCTCTGGGGCAAGGCCGATGCGACCGACGCCGATGCCGCGGCGGTGGCCGTCCTGCGCGGCCCGGCCCTCGTCAACCGCCACGAACTCGTCTGGCCCGCGGGCGCGACCGAGCCGCAGATCGCCGCCGCCACCGCGGCGCTGGCCGCGCTCGGGATCCTGCTGCGCTGATCCCCTCCATCGAAAGGACATCCCCATGGCGACCATGGACATCTTCGAAGGCGATGCCTTCTCGATCGTCGAGCTGACCCGCGCGCTGGAGAACATCCCCTACAGGCCCGCGATCCTGTCGGGCTCGGGTCTCTTCGGGCCGCGCGGCGTGCGCGCGCGCACCGTGGTGATCGAGAGCCGGGACGGCACGCTGTCGCTGATCCCCTTCTCCGAGCGCGGCTCGGCCTACGAGCAACAGGTGCCGGAACGCCGCGAGATGCGCGCCTTCGTCGTGCGCCAGTTCAAGAAGCAGGACGTGCTCTGGGCCTCGGAGATCCAGGGCATCCGCGACCACGGGTCGGAGACCGCCGTCCAGCAGGTGCAGACCGAGGTGGCGCGCAAGCTGGCGCGGCTCCGGAACGATGCCGAGGCCACCTTCGAGTTCCACCTCTTCAACGGCATCCAGGGCGTGGTGAAGGATCCGAAGGACGGCGCGACGGTGGTGAACTACTTCGCCGAGTTCGGCATCGCGCCGGCCGCCGAGGTGGACTTCGACCTCGACAACGCGACCCCCGCCTCGGGCGCGCTCCGCAAGCGCTGCCAGGCGCTGATCGAGAGCGTCGAGGACAGCCTCGGCGGGCTCGCGGCCGGTCAGGTCCAGCTGCGCGCCGAATGCGGCTCGGCCTTCTTCGCCGATCTGGTCGCCCACAAGGAAGTGCGCGAGACCTACCTCAACACCGCGGCCGCCGCCGACCTTCGGGGCCGCGTGGGCGAGGAGGTCAGCTTCGGCGGCATCGCCTTCCGCCGCTACCGGGGCGGCCTCGGCTTCGGCGTGCCGACGGACAAGGCCTACTTCTATCCCGAGGGGGTCGAGGGCCTCTTCGAGATCTACTTCGCCCCGGCCGACACCTTCGAGACGGTCAACACGCCCGGCCTGCCGCTCTATGCCCGCACGATCCCCGACCGCGACCGCGACGAATGGGTGCGCCTCGAGATCGAGAGCAATCCGCTGCCGATCTGCACCCGCCCGCAGGTTCTGCGCTCGGCGCGACGGACGTGATGGGGGCCGTCGACCTGGCGCTCGACGCACTCTTCGCCGATCCGAACATCGGCCGGGACGCGGTCTACATCGCCGAGGGCGGCGCGCCCGTCCTGGTGCGCGTCGTTGCCCGGCGTGCGGACGCGGTCACCGACTTCGGTGATGCACGGCTCTGGTCCGAGACCACCCGGATCGACCTGCGCGTGGCCGAGGTGCCAACCCCGCGCCCCGGCGACCGTATCGAGATCGACGGCGAGGCCTTCCTCATCCAGGGCGAGCCCGTCCGCGACCGCGAGCGGCTGGTCTGGACCGTCGACCTGAGGCCCGCGTGAAACTGAAGCTCGACATCGATCCCGACATCGTCGCGATGATGGCGGCCGAGGTCGCGGCGGGCGAACGCGCGGTCTCGGCCGCGATCCGCGAGGCCGGGACCGGGCTGAAGGCGGCCTGGCGCGCGCAGATCACCGGCGCGGGGCTCGGTGCCCGGCTCGCCCGCACCATCCGGTCGCAGCAGTTCCCGAAGGGCAAACCTAGCCTCAGCGCGGCGGCTCTGGTCTGGTCCAACGCCCCGGTGATCGTCGGCGCGCATGACGCAGGGCCGCTGATCCGCTCGAAGAACGGGTTCTGGCTGGCGATCCCCACCCCGGCCGCTGGCAAATCCACACGCGGCGGTCCGATCACCCCCGGCGAATGGGAACGCCGCACCGGCCTGCGCCTGCGCTTCGTCTATCGCCGCCGAGGCCCGAGCCTGCTGGTGGCGGAGGGGCGGTTGAACACGAAGGGCCGGGCCGTGGCGTCACGGTCGAAAACCGGCAGGGGCGTCGTGACTGCGCCGATCTTCCTGCTGGTGCCGCAGGTCAAGCTGCCGAAGCGGCTGGACCTGGCACGGGATGCGCAGCGAGCGCATGATGCCGTGCCGGGGGCTGATCGTGGCGAACTGGGTGGAGGGGCGAGCCGGATGATCACGCGCGGGCGGCGGCGCGACCGTCGTCGCGCGCGGCACGACGGCGACGGCGCGGCTCCTCGGTCTCGCCCAGCCCCTCGATGGCTATCGGTGCCTTGCCGGGAAATTCGACCATCAGCTTGAGCGAGCCGCCCATCGCGCGCACGTAGCTCGACAGGGTCGACAGGAGCAGATCGCTCTGGCGCTCGTATTTCGCGACCGTCGCCTGCTGGATGCCGAGGGCTTCGGCCAGCTGGGCCTGCGTGAGGTCCTTGGCTTTCCGCAGTTCCTGCAGCGTCAGGTATTCGGTATGGAGCCGGTCGGCCTCGGCCTCGATGTCCGCGCGCCGGGCCGCGTCGAGCGTGGCCAGCTTGTCCTTCAGGGTCCGTGCCATGGTCCTCATCCTTTCCGTTTGGCCAAATGGCGGTCGAACCGCTCATCGGCCCGCGCGATCAGCTGCTTGTAGAAGCGCTTCTCGCTCACGCCCGACTTGTCCCCGCCGACGAGCAGGATCGCCTGCCGGTCGGGATCGAATGAGAAGGCGATGCGCCACGCGCCGTCAGCGGCGTTGCAGCGCAATTCCTTCATGTTCGCATGCTTCGAGCCGGTCAGGGTGTCGGCATGCGGTCGTCCGAGTGTCGGCCCCTCGCGTTCCAGAAGGAGCGCGCGGGCCAGGATCGCGTCCTGAACCTCCGGTAAGAGTGCGTCGAACTCCGGTTCGAACTCCTCGGCAAACGAGACGGTCCACGGCATGCGATCCTCATGTCCTTGAAGCTATATAGCCCCGAGGCACTAATTTGGCAATATCGGCCCGAGCAGAGCGATGCCCACCCCTCGCGAAACCATCCTCACCGCGCTGCATGCGCGGCTCTCGGCGCTGCCCGCGACCGCCTTGCGCGGCGACGTTCTGCCCGAGCGCGTGCCCGCTGCTGGCCTCCTGATCCTGCGCGACGGCGAGCCGGGGGAGCCCCAGGTGACGCTGTCGCCGCTGCGCTACCATTACCAGCACCGAGCGGAGATCGAGGCGGTCGTCCAGGGGGCCACCCGTGACGCCGCCTTTGACACCCTCTGCGGCAGCATTGGTGCAGCGATTGCCGGCGACCGTACACTGGGCGGCCTCTGCGACTGGGTCGAGGCGGAAGCGCCGCGCCCGGTCGATCTGGCTGTCGAGGGTACCGCCAGCCTGAAGGCGGCGGTGATCCCGGTGGTGCTGCATTATTCAACGGCCGATCCGCTCGGCTGATACCGGCAGCGGGTCCCATCCTGCGCTCGGCGGGACAAAGGTCCCCCGGACCTTTGTCTGATCCGCCTCACTCCACGACCAACCCACTGGCCTGACCCAATCACGACAGGAGAACTCAATGGCACGAGCCCATGGGGCGCGGGCGCAGATGGCGCTTGCGTTCGAGACCGTCTATGGCACCGCGCCCGCCTCGGGCTATCGCACGGTGCCCTTCGCCAGCACCACGCTCGGCTCCGAGCAGCCGCTGATCGCCTCGGAACTCTTGGGCCAGGGGCGCGACCCGCTGGCCCCGATCAAGGACGCGGTCACCGCCGATGGCGACGTGGTCGTGCCGATCGATGTCGAGAACCTTGGGCTTTGGCTGAAGGCGGCGTTCGGTCAGCCGACGACCACTGGCACCACGCCCAAGACCCACACCTTTCAGTCCGGCAACTGGACCCTGCCGTCGATGGCCATCGAGACGGCGATGCCCGAGGTGCCGCGCTACGTGATGTACACCGGCTGCGTCTGCGACCAGCTGTCGTGGCAGATGGCGCGGTCGGGGCTGCTGACCGCGACGGCCCGGCTGGTGGCGCAGGGTGAAAGCGTCGCGGCCACCACCGCGGCTGGCACGCCGACGTCGCTTTCGCTGCAGCGGTTCGGGCACTTCAACGGGGCGATCACCCGCAATGGCTCGCCGCTCGGCAATGTCATCTCGGCCGAGGTGACCTGGTCCAACGGCCTCGACCGGATCGAGACCATCCGCAACGATGGCCGCATCGAGGGGGCCGACCCCGGCATGGCCGCGCTGACCGGACGGGTTGAGGTGCGTTTCGCCGACACCGCGCTGATCACGCAGGCCATCGACGGCACGCCTTGCGAACTGGTCTTCGCGTGGAGCCTCGGCGCCAACGCCAGCTTCACCTTCACGGCCCACGCCGTCTACCTGCCGCGCCCGCGCATCGAGATCCCTGGCCCGCAGGGCATCCAGGCCACCTTCGACTGGCAAGCCGCCAAGGCCGTCAGCCCCGCCCGGATGTGCACCGCCGTCCTCGTCAACACCGTCGCAACCTATTGAGAAGGCCCGTCATGCTGACACTCGACCTTTCGAACGCGCCGCAGTGGTGCGACCTCATCCCCGGTGTGCGCGTGAAGCTCCGCCCGCTGACCACCGCGCTGATGGTCTCCGCGCGGGGCGATCCCGCGATTGCCGACCTGCCCGAGGGGGCCGCGACCGAGGAAGCCGCGCTTTCCATGGCCAAGGCGCTGGCGCGGCGCGCGATCCTCGCGTGGGAGGGGATCGGCGATGCAGACGGCAATCCCATCGAGCCGAGTCCCGAGGCCATCGACGCGCTTCTCGACCTCTGGCCCGCCTTCGAGGCGTTCCAGACTTCTTACGTCGCCAAAGCCCTCCTGCTGGACGCGGAAAAAAACGGCTCTGCGCCCTTGCCGACTGGTCGCTCAGTGGGGGCGAAGGCTACTGCGCGGCCTGCGGCACGACCTGTCCCGACTGCCCCGCACGGCTGAACCGGCCGCTGACGCTCGAAGGCGCGCAGGTCTGGGACCTGGCGCAGCGCCTCGGCGGTCAGATGCGCGTCATCCCCGGCGCGGTGATCGGCTGGGACATGGGCGCGGCGCTTGCGCTGGGGAACGCTCTCGGCATTTCCCCGCCCGCCATCGCCGAACTGTTGCCCGCCCTCGAGGCGGTGATGGTCCGCCGCGTCAACGAGCAGATCGCGGCGAACCGCGACTGACCCCATTCCACCCGGAGCCCCGATCCGATGCCTGAGAAACGCGTCTCCGTCCGGCTTGCCGCCGTGGGCGGCCGCCAGGTGCGCGCCGAACTGGAAGGCATCGGCGAGGCCGGGGCGAAGGGCTTTGGCCGCCTGTCCTCCGAGATGGAACTGGCCAATACGCGCTTGGCGAGCTTCGCGCGCCGCGCCGGGATCGCGCTGGCGGCCGTCACCGCAGCGGCTGCGGCGGCCGGGGTGGCGATGGTCCGCTCGGGGCTGGCCAACATCGACGCGCAGGCGAAACTCGCGCAGTCGATGCGCACGACCGTCGAGAGCATCCAGATCCTGACCTGGGCCGGGGAACTTGCGGGCGTCTCGCTGGGCGAGATCGAGCAGGCGACGAAGAAGCTGACCACCCGCCTGTCCGAAGCCGCCAGCGGTTCGGGCGCGGCCGTCGGCGCGCTGCGGCGGCTGAACCTGACGGCGGCGGAACTGCAGGCCCTGCCGCTCGACCAGCGTATCGTCGCCATTCAGGACGCCTTGAACCAGTTCGTCCCCGAGGCCGAACGGGCGGCCGTGGCCTCCGACCTTTTCGGCGACCGGGCGGCGCTGGCCTTCCTTCGGATCGACAGCGCCACGCTGCGCGATGCCGCCCGCGACGTGCAGGATTTCGGCGTGGCGGTCAGTGCGGCGGATGCCGCCCAGATCGAGCGGACAGGTGATGCCATCGCACGGCTCAGCCTGATCTGGACCGGCCTCGTCAACCGGCTGACCGTGGCCGTCGCCCCGGCGCTGGAGACCATCGCGACCAAGCTCGCCGACATGGCGCGCGCGACCGGCCCCATCGGGCAGGCGATCACAGCAATCTTCGACAATCTGGCACGGCTCGCCACCTATGCCGCAACCTTCGCTGCCTTCATGGCGGGTCGCTGGGTGGCCGGGCTGGCCGTAGCCGCTCTTTCTGTCCGTGGCCTTGCTACAGCGCTGGTCTTCCTGCGCGGCGCTCTGATCCGCACCGGCATCGGCGCGCTGATCGTCGGGGCGGGCGAGCTGGTCTATCAGTTCTCGCAACTGGTCGCCCGGGTCGGTGGTGTGGGCGAAGCGTTCCGCCTGCTCGGCGATCTGGCCAAGGAGGTCTGGTCTCGCATCGGTCTGTCGCTGGATGCGGCCCTCGCGCGGATGGCGGCCGGATGGGAGGGGCTGAAGGCGGCCGGTCTATCGGCGCTTGAAGGCACCATCGCGGGCGTCGTCAGCTTCGGCGACCGGACGGCCGCGATCTTCCAGGGGGCCTATGACGCCGCCGTGGCGATCTGGGGCAGCCTGCCTGGCGCCATCGGCGACTTCGCCTTCCAGGCCGCGAACGGGCTGATCTCCGGCGTCGAGGCGATGCTGAATGCGGTCGTCACCCGCATCAACAGCTTCATCGAGACCCTGAATGCGGCCCTCGCGCTGCTGCCGGAATGGGCCACCGGCGAAGGCGGGGTCCGGATCGGCATCCTCGATCCGGTGGAGCTCGGCCGCATCGGCAATCCCTTCGAGGGGGCTGCGACGGCCGCGGGAGCCGCGGCGGCGGATGCCTTCTCGGCCGCGCTGGCACGCACCTATCTCGAACCGCCCGACCTCGGCCTCGGCGCGATGGCCGACGACGCCCGCGCCCGGGCCGACGGCTATCGCGAAGCGGCCGGGATGCTCGCCGATGCCGCCGGTCGGCCGCTCGCCAGCTGGCAGGCTTTGAAGGATGCCGTGACCGGCACGGGGGTCGACGCTGAGACTGCGCTGGCGGATGCCGCTGCTGCGGCCGGGGCGCTGGGCGAAGAACTGGACGATACCGGCGGAGCGGCGGGTCGCGCCGGTGCGGCCGGGCGGCAGGCAGGAGCCGACACCGCCGCCGGAGCCGAGAAAGCCCTGACCGGCTGGCAGGCCGTCACCGCCGCACTCGCCGACTACGCCGCCAAGGCGCGCGAGATCGGCGGGGATATCGGCAGCGCGCTGGTCGGGGCGTTCCAGAGTGCGGAGAACGCCATCGGCGACTTCGTGAAGACCGGCAAGCTCGACTTCCGCGATCTCGTCACCTCGATGATCGCCGACCTCGCGAAGCTCGCCGCCCGCCGCTTCATCCTCGGCCCCATCGCCAACGCCCTCTCCGGCGCGCTGGGCGGCGCGGGTGGCATCTTCGCGAACATCCTGCATGCGGGCGGGATGGTCGGCGCCCCCGGTCCCGGCCGGATAGTTCGGGCCCTGGCCTTTGCGGGTGCCCCGCGCATGCACACCGGCGGCTGGGCCGGGCTGCGGCCGGATGAGGTCCCCGCGATCCTGCAAAGGGGTGAGCGGGTCCTCTCTCGCCGGGAAGCCGCGGGCTACGGCAAGGCGGGTGCTTCCACCGTCAATGTCACGATCAACGCGCGGGATGCCGAGAGCTTCCGCCAGTCGCGCACACAGGTCGCCAGCGACATCGCCCGCGCCGTGTCGCTGGGCCGGAGGGGGATGTGAGGATCAGCCATGGCATTCCACGAGGTCCGGTTTCCGGACAACATCAGCCGGGGCGCGCGCGGCGGCCCGGAGCGGCGCACCCAGATCGTCGAACTGGCGAGCGGGGCCGAGGAACGCAACGCCAGTTGGGCCAACTCGCGCCGCCGCTACGACGTGGCCTACGGCATCCGCCGCGCCGACGATCTGGCGGCGGTCGTCGCCTTCTTCGAGGCCCGCAATGGCCGCCTCCATGGCTTCCGCTTCAAGGACTGGGCCGACTTCAAATCCTGCCCGCCGTCACAGACGGTGGGTCCGAGCGACCAAACCATCGGCACCGGCAACGGGTCGGCCACGCAGTTCCAATTGGTCAAACGCTACACCTCCGGCGCGCAGTCCTGGACGCGGACCATCACAAAGCCCGTCGCCGGAACCGTGACCATCGCTCTGAACGGCACGCCGCAGGTCTCCGGGTGGTCGGTCTCCACCGCAGCGGGCTTGGTGACCTTCACCACCGCCCCCGCTGCGGGTGTCGCGATCACCGCGGGCTTCGAGTTCGACGTGCCCGTCCGCTTCGACACCGACGCCCTCGATGTCACCCTCGACCTCGAACGGCTCGGGTCGATCACCTCGATCCCGCTCGTGGAGATCCGCACATGAACGACGAGACCGGATTTCTGGCGGCGGTGCTGCGCGAACTGGCCGCGTCAACAGCCGTGATCCTCGCCGCCTGGGGTGCGCTGGGCGGGGCGACCAATGCCCTGACCACCCGGATGCGGCTGCGCGACGCGCTGCGCCACATCCTGCTCGGCGGCCTGATCGCGGCCGGGATGGGCAGCCTCTCGATGGCGCTCGTCACCGCCTGGCTCGCCCTGCCGCCGCAGGCGATCCCCGCGGGTGGGGCGGCAGGCTCGGCCGCCTATCTCGTCGGCGTCTTCGGCCCGGCCTTCATCGAACTCGTCCTCGCCCGGCTGCGCGGCGCGAAGGGAGGGGCCGACGATGAATGACCTTCTCCGCCGCGCGCGC
>NZ_WYDP01000027.1 GCF_009904055.1 Rubellimicrobium sp. CFH 75288 | reverse complement strand
CCCGCCGCGACCCCGTCTCCGCCACATGGCGCTCCACCGGGAGGGAGCCGGAAGGGGCAGGAGAGGCGGGGTGCGGCGCGGCGCCGCAAGGCCGTGATCGCACCTTTTCGTGTTGCGATCACAAGACCATCTTTTCGCGCGGATCGGCGCGATCCCGGCCATCCGCACCCGTGACATGCCGTCCGAAATCCGGCAAGGGGACGCCGACCGACGCGACACGAGGCCCTGACGCCATGCCCGACATTCCCCGCGGCAACCGGCCGCTCTCGCCCTTCATGCTCGGCTCCGCCTACCGGTTCCAGTGGACCTCGGCCACCTCCATCCTGAACCGCATCACGGGGATGGGGCTGATGGTCGGCGCGGTGCTGGTCGTCTGGTGGCTGATGGCGCTGGCCACGGGGCCGCGGGCCTTCGCGCTGGCCGACGGGGTTCTGCGCTCCCCCCTCGGGATCGTTGTGCTGGTGGGCTGCCTCTGGGCCATGTGGTACCACCTGCTGGGCGGCATCCGGCATCTGGTCTGGTCCACGGGCCGCGCGCTCGAGATCCACACGGCGATCCGGTTCGGGCAGGCGATCGTAGCGCTGTCGGTGGTGCTGACGGTGCTGACGGTCTTGGTGCTGTGGTGGAGGTGAGGGGATGGGCCGCTTCGTGACCGCGCGCAAGCGCGCGGAGAATCTCGGCGCCTCGGGGGCGGGGACGGAGCATTTCTGGCAGATGATCGTCAGTTCGGTCGCGCTGGCGGTCCTGTTGCCGGTCTTCGCCTTCACCTTCGGCTCGATCCTGGGCTTGCCCTATGAGGCGGCGCGCGCCGAGATGGCGCGGCCCTTTCCCGCGCTGGTGACGGCGCTGACGCTGCTGGTGGGGCTGTGGCATTTCCGGCAGGGCGCGCAGGTCGTCGCGGAGGACTATGCCCACGGCCTGCCGCGCAAGGCGCTGGTCATCGCGACCGTCGTGATCACCTATGGCGTGCTCGCCGTCGGCCTGTTCGCCGTGGCGCGCCTCGCCCTCTGAGAGAGGTCTCCTCATGCCCGCCTATCCCGTCGAGACGCATCGCTACGACGCCATCGTGGTCGGGGCCGGGGGGTCGGGCCTGCGCGCGACGCTGGGTCTGGCGGAGCGGGGCCTCAGGACGGCCTGCATCACCAAGGTCTTTCCCACGCGCAGCCACACGGTCGCAGCGCAGGGCGGGATCGCGGCCTCGCTCGGCAACATGGGGCCCGACCACTGGCAGTGGCACATGTACGACACGGTCAAGGGGTCGGACTGGCTGGGCGACATGGACGCGATGGAATACCTCGCCCGCGAGGCGCCCAAGGCGGTCTACGAGCTGGAACATTACGGGGTGCCCTTCTCGCGCACGGAGGACGGGCGGATCTACCAGCGCCCCTTCGGCGGCCACACGACCGAGTTCGGCGAGGGCCCGCCCGTGCAGCGCACCTGCGCGGCCGCCGACCGGACGGGGCACGCGATCCTGCACACGCTCTATGGCCGGTCGCTGAAGGAGAAGGCCGAGTTCCGCATCGAGTACTTCGCCATCGACCTCCTGATGGGGCCCGAGGGGGATTGCCGGGGCGTGCTGGCCTGGAAGCTCGACGACGGGACGCTGCACGCCTTTGCGGCCAAGATGACGGTGCTGGCCACGGGGGGATACGGGCGGGCCTATTTCTCGGCCACCTCGGCGCATACCTGCACGGGCGACGGCAACGCGATGGTGGCCCGCGCGGGGCTGCCGCTCCAGGACATGGAGTTCGTCCAGTTCCACCCGACGGGCATCTACGGCGCAGGCTGCCTCATCACGGAAGGGGCGCGCGGCGAGGGGGGCTACCTCACCAATTCGGAGGGCGAGCGCTTCATGGAGCGCTATGCGCCCACCTACAAGGACCTGGCGTCGCGCGATGTGGTGTCGCGCTGCATGACGCTGGAGATCCGCGAGGGGCGCGGCGTGGGGCGCGAGAAGGACCACATCCACCTGCATCTGAGCCATCTGCCGCCCGAGGTGCTGCACGAGCGGCTGCCCGGGATCTCGGAGAGCGCCAAGATTTTCGCCGGCGTGGACGTCACGCGCGAGCCGATCCCGGTCCTGCCCACGGTGCACTACAACATGGGGGGCATCCCCACGAACTACTGGGGCGAGGTGCTGGCGCCCACGCCCGACGATCCCGACCGCGTCGCGCCGGGGCTGATGGCGGTGGGCGAGGCGGGCTGCGCGAGCGTGCACGGGGCCAACCGGCTGGGGTCGAACTCGCTCATCGACCTGGTCGTGTTCGGGCGCGCGGCGGCGATCCGGGCGGCCGAGGTGGTGGACCCGCGTTCGGCGGTGCCCGACGTGCCGAAGGCCTCGCTCGACGCCGCGCTCGCCCGCTTCGACGGGCTGCGCCATGCGAAGGGGGGCACGCCCACGGCGCAGCTGCGGCGCGAGATGCAGCGGATCATGCAGGAAGACGCGGCCGTGTTCCGCACCTCGGAGACGCTGGCGCAGGGAGTGCGGCGGATGACGGCGGTGGCCGAGAAGATGGCCGACCTGCGGGTGACCGACCGCAGCCTGATCTGGAACACGGACCTTGTGGAGACGCTGGAGCTCGCCAACCTCATCCCCAACGCGCTGGCCACCGTGGTCTCGGCCGAGGCGCGCAAGGAAAGCCGCGGGGCCCATGCGCACGAGGACTACCCCGAGCGCGACGATGTGAACTGGCGCGTCCACACGCTCGCCTATGTTGACGGCACGGGGGTGCGCCTGGCGTACCGGCCCGTCCATACCGAGCCGCTGACCCCGCCCGAGGCGGGGGGGATCGACCCGCAGCGGATCGCTCCCAAGGCGAGGGTGTACTGATGCGTGTCCCGATCTTCCTGGTCTCCCTCCTGTCGGTCGGGGCGCTGGCCGCCTGCGAGGCCGGCCCCATGGACCCCGAACGCGCGGCACGGCTGTGCGAGGAACGCGCGCAGGCCGCGCAGGGGCCGACGGGGCGCGTCGAGATCGGCACGAATTCGCGCGACGGCGCCTTTGCGGGGGCGGCGATCGGCCTGTCGGGGGATTTCCTGGCAGGACGCGACCCCCTGGCGGTGTATGAGCAATGCGTGCTGCAGCGGACCGGCGCGCTTCCCGTCCGGCCGCCGCGGCTGCGTTCGTGAAAGGACAGATCCCATGCCGATGTTCCGACCCCTCGCCCTTTTGGCCCTGGCGGCCCTGCCCGGCGCGCTGGCCGCGCAGGATCTCTCGGAGGAGCAGACGCGCGCCTATGCGCTCATCCAGCCCATGCTGCTGGAGCTGACCCCGCAGGCGCCGGTGCTGGCGGCCTGCGTGGTGCGCACGGCCCAGCCCGCCGAACTCGCCCAGCTGGCCGCCGCGCCGGGCCCGTCGCAGGCGGTGGGGCAGACCATCACCGCCGTCCTTGCTCGGCCCGAGACGCTGGGCTGCGTGCAGGCGACGCTGTCGCGCTGAGACCGGCGGGAAGCCGCATGGAGGGGCAGGGGGCGGAGGATCGGGGACCGGACAGGCGCGCCGAGGCCGAGCTGGAGCGCGCCGTCGAACGGTTCCGTGCCGCCGCGCGGGGCCTCCTGCCCCGGCACTGTCCCGTCTGCGGCCATCGCGGCCGCTTCACCGCCTTCGGCCATCCGCCGCGGTTCGATGCGCGCTGCCCCGGCTGCGGCGCGCTCGAGCGCCACAGGCTGTTCGCGCTGTGGCTCGAGCGGGAATGCCCCTGGGGGGCGGGCGACCGCGTGCTGCACTTTGCCGCCGAACGCCAGCTTGCGCCCCTGATCCGGGCCCGCACCGGCCGCTACGAGACGGCCGACCTCGATCCCGCCCGCAGGCCCGATCATGTTGTGGACATCTGCGACACGGGCCTGCCCGGCGGCCTCTGGGCGGGGATCGTGTGCAACCACGTGCTCGAGCACGTGGACGATGCCCGCGCGCTCGCCGAGATGCGGCGCCTGCTGCGCCCCGGCGGCCTGGCCGTCATCACGACGCCCGTGATCGAGGGCTGGGACAGCACCTACGAGAACCCTGCGATCCTTGACCGCGCCGGTCGCCTCGCCCATTTCGGTCAGGGGGACCATGTCCGGCTCTACGGGCGCGACCTGCGCGACCGCATCCGCGCGGCCGGGTTCGATCTCTCCGAATATCCCGCCGTGGAGCCCGACGTGCGCCTCCACGGCCTGCTGCGCGGCGAGAGGCTGTTTCTTGCCCGAAAACCCGAGGTGTCCGCCTGATGGTCCAGTTCCGCCTTCCCAAGAACAGCCGCATGACCGTGGGCAAGACCTGGCCCGCGCCGCCGGGGGCCACGCGGACCAAGACCTTCCGCATCTACCGGTGGAACCCCGACGACGGGGCCAACCCGCGCATCGACACCTATGTGGTGGACCTCGACACCTGCGGGCCGATGGTCCTGGACGCGCTCATCAAGATCAAGGACGAGATCGACCCGACGCTGGCCTTCCGCCGCTCCTGCCGCGAGGGGATCTGCGGGTCGTGCTCGATGAACATCGACGGAGCCAACGGTCTGGCCTGCACCACGGCGATCGAGGCGATCCGGGGCGACGTGCGCATCTATCCCTTGCCGCACATGCCGGTGATGAAGGACCTGGTGCCGGACCTGTCGCACTTCTTCGCCCAGCATGCGAGCGTGCGCCCCTGGCTCGAGACCGTCTCGCCCGCGCCGGAGCGGGAGTGGCGCCAGTCGGTGGAGGACCGCCGGCGGCTCGACGGCCTCTACGAGTGCATCCTGTGCGCCTGCTGCTCGACCGCCTGCCCGAGCTACTGGTGGAACGGGGACCGCTATCTGGGTCCGGCGGCCCTGCTGCATGCCTATCGCTGGATCGCCGATTCGCGCGACGAGATCACGGGCGAGCGGCTGGACGATCTGGAGGACCCGTTCAAGCTCTATCGCTGCCACACGATCATGAACTGCGCCAAGACCTGCCCCAAGGGGCTGAATCCCGCCAAGGCAATCATGGATATCCGCCGCCTGATGCTCGAGCGGGTGGTGTGAGCGTGCCGGAGGGGCAGGAGCCTGCCGACGCGGCGGCGCGGCGCGCGGCGAGGGCCGTGCGCGTCTATGCCGACGACGCGCTGCCGGAGCCGCCCCTCGCGCTCTATCGCCGGGCGAGGGAGGGGGCGCGGCTCCTCGAGGCGGTGACGGTGCCCCCGCGCGAGGCGCGGGCGGTGCGGGTGCCGACGGGGCACGTGCTGCGCATCGTCTGCCCGGAGGGGCCGCAGGTGGGCGATCTCAACCTGTTCGCGGACGGCGATCTCGGCGAGCGGTTCTTTTCGGGCAAGACGCGGGCGCTGCACGGCACGCATGTGGGCGTGGGCGACCGGCTGTGGTCCAACCTGCCGCATCTGCGCCCCATGGCCACGATCATCGCCGACGACCTGGCCTGGTACGGGCGGGACGCGGACGGCTGCGGGGTCCACGACGTGATCGGCACGCGCTGCGACCCCTATACCCAGCGGCTGCTGGCGGGGACGGATTACGACCGCTGCTGCCATTCCAACCTGGTGCGCGCGCTCGCCGAGGCGGAAGGCATCGCGCCGGAGGAGGCCGAGCGCCACGTCCACGACGTGCTCAATGTCTTCATGTGCACGGGCTTCGACGCCGGGGGGCGCTACATCATGAAGGCGAGCCCCGTGCGCGCGGGCGACGCGCTCGAACTCTGGGCCGAGATCGGGCTTCTGGCGGTGCTGTCGGCCTGTCCGGGGGGCGATTGCGGATCGGGCCATTCGAGCGACGAGGCTCCCTGCCATCCCCTGCGCCTGGAGGTGCTGGCGCCGGATCGGGTTGAGGGCTGGAGCCCGCCCGCGCGCAACCCCTATCGGGGGCGGCACGGGCTGGGCGCCTAGGCCGTCAGGCCATCGCGGAGGGCCGTCCCAGCAGGCGGCCGAGGCCGCGCCCGCCCCGGGACCCGGCACGGAGGCGTTCGGACTCGGCGCGGGCCGCCTCGAGCGCGGCGCGCGCCTCGGCGAGTTCGGCCTCGAGCGCGGCGATGCGCTCGGCGCCGAGGCGGATCTGGCGGTGCGTGCTGTAGGCCTCGTCCACGACGCGGCGGTGGCGGTGCCACGCCTCGGCGGCGGCAGCGGGGGTGGGCGGGCCGGCAAAGGCATCCGGCCCGATCGCGGCGATCAGGTCGCGGGCCTGCGGATCGGCCTGGATGAACAGCGCCGCCACCGCCCGTGCGAGCGGCCCCGGCGGTTCGGACCGGGGCGGAAGGCCCACCACCTGCTCGGCGCCGCGCCGCCCGATCCAGCGGGTGCCGGAGGGGGCGAGGGCGAGGACGCGGGACGCTTCGCGACGCCATTCGGCGAGGGCGGCGGCCGTGTCCCGGCGATCCTGGAGAGCGGCGGCGACCCAGTCATGGGGGTCCTCGACGATCACGCCCCGGGCGGTGCCGTCGGCGAGATGACGGGCGCCTTCGGCCCCGGCCGCGGCGACCGGCCGACCGAGGCTGTCGGACGCGATGATCCAGAGGGCGTGGAGCGGCGGGGTGTCGGCGGTCATGGACGGGCTCCTGGAAGGGGGCCGGACGGGAGAGGACGGCCTGCGCGAGGGGCCGGGCTGCGCAGGGCCGGAGGACCGGGCGTCGTCGGGCGAACACTCATGGCGGCAGCCTAGACCGAAGACGGCGCGCCCGCCAGAGCGGGGGGCGCTCAGCCGAGGCGGTGGCGCGCGAAGAAGGCGGGGTCGGAGGCGCGCAGGGCCGCGTCGAAGGCGGCAGGCCCGAAGGCGGCAAGCGCCTCCGGCCACAGGCGCGCCACGGCCGGCCGCGGGTCGAAGGGGAAGGCACGCAGACCCCCGGCGCGGCGCAGCGCCCGTGCACGGGGCGGCGTCAGCCGATGGAGCCGGTCGAACAGCGCCAGTCCCGCCGGTCCCCCGCCTGCCGCGACATGGGCGATCTGCTCGCGCCGGCCGGCATGGCCGCCCTCGAGCCCGAGATCGACGAAGCGCAGGAGCTTGGCCGTCCAGTGCAGCGGCGTCCAGCCGTCCAGATGGAGCACCCGCATCCCCTCGATCACCCGGTGGGGCGGGGGGGCGGCCTCCTCGGGCGCCGCGGGGTCGCGGGCCCAGTGCAGCCGCAGCCGCCACGGCGCGCGCGGCCGGATGGCCACCTTGCCGGTCGTGTAGGCGGCAAGGCCGAAGCGCAGGAAACGCGCGTCCTCGCCCCAGATCGCCCGGGCCTGCTGCGGGCGCAGCGGCAGGCGGAACGCGCCCGCAAACAGCGAATCGGCCACGGTGCCGGGGGGCAGGACCCGCTCGACATTCGGGATCTTGGCCCAACCCTCCCCGGCGGGCAGGGCGCCCAGGATCTCGCCCGGCGGCGCATCGGCGTGGAGAAACTCGTCCGCGTCCAGATGGAGCAGCCAGTCGGCCTGCGAGCGCGTCCGGGCCTGTTCGGCATTGGCGAGCTGGCGGGCCACGACGTTGTCGGGCCGTCCGCCCCGCCGCAGCGCCCGCCAGTGCGCCTCGTCGCACAGCGTGATCCGCACCCGCGGCTCGGCCGCGAGCGCGGCCGGCAGGTCCGGGACGGGGGCGTCGAGATAGAGGTGCACCTCGCAGGCGCCCAGCTCGAGATGGTGGGCCACGACGGGCAGGACCATGGCGGCCGGGCCGCGAAAGGTGGTCACGAGGGCCCAGGAGGCGGCCCGGGAAGCGGTCATGGCGGGGGCTCCGGCTCGGTGCGCGGTCCGTCCAACCACGGCCCCGGAGGGCGCGCAAGCCCGTCGCGGAGCGCCTCAGCGGGGGCGCAGTCCCGCGTCGGTGAAGTGCTGCGGAAAGAAGGCCGCACAGGCGGCCATGAGCGTGCGTTCGGCCTCGGCCCGCCCGTAGGGCTCGCGCAGGGTCAGCCGGTCGAGCCAGATGACCTCCGTCACCGCGCGCAGCACGCGCGCGATGATGCGCGGCTCGCCGCCATAGCCGCCCTCCTGCTTGAGCCGCGCGCAGAGGTCCTCGAGCGCGGCGACATAGGCGGCGTCGTTGCCGCTGCAGGCCTCCTGGTAGATGGGCCGCGACTGGGTCTCGCCGCGGAAGGCGCACCAGGCGGCGAGCCGGTCGGGCGCGCTGATCTGGGGGTCGAGATCGGCCAGAAGGACCGCGCGCAGGCCCGCGGCCGGGTCGGGCCCGGCGGCCGCGAGGGCGGAGCGCCAGTTGTTCTCGTATTCGTCCGTCAGGTAGCGGAGCGTCTCGGACAGGAGGCGTTCCTTGCTGTCGAAATGGAAGTTGACAAGCCCGTGCGAGATGCCGGCCTGCCGGGCCACCGCCGTCAGGGTGGTGCGGGCATAGCCATGCGTGGCCAGCACGGCGATGGTCGCCTCGATGAGCTGGAGGCGGCGCTCGGCCCGCTCGCGCTTGCGGGGACCCGTCAGGGCAGGAGCGGCGGCGCTGTCGTCGGGCATGGCCGGGCCTTTCGCCGGGGGAACTGCGCGGATCATAGGCGATCGGCGGCCGGGCGGAAGCGCTCACGGGTCCGCCCGCAAGATTCTGATTGACAGTTCAGTCAGAATCGCGCGACCTTGCGACGAGAAGGCCAGCGCCGGGGCGCCTCCGCCCGGACCCTCTCCCCGGCCGAGGCCCGTCCTGCAGGGAGGACTCCGCCATGCCCGATCGTCTGCCCCGGCTGGCCGGCCGCCTGCGCAGACCCCGTCCGGCGGCGGGCCCGTCCGGGTCCGGGGGGGCCTACGACGCCATCGTGGTCGGGGCGGGGCATAACGGCCTCGTGGCCGCGGCCTATCTGGCGCGGGCGGGCCTGCGGGTGGTGGTGCTGGAACGCAACCCCTGGGTGGGCGGGGCCGCGGTGAGCCGGCAGCTCCATCCGGAGGTGCTCTATTCCAACTGCTCCTATGTCTGCTCCCTGTTCCGTCCCGAGATCATGCGGGATCTGGAGCTGCCGCGCTTCGGCTTGCAGATCCTGCCCTACGAGGGCGGCGCGATCCTGACCGAGGACGGCGGCTATCTCGCGGCCTTCCGCGACCACGACGCCAACCGGCGCGAGATCGCCCGCCGTTCGCCCCGCGACGCGGAGGCCTATGACCGCTATGCGCGCGACGTCACGCGGTTCTGCCGCTTCATCCGCCCCATGCTGATGCGCACCCCCCCTGACCCGGCGAGCTTCCGCCCGCGCGACCTGGCCGAGATGGCCTGGCTGGCGCGGCGGTTCGGCGAGATGTCGGAGGCGCAGATCCACGCCATGCTGCGCTTCTGGACCATGTCCATCGCCGATTACCTCGACGAGTATTTCGAGGACGAGGCGCTCAAGGCCTTTCTGGCCGGCTCGGGGATCATCGGCACGGCGCTGGGGCCGATGTCGCCGGGCTCGGCCTATGTGCTGCTGCATCACTACATGGGCGACGTGGACGGCAATGTGGGCGCCTGGGGCTTTGCCCGGGGAGGCATGGGGGCAGTCAGCCGCGCGCTGCGCCTGTCCTTCGAGGCGGCCGGCGGCGAGGTCCGCACCGGCAAGGCCGTCCGCCGCATCCTGGTGCGGGACGGGCGCACGACGGGCGTGGAATGCGAGGACGGCGAGGTGATCCGCGGCACGCGCGTCATCTCGGGCATGGATGTCAAGCGCACCTTCCTCGAGCATGTGGAGCCGGCGCACCTGCCCGAGGACTTCGTCGCGCGCGTGCGGCGGTTCAAGACGCGCGGCTCCTCGGGCAAGGTCAACATCGCGCTCTCGGCCCTGCCGCGCTTTCCGGCCCTGCCCGAGAACGGGCCGATGCTGAAGGGAGACCTGCACTTCACCGATTCGATCGAGCGGCTGGAGCGGGCCTATGACGACTGGAAGGCGGGGCGCTTCTCGCGCGATCCCTTCCAGGACACGATGATCCCCACCCTGACCGACCCGACCATGGCGCCGCCGGGGATGCATTTCATGTCCTGCTTCGTCCAGTACGCCCCCCCGAAGATCGAGGGCCGGCCCTGGACCGACGCGGACCGAGACGCCTTCGGCGACACGGTGGTGGGCCAGATCGAGCGCTTCGCGCCGGGCTTTCGCGACCTGATCCTGCACATGGAGGTGCGCACCCCGCGCGAGCTCGAGGCCGAGGTGGGGCTGACGGAGGGCAACATCTTCCAGGGCGAGCTGACCTTCGACCAGCTGCTGTTCAACCGTCCCGTCCCCGGCTGGGCGCAGTACCGCAGCCCGGTGGCGGGATTGTGGATCTGTTCGTCCTCCACCCATCCGGGCGGCGGCGTGATGGGGGCGCCGGGGCGCAACGCGGCGGCCGAGATCCTGAAGGAGGCCCGGACGGGCCGCGAGCAGATGGTGGACGCCTATGCGGTCCTCTGAGATCCTGATCCTCGGCGGGGGCACGAACGGGCTGGCCTGCGCCTTCCGCCTGGCGCGCGAGGGGGCGCGGGTCACGGTGCTCGAGGCGGCCGACCGGGTGGGGGGCGGCGCGCGCACGGCCGAGTTCGCGCCGGGCTTCCGCGTCTCGGCGCTTGCCCATCTCGTGCAGGGTCTCGACCCCCGCGTGGAGCGGGCGATGGCGCTGGACCGGCACGGGCTGCGCCTGTCGGAACCGCTGGCCAGCGCGGTGCCGGGCGGACGGCCGCTCGTCGTCGGGCCGGACGGGCGGGTCGAGGGGCTCGCGCCGGCGGAGGCGGCCGCCTGGGACCTGCTGCGCGGCCGTCTCGAGCGCTTCGCCCGGCTTCTCGATCCTCTGCGGCGGCTGACGCCGCCCCGGATTGGGCGGGGCAACGACGACTGGGCGGCGCTGGGGCGGCTGGGGCTCGGGCTGCGCCGGATGGGGGCGGTCGAGTTCCGCGAGTTCGGGCGGATGCTGCTGCTCAACGCGGCCGATGCGATCGAGGACGACCTGTCCGACGAGCGCCTGATGGGACTCTGCGCCTTCGACGCCACGCTGGGCGCATCCACCGGGCCGCGCTCGCCCGGCACGCTGCTGCTGTGGCTCCAGCGGATCGCGGACGGGCCGCCGCGGGTGCCGCTCGGCGGGATGGGGGCGGTCGCGCAGGCGATGCGCGCCGCCTGCGAGGCCGCCGGTGTCCGGCTGCGCACCGGGGCCCGCGTCGCCCGCCTGATTCTGGAGGGCGACCGCGCGACCGGCGCGGTGCTCGAGACGGGCGAGCGGATCGAGGCGGAGGCCGTCGTCTCGGCGCTCTGCCCGCGCACGACGCTGCTCGACCTGGTCCCGCCCGGGGCGCTCGACACCGACACGGAACGCGCGGCCCGCGCGATTCGGGGACGCGGCGCGGCGGCCAAGCTGCATCTTGCACTCTCGGCCCTGCCCGATTTCGGGGTGGACCCCCGCGCGCGCCTGGTCATCGCGCCCGGCGTGGACGCGGTGGAGCAGGCCTGGAACCCCGCCAAGTACGGCGAGGTGCCCGCGCGGCCCGTGCTGGAGGCGGTCATCCCCTCCGTCCATGACCCGGAGGCCGCGCCGGAGGGGGCGCATGTGCTCTCGGCCGTCGTCCAGTTCGCCCCCTGGGCGCCCCGCGATCCCGACCGCGCGCGCGGCGCTGCTCGAGGCGGCGCTGGACGTGCTCGAATCCTGCGCCCCCGGCCTGCGCCGGAGCGTGCTCGCCTCCGAGCTGCTCCTGCCCGGCGACATCGCCGCGCGGTTCGGCATGGCGGGCGGGTCGTGGCATCACGGGGACCTCGCGGCGGAGCGGATGCTGTTCCTGCGCCCCTTCCCGGAGGTGGCGCGCTACCGCACGCCGGTGCCGGGGCTCTGGCTCGCCTCGGCCGGCAGCCATCCGGGCGGGGGCGTGACGGGAGCGGCGGGCTGGAACGCGGCCGAGCGGATGACGCGGGAGGGCGTGGCATGACCGAGATCCGGCACCCGTTGCGCAGCGCGCGCCCGGCCGCTCCGGCCGACCCGCGGCTGCACTATCTCGAGCCGCTGCGCACCACGCCGTTCCACCCGCGCATCGGACCGCTCAACCGTCTGTGGGACTGGGTGCCCTGGGCCGGCTATGTGACGGCCGGCAGCTTCGGGGACGAGGCGCTGGAGCATTCGGCCATCCGCAACGCGGCGACGCTGTTCGACCTCAGCCCCATGATCAAGGTGCGCCTGCGCGGGCCGGGCGCGGCGGCCATGCTCGACCGCGTGACGCTGCGCCACGTGGCCCGCATGCCCGTGGGCTCCGTGCAGTACACCGCCTGGTGCGACGGGGCGGGCAAGGTGCTCGACGACGGGACGCTGTTCCGGCTGGGCGAGGGGGACTTCCGCCTCTGCTCGCAGGAGCGGCACATGCCCTGGCTGCTCGATTCCGCGCGCGGCTTCGACGTGACCCTCGAGGAGGAGACCGAGGCCGTGGCCGGCCTGTCGCTTCAGGGCCCCTGCGCGGCGGCCGTGCTGTCGCGGGCGGGTCTGGAGGTGAACGACCTGCGGCCCTTCCGCCTGACCGTGCGCGACGGGATCGCGATCTCGCGCACGGGGTTCACCGGCGATCTGGGCTACGAGCTGTGGGTCGCGCCCGAGGGGGCTCTGGCGCTCTGGGACCGGCTCGCGGAGGCGGGCGAGCCCTTCGGGCTGCGCCCCATCGGCATGTCGGCGCTCGATGTGGCCCGGATCGAGGCCGGCCTGCTTCTGGCGGGCAAGGATTTCGTCCCGGCCGAACATGCCCTGCGCGAGGATCGCGCGCTGTCGCCCTTCGAGCTGGGGCTCGACTGGATGATCGTCTGGGACAAGGGCCATTTCAACGGCCGCCGCGCCCTGCTGCGCGAGCGGGAGAAGGGGTCGGACTGGGTGACGGTCGGGCTCGACGTGGCGGGCAACGTTTCGGCGGAAGGCGCGGTCCTCTATCACCGCCAGACCCGCGAGGTGGGACAGGTCACGTCCGGCTGCTGGTCGCCCCTGCTCAAGCGCAGCATCGGCATCGCGCAGGTGCGCCGCCCCTTCGACCGCCGCGACGATCTCTGGGCCGAGATCTACGCCTGGCGCGAACTGCGCTATGTCAAGCGGATGGAGCGCGTACGGATCGTGCCGCGTCCCTTCCTCGTCCTCGACCGGCGCCGGGCGACCCCGCCGCTGCCGGTGCGCAGCCCCGGCGACTGACCCGCGCAGGCGGGCCGCCGCCGGTGCCGGCGGTTGAACGGCCCCCGCCGCTGCGCTAGGTCCTGACCCCGTCGCCAGGGGCGGCAGCGGAGCGGGGGCGCAACGTGGTCGGCGAGCTCATCTTCCACCTCGGGGATTGCAAGACCGGGACGACCTCGATCCAGGCAGCCCTGGCCAAGCGGCTGTGGCGCGCCGAGGGCCGCTCCATCTCCTACAACGTGCCCTTCAACCATATCCCCATGGCGCGCAGCCTGTCGGCCGATCCCGAGGAGCGGCGGCGGCGCTGGATGCGCGAGGCCGAGGCGCTCGCCCGGAGCGGTGCGGACTGGGGGATCGTCTCGGCCGAGCATTTCGAGTTCGTCAGCCCCGAACATGTGCGGCTGGCCATCGAGGAATTCATGCCCGCCTGGCGCGACCGGCTGCGCCTCGTGGCCTATGTCCGTCCGCATCTGGACCGCTTCCTGTCCACCTATGCCGAGCGCACGAAGAAGGGCGAGATCGACCTCGACCCGCCGGCCTTCGCCCGGCAGATCCTGCGCCGGCGCCGGCTGCACTATCACGGCCGCTTCACCCGCTGGCGCGAGGTGTTCGGCGACCGCTTCACCTTGCGCCCCTTCGTGCGCGAGGAGCTGGAGGACGGCGACGTGGTGGCCGATTTCTTCGCCTTCGTAGGCGGCCGCGGCACGTTCCGGCTCGAAGGCGCCGAGCCGCGCAACCCCTCGCTGTCGGTGGAGGACCTGGCCATGATGCGCCACATCCACCGCCGGCTGGCCGAGCGCGGCGAGGGCGTGGTGGAGGGCCAGAGGGCCTTCGGCTGGAACTTCTCGGAGATCCTCGCGCGGCTGGGGCGGCCGGACGGGGGCACGCCGCTGCGGCTGCATGCGCCGCTGGCGCGCGAGCTGGCCGAAGCCTGGGCCGAGGACGCCGCCCTTCTGGATCGCGACTTCTTCGGCGGGCGCGCGATCATGGTGCCGGCGCTGGCGCATTCCGTCGAGCGGGCGATTCCCGAGGCGCAGAGCACGGAGCCCGCCCTGCATCACGGACCCGAGGCGCTGCGCCTGTTCGACTGCCTGGCCGACCTGCTCGGCCGGATGGTGGAGGCCGATCCGCCGGGCTTCCTGCGCGCGGTCTCCTCGCCCGAATACCGCGTCCCGCCCCTGCCGCCCGAGCCCGCCCCATCCGAGACCGAGAAGCCGCCTGCGCCCGCCCCGGCATCCCGCCCCCTGCTGGGCCGGGCGCTGGGGCTGGCGCGACGGGCCCTGGGCCGGACGCGGGCACGGCTCGCGCCCTTCGCGCAACGGTGATCCGGGCCGAGGCTTGACGGCGCCTGGCCGGCGTCGCAAGGCTGGGCCTCGTCCGCGTCGCCCCCTGGAGCCATGGACCTTCCTCCCCTTTCCGCAGACCGATCGCGGCCGCCGCCGCCCGACCGGCCGCTGGGCCCGCCCCGGCGCGAGGCAGGCGCGGCCCCCCCCTTGGGCGCGGCCGATCCCGCCGATGCGCCGTGGCGCGATGCGGAGGACGGCCCGGGCGGCGGGCCGGAGGACGGCGCGCCCGCCCCGGGCTTCTCCGTCTCGCTGCCGCCGCCGCGGTTCCGCACGCTGCGCACCATCGGCGCGCTCGTCCTGCGCGAGATGGCGGCGACCTACGGACGCTCGCCGGGCGGCTATATCTGGGCGATCCTCCAGCCGCTGGGGATCATCGCGATCCTGAGCCTGGCGTTTTCGCTCCTGATCCGATCCCCGCCGCTCGGGACGAGCTTCGTCTTCTTCTACGCCACGGGCTATCTGCCCTTCGACATCTACAGCACCCAGGCCAGCAAGACGGCCAACACGCTGCGCGTGCTGCGATCGCTGCTCAACTATCCGGCGGTGACCTGGCTCGACGCCATCCTGGCGCGCTTCCTGCTCAACCTGCTCACCGACATCGCGGTGGCGGCGATCCTGTTCACCGGGATCATCTGGGCGCTGGGCATTCCAGTCATGATCGACATGCGGCCCATCATCGAGGGCGTGCTGCTGGCGGCCCTGGGAGGCCTCGGGATCGGGCTCGTCAATGCGCTTCTGGGCGGGATCTGGCCGATCTGGGCGATCCTGTGGGGGATCGTGACCCGTCCGCTCTTTATCGCCTCGGGGGTGCTCTTCCTCTACGAGGACCTGCCGGCGACGGTGCGCGACATCCTGTGGTGGAACCCGCTCGTCCATGTGATCGCGCTGGTGCGCAGCGGGTTCTACCCGACCTACGACGCCTCCTTCGTGTCCATCCCCTATTGCGCGGCGGTGGCGCTGATCCTCGTGATGACGGGACTTCTGTTCATGCGCAGCTACTACAAGCTCATCCTCGAGCAATAGGCCAAAGGCCGCCGCGCGGGTTTGCGCGGCGCAGCGAGGATGCTATGGCCCGGCCGGACGGAACCGGGGCGGGGACAGGGGGCGATGCCGAGAGACGGAGCGGCGGAGGGACCCGGCGGCGGCCCCGGGGGGCAGGACTGGATCGTCCTGCAGCGCGTGGCGCTGCCCGATCCGCGCATCGGCTTCGATCCGCTGCTGTTCGTGCGCCTCGCAGGGGCCACCGCGGACGAGGACGGCCGGACCCTGCTGATGGGAACCGGAGGGCAGGTCCGCACCGACACCTATGTCAACCTCCTCAATCTCGCCACCTGGGTGGGGCGCTGCCGGATCGACCGGCTCGCGCTGCGTCTGCGCGGCGAGGGCCGCCTGCGCGCGGTCCTGCGCCACAGGCCGGCCGGCGGCGGCGCCCCGCGCCCGGTCCTGAGCGAGGTTCTGGATCTGTCGCCGCAGGGGGCGCTGCTGCCGCTCGACGGGCTGCTGGAGGCCCTGCGCGGTCGCGAGGGTCTGCTCGACGCGACCTTGGAGGCGCTCGAGCCGGTCCGGCTGACCGAGGGTGCGTTCCTCGCTCCGCTGCCGGCCGATGCGGCCCCGATCCGCCTGGCGGCAGCCGTGACCACCTTCCGCCGCGAGGCTGCGGTGGCCGAGACGATCGCGCGGCTGGGCGACTTCCTCGAGGGCGAGGGACGCCACCTGATCGCGCCCGGCTCGGTCGTGCGGCTCTTTGTCGTGGACAACGGCCGCAGCCTCGCGCTCGGCCCGCGGGAGGGGGTGACGGTGATCCCCAACCCCAATCTGGGCGGGGCCGGCGGGTTCGCGCGCGGGCTGGCGGCGGCCGAGGATTGGGGCGCGACGCATGCGCTCTTCATGGATGACGATGCCGCCTTTCCGGCCGAGGCGTTCCTGCGGACCACGGCCTTTCTGCGCCTCGCGCGGGAGCCGGGACGCGCCGCGCTCGCCGGGGCGATGGTCTCGGCTGCGCGGCCCCATGCCATGTGGGAGAACGGCGCGGTGTTCGACCGCGCCTGCCGTCCGCTGTTCGTGGGCACCGACCTGCGCGACCCCGAGGAGGTCGCGCGCATGGAATTGCAGGCGGCCCGTCCCAAGCCCCGGGGCTTCTACGGCGGATGGTGGTTCTTCGCCTTCCCCCTGGCGGCGCTGCGCCATTATCCCTTTCCGTTCTTCGTGCGCGGCGACGACATCTCGTTCTCCCTGGCCCATGCCTTCGACATCGCCACGCTGAACGGAGTGGTCTCCTTCCAGGACGACTTCTCGGCCAAGGAAAGCCCGCTCACGCTCTATCTGGATCTGCGCAACCATCTCCATCACCACCTCGTCCACGAGGCGCTGGAGATCGGCCCCTGGGGCACGGCGCGCATCGCGCTGCGCTTTCTGGGACGATCCATCTGCCGGATGCACTACGACAGCGCGGAGGCGCAGCTTGCGGCCTGGGAGGACGTCATGCGCGGCCCCGGCTTCTTTGCGGCCAATGCCGATCTGGAGGCCAAGCGCGCCGAGATCCTCCGCCTCGTGCGCAGCGAGGCCTGGCGGCCGCTCGAGCCCGGCGAGGACCCCCATCCCCTCGCGCCCGAGGGACCGCCGCCGGTCTGGCGGTCCAGGCTGGCCAAGTGGTCGCTCAACGGCCATCTTCTGCCCTTCTGGAGGCGGATCGCCGGGGCTGCGGCCGTGCCGCTCGACTATCGCGGGCTGATCTGGCCGCTCTGGGGTCGCAGCGAGGTGCTGTTCGTGGACGGCGAGCGCGGCCGCGCCTACCGGGTCCGCCACAGCAAGCGCCGCGCCTTCTCCGTGCTTGCCCGTGCCGCCGCGCTGACGCTGCGCTGGCGCCGCCGCTACAACACCCTGCGCGCGCAGCACCGCGCGGCCTATGGCGTCTTGGCGGCCCGGCCCTTCTGGGAGGCCCGCTTCACCGGCCTGCCGGCCGAGCTCGCCCCCCCGCTGCCGCCGGGTGCCGAGCCCGGAGCCGGGGCTGCCCCCCCCGCGCCCCTGCCGGCTCACGGAGCGCCATGACGGGCCTCGTCGTCCATCTGGGCGATTTCAAGACCGGCACGACCGCGATCCAGTCCTGGCTGGACGGGCCGGGCCGGAGCACGGGCGGGCTGGCCTACGGGCCGGGCTTCAACCAGGCCGGTCTTGTCGCGGCGATCCAGCAGGGACCCGACGCGGCCGATCGGGCCTTTGCTGCCCTCGCCGCGGCGCTGGGTCCGCCGCGCGGCCGGACCGCCATCCTGTCGGCGGAGCATTTCGAATATCTCGATCCTGCCCGGCTCGCGCCGCTGATCGAGAGGCATCTGGGCGCCTGGGCGCGGGACGGGCTGCGGCTTGTCGCCTATATCCGGCCGCATCCCGCAGCCCTCGTGTCGCGCTTTGCCGAATCCGCCAAGATCGGCAACTTCGCCGGCGATCTGGCCGCCTATCTGGAGGAGCCGTCGCTGCGCTGGCGCATCACCTATGCCCGGCGCCTTTCGGCCTGGCAGGCGGTCTTCGGCCCGGCCTTCGAGCCGCGGCTGTTCCGGCCGGAGGATCTTCTGGGCGGGGACGTGCTGCGCGACTTCCTGGCGCTGGCCACGCGGCACGATCCGGGCCCCCTCGACTGGCCGCGGGACAATCGCCGTCCCGGGGCGGCCGATCTGGCGCTGGCGCGGGCGGTGCACCGCGCCATGGGTGCGCTGCCGCCCGAGGCGCAGGGTGCGCGCTGGACGCTGGGCCGCCGCCTGGGCCGGCTTCTGGCCGAACGGCGCGAGAGCCTCGGCGGAGACCAGCCCCTGCGCCTGCACCGGGCCGTCGCGCTGCGCCTGTTGGAGCGCTTCGCCGCCGATGCCGCGGCGGCGGAGGAGCGCTTCTGGCCGGACCGGGGACGGCCGCTGAGCGAGGCGCTCGCGCACGCGGTCGAGGACGCCCCCGCGGAGCCGACCCCGCTCGAGCCCGAGGAGCATTGGGGCCCGGAGGCGCTGGCGGTCGCCGAACTCTGGGGGCGGATGCTGGGCGAGGGGCTGCGCGCGCCGGGCGGGCCCGCGGCGCTCGACGGGCTCTTTCATGAATAGCCCGCCGGACGAGGCGCGCGGAGGCCTCGACCCCGCGCTGGCGACGCTGAGGAGCACCGTCCAGCCGGGCGGCCCGCTCGGCACGCCGGAGGCGCCGCACGAGACGCGCCTGCCCGGCGGCCTGCTTCTCCATGCCGACCCGGAGGGACTGCACGAGGGGCGCTGGTCGAGCCCCTCGGGGCGGCTTCTGGAGCTGACGGTGGAGGCGCGGCGGCCCGGCCGCTGGCTGGCGCTGCATGTCCCGCTGGAGCCGTGGGAGCCGGCGGAGACCCTCTGGGTTGCACTCCTGCTGCGGGCGACCGCCTATCCGGCGACGGTGCTGCGCCCGTCCCTGCGTCGGGGCCGCCCCGAGGGGTTCGAGGACCTGTTCGGAGAGCGGCATCTTCTGGCGCAGGGGCGCGAGGGGGACGGCGCGGCCCTCTGGCCGCTCGACCGACTCGGCTCCGATCCCGGGCCCTGGCGCGAGATGGTGCTCTTTCTGCCCTCGGCCGTCTCGTTCCGCCTGTCGCTGCACGCGCTGCGGGTCCTGGCGGCATGAGACCGCTGCGGCCTGCAGGACGCGCGCTGCGGGGCCTGTGGCGCCGCTGGCGCTGGCGGGGCACGGGAGTGGCGCTGGTCGTGCCGGTCTGGAACGACACGCCCCATCTGCTCGCGCTGCTCGATCAGGCCCGCGACCTCGGCTGCTTTGCCCAGATCGTCGTCGTGGACGACGGCTCGGACCCGCCGGTGCCGTCCCTGCCGGGGGTCACCCGGATGCGGCATGCGACCCCGAGGGGGGGTGGCGCGGCGCGCAACAGCGGGCTGGCCCTGGTGCGGTGTTCGCATCTGCTGTTCTTCGATGCCGACGACCGGCTGACCCCGGAACTGCCCCGCCTTCTGGACGATCTCGGGCTTCTGCCGGGGCAGGTGGCGCGGCGGGGTGCCCCCGAGCGCTTCGACCTCTGCCTGTTCAAGCATGCCGACAGCCGGGTGCCGGCCGAGGGGCTGTGGGGCCAGCCCGACTGGGACGAGCGGTTCTGGCAGGCCGAGGGGGTGGGCAGCCTGGCCGAGGCCGGGCCGGAGGCGCGCCTGCGCCTCGCCCTGACCGCGAACTATCCCTGGAACCGCATCCTGTCGGCCGACTTTGCCCGCCGCGAGGGGATCGCATTCGCCGAAACGCCCGTCCATCAGGACATCCCGCCGCACTGGCGCGCGCTGATCCGGGCGGAGCGGATGCTGGTCTCCGACCGCATCTGCGCCTGGCACCGGATCGCCCCGGCGGGGGAGGGTCGCGGTTCGGGAGCGACGCGGGGCCGGGTAAGCGGGCGGCAGGGGCGCGAGCGCTTTGCCGTCCTTGCCGCGCTCGATGCCGCCGCCGCCGATGTGGCCGAGGCCGGCCCCGGCTGGCAGGCGGCACTGGTCGCCTTCGCGCCGGGGCTTCTCGACTGGGCGGAGCGCCGCATCGACCCCGGCTTGCGCGACGAGTTCCGCCGCACGGCCCGCCGCTGGATGGAGGATCGGCTGGGGCCGTTCCTGCCGGCGATCGGTGCGACGGAGGCCGGACGCGCCCTGCGCCGCCGTCTTGCGCCCCCGCGCGCCGGCCGCGGTGCAGCCTCGCCGGTCCGCCGGCCGCGACCCGTGCCGGCCGCGCCGCAGGGGGAGGCGCCGCTGCGCTTCGTCTATCTGGCGCGGGGAGCGGGGCCGACCTTCGAGGCGCTCGCCCGCGACATCGCGCGGGCCGCGCGGCCGGGCGACCGCGTCCTCGTGGTGCACGAGGCCGGCCAGGACGACACGCCGGAACGGATCGGCCGCTTCGGCGCGATGGAGGGATGGGGGGCGGCGCAGGCCGATGCCATCGTCGCGCAGGGGCGACCGGCGGGCGATCTGGGTGCGGCGGTCAACGTCGCGGTCGCGGCCCTGCGGGCGGAGACCGGCGGCGCGGGCCGCGTCCTGTTCCTGCCGGCGGGCAGCCGGCTCGATCCGGCCGCGCTCGCGCAGGCGCGGGGGACCGCCCGGGGCCACGATCTGCTCGTGCTGCCCTGGCGCGTCTGGGACTCCGGGCGGGGGCGCCCGGTCGATCCGCCCGGGACGCGGGGACGCGGCTTCTGGCGGCGCCAGCCCGGAGAGGACGACCGCGCGCGCGCCGGGCGCCTGGCCACCGCGCTCTGGCATCTTCTTCTGCCGCACGACCTGGCGGTTTCCCTCCGCTGCGACGAGGGCCGCCCCGCCGGAGGCGATGTCGCGGCCTGCCGGGCCGCGCTGGCGCGGTCGCTCCGTCCCGGTATCGCGCCGCGTCCGCTCGGCCATCTGCCAGCCCGGCCCGATCCCGGTCCGGGACTGGTGCAGGCCCTTCTCGGGGTGGCGGGGCAGGGACCCGAGGCGGCGGACTGGGTGGCGCGGTCCTGGCGCACGCGCCTGGCCGGTCTGCCGCCGGGGGCGGCGGCCACGATCCGCGGACGCCTGTCTTCCGGGCGGCCGGGGGCACCGGCGCTGCTCGCGGCCCTCGACGCCGAGGAGACCCGCCGACGCGCGGCCCTCGCCCTCCCCGCCCGGCTGGGGCGGAGCCGCCTGCGCATCCTGTGCGAGGGGCGCCACACGCACCGGATGCCGCTCAGCTATCCGGCCCTCCATCCGCTCTGGTCGGATCTGGCCGAGCGGCTGCCGCCCGATGCCGACCCGGCCACGGCCGACCTGATCCTGTGGGCGCATCCGTCCGATCCCGCCGCGTCGCGCCCGGAAGTCCTTGCGCAGGCCGGTCGCCGCTCCCTGGCACTCCTGTCCGAGGAGCCGTTCTGGGACAGCCTGTTCAGCCCCGATCCCCTGGCCGCACGGATCCGTCTCGAGGCGGCGGGCAGCGGCGGCCTGATGCTGCATCAGGCCAACCACCACCGCAGCGCGATCTTCGCCTGGGAGCATCTGCCCTATCTGGCGCTGACCGAGCCCGCCTGGATCGCCCGCTGGCGGCGCCTCCTGACGCGCAATGCCGCGCTCGGACCCGACGCGTGGCGCGACAGCTTTGCCGCCCGGCCCCTGGAGGCCGCCTTTCTGGCCGAACGCCGGCCCGAGCCCTTCCACGACCTGCTCTGGCCCGGCGGCGATCTGGTCGGGCTCTGCGCCTGGCGCACGCGGCTGGCCGAAGCCTTTCCCGCCCCCGACCCGGCGCGCATCCTCA
>NZ_WYDP01000026.1 GCF_009904055.1 Rubellimicrobium sp. CFH 75288 | reverse complement strand
GGCTGGCCGAAGCCTTTCCCGCCCCCGACCCGGCGCGCATCCTCAGGGACGGGCGCGGCTGGGGGGGGGACCGCTTCGCGCTCGAGGACTGGCATGCCGACAAGCTCGAGCGGCTCGACCTCCGCGCGCGCCTGGTCTCGGCGGTGGAGAACACCCATCAGCCCCTCTACCTGTCCGAAAAGCTCCTCGACGCCTTTGCCGTGGGCGCGCGCCCCCTCTATGTCGCCAGTCCCGGCCACAGCGTCCACCGGCTCGGCCTGCCGGAGGAGGCCTGGGTCAATCTCTGGGGCCTGCCGAGCGCACGCGCGGCCGCGGCCGCAGCGGACCTGACCTGGGACCGCGACTTCTTCCGGGCCTATGCCGAAGCCCAGAGGCGCCTGGCGCGGCTGGTCTGCGACGAGGACCGCCTGTCGGCCGAGCGCGACCGGCTGGGTCGGGCGCTGCGGGCCGAACTGATCCGGCTGCACGCGCTCGGCCCGCTCTGAGGCCGCTCCGAACCCCGGGCATTCGAGTCAACTCGGCCGCAAGCGCCGCGGGATTGCCGCGCCGCCGGCCGGTCCCGTCGCGGACCCGCGCCCAGCCTCGTCTCCCGAGATCCCCGCACCCCGGGGGGAGCCGAGGGAGGCCGCGATGCCGGTCCTGCGCGTGCTGTTCCGCCATCCCGGCGCCGCCGGAGGCAGGCCGGTTCCGGCGCTGGCTCTGCTCGACGCCCCCGGCGAGTCCGCGGACCGGCTGATCGCGACCACGCGCGGGGGCGGAACGGTCTCGGTCTGGGAGCTTCGCGGCGAGGGCCTGTCGGCATTGGGAGCGGCGCCTCGCCCCGCCGGAGGGGAGGCGGGCACCGGCGGGTCCGTGGCGCTCTTCCCGCAGGGCGACGGGTGGGGGGTGCTGACCGGCGGCGGACGGGGGGGAGCCTTCGGGCTGCATCCGCTGGACCCGCAGGGCGGTCTCGGGCCACTGCGTGCGCTCGGGGCGCCGCCCTCCTTCGGGGGCGCGGACCTCCGCGACCCCGAGGCGGTCCGTCTGGCCGACGGCACCCTTGCCGTGTTCGGCGGACTGACGGATGGCGGGGGGATCGGACGCCTCGGCGTCGCGGCGGCCGGCGAGACCGCAGGCAGCCGTCTCCTGGCGGCCGAGGGGGCCGTCGCAGCCTTGGCGCAGGCGACCCTGCCGGGGGGCGGGACGTTCCTCTGTGCTGCCCTGGCCGGACCGCGGCCGGCTCTCCTGGTTCTGTCGGTCGGCCCGACCGGCGCGCTGCGCGAAGCGGGCCGGATCGGCGTCGAAGGGGGTCTCTGGGTCTCCGCCCCGACCGCGCTGGAGGCGACGCGGATCGGCGGCGAGACCTTTCTGCTCCTGGGCGCTGCCGGCTCCGGCTCGCTCTCCGTTCTGTCGGTAGGGCCTGGCGGGACGCTCGCGGTCCGCGACCATCTGCTCGACGATCTGGGCAGCCGGTTCGGCGGGATCGCGGCGCTGGCCGTGGCGACGATCGCCGGGCGCAGCCTCGTGGTCGCGGGGGGGGCCGATGACGGACTCACCGTCCTGGAAGTGCTGCCCGGCGGGCTTCTGGTCGCGCGGGCGCATCTCGCCGACGGTCCGGCGGGCGGGCTGGCGAACGTGGCGGCCCTGGCCGTCCGGGCGGCGGGGGGCGGGCTCGACATCGTGGCGGGTTCGGGGTCCGACAGCGGCCTGACGCGCCTGCGCTTCGAGTCCGGGGCGCTCGCGCCGCCCCGCGCCGCGCCGCCGGGCGGCGGCTCGCTGGAGGGGGGGGCTGGGGACGACCTCCTTCTGGGCGGACGCGGGAGCGACCGGCTGGCCGGGGGGGCTGGCGCGGACATCCTGCGCGACGGGGCGGGTCGCGACACGCTCTGGGGCGGGTCCGGCGCCGACCTGTTCCTGCTCGATGCCGACGGAGCCGAGGACACGATCGCCGATTTCGAGCCCGGTCTCGACCGGCTCGACCTCTCGCTCTGGCCCGGACTGCGCAGCGCCGGGCAGCTCGGCGTCATGCCCCTCGCCGGCGGAAGCCTGCGGCTGTCCCATGGCGGCGAGGTCCTGGTGCTGCGCCCGGCCGAGGGGGCGGAGCTGTCGCTCGGGAGTGTCTTTCCCGGCGGCGCGACCGGTGCCGACCGGGTGCTGTCCGCGCCCCGACCAGCGCCGCCCTGGGCGGGCGCGGCCCGTCCGCCGCCGCCGCCGCGCGCCGGCACGGGCGGGGAGGGGGCGGACCGCCTTCTGGGCTCGGCGGGCGCGGACAGGCTGGCGGGCCGGGGCGGGTCGGACACGCTTCTGGGCGGCGGCGGCGCCGACCGGCTGGAGGGGGGAAGCGGTCACGACGCTCTGTGGGGCGGAGCGGGCAACGACCTGCTGTGGGGCGGCGACGGCCACGACCGCCTCTGGGGCGAGGACGGGGCGGATGCCCTCTGGGGCGGGACCGGCGACGACCATCTGCGCGGCGGATGGGGCGCCGACCGCCTGCATGGCGAGAGCGGCGCCGACTGGCTCTGGGGCGACGAGGAGGGCGACAGCCTCTGGGGCGGGGATGGGGACGACCGGATCGACGGGGGAGCAGGCGCCGACACGCTCTGGGGCGACGGAGGGCATGACCTCCTGGACGGGGGGAGCGGCGACGACATCCTGTGGGGCGGGTCGGGGGACGACCGCCTGGGCGGCGGCGACGGAGCGGATGCCCTTGGTGGCGAGGAGGGGGCCGATACGCTCTGGGGGGCGCTGGGCCCCGATCGGTTGCGCGGCGGGACGGGCCACGACAGCCTCTGGGGCGGCGGCGGGGACGACAGCCTCTGGGGCGACGGCGGAGCGGACGATCTCGACGGGGGCGACGGCGACGACAGCCTCTGGGGCGGCGGCGGGGACGACAGCCTCTGGGGCGACGGCGGAGCGGACGATCTCGACGGGGGCGACGGCGACGACAGCCTCTGGGGCGGAGAGGACGGCGACCGGCTCCGGGGAGGGGCGGGTCGGGACCTGCTCTGGGGCGAGGGGGGCGACGACCGGCTCTCGGGGGATGACGGCGACGACCGGCTGGACGGTGGGGCCGGGGACGACGCGCTGTGGGGCGGAGAGGGCGACGACACGCTCCGGGGGGCCGACGGCTCCGACAGCCTGCGGGGCGGCGGCGGGGGCGACCGGCTCGAGGGGGGGGCGGGCGACGACCGGCTCGAGGGCGAGGAGGGCGACGACCGCCTGCGCGGCGCGGGAGGAGACGACATCCTGTCGGGGAGCAGCGGGCGCGACATCCTGGCCGGCGGCGGCGGCGACGACCAGATCCGCGGAGGATCGGGCGACGACCTGCTGCGCGGGCAGGCCGGCCGCGACCGCCTGCGCGGCGAGGACGGAAACGACCGGATCGAGGGCGGCGGGGGCGCCGACCGGCTCTGGGGCGGGGCAGGCGCGGATGTCCTGCGCGGACGCAAGGGGGACGATCACCTGGACGGTGGGGCGGGCCGCGACCTGCTGCGCGGCGGCGGCGGCGGCGACCGCCTCCGGGGCGGGGCGGGCGACGACCGGCTGTCCGGTCAGTCCGGCCCTGACCGGCTGACCGGCGGCGGGGGCGCGGATCGTCTGAGCGGCGGTGCCGGCGACGACCGGCTGGAGGGCGGCAGCGGCGCGGATCACCTTCAGGGGGGTGCCGGAGCGGACAGGCTCGATGGCGGCGGGGGGGACGACCTTCTCCGGGGCGGAGCCGGGATCGACAGCTTCGTGTTCCGGTCGGGTCGGGACCGCATCCCGGACTGGCAGCCCGGCGAGACCGTGTGGCTCGACCCGGGGCTCTGGGGCGGTGCGCGGCTCTCCGCCGAGGTGCTGACGGCGCGGTTCGCCCGGCTCGAGGGGGACGATGTCCTGTTCGAATTCGGCAGAGACGACCGGCTGCGGCTCGACGGGGCCGGATCGCTCGACCGCGTGACCGACGCGCTCGACTTTCTGTGAGCGCCGGGACGGTCCGCGCCATTGAGCCCGGCGCCGTTCTGCGCTACCCGGCCCCGGGCCGGCAGCAGAGGGGCAGGGTATGGGTCTGCGCATTGCGGTGGCGGGAGCCGGCCTGTCCGGCGCCGTGGCCGGACGCGAACTCGCCGAGGCAGGCCATCGGGTGGTCGTGTACGACCCCCGCCCCCACGTGGCGGGGAATTGCCATACCGAGCGCGATGACGCCACGGGCGTGATGGTCCACCGCTACGGTCCGCACATCTTCCACACCGACGACGAAGGGGTGTGGGATTACCTCCGCCGCTTTGCCACCTTCCGGCCCTACCGGCATTCGGTGCGCACCACCGTGCGGGGGCGCGTCTATTCCATGCCCCTCAACCTGTTGACCATCAACCAGTTCTTCGGCCGCGCCATGCGCCCTTCCGAGGCGCGGGCCTTTGTCGCCGCCCGGGCCGAGCCCATCGAGAACCCTGCCAATTTCGAGGAGCAGGCCCTCTCCCTCGTGGGGCGCGAGCTCTACGAGGCGTTCTTCAAGGGCTATACCGAAAAGCAGTGGGGCTGCGCGCCGACCGATCTGCCGGCCACCATCCTCGCGCGGCTGCCTCTGCGCTTCAACTACGACGACAACTACTTTTTCCATCGCTTCCAGGGCATGCCGGAAGCGGGCTATACCGCGCTGGTCGAGCGCATCCTCGACCATCCCGGCATCGACGTCCATCTGGGCACGGCCTTTGTCCCGGACCGGGCCGGAGACTGGGATCATGTCCTGTGGACGGGACCGCTCGATGCGTTCTTCGGCCATGCCCTGGGCCCCTTGCCCTACCGGACCCTCGACTTCGAGGAATTCCGCGACACGGGCGACTGGCAGGGCTGCGCCGTGATGAACGAGGCCGATCCCGACGTGCCCCATACCCGCACCACCGAGCACAAGCACTTCGCCCCCTGGGAGAGCCACGAGGGCACCGTGCTTTTCCGCGAACGCTCGCGCGCCTGCGGGGCCGGAGACATCCCCTACTATCCGATCCGTCTGGCCAGGGAGAAGGCGCTTCTGGCAGAGTATGTCTCGCTGGCCGAGGAGGCGGGCGGAAACGTCACCTTTCTCGGCCGGCTCGGAACCTATCGCTACCTCGACATGGACCGCACCGTCCGCGAGGCCCTCGATGCCGCCGCCGCGCTTCTGGCCGCCTGGGGCGCGCGCAGGTCCCCGCCCGTGTTCGGATGCCCGCCGCTGTGACCGTTGCCGCCGTGGTGGTCACCCACGACCGCCTCCGCCAGCTCAGGCTCACCCTGCGCCGTCTGCTGGCCGAGGAGGGCCTCGACCGGGTTCTCGTGGTGGACAATGCCTCGCGCGACGAGACGCGAGCCTTTCTGGCCGGGCTCGACGATGCGCGGCTCTCCGTGCTGCGGCTGGAGGAGAACCGGGGCGGGGCGGGCGGCTTCGAGGCGGGCCTGCGCGAGGCGGCGCGCCTGTGCGACCCCGACTGGTGCCTGCTGCTCGACGACGACGCGCGCCCGCTCCCCGGCGCGATCGTCGCCTTCCGTCAGGCCGTCGCGGAGCTCGACCCGGATGCCAGGGGACCCGGCGCGGTCGGGGCGCTGGCCGCGGCCGTCTTCACCCCCTCGGGCGAGCCCTGCGAGATGAACCGCCCCTCGCGCAATCCCTTCTGGCATGCCGGTCCCTTCCTGCGGACGATCCTGCGCGGCGGTCGCAAGGGCTTTCACCTGCCGGACGCCGCGCTCGACCCCGCGGCCGCCCCGGCGGAGATCGACGTGGCCTCCTTCGTGGGCTTCTTCGTCAGCCGTGCGGCGCGTCAGGATGCCGGACTGCCCGATGGCGGCGTGTTCCTCTACGGGGATGACGTGCTCTATTCCCTGCGGCTGCGGCGCGCCGGCTTCCGGATGCGCTTTCTGCCGCAGGTCCGGTTCGAGCACGATTGCGCCACCCTGGGTCCGGGGGCGGCCTATCGCCCGCTCTGGAAGGTCTATTACCATTGCCGCAACGGGGTCGGGATCGCGCGGGCGGCCGCCGGTCCGATGGTGTTCCCCGCGGCGCTCTTGTGGTATCTGGTCCTGTGGTCGCGCCGCGCCCGCCACTATGCTCCGGCCGAGCGGACCGTGTACCGGCGCCTAATGTGGGAAGGCGTCCGCGACGGGTTGCTGCGCCGTCAGGGGCGCAACGACCGCATCCACGCGCTGGCCGACCGCCTGGGCCAGCGATGAACCGGCCTGCGGAGCCGCATGAGGGGAACTGCGATGAGCGCCGTCGAGGACAAGCCCGCCGCCGATGAGCCCCTCGCTCCGGGACGGAGCGAACGACGCGCTCGCCGGGCGGCGCGGGCCGCCGGTCTTCCGCCGCCGCAGCCGACGATCATCCGCGTCCTCCCGGCCGCCGGCCCGGCCCGCGTCCGCCCGCGGCACTGGGGGCTTCTTCTGGCCTTCGTGCTCATGGTGATCGTGCCCGTCGCCACCTCCGTCTGGTATCTGGAGACCCGCGCCGCGCCCCAATACGCCTCGCGTCTGGGCTTCAGCGTCCGCAGCGAGGAGATCGCCAGCGCCTCCGACTTTCTCGGCGGTCTCGGCTCCGGGCTGGGGCTGGGCAGCAGCGGGGGGCGCGACTCGGACATCCTCTACGAATTCGTGCGCAGCCAGGAAATCGTGGAGCTGGTGGACCGCCGCCTGGATCTGCGCAGCCTCTGGTCGCGGCATGTCGAGGAGGACCCCGTCTTCGGTCTCGACCCCGACGGCACGATCGAGGACCTGACCGCCTACTGGCGCCGGATGGTCCGTGTGGCCTATGACGCCTCCTCCGGCCTCATGGAGATCACCGTGCTGGCCTTTGCGCCAGAGGACGCGCGCGCCGTCGCCGAGGCGATCCGCGAGGAAAGCACGCTGCGGATCAACGAGCTGGTCCAGACCGCGCGCGCCGATGCCATGATCTACGCGAGCGAGGACCTCGACCGCGCTATCGAGCGGCTCAAGGAAGCGCGCGAGGCGCTGACCGCCTTCCGTATCGAGAACCAGCTCGTGGACATCACGGCCGACATCCAGGGGCAGATGGGCCTGCTCAACACGCTCCAGGCCCAGCTTGCCTCGGCGCTGATCGACCTCGACATGCTGCGCCAGACGGCCCCTGCCACCGACCCGCGCGTCACCCAGGCCGAGGCCCGCATCCAGGTCATCGAGGCGCGCATCGAGGAGGAGCGGCGCAAGTTCGGTCCCGGCGCGGCCGGAGCGGGCGGGCGGAGCCTCGCCGCCACGGTGGCCGAGTTCGAGCGGCTGAGCGTGGACCGCGAATATGCCGAGGCGACCTATACCGCGGCGCTCAGCGCCTATGACCTCGCGCGTGCCGAGGCCAACCGTCGCAGCCGCTATCTCGCCGCCTATGTGCGTCCCACCCTGGCCGAGCGGGCGGAGTATCCCCAGCGCCTCCTCCTGATCGGCCTCGTGACGCTGTTCAGCTTCCTCGCCTGGGCGATCGGCAGCCTCGCCATTTACGCGCTGCGCGACCGCCGCTGAAGGGTTCCGGCATGGTCCGGCTCGAGAACGTGCACAAGTCGTTCCGCACTCCCGCCGGCCGCAAGGTGGTGGCCCGCGGCATCACCTGCACCTTTCCCTCCGGCGTGTCGGTGGGGCTTCTGGGGCGCAACGGCGCGGGCAAGTCCACGCTGATGGAGATGATCGGCGGCACCCTGCGCCCCGACAGCGGCCGCATCACCATCGCCGGCACGGTCTCCTGGCCGGTGGGGTTCGCAGGCAGCTTCCACAAGGACATGACGGGGGCGCAGAACACCCGATTCGTCGCCCGCGTCTATGGGGTGGACAGCGAGGCGCTGCTCGCCTTTGTCGAGGATTTCGCCGAGCTGGGCCCGCATTTCCACGCGCCCGTGCGGACCTATTCCTCGGGCATGCGCTCGCGGCTGGCCTTTGGCGTCTCCATCGGCATCCCGTTCGACACCTATCTTGTGGACGAGGTCACGAGCGTGGGCGACGCCTCGTTCAAGCGCAAGAGCCGCCTGCTCTTCCAGGAACGGATGCGGTCGGCCGGCGCCATCGTCGTGACCCATTCGATGATGCAGCTGCGCCGGCTCTGCCAGGCGGGGGCCGTGCTCGAGGACGGCCATCTCACCTATTACGACGACATCGACGAGGCGATCGAACGCCATCAGGCCAATCTGGGCACCACCGACGACGACGAGGATTGAGACGGGGGGCGGCCCGGCCCCCCGTCGCTGCGCGCTCAGACGAAGTCGCTGGCGTCCACGTCGCCGATGCTGACGCCGACCAGATCGATCCACTCGGTCGGCGCGGCCGTGATGACCGCCCGCACGCCGCCTGCGATCGTCTGCAGGCTCAGCCCCGCAAAGGTCAGCGCGCCGATCAGGTCGACCTTGTCCACGCCGTCCTGGAAGTCGAGCACGCGGTCCTTGCCGTAGCCGGCGCCGAACACGAACTCGTCCGCTCCGGCCCCGCCCGTGAGGCGGTCGTCTCCCGCTCCCCCGTCGAGCCGGTCGTCGCCGTCCAGACCCTGGAGATTGTCGCGGCCGTCGCCCCCCTGGAGGAGGTTGGCCAGCGCGTTGCCTGCGAGGATGTCGTCGAAGGCCGACCCGATCAGGTTCTCGATCGCCGAGAGGCGGTCGCCCTCCGCCTCGCCGCCCGTGCCCACGCCCGTGTTCAGGCGGACCGTGACCGCTGCGGTGGAGTTGGTGTAGACGGCCACGTCGATGCCGTTGCCGCCCACGAGCGTGTCCCCGCCAGCTCCGCCCACGAGGCGGTCGTCCCCGTCGCCGCCGTCGAGCCGGTCGGCGCCGCCCAGACCCTGGAGGGTGTCGTTGCCGGCCAGACCCTGCAGCGTGTTGGCCTGCGCATTGCCGATCAGGAGGTCGTTGAAGCCCGAGCCGGTGAGGTTCTCGATCCCCGTCAGCGTGTCGCCCTGCGCGTCGCCGCCGGTGCCGGTCCCCGTGGTCAGGCGGACCTGCACGCCGGCCGCCGAGGTGTTGTAGGCGGCCGTGTCGAGCCCCGCGCCGCCGTTGAGGATGTCTGCCCCCAGCCCGCCGAGGAGGCGGTCGTCGCCTGCCCCGCCGTCGAGCACGTCGTTGCCGTCCCGACCCTGCAGCGTGTCGTTGCCCCCGCCGCCCGAGATCGAGTTGGCCGCCGCGTCGCCGATCACCGTGTCGTTGCTGTCCCCCACCACGACATTCTCGACCTCGAGGATGGTGAAGAGAAGGGGCCCGAGATCCGTCCGGTAGGTGCCGGTGGTCAGGTTGACGGTGTAGTTGGCCGGGGCGAACTGCTCCAGCTCGACCGTGTCGATGCCGTCGCCGCCATAGAAGTCGTCAAAGCTTTCGCCGGTCCGATAGACCATGCGGTCGTTGCCGTTGCCGCCATAGAGCGTGTCGCGCGCGGCGCCGCCATAGAGCAGGTCGTTGCCCCCGTTCCCGTGGATCACGTTGACGTCGAAATTCCCGGTGACGGTGTCGGACCCCTCGCCCATCTGGACGATCTCGAAGTCGAGATAGAGTTCGGCGCCGTAATTGGTCAGGCCGGTGAACATGTTGAAGACGTAGTCGCCGTTGAACCGGCGATGGTCGATCACGTCGATGCCGGACCCGCCATACATCGTCTCCCCGCCGATCTCGGAGATCATGATGTCGTCGCCATCCCCGCCGTCATAGGTGTGCGAGCCGCCCGAGGAGATGATCGTGTTGCCGCCCAGGCCGTCCACATAGATCTCGATGCTGTCCAGGGCCGCCGAGGAGCCGTTGATCCCCGGCCCGGTGATGGCGCCCAGCTTGAAGTCGAACGTGGTGCCGGCATAGGTCGAGGCCCCGTGATCCAGCGTGTCCCTACCGGCCCCGCCATAGACGTGGTCGTAGAACTCGCCGTTCAGCACGCGGATGAGGTCGTCGCCCGCCCCGCCATAGATCCAGTCGGTCGTGAATCCGGCCTGGAGGGTGTCGTTGCCGCCGCCGCCGAAGAAGGTCTCGGTGGTGGCAAAGACGCTCGACGTCATGACATCGGCGAGGTTGCCGCCGATGACGATCTCCACCGAATCGATGCCCTGCGCGCCTTCGGCCCCGCCGGTCGTGTAGGTGCCGCCCGAATCGAGCAGCGTCACGGTGACGGCGTTGAAGGTGTAGAACGACATGTCGAGCGTGTCGGTGCCCGTTCCGCCGAAGATGACGTCGATGAAGTCGCCGCCCGTCATCACGAAGGAATCGGAGCCGGCGCCACCATAGGCAGTGTCCACGAAGGTCCCGCCGATCAGGCGGTCGTCGCCGTTCTCGCCATAGAGCATGTCCACCCCGTCGCCGCCGACCAGGGTGTCGTTGTCGGCGCCGCCGAAGAGCGCGTCGTTGCCCCCCTCGCCGTAGAGGACGTCGTTGCCGGCGCTGCCGATCAGGGTGTCGTTGTCGGCACCGCCGAAGAGCGTGTCATCGCCGCTGCCGCCATAGAGGATGTCGTTGGCAGACAGGCCCGAAAGCGTGTCGTTTCCGTTGTTGCCCCAGAGCGTGTTGGTGGTGGCGTTCCCGCTGATGGTGTCCGCGCCGGACCCGCCGACCGCGTTCTCGATCAGCGACCGCATGTCGCCGTTGAACTGGAGCGCGTTGAAGATGTTGCCCCGTGCCACGCGGGCCGGATCGCTCGAGAACTGGTCGAGATCGGCGAGCTGCGCCGTGGAGAACACCGACCATCCGCCCGGCGCGAGGTCGATTTGGAGGTTGGTCGTGTAGGCCGACAGGTCGTAGGTGTCGATCCCGTTCCCGTCCCAGATCGTGGCGAAGATGCGGTTGCCCCCGGGCTGGATGGCGATCTGCCCGTCGATGACCGTGTTGCCGCTCGTGGGGGTCCAGGTATAGGTCGTGTTGCCGGCATTGGCCCCGAAATCCGCGCCGTAAAGCTGCTGGAGCGCACGGATGTCGTACATCATGAAGGTCTGGGCATAGCCCCAGGTCTCGTTGGTATAGCCCGTGACCGGACCGCCGACATAGGAGCGGTAGGTCATGATGGAGAATTCCATCGAATCCGTTGCGGCCGGCAGGACCGGCGCGCCCGATCCGTTGCGGTTGATGTTCTGGTGGCCGTGCTTGAGGCCGAGCGCATGGCCCAGTTCGTGGACGATGGTGGCGTAGTCGTAGTTGCCGGCCACGGGGCTGCGCCCCGATCCGCCATACCAGACGTCCCCGCCATGCATGTTGTTTTCGGGGAAGTCGGCGACGCGGGCGGTCGCGACGGCCGAGGTATTGGCCGCCCGGATGGTCACGAACCCGTCCCCGGGCGTGCCGTAGGTGATGTCGAGATTGGTGAAGGCCTCCACCGACAGGCCGGACGCACCAAGGGGCTGGGTATAGATGGCCTCGTTCAGGACCGCATGGTGGACGGCCAGCTGCTGGGCGCTGATCTGGCCGAAGCCCGAGAAGTAGTTCGGATGTCCCGAGGTGGTCGAATAGCCGACCTGGTAGTCGAAGGTGGAATCCGGATCGCCGTAGCTGATCCCCCACCCGGTCCAGCGGCTGCCCCAGAGCACGGCGTCGATGGTCTGGACGCCGGTCAGCGCGACCGTGCCGGCGGTCGAGCCGTTGCCGTTCTCGAAGGGCGAGCCGCCCGATGGACTGCCCGTCGGCCCGAGGGGCGAGCAGCACGGGCAGCCGCAGCCGCTCATCGGCGCGACCGAACCCGTCACCGTCACGTCGGCCGCGTCCGGCTCCAGCATGGCGATCCCGGCCCAGGGGGCGTCGGGCGGAGGCGCCAGACGGTCGGCATCCAGCCCGTCGGGCACGGCGAGCGCGCCCGTCCAGCCGTCCTCCTCCACCTCGTCGAGGGCCATGTCGGAGGGCCCTGCAAGATCGGTGTCGGAGGGCGGAACGCTCCAGAAGATGTCCTCCTGATCCAGGGCGGACAAGCGATCGTGGGCCATGATGGTCTCCTCGAAAGGACGCAAAGGGACCACCCCGCCCGGCGCCCCGGCAGGCGGTCCCGTCAATGGTCGTCGCAACACCGATCCGCAGGGCGGATCGCTCCGTCAGGCGGCACGCTGCCGCGAAACACAAAAGAACCATTCGCGCCCGCAAGGCGCTGTCCTGCCGATCCGGCAGCAATTCGTCCTGAAATGGGTCGTTCTCTGCCGCAACGTTAACTCAGATGATGATCCCTTGGCAAGCGCGTCGCGACACCGTCGGGGCATGGCCCGGACAACGGCCTTGCCGCCGCGTCAGGCGTGAGGCAGGATGATCCTGTTTTTTGTGGATCATTCCCGTGACCGTTCGACTTGCCCCGTTCGCTCTCTGGGCCGCGCTCCTGCCGGGTTGCGCGCCGGAGGAGTCCGTCGGGCCGGTGGCGGCCGGCGCTGCGGAGACATCCCTCATGACCCAGGGGCCCGATCCGCGGATCATGGCGCCCAGCCTCGTCTCGCCTGCCGAATCCGAGCGGCTGGCCTGGGAGCAGGCCGAGGCGGCCGGCAGCAGCGCCGCGCTGATCCAGTTTCTGGCCCGCAATCCCGACAGCCCCTTCGCGGAGGAGGCGCGGGCTCGTCTGGCCGCGCGTCGCAGCCCCGACCCGCCCGGCACGGCGGAGCGGGTGGCGGGCACGGATGCCGACGTGGTGGAGGCGTTCGACCGGGCGCGGCTGGCCGGGCCGGATGCGCTGCGCGGCTTTCTCGCGCAGCACGGCACCCATCCGCTCGCGGAGGAGGCAAGGCGCCTGCTGGATGGGCAATAATCCGGCACGGGGGGTCGTCAGGTCCGGCAAGGTCGGCTAAGGAGGCCCTGCCGGACGGTCAAGGGGAGATCGGTCATGGATGGTTCCGGTCACGCGGCAGGTGCGGAATTCGAGACGCTCGAGCGGGAGATCGTCCGCCGGCTGCCGCTGAGGGCCCCGGCCTTCCTGCCCACCTCGCGCGTTGCGCCGGCCGATCGGGTGGCCGGTCTGCGGCATGTCCTGTCGCTCTACGAGGGAGGGCTCGATCGCGTCCACCGCCCGCGCCTGCGCGCGCTGCGCGACCGATTCGCGGGCGCCCGGCGTGCCTTCCTGATCGGCAACGGTCCTTCTCTCAACCGCACCGATCTCGAGCCGCTGCGCCACGAGGTCACCTTCGCCTCCAACGGCTTCCTGCTCAAGCTGCCCGAACTGGGCTGGTCGCCTACCTTCTACTGCGTCGAGGACCGCCTCACGGCCGAGGATCGCGCCGAGGGGATCCTGGCCCTGACGGGCTCGACCCGTCTGGTCCCGGCCCATCTCGCCTATGTGGTGCCCGACGGGCCGGACACGATCTTCCTCGATCATCGCCCCGCCCCCGAAGGGGGTCCCGTCTTCTCGCGCGAGGCGGACCGCATGACCCATCCGGGCGGGTCCGTGACCTTTCTCATGTTGCAGGTCGCGGCCTGGCTCGGGTTCCGGGAACTGATCCTCGTGGGGATGGACGGAACCTGGCGGATGCCGCCGGACGCCTGGCGCAGCGACGAGGACGGAGCCTCCGTCCTCGACATGGCCACGGACGACCCCAACCACTTCCATCCCGACTATTGCGGCAAGGGCATCCGCTGGCACGAGCCGCGGCCCGACCGGATGGCCAGGGCCTTTGCCGAGGCCCGGCGCGCCATCGAGGAGGCCGGCCAGACCGTGAGCGACGCCACCATCGGCGGTCGGCTCGACCTGTTCGAGCGCGTGCGGTTCCACGACATCTTCCCGCTCGCCCGCAGCCCGTCCGAGGTCGAGCGCGCCTCCCGGGCCGTTCGGCAGGCGAATCAGCGGCCGCGCCTGCTGATCCTCGACCGCGACGCCGCGGGCGGCCCGACGGCGGCAGGCGCGATCAAGGCCGGATGGCTCGCCGACTGGCCGGCCGAGCGGGTCCTGCAGGTGGCCTGCCAGGCCGGAGGCGGGCTCTCGCTGGTCCGTCGCGGGCCCGCAGGCTGGACCGAGGAGGCGGCATCCCCCGAGCAGGTGGAGGAGGCCGTGGAGATCTTCGGGGCCGATCGCGTCCTGTGGCGGCCCGGCGGGCCTGACGATCGGCTCGACGCGTTCGCGATGCGCTTTCTGGATCGGGAGACGGCCGCTCCCTTCGCCGTCTGGGCGACCGAGGACGACGCGTTCGCCGGGGTCGGGGGGCCGGACAGGCTGCGCCGCCTGCTCTCCCGGGCCGGGACGCGCCTGGCAGCCTCGGCCGGGCTCGCCCGCGTCCTGTCGGCCGGCACGGGCCTGCCGTTCGCGACCCTCGGGGGCGGGATCGACGCGGCCGAATGGGAGCGGCCGCGCTGCCATTCGGGATCGGCCGTCCTCCTGCGCCACGCGGGCCGCCTGTCGCCCGGCCGGAACGCGGCCGCACTGCTGGAGGTCGCGCGGGCCATCCGGGCCCGCCGCCGCGCGGGCCAGCCGATCCGCTTCGAGATCGCCGCTCCCCCGGCCGATCTGGCGCAGACCGCCCCCCTCTTCGAGGGTCTGGAGGGCACCTCGCTCGAGCCGGGCGGGATGCCGCGCGCCGACTACGTCCGCTGGCTGTGCGAAGCCGACGCGCTGGTGGTCGCCCACGACTTCGAGACCGCCGCAACCCGCATGCCGGTCGCTGCCAAGCTTCCGGAATGTCTGGCCGCCGGAGCGGCCGTGCTGGTCTACGGGCCGCGCAGCGCCACGGGTGCCGATCGCCTGGTCCGCGCCGGCGCCTGCGCGGTGGTCGATCGCCCCGACGCGGCCCGGCTCGAGGATGCGCTCGAGAGACTGGCCGATCCGGCCCATCGCGCCCGTCTCGGCGCGGCTGGCCGGGCGCTCGCGCTGCGCGAGTTCGACATCGAGACCGCGCGCCGGAATCTGGCCGAGGCGCTGGCCGGCCCGTCCGGCCCTGCGCCGGCGGCCGAGCGCGCGGCCGGGCCGCTCTATCTCTGGGCCGGCACGGGCCAGCCCCGACCTGTGGCGACGGCCGAGGCCGAGGCGGAACTGGACCGGGCCGGGGACGGCGCCCGGCTTCTCCTGCTGTGGGAGCATCCGGCGGCCGAGGCCGCGCGCCGTCTCGCCGAGGGGTCGGCGCCGGGTCCCGCCCTGGCGGCTTGGCGTGCCCGGATGGAGGACGCCCTGGCGGTCCAGCGCCGCTGCCGCGCGCGCAGCCTCGTCCTGCCCATGGGGGAGGGCGCCGGTCCGGACCTGCCGCCCGCGCTCCGGGCGCTGGCGATGCCGGCGGCCCAGCCCGAGGGTGTCGATCCGGTTCTGGCGGCCCTGAGCGCTGCAGCCGCCGCGCTCGATCCCGCCCTGCGCCCGCTTCTGGAGGAACTGGAGGCCGCCAGCACAGTAGCGCCCACCGTTCCCGGTTGGGACGACCTTGCCGAACTGGCCGGGGCGCTCGCCGCCTTGCGCGCCGCGCACGAACTGGCCGAACGGGCAGCGTCTGCCCAGCGGGCCGAGGCGGAGCGGCTCGCGCAGGAGGTGCAGGCGCAGGGCGCCGAAATCGCTCGGCTCAACGATCTGCGCGGGGAGGACGGGGCGGCGCTCGCCGCCTTGCGCGCCGAGGCGGAGGCCCTGCGCGAGGCCCGCGCGGCGGCCGAACAGGCTTCGGCGGCCGACCGGGCGGAGGCGGAGCGGCTGGTCCGGGAACTGCAGGCCCATTTCGCCGAGATCGCGCGGCTGAACGGCCTGCGCGAGGCCGACGAGGCGGCTCTGGCGGCCCTGCGGGAGGAGGTCGAAGGTCTGCGCGACAGGGCGGCCCGGGCCGAGACCGCCAGCGCCGAGGCGCGCGCGCTTCTGGACGCCGCCGAGACGGTCGCGGCAACCGAGCGGTGGGAGCGCGAGCGGCTTGCGGCCGTTCTGGCCGAGGCCGAGGAGGCGGCGTCCGCCCTCGAGGAGGCGCGCGCCGAGATCGCGCGGCTCAACGGTCTGCGCGAGGCCGACGAGGCGGCCCTGGCGGCCGTGCGGGCAGAGGTGGCGGACTGGGCAGCGCGGCTCGAGCGCGCGGAGGCCGAAGGCGTCGAGAGCCGCCTGCGCCTCGACGAGGTCACGGATTTCTGGGAAGCCGCCCAGCAGGAGGCGCGGGACGAGCGGCGCGAACGCGAGCGGCTCGAGGCGTCCCTCTCCGAGACCCGCGACTCGCTTGCGCGGGTGCGCCGGGTTCTGGTCGAGACCCTGGCCGAACTCGAACGGACCGCCCGCGCCTTCGAGGACGACCGGGCAGCCCTCCGGGCGCAGCTGGCGCAGGCTCTGGACTCTGCCGAAACCCTGCGGCGCGAATGCGAGAGCGCCCGGGGCGAGGTGGCGGCGCTGCGGGCGTCCCATTCCTGGCGGGCCACGGCGCCGTTGCGGGGCGCAAGCCGTCTGCTGCGCCGTCTCGTCGCGCCCCGCAGGGACGTGCCCGCGTGACGCCCTTTCCGCTGGCGGCCCTGCCCGGCCCCCTCGGGCATCTGCTGCATGCGGGGGCCGGCGACGGACGGCTCGTCCGGATGGCCCTCGAGGCGGGCGTCGGGCATGTGGTGGCCACCGAGGCCCGGCCCGACCGGGCAGCGGCACTCGCGGCGCGCTGCAGCGGCGCGCTCGACCTGCGCCCCGGTGCCCTGACCGGGGAAAAGGGGGTGGCCCTGCTGCGGCGCTTCAACCTGTCCGATCTCGACAGTCTCCGGGACCCGTCCGCTGCCCTTCTTGCGCTCTTTCCGGGCCTTGCCGAACAGCGGCGGGAGCCGGTGGAGCCGATCGATCCGGCCGCCGTGGCCGAGGATTTCGCGGCCGAACCCGACGGCGTCCAGGCCCTCGTCATCGACCTGCCCGGCGAGGGCTGGTCCGTCCTCGAGCGCCTCGATCGGGCGGGTCTGCTGCGCCGTTTCGACCGGATCGCGCTGCGCGAGGGTCGCGTGCCCCTCTATCGCGGCGCGCGCGAGGCCGACACGATCGCCGCCCATCTGGCCGCCACCGGCTGGCGGATCGAATGGGACCGGTCCGACCCGGATCGCCCCTGGCTGCGCGCCACCCGCAACCGCGAGGCCGAGGCGATCCGGATGCGCCTCGAGACGGTGGAGGCCGAGCGCGCCGCCGACGGGGCGAAGCTGGCGGCCCTGCGCGCCGAGCACGACCGGTTGACGGCCGCGCTGGACGCGGCACGGGCCGAGGGGGCTGCGCTCCGGACCCGGCTGGAGGCGGCCGAGGCGGCGGCCGAGCGCGGACGGGCCGAGCGGGATCGCCTCGTGGCCGACCGGGAGAGCCAGGCCGCGGAGATCGTCCGGCTGCGGGCTGCGCGGGCCGAGGAAGCGCGCGCTCTCGAGGCGGCACAAACCGAGGCCGCCGAGTGGCGGGACCGCTTCGAGCGCGCCGAGGTCGCCCAGGCTGCCGCCCAGGCCCGCTTCGACGAGGCGGCCGAAGCCGAACGGCACGACCGGCAGCAGCGCTACGCCGCGCTGCACCAGGCCGCGGAGCGGATCACCGCGCTGGAGGCGGCGCTGGCCGCGCTCGAGCGCCGCGCGGCGGCCGACAGGGACCGGCTGGAGGCCGTCCGCGCCGAACGGGCGCAGGCCGAGGCGCGATGGCGCGAGACCAGCGCGGCCCTCGAGGACGAGATCGCGCGCCGCACGGCCGAGGCAGACGCCCTGCGGGAGGAGACGGCCCGGTTGCAGGCCGAACTGGCCGCGCTCCGCACCGAACGCGACGATGCCATCGCCCGGCTCGCGACGCTCGGCTCCGGAATGTCTGCCGCTCCGGCGGCCGAGGCGCTCCCGCCCGCCATCCTTCAGGCCCTCGACGAGCGGATCGAGCGTCTCCAGGCGGCCATCGGGACCGGCCATCTCCCGGGCCGGGAGCAGCGCGGGCAGGGCCGCCGGAAGCGCAAGGGATGAGCCCTGCACCCTCCCGGCCAACGCGGCCCGCCCGGCGCGGCCAGACGCGGGGGCCCAAGGTCCGGCTGCTGCACCATTTCGCGCGCACGGGCGGGACGATCCTGTCGCGCGCCATCGCGGCCCAGCCGGGCGTGATGCTTCTGAGCGAGATCGACCCCTTCGCCGAACCCAAGCCCCATTTTGCGCCCTCCGACCTGATCCGCCACGCGCGGCTGTCGCCCGACGGGCTGTCCGATGCCGCCACGGCTGCGATGGTCCGGGCCGCGATCCGGGCGCTCGTGACCCATCTGGAGGCGGAGGGGCGCCATCTCGTGATCCGCGTGCACAGCCACGGAGCCTTCTGCACAGGTGCGGCCGTGCGGTCCGGGCCGGACGTGACCGACTGCCTCGCCCCCCGCTTCCGCCTGCGCGAGGCGGTCAGCGTGCGTCATCCGCTGCACAGCTTCCGCAGCCTGGCCGCCCGGAACTGGCTGCATTTCACGCCGCCCACGCTCGAGGAATATGCGCGGCGCTACCATGCCTTCCTGGACCGCCAGATCGGTCTGCCGCTCTTTTTCCACGAACGCTTCGTGCAGGACCCCGATGCCGTGCTCGAGCGGATCGCGACCGTGCTGCACCTGCCCTTCGATCCCGGCTGGCGCGCCCGGCTGGGGCAGATCGTCATCCCCGGCGACCCGGACCAGGCGGACGCACCGCCGGTGGAAACCGCCCCCGCCCGGACGATCCCGGCCGCGCTGGCCCGGCAGGCGGCCCAATCGAGCAGCTACGCCCGGCTCTGCGCACGTCTGGGCTATGATCCCTCGCCCGAGGCAGACCCCTTGCCGCGGCGCAGCAGGGGTGCGACAGACCGGGTCGTTCCAGCCGCGGAGATCCCATGACCAAGAAGGCGCTCATCACCGGCATCACCGGCCAGGACGGCTCCTATCTCGCCGAGTTCCTCCTGGAGAAGGGCTACGAGGTCCATGGCATCAAGCGGCGGGCCTCGCTGTTCAACACGGCGCGGATCGACCACATCTACGAGGACCCCCATCTCCACAACGGCCGGCTGAAGCTCCATTACGGGGACCTGACCGACACGTCCAACCTCACGCGGATCATGCGCGAGGTCGAGCCCGACGAGGTGTACAATCTCGGCGCCCAGAGCCACGTCGCCGTGAGCTTCGAGGCCCCCGAATATACCGCGGACGTGGACGGGATCGGCACCCTGCGCCTCCTCGAGGCCATCCGGTTTCTCGGGCTCGAGCGCAGGACGCGCTTCTACCAGGCCTCCACCTCCGAACTCTATGGCCTCGTGCAGGAGATCCCCCAGACCGAGCGCACCCCGTTCCATCCGCGCTCGCCCTATGCGGTGGCCAAGCTCTATGCCTACTGGATCACCGTGAACTACCGCGAGGCCTACGGGCTCTATGCCTGCAACGGCATCCTGTTCAACCACGAGAGCCCGCGCCGCGGCGAGACCTTCGTGACGCGCAAGATCACCCGCGGACTGAGCAACATCGCGATGGGGCTCGAGCCCTGCCTCTACATGGGCAACATCGACTCGCTACGCGACTGGGGCCACGCCAAGGATTATGTCCGCATGCAATGGCTGATGCTCCAGCAGGAGGAGCCGGAGGATTTCGTGATCGCGACCGGCCAGCAATATTCCGTCCGCGAGTTCATCGTCTGGACGGCCGAGGAGCTGGGCCTGACGCTGCGCTTCGAGGGCTCGGGAGTGGACGAGATCGCCGTGGTCGAATCCGTCTCGGGTGATCGCGCCCCGATGGTCCGGGAGGGGCAGGTCGTGATGCGCATCGATCCGCGCTATTTCCGTCCGGCGGAGGTGGACACGCTGCTCGGCGATCCGGCCAAGGCCAGGCAGCGCCTCGGCTGGGAGCCCGAGATCACCGCGCGCGAGATGTGCCGCGAGATGGTCGCCGCCGACCTGCGCGCCGCCCGCCGCCACGCCCTTCTGAAGGCGCATGGTCTGGACGTGCCGGTGAGCCTCGAGGGCTGATGCGGCCCGCTCCCGTCCCGTGGCGCGCCGCGGGACGGGGCGCCCGGTCCGCCGGGCAGGCCCTTTTCTCCCGGCGCGTTCTCTGGCATCGCGGAAACGAAGCAGGAGGGCCGGAGCATGAGGATCTTCGTTGCGGGCCATCGCGGCATGGTGGGCGGCGCCATCCTGCGCCGGCTCGAGGCGCGCCGCGACGCGGGCGAGACGCTCGACCTCGTCACCCGTCCGTCCGGCGCGCTCGACCTGCGCGACCAAGCCGCCGTGCGGCGGTTCATGGCAGAGGCGCGCCCCGACGCGGTGATCGTGGCGGCGGCCCGCGTGGGCGGGATCCATGCCAACAACACCTATCCGGCCGACTTCATCCTCGACAACCTCCTCATCCAGTGCAACGTCATCGGCGCCGCGCACGAGACGGGGGTGGAGCGGCTGCTGTTTCTGGGGTCGTCCTGCATCTACCCGCGACTGGCCCCCCAGCCCATGGGCGAGGAGGCGCTGCTGACCGGCCCGCTCGAGCCCACCAACGAGCCCTACGCCGTCGCCAAGATCGCCGGCATCAAGCTCTGCGAGAGTCTCAACCGGCAGCACGGGCGCGACTACCGCTCGGTCATGCCGACCAATCTCTACGGGCCGGGGGACAACTTCCACCCGGAAAACAGCCACGTCCTGCCCGCCCTGATCCGCCGCTTCCACGAGGCGGCCGAGCAGGGCCTGCCCGAGGTGGTCGTCTGGGGCAGCGGCACGCCCCGGCGCGAGTTCCTCCATGTGGACGACATGGCGGAGGCCTGCCTGTTCGTCATGGACCTGCCCCGCGACGCCTATGAGTCCGAGACCGAGCCCATGCGCTCCCACCTCAACGTCGGCACGGGCGAGGATGTCAGCATTGGCGAGCTGGCCGGGATCGTGGCCGAGGCGACAGGCTTCCGCGGCCGGATCGTCTTCGACCGGTCCAGGCCCGACGGGGCCCCGCGCAAGCTTCTGGACGTGGACCGTCTGGCCCGCCTCGGCTGGCGCGCCCGCATCCCGCTGGCCGAGGGGGTGGCGGGGACGGTGGCCTGGTACCGCGAGCGGCTGGACCAGGACGGCCTTCTCAGGATGGCCTGACCGGGCCTGCGGGCCGCCGGCCTCCGGTCCCCGGCGCATCGGGCAGCGCGACCAGGTCCTGCCCCGGCAGGGCCAGCAGCATCAGCCCCTCGCCCCGCCGGTGACGGGGGGCGAACTGGTCCGCCGGCCCCTCGATCGTCAGCGCCAGAAGCGCCCCTTCGGGCACGGTCGCCTCGAGGATGCCGCGGCGGCGGCCCTCGATCCAGCCCTGCTGGAGCGGGATGGACCGCCCGGTGGTGACGTCGCGCAGGGCGAGCTGCGGCTTCTGGCCGGACCGGGTGTGATGCATCACGCGCAGCCGGTCCGTCCCCTGCAGGACCAGAAACATCGCCGGCTTGGCCGACTAGGCATGGGGACGGCCCCCATGCTGCGGGGCCGCCCGCCCGATCGGGTGGAACCCGCTGACGAGCACGAGGCGCCCCTCCGCGACCGGCGGCTCCGGGGGCTCCTCCTCGGCATCCGTGGCAAGCCGCTCGAGCGTGTCGAACAGGCTGTCGCGCGGGTTCTGGAGCAGGACGGGCAGAACCTCCTTCATCACGGGGCCGTGGAAGAACACCGGCGCCCGGTCCAGATCGGCGAAGCGGTCGTAGGTCTCGATGTAGCGCATGAGCGAATCCCGTCCGCCCAGCAGGTTGACCACGAACGGATCGCTGCGGAAGAAGGACTCGTAGCGCTGCCACAGATGCCAGGCCTCGTTGGCCAGCCAGGAATCGGCCTCGTGCCCGATCATCGCCCACCAGCAATCATAGGCGAGATAGGGCATCCTCTGGGCGCGGGCGACCAGATCGGCCATCCAGACCTCGCGCAGGAAGGTCTGGAAGTTGGGATCGCCCGCGCGATAGAGCGCGTTGCCGTTCAGATGCGTCTGGATCGACCGGTCGATGCGCGGTCCGGCGAAGATGGAGCCCACCACCCAGGCCCGCGCGCTCCCGCGCGCCACCTGCGCCGCGGCATCCAGCCAGCCGGGACCCGTGGGCAGGCAATCCACCTCGATCTGCAGCGCGAACCCCCCGAAGGCCGCGGCGGCTTCCATGCCGGCCTGGAACAGGAAGTTCGGGCCGGCCTTGTTGCCGAAGGCCCCCTGCGCGTCCTTGGCGCCGCGGGCATACAGATCGCGCTCGCCCTCGAGCCCCGCCTCCAGCACCTCCACACCGGCAAAGCTCTCCATCAGGACGGGCCGGGCCCCGACCAGCGCGCGCGCCTCGGCCAGCTGCTCGGGCGAGGCGCGGTTGAACATCAGGAGGAGGACGGGCGGGGACATCCCGCCGATGCGCGGCCGGAACCTCTCCTGCGACCATAGGTCGAGCACCTGCCCAAGGGGCCCCGAGAAGCCGCCCGACAGGTCCTGCGCCAGGAGCGGCACGACGACGCTGCCGATCTCCGCCGCCGTGCCGGAGACGGCCTGCGGGGCGCGGAGAACTTGCATGGCGGGCGTCTCCCCGTGGCGCGTGGCGTTCGACGGCGGGCAACAACTCCAATGGACTAGCAACGCCGCGTCGGCGCGTCTAGATACCGGCCATGAACATCACCTTCCCCGCAGAGTTCCGCGCCGCCTTTCCCGATCCGCGCGACCTGTCGCTGCAAAGCCTCTGGGTGTTCAACATGTACCGCGCCGCCAGTTCGGTGGTGGCCGCGGCGGCGGTGGTGCTGGCCCAGCAGACGGGTCGCGTCCCCAACAACGTCACGCGCATCTTCTACACGGCCGGCGTGGAGCCGTCCGACATGGGAGACTGGACGCGGAGCAGCGTCTTCCTTCGCGACGGAGGGGCGCCCCTCCTGGCGCTGTGCGACATCGGCGGCTGGCTCAATTTCGGCTTCCGCGAGGTCCCGCTCGCCTTCAGCGAGGCGTTCTCCCATGTCGGCGCGGCCGTCCTGGTCGTCCGCGATCCGCGCGACATCGGCATCTCGCACTATTCCGCCGTCAAGAAGCACTCCATGGACAACCGCGTGGAGGAGGGCCATATCGGGCGCCTGCGCGCGCTCACGAACTCCCTCACGCTCGAGGAATACCTGCTCCAGGACGCGACGGTCGCCTTTCTGAACCGCATCGCCACCTGCTACCGTCCCATGATCGACAAGGGCGTGCGCGTCCTGCGCTACGAGGACATGTTCGCCGACGGAGCCTTTCGGCTCGACCGCCTCTGGGACGGACTCTTCGATGCGTTCCGCCCGTTCGGACCGCCCGGCTGGGACCGCGACGCGTTCCGCGCCGCGGCCACCGACCGCGTCCAGCGCAGCGAATCGCTCAAGGGCCATGGAACGGGCGGGGGCTTCGGCATGTACGAGCGCCTGCCGGACGCCGTCCGGGCACGCTACGAGGAAGCCCTCGCGCCCGCCCTGGACGCGCTGGGCTACCGCTGATGGCCTCGGCCGGGCCGGCTTCGCCCGGGCAGCGCCTCGGTCCCGCCGACGACGCGCTCCCGGTGCAGGTGACGTTCGAGGTGGGCGGCCGGACCCTTGCGGTTGCGCTGCCTGCGCCCGGCCGCGCGGACCGGCCCAGCGCCTTCGTCCTCGGGCTGCCCAAGGCCGGCAGCACGCTGCTCAACCGGATCATGCGCCCGCTCCTGAACAGGGCCGGGCTGGCGCCGTTCTCGTTCGCCAATGCGCTGTTCGATCTCGGCGTGCCGCCCGACGGGGCTCCCGCCGCCCTGGCCGCCCTCTACCGGCCCGCCGGCTATGCCTATGTCGGCTTCCGGGGCGTCCTGCCGGCGCTTCCCCTTCCGCCCTTTGCCGACGGGCGCACCGTGGTGCTGGTGCGCGATCCGCGCGACATGCTCGTGTCGTGGTACTTCTCCGAAGCCTACAGCCACACGCCGCCGGGCCGGGCCGCGGGCGACGGGCTCCTGCAGGATTTCGAGGCCGCCCGCGCCCGGGCGCGGGCGACGGAGATCGACGAGTATGCCGTCGCCAAGGCCCGGACCCTCGCGCAGATCCATGCCGCCCTGCGCGACCAGCTCGCCGGCCTCGGCCACAGGGTCTGGCGCTACGAGGACGTGGTCTTCGACAAGCTGCGCTGGACGCGCGAGATGCTCGCCTATCTGGATCTGGACCCGCCGGCCGCGCTGGTCGAACGGGTGGTCGCGCAGAACGACCTGCGCCCCGAGGCCGAGAACCCGGACCGGCACATCCGCCGCGTCACGCCCGGCGATCACCGCAACAAGCTCTCGGAGCGGACCCGCGAACGGATCGAGGCGATCCTGGCCGACATGATGCGCGAGTACGGCTACGCCTGATCCCCCCGCCGGGGCAATCCCCCCGCGATCAGCCGGCGACGGCCTTTCCCTCCGCCTGCCGCGCAGCCCGCCGCTCCGCCTGCCGCTCGGCGCGCCGTTCGGCCCGCCGTTCCTCCTGACGCTCGGCCCGCCGCTCGGCGCGCCGTTCGGCCCGCCGTTCCTCCTGACGCTCGGCCCGCCGCTCGGCGCGCCGTTCGGCCCGCCGCGCCTCGGCCGCCTCGTCCCGCCGCGCCGCCCGGTCCCCATCCTGGTCGTCGGTCATCGTGGCCCCCTTGTCGTCTGGTCCTGCCCTGTCCGGCCATTCCAGCCTATCGGCGCTTCCGGCCGGCCGCAACGTCCGCTCCGAGAAGGGCCCGGGCAGCCCCCGCTTGCCAGGGACCACGGCGAGGCTGCTAGTCTCGCGGACCAGCGGGGGGGCACATGGGCACGGACGGGGCCGAATACGACGAGGAGGCGATCCGCTTTCTCGAGGCGCTCTGGGGAGAGGGCTTCCTGTCTCCCGGCGGTCCGGAGGAGATCGACCGGCTCGTGGCCGGCCTCGACCTCCGGGGTTGTCGGGTGCTCGACATCGGCTGCGGCACCGGCGGGCTCGCGCTGCACCTCGTCCGGGCGCATGGCGCCGCCGGCGTCACGGGCTTCGACGTCGAAGAGCCCGTCCTGACCCGCGCCCGGGCGCTCGCGGCGCGGTCGGGCCTCGCCGACCGGGTGCGCTTCGTGGGGGGCGCGCCGGGTCGGCTGCCCTTCCCGGACGGCGGCTTCGACGTGGTGATCTCCAAGGACGCGCTGGTTCACATCCCCGACAAGGAGGCGCTCTGCCGCGACGTGTTCCGGCTCCTGCGGCCCGGCGGATGGTTTGTCGCCTCGGACTGGATGACCGACCGCGACGGGCCCCCCTCGGAGGCGATGCGCGCCTATCTCGAGGCCGAGGGCCTCTCCTTCCGCATGGCCTCGCCCGTGCACTATGTCCGTGCCCTGGAGGCGGCGGGCTTTGCGGAGATCGCCACGCGGGACCGCAACGCCTGGTATCTCGGCCTGGCCCTCGCCGAGCGCGACCGGCTGGCCGGCGCCTGGGGCCGGCAGGCCGCGCACCGCCTCGGGGAGGGCTGCATCGCCCGCAACCTGCGCACCTGGACGGCCATGGTCGCAGTCCTCGAATCGGGCGAGCACCGCCCCACCCATCTCCGCGCCCGCCGGCCCTTGTCCGGCGGGGCGGCCGGACCCGTGGACCCCGAAGCCGCTCCCGACCGTTAGCCGGACGATACACAAGGGCGCGAGCCCGCCCTAGATAAGGACGGATCGACGCGGCCCGCGGGCCGGGGAGGCCCCCATGCTGAACTCGCTGTCCGGGCGGTTCCTGATCCTGACGGCCGGCTTCGTGCTTCTGGCCGAACTGCTGATCCTCGTGCCCTCGGTCGCGCGGTCGCGGCTCGACTATCTCAACCTGCGGCTCGAGGCGGCGCAGATCGCCTCGCTGGCGCTTCTGGCCGACGATTCGCTCGACGAGGCGCTCGAGCGCGAGCTTCTGGTCAATGCGGGCGTCTACAACGTCGTGCTGCGCCGCGACGAGATGCGCCAGCTCGCGCTCTCCTCGCCCATCCCCGAGCCCATCCACGCCACCTACGACCTGCGCACGACCGGCCCCTGGGGGGCGATCCGCGACGCGGTGGCCACCCTCGCCGATCCGCAGGACCGCATCATCCGCGTCATCGGCCAGCCCGTCCAGGAGGGCGGCCGCCTGATCGAGGTGACGATGGACCAGGCGCCCCTGCGCCGCGCCATGATCGAGGACGGGCTGCGCGTGCTCGCGCTGTCGGCCGGGCTCACCATCCTCATCGCGACGCTGCTGTTTCTCGCCGTCCGGCGCCTGATCGTGCGGCCCATCCGCGGCGTGGTGGACGCCATGCAGGCCTATGCCGCAGCCCCCGAGGATGCGCGCCGCATCATCGAGCCCACCGCCACCGTGACCGAGCTGCGCGAGGCCGAGGAGGCGCTGCGCTCGATGCAGGTGCAGCTGACCGGGGCGCTGCGCCAGAAGGAGCGCCTGGCCCAGCTCGGCCGCGCGGTGGCCAAGGTCAGCCACGACCTGCGCAACATCCTCGCCTCGGCCCAGCTCTTCACCGACCGGCTGGAGGAGACGGACGACCCGCTCGCCCGCCGCATGGCGCCCAAGATCGTCTCCTCGCTGCGCCGCGCCATCTCGCTCTGCGAGAGCACCCTCGCCTTCGGGCGCGTGGAGGAGCCGCCGCCGCGGCTCGCGCGGATCCCGCTCGCCTCCGTGGTGGCCGAGGTGATCGACGGCGAGCGGCTGGCCGCGGGCGACGCCGACATCTCCTTTGCCGAGGACGTGCCCAAGGGCCTGATCCTGCGCGCGGACGGCGAGCAGCTTCACCGGGTTCTGCTCAATCTCGTGCGCAACGCGCGCCAGGCCATCGCCGCGACGGGGCAGGGGGGCGAGATCGGCATCAGCGCCTGGGAGGACGACGAGGCGTGGTGGATCACCGTCACCGACACCGGCCCCGGCCTGCCCCCCAAGGCGCGCGAGCACCTGTTCCAGCCCTTCCAGGGGGGCGCGAGCAAGGGCGGCACCGGTCTCGGCCTCGCCATCGCCGCCGAGCTGGTGCGCGGCCATGGCGGCCGGCTCGAGCTGCGCCGCTCCGATTCGCGCGGAACCGAGTTCGCGATCCGCCTGCCCAAGGAAGGGGCCAGCCTCTCGCCCCTGCCGGAAGAGGCCCGGGACCTCCCCCTCGGCCGGTCCGAAGCCGCCGAATGAGCGGCGCCCCGCGGCCTGCGGGCGCCGCGGAAAGGGCACGATGCCCCTTGCCAAGCCCGCGCCGCGCCGTTACATCGCCCGCACTCTGCCGCGCGCTGGTAGCTCAGTTGGATAGAGTACTTGACTACGAATCAAGGGGTCGGGGGTTCGAATCCTCCCCAGCGCGCCAGAGTTATCTAGCAGGCAATTGTTTTTGAAGGTATTTCCTGAGCGGCGCCTCTCGGGCTCCCCCAGGAGTTCCCCCAGCTCGCGTCCGGTCAGGCCCTTCGCGGGGCGCGGGCGTCAGGCGGCGCGCGCGGTCCTTGCGCCGTAGAGGGGGCGGGTCTGCACGTGGGCGCCCGGTAGGGCCGGCCCCTCACCCCGGCGCAGGTGGCCGAGGTCGGCCAGCACGTCCAGCACCTCGGCCACGCGCGCGCGCCGCCGGGGCGTAAGCCGGCCGGCGAAGGCGCGCGCGACGGCTTCGGCGTCCAGCGCCCCTTCCGATTCGGCCAGGAGCGCGCGGACGGCAGCGAACTGGGCCCGGGGGTCGTCGGGCCAGCGACGGCCCTCGGAGGCGGGCAGGGCGAGGCCGGGGGTCGTCACGTCCATCTCCTCCTGCGCAGGCAGGCGGTGGCGCAGGCGGGGGACCTGATAGGCCGGGCGCAGCCAGCGCACCTGCCCCCGGGCCTCCTCGGCCCGGCGCTCGGCGTTGAGCGCCACGAGGCGGGAGAGCAGCGCGTCCTCGGCCGCCTCCTGCGTGGCATCCTTGAGGTCCGAGGGGAGCGTGGCGCCGGGCCGGCCCACGAGTGCGGGGGCAAGGTCGTCCCAGCCATAGGCGCCCAGCGCGGCGCGGTCGATGGCGTCGTGCAGCTCGGCCAGAAGGGGGATGTGGGCGCGGGCGTGGTCGGCTTCCTCGCCCTCCGCGAAGGGGGGGCCGCCATGCAGCGCCTCGCGGCGGCGCTCGAGGCGGTTGTAGAGGCCGGTGAGGGTGAGGCGCGGGTCGGCGGCAAGGCGGTCCGAGCGCAGCGCCTCGAGCCGCTCGCCCAGGTCGCGCAGGCGGTCGCGCAGGGCTGCGGCATGGTCGCCCGCGGCGCGGTCGGTGAGGAGGGCGGGGAAAGGGAAGGGGTCGAAGGTCCGGGTCTTGCTGTAGCGGGGATCGTTGCCGACGCCGAGCCAGCCCCCGGCGGCGACGGCCCAGAGGACATGGACGCGCGAGGACAGCAGCGCCAGCGCCGCCGGGTCATCGAGGCCGATGGCGACGAGCATGTTGTCGGGCCGCGTGCCGGCGGGCAGGAAGCGGAACAGGCGGTGCCGGGTCGTCTCCACGGTGACGATGAAGCGGGGCAGGGCTGCCGTGAAGGCGCGGAGTTCGCGCCGGGGCTCTCCGAAGGTCCACCAGCTGTCGCGGTAGCTGCCGCGGCTGTTCGCGTCCCGCTCCGGCTTCACCCGGTCCAGCACATGGCCATAGACGGCCGGGAAGCGGTCGCGCAGCTGCGCCTCGGTCAGTCCGAAGAGGTCGATCACCATCGCCCCGCGCGAGGTCTGCGCGATGTCGCGGCCGTTGACATAGGGCAGGATGTGGTCCTCCAGCCCCGGCACCGTGCCGAGCCCCAGCGCCCGCGCCTCGCGCGGGGTGACGATGAAGCCCGCGCCGTGGAGCTTCACGCCGGGGCTCGACAGCCCCTCGTTGGAGAGCAGGGGCAGGGCGGCGGTCACGTCGGCCCCCAGCGCGAGCTTGGCGGTGATCGTGCCCGTCCGCGTCTCGAGCCGGACCTGCGGCGCGTCGCTGTCGAGGTCGCGCTCCTCGGCCACCATGCCCAGCACGCCCTCGCCCCGGCCTCGGCGCATCACGGTCATGGCAATGCGCACGGCCGCGCGCCCGCTGCCCTTGACCCAGGGGTGGTCGGGCACGGCGAAGGCGAGCGAGACGGGCCGCCTGTCGTCGCGCAGGTAGCGCTCGACCACGCGGCGGCTGAAGGTCTGGGTGATGCTGTTGGTGGTAATGAGGCCGAACCGTCGCAGCCGCCCCTTCGGATCGGCCAGCCGACGCGCGGCCTCGTCCCACCATTGCATCACGAAATCGGCCCCGCCCGAGACCTCGGGGCGGGCCTGCCATACGGCCTCGGCATAGCCGTCCCCGAGCTGCATCCGCATGTCCTTGCCCCCGATGAAGGGCGGGTTGCCGACGATGAAGTCCACCTCGGGCCAGGGCGCACGGCGGGGGTCGGTGAAGGTCACGGCAGGCACGCGGGCGTCGGGGTCGGGCACCTCCTCGCCGGTGATGGGGTGGAGCCTGTAGGTGCGGCGGTCCCACACGGTCAGCGGCGTGCCGTTCGCGTCCAGCCGGGGTTGCTCGCCGCTCCATTCCAGCACCGCATCGCGGCATTCGATGGTGCCGTGCGCCCTGAGCACCGGGTCGGGGATCGCCGCGAGCCCCCCGGTGCGGAGCTGCCACTGGAGATAGCCCACCCACAGCACCACCTCGGCGATGGCGGCGGCGCGGGGATTCGTCTCCAGCCCGTGGAACTGCGAGGGGTCCACCGTCTCGCCCGACAGCGACAGGCGCGCCTCGCCGCCCAGCGCCGCGATGCGCTCCAGCACCTCGCCCTCGAGGCGCTTGAGCAGCTCGAGCGCGACATAGAGGAAGTTGCCCGTCCCGCAGGCCGGGTCGAGCACCCGGAGCGTGCAGAGCGCGTGGTGGAAGGCGCGCGCCTCGGCCAGCGCGCCGGCCGCGTCGCCCGCGTCCACCAGCTCGGCCATGCGGGCCTGCGCGTTCTCCCAGTCCTCGCGCAGCGGGTCCATGACAGTCGCCGTCACCAGACGCTCGACATAGGCGCGGGGCGTGTAGTGGGCGCCGAGCCGGGCCCGCTCGAGCGGGTTCAGGGCGCGTTCGAGGAAGGTGCCGAAGATGGCAGGCTCCACCTCGCGCCAGTCCCGCGAGGCGGCCACAAGCAGCTCGCGGATGCCGTCCGCGTCCAGGGGAAGCGCGGTGCGGTCGCGGAACAGCCCGCCGTTGAAGCGGCGCAGGGTGGCGCGCAGGGCCGGGTCGTAGCCGCCCGCGTCCATGCTGGCCCACAGCGCCTCGAGCGCGGGCACGAGGTCGTCGGGCCGAGTCTGGAGGTCGGCCAGGAGCGTCCTGAAGCCTTCGGGCGGGAGGAGGCCCACATCCTCGGCAAACATCGTGAACAGGCAGCGCATCAGGAAGCCTGCTACGGCCTCGGGCGGGTGGCAGGCGGCCTCGAGCCGTGCGGCCACACGGGCAAGCCGTTCAGCCACGTCGCGCGTCACCTCGGCCGCACGGCGCGCCGGGTCGAGCGAGAGGGGGTCGGTCCAGACCTTGCGCAGGAGGTCAAGCACCTTCGGGTCGCGCAGTCGGTCGAGCGTGATCTGGAAGCCGGCGCGGTCGGGGAACTGCGCATAGCTGCGTCCCTGTCCCGAGAAGTCGGCGTAGAGCTCGATGACGTGGCCCACGTCCATGACGATCAGGAACGGCGGTGCTGGGTGATCTGCGGGCAGGTCGGCGACATACCCTTTCGCCTGCTCGAAGGCGCGGCGCATCGCACGATCCCAAGCCGGCGTGCCGCGCGTGGCGGTGCCCGCGCGAGTCGGGGATGCCCCGCTCGGCAGGAGCTGGCCTTGCCGGGGGTCGCCGGCGCTCCGTGCATGGGCCTCGGAACCCTGCTTGCTTTCGAGGATGAAGCAGCCGCGCTTGTAGCAGTCGATGCGATTGGTGGTGGTGAGGCCCCGCGCGGTGTGCCTGACCGCCCGCTCATACGTATAGTCGTTGAGCCGCTCGTCGGGTTGGGTAGGCTCAGGCCGGGGCACGCCCAGAAGGTCGCACAGCTCGAGGATGAAGGTCTGGGAGTTGGCCATCTCCGCGCCGCCGGACGGCCCCCAGCGCGTGATGAACTCCTCTGGCCTCATGGAACCTCGCTCGTCCGACACCGGGGCAGGCTAGGGGAGGCGGCCGGGCTCGGGCAATCGGGAAGGCGCAGGAAACCGCGTCAGAGTTCCTCCGCCTCGCGCTTGGCCTGCCTGAGCAGCAGCGCCACGAATGCCCGGGTCCGCGTTACTTCTCGGGAGCGGCCCCCGTGGCGCCACGCTCCATTGCCGCGGCCCTCCGGCCCGCCACCTCTTGCGCCATGCATCCGGCAGACCCTCCAGCCCCGCACGGCGGGGGCTTGGCAGGGCGCGCCGGTGCGTTTGGAGCGGGCTGCACAGCGGGGTGCTTCCTGAAGCTGCCGAACCGGGTGCATGGGGTCGGCGTCAGCTTTCAACTTCACCCCTCCCCCTCGCTGCGATGGTGCCGACGACGGCCTGCCCGCCGCTCTGCACCGTGACCCGCTCCACGCGCACCGTCTGGTGTCCTTTCGAGCGATAGCGCTTCAGCGCCTCCATCTGCCCCGCGAAGGTGCGCGCCAGCTTGTTCAGCGCCCGCTCGGCCGCGTCCTGCTGGGGGATCGTCTCGACATGGTTGAGGCGCCGGGACAGCATCATGGTCGCCTGATGGATGCTGGCCATCTGTGCGAGAAGGAAAAGCTCGGCCGCGTCCCGGGGCTTCATCTCGCTCATGAAGGCCAAGGCCTGATTGGTTGCCGTCTCGCTTATACGTTGCCCACCTTCGCCCAGCAAAGCGAGCTGCATGACAAGTCCATGCAGAACCTTGAGGTCCTTAGTCCCGATGGCCAAGGAGGCCCAATCGCCCTCAAGGCTCACCTTCAGAGTTCCCTGCTCGGTCATGTTCAGGCTCATGCGGGGTGCACCTTCCGCCCTCCCTGGCGGGGGGCATTGGTTACGTTCGGCCGCGTCGGGAAGGTTGTCGGCACCGTCCATTCTCTTGCCTCCTGTGGTGGCGACTCACGCAAGCTGCTCGGGCGCGATGCCGAAGGCCGCTGCCACCTCGCCGAGCGCGGCGCGCTCGGCTTCAGCCTGGGCCTGTCCGCCGTCGAACTCGCGGATGGCGGCGCGCTCCTCGAACGCGTCCCGGGCGTCCGACGATGCTGCGTACATCCCCGTCCCTGCGGCCCGATCTTCGTGCCCCGCGCTCTCGGGCCTCACATCCGGTGCGCGTGCTATTCGTGCTATTCGCGCTATCCGATCGGCCTCGGGCAGGGCGGAAATCGCATCGTTAGCACGAATAGCACGATGATCCAGCGCCGGATCAGCGGCTTCGGCCGCCAGCACGCGCGCCAGCTCGGCCATCGGGTCGAAGCTCATTCCGGCGTCTCCCGAACGATGCGGAAGGCCTCGCGGCGGCTTCGGCCCCGCACGATTGTGCCCGCTTCCAGCGGGACCAGCCATCCGGCTTCCACAAGCAAGGCTGCCACCTTCCGGGCAGTGGGCCGGTCACGCAGCGCCCGAATGGGGGCGTGCCGCAGGATGTCGCTGGGCACGATGTCCGGCTCACGCCACGCCTCGACCAACCAACGCCGCAGGCGCTCGGCCTGCTCCAGTTCGGGCGCCATGGCAGCCCCCTTCGCCAGCCGCGCCGCCTCGGACAGGTAGAAGTCGGCCAGAGTGATGCCTCGCACCATCATCGGCTCCCCGACCTCGTATGCGTTCAGGTCGCCCCAGAGTGTCAGAACGCCCGCGATGCGCGCCGCCTGCTCGGCCGCCTTGCTTGCGTAGCCCGTGACATGCGCCAGGTCGCAGCCGGGGGCCTGCCGCGCTTCCACGTCATCCGAGAAGCGGACCAGCAGGCTCCGTGCCTCCCGCGACAAGGGAAGGCGTCGCGGGACCAGTTCGCGCGTCTCGGGGTCCGAAAGCGGCATCGGCTGCACCAAAATGGTCCTCAAGCGGCTCGCGAAGGCGGCAATGGGAGCATGATCCGTCCGCAAGGTGGCGGACAGACGCCTGCCGATTGTGCTTGGCGGCTCGCAGAGAAGGAAGCGGGGCAGGAAGCCGGTCCCCTCCGCCAAACTGTCGGCCATGAACGCGCGGGCCACCACGGGCTGCACCATGAGGTGGACCGCAAGCCTGCGCCCGTAGAGCGTGAAGGCCCCCTCTCCGGCACGGGTGCGCCGGATCGGATTGCCCCCCCACAGGTTGTTCAGGGCAGCCAAGGTCTTCTGGCGGTGGTCCTGGCTCATGCCATGACCGCCCAAGAACTGGCCACCTTCGTCCGAGAAAAGCCCAAGGCTGGGCTGGCCGTGGCCGAAAAGCCGGGTCAGGCCCTCGAAGGTCGGTTCAGTCACGGTCCGATCCGCCGATGGGGGCGCGACGGGTTCCGGCCCGAGCGCTTCGAGGTCGGCCTGCGCCGCCGTGCGCTTCCCGCCTTTTCCCTTCCGGGCCTCTGCAAGGATGCGGTCGCGCTCACCCTTCCAGAGCGCATGGCGGTTCTGCCAGGCGGTGAACTCCTCACGCTGGGCGCGGTTCGCCTCGCGCTCATGTTCGCGCAGGCCCTCCATCAAGGGTCTGTCGCAGGACGATTTCCGCTCGCCGCTCTCGGCGATGGTCAGACAGTAGAGCGACAGGGGCGCCGCTCCCCCAAGCGCTTCTACGTCCGCGTGCGCCTGCACGGCGAGCGAGGCCACGGACAGGGCCGATTGCGCCGGGATCGCAAGCGGCGCCCCTGTCATGGCCTGCACGGCTTCCACGGCTGCCCGAAATGGTCCCAGAGCCTCCACTGGATACTGTCGGCCGGGCGGCACCTCGCGGACCAATGGTTGCGGTCCCTCAAGTCGGAGGGGGATCGGCTTCACGACGGTCATGGAGCTCTCATGTCCTGCAAGATGTCGTTCCAGTCGCGCCCCTCGGGCGCAGGCAGGAGGCTGACGGACCAGACCATGCGCGTAGCGGAGCGGGCGAGGGCGTCTCCCACCTTGCGCCCCGCGCGGTCCCCGTCTGTCGCCACGATCAGCTCGCCCGGATCGGGCGGCAGCCGCAGGGCCAAGAAGCCGGAGGCGCTGAGCGCGGCCCAGACGGTCGCAGGGCTTGGCAGAAGACCGCTGGCGAGGCTCAGGGCAGTTTCAATGCCCTCCGCAACCACGAGCGGACCGGGGGCCTCTGCGAGGCGCACGGCCCCGCCGCGCACGTTTCCCAGCATTGCCTTGGTAGGCTGAACACCGACCTTTCCGCTTCCGTCTGGGCGCAGGTAAGTCCGATGCACGGCCGCCCATTCCCCACCCTCGACAAGCGCCACCAAAGCCGGGAAGCGCGTGCCAGTCGGATGCCAAGCGGCGGGATGAAAGCGCAGCGACGGAGGCAGCGCGCAGGTGATGCCTCGACCGCGCAGATAGGTCTCGGCCAAGGTGCCCCCAATAGGCAGAGCCGCCTTCCAGGTGAAGGTCGCTTGCAGCGACCGGCGCTGGGCTATAGCGCGTTCCTCGGCCTCTCGGCGGGTCGGTGCGATCGCGTCCAGTTCCAGAACCCGACCGGTGCCCTCCGCCAGTCCCAGATCACGCAGCGCCTTCAGGATGTCGCGGAAGCCACAGCCCGTGTGGCATCGCGACAGGACGCGGCCCTTTGTTTCATCGGACAGGCTCAGACTCGGATGTCGGTCGCCATGAGCGGGGCAGCAGGCAAGCCCGTAACGACCGAACCAGCGCCCCTTGAGGGCGAGGGTAAGGCTCCTGGCGTCGGTCATCCCTCGCCCCCCTCTCTATAGGCCCAGAGCGCGAGCGTCGCGGCCAAGGTGTTGCGAAGTCCTCGGATGCGGCGCTGCCGCACGGGTTGGCGCCGCAAGATAGGGGATGTTAGGATGGAGGCGCCCGCCGCGTTCGCATGGCAAGGCGCTCCACGCCCCGTGTCGGCCCGCCAGCCGCACGGGGCTTTCCATTCCTCGCTCATGGCGTCACCTGGCGTTGCGGTCACGCGGGGTTCGTGCTTCGAGCCAAGTGGTGACGTCGGACTGCCGCCAGCCCACGAGACGAGGGCCAAGGGCGACAGGCTTAGGGAAGGAGCCCCGCGCCATCCAGTCGTAAAGGGTGGATCGCTTCACACCCACGAGGCTCTCCACCTCGGGGCGGCGCAGGATTCGGTCGGATCTTTCGGACACAGCCGGTTCCTTTCGGCGTCGGTTACGATACGCCGGAAGATGGAAGATGGTCGGGTCCGTGTCGTTGGGCTTTATCTCAGATTTTCTACCCAACGAGCTTCTTGGGCTCCAGACTCATTGATTGTCAAAGCCAGAACAGGACGGTTGCTGC
>NZ_WYDP01000025.1 GCF_009904055.1 Rubellimicrobium sp. CFH 75288 | reverse complement strand
GAAGCGTCGTCGTGTTCTGAAAAACAAACGGACGGCACCCGCCCGTGACGCCCGACACCCTTCCGGCCGCGCTGGTGCCACCGCTCGCGGCGGCCGGACTGGCCTGGTCCCGCGGGGACGGTCCGGCGCGCTTCGCCTGCGCGGCGCGCCCGGGACTTGCCTTCGGGTCCGACACGCTCTGGCGGGCGGCGTCGCTGTCCAAGATGGTCACGGCCGCATCGCTGCAGGCCATCGGCGGCCCCGCGATCTGGGAGCGCCCCGCCGCGGAGGTCCTGGACCGGCCGCTCCGCCACCCGTCGGGCATCTGTCCGACCCTCGGCCAGATCGCCAGCCATACCGCCTCGCTGACGGACGCGGCGGGCTATGCGCTCGCGCCCGGCGACCGGCTGGCGGACTGGCTCGATCGCGCCGGGGACCGGATCTGGCACCCCGACATGCCCGGTACCCGCCTCGCCTATGCCAATTTCGGCTCGCTCCTGCTGGCGGCGGCGGCCGAGCGGCTCTCGGGGCTCTCCCTCGACCGCCTCGCGCGCGAGCGCGTTCTCGACCCCCTGGGGGTGGAGGGGGGCTTTGCCTGGTCGGGCCTCTCCGCCGCGCGCCGGCGCGACCGGATGCCGGCCCTGCGGCCGGCCGCGGACGGCTTCGTCGCGGCCGCCGACGGGGCGGTTCCGCCCTGCGGCCTCGCTCTGGCGGACGGCACGCCCCTCGCCCCTGCCCCGCCGGGGGTCAATCCCTCCCCGCTGGGGCCCCAGGGCGGGCTGCGCCTGTCGCTGCGCGGCGCGCTGCGGCTGGCGCAGACCCTCGCCGCCGCAACCCCGTCCGGCTGGACCCGCCCCGCGCGGGCCGAGCCGCCGGTCGTCGCCGCCGCGCCCGGCCTCCTGCGGCTCGAGGCGCCGGAGGATCACCCGCGTCCGCTGACAGGCCACTGGGCCGATGCCTACGGCATCCGGGCGGGCGCCTGGACGGACGGGACCGGCCTCGCCTTCGCCTATGTCCTCAACGGCTGCCCCGAGACGGAGGAGGACGGATTGTCGCCGCCCGAGCGCGCGATCCTCCGCGCGGTGGCCGCGCTCTAGCCGGACGCCGCTCCCAGGGCGCGCGGCACCGCCGCCAGCAGCGCCTCGGCCCGCTCGCGCCGGGTCGCGATGGCGACCGCCGACAGCCGCCCGTCGATCCCGAGCCCGGCCAGCGCGAGCGGCGCCACCCCTTCGCAGCCGTCGAACAGCAGCCCGGCCGCGCCCAGCCGCCGCACGGCCTCGCTCTCGCCCAGACCCACCCAACCGGGATTCTCCAGGTTGTCCGATGCCGCATAGACGCGCGTGCCGCCCGCACGCGCCCGCCAGATCCCCGCCTCGGCGTCGTAGGCGCCGGGCGCGAGGCCGCGCAGCGTCTCGAGCGTGTGGGTGGTGCCCCCGCGGCGCAGGTTGATCTCGATGCCATAGAGCGCGCGGCCCCCGTCCGCCCGCCGGACGGAGACGAAATCCACCGCCGCCCGCCCCAGAGCTCCCCGCCGCGCCAGGACCTCCCCCACCGCGAGCCCCATCCGCCCCAGCGCGGGCGCATGGGCGGGCTCGGCCGGAAAGCGGCAGCCCAGATAGACCTGCCCCTCCTCCCCGCCCAGCACCTGCTCGTGCGTCGCCGCGACATCGACCCGGCCACCGGGGCGCAGGTCGATCTGCACCGAGGGCGAGGCGAAATCCTCCCCCTCCAGCCGCGCCTCCACGACCCCGCCCGTCCTCATCTCGTCCCAGAAATCCGCTCCGAAGGAGAGAAGGCGCGGCTCGAGACCCTCCGGGTCGCACAGGTCCACGATGCGGTTGCCCTCGCCCGCCGCGCCGTCATCGAGCTTGACGACCGCCGCCCGGACGCCCCGCGCCGCGAGATCCCTGCAGGCTTCCAGCGCCCCCTCCGGATCGGCGATCCCCTCCGCCCCCGGCAGGACGGGCACGCCCGCCTCCCGCAGCAGCCGCCGCCCCGCGCCCTTGAAGCCCAGCGGCCACAGGTCGGGCGCCGCGCCATCCACCGGCACACCGAGCGCCAGCGCCAGCCGCGCCTCGGCCTCCGTCACGGTCCAGGGCTCCAGCAGCGCCGGGCGGCCGCCGATCAGGCCCCGGATCCGGGCGAGCAGGTCCGGCCGCTCGAGCAGCTTCCAGGCCAGCGGGCGCGTTCCTCCCTCGCCCACCGCGACCGGATGGAAGCGGGCGCGCAGCCCCGGACCGTCCGGCACGAGACGGCCCAGAAGATCCATCACCGCCTCCGACGGCTCCCAGGTGGAGACAAAGACCACCTCCGCCAGGGGCTCGCGCGCGAGCCGCCAGAAGGCCGCCAGCGCCCGGTGCTCCAGCGCCGGCAGGCGGTGGCCGTAATGGGCGATCACCGCCTCGCCGAAGCTCAGCGAGGGCAGGATCACCGCCACATGGGGCCAGCCGCGCGCCGGCGCCGCCAGCGCGCGGCCCAGACCCGCCTGCAAGGTCGCAAATCCCTCCACGCGCCTCTCCGCCTTCCGCATCCGGAGCCTAGCGTGCCGCGCGGTCGCGGCGAACGCCCCTTTCGTCCGCCGCCGGCCTGGGGCAAGCTGAGCCGGTTGCCCGAGGAGGCCCCATGCCCGATCCCCGCCCGCTCCTCGCCGTCCTGATCGACGCGGACAACACCTCGCCCCGCCATGCCGGCGCCATCTTCGAAGAGATCGCCGCGCTGGGAGAGGCGAGCGTCCGGCGCTGCTACGGCGACTTCACCTCCCAGCAGATGGCCGGCTGGAACAAGGTCCAGGCCGAGCACGGGATCGTCCCCTCCCACTCGCCGGCCTATTCGGTGGGCAAGAACTCGTCGGACATCAGCCTCGTGATCGATGCGATGGACCTTCTGCACACGGGCCGATTCGACGGCTTCGTGCTGGTGTCGTCGGACTCGGACTTCACGCGCCTTGCGAGCCGCATCCGCGAACAGGGTCTCGATGTCTACGGCATCGGCCAGCAGAAGACCCCCGACGCCTTCCGCAAGGTCTGCAAGCGGTTCATCTTCCTCGAGAATCTCGGCGCCCGCACGATCGTCAAGCCCGCCGAGCGACCGTCGGCCGAGCGCAGCCCGGACAGGCCCGCGGACCGGACGGCCGAGCGCGCGGCCGACCGGACGGCCGAGCGCGATCCGCCCGCCGCCCGACCCATCGCGCCGCTCTCGGAGGCGCGCGACATCATCCTGCGGGCCATGGACGCGATCGGCGAGGAGGAGGAGTGGTTCGCGCTGGGTCCCCTGGGCCAGTACATCACGCGCGCCTATCCCGATTTCGACACGCGCACCTGGGGCCGCAAGAAGCTGTCGGACCTCGTGCAGGACCTCAAGATCTTCGAGACCAAGCGCGACGCAGCCAACCAGCTGCTCGTGCGCCGCCTGGACTGAGGCGCGCGGGCCACGCCTGCAACCTCCGGTCGAGCGCCTCCCCTTCCGTTAAGCGAATCTTAACGACCTGCCGGTAGTGTCGCCTCAGCCCGTGCCGGCGCTGCCGATCCGGCGGCGGGCGGGCGGAGGGGCCAGGGATGCACAGGCTGCCGGACAGGATCGCCACGGTCATCGTTGCGACCGTGACCCTGTTTGTCGCCACCACGGGCGTGTCCGTCCTGTGGATGACCCGCGCGCTCGACGCCCAGGCGCTGGCGCAATCGGCGCTCCAGGTCCGCATCGCCCGCGACGCCCTGCGCGAGCGCGTGCGCACGCTGGCGCTCGACTATGCCAAGTGGGATGCCGCCCATGGGGCGCTGCGCGAAGGCGACCGCGACTGGCTCGTGGACAATGTGGGCAGCGTCGCCGTGATCGGTCAGACGGTGCAGGTCGTCGTGCTGTGGGGCTCCGGCGGGCTGGAGGCCGGGGATCTCGGCTGGCGCACCGGCGGTCCCATCGCGGGCACGTCCGGTCTGCTGCCCGCTTCCCTCCTGGCAGCCGCCGAGGCGCGTCTCGATGCCGAACCCAGGGGCCGGTTCGACGTGACGGATTTCTTCGCCTGGCACGACGGGGCCCTGCACGCCATGGCCGCCGCCCATGTGGAGGCCGTGGAGCACTGGGACTCGCTGCCCCCGGCCGAGCGTCGGGCGGGCCTGCTGCTCATGGGCGTGCGCCTGTCGGAGGCCGTGGTGGCCGGGATGGCCGATGCCATCCTTCTCGACGGCGCAGGACTGTCCCGCACGCCGCCGGCGGAGAGGCCCTTCCTGGAGCTGCCGGGCCTCGACGGCACGCCGGCGGGTTTCATCGCCTGGGACCGCCCCCGCCCGGGCACGACGCTCCTGTGGCAGATGAGCCCCTGGCTCCTGCTGGTCTCGGCGGTGGCCGCCGCGCTCGCGCTCATGGCGATGCGGCTCGTCCGCGGGGGCGCGACCCGCCTCGTTGTGGCCGAGCGGACGGCGCGCAACGCCGCGCGCACCGACGCGCTGACCGGACTGCCCAACCGCATGGCCTTCGGCGAGGCGCTCGCGCAGACGGCCCGCGCCGGCGAGCGGGCGATCCTCTTTCTCGACCTCGACGGGTTCAAGGGCATCAACGACAGCCTCGGCCATGCCGCAGGCGACGCGATCATCGCCGCCACGGCCCGCCGGCTTGCGGCCGTGGCGCAGGGCGCCCTGCTCGCCCGGATCGCGGGGGACGAGTTCGTGATCCTTCTCGAGGGACCCGACGCCCGGCGCCGGATGGAGGGGCTCGCCGCCGCCGTGGAACGGGCCTTCGACGCCCCCTTCGAGGCGATGGGCCATCCGGTGCCGCTGCGCGCGGCCATCGGCTATGCCGTTCAGGACGCCGACGGGATGTCGGGCCCCGACCTCGTCCGGCAGGCCGATCTCGCCATGTACGAGGGCAAGCGCCTGCGCGCGCATACGGCCGTTCCCTTCCGCGCCGTCCTCGAACGCGCCTCGCGCGATGCCCACCTGCTCGAGCGGGCGCTGCGCGCCGCGCTCGCCGCCCGTCCGGGAGAGATCGGCATCGCTTGGCAGCCCATCACCACGCCCGACGGCACTCTGCGCCGGGCCGAGGCGCTGGCGCGCTGGACCTCGGCCGAGCACGGGCCGGTCGCGCCCGCCCGCTTCATCCCCGTGGCCGAGAAGGCGGGGCTCGTGCTCGATCTCGGCGCGCTGCTGCTCGCCCGGATCTGCGAGGATCTGGCCGCTCATCCGGGCCTGCGGGCCAGCATCAACGTCTCCGCCCTCCAGCTTGTCGCACCGAACTTCGCCGCCGACCTCGCCGCGCGGCTGACCGAACGCGGGGTCGGCACCGACCGGGTCGAGATCGAGCTGACCGAAACCGCCCTGATCCGGGACCCGGCCCTCGCGGCGCGCCACATCCGCCTTCTGCGCGAGGCGGGCTTTGCCGTCGCGCTGGACGACTTCGGCACGGGCTATTCCTCCATCGCCGTTCTCGACCAGCTTGCGGTGGACACGCTCAAGGTGGACCGCTCCTTCGTCTCCGGCGCCTGCCATGCCGCGCGCCGGCAGGCGCTCCTGCGCGCCACCATCCAGATGGCCCGCGAACTCGGTCTCGTCGTCGTCTGCGAGGGGGTGGAGACGGCCGAGGACCTGCGCCTCGTGCGCGATCTCGGCTGCGATCTGGTGCAGGGCTTCCTTGTCGGACGGCCTCAGCCGATCTCGGACCTCGCCGCCCACTGGCTGGACCGTCGCGGCATCGCCGCCGCCTGACGCGCCCCCATCCCTTCCGTCCGGTCCCCGGCCCCGCCTGCTCCCCTGCGCGCGGCCCGGCGCCGTCGGGTCTCGGCGGCGCGTCACGCCCCCGCCGCAAGGCCGCCCGGATTTTGCCACAAGCGTTAACCTGTCCTTAACCACTCGCATGCAAGCCTGACCGCGCCCCCTCGGGAGGGGGCGACTCCCCCATCGCGGCCCCGAGCGGGCGCGGCGGCCCGGTTCGGGCGGCCCGCTGGCGGTCGCCTGCAGGAAAGGCTTGCGCTTCATGCCGCCCCTCTTCGACCTCGACCGCGAGATCTATCTGGCTCCCGCAGCGCCGGGCCGGGCCGGTCCCGCCTGCCTGCCGCCCTGCCCGCCGGGCGCCCCCCTTCCCCCGGCGCTCCGGCCGCTGGTGGCCGCAGGGCCCGTCGCGGTGCTCGCCCGGCAGGTCGCGACGCCCAACTGGGAACTTCTCCGCTTCGTCCGCCTGGCCCGCCGTCTGGGCTACAGCCCCCTCGTCATCGAGCACCGCGCCGACCGCTTCACCGCGCACAACCCGGCCAAGCGCGCGCTGATCGTCCTGCCGGTGATGGCGGGGCGCGACCGGACGGGCCGACCGATCCTGCGCCGCCGCCGCCTCTGCGACGCCGCCGCGGCGGAGGGGCGGGCGCTGGGGGACCTGACGACCCGATGGGGCGAGGGACTCGTGCCCTTCCACCATCGCCTGCTGCGCGCCGTCCTGGGGCCGGAGACCCCCGCCCTGTGCGACCTGTCCGACCTCCTGCCGCAGCCTGCTGCCGGCCCGGCCGGGTATTACCGCGAGTTCTTCAAGATGCTGTCGGATCGGCTCGTGCTGTTCGAGGACTTCGTGGCCTGCGACCAGACGGCGGCGTTCTTCGAACGGGTGGTGCGCCCCGCCTGGCGCAGCGCGGTGGCCGAGACCGGCCGGCGGCCACCCATCCTGCGTCTGTCGCCGGCCCGCCGTGCCGCCTCGCCGGCCTGGATCGCCTACGGGCCTGCCGTGCTGGGCCGACTGGGCCCGGCGGAGGACACGGAGACCGTGCCGATCCGCCCCCTGCCGCTCCCCGAGGCGGCCTGACACCGCGCACCCTTGACGATCCGCCGCGGCGCGCTTGATGGAGCGCAGACGGTACCCGCGCAGGAATGCCGCGGGAGAGGGATCTGCGTCGGGAGGGCTACGGACCGGGTGCGTCGGGTGCTGGGATGAACGACAACAGCGCGGAAGCGTCCGACGCGGCGGAGAACCGCCGCGCCGCCTTCCGGATGGGCGAGCAACTCGACCGGGAGCACGCGGCGGGCGATCCATTCGCCGCCGCGATCCGCCGGACGCGCATGCCCATCATCATCACGGACCCGCGCCAGCCCGACAATCCGATCGTGTTCGCCAACGACGCCTTCCTCAAGCTGACCGGCTACAGCCGCGACGAGGTGATCGGCCGCAACTGCCGCTTTCTCCAGGGACCGGACACGGACCGGTCCGCCGTGGCGGCCATCCGCCGCGCCATCGAGGAGGAGCGCGACCAGTTCCGCTGCGACATCCTCAACTACCGCAAGGACGGCACCACCTTCTGGAACAGCCTGTTCCTGAGTCCCGTCCGCGACGAGACCGGCGCGATCCACTTCTACTTCGCCTCCCAGCAGGACGTCACCCACCGCAAGGCCGAGGAGATGTCCACCCGCGAGCGGGCCGAGGCGCTCGAACTCGAGGTGGGCGCCCGCACGCGCGAGCTGCGCGAAAGCCTGAACCGCCTCGCGGCCGAGGCCGACAGCAAGACCCTGCTCCTGCACGAACTCGACCACCGGGTGAAGAACAACCTCCAGACCATCGCCGCCCTGATCGGGATGCAGGCCCGCCGCGCGGCTTCCCCCGAGGCGGCCGAGGCCCTTCTGGGCGTGCTGGGGCGCGTGGAGGCGCTCGGCACGGTCCACCGCCGTCTCTATCAGGACCGGCGGGTGGATCGTCTCGACATCGCCGTGTTCGCCCACGATCTGGCCCAGGACCTTGTGGCGCGGTCGGGGCGGGCCGACATCGTGCTGCGCTTCGACCTCGAACCGGTGATGATCGGCCATCAGCACGCCGCGCCTCTGGCGCTGATCGTCAACGAACTCGTGACCAACGCGCTGCGCCACGCCTTCCGCCACGACGGGGGCGAGATCCGCCTGGCCGTCCGGCGCACCGGGGAGGCGGACGGGGGTGGCGCACGCCTTGTGGTGGAGGATGACGGCGTGGGCCTCCCCGGCCAGGAACTGGGTCGTGGCTCGTTCGGCCGCCTCGCGGTCGAGCTTCTCGCCAGCCAGCTCGGCACGAAACCCCTCTGGCAGACGGCCGAACCCGGCACGCGCGTGGTGCTCGACCTCCCCCCGGCGATCCTGGCCCGGCCCCTCGAGGAGACCCGACCATGAGCCGTCCGGCCCCGCTCCGCGTCCTGGTGGTCGAGGACGAGGCCCTTCTCGCCTTCGCGCTCCAGGAGGAGCTCGAGGAAGCCGGGCACGAGGTCGTGGGCCGCGCCGCCACATCGGCCGAGGCGATCGGCCTCGCCCGCCAGGCGCGTCCCGACCTCGCGCTGGTGGACGTACACCTGCTCGACGGGCCGACCGGCGTGGAGGCAGGCCGCGCCATCGGCGAGGCGGGCACCGTGGTCCTGTTCATGACCGCCAACGTCAAGCGCATCCCCGCGGATTTCGCCGGTGCCGCCGGCGTGATCGCCAAGCCCTACAGCGCCAGCGGTCTGGCCAGCGCGCTGGCCTTCGTGGGTGCAGCGCTCGATGGCGGCGCCACGCCGCCCCCGCCCTGGAGCCTCCAGCTCGCCCCGCATCTGCGCCCGGCCGAGGACGGGCGCATGCGCCTGCGTCCCCCCTGAGCGGCGGGACGGGCGCGCCCGTGACGACCCCGTCCGCCTCCCCGCGGCGCACCCTGTGGGTGGATGCCGACGCCTGCCCCGTGCGGGCCGAGGCGCTGCGGGTGGGCCTGCGGCACGGCTGGCGCGTCGTCATGGTCTCGAACGGCGGCATCCGCCCCTCTGCCCATCCGGGGGCGGAGATCGTCGTGGCGCCGGAGGGACCCGACATGGCCGACCGCCTCATCGCGGACAGGCTGGCACCGGGCGACGTGGTCGTGACCGCCGACCTGCCTCTGGCCGCGCGGGCGCTCGACGGCGGGGCCGGGGCGCTCACCCCCTCGGGCGAGGTGCTGAGCGCGCGCAACATCGGCCCGCGGCTCGCCGCGCGGGACCTCGCGGCCGACCTGCGCGCCGCCGACCCGTTCCGGGCAGGCAGGGGGCAGGTCTTCTCGCGAACGGACCGGGCGCGCTTTCTCGACGCGGCCGAGCGGATGCTGCGCCCCCGCTGAACCGGCTCAGCCCTTGCGCAGCACCTTCTGACCCAGCAGCTCGGCGATCTGCACGGCGTTGAGCGCCGCGCCCTTGCGCAGGTTGTCCGAGACGATCCAGAGGTTGAGCCCGTTCTCCACCGTCGGGTCCTGGCGGATGCGGCTCACGAAGGTGGCATAGTCGCCCACGCATTCGACCGGTGTCACGTAGCCCCCCGGCTCGCGCTTGTCGACCACCAGGATGCCCGGCGCCTCGCGCAGGATGTCGCGCGCCTCGTCCTCGTCGATCCATTCCTCGAACTCGACATTCACCGCCTCGGAATGGCCGACAAAGACGGGCACGCGCACGCAGGTGGCCGTGACCTTGATCGCGGGATCGAGGATCTTCTTGGTCTCGGCCGCCATCTTCCATTCCTCGCGGGTCTGGCCGTCCTCCATGAAGACGTCGATATGGGGGATGACGTTGAAGGCGATCTGGCGAGGATAGACCCTGGGCGCGACCTCCTGGCCGGGGACGTACATCCCCTTGGTCTGGTCCCAGAGCTCGTCCATCGCCTCCTTGCCGGTGCCGGAAACCGACTGGTAGGTGGCGACGACCACCCGCCGGATGCGCGCGCGGTCGTGCAGCGGCTTGAGCGCCACCACCATCTGCGCCGTCGAGCAGTTGGGGTTGGCGATGATGTTCTTTTTCGCATAGCCCGTCACGGCCTCGGCATTGACCTCCGGCACCACCAGCGGCACGTCCGGGTCCATCCGGTAGAGCGAGGAATTGTCGATCACCACGCAGCCCGCGGCGGCGGCACGGGGCGCGTGGACCTTGGTCGCCTCCGATCCGATCGCGAACAGCGCGATGTCCCAGCCCGCGAAGTCGAACGCCTCGAGGTCCTGGCAGCGCAGCGTCCGATCGCCCCAGCTCACCTCCGTCCCCAGCGACCGGCGACTGGCCAGAGCCGCCACCTCGTCGGCCGGAAACTCGCGCTCGGCGAGGATGTTGAGCATCTCGCGCCCGACATTGCCGGTGGCGCCCACCACCGCGACCCTGTAGCCCATGGACCCGCTTCCCTTTCCAAGCCGGCCGCCCGCTTACCCCAGCGTCCGGGCAGGCGAAAGGGGTCCCGCCTTGGCGCCCCCGCCCGCCCCGTGCCATAAGGGTTCGTCCCGAAGGATCGAGCCCGCCGTGAACATGCCGCCCGCCGCCATGACCCGTCAGGGCCGGCAGCCCTGGATCGCCCTTGCGGCCGCCGCGGCTCTGGTCGCGGGGGCGATCCACGTCGCCGGTGCGGCCGGCCTGCGCCTCGCGACGCTCTGGCTGGTCGGAGGCGCGCTCGGCTTCGCGCTCTATCAGGCCACCTTCGGATTCGCGGGGGCCTGGCGCCGCTGGCTTGTCACGGGCCGCAGCGGCGGGGTCCGCGCGCAGATGCTGATGCTGGCCGTCGCGGTCGCCGTCTTCTTTCCCGCCCTGGCCGCGGGCAGCGTCTGGGGCCAGCCCGTGCGCGGCTTTGTCTTTCCGGCCGGCTGGGAGGTGGCGATCGGCGCCTTCCTGTTCGGGATCGGCATGCAGCTCGGCGGGGGCTGCGCCTCGGGGACGCTCTACGCCTCGGGCGGGGGCGACACGCGCTCGGTTCTCACCCTCCTCTTCTTCGTCATCGGCATGACGCTCGGCGCCTGGGATGCCGCGCGCTGGGCCGACCTGCCCGCGCTGCCCCCCTTCTCGCTGCCCGACCGCCTCGGCCTGTGGCCTGCGCTCCTGCTCCATCTGGCTGTGTTCGGCACCGTGGCCTGGGCCGTGGCGCGGCGCGAGCGGCGCCTCTGCGGTACGGTCGAGCCGATCGTCCGGCGGCCCGGTGCGGCCCTCCTCTCGGGGCCCTGGCCGCTCGCCTGGGGGGCGCTGGCGCTGGCCCTGCTCAACTTCGCCACGCTGGTGCTGGCCGGCCGCCCCTGGGGCATCACCCAGGCCTTCGCGACCTGGGGCTCGCGCGCGGCCGAGGCGCTCGGCCTCGCCGATCCCGTCTTCTGGCCCTACTGGGAGGACCCGACCCGGATCGACCTGCTGCACCGCCCGCTCGTGCAGGACGCCACGCATCTGATGAATGTCGGTCTCGTCCTCGGTGCCCTTCTCGCCGCGGCCCTCGCGGGGCGCTTCGCCCCGCGCTGGCGGATCGGCGCGGGCCCTGCCGCCGCGGCGGTGCTGGGAGGGCTTCTGCTCGGCTACGGGGCGCGGATGGCCTTCGGCTGCAACATCAGCGCCTTCTTCTCCGGCGTGGCCTCGGGGAGCCTGCACGGCTGGCTGTGGATCGTCGCAGCCCTGCCGGGCACCTGGCTGGGCCTGCGCCTGCGCCCGCTCTTCGGCCTGTCCGCAGGCCGGCCGGACGGCGAAGCGGGTGACACGGGCGCTGGGGCCCCTATCTCTAACCCATCCGCCCGGATCACGGGCGGAAGCGAGTCCCGACCCGGAGGATGACGCCATGACCCTGCCCAGACGAGCCGTCCTCGCCGGCCTGACCGGAGTCGCGGCCCTGACCCTCCTGCCGCGGCCCCTTGCGGCGGTGGAGGCCGCCCCCGACGCGGAGGAGGCGATCGCCGCCATCCTCCGGGGCCGCGAACCCGTCGAAGGCGGACTCGTGCTCGAGATGCCGGACGTGGCCGAGAACGGCGCCCAGGTGCCGCTGACGGTGCGCGCCGACAGCCCCATGACGCCCGAGGATCACGTGACCGCCATCCACCTGATCGCCACGCGCAACCCCACCCCCGGACTCGGCCGGGGCCGCCTGACGCCCGGGATGGGCCGGGCCGAGTTCACCTTCCGCGTCCGCCTCGCCGAGGATCAGGAGGTCCTGGCCTTCGCCGAGACGATCGACGGGCGGGTGCTCGCCGCGGCCGCCCGGGTGGCCGTCTCCGTCGGCGGCTGCGCGACCTGAGGAGACCCGATCATGTCCACGCCCCGCATCCGCCTTCCGTCCCGCGCCGCCCCGGGCGAGATCATCGAGGTGCGCACCCTCATCAACCATCCCATGGTCACCGGCGTCGCCGCCTCCGCCCCGCGGGACATGCTCGCCCGCTTCGAGGCGAGCATCGACGGCGTCACGCTGTTCGACTTCGCCTTCGAGAACGGCAGCGCGGCCAACCCCGCCCTGTCCTTTCCCCTCCGGCTCGAACGGACGAGCACGATCCGGTTCGTCTGGACGCACGAGGACGGGCGCCGCTTCGAAGCCGAGGAGACGGTGCAGGTCGGCTGACGCGCCGGGCGGGCCGGGCCGACCGCCCTTCCCCCCGGCGCGCCTCTCGCCTATGCCCGGCCGCATGCTGACTGTCGCCACCTGGAACATCAACTCCGTCCGCCTGCGCGAGGGGCTCGTCGCCCGGCTGCTGCGCGAGGAGGCGCCCGACATCCTCTGCCTGCAGGAATGCAAGGCCCCCGTCGAGCGGATGCCGCTCGCGGCCTTTGCCGCGCTGGGCTGGCCCCATGCCGTCGCGCGCGGGCAGAAGGGCTACAACGGCGTGGCCATCCTGTCGCGCGTGCCGATCGAGGATGCCGGCGCGGTGGATTTCGCCGGGCTGGGCCAGGCGCGCCACGTCGCCGCGCGACTGCCCGACGGCACGCTCGTCCACAACCTCTACGTGCCCGCGGGCGGCGACATCCCCGACCGCGAGGCCAACCCCAAGTTCGGCCAGAAGCTCGACCTGCTCGCCCATCTGCGGGACCATTTCCGCGCCGAGCGCCCCCGTCGCGCGATCCTCGTGGGCGACCTCAACGTGGCCCCGCTCGAGGACGACGTGTGGTCGCACCGCCAGCTTCTCGGCGTGGTCAGCCACACCCCCGTCGAGACGGCGGCCCTGACCGACGCGCTCGAGGCGGGGGGATGGACCGACATCACCCGCCGCGACCACCCCACGGGCAAGCTCTATTCCTGGTGGTCCTATCGTTCGCCCGACTGGGACCGCGCGGACAAGGGCCGCCGGCTCGATCACATCTGGGCCAGCCCCGACCTCGTGGGCGCGGCCCACGACAGCCGCATCCTGCGCCCCGTCCGGGGCTGGGAGGGCCCCTCCGACCACGTCCCCGTCCTCGCCCGCTTCGACATCGCCCCCTCGTGACCGGCCGCCCGTGATCGACAAGCTCGAGATGTTCCTCGCCCTCGCCGAGGCGCGCCATTTCGGCCGCGCGGCCGAGGCGGCGGGCGTGGCCCAACCCACCCTCTCGGCCGCCATCCGCTCGCTCGAGGACCAGCTCGGCGTCCCCCTCGTCCGGCGCGGCTCGCGATTCGAGGGGCTCACACCCGAAGGCGAGCGTGCGCTGCACTGGGCCCGGCGCATGGTCGCCGACGCGCGCGCCCTGCGCGAGGAGATGCGCACCGCGCGCGAGGGGCTCTCGGGCACGCTGCGCCTCGGGGTGATCCCGACCGCGCTCGCTGCCGCCGCGCGCCTGACGGCGGCCTTCGCCGCGCGGCATGCGCGGGTGCGCGTCACGGTCCTGTCCGCCCCCTCCACCGCGATCCTCGACGGGCTTGACGCGCTCACGCTCGATGCCGGCATCACCTATCTCGACGCCGAGCCGCTGGGCCGCCGCACCACCCAGGCCCTCTACGAGGAACGCCACGCGCTCGTGCTGCGCGACGACCACCCGTTCGCGGGGCGCGCCGCCCTGCCCTGGGCCGCGCTGGGCGAGGTCCCCCTCGCCCTCCTGACGCCCGAGATGCAAAACCGCCGCATCATCGGCGCCCTTCTCGCCGCCGCGGGCGTCGAGGCCGCCCCCCGGATCGAGACCAACTCCACCATCGCGCTCGTGGGCCACGTGCTCGACGGCGGCTGGGCCACCGTCCTGCCGCTCGGCGCGGCCGAGCCGTTCCTGTCCCATCCCCGCCTGCGCGCCCTCCCCCTGCGCGACCCCGACGCGCGCCATCGCGTGGGCCTCGTCGCCCCTGCGCGCGAGCCGCTGCCCCCCCTCGTCGCCGCCCTGATGGCCGAGGCACGCGAGGCGCCTCGATAGGATATCTCGATCACCTGACGGCGCCGCGATCTTGATTCGGCCGTCAATCCGGGCGACATGCCTCCGAACCGCCGGAGGCTTTCGATGCTCGACGATCCCGCCGCCGCCCGCCTGGCCGAGATCCTCGCCGCCCATGAGGGGCTCGAGGGGCCGCTCCTGCCCATCCTCCATGCCGTTCAGGCCGAATGGGGCCACATCCCCGACTGGACCGTGCCCGCCATCGCCCGGGCGCTGAACCTCGGCCGGGCCGAGGTGCACGGCGTCGTCTCCTTCTACCACGACTTCCGCGACGCCCCCGCCGGCCGCCACGTGGTCAGGCTCTGCGCGGCCGAGGCCTGCCAGGCCCAGGGCGGCCGTGCGCTCGCCGCCGCGCTCTGCGACCGCCTCGGCCTCGGCATGGGCGAAACGGCCGCCGACGGCTCCGTGACGCTCGAGCCCGTCTATTGCCTCGGCCTCTGCGCCGCCGGGCCCGCCGCTCTGGTGGACGGCCAGCCGCTCGCGCGCGCTACCCCCGACGCGATCCTGGAGACGGTGCGATGCTGACCCTCTATGTGCCCCGCGACGCGCTCGCCCGCGCGCTCGGTGCCGACCGGGTGGCCGAGGCCGCCCGCGCCCATGCCGCCGCGCGCGGCCTGCCGCTCAGGCTCGTGCGCAACGGCAGCCGCGGCATGGCCTGGCTCGAGCCCCTGGCCGAGATCGAGATCGACGGGGTCCGCCACGCCTTCGGCCCCCTCTCGCCCGGGGACATGCCCGCCCTGCTCGACGACCCCGCCTCCCATCCCAGGGCGCTGGGCCCGACCGAGGCGATTCCGTTCCTCGCCCGCCAGACGCGGCTGACCTTTGCCCGCGTGGGCGTGATCGACCCGCTCGACCTCGATGCCTATGCCGCGCAGGGGGGCTTGGCCGGGCTGCGCCGCGCGCTGTTGCTCGCCCCCGAGGCCCGCATCGAGGAGATCAAGCAGTCCGGCCTGCGCGGCCGCGGCGGCGCGGGCTTTCCCACGGGCATCAAGTGGGCCACCGTCGCCGCCGCGCCGGGCCCCCGCAAATACGTCGTCTGCAACGCGGACGAGGGCGATTCGGGCACCTTTGCCGACCGCATGCTCATGGAGGGCGACCCCTTCTGCCTGATCGAGGGGATGGCGATCTGCGGCCTCTCGGTCGGCGCCACCAGGGGCTACATCTACATCCGCTCGGAATATCCCGACGCGATCGCCACGATGGAGGAGGCGATCCGCATCGCCCGCCACCGCGGCCTTCTCGGGCCCTCGCTCCTCGGGCAGGGACCCGCCTTCGACCTGGAGGTGCGCGTGGGCGCCGGCGCCTATGTGTGCGGCGAGGAGACGAGCCTGCTGAACTCGCTCGAGGGCAAGCGCGGCACCGTGCGCGCCAAGCCCCCGCTCCCGGCGCTCCAGGGCCTGTTCGGCCGGCCGACCGTGGTCAACAACGTCATCAGCCTCGCCACCGTGCCGTGGATCATGACCCACGGCGCCGCCGCCTACCGCGACTTCGGGCTGGGCCGGTCGCGGGGCACGATCCCGCTCCAGATCGCGGGCAATGTCCGCCACGGCGGCCTCTTCGAGACGGCCTTCGGCCTCAGCTTGCGCGAGATCGTCGAGGACATCGCCGGCGGCACCGCCTCGGGCCGGCCCGTCAAGGCGGTGCAGGTGGGCGGCCCCCTGGGCGCCTACTTCCCCCCCTCGCTCTTCGACACCCCCTTCGGCTACGAGGAGTTCGACGGCGCGGGGGGGCTGATCGGCCATGCAGGCGTGGTCGTGTTCGACGACACCGCCGACATGCTCGAACAGGCCCGTTTCGCGATGGAGTTCTGCGCGGTGGAATCCTGCGGCAAGTGCACGCCCTGCCGCCTCGGCGCCGTCCGCGGGGTGGAGACCATCGACCGCCTCCGCGCCGGCGACCCCGACGCCCTGCCGCTGCTGCGCGACCTGTGCGAGACGATGAAGCTCGGCTCGCTCTGCGCGCTGGGCGGCTTCACCCCCTTCCCGGTGATGTCGGCCGTGACCCACTGGCCCGAGGAGTTCGACCGCGCGAGGGTGGCGGCGGAATGAAGGGGCGTTCGCTGGAACTTTATCTGGTCGACGGCCGCCCTGAAGGAATGGTCGTCGCCGAGGTGTTCAACTGGACCGGGCATGTCCTGGCCTTTCCCCGCACCCGGCTGGCGGAAGCCCTAGGCCGACCCGAAGCCCGGAGGACGGGCGTCTACATCCTTCTGGGGGAACGGGACGGATTGCCGACAGGCTATGTCGGCGAGAGCGAAGACATCCCGACCCGCTTCCGGATGCACGAGCAGGCCAGGGAGTGGTGGACGCAGGCGGTCATCGTCACCACCGCCAGCCACTCGCTCAACAAGGCCCATATCCGCTATCTGGAGGCCCGGCTGGTCGAGGAGGCCAAGGCAGCCGGGTCCAGACTCGACAACGGCAACAGCGGCGCGAAGGGCAGCCTGACCGAGGCGGCCGTGGCCAACATGGAGGCGTTTCTCGACACCCTCCTGATGGTGTTGCCGGTCCTGCGGATCGACCTCTTCACGCGCCCAGCGACCCCCGCTGCCGTTGCGATGGCCGAAGGCTCCGACCGGCCGGCGGACGCCGTGTTCATCCTGACCAATCCCAAGCGCGGCGTGAGCGGCGAGGCCGTCTGGACCGACGGCAGCCTTGTGGTGCGTGCAGGCTCGGCGGGCCATGCATGGACGGGACAGGGGGCGCCCGGCTACGAGGCCCTGTACATGAAACTTGTCGCCGCAGGCGTCCTCGCGGTCGAGGGCGACAGAACGCGGTTCACAACAGACTACGCCTTCACCAGCCCCTCCGCCGCGGCAGCTGTCCTTCAAGGTCGTTCCGCCAATGGGCAGATCGAGTGGCGCATGAAAGGCTCCTCCCAAACCTACGGCGAATGGGAACGCGCCCGGCTCATGAAGGAGGCGGCGGAGTGATCCCGATGGTTAACGAATCCTTGACGCCCCACCCCAGCAAAAACAGACGCTTGCCTGCCGCCGCGGCCCTCTGGCCGCCGCCGCGCAACGCGCGGTGCCGTAACGCTCCGTTAACCTTTTCGCGCCATCCTGCCCCCGACGCACCGATCCCCCCCTGCCCCGAGGTCTCCCCATGAAGGACTTCGTCATCCCCGGTCAGACCGGCGCCCCCGCCTTCTCGGACCGCGACCACGGCACCCCCGCCCGCGCGGGGGCCCCCGTCACGCTGACGATCGACGGCTTTCCCGTCACCGTGCCCGAGGGCACCTCCGTCCTGCGCGCCGCCGCGCTGGCCGGCATCGGCATCCCCAAGCTCTGCGCCACCGAATCGCTCGAGGCCTGGGGCTCCTGCCGCCTCTGCCTCGTCGAGATCGAGGGGCGGCGCGGCACGCCCGCCTCCTGCACCACCCCCGTGGCCGAGGGGATGGTGGTGCGCACCCAGACCGACACGTTGCGCCGTCTGCGCCGCGGCGTGATGGAGCTCTACATCTCCGACCACCCGCTCGACTGCCTCACCTGCGCCGCCAACGGCGATTGCGAGCTGCAGGACATGGCCGGCGCCGTCGGCCTGCGCGACGTCCGCTACGAGGCCCCGCCCGAGGCGCCGCTCGCCAACCACTTCCTGCGCGCCCATGCGGGCGCCCCCAACCCCGACTGGCGCCCGGTGGACGATTCGAACCCCTACTTCGCCTACGACCCCTCCAAGTGCATCGTCTGCTCGCGCTGTGTGCGCGCCTGCGAGGAGGTGCAGGGCACCTTCGCGCTCACGATCGAGGGGCGCGGCTTCGCCAGCCGCGTCTCGGCCGGCACTGCCGCTGACGACTTCCTCCATTCGGACTGCGTCTCCTGCGGCGCCTGCGTCCAGGCCTGCCCCACCGCCACCCTGACCGAGAAGTCGGTCATCGCAATCGGCACGCCCGAGCGCAAGGTGGTCACCACCTGCGCCTATTGCGGCGTCGGCTGCTCCTTCGAGGCCGAGCTGCGGGGCGACCAGGTCGTGCGCATGACGCCGTGGAAGCACGGCAAGGCCAATCGCGGCCATTCCTGCGTCAAGGGCCGCTTCGCCTGGGGCTATGCCACCCATCCCGACCGCATCCTCTCCCCCATGATCCGCGAGGCGATCGACCAGCCTTGGCGCCAGGTCTCGTGGGACGAGGCCATCGGCTTTGCCGCCGCGCGCCTGCGTGCGATCCAAGCCGAGCACGGGCCGCGCTCGATCGGCGGCATCACCTCCTCGCGCTGCACCAACGAGGAGACCTACCTCGTCCAGAAGATGATCCGCTCGGTCTTCGGCAACAACAACACCGACACCTGCGCGCGCGTCTGCCACTCGCCCACGGGCTACGGGCTGAAGCAGACCTTCGGCACCTCCGCCGGCACGCAGGACTTCGACTCGGTCGAGCAGGCGGACGTGGTGATCGTCATGGGCGCCAACCCCACCGACGGCCACCCCGTCTTCGCCTCGCGGCTCAAGCGGCGGCTGCGGCAGGGGGCCAGGCTCATCGTCATCGACCCGCGGCGCATCGACCTCGTGCGCACCCCGCATGTCGAGGCGGCCCACCACCTCGCGCTGCGCCCCGGCACCAACGTCGCGGTCGTCACCGCCATGGCCCATGTCATCGTGACCGAGGGCCTCGCCAACGAAGCCTTCCTGCGCGAACGCTGCGACTGGGACGAGTACCTCGCCTATGCCGAGTTCGTCTCCGACCCCCGCCACTCGCCCGAGGCGACCGAGGCGCTGACCGGCGTCCCCGCCTCCGAACTGCGCGCCGCCGCGCGCCTCTATGCCACGGGCGGCAACGGCGCGATCTATTACGGCCTCGGCGTGACCGAGCATTCCCAGGGCTCGACCACCGTCATGGGCATCGCCAACCTCGCCATGCTCACGGGCAATATCGGCCGGCCCGGCGTGGGGGTGAACCCGCTGCGTGGCCAGAACAACGTGCAAGGGTCCTGCGACATGGGGAGTTTCCCGCACGAGCTGCCGGGCTACCGCCACGTCTCGGACCCGGCCGCGCGCGCGATCTTCGAGAGCGTCTGGGGCACGCCCATCGACCCCGAGCCCGGCCTGCGCATCCCCAACATGCTCGATGCCGCCATCGCCGGCACCTTCAAGGGGATCTACATCCAGGGCGAGGACATCCTCCAGTCCGACCCCGACACGCGCCATGTCGCCGCGGGTCTCGCCGCGATGGATTGCGTGATCGTCCAGGACCTGTTCCTGAACGAGACGGCGAACTACGCCCATGTCTTCCTGCCCGGCTGCACCTTCCTCGAGAAGGACGGCACCTTCACCAATGCCGAGCGCCGCATCAACCGCGTGCGCAAGGTGATGCAGCCCCTGAGCGGCCTCGCGGACTGGGAGGTGACGATGCGGCTGGCCAACGCGATGGGGGCGGGCTGGACCTATACCCATCCCTCCCAGATCATGGACGAGATCGCCGCCACCACGCCGAGCTTCGCCGGCGTCTCCTACGAGCGTCTGGAGGAGCTTGGCTCCGTCCAGTGGCCCTGCAACGAGGCCGCCCCCGAGGGAACCCCGATCATGCATGTCGAGGGCTTCGTGCGGGGCAAGGGGCGGCTGATCGTCACCGAATACGTCCCCACCGACGAACGCACGGGCCCGCGCTTTCCGCTCCTGCTCACCACGGGGCGGATCCTGTCGCAGTACAACGTGGGCGCCCAGACTCGGCGGACCGCCAACACGGTCTGGCACATGGAGGACGTGCTCGAGATCCATCCCCACGACGCGGAGGTGCGCGGCATCAAGGAGGGCGACTGGGTGCGCCTCGCCTCGCGCTCGGGCGAGACGTCGCTTCGCGCAACCTTGACCGACCGTGTGGCGCCGGGCGTGGTATACACCACCTTCCATCATCCGGTGACGCAGGCCAACGTGGTGACAACCGACTTCAGCGACTGGGCGACCAACTGCCCCGAATACAAGGTGACGGCGGTGCAGGTGTCGCTCTCCAACGGCCCCTCGGACTGGCAGCGCGACTATGCCGCCCAAGCCGAGGCCGCGCGCCGCATCCTGCCCGCGGCGGAATGATCGGGGCGATGATCCCGGCCGCCGCGCCCACGGCCCTGATCCGCGCGGCCGCCCCCGAAAAGGCCGAGGGCCGGGGCGAGGTGCGCCGCGCCCTCCCCGAGGAGACGCCCGTGGCGCTGGTCTACAACGGCGGCACGCAGGCGGTGATGATGGCGACGCCTGCGGACATCGAGGACTTCGCCTGGGGCTTCACCCTGACCGAGGGGATCGCGCCGCCCGACCTCCTGCCCCCGGTCGAGGTGGTCGCCCACGACGCCCCCACCGGCCCCGCCATCGAGGCGCGGATGTGGCTGCCCCCCGAGGCCGAGGCGGCGCTGCGCGCCCGCCGCCGCGCCTCCGTCGGACCGGTGGGGTGCGGCCTGTGCGGGATCGACTCGCTCCAGCAGGCGCTGCGCCCCCTGCCCCCGCTGCCCGAGGCGCATGTGGCCCTCACCGTGGCCGAGGTCCGCTTCGCCCTCGGAGAGCTGCGCGACTGGCAGCCCCTTCACGACGAGACGCGCGCGGTCCATGCTGCGGGCTTCTGGCGGCCGGGCGACGGCGTCCTGCTGGCGCGCGAGGACGTGGGCCGGCACAACGCCCTCGACAAGCTGGTGGGGGCGATGCGGCGGGGGCGGATCGACCCGGCAATGGGGGCGATCGCCGTGACCTCGCGCCTGTCGGTCGAGATGGTGCAGAAGGCCGTGATGGCCGGCACACCCATCCTGATCGCCGTCTCGGCCCCCACGGCCCATGCCGTCCGTCTGGCCGAGGCGGCGAACCTCACGCTGGCCTCGCTGTCGCGCGGCGAGGTCCATGTCTTCACCCATCCCCGCCGCATCCTCTTGCGGCGGCCCAGGGCCAGGGGGGGCCGCTGATGGACACCGGCCGGCTTGTCAGGATGGCGAACCAGATCGCCACCTTCTTCGCCAGTCAGCCCGGCGGCCGCGGCGCCGAGGAGACGGCCGCCCATCTGCGCGCCTTCTGGGACCCCCGCATGCGCGAGGCGCTGTTCGCCCATCTGGACGCCGGCGGCGAGGGTCTGTCGCCGCTTGCGCGCGAAGCCGCCGAGCGCCTGCGCCACCCTGCCTGAGCGGGGTCAGGCCGCTTCGCTGCCGAGAGCCTCGGCGACGGAGTCGAGTCCCTGCATCAGATGCGGCCAGGCGCGGTCCACGGCCGCCTCTGCCGCAAGGCCCAGCAGGACCCCCGCCGCCACGTCGGCCGGGTAATGCGCGCCGCGCGGGACCTGCACGGCCGAGGCGACGGCGGCCGCGGCATAGAGGGGAACCCGGCCTTCGGGAAAGACCCGCGCCACGGCCCGGGCGGCGGCGACCGCGTTGCCGGTGTGGCCCGACGGGAAGGAGGCATCCGGTCCGTCCGCACCGCCGCCGAGGCGGCTCTCGTAGCGGCCTTCCTCCAGCACCACGTTCGGGCGGGTGCGGGTCACGGACGCCTTGATCGCCGTCTTGACCAGCGTCACGGCAGCCACGGCGAGCAGCATCCGCGCACCCGCCTCGGCCAGGCGGGGCCGGTCGGAGGCAAGGCCGCCGACGAGCAGCGCGGCCGACGTCGCGAACATGGGCGGCTGGTCGGCCAGTTCGCAGAACAGGCTGGCGGCCTGAACGGCCGGGTGGTCGCGCCAGGATGCGGCGTGCAGGCCCGCGTCGCGATCGGCGCGCTCGAGGTCGGGGAGGGATTCGGGCTGGGTCATGATGCCCGACAACGCCGGACCGTCAGAGAAGTTGCCCTCAGATCGTCCGCCGCGCCAGCCATGCGCGCCAATCCGCCTCCGACCCGCCGAACGTGTTCAGATCCACGGGTCCGGCGATGCCGGGGACGGTTCCCGTTCCGGAATACTGCCAGAAGGTCCAGCCCCGCACGCCATAGGCCTCCTCGGGTGTCCGCGCGGTCGAGCGCAGCCACACCTCCTCGCCGGCGAGCTGCATCAGGTCATTCTCGCGGAAGAACCCGGGATCGGTATAGATGATCGGCCGCTGACCGTAATGGCGCTCGAGGATGTCGAGAAAGCGCAGCGCCTCGGCCCGCACGACCTCGGGCCGGGGGCGGAACGTGCAGGTCGGCGAATGGGGATTCCATTCGAGATCCAGCACGGGCGGCAGCGCACCGCGTTCGCGCGGAACGTTGCGGATGAACCAGGCGGCCTGCTCCTCCGCCGGGCGGCAGAAGTAGAAGAAGTGGTAGGCGCCGCGCGGGACACCCGCCGCACCGGCCTCGCGCCAGTTGCGCTCGAACAGCGGGTCGAGGCGATCGCCTCCCTCGGTGGCCTTGATGAAGGCAAAGCTGACCCCGGCCTCGCGCGCGCGCGGCCAGTCTATGGCGCTCTGATAGCGGGCCACGTCGATGCCGTGGACCGGAAAGGCCGCCGGACCCGGCCCCCGCCAGGCGACAGGGTGCAACTCGCCGAAGGCGGGCGGGTTGACTGCCACGGGCATCCGTGCCGCTGCCGACATGCCGGAGGCACGCCCCGTCTGGCCACCGCCGCAGGAGGCAAGACCGAGAACCGCCACCGCGACCAGCAAACCCAGCGCCATCCGCATGACCCGCCCCCCTGCCGCCTGTCCCGCGGCCAGTCTGGGGCACGATGCGCCGGCAGGGCAAGGCCGAAGGGAGGCGATCAGCCACCCTCCGCCCAGAGCCGGAACGCGTCGCGCAAGGCGACCGTCTCGGTCATGACATCGTCGTGCAGCGTGTCCATGTAGTCCTGATGGACGGCCTCGAGCGCGAGCGCACCGTCATAACCCGCCTCGCGCAGCGTGCCGAACAGCGCAGGGAAGTTGATCGTGCCCTTGGCGAACTTGGCCTGGAGCAGGCCGGGCCGGGCCTGGCGCAGATGGACATGGGCCGCATGGGGGGCCAGCGGATCGACCTCCTCCTGCCGGTAGCCGAGACAGAGGAAATGGGCGTAGTCGAGGGCGAGCCGCACCCCCGTCTCCTCCACGAGTTCCCGCACGAGGTCCGGACTTTCGGCCCAGGAATGGACGTGGGGCTCGATGCAGAGCCTCGCGCGGGCTCCGGGCACATCGAGCAGGCGGCGGATGTTGTGCGCGGCCGTCCGGGCGGCCTCGCGCCGCGACTGGCCCGGATTGACCAGCCCCGGCAGGACGAACACGGTGGGGATGTTCGCTGCCTCCGCAAAGCGCAGCACGGCCTCGAGATCGCGGATCTGTGCCTCGCCCATGTCCGGCAGGGCGAGGTTGCGGTCCGCCAGATCGCGCCCCCACAGATGGTAGTGGTTGGCGACATCGACGCCGAGGCCGCGCAGCCGCTCCGCCGCGGCGAGGGGATCGGACAGAACCTCCTCGCGGTCGAGGGCCGCCCGGTAGAAGTAGCCCGTGTCGATTGCCCCGACCCCGAGGGCGCGGGCCACCTGGGCGACCTCGGGCAGGGTCAGCGCCGGAAAGGACCAGGAGGTGAGCGAAAGCCGCATCAGGCCACCCCCGTGGGCTCGATCCGGCCCGATGCCGCCGAGCGGTAGAGCGCATCGAGCGCCGCCGTCACGCGCAGGCCGTTGAGCGCGTCGGAGGCATTCTCCACCCTCTCGCCCCGGCACAGCCTGGCAAAGGCCCGCACCGGCAGCGCGCCGTCGTAGAGCCCCTCGAAGTCGGTCATGGGCAGGGCCGCGTCCCGTCCGTCATGCCGGCGCAGCTCGAGCCGGGCGGGCAGGTTGGAGAAGACGAGCATCCCGTCCGTGCCGTAGATCCGCACATCCGTGTGCATGCCGACATGCTTGGGAACCGTGGAGGCGCCGGACAGGGCCAGGGTGGCACCGTTGGTGAACCGGCCCATGCCGGCATCATAGTAGTCCACGCCGGTCGGGGACTTCCCGTCCAGGCAGGCCATGCGGTCCAGCCCGAGATCGGTCACATAGGCCACCCAGGCCAGCGCGTGGCTGAGCTGGCCCCAGCCGTAGCCGCCGGCCCGGGCCGGATCCGCCCAGGTGGAAGGAGGCGGGCGGAACAGGTGATCGGCCGTCTCCGCCATCGGTCGGCCCGCCATCAGGTCGTCCAGCGGAGAGCCCATCTGGCAGACGACATGCCGCACCTCGCCCAGGCGTCCGTCGCGCAGCCAAGCCCGGGCCTGCCCGGCCGCCTTGGTGAAGTTGAGGCCCGTCGGCACCATGACCTGCCGGCCGGTGCGCGCCGCCGCCTCGGCGATGGCCCGGGCATCCTGGGCCGACGTGGCCATCGGTTTTTCCACCAGCACATGGGCCCCCGCCTCGAGCCCCGCCACGGCCGGGCCGGCATGGGCCACATGCGGCGTGGCAACCACGAGACCGTCGAGCCGTTCCTCGGCAAGCATGCGATCCAGATCGCGGTGGCGCGCCGCGATGCCGAAGCGCTCTCCGGCCACGCGCAGCCGCTCCTCGTCGAGGTCGCAGAGCGCGGCCACCTCCACCCCGTCGCAATCCTGCAGCGTGGGGATGTGCATCGTCACCGCCCACCAGCCGATCCCCACGACCCCGATCCGTGCCGCCATCGCCTCCCCCCTGTTCGGCCCGTCAGCCGCGGGTCCGGTCGCGGCCATTTCGGCCGCGACGGGACGCAAGGTCAAGGATCAGGGCCCTGCCGGCGCGATGGCCATCTGCCAGTCGCGGATCGCCTCCACGGGCCACAGCAGCATCAGCACGTTGAGCGCCAGCCCGTCTCGGATGAGCCAGATCGTGAGGGCCTCGAAGCCGATCACCAGAGCCACGGACAGCCAGACCGGCAGGAACCGGGCCAGCCAGAAGCCGGCCGCCATGACCGCGATGTCGGCGGTCGCGTTCAGAACGGTGTCGCCCCCGTAATCCTTGGAGGCCGTGACGCTGCGATAGCGGTCGATGACGAGGGGCGAGTTCTCGGCCATCTCCCAGGCCGCCTCGATCAGCACCGCGAGAAGAAAGCGCCACGCCACCGCCAGCCGCGGCAGCGCCATCCACAGGACGGCATAGAAGAGGAGCCCGTGGATCAGATGGGAGGGCGCATACCAGTCGAGGACATGCCCCGACGCCTCGGGGCCCCAGGGATCGCCATACCACAGGAGCGCCTGCCCGGACGGGGCGAACGGCGCGCGGCCCATCGCCAGCAGGCCGGCCGCCGTCGCGGCAACGGTCAGGCCGGCGAGAAGCCAGGGACGCAGATCGGCTGCGGAGGGTCGCGCCAGCATGATCAAGGCCGATCATGTCTTCGGGCCGCTGTCCAGACGGAACGGACCGTCGCACCGCGACGCTGCGCCGCCCTCCTGCCCTTTTCCGACCACTCCGGTCAGGATTGACGCCGGGCGTTCGCCGGTGCACCTATCGTCTGCCCGTCACGCTGTCGTCACAGGAGACGCGCAGGGTCAGCCCATGGGGGAGCGGCGATGATTGTCTGTCAGTGCACCGGAATCTCGGATGCCGAGATCCACGCCGCCATCGACTGGATGCGCGCTGCCGATCCAGAGACCCTGATCACGCCCGGCAAGGTCTATCGCGCGCTGGGTCGCCGTCCCGATTGCGGAGGCTGCCTCCCGCTGTTCCTTGCCACCATGGAGGGGAACGCTAATCTCGAGGTGCCGGCAGGTCCCCCGCGCCTGCGACTGCCTCAGAAGGACACGGGTTCATGAAGGGCGATCCCCAGGTCATCGAATACCTCAACCGCGCGCTCCGCAGCGAATTGACGGCCGTCAGCCAGTACTGGCTGCACTATCGTCTGCAGGAGGATTGGGGACTCGGCCGGATGGCCAAGAAAAGCCGCGAGGAAAGCATCGAGGAGATGCATCACGCCGACCGGCTGATCGCGCGGATCATCTTCCTGGAAGGCCATCCCAATCTCCAGAAGCTCGATCCGCTCCGCATCGGCCAGACGGCGCGGGAGACGCTCGAATGCGACCTGGCGGCCGAAAAGGAGGCCGTGGCGCTCTACCGCGAAGCCTATGCCCATTGCGACAAGGTCGGCGACTATGTCTCCAAGGACCTGTTCCGGGACCTTCTGGAGGACGAGGAAGGCCATGTGGACTTCCTCGAGACCCAGCTCGACCTGTTCGACCGGATCGGCCGCGAGCGGTGGGAGCTTCTCAACGCCGAGCCGATGGACAAGGCCGACGCGCCCCACAAGTAAGGACCGGCCGACGGGCCCCGCAGGAGATGCGGGGCCGTGCGTGTCAGCACTTCACCACCATGGCGCGCATCTGGTCGCCCCAGCAGCCCTGACCGGAATGGTGACGGGCTGCACGGGTCAGTTCGACCGCGAGGCCGGCATCCACGGCGTCGCGGATCGCCGCGTTGAGCTGCGCCGCCGCCTCGCGCACGGCATCGAGTCGCCGGGCCTGGTGGGCAGTGAGGCCCGCTTCGGGGTTCATGTCGAACATGATCCGTCTCCTTTGCGTCAGGCGTGCTGGAACTGGGCCGTCTCGGTCGAGCCGGCCATGGCGGTGGTGGACGAACGGCCCTGCGTGATCGTGGTGGCGACCAGGTCGAAATAGCCTGTCCCCACCTCGCGCTGGTGGCGCACGGCAGTGAAGCCGCGCTCGACAGCGGCGAACTCGCGCTCCTGCATCTCGGAATAGGCAGCCATGCCGCGGTCGCGGTAGCCGTCCGCCAGTTCAAACATCGACAGGTTCAGCGCGTGGAACCCCGCCAGGGTGACGAACTGGAACCGGTAGCCCATCGCGCCCAGCTCGCGCTGGAAGCGTGCGATCGTGCCGGCGTCGAGCTTGGCGCGCCAGTTGAACGACGGGGAGCAGTTGTAGGCCAGAAGCTTGCCCGGATAGTGCTTGTGGATGGCCTCCGCGAAGCGGCGCGCATCCTCGAGGTCGGGGTGCGAGGTTTCCCACCACAGCAGGTCCGCGATCTCGGCGTAGGCCAGGCCCCGCGCAATGCAGTGCTCGAGGCCGGTGCCGGGCCTGAGCCGGTAGAACCCTTCGGGCGTGCGCGACGCGCGGTCGATGAAGGGATGATCGCGCTCGTCGATGTCCGAGGTGATGAGCTGAGCCGATTCCGCGTCCGTCCGCGCGATCGTGAGCGTGGGCACCCCCATCACATCCGCCGCAAGCCGGGCGGCCACAAGGTTGCGCTCGTGCGCCGCCGTGGGGATCAGGACCTTGCCGCCCAGATGCCCGCACTTCTTCTCGGACGCGAGCTGGTCCTCGAAATGGACGCCAGCCGCGCCGGCCTCGATGAAGGCCTTCATGATCTCGAAGGCATTGAGGGGTCCACCGAAACCCGCCTCCGCGTCGGCCACGATCGGCACATACCAGTCGCGGCTGACCCGACCTTCGGACGCCTCGATCTCGTCGGCGCGGCGCAGGGTGCGGTTGATGCGCCGGCACAGTTCGGGACCCGAATTGGCCGGATAAAGGGACTGGTCCGGATACATCGCGCCGGCCGTGTTGGAATCGGCCGCGACCTGCCAGCCGGAGAGATAGATGGCCTTCAGCCCCGCGCGCACCTGCTGCATGGCCTGGTTGCCGGTCATGGCGCCCAGCGCAGGGACGAAGGGCTCGTCGTGCAGGAGTTGCCAGAGGCGGTTGGCGCCCCGCTCCGCCAGCGTGTGGCTCACCGTGAGCGATCCGCGCAGGCGCGCCACGTCGTCAGGGGAATAGGGGCGCCGGATGCCGTCGAACCGGCCGCGCGGCGCGTGAGGAACAAGGTCGTCGAACCCGAGATCGGACATGGTGTGTCTCCGCCAGCTGCGTGCTGGGGACCATGATGCTGCATCGCCGCATCCCGACCAGTCGGACAGATCGGCCCGAAGGCAGTCTTGCAAAACTTCGACAGTCTGTATCCTGTAAACAGGTATGACTTTGTGAAGGATGCGACCATGGCCTCCGACGCCCGTCGCAAGGTGATGGCCGGCGCGCAACTCAGGCGCCTCCGCACGACTCTGGGGCTCAGCCAGAGCGCCATGGCCGCCGAACTGGGCATCTCGGTCAGCTACCTGAACCTGGTGGAGCGCAATCAGCGTCCGCTGACCGCCCAGCTGCTGATCCGGCTCAACGAGACCTATGCCGTCGATGCACGCGACTTCTCGGGGGCGGAAGATGCGCGGGCACAAGGCGAGATCGAGGAAGTCCTGGCCGATCCCGTCCTGCGGGACGTGCCGGTGCCGCGGGCCGAATTGCGGGCGGCTCTCGATGGCGCTCCGGGCCTTCTGCAGGCGCTTCGCCGCCTCCATGCAGCCTATGTTGCGCTGGCCGAATTGCAGGACGGGCTGGCCGAGCGTGCGGCTCCCTCCGAGCGCGGCGAGCCGCTGCTGCCCGGTCTGCCGGACCCGGTGGACCGGGTGCGCTCCTTTCTTCAGGAGCGGTCCAACCATTTTCCGCCCCTCGAGGACGCCGCCGAAACCATCGTCGCGGGGCTCGGCTCAGGAGACCGGCTGGCTGCCATGGTCCGCCGTCTGGAAGAGCGCCACCGCATCCGGTTCGCCGTGCTGACGCATGCGGAGATGGGAGCGGCGCTGCGCCACTATGACCGGCACCGCCGGCGGCTGGCTGTCTCGGAACTGGTGGAGCCATCGGGAAGGGCCTTTCAGGCGGCGTTCCAGCTGGGGCTGATCGAGGCCGGAGAGGGCATCGACCCCCTGCTCGAGACCCTGGAGGAGCCGCAGGCCAGGCGGCTCGGACGGATCGCCCTGCTCAACTACCTCGCCGCAGCGATCCTGATGCCTTACGACAGCTTTCTCGATGCGGCGCAGCAGACGGGATATGATGTGGATCTGCTTGCGGCGCGTTTCGGGGCCAGCTGGGAGCAGGTGGCCCATCGCCTGACCACCCTGTCGCGTCCGAGCGCTCGCGGAGTGCCGTTCTTCATGATCCGGGTCGATGCCGCCGGGAACGTGTCCAAACGGTTCTCCGCCGGAGCCTTTCCCTTTGCCCGGATGGGGGGGACCTGTCCGCGCTGGAACCTCCACGAGGCGCTGGCCCATCCGGGTCGCACCCTCACGCAGGTGATCGAGATGCCGGGCGGGGCGCGCTGGTTCTCCATCGCGCGGGCGGTGCGGCGCGTCACGCTGCCATGGGGCGAGCCCGAGCCCGTCTTCGCCGTGGGACTGGGCTGCGAGATCAAGTATGCCAGCCATCTCGTTCATGCGCGCGGCTGGCGGGAGGCGCCGGCCGTTCCCATCGGTCCGAACTGCCGTCTCTGCGAACGGCCCCATTGCGCGAGCCGCGCCGCTCCGCCTCTGGCCCGGCCCCTCGAGCTTTCGGAGTTCACGCGCAGCCTTTCGCCGTTCGGCACCTGACGGATGGGCAGCCTTCCGCTAGGGAAACAGAACCGATGGACTTCCCGCCGCGCTGCTGTCATCGTTGTCGCAGGGACAGGATCCGGCCACGGACCGGAGCGATCGGTCCCCCGCCCAGCGCTCCGAGGGAACAGACATGAGCGACGATCTGATCTACGCGATCTTCAAGGAACTGGCCGTGGTCGAGGGAAAGCGCAACCCCGACGGCACCTGGACCGAAACCGCGACGGCCATGGACGTCCAGCGCCTGCTGTCCAGGGCGTTCGGCATGGTCCACCGGGCCGCCGCCAGCACGAACCGGGACGAGAAGATCGCCGCAGCCTCCTGAACCCCCGTCCTGAGGGCGACGCAAGCCGCGCTGCGCCGCCCGCCCTCCCTGCAATCGGGGACGGTGCATGCCGCTCATCATCGCCCATGGCCAGCCGAAATCCGGCAGCACATTCCTGTTCCAGGCAGCCGTGGCCCTGCGCGACCGGGTGGATGGCACCGAACTCTACGCCGTCCTGCGTCGCCTGCTCGGGCAGAATGCCTCGGTCTTCTACGATCACATCCCGCTGGAGCGGGTTCAGACCATTCTCGAGGCGGCTGGCCCGGAAACGCTGATCATCAAGACCCATGGTCCCCTGCCGGACGATGTGCGCCCCCTCCTGGAGCAGGGTCTGGTCAAAGCCTTCACCTCGTTCCGGGATCCGCGCGATGCGTGCCGGTCGATGCTGGATGCGGGGGCATCCGACCGGGCCAAGGGCAGTACCCGCTGGTTTGCCTCCAAGACCCGGGTGGAGGACCTGACGGGTCCGATCGCGCACCAGTACAGAAGCCTGCAGACGTGGCTCGACTGTCCGCAGGTGCTTGCGATCCCCTACTACATCACGGCCAACCATCAGGATGCGGCCGTCCGTCTGCTGTGCCGGCACCTCGGCTACGGCGCGCTCGGTCGCCTGATCGCGGCGCAGATGCAGGAAAGGCGGTCCTCCGTGCCCGAGTTCTACAAGGGGATCTCCGACCGCTTCCTGTCGGACTTCAGCGCCGAGGAGATCGCGTTCCTGAACGGCGCGCTGGCCCCGCAGATCGCCGCCTACGAGCGTCATGCGGCCGAGCGCATGGCGCGCCTCGGGCACCGGATGCTCCACACCCACCTGGTCGCCCTGCGCAACGCGCATCTGGATCGCCTGTCGCTCGCCGTCGGGGCCTGAGCGAACCCCTCCGGCAGACCGCCTCTTCCGGGCGATCGGGTCTTGCGGCGCAGGGCTGTGAGATCGGAGAACCACATGGACACTCTGCCTGTCGATCGACGCGAAGAGATCCGGCAAGCCGCCGTCCATCTGGGCGAGTCCGGCCAGAGCGAGGCCGCCCTCGTCCTCTGGACTGCGCTGCACCGCGCCCAGCCGGAGGAGATCCGGTTCATCCGCCGCGTGGCGGCCTGCCTGACGGACCTCCCGGAGCCGCAGCGCCTGGCGGACATCCTGGCGGACGGATCGCTCACGGCAGCGGTCTGGAGCGAGGCGCATCAAGCCCTGGGCGGCGTGATCCGCAGGGCCCTGCGCGATCCGGGCCCCGAGAGCGCGCGCTTTCTCGAAACCCTGATCGATGCCAAGGCGGCCGATCTCGAAAGCCGGCTCGCCATCCTGCGGTTTGCCCCGCCGGAACAGGTGGAGGCACTGGTGCGGCACAAGATCGACCAGGCCAGCGGCGCATCGCGCCCGGACCTCGTGCGGCTTGCCGACATGCTCGAGCTCGCAGGCTTCCCGCCCCAGGCGCGGACGGTCTTCGAGACGATCACGGCCTCGGGCCGGATCGGGTTCCATCAGGCGCTGCTGGGGGCCCGGATCGCCGCAGCCACGGGCGATCGGGACCTCCTCGTCCGGTGCAGGGATCTCTGCCGCGAGGCCGTGGCTCGGGACCCTGCCCTGGGCCAGCACCCGCTGCATCTGCTGCTCACCTACTCGGACCTGCCGGAGGCCGAACGAGGCGCGGCCGCGGCGATCCTGATCCGGGCCATCGATTCGGGCAGGCTGTCCTTGCCGGCGCTCTGGCGCTGGCTCGGTTATCTGGATGGAGCGGAGGGTGCCGCCCTGCTGCGCGCCCTTGCGGACGCCGCCGTGCCCAAGGCGCAATCCGAGCGGCTGCGCCTCCTCGCCGAGATCAGGGCCGCTCCCGCGGAGACGGCAATCCTGCTCGTCAATGGCTCCGGCGCGCTCGCCAAGGACATGGATGGCCTGCTTCCGCATCTCGTGGATCATGCGCTCGAGCATGTGGAGACGGTGGATGCCTTCCGGCGGCTGGAGCCTCTGGTCGCCGAGCTTCTGGAGGGCCGCCGATACGACCTGCGGCAGCATGCCATGCGATGGCAGAACGGCGGCAGGCTCGGACTGGCAGGGGCCGCCTGGGCGATGATCGCGACCGCCATGCCGAACGACGACTGGGCGCGCATCAATGCGATCCACTGCCTGTGCCGGAGCGGCCATCGCGACGAGGCCGGCACCCTTGCCACGGGATGGCCGCCGCCGGACAGCCCGCCGGCTTTGCTGCCCTACATGGCCCTGAGCCTGACACGGGTCGGACGCTCGGAGGAGGCGCACGCCCTTTATCGCCGCGCCCATCGCCAGCAGCCCGTACCGGATCACGCCCTCAACGTCCTGCGCAACGGATTGCTTCTCTACGGAGACTGGGACGCAGCCGCGGAGCTTGTGCCGGCAGCGAGGGCCGAGATCCGTCCCGGCGAGGGGACCGTGATCCTTGATCCCGGCCATGGTGACCGGGCCGGTCATCACGCCACCTACAACCGCTTCTTTTCGGATTTCGTGCGCGACCGGACCGGCCGGCTTCCAGAGATCGTCATCGACCGGGCCGAGAAGGGAGCCACGCTCCGGAACCTGAAGGTCTGCCCGGCCACGATCTTTTCGCCCTACGTCTATAGCGACATCTCCCTGCGCGAGCGGGAACTCGACGGGCTCGCCAGATCCTTCGCGCGCCAGATCGAGGTGATCTTCGAGCGGCAGGCGCCCGAGACGCTCATCATCCATTCGGCGCGCACCTTCATGCTCCTGGGGGTGGTCCGATGGCTGGCCGCAGGACAGGGACCCAAGCCCCGGCGGCTGGTGATCGGTCTCATCGACGTCGATCACCTGCTCGAGCCGGCGGCCGCGTCGCTCCACGGACGCCTGCTGTCGGAGGGCATGGCCGGCGCCGCGACGCCCTGGGCGGCCCGCACCTTGCTGTTCACCGAGACCACCGCGGCTGCGCAGTGGCTCCAGCAGACCTCCCCCGGCTGGACCGTTTACAAGTTTCCCTATCTTGCCGCCGCACGCATGAGGGCGATCGCCGCGGATCTCGATCGCGTCGCCGGACAGGAGCCGCATTTCGGCATCCTCGGAGCGACGCGGCCGGAGCGAGGTTTCCGGACCCTGCTGGCGGCGATCGAGGAATGTCAGCCGGACGGCCCCGGATGGATCGTCCAGATCGATCCGGCCGAGCTGCAGAAGTTCGGGGACGACTCGTCCGATCGGCTGGCCCGGTTGCAGGCCCGGGCAACGGATCGGCTGGACTGGCTGACAGGGCTCCTCACCGACGAGGAATATGCCGACGCCCTGGCCCGGATGGATTGCCTGGTTCTGCCCTATTCCGGCCGCTATGCCGTCTCCGGCTCCGGCGTGCTCTGGGAGGCGATCTATGCGCGCAAGTATCTGATCGTCTCGACCGGATCCTCGCTGGCAGGCGAATTGTCGGACCTCGGCTATCCGCACGAGGTGGCGGACGCCTCGGATCCGCAAGACCTCGGCCGTTCGGTCAGAACCGTCATGGCAGACTGGCCGGAGCGGGTCTGCGAACTGGGGCGCTTCTTCGCCACGGAACCCGCGCTACCCTTCGACGCCTTCGCGTCGCACTATGCGGACCTCTGTTCCGATCCGGCCTGAGCCCGGCATCTGCGCCTACCGCGCCGACGCAGCGTGCGGCCGGAAGCCGCACGGCTGGCACCCTCGGGACTCCTCTGGGCGGACGGGAGCCGGCCCGCTGCCGGCCCCCGCCTGTGTTCTGCGCGGCGGGAGCGCAGGTCAGCCGACGATCGGTCCGCTGCCCGACGAGCCTTGCTGACCGCCCTGGATCCGTCGCATCTCGTCGTCGGCACGTTCCTGGACCCGGTGGACGGCGTCCTGTGCCTTGTCCTTGGCGGTCTCCGCCACGGCTTCGACCGTCTCGGTCGCGGCAGCCTTGATCTCCTCGCCCAGTGAGGAGGCGAGCTGGAGCGCGCGATCCTTTTCGGCCTTCAGCATGCGGGCCGCCTCGTCGAGCAGACGGTCACGCTCGCGTCCGAAGGTGCGATCCTCCATCTCCGTGCGCGGCAGCACCGCCCCGAGGGCCGCCCCGAGGGCGAGGGCCACGGCGCCGGCGACAAAGGGATGCTCCTCGAGGGCACGGCCCGGATCGCGCAGGACCTGCCGACCGGCCCGTTCGGCTTCCAGCATCGCCCCATAGGCCCGCTCGCGCGCGGCCATGATCCGCTCGCGCGCTTCATCGGGCAGGTTGTCGAGCCCGGATGCCAGGCGCGACCGCAGGTCGGCCGCGAACCCCGAGATCACCGCAGCCCGTTCGGCCGCGAAGTCGCGCGCGCTGCCGGTGTAGCGCTTGGCCTCGTCCTCCAGGCTGTGCAGCGCGTCCATGGCCTTGCGGCGGAGCGACTGCACCTCGCGCGCCCATCCGCGATCCTCGCCCTCGGGCTGCCAGTCGTCGTGGATGGGGCCTGCCGCATGATGCGCCTGCTCGGTCCGGCTGCGCAGCTTCGGGCCCAGGAACAGCCAGGCCACGCCCGCGCCGATCAGCGCCATGCCGATGGGATTGCCCCGCACCAGCCGATCCACGGACACGGTCGCCGTGCCGGCGCTGCTGCGGATCACGCCCAGCGCCTGCTGCGCGAGATTGTCCACCGACATGCGGTCGGACAGGGCGTCGAGCGTCGAGGCGAGCTGCGCCCGGTCCTTGGCGAGTTCCGCCTCGATGTCGCGGGGGTCAGTGCTGGTGGTGGTCATTGGAGACGGTCTCCTTGATCGTCTGGGCGTCGGCCTGCACGTTGCGGACGGTGCGCGTCGGCGCCAGGTTTTCGGGTTTGAGCGCGTTCATGCCCCGCAGGGCGAGCAGGAGGGCGATCACGAGGATCACCGCGCCCACCGCGAGCGCGGCCCAGCCTGCCCCGATCCAGTGAGCCAGCGCGGCCACAAGGGCCGCAGCCAGAACATGAAGGGCGACAAGGGCGAGGATGGCGGCGCCCGCAAGCAGGCCGATGCCGAGCCCCGCATTGCGCAGGTTCTGCGCGACCTCCGCCTTGGCGAGGGCGACCTCGCCGCGGACGAGCCGCGTCAGCTGGGTGACGGCATCGCTGAGCAGGGTGCCGGTCGGCCGGGGATCGGCGTCATAGGTCATGGCATCGTCCGGTCCTGACCGGACAGCCCGCCCGCCATGGTGCCGCCGGCGCTGTCATCGTCCTCGCCATGGGTGCTCATGCCCGACGTGCTGATCCCGCCGCGCATGGCTGTGCCCGTTCCCCCAGCCGGCGTCATGCCGACCCCGGCGCCTCCGGCCGATCCCGGACGGGAGGGCTCCTGCGGAGAGGAAGCCCGGGCAAATCGGGCGATGCCGAACCCGACAAGGGCGGCGGCGGCCACGAAGGCCCCCGGATTGCGCCGGGCGAAGGCCTCGGCTTCCCCCATCAGGTCGCCGAGCGGGCGGTGGCGGATCGACTCGGACATGTCCTCGATGCTGTCGGCCGCGGCCGCCATCAGCTTGCCCTGGATCGTGCCTTCGCCTTCCCCGGCCTGGCCCGCCGCATCGCGCAGCGAGGAGGCGAGCGTGTGCACCAGACCGGCCAGCGAGTCCTTGGCCGCCTCTCCGCGGGCCATCGCCTCGTGCTTGGCGGCCTCCGCCGTGCGGGACGCGACCCCGTAGGCCCGCGCCTTGACGTCCTCGAGCGTCTCGCGCCCGGCTTCGGCCAGACCCTCGAGGGCGCCGGATGCAGATCCCGGGGCGGACGCCGAACCGCCGGACGGGGAAGAGGTCATGTCGTTGTGGCTCATTTGCGTCTCCTTGATGAAAGGGCGCCCGTTTGGATCATGCGCCCCGGCCATTGCGGCGGCTTCCATCGAGCGGGGCCGAAAAACCGGAAGGCAGTGGCGCGACGAGGGCCAAACGCGGCCGGTCACAAGCGGTTCCCGACCACGTGAGGCGTGCCGTCGGGGGTGGCGGCCTCAGCGCTCCCGTCCGCAATCCTGGGGGGCCGGGCGGTTGCGGTTGCGTGACATCAGCGCGACCGGCGACGGCCGATCGGCCCGCGAATCCCGGGCGTGGTCCGTGCGCGTGACGGCGGCTTCGAGGACGGCGCCCAGCCACAAGGCAGCCAGGCCCCCCACGAGGAGGGCGCCGATCAGGACGCCTTGCGGGGGCAGGCCAAGGCTCAGGCCGGCGACGAGAAACGATCCGGCGCCAACGGCACCCGCCAGCCCCCCGAGGACCAGTGCAAGCAGGGACATGGGCGCGTCAGAAGCGCCGCCCCCCGGCCTTCGGCGCGCGCCAGTCGTCGCGCCGGATGGGGATGGCAATCGGCTCCCTGCGCGGCGCCGTCCGCGGGAGCAGGGGAGAAAGGATCGAAGCGAGGAAGCGAAGCATCGGAAGTCTCCAAGGCAGGGCGCGTCGGACCCGGCGCGCCAGGCGGCACGAATTCATGGGATCGGGGGCTCGTCCGGGGACGGCTTCTGTGTCGCAACGCCTCGACGGGCTGCGGGTTCCGGCTCCCGGACCCCACGCCTGTTCCGTCTCGGCAGGACAAAGCTGGAACCCGGGCGCTTCCTGCGGGTTGATCAGGGAGCCGACCGGGGGGCTGACCTCCCCGTGGCCGGCGTCGTTCCCCGGCCCGTGCAGAGCAGGAGGCTCCCATGCTGATTCGCATCGGCTTCGACATCGCGGTGGCCGTGGAGGCGCCGACGCCCGCCATTCTCGCGCTCAGTCCGCGCCCGGAAGAACTGGCCCGTATCGCGGCCGAGCCCCTGAAGCCGGAGCCGCCGGTTCCGATGGAGACGTTTCAGGACGATTTCGGCAACACGCGCTGCCGTCTGGTCCTCCCCCCCGGAACGACGCGGCTTGTCTGGAACGGCATGGCCACCGACAGCGGGCAGCCGGACCCGGTTGTCCCGGAGGCCGTCCAGCACCCGGTGGAGGATCTGCCGCCCGAGACCCTGCCCTTCCTGATGCCGTCCCGCTATTGCGAGAGCGATCTCCTGATGCAGGAGGCGTGGGACCGGTTCGGCGCGATCGCGGACGGCTGGGCCCGCGTTCAGGCGATCTGCGACTTCGCGCACGAGACGATCCGCTTCGACTATGCCGCCGCTTCCACCGAGCGAACCGCTTCCACCTCGCTGCGGGACGGCTCGGGCGTGTGCCGCGATTATGCCCACATGGTCATCGCCTTCGCTCGGGCCCTCAACATTCCGGCGCGCTACGCATCAGGATGGCTCGGGGACATCGAGTGGCCCGACATGGGGCCGGGCGATTTCTGCGCCTGGACGGAGGTGTATCTGGGCGGGCGCTGGTACGTGTTCGACGCTCGCTACAACGTGCCCCGGATCGGACGCATCACCATGGTCCGGGGGCGCGATGCGGCCGACGTGCCCATGCTCACGACCTTCGGCGCCTCGCGGCTGGAGCGGTTTGCCGTCTTCTGCGACGAGGTGCCGCCGCAGCTCGAGGCGGCCGAGTAGGAGGAGGTCCGCCCCGTCCGGGCGAGAGAAACGTCATGCGCCGCTTCGATTGTCCCTCCTGCGGAGCCGAGCTCCACTTCGACAGCCTGTGCTGTCTGGCTTGCGGAGCGGAGGTGGCGTTCGATCCGGCCGATCTTTCGATCGTTCCCCTGGCCGGTCGGGTCGCCTGTTCCAACCGACAGATGATCGGCTGCTCGTGGGAGGCCGGCCAGACAGGGGCGCTGTGCCGGTCCTGCGAGATGACGCAGACCATCCCCGACCTCCGCATGCCGGGCAATGTCGAGCGCTGGCGGCGGCTGGAGGATGCCAAGCGGCGGCTCGTCTATTCCCTTCTCCGCCTCGGCCTGCCTCTGGAGACGGCCGGCGGCAACCGGCTGCGCTTCCGGTTTCTTGCCGATGCGGAAGGGCCGGACGGCACGGTGGAGCGCGTGATGACCGGGCACGACAACGGCCTTGTCACCATCAACGTGGCGGAAGCCGACGACGACCGCCGCGAGGCGATGCGCGTGGAAATGGGTGAGCCCTATCGTACCCTTCTGGGCCATTGCCGGCACGAGGTCGGTCATTTCTTCTTCGACGTGCTGGTGGACGAGGGAGGCGAGAGGGCCCGCTTCGAGGCCCTGTTCGGCGATCCCGATGCGGATTACGGCGCGGCGATCGAACGGCACTACCGCGAGGGCGCACCACCCGACTGGCAGGAGCGGCACGTCTCGGCCTATGCCACCATGCATCCATGGGAGGACTGGGCCGAGACCTTCGCCCACTGGCTTCACATGACCGATGGTCTCGACACGGCGCTGCGCTACGGCCTTGCCCAGGGGGTGGACCCCTATGGTGGCGGAGACCCGATGGACGCACTGGTCTCCGCCTGGATCCCGCTCGCCCTGGCCATGAACGCCATGAACCGTTCGATGGGCCAGCCGGACTTCTATCCCTTCGTGCTCGCTCCGGCCGTGAGGGAGAAGCTGGCCTTTGTCCATGATCTGGCGCATGGCCGCGGGCGGCGGCGCAAGGCCGCCTGAGCCACGGGGTTCCGGTCAGGCAGGAACCCAGACCTGCACGCTCTGCCAGCCGACCTGCACCTCGCCCTCGCCCTGCTCGTCGCAGGCGATCCCGAGATCGCGGGCCGTGTCGATCCGGAGCCGCCAGCGCCCGTCGGGCAGGCAGAACGTCGCGTCGTCGCCGCTGTTGAGCAGGACGAGCACGCGTCCCCTTTCTTCCGGCAGGCGCAGATCGAGCCCGAAGATCCGCAGGTCCCCGTCGGCCCAGTCGCCCTCCTCCATCGGACGTCCAGCGGGGTGGAGCCAGGCCGCCTCGGGGGCAAGACCCTCTCCCTCCCCCGGCCCGCGCGCGAAGCGCGCCGAAGGCAGACCGATCTCGCGCCGGAAGGCCGCAAGCGCCCGGACGGCCCCCAGAAGCGACTCGCGCGGGGCGGACCAGTCAAGCCAGGCGATCTCGTTGTCCTGGCAATAGGCGTTGTTGTTGCCGCCCTGCGTCTGCCCCATCTCGTCGCCCGCGAGCAGCATGGGCACGCCCTGGCTGAGGAACAGGGTGGCGAGCATGGCGCGCACCCGACGCTCGCGGGCGGCGTTCACCGCCTCGTCCTCGGTCGCGCCCTCGATCCCCATGTTGTCGGACAGGTTGTGGGAATGGCCATCGCGGTTGTCTTCGCCGTTGGCCTCGTTGTGCTTGTCGTTGTAGCTGACCGTGTCCCACAGCGTGAACCCGTCATGGGCCGACAGGAAGTTGACCGAGGACGTGGCCGGGCGGTGGGAGTGGTTGAACTGCACGGGCGAGCCGAGAAGCCGCTCGCTCATGGCGGGCACGAGGCCCGGGTCCTTGCGCCAGAAGGCACGGGCATC
>NZ_WYDP01000024.1 GCF_009904055.1 Rubellimicrobium sp. CFH 75288 | reverse complement strand
CACGAGGCCCGGGTCCTTGCGCCAGAAGGCACGGGCATCGTCGCGGAACTTGTCGTTCCATTCCCGGAAGGGCCAGGGGAATCCTCCCACCTGATAGCCGCCCTCGCCCACGTCCCACGGCTCGGCGATCAGCTTGACGGTGGACAGGATCGGGTCCTGCCGGATGGCCGCAAAGAAGGCGCCCTCGCGCTCGAAGCCCGTGCTCTCGCGGCCCAGCGTCGAGGCGAGGTCGAAGCGGAACCCGTCCACGTGCATGACCTGCACCCAGTAGCGCAAGGAATCGAGCACCATGCGCAGCACCATGGGATGGGCGATGTTGAGCGTGTTGCCCGTCCCCGTCGTGTCGAACGAATGGCGCCGGTCCTCGGGCGAGAGCAGGTAGTAGGTCGCGTTGTCGATGCCGCGGAACGAGAGCGTGGGACCCTTTTCGTTGCCCTCGCAGGTGTGGTTGTAGACCACGTCGAGGATGACCTCGATGCCCGCCTTGTGAAAGCGGCGGATGGCCTCCTTGACCTCTCGGATCCGGCCCGTCCGCAGGTAGGGGGCGTGGGGGGCAAAGAAGCCCAGCGTGTTGTAGCCCCAGTAGTTCGACAAACCCTTCTCCACGAGGAAGCGGTCGTTGGTGAAGGCGTGGACGGGCAGAAGCTCGATCGCGGTCACGCCCAGACGCTGGAGATGCTCGATGATCGCCGGTGCGGCAAGGCCGCGGAACGTGCCGCGATCCTGCTCCGGGACGTCCCGGTGGCGCATGGTCAGGCCGCGGACATGCGCCTCGTAGATCAGCGTGTCCTCCCAGCGGGTGAGCAGGGCGCGCTCGGCCTCCCAGTCGAAGTCGGGATCTGCGACAACCGCCTTGGGCATGAAAGGCGCCGAGTCGCGCGGGTCGGGTGTGTCGTCGTCACCCTCCTCGACCACGTAGCCGTGAAGCGCGTTGTCCCACTCGATTGCGCCGCGCAACTCGCGCGCGTAGGGGTCGAGCAGGAGCTTGTGCGGGTTGAAGCGGTGCCCTTCGGCCGGGGCATAGGGGCCGTGGACGCGGTAGCCATAGACCTGGCCGGGCCCGATCCCGGGCAGGTAGCCGTGCCACACGCCGCCTTCCATCTCGGGCAGGTCGAGGCGGTGCGTCTCGTGGCGACCCTCGTCGTCGAACAGGCACAGCTCCACGCGCGTCGCGTTCTCGCTGAAGAGGGCAAAGGTCGTCCCTTCCCCGTCGAACTCGGCGCCCAGATGGTCCGGGCGCGAGCGGGAGCGGTCAAAGGCAAGGGTGTCGGTCGGAACCGGCCGCTTGAGCATCAGGAGGCACCTGGCTGGGGGTTGAGGCGAAAGCCCGTCCGGAGGCGCATCCGTTCGGCAGCGCGGCGGGCGAGCATGGAGGGGGTGATCAGGGTCGTCCCGCCGGGCGCGACGCGGAACCAGCGGCGATCCTCGTCGGGATCTTCTCCCACGCACAGACCGGCCGGGATCACGGCTCCGGGCGCGGCGATCGTGCGGCACAGCCGGGCACCGGGAGCGAGCCGCGCCCCCGGCATGACGACGCTGTCCTCGAGAAGCGTCCACCGGCCGCGCCGCCGCGCACCCCAGGGCGACGCGCTGAGCACCAGCCCCCCCGTCTCGAGAGACAGGCGCCCGGTCGCATCCTCGGACCGCAGCAGCGGATCTTCCGGCGGAAGCGCGCAGCCTGCGCGACCCTGCGCGATCTCGAGCCAGGTTTCCCGGAAGGCATCGAGCGTCGTCACGTCGCGCCAGAAGCGCTGCGACGGCCAGATGGCAAGCTCGCCGGCCCGGAGGGCCGCACGCAGGATGTCCGCGATTCCGTCGGCCGGCTGACTGCGTAGGCGGTCCAGAAGCCAGCCTGTCTCGAACGCACACGCCTGGACGCCGGCAAAGGGCGCAGATCCTCGGATCTCCGGGCTGTTCCGCCGGGACGGACCGCGGCAGGGCCCGTGCATCGTGTCGTCGGCCTCGCCTTCCGGCTCCGGATCGTCGAATGCCGGTCCCGGCAGGTCGGGTCGCACCGCAAGGGTGACGGCCCGCCCGTTCGCATGATGGGCGGCCAGAAGGTCCCGCAGATCGAGCGTCACGACTTGGTCCGCCCGCAGCAGGAGGACGCTGCGCGGGCGCAGCGCGCCGATGTCCCCGCGCAGCGTCTGCAGCGCGTCCGTCGGAGAAGCATCTTCGCCGTCGCCGACGGGCTCCTCCCGCAGGATCAGCCGCGCGAAGGCGTCCGCCCAGGCCAGGGACACATGCTGCCGGAGCGCAGCCGAGGATGGCCGCGTGACGACGGCGATGGCGCCCGGCCGCAGATGCGCAGCGCAGTGCAGCGCGAAATCCGCCAGCCTGCGGCCGGCCAAGGGAAGGGCTGCCGCGTCCCCGACCCCGGACAATTCATGAAGGCCCGGAGCCCGACCGTTGGCCATCAGCACGACCAGGATGTCCTCGGCGCCTTCGCCCTCCGGCGGGCAGGTCGATGCCGCGTCGTCCGCTGTCATGCCCGGGTCCCCTGCCGGCCGCTCCGGCCGATGCCGGCCGATCCCCGCACAGCAACGCGGCCGCCCCGGACGGGTTCCGCCGTCATGCTCCCTCCAGATCGAGCGCGAGGCATCCTCCTGCCCCCTGCCAGAGCGCGCCTGTCGCGCCGCCGCCCCAGCGCAGGCGAAGCCGCAGGCGCTCTCCGCCGCCCGGCCGCACCAGATCGAATCCGTCCGGGGCGGCCTCGACCACCGGGGCGCCGCGGAACAGTTCCGGCCGGTCGCGGCGCAGCTCGAGCAGCAGGCGCGTCAGGTGCAGCTTGGCCTCGGACAGACCGCCGGCCGCCGGGCTGGCGATCCCGGACCAGTCCACCGCCAGGCGGTTGTCCGGATCGGTGAGATGATGGAGCGCGTTCTCGGCCCCCTGGTAGAAGTCGGGCGGGCCGGGCAGCAGGGCCTTGATGGCCAGCTGGGCCAGCGACAGCATGTCGCCCAGCATCATCAGCGCCTCGGCTTCGGGCGGCTTGTCCCTGTGCCAGGACCGCACGAGCGCGCGGGCATAGGTTTCCACCTGCTCTTCCGCTTCGGGCCGGGGATGGGTCCAGGTGGTGACCTCGCGGGCCTCGCGCAGGGCCTTCTCCAGATGGAGCACCAGGCGGTCCTCCAGATCGTCGCGGCCCTCCTCCCAGATGGCCAGAAGGCTCTGGAGGACGTACCACCGATGGGCCGGGGGAACGCTCTCAGCCCCGGTCACCCGTCCGGCATGCTCCCACAGGGCCATGAACGCCTCGGGCCGGTGCGTCATGGCGACCAGACGCATCCGCGCATCCTCGGCCCGCTTGGTGTCGTGGGACGAGGTGAGCACGAGGCTGCCCTCGCCCTGATCGCGCAGCCAGGCGGCAAACCGCTCCGCCTCCCAGACCGGCTCGCCGGGATCGGCGCCGACCTCGCAATGCGCGAGGCAGCGCGTGAACCGGAAGAAGGAGGTGTCCTCCTGCGCCTTGGCCATGAGCGCCCCGGACACCTGCTGGAAGCGGCAGCGCAGCCGCCGCGCCTCCTCCGTGGTCCCGTCCGCCATGGCTTCGGCGACAAAGCGCAACGCCCGATCGCTGACCAGACCCTCTGCCGCGCGATCGGCTGCCGCCCGCAGCAGCGCGCGATCCTCCTCCAGCCGCGGAGAGGCCGGCGCCTCGAGATAGGTCCGGTAGCGCGGGATCTCCACCAGAAGGGCGAGAACGGCTTCGCGCAGCGCCTCCTCGCCCGCCTCGATCTCGCCGGAGGCTTCCGCCGCCGCGAGCGCCAGCGCCTTGAGCTGGGCCAGCTCGGCCGCGAGGTCCTGCCGGATGACCTGGGCCTTGGCGTCGCGGAGCGTCTCGTCCCAGGATCGCTCCTCGCCCGTCGCGGCCCGCCAGAATCCGTCGAGCCGGTCCAGACCCGCTGCCCCGGTGAGCAGGCGCACGATGGCCGCTCCGGCCTCGTAGCCGGTGGTCCCCTCGACCGGCCAGGGCGGAAGCCGCTCGTCCCCCACGAGGATCTTCTCGACCCAGACGGGAATGCCGGGCGCCGCTGCCCGCAGGCGCTCCAGATAGGCGCCGGGCTCGGCCAGCCCGTCCACGTGATCGATCCTGAGACCCTGGACCAGACCCGCCGCGACCAGGTCGAGGATCAGCGCGTGCGTGTCCTCGAACACGCCCTGATCTTCCACCCGCATGCCGATCAGCGCCGTCACGTTGAAGAAGCGCCGGTGGGTGACGCCGTCGCGCTCCAGTTCCCAATGGGCCAGACGCCAGGCCTGCCGGGCGTGAAGGGCGCGGATCGCCTCGGGCTCGCCGGCGCGCTCCTCGTCGGTGAGAGGATGGGGCGTCAGAGGCACCGCGATCTCGCCCGCGCGCAGAAGGGGCCCGTGCTCGCCGTCCTCGGCCCGGATCTCCCCGGCTTCGAGCATGGCCTCGAAGGGTTCGGGCAGGAACGGCAGGACCAGCCGGCCGCGCGACCAGTCGATGTCGAAATGGCGGGCCCAGCGGGACCGCTCCCCGTGCCGCAGCACGTCGCAAAGCCAGGGATTCTCCAGGCTGAAGGCCGTGTGGTTGGGCACGATGTCGAGGATGATCCCCAGACCGGCCGATCGGGCCGCAGCCGCCAGCCGTTCGAAGCCCTCCCGCCCGCCGAGGGCGGGATCGATCTCCGTGGGGTCCGTCACGTCATAGCCGTGGGTGGAGCCGGCCGTGGCCGTGAAGATGGGCGACAGGTAGAGACCGTCGGCCCCCAGGTCGCGGATGGCGGGAACGCGCTCCGCGGCGCGGGCAAAGGTCATGCCGTCGCGAAGCTGGAGCCGGTAGGTCGCGCGCGGACGCCAGGCAGGACCCGTCATGACCGCTCCACCGACACGGCAATGGCGAAGGGATCGCGGTCGATCCGACCCAGGACGAAATCGGGCGGCCCCTCCTCGAGCGGCGGCGCGTCCGGCGGGCCGCCCAGGTTGACCCGGATCCGCAGCCGGCCCCCCGCAAAGGGCCAGAGGGCCGACAGCGCGCCCTCGCCGATGCGTTCGACCCGTGCGGGACCGGCGCGGCCCGACTTCAGAAGCGGCACGATCCGTTCATGCCGGAGCGCGAGAAGCCGAGCCGTGAGACCGAGCCAGCGCTGCGCCTCCTCGTCCGTTCCGGCCGCAAAGGGGCGGGATTCCTCGAAGGTTGCCGGATCGAGGGGGTCGGGAAAGTCGCCGGCGTCCGGAAACATCGTTCCGAACTGGTCGCGCCGCCCCTGCCGGATCGCTTCGGCCAGATCGTCGGACAGGTCGCAGAAGAAGTGGAACGGGCCGCGTTCGCCCGCTTCCTCGCCCATCCAGAGCATCGGCACGAAGGGCGAGCAGAGCAGCAGCGCATGGGCCACCTCCACGGCGCGGTCGTGCCCGGCCAGGGTGATGAGGCGCGCCCCATCCGGGCGGTTGCCGACCTGATCGTGATTCTGGTTGTGGCAGATGAAGGCGGTCCAGGGCAGGCCATAGACCGGGAGGCCCTCCTCCGGCTCCGGCGCGCCCTCCCCCGGCTCGGCAAAGCCCTCGCCGAGGACGCGGCGCATCTTCTCCCAGGGGTTTTCGGCAAAGGGGGCGAGCCAGCCCTTGTTCTCGCCCGTCAGGATCGGGTGCATCGCGTGGTGGAAGTCGTCGGCCCATTGTGCGCGGGCATGGCTGTCGCGGATCTCCACCGGGTTGTTGCGCGCGTCCTCGTAGATCAGGTGCACGGGCCGGCCCCATTCCTCGGCGGCGACGGCCTGTCCCAGTTCGGCGAGGATGTGGGTCTCGGAATGAGGGTCGCGGATCTCGTGCACGGCATCGAGCCGCAGACCGTCCAGACGGTATTCGCCGATCAGCCCCAGGCACAGGTCGAGCGCGAAGGCGCGCACCGCCGGCTCGCCGAAGGCGATGGCCGCCCCCCAGGGCGAGTGCTCCTCCGGGTCGAAGAAGGCGGGTGCGATGCGGTGCATGTCCGACCCTTCGGGGCCGAAATGGTTGAGCACGAGGTCGAGGATGACCATGATCCCCTGCTCCTGGGCCGCCTCGACGAAGGCGCGCAGGTCGTCGGGGCCGCCATAGGCGGGATGGGGCGCAAAGAGCAGCGTGCCGTCATAGCCCCAGCCGCGCCGGCCGGGGAAATGCGACACGGGCATCACCTCGAGCGCCGTGATCCCCAGTTCGGCCAGTCGCGGCAGGCGCGCGCGGGCGGCGGCGAAGGTGCCTTCGGGCGTGAAGGTGCCCACATGCATCTCGTAGAGCACCGCCTCCTCCCACGGGCGGCCGGGCCAGGCGGAGCGCCAGGCATAGGCGGCGGGATCGACGAGGAGGGAGGGGCCCATCGGGTCCGATCCGGCCTGCGCGCGGGCCAGGGGATCGGGCGTCCTGCGGCCGTCCACCACGAAGCTGTAGGCCTCGCCCGGTCGGCCTTCCTCCTCGATCCGCCAGAAGCCGTCCTCCTCTCGCCGCATCGGGCGGACGACACCGCGGTGGTCGAGCGCCACCTCCGCGGCCTCGGGCGCCCAGAGCGCCCAGCGCCATCGCCCCGTCCCCAGCGGCTCGGCGCCCCAGCAGCGCGGGCGGCGGGCCAGGGGCGCATGCCCCGGGGCGGCAGGACGGGCGGCATCGGGCATGGAGGTCTCCTTGGCTAGGCCCGTGGCGAACGGCGGCGGCGCGAGCCGGTTCCTCGCGGGCGCGGCAAAGTTGAACAAAGAGCGCGCCGGTGCGTTGCCACCCGGCGAGGCAGTCGAACAGGAGGATGCCATGCCCGATCCCGCCAAACCCTTCGACGAGGCCCCGCGCGGCCGCGGAGCCGACAAGCTCAGGGGCAAGACCGCCTTCATCACCGGCGCCTCGTCCGGGATCGGCCGTGCGACGGCGCTCCTGTTTGCCCGCGAAGGCGCCCGGGTCGCCATCGCCTACCATTCCGATCCCGACGATGCCGACGAGACCCTGGCGCGGATGCGGGACTTCGGCGCCGAGGGGTACAAGGTGCAGATGGATGCGGGCGATGCCGCCTCCAACAAGGCCGCCACGCGCGAGGCGATCGAGTGGCTCGGCGGGCGGCTCGACGTGCTGGTCTGCAACGCCTCCATGCAGGTCAACAAGGAGGACGTGCTCGAGATTCCCGAGGATCAGGCGCAAAAGACTCTGTTCGTCAACGCGCTGGGCTATCTGTGGACGATCCAGGCCGCCCTGCCCGCCATGGGCGAGGGAGGCTCGATCATCGGCACCTCCTCGGTCGTCGCGTTTCGCGGCAATCCCACGCTCGTGGATTATGCGATGGGCAAGGGGGCGGAACTGGCGCTGCTGCGCAGCCTTGCCGCACAGCTGGCTGAGAAGGGCATCCGCGTGAACGCGGTGGCGCCGGGCCCGATCTGGACGCCCTTCATCCCCGAAACGATGCCGCCCGACAAGGTCGCCCAGTTCGGTCAGGACACCTATCTCAAGCGGCCCGGCGAAGCCTGGGAGGTGGCGCCCGCCTATCTGTTCCTTGCCTCCGAGGACGGCTCCTATGTCACGGGGCAGACGATCCACGTCAACGGCGGCATCCCGGTCGGGGGCTGAGCCGCGCCCTCTCCGCCCCCTGTCCACCCGGTCACAGCCGGAGAGCGGGGCGGCCGAACAGGTAGCCCTGAAGGCAGTCCACCCCGAGGCTGCGCAGATGCGCGGCCTCGGCCTCCGTTTCCACCCCCTCGGCCACGGCGAACATGCCGAACTGGCGGGCGACCGTCACCAGAGCCTCGACCAGAACCTGGTTGTCGGGCGAGCGGTCGATCCCGGAGACGAACAGGCGGTCCACCTTCACGCAGTCGAAGAGGAAGTCGCGCAGATGGCGGAAGGCGATCAGCCCGGCGCCGAAATCGTCCAGGGCGAAGCTGACGCCGCGGGGCTGCACCTCGGCCATGAAGCGGCCGACCAGTTCGGGCAGGAGCATGGCGGAGCCCTCGCTGATCTCGAGGATCAGCCGGTCGCCCACCTCGGCCAGACCCGCCTCGAGGATCCGCCGCCACGTCCCGTCGCCGATGGACCGGGCCGACATGTTGATGGCCAGCCTCAGCCGCGGCTGGCGACGCAGCATCTGGAGCCCGAGGCGGAGGGCCGCGCAGTCCAGTTCGCGCCCCAGTCCCGACTCTTCCACCTTCTCGAAGAAGGCTCCCGCGGGCAGCGGCGTGCCCCGTTCGTCCAGAAGGCGGATGAACCCCTCGTAGAAGGCCACCCGCGGCGGCCGGCCGGCCGTGACGACCGGCTGGAAGGCCAGTTGGGCACGGTCGCGCGCCAATGCCTCCCGGATCATGGCAGGCAGGTCCGCCTCGTGCAGTCGCGCCGCCCATTCCAGCGGCGATTGCGGACCGTCCCCCCCCGACGCCGCTGCCCCACGGCCCGGATCAACCCCCACCTGCATGGCCTGCCCCCGATTCGCAGGATCACCCTACCAGGCAGGTGTTAAGAAACCGTTGACGCCGGCCCTCGGCCGTCGCCCCAGCGCGACAGGGCCGCCTCGTCCTCGGACCGTGCCTCGACCCAGGCCGCGCTCCCGGCGCGGTGCGCCTTCTTCCAGAAGGGCGCGCGGGACTTGAGCCAGTCCATCAGGAAATCCGCCGCCTCGAAGGCGGCGCGGCGGTGGGGGGCTGCGGCGAGCACCATCATGATCGGCTCGCCCGCCTGCAGGGTGCCGTGGCGATGGACCACGCGCACGGCCGACAGCGCGAAGCGCGCCCGCGCCTCCTGCACCATGGCGGCGATCGCCTCCTCGGTCGCGCCGGGCCAGTGCTCGATCTCGAGCCGCTCCACCCCGTCATCCCCCCGCACCACGCCGGTAAAGGTGACGACGGCCCCGGCGCCGGGGGCGGCAAAGGCGGCCAGTTCGGCCGCGGGATCGAAGGGGGCCTCGCGCAGCTCCACCTCCATCTCAGCCCCCCGTCATGGGCGGAAAGAAGGCGACCTCGCGCGCGCCGGCGAGCGGCGCGTCGAGCCCCGCGAGGCGGCGGTCCACGGCCGCGCGCACCGCGCGCAGGTCCGAGAAGGCCAGCGCGTGCCCCTCGCTGCGCGCGCGCAATTCCTCCACGAGGTCGGCCACCGTGGCGGCCTGCGTCTCGACCGTCTCGCGCGACAGGCCCGTGCGTTCGCGCAGCCAGGCGAAGTAGAGCACCTCGATCATCAGGCATCCTTGAGCAGCGGCAGGGACTTGCGGAAATAGTCCCAGCCCGTGGCAAAGGTCAGCCCGGCCGCGACCCAGATCAGCAGGAGCCCCGTCCAGTTGGCGAAATCGGCCCAGGTCGTGCCGGTGGGCAGGCCCACCCGCCCCACGCGCGGCGGCAGCGGCAGTTCCATGACCTTGAGACCCGTGCCGAGAAAGAGGACGGCGATGGCGACCATCTGGGCGGTGGTCTTCCACTTGGCCAGCGGCGTGACGGCAAGGCGGCGCGCCCGCTCGCCCAGATATTCGCGCAGGCCCGAGACGAAGACCTCGCGGAACAGGATCACGGTGGCGGGCAGGATCAGCCAGGGATTCATGCCGTTGTAGCCGGTGATGACCATGATCGCGATCACCACCATGGCCTTGTCGGCGATGGGATCGAGCATGGCGCCGAAGCGGCTTTCCTGCTTCCACAGCCGCGCGAGATAGCCGTCGAACCAATCGGTGATGGCCGCGCCGACAAACAGCGTCAGCGCGAGGAAGTCGGCCCAGGGCCGCGAGAAGTAGAGAAACATCACCGCCACGCCCGGCGCCGCCAGAAGGCGCAGGACGGTCAGCGTGTTGGGGATGGTCCAGACGATCATGGGGGGACCCTAGCGGCTGCATCCGGCCGCCGCCAGCGGCGGGGCGACGCTTGCCGGGGCGGGTGCGGCGGAGGCGCCGTCAGGTCTCGTGGAAATGGGCGTAGATCGCCTCGGCCAGCTGGTCGGAGATGCCCGGCACGGCCTTGAGGTCGGCGAGCGCCGCCCGGGCGACCGCCTTGGCCGAACCGAAATGGCTGAGCAGCGCGCGCTTGCGCGTGGCGCCCACGCCCGCGATCTCGTCCAGCGGGCTGGCAAGAAGGGACCTGGCGCGCCTGGCGCGGTGCGTGCCGATGGCGAATCGGTGCGCCTCGTCGCGCAGGCGCTGGACGAAGTAGAGGACGGGGTCGTTGCGCGGCAGCGCAAAGGGCCGCGGGATGCCGGGGCGCCAGAACTCCTCCTTGCCGGCGTCGCGGTCCACGCCCTTGGCCACGCCGAGCAGCGGGATGTCGTGGAGCCCCATCTCGGCCAGGACCTCGGCCGCGGCATTGACCTGCCCCTGCCCGCCGTCGATCAGCACGAGGTCCGGCCAGCCCGCACCCTCGCGGTCGGGGTCCTCGCGCAGCAGGCGGCCGAAGCGGCGCGAGAGCACCTCGCGCATCATGCCGAGGTCGTCGCCGGGCCTGGCGCCCTCGATGTTGAACTTGCGGTACTGGCCCTTCTCGAACCCGTCGGGGCCCGAGACGACAAAGGCGCCGACGGCATGGGTGCCCACGGTGTGGCTGTTGTCGTAGATCTCGATCCGGCGGGGAGGCGCGGAGAGGCCGAACGCCTCGGCCAGACCCTCCAGGAGCCGGGCCTGCGCGGCCGATTCGCTCATCCGCCGGGCGAGGCTTTCGCGGGCGTTGCGCAGCGCGCCCTCGACCAGTTCGGCCTTCTCGCCGCGCCTGGGAACGGTCAGATCCACCCGGCGGCCGGCCTTCTCCGACAGGGCCGCCATGACGAGGTCGGGGTCCTCGGGCCCGCAGGAGGCGAGGATCAGGGGCGGCGGCTCGCGCCCGTCGTAGAACTGGAGCAGGAAGGCCTGCATGACCTCGGCCGCATCCTCCTCGCCGCCGAGGCGGGGGTAGAAGTCGTGGTTGCCCCAGTTCTGGTTGGCGCGGATGAAGAACACCTGCACGCAGGCCTGTCCGCCCTCGAGGTGCAGCGCGACGATGTCGGCCTCGGCCACCGTGCGGGGGTTGATGCCCTGGGCGGTCTGGACGGCCGTGAGCGCGCGGATGCGGTCGCGCAGGGCAGCGGCACGCTCGAACTCCATGGCTTGGGCGGCCTCGTGCATCTGGGCGGCGAGCGTCTCCTGCACCCGGGTGCTCTTGCCCGACAGGAAGCGCGCGGCGTCGTGTACCGCCTCGGCATAGTCCGCCTCGGAGACGAGGCCCACGCAAGGCGCCGAGCAGCGGCGGATCTGGTGGAGCAGGCAGGGCCGCGTGCGCGAGGCGAAGACCGAATCCGTGCAGGAGCGCAAAAGGAACGCCTTCTGGAGCTGGGTCAGCGTGCGGTTGACGGCGCCGGCCGAGGCGAAGGGGCCGAAATAGTCGCCCTTCTCCGTCCGCGCGCCGCGATGCTTGCGGATCTGGGGAAAGCGGTGCGCGGTCACGAGGATGTTCGGAAACGACTTGTCGTCGCGCAGGAGCACGTTGTAGCGCGGCCGGAGCTGCTTGATGAGGTTCTGCTCGAGCAGCAGGGCCTCCGTCTCGGTCCGGGTGGTCAGGAACATCATGGAGGCCGTCTCGCGGATCATGCGGGCGATCCGGGGCGAGTGGCCGGTGGGGCGCGCATAGGCGGCCACGCGCGCGCGCAGGTTCTTGGCCTTGCCGACATAGAGCACCCGGCTCTGGGCATCGAGCATCCGGTACACGCCCGGCGAGGCGTCGAGCTGGCGCAGATAGGAGGCGATCCGTCCGGGCCCGGTCGCGGGCTCGCCGGGGGCGGGTGTGTGGGGATCGGGCAGGTCGTCGGGACTCATGGGGCGCCAGTCTAGGGCGCGCGGAGTCGGGCCTGCAACCGCCCCCTCACGGCGGCGTCACTCCACGCCGAGCACGTCCGGGGTTCGCCAGGCGAGATGCTGGCCGCCGTCCACGCACAGAAGCTGGCCCGTCACGCCCGGCGCGTCGAGGAAGAAGTCCAGCGCGGCGGCGATCTCGGCGGGGCTCGTGCCGCGGCCGAGGATCGTGGCGGCGCGCTGGCGGGCGAAGTGTTCGGGCGACTGGCGCGCGCCGCGCAGCGTGGGGCCGGGGCCGATCGCGTTCACCCGCACCCGGGGCGCGAGCGCCTGCGCGGCCGTCCGCGTGAAGGCCCAGAGGCCGAACTTGGCCAGCGTGTAGGTCATGAATTCGGGCGTGGGCTTCTGCACGCGCTGGTCGATCAGGTTGACCACGAGGCCGCGGGCCACCGGCTCTCCGGCGGCATCGGTGTCGGGCGCGGGCATCTGGGCGGCGAGCGCCTGGGTCAGCACGAAGGGCGCGCGGAGGTTGGAGCCGAAATGGCGGTCCCAGCTCGTGCGCGTGGCGGTCTCGAGCGTGTCGTATTCGAAGATGGAGGCGTTGTTGACGAGGACCGTGACGGGCGCGCCCAGCGCCCGGGCCGCGCGCGGCAGCAGCCCTGCCGTCTCCTCCTCGTCGAGCAGGTCCGCCCGCAGCGCGACCGCGCGCCGGCCCAGGGCCCGGATGGCGGAGACGGTCTCGTGCGCGCCGGCTTCGGAGGTGGCATAATGCACCGCCACGTCATGGCCCCGCTCCGCGAGGCGCAGCGCGAGCGCGCGGCCGATCCGCGCCCCCGCCCCGGTGACGAGCGCGGTCACGCCGCCCCCCCGCAGGGACAGGCGCTCCGCCCGATCCGCGGCCGCCCGCAGGCCGGGCAGCGCGCCGCGCCCAGCCGCGGCGGCGCCTTGGGCGGGCGCAGGCGGACCAGCCAGCGGCCGATCCAGCCGATGAGCGCCATGAAGGCCAGAAAGAGGATCGCGACCTTGACGAGCATCACAGGCCGAAGCGCGCAAAGGCCGCCCGCTCCTCGGCCAGCGCGGCGAGATCCTCGGCCACGGAGAAGCCGAGCCGCGACAGGAAGGGGCGGCGCGGCGCCAGCCGGCGCATCCGCACCCTGGGTCCGAACCGCTCCTTGAGGACGGGGGCGAGATGGCCCACCCCGTCGGCCAGCCCCTTCTCCACCGCCTGCCGGCCGATCCAGATCTCGCCCGAGAACAGGTCCGGATCGTCGGCGAGGCGCGCGCCGCGGCGGGCGCGGACCTGGGCGATGAACACCTCGTGCAGCTGGTCGAGCCAGCGGCGCAGGCGCGCGACATCCTCCTCGCGCTCGGGGCGGAAGGGGTCGAGGATCGACTTGGACCGGCCTGCCGTGTGGACGCGCCGCTCCACGCCGAGACGCGCGATGAGGTCGTGAAAGCCGAACCCCGCCGCGATGACGCCGATCGATCCCAGCATGGAGCCCTCGTCGCAGAAGATCTCGTCCGCGGCCGAGGCGAGCCAGTATCCGCCCGAGGCGGCCACGTCCTCGACGAAGGCCAGCACGGGCACGCGCTTGTCGTCGGCCAGCCGCCGGATGCGCGCGGCGATCAGCGAGGATTGTACGGCCGATCCGCCGGGCGAGTTGATCTGGAGCGCCACCGCCGCCGGGCGGCCGCGGAAGGCCCCCTCGATCAGGGGCGCAAGCGCCGCGTCCGACAGGCCGCGCGCGCCCCCCACCCCGATCGCGCCCTGGAGCCGGAGAACGGAGACGACGGGCCGCCGCGGGCGGAACAGGTCGGGAAGAAGGGCCATGCGCCCCAGTTAGACCCCGGGCGGCGGGCCGGCAAGCCTCAGCGCCGCAGCCGCCAGCCGGTGCGGAAGATCAGCCAGACCCCGAGGAGGCACAGCCCCCCGAACAGGGCGATGGCGAGCAGCGACACGGCCACGGGCACGTCTGCGACCCCGAAGAAGGACCACCGGAAGCCCGAGACGAGGTACATGACCGGGTTGAGCAGCGCCACGTCCTGCCAGGCGGGCGGCAGCATCGAGACGGAATAGAACGTGCCCCCGAGGAACACGAGCGGCGTGATGACCAGAAGCGGGATCAGCTGGAGCTGGTCGAAGTTGCGCGCCCAGATGCCGATGATGAAGCCCAGAAGCGCGAAGCTGAGGCAGGTGAGCACCAGAAAGGCGACCATCGCCGGCACGTTCTGGATGCGCAGGTCCACGAACAGCGTGGAGGTCAGCAGGATGACGACCCCGATCGCCAGCGCCTTGGCCGCGGCCGCGCCGACATAGCCCAGCACCGCCTCGAAGGCGCTGACAGGGGCCGAGAGCACCTCGTACACGGTGCCCACGAACTTGGGCATGTAGATGCCGAAGGCCGCGTTGGAGGTGGCCTGGGTCATCACCGACAGCATGATGAGGCCCGGCACGATGAAGGCCCCGTAGGAGACGCCCTCCACCTCCTGGATGCGGCCGCCGATCGCCGCGCCGAAGACCACGAAGTAGAGCGAGGTGGAGATGACGGGCGCCACGAGCGACTGCCAGAAGGTGCGGAAGAACCGCCCCATCTCCTGCCGGAAGATGGCCCAGACCGCGCGCCAGTTCATGCCGCTTCCCCGGGTTCCGCCGCCGGGCCCGAGCCGTCCCGCGCCACGAGGTCCACAAAGATCTCCTCGAGGCTCGAGGCCTCCGTGTCGAGGTCGGCGACCGCGATCCCCTCCTCGGCCAGGGCGGCGAGAAGGGTGGCGATGCCCGTCCGCTCGGCCTTGGTGTCGTATTCGTAGGACAGCTGCCGGCCGTCCTGCCCCAGCGCCAGGCCGAAGCGCCCCAGCCGCTCGGGGATGGTCGCGAGCGGCGCCTGCAGGTCGATGCGCAGCACCTTGCGCCCCATGCGCCGCATCAGCGTCGCCTTGTCCTCCACCAGCAGGATGCGCCCCTTGTTGATGACGGCGACGCGGTCGGCGATGGCCTCGGCCTCCTCGATGTAGTGGGTGGTCAGGATGATGGTCACGCCGTCGCGGCGCAGCTCGTCCACCACGCGCCACATGTCGCGGCGCAGCTCCACGTCCACGCCGGCCGTGGGCTCGTCGAGAAACAGCAGCCGCGGCTCGTGGGCGAGCGCCTTGGCGATCAGCACGCGCCGCTTCATGCCCCCCGAGAGGGTGATCGCGTTGCCCTCGGCCTTGTCCCAGAGCGACAGGCGCCTGAGGACGCGCTCCACCGCGGCATCGTCGCGCGGCTTGCCCCAGAGTCCGCGCGAGAAGGCGACCGTGTTTTTCACCTTTTCGAAAGATTCGAGCGTGATCTCCTGCGGCACGAGGCCCACGAGCGAGCGCGCGGCGCGCCAGTCGCGGCGGATGTCATATCCGCCCACGGTGATCGTCCCCGCGGTCGGGGTGGACAGCCCGCAGGCGCAGGAGATGAGCGTCGTCTTGCCCGCGCCGTTGGGGCCGAGCAGCGCCAGGATCTCGCCCGGCTGGACGTCGAGGTCCACGCCCTTCAGCGCCTCGAAGCCGTTGTCGTAGACCTTGCGCAATCCGCGGACGGAGAGGATCGGAGCCATGGTCGCGGGAGCCTCCCTTGCGGCGGTCGCGCCAGCGATACTCCGGTCGCCGGGCGCCGCCAAGCCGCCCCCGTGCGGCGGATGTCGCGCCCGGACATTGGCGCCCGGCCCCGGCGCGGCTAGGCTGCCGGCCGCGCCCCAGCCCGCCGGAGTCCGCCATGCGCGCCGATCCCCTGCTCCAGCCCTTCGACCTGCGGCACCTGCGGCTCAGGAACCGGGTCGTCACCACGAGCCATGAGCCCGCCTATACCGAGGACGGGATGCCCAAGGACCGCTACTGCGCCTATCACGAGGAGCGCGCGAAGGGCGGCGTGGCGATGGTGATGACGGCGGGCAGCGCCTCGGTCTCGCGCTCCTCGCCGCCCGCCTTCGGCAACGTGCTGGCCTGGAAGGACGAGGTGGTGCCGTGGATGGCACGTCTGGCCGAGGCCTGCCATGCGCACGGGGCGGCCGTGATGATCCAGCTCACGCATCTCGGGCGACGGACGCGCTGGGACAGGGGCGACTGGCTGCCCGTCCTGGCCCCGGGGCCCGAGCGCGAGCCCGCCCACCGCGCCAGCCCCAAGATCATCGAGGACTGGGAGATCGACCGCATCATCGCGGACTTCGCCGACGCGGCCCAGCGGATGCAGGCGGCGGGCCTCGATGGCGTGGAGTTCGAGTGCTACGGCCACCTGATGGACCAGTTCCTGTCGCCCCTGACCAACGCGCTCGACGCGCCCTGGGGCGGCAGCCTCGAGAACCGGGGCCGCTTTGCCGCCGAGGTGCTGCGCGCGGTGCGGGCGCGGGTGGGACCGGACTTCCTGCTCGGCCTGCGCTTCACCGCCGACGAGGAGACGGAGGGCGGCACCACCCCGGAGGAGGCGCTGGCCTTCGTGCGGGGCCTGCGCGACGAGGGGCTCGTGGACTTCCTCAACGTCATCCGGGGACGCATCCACACGGACCCGGCGCTGACGCGGGTCATCCCGCTCGGGGGGATGCCGTCGGCGCCCCATCTCGACTTCGCGGGCCGCGTGCGGGCCGAACTGGACCTGCCCACGCTCCATGCCGCGCGGATTCCCGACGTGGCCACCGCGCGCCATGCGATCGCCGCGGGGCTTCTGGACCTCGTGGGGATGACGCGGGCGCACATGGCCGACCCGCACATCCTGCGCAAGGTCGCCGAGGGACGCGAGGACGAGATCAGGCCCTGCGTGGGTGCCACCTATTGCCTCGACCGGATCTATCAAGGGGGCGAGGCGCTCTGCATCCACAACGCCGCCACGGGGCGCGAACTCGCCCTGCCGCACGTCCTGTCGCCCGCCGCGCGGTCGCGGCGCGTCGTGGTGGTGGGCGCCGGTCCCGGCGGGCTCGAAGCCGCGCGGGTGGCGGCCGAGCGGGGGCACGCCGTTTCCGTGCTTGAGGCCGCGTCCGAGCCGGGCGGGCAGGTGCGCCTGCTCTCCCGCACCGCCCGGCGGCGGGAGATGATGGGGATCATCGACTGGCGCATGGCGCGCTGCGCGGCCCATGACGTGGCCTTCCGCTGGAACCACTGGGCCGAGGCGGAGGATGTGCTGGCGCTCGACCCCGATGTGGTGGTGGTTGCCACCGGCGGGCTGCCCGATCCGGGGCGCTTTCCGGGCGCGGATCTCGCGCTGAGCGCCTGGGACGTGCTGTCGGGCGATGCCCAACCCGAGGGGCGGGTGCTCGTCTGGGACGAGGCCGGGGACCATGCCGGCCTGCAGGCGGCCCAAGCCCTGGCCGAGGCGGGCGCGCAGGTGGAGGTGATGACCCCCGACCGCAGCTTTGCGCCCGAGGTGATGGGGATGAACCTCACCCCCTACCTGCGCGCGATGCAGCCGCTCGGCGTGCGGCTGACCGTGGCCGAGCGGCTGCTGGCGCTGCGGCGCGAGGGCAACGGCCTCGTGGCGACGGTGGGGACGGATTACTCCGACCACAGGACCGAACGGCGGGTGGATGCCGTCGTGGCCAATGCCGGCACCCGCCCGCTTGACGAGATCTACTTCGCGCTCAAGCCCCTGTCGCGCAACCGCGGGGCCGTGGACCACGACGCGCTGGCCGAGGGACGTCCCCAACCCGAGGGGCGCCATGACGGCACCTTCACCCTTTGGAGGATCGGCGACGCGGTGGCCGCGCGCAACATCCACGCCGCCATCCACGACGCGCTGCGCCTGCTCAAGGACGTCTAGCCTCTCCCCGCAGGCGCGCGGCGCGCAGGGCCTCGCCCGGCAGGATCAGCGCGCAGCGCAGGTAGCGCCCCGCAAGACGGCCCGGCTGCCCGCCGAGCCGCCAGAGCCATTCGAGCGCCGCCCGCCGCATCCAGACCGGGGCACGCCGCTGCGCGCCGGCCACGAAGTCGAGACCCGCGCCGATCGAGACAAAGCCCATCCCCGGCCAGCGCGCCCGCCCCAGGGCCGCGAGCCTCTCCTGCCGCGGTGCGCCGAGCGCGAGCAGCGCAAGCCGCACCCCCGCCCCCTCCAGCCGGTCGAGCACCGCCCGCGCCTCCTCTCCCTCGGGATCGAAACCCATGGACGGAGCAAGGCAGAGCCGCACGTCGAGATCCGGGATCTCGGCCCGGAGACGCTCCGCCGCGAGGACCATCGTCGCCTCGCGGCCGCCGACAAGACCCACGGGTGCATTCGCCCGCGCCGCCACGGCGAGGAGCGGCCGGACGAGGTCGGAGCCGGTCACGAGCGGCACGGGCCGCCCCGCCAGCCGCCCGAGCCACTGGACCGGCCGCCCGTCCGCGGACACGAAGTCGTGCACGCCATAGGCGGCGCGGAAGCGGGCATCCTCGCGCAGCTTCACGAGATGGTCGAGATTGAGGGTCGCAAGCGCGAAACCCCGTCCGGCGCGCAGACGCGCCTCGATCGCCGCCAGGGCCGCGTCGCGATCGGACACGTTGACCCGGATCGTGCTGTCCGCGATGCGGAACTCCACCCTGTCCTCCGTCCCTGCCGCGGGCAGCCTGCCCTGATGGGGTGTCCCTGTCCATGCGCACCCTGTCCCGCCCCGGCCTTGGTGTTGCCGCGCTTTCGTGCGAAGCAGCGGCGCCGAGCGAGTGGGGGAAGGCCCATGACCGGAAAGCCTGCCGTCCTGCCTGCCGAGGCGGAAGGCCCCGCTCTGGAAGGGCGGGGGCCCGATCTCGCCTGCGACCCGGGCGGGCCCGTGGCCTGGCTGACCGGGGATTGGGTGCGCGCCTCGCAGACCTTCATCCAGCGCGAGGCCGACGCGCTGCGCGGGATGGGTCTGGACCTGCGCGCCTTCACCATCCGACCCCCCGCCCCCGAGGCGACCGACGCCGCCCTTCTGGCCGAGGGCGCGCGCATCACGGCCGTGCTGCCGCTTGCCGCCCGGCCCGGCACGGCCCTGCGCGCGCACGGGACGGCGCTGATGCGCAGCCCCGGCCTGTGGCTGCGCGCGCTGGTCGCAGGGTGGCGCGACGCGGCGCCGGGGCTGCGCGGGCGGCTCTACGGCCTGATCTACTTCCACGAGGCGGTCGTGCTCGCGCAGGCGTTGCGGGCGATCGGGGCGGTGCACCTGCACAACCACTTCGCCATGGCCTCCTGCGTCGTGGCCCGCCTTGCCGCGCCGCTGGCCGGCATCACCTGGAGCTTCACGCTCCACGGCCCCGACGACCTGTCCGAGGCGCGCCGCTTCCGCCTCGACCGCAGCGTGGCGGGCGCCTCGTTCGTGGCCTGCATCAGCGCCTTCGCCCGGTCGCAGGCGATGCTGGTCAGCGACCCGGCCCATTGGCCGAAGCTGCACATCGTGCGCTGCGGCGTGGAGCCGGACCGCTACCTTTTGGCGGCGCGGGCGCGGCCCGATCCCGACCGGCTGCTGTTCGTGGGCCGTCTCGCGCCCCAGAAGGGGGTGCCGGTCCTGCTCGACGGCTTTGCCCTTGCGCGGGTCCGGCGACCCTCGCTGCGCCTCGCGGTCGTGGGCGACGGGCCCGGCCGCGCGTCGGCCGAGGCGCAGGCGGCGCGGCTGGGTCTCGGCTCCGCGGTCGAATTCTTGGGCTGGCGCGACCAAGGGGAGATCGCGGCCGAGCTGGCCCGCGCCGCCCTGCTGGTCCTGCCGAGCTTTGCCGAGGGGGTGCCCGTCGTCCTGATGGAGGCGATGGCCGCCGCGCGCCCCGTGATCGCCACGCGGATCGCCGGTGTGGCCGAGCTGGTCGAGGACGGCGCCACGGGTCTGCTGGTGCCCCCGGGTGAGGAGGAGGCGCTGGCCGAGGCGATCCTGTCGCTGGCCGCGGACCCGGCGCGCGCGGCCGCCATGGGTCGGCGGGGGCGGGAGCGGGTCCTGACCGGGTTCGATGCACGCCGCGAGGCGGCACGGCTCGCCCGTCTGGTGTCATGGGCGCGGCAAGGCGGGGAGCGGCCTGCGCGCCGCCCGCTCCTGCCGGGAGAGACCGGCGCATGACGGAAGTGGGAGCGGTCGTCGTCGGGCGCAACGAGGGAGAGCGGCTGGTCCGCTGCCTCCGCTCGCTGCGCCCGCAGGTCGGGCGCATCGTCTATGTGGATTCGGGCTCCGGCGACGGCAGCCCCGTACGGGCGCGGGCCGAGGGCGTGGAGGTGGTCGAGCTGGACCCTGCCCTGCCCTTCACGGCCGCGCGCGGCCGCAATGCGGGCTTTGCGGCGCTCGAGGCCGGGGGGCTTCCCGATGTCGTGCAGTTCGTGGACGGCGACTGCATCGTGGAGCCCGGCTGGATCGCCGCCGCCGCCGCCGCCCTGCGCGCGGACCCGTCGCTCGGGCTCGTGACCGGCTGGCGGACCGAGCAGGAGCCGCGCCGCAACCTGTTCCATGCGCTGGCGGAAACGGAGTGGCGCGGACCCCCCGGCGAGATCGTCGCCTGCGGCGGCGACATGATGGTGCGCGCCGAGGCGTTCCGCCGGGCCGGCGGCTTCGATCCGACGATCATCGCGGCCGAGGACGACGAGTTCTGCCTGCGCCTGGCCGCCCGGACCGGCCTGCGCCTGCGCCGCCTGCCCCGGATCATGACGCGTCACGACGCCCAGATGAGCCGGCTGGATGCCTGGTGGAGACGGGCCGTGCGGGCGGGGCACGGCTTCGCCGAGGTCGGCCGGCGCTGGCCCGGTCACTTCCGCGGCCAGAGATGGCGCGCCGTGGTCTATGGACTCGTCCTGCCGCTCGCGGCGATGGGGGGGCTCGGGGCCGGTTCCGCGATCCCGGCGCTGCTCGTCCTCGGGGCCTATGCGCTGAACCTGTGGCGCACCGCCCGCGGCATCCGCCGGGCGCGCGGCCTGCCCTGGTCCGAGGCGCTGCCGCAGGCGGGCCTCATCCTTCTGGCAAAATGGCCCGAACTCTGGGGTATGGCCCTGTTCCACCTCCGCCGGCTTCGTCGCACCGGCCCCCGCCTGATCGAGTACAAATGATCCTCTCCCCCCTTCCGGCCGATCCGTCCGCCCCTCCCTTCGGCAAGGGGCCGATCCGCGTGGGATTCGTGGGGGCGGGCTACATCGCCGACTGGCATGCGGAGGCGCTGCGCCGGGTGCCGGGGGCTGTCCTCGCCGGGGTGCACGACGCGGACCCGGACGCGGCGGCCCGCCTCGCGGACGGGCGCGGAGTGCCGGCCTTCGAATCCCTGGCGGACCTCTCGGCGGCCTGCGACGCCGTTCACGTGCTCACGCCGCCTTCCACCCACGAGGCCCTGGCGCTCGAGGCTCTGGGCCTCGGTCTGCACGTGCTGGTCGAGAAGCCCTTTGCGCTGTCGGCCGCAGGCGCGCGGCGGCTGGCCGAGGCGGCAGCGGCCGCCGGGCGGCAGGTCGGGGTGTCGCACAACTTCCTCGGCCTGCCCGGCTGGACGGCGCTGCGCGCGCATCTGGACCGGGGCGCGATCGGCCGTCCGCTCGATCTCCGCGTGGACTGGGCGCTGCCCTTCGCCCCCCTCCAGTCTGGCCCCTTCGGTCTCTGGCCTCTGCGCGAGACGGCCAACCTCCTGTGGGAGATCGGGCCGCACCCCGTGGGTCTGGCCGTGGACCTGTTCGGGCCGCTCGATCTGCTCCATGTCGAGACGGGACAGACGATCCTCGTGCCCGGTGCGGGACCCCGGCCGCAATCCATCCGGCTTCTTGCACGCGCCGGGCATGTGGAGGTCACGATCGCGCTCTCCCTCGCCCAGACCCACGAGGAGCGCGCGCTCGCGCTGCGCGGAACGGCGGGGCTCGTGCGGCTCGATTACGGGCGCGACCGTCTGGTGCTGTCGCGGGACAACGCCTCGGATCTGATCGTCAACCCGCTCCGGCGGGGGCTGTCGCTGGCCACCCAGGAGGCAGGGGCCTCGCTGCGCCTCGCCGCGCGCGAGGTCGTCTCCCTCAACCGCCGCTCGCCCTATGCGCTGAGCTTCCGCGAGACGCTGCGGGCCTTCTACGGGGGCCTGCGCACCGGACAGCCCGACCGGCGGTTCGGGGCTGCCGCCGCCGTCGCCGTCTGCGCGGCGATCGAGGCGGCTGCGGAGCGCCTGCCGGCCGCCCCCGCGCCCCGCCCGCCCCGCGGCGTGTCTGCACCGCCCCCCCGCATCGCCGTGATCGGCGGCACGGGCTTCATCGGCCGCGCCCTTGTCCGCGCCTTGGCAGCGAGGGGCGAAAGGGTGCGCGTGCTCAGCCGCGGCCGTGCCGGCCCCTTTGCCGACCTGCCGCAGGTCGAGGTCGTGTCCGCCTCCCTCTCGGACGAGGAGGCGCTGGTGCGCGCCCTCGACGGCATGGACGCGGTGGTCAACCTCGCCCGCTCGACCGAGACGACCTGGGAGGCGGCTCTCGCCGGAGAGGTCGCAACCACGCTGCGCATCGGGCGCGCGGCCCACCGCGCCGGCACGGGCCGCCTCGTCCATACGGGCACCATCGCCTCCTACGACCTGTCGGACCCGCGCGCGACGATCACGGAGGACACCCCCTTCGGCCCGATGCGGGGGCGCAACCTTTATGCCCGGGCCAAGGCCGAGGGCGAGGCGCGGCTGCTTGCGCTGGCCGCGGAGACGGGGCTGGCTCTCGCGATCGCGCGGCCCGGCATCGTCGTCGGGCCCGAGGGGCCGCTCCAGCACTGGGGACTGGGACGCTGGCACGGGGCGGGCGCCGTGCGGCTGTGGAACAGCGGCGACACCATCCTGCCCTTCGTGCTCGTGGATGACGTGGCCGAGGGGCTGATCCTGATGACCCGCCATCCCGAGGCGCCGGGGCGGTCCTTCAACCTCGTGGGCGAGCCGATGCTCTCCGCGCGCGACTGGTTCGAGGAGATCGCGCGACGGACGGGCGGGCGGATCCGGGTTGCGCCCGGCTCGCCCTGGGTCTTCTGGGCCGCGGGCGCCGCCAAGGCCCTGCTCAAGGCGGGCCTGCTGCGCCGCCGGACCGTCGAGATCGCCTCGCTCGCCGACTGGCGCTCCCGCGCCCATCTGGCGCGGTTCCTCAACACCCGGCCCAAGGCCTGGCTCGGCTGGCGGCCCGAGGCCGACCGCGAGACCTTCCTGCACCGGGCGATCGACAGGGCCAACCTCTTCGGCGCCTGACCCCGCCCCTCGGCGGGCGCAGGGCGGGCGCAATTCCGCCGGATTGCCCCATATGATGCACACCATGCCACGCCCTGTCCGCCTGGAGGCCCCGGAGGCCCCTGCGATGCCCGAACCGACCAGACCGCGCCATCGGGACCGGCCGCCGCGCCGGACGGTCCCTGCGGCGCCGCAGGAGGCCGGGCCGGATCGCCAGACGCTCCGCAGCGCGCTGGAGGAGGCGCGCGGGCCCGATCCCTCGGCCCTGTCCCCTCCTGCCCCGCCCCTGCCGGAAGGCGGACCTGGCCCGGCCGGCGAGCCTGCGTCCGCCTGGGACCGGCTTCGCCCCTACGAGCCCGACCCCCGCCGCCTCGAGCGCAACCTGATCGTCACGGCGCATCGCAAGGACCCGGCCCATGCCGCCTTCGACGTGCTGCGGACCAAGACGGTGGCTGCGCTGCGAGAACGCGGCTGGCGGCGGGTCGGGATCACCTCGCCCACGGCGGGCTGCGGCAAGTCGTTCACGGCGCTCAACCTCGCCGTGACCCTGTCGCGCTACGAGAGCCACCGGACGGTGCTGCTGGATCTCGACCTGCGTCTGCCGGTCCTGGCGCGCCGGCTTGGCGTGAGCGATCCCGGCGCGATCGGGGACATGCTCCGCGGCCTCGTCGCCCCCGAGGCGCATCTGCTGCGCGTCGCCCCGAATCCGCTGCAGATCGGCCCCTCGCTGGCGCTGGGGCTGAACGGCCGGCCCGAGGGTTTTGCCGCCGAGCTGTTCCACGACCGCCGCACGGCCGAGGCGCTGGCCCGGCTGGAGCGGGCGCTGGCGCCCGACATCCTGCTCTGCGACCTGCCCCCCGTCCTCGCCCAAGACGACGTGATCGCCCTCCGACCCCTTCTCGACTGCGTGATCCTCGTGGCGGCGGGCGGGATGACCACGCCTCGCGACCTCAAGGAGACGGCGCATCGGCTGGGGGACGACCTGCCGATCCTGGGGGTCGTGCTCAACCGCGCCGAGGGCGAGGGCGTGCGCGACTACAAGTACTGATCCCCTAGCCCGCTCCCGCGGCCCGCGGCAGCCAGTCGAAGGCGGCCTGGACGCCCTGGATGCCCAGCCGCGCGACCGCGGCGGTGCCCGCGGCCACGGCCACGAACAGGGCGGCCGCCGTGACCTGCCGGCGCAGCCGCGTGCCCTGGCTCGTCAGGCGCGGGATGACCACGACCGGCTCGATGCCCAGCGCGCGGCGCATCTGCTCCTTGTTGCGGATTGCCGGGGTCAGGACCTCGCGCAGCAGGGCCAGCCCGAGGGCGAGCAACCCCACCGCCACCCCGCCGGCCAGCGCGATCTTGCGCCGGTCCGCCGAGACCGGGAATTCCGGCGGCTGGGCCGTCTCGAGAACGGTGAAGCGCGCCGTCTGGGCCCGGGCCTCGAGGGTCTGGGCCATGGCGGCCTCGGTCCGCCGCTCGGTGATGACGCGCAGCTCCGCCTCGAGGCTGCCCAGCCGGCGCGTCAGGGCCCCCAGTTCGCGCTCCACGGCCGGTGCGGCGGCGATCGCGGCTTCGGTCTCGTCGCGGGCCGCATCGAGCAGGGCGCGTTCCTCGGCCAGCCGGGCCCGCTGGCGCTCGACCTCGTCGGGGCGTAGGCGCGCGATGTTGGTCTCGAACTCGAGGGCCTCGCGATCAAGCGCGATGCGCTCCTCGGCCAGCCGCGCAAGGCGTTCGCGCTGGCTGGTGATCCCTTCGGGAAGCGAGGCCAGGTGCGTGGCCCGGAAGTCCGCGATCTCGGCCTCGAGACCGGCGATGCGCTCCTCCACCCGCGCCTCCTCGGCGAGCAGGAAGTCGAGCGTGCTCTGCGCGCGCTCGCGCGCCCGGGCGCTGGCCTCCTCCACCAGACCGTCGAGGATCGCATTGGCCAGATCGGCCGCCTGGACCGGATCGGACAGCCGCACGGCGATGGACAGGCCCGTGGGCTGGATGTCGGGCCGCCAGGCCTGGGCAGGGTCCACGATCTTGGTGATCGAGATGGCCTCGCGCGTGAGCGCCACGCGCTCGGTCATCGTCTCGGCCTCGGGAAAGAGGTTCAGCCGCCCGACCAGCGCCTCGATCGTGCCGCGGGCCATGATGCCCTGCTGGATCAGGTCCAGCTGGCTGTTGGCCGTCGCGGGGGGGATCGCGGCCGCGCCCGTGACGGTTTCGGCCACTTCGGGCGTCTCGATCTGGATGACGGCGAAGGCTTCGTAGAGGCGCGGCCTGGACAGGGCGAAGGCGTAGGCCGCAGGCAGGCCGATGGCGAGGACCAGGAGGATCAGCCAGGCCTGACGCCGCAGCGCCGCGCGCAAGTCGGCAAGGGAGGTGATCGGTCCCATGGCGCTACTCCGGGAGCATGGGGGGACAGGACGGGCGGGGCGGCAGGGCCGCGGCGGACAGGATCAGCCCGGCCCATCGCACCTGCCGGCCTTCGATCCGCAATCCGTGCAGGGCAGGCGGGGCGGGCCCGGCCGCCTCGGCGACAAAGGCACCGTCCCCCTTCCAGCGGATGTGCAGCCCGAGCAGGTCGAGCCGGCAGCGGGTGCGGGCGAACTGGGCCTTGCCGGCCGCCTCCTTGGCGGAAAAGAGGGCCAGGAGGTCGCCCTCCTCGTCGGGGCGCCGGATCGAGGGGGCGAGATCGGCGTCCAAGGGCACGAGGGGCTCGAGGTCGAGGCCAAGGCCCCCGGACGCGGCCGCGGGCGCCACGGCAGCCAGGACATGGTCGCCGCCATGGGTGATCGTGCCGGTCGCGCCGGACGGCCAGAGCGGGGGACCGTCGGGACGGACCGGCAAGGGGCCGCAGGGCAGGCCCAGACGGGCCAGGGCGGCGCGGGCGGCGCGGCGGCCGGCCGCGAACTCGGCGCGGCGGCGCGGCACGGCCCGCACCACGGTCTGTTCCTCCTCGGGGGGGATGGGGCCGGTCCAGGCGGCGACGGGACCGCCGGCCACGGCCGCCCCGGGAGGCAGAAGGGCCTCGGCCAGACGAGCGAGGGGGTGGCGCAGGAGGGCGGTCATGCGCCCTCCATCCGGCGGGCCCGCAGGGCGCGGCGGCGGGCCATCGCGTCGTCGCGCGGCATGCCGGCCGTATCCGGCGCCGCCTCGGGCGAAGCCGCGGCGCCGGTTGCCGGACCCGGGGGGGCGCGCAGCCCGTCGACCCGCTGGGCGAGGTCGCCCAGGCGCGGGAAGCGGAAGATGTCGGTCACCGCAAGGCCCGTCACGCCCAGGGTGGCGCGGATGTCGCGATGCGCCTGCACCGCGAGCAGCGAATGGCCCCCGAGGTCGAAGAAGTGGGCTTCGGGACCCGGCGCCTCCACCCCCAGAAGCCGCGACCAGATCGCGGCCAGTGCGGGCAGGCTCGGCTCGACCGCCGGGCGCCCGGCGGCGGGTCCGGCAGGCGGCGGAGGCGCGGCCGCCGGGGCGGTGGCCCCGGCAGGCCCGGCGGCGGCCGCGGCGCGGGCGGGCGGCGCGGGCAGCGCGCGGCGGTCGAGCTTGCGGTTGGGCGTGAGCGGCATCGCCTCGAGCCGGACGATGCGCGCGGGCACCATGTGGGCGGGCAGGCGGCGGGCCAGCGCCTCGCGCAGAGCCCCCTCGTCGAAGGGCTCGGCCACCACATAGGCCACGAGCTGCGGGTTGCCGGGCACGTCCTCGCGCAGCACGACGCCCGCCTGCCGCACGCCCGGGAGGCCCTCGAGGGCGGATTCGATCTCGCCCGTCTCGATGCGGAAGCCGCGCAGCTTCACCTGGCCGTCGGCGCGGCCGAGAAAGGCGATCCCGTCCGCCTCGCGCCGGGCGAGGTCGCCCGTGCGGTAGAGCCGCCCGCCGGGGCGGAACGGGTCGGGGCGGAAGCGCTCGGCCGTCAGGTCGGGGCGGCGCCAGTAGCCCTGCGCGACCCCCTCGCCGCCGATCCACAGCTCTCCCTCCGCGCCGATCGGCAGGGGCTCGAGGCTGTCGGACAGGACGTGGAGCGCGGTGTTGAGGATGGGCCGGCCGAGGCCGACCGTCCCCGTCTCCTCGCCCGTCACCTCTTGGGTGGAGGACCAGATCGTGGTCTCGGTCGGGCCGTACATGCTGGTCACGCGCGGCACGAGGCCGCGCAGCTCGCGCGCGAGGGGGGCGGGCAGCGCCTCGCCGCCCACGAGAAGGTGGCGCAGGCGGCCCAGCGCGGCGCGGCTGTCGTCGTGGGCGAGCAGCATCCGCGCCATGGACGGCGTGCATTGCAGATGCGTGACGCCGTGCCGCGCGATCTGGGCGGCGATGGAGAAGTCGCCCTCGGCCGGGCCGCGCAGGGCCGCGACGACCTCCGCAAGCGGCCTCAGCCCCTCGAGGACCGTGTCGGCGGGGATGCCGTAGTCGATCAGGCAGGCGATCTCGGTCACGCCGGCGGCGCGCACCTCCTCGGCGCGGGCAAGCGCGTCCTCCACCGTGCCGAACAGGCCCGATTCCTCGAAATAGCGCTCGAAGGCGAAGTCGAGGATGGCGTCCATCTCCTCGGCCGAGAGCGAGCGCAGGTCGATGTCGGCGGGCTGGGCCGCGCCCCCGGGCTTCCTGAAGGCGGGAAAGGCCCAGGCGTAGTTCTTGATGAGGCCCGCGGCCGAGCGGAGATAGTTCTTCATCGGCTCGCGCGCGATCTCCCGGGCGGCCTCGCGCGTGGGGGCGAGGAAGGTGTGGAGCATCAGCGTCACGGCGTGGTCGGCCGGGTCGTGGCCGGCCTCGCGCAGGGCCTCGTGGTAGAGGGCGATCTTGCCCCGCACCTCCTCGATGGTCTGGCCGAGCAGGTGGGTGAGCACGTTGGCCCCGAGGCGCCCCGCCTCGCGCCAGGTCTCGGGATTGCCGGCGGTGGTGACCCAGAGGGGCAGGCGGCGGGACACGGGCCGGGGCTGGGTGACGATCCGCTGCGGCCCGAGGGGGCCCGCGAACTCGACCGCCTCGCCCGCCCAGAGGCGGCGCAGCGTCCCGATCGCCTCGATCATGGCGGCCTTGTTGCGGGGGGGCGCGGCCTCGGGGCGCAGGACGAAATCCTCGGGCATCCAGCCCGAGGCGATGGCGAGGCCCGCGCGCCCGCCCGTCAGGTTGTCCACGACCGCCCATTCCTCGGCGATGCGGATCGGGTGGTGGAGGGGGGCCACGCAGGAGCCCGCGCGCACGTCGATCTGCCGCGTGACGGCCGCCACGGCGGCGCCGGTGACGGAGGGGTTGGGATAGGGGCCGCCGAAGGCGTGGAAATGCCGCTCGGGCGTCCAGACGGCCCTGAAGCCGTGGGCGTCGGCGAAGCGCGCCCCCTCCAGCAGGAGGCGGTACTTGTCGCGCCCCTCGCCGTCGTCGTTGCCCCAGTAATAGAGCGAGACGTCCATCCTGGGCCGCCCCGCGGGGGCGTCGCCTGCGACCTGCGCGCGCTCCTCGTCGCCCTGGAGCACGACATGGGCCCCGCGCGAGAGGGTCCAGAACAGCTCGAGGATCGAGATGTCGAAGCTGAGCGAGGTGACGGCGAGCCACGGCCCCGGCGGGCCCAGCGCCGCATCCATCCCGGCGAGGAAGTTGGCAAGGTTGCGGTGGGTGACGACCACCCCCTTGGGCCGGCCGGTCGAGCCGGAGGTGTAGATGAGATAGGCGGGCGCATCGGGGTCGAGCGGCGCCTCCGGCGCGGGAGCCTCGGGCGCGGCGTCGGGCACCGTGTCGGCGAGCAGCAGGCGTGCCCCGTGCGCGGGCAGGCGGGGGGCGAGGGCGGAGTGAGTGAGCACGATCCCCGCCTCCGAATCCGCGAGGCAGAGGGCGGTGCGGTCGGGGGGATAGGCCGGGTCGAGCGGCAGGTAGGCCGCCCCGGTGCGCATGGCGGCGAGTGCGCCGGCCACGAGGTCGGGCGTGCGGCCGAGATGGAGGCCCACCCGCTCGCCGGGGCCGGCGCCGAGCGCGCGCAGGGCCGCGGCCAGCGCCTCGACGCGCAGGGCAAGGTCGCGGAACGAGAGCGTCCGGTCGCGGAACGAGAGCGCGGGCGCGTCGGGCGTGGCGGCGGCCTGGGCCGCGAAGCGGGCGGGCAGCGGGGTGGGGTCGAAGGGGCCATCGGTCGCGTTGGCCTGGTCAATCAGCGCGCGCTCGGACGGTGGCACAGGGTCGAGCGCGTCGAGGGAGGCATCGGGGGCAAGGCCTGCGAGACCTGCGAGGAGATGCTCGAGCCGGTCGGCGAGCACCGCGAAGCCCTCGGGCGACAGCTGCGCGGGATCGCCGTGGAGAACTGCCCCGTCCGGCCCCTCGGCCAGCGTCAGGGCGGCGCCGGGCACGGGGACGGGGCCCAGGGCGAGGGCCGGCACGGCGGGCGCGGGCCGGCCGAGGCGGTGGGGCAGGTCGGCCGCCATGGGGCCGTGGCGGCGCGCCTCCTCGCGGCCCTCGGAGAGGGCGCGGGCGAGCGCGGCGGGCGTGTCGCCGTCGAGGCGCAGCGGCGTCCAGGCCGCCTGCACCCCGTCCGCCCCGGTCCCGAGCGCGAGGTCCACCGCGCCGCCCCCCGCCAGCGCGCGGGCGAGCGCG
>NZ_WYDP01000023.1 GCF_009904055.1 Rubellimicrobium sp. CFH 75288 | reverse complement strand
CCAGCATCTCGGGCGCCAAGGGCGTTGACGCCGATCCTTCGCCGCTTTAAGGGCGGGGGCCGGGGCGGAGTAGCTCAGTTGGTTAGAGCAGCGGAATCATAATCCGCGTGTCGGGGGTTCAAGTCCCTCCTCCGCTACCACCCGGTTTCCCTCGTCGCGACCATCCATCCGGTCTGACCGCTCCTCCCCCGCAGCCTCGGGCCGTCCGCCAGCCCGATCCGGGACCCGGAGCCGTCAGGCCGGCCCCTCTCCCGCAAGCCAGGCGACCGCCTGCCGCATCAGGGGTGCGAATCCTTCCCAAGGCGGAGAAGGCGGTGGGCAGCCAGTGGGGCCCGATATCGGAGGTCCAGGCAAGCGTGCGGCCCCGTCCCCAGCGGCCGGTCACCAGAAGGGGATGGCCGCCCTCCTCCTCCGGCAGGGTCAGGAGCACCTCGGCCTCGGGGCGCGCCCGGACCTCGTTGGCCCCCAGCAGAAGGGGCCATGGCTCCGGCGGCAGGTCCGCAAGGATCGGGTGGCCGGCGCGGCGGATCACGGGGCGGAATCCCTCGGGCACTTCCAGACGGTCGTCGACGGGCAGCATCGTCACGGGCAGCGCCTCCTCGACCGGCGTGCGGTGCCAGCGCGCGCGGCCGTCGATGCCCTGAAAGCTGAGATAGCCCCCGACCATGGCGAGACCGCCGCCCTCGGCCACCCAGTCGCGCAGGCGGCGCAGGCGGTTGGGGACGGGGCGGCCGTGGAGCCAGACCTCGGGCGGCAGCAGCAGGGTATTGGCCCCCACATCCGACAGGATGACCGCCCGGTAGCGATCCAGTCCGTCGCGGTCGAAGGGAAAACCCTCCGCGGCCTCGTGCGCCCGGAGCCAGGTGACGCGAAAGCGGCCCTCCGCCTCGAGCGCGGCCACGAAGGCGTCGGCGCCCGTGTGGAAGGTGGTGGAATGGAAGATGTCGAAGCCCTTGGCGTGCACGGCGGTGGAGGACCAGCTCTCGCCCACCAGCAGGATGTCGGTCGTCATGGGGATGGCCTCCGGAGACGGGACGGACGCGACCGGGCGGGCCCTGGCGCGACAGGGCTCCGTCGGGTCACGGGCGGAGGATAGCCGGGCCGGCGGCGGCAGGAAGCCCCTGCCTTGCGGCGGCCCGGACAGGGGGTCAGTCGAGACCCTCCTCGCCCAGCAGGTGCCGGCCGCGCCGGTCCTCCACCTCGAGAACCCAGAGGTCGGGGTCGAAGCGGATCTGGCGGGCGATGGCCGCGTCGGCGGCCTCCTCCTCGCCCTCGGCGAGAACCGCCCAGACGCGCCGGCCGGTGGCGAGGTCCCAGGAGCGGTGCAGGACGACCGCGCGCCCGTCGAGCGTGGCGCACTTGACGAGGACGGCCCCGGCATCGGCGTCGCCGCGCCGGACCACCACAGCCGGGATCGCCTCGGCGCCGAGCCGCGCAAGATAGGCCGAGACCCAGAGCCCGGTCCTGAGGCGCGGCGTCTCCATCGTGTCAGGCGCCGTCGCGCCAGTCGAGACCCATCTCGCCGAAGCGTTCGGGGTCCTCGAGCCAGTTCGGCTGGACCTTGACGGTCAGGAACAGGTGGACGCGGCGGCCCATGAAGGCCTCGAGGTCGCGGCGCGCCGCCTGGCCCACGGCCTTGATCGTCTCGCCGCCCTTGCCGAGCACGATGCCGCGATGCCCCTCGCGCGCGACATAGATGACCTGGTCGATGCGGGCCGAGCCGTCGGGGCGTTCCTCCCAGGCTTCGGTCTCGACGGTCAGTTCGTAGGGGATCTCCTGGTGGAGGCGGAGCGTGAGCTTCTCGCGCGTGGTCTCGGCGGCGAGGGTGCGCATGGGCAGGTCGGCGAGCTGGTCCTCGGGGTAGAGCCAGGGGCCGGGAGGCATCCGGTCGGCGAGCCAGCGGCGCAGGTCGTCGGTGCCGTGGCCGCGCTCGGCCGAGATCAGGAAGGTGCGCTCGAAGGGAAAGGCGGCGTTGAGCGCCTCGGAGAGCGGCAGGAGCGATTCGGCCCTGACGCGGTCGATCTTGTTGACGGCGAGCGCCACGGGACGGGGGCCGATGCGGTCGCGCAGCGCGTCGAGGATGGCCTCGACCCCCTCGGTGAGGCCGCGATGGGCCTCGACGAGGAGCACGACCACATCGGCGTCGGCCGCGCCCCCCCAGGCGGCGGCGACCATGGCGCGGTCGAGCCGGCGGCGGGGGCGGAACAGGCCGGGCGTGTCCACGAACACGATCTGGGAGGCGCCCTCGATCGCCACGCCGCGGATGCGGGAGCGGGTGGTCTGGACCTTGTGGGTGACGATGGAGACCTTGGCGCCGACCATGCGGTTGAGAAGCGTGGACTTGCCGGCGTTGGGCTCTCCGATCAGGGCGACAAAGCCCGCGCGGGTGGGGGGATCGGCGGGCGCGTCGGGGGCGGTCATGGCTGGAGCCTCTGCAGGAGGGCGGCCGCCGCCTCGTGCTCGGCCGCGCGCTTGGTGGAGCCGGTGGCGCGGGCGGTCTCGCCCGTGGCGAGGCGGGCCTCGATGGCGAAGAGGGGGGCGTGGTCGGGTCCCTCGCGGTCCAGAAGGGCATAGGCGGGGGGCGGCAGGCCGCGGGCCTGGGCCCATTCCTGCAGCGCGGTCTTGGCGTCGCGCGCATCGCGGGGGGCCGAGGCGATGCGGGGCCCCCAGAGGCGCAGGACGGCCGCGCGGGCGACGGGGAGCCCGCCGTCCAGATAGAGCGCGGCCACGACCGCCTCCATGGCGTCGGCAAGCAGCGCCTCCTTGCGGCGGCCGCCCGAGAGCATCTCGGAGCGGCCGAGCTTGAGCCCCTCGCCCAAGCCGATCTCGCGCGCGATGGCGGCGCAGGTCTCGCGGCGGACGAGCGCGTTGAGGCGCGGCGCGATCAGCCCCTCCGGGGCTTCGGGGTCGGCCTCGAGCAGTGCCTCGGCAATGACGAGGCCGAGGACGCGGTCGCCCAGGAATTCGAGGCGCTGGTTGTCCTCGCCCTCCCCGCGCGAGCCGTGGGTGAGCGCGCGGGCGAGCAGCGCGGGGTCGCGGAAGCGGTGGCCGAGACGCTCCTCGAGGGCGCGGAGGGCGGCACCGGGGCGGGCGGCGCGCGCCGTGGGCGAGGGGGGGTCCGGCTCGGCATGGGGGATGGGGCGACGGGTCATGGGCGATCTCAGCGGACGGGCTCGAACAGGCGGGAGGGCCGCCAGTAGCGGGGGTCCCAGGGGCGGCGGCCTGCGGCCGAGACCAGCACGAGGGAGGCGCGGCCGATGACCGCCTCCTCCGGCACGAGGCCCGCGCCCCCGACCCCGGGCGCCAGGCGCGAGTCGCGCGCGGCATCGCGGTCGTCGCCGAGGACGAAGAGATGGCCCGGCGGCACCTCGACGGGCTCCATCCGGTCGAGCGGACGCTGCCCCGCATCGAGCGCGAGGAAGGAGGCCCCGTCCGGCAGCGTTTCGCGCCAGAGCCGCGTGCGGCATTCCGCCCCGAGGCCGACCGCGCCGTTGCCGCAGACGGGCAGCGCCCGGCGGGGTCCTTCGGGGCGGAAGGGCTCGGAGAGAAGGCCGGCGTCGCTGCGCCGGGCGGGGCGGCCGTCGATCACGGGCACGCCGTCCTCGACTGCGACGCGGGCGGGTCCTCGCGCAACGAGGCGGCCCCAGCCCGGCCCGTCCGCGCCGCGGAAGGCGATCACGTCGCCCGGTGCGAGCGGCAGCGGTGCGCGGCGCAGGAGCACCAGATCCCCCGGCCGCAAGGCCGGGCGCATCCCGTGCGCCAGGACGGGCGCGGCCGTCCACAGCAGGCTGCCCAGCAGGCCCAGCGCGGCGAGCCCCGCAAGCCCCAGCCCGAAGGCTCGCAGCGCACCGTCGGGGTTGCGCCGCCGCTGCGAGGAGGGTGCCAGGACCAGCGCGGCGAGAAGGACCCAGCGCAGCCAGGGCACCAGCAGAAGCCAGGCCCAGGCCCCCCGCAGCCCCATATCCGTGAGCCGCCGCAGGACATGGCCGGTCGCCGGGACGGCCAGAAGCGCGAGGGGCACAATGCCCGCCGCCTCGTGCCAGCGCGACCATTCGTCCACCAGACGGGGCCCCCAGCGCAGCCAGGCGGCGGGCAGCGCCACCAGCATCAGCACGGCCAGGAAGGGCTCGGGCGCCGTCCGCCCCGTGGGGACGAAGCCCTGCGCCAGAAGCTCGGGCGGCGAGGGCCAGGGGCGGCGGCGGGCGGCGGCGGCGGGCACGCGCCCCCTCCCTAGCGGATCGGGTGGAAGAAGCGGTCGCCGCGCCAGGTCCAGAAGGCGAGCATGGAGCGGCCCGCGGAGGAGAACATCACCCGGTCGGCGCGGCCCACGAGATCCTCGGCCGGCACGAAGCCCACGCCGCGGGCGGATTGGGGAAAGCGCGAATCCGTCGAGTTGTCGCGGTTGTCGCCCATGAAGAAGTAGTGCCCCTCGGGAACGGTGAACACGCCCGTGTCGTCGGCCACCGAGCGGCCGATGTCGAGGACGGAATAGGATCGCCCGTTCGGCAGCGTCTCGATGTAGCGGTCGGAGATGCAGGGCTCGCCCGGACGGCGCGGTCCTCCGCGGCAGGAGGGGGGCAGGCCCTGCGGTCCCTGGGGCAGGTAGGGCTCGACGAACTCGCCCGCGGGCTCGAGGGGGACGGGCTCTCCGTTGAGCCAGAGGCGGCCGTCGCGCATCTGGACGCGGTCGCCGGGCAGGCCGATCAGGCGCTTGATGAAGTCCACGCCGGTGACGGGGTGGCGGAACACGACCACGTCGCCGCGCTCGGGCTCGGAGCCCAGCACGCGGCCCTCGGGCCAGGGCAGCCAGCCGCAGAAATCCTCCTGGTCGAGGTCGAGCCCGATCGCGGCGATGCGGATCGAGGGGCAGGAGGCGTAGGAATAGCCGTAGGCCATCTTGTTGACGAACAGGAAGTCGCCGATGAGCAGCGTGTCCTTCATCGAGCCCGACGGAATCCAGAAGGGCTGAAAGAACAGGGTGCGGAAGATCCCGGCGATCAGAAGCGCCCAGAAGATGGTCTTGAGCGTCTCCCAGACGCTGCCGAGAAAGGTCTTGGGCGCCTGCTCGACCTCGGCCGTCCGCCGTCCCCATGCCATGCGATCCGCCTCCCTGTCCGGGGGCGCGGCGCCGCGGCGCCCGCCCGGTCGCGCGGTGCCGCTGTCTGGCGCGGGGGGCGGTCCAAGTCAACCGCGCGCGGGCGCTGCGCCGGACGGCGTGAACGGCTCGCCAAGAGGGCGGGCCTCGATGACCACGAAAGCCTGTGCCCAGGGATGGTCGTCGGTCAGGGTGACGTGGACCAGCGCCTGGTGACCGGGCGGCGTCATGGCGGCGAGCCGGCGCGCGGCCCAGCCGGTCAGGTGCATCACGGGCTGGCCGGTCTCGAGGTTCGACACCGCCATGTCGCGCCAGGCGATGCCCATGCGCAGGCCCGTGCCCAGCGCCTTGGAGCAGGCTTCCTTGGCGGCCCAGCGCTTGGCATAGGTCGCGGCCTCGTGCGGGCGGCGGGCGGCGCGGGCCTGCTCGCGCGGGGTGAAGACGCGGTCGCGGAAGCGCGGCCCCCAGCGGGTCAGCGTGCGCTCCATCCGCTCGATGGAGCACAGGTCCGCGCCGATGCCGAGGATCACGGCGCGGCACCCTCGGGCGGCTCCTCGACCTCGGCCGAGAGGCTGTCGTCGGCCACGCCGAAGGTCAGGCGCAGCGTCACCTCCTCGAGTTCGCTCGATTCGGGCACAAAGCGCAGGGCGGGCAGGCGCAGGTCGAAGAGCGCGAGGTCGGGGTTCTCGGCCGTCTCGATCCCCTCGAGGTCGAGCGCGGCGAAGCCGATCCCCCCCTCGGAGACGAGGCGGCAGCGGCGGGGGGGCTGGGGCGGCGGGGGCAGGTCGGGGTCGGGCTCGCTCTCGGGCAGCGGCGGCAGGGTCAGCACCAGGAGGTCCACGCCCCCTGCCCCGTCCTCGATGACGGCCACGCGGACGGCGCCGTCGGCGAGCGCGCGCGAGGTTTCCTCCCAGGGCTCGACCAGGGCGGTGACGGGGGGGGCGGGGTCGCACTCGGCCACCGCCTGCGCCGCGAGGGGCGCGGGCGCGAGAAGCGCGAGGGCCGAAAGGCTATTCCTGGCCGTCCGCATAGAGGTCGATCACCTCCTCCTCGAGCACGCCGCCCACGGGGGTGAAGGGCTCGTTGCTGGCGGCGCGGAAATCCTCGATCGAGAGGCCGCCGAACATGAAGTATTTCGGGTGCACCCGGGCCTGGGTGGCGGCATACACGATGCGGTCCACGCCGGCGAAGCGCAAGGCCGCAAGGCACATCTCGCAGGGCTGGAGGGTGGAGATCACCGTGGCCCCCCTGAGGTCGGTGCGGTCCATGCCCTGCGTGACGGCGGAGATGGCGACCATCTCGGCGTGGCGGGTGGGATCGGACCATTCGTGGACGCGGTTCTCGCCCCAGGCGAGGACGCGGCCCTCGGCCATCACCGCCGCGACGATGCCCACGCCGCCGTCGCCTTCGGCGATGGCGCGGGCGCGGCGGATGGCCTCCCGCATGGCGTCGCGCTCGGCCGCGGTGGGCTCGGGACGGGCAGGGGCCCGGGCAAGAGGGTCGTCGGGGTCGGTGTCGGGAAGGGGGGCGGGGATCTCGGGCATGGGCGCACCTGCGCGGAGGGAAACCTGCGCCGGAACGGGGCCGGAGGCGCGCGGTTCCCTGGCGGGGGGCTTCAGGGCGCGCGCGCGGCGTCCATGCGGCGGCGCATCTCGGCGATGGCGGGCGCGAGGCCCTGCATGATGGCCTCGCCGATCAGGAAGTGGCCGATGTTGAGTTCGCGCAGTTCGGGGATGGCGGCGACCGGGGCCACGGTGTCGTAGGTCAGGCCGTGGCCGGCATGAACCTCGAGGCCGAGGGCGTGGGCCCGGGCGGCGGCGTCGCGGATGCGGGCCAGCTCGGCCTCGGCCTCGGCCTCGCGGCCCTCATGGGCGGCGTCGCAATAGGCGCCGGTATGGATCTCGACCACGGCGGCCCCCGTCCGGGCGGCGGCCTCGATCTGGCGGAGGTCGGCAGCCACGAACAGCGACACGCGGGCCCCCGCCTCGCGCAAGGGGGCGACGAAGCGGGCGAGCGCGTCCTCCTGGGCGAGGACGTCGAGGCCGCCCTCGGTGGTGCGCTCCTCGCGCCGCTCGGGGACGAGGCAGACGGCATGGGGGCGGTGGCGCAGCGCGATGGCCTGCATCTCGGGGGTGGCGGCCATCTCGAGATTGAGCGGGCGGGTGAGGGATTCGGACAGCCGCGCGATGTCGGCGTCCGAGATGTGGCGGCGGTCCTCGCGCAGATGCGCGGTGATGCCGTCGGCGCCGGCGGCCTCGGCGATCAGGGCGGCGCGGACGGGATCGGGAAAGGCGGTGCCGCGGGCATTCCTCACCGTGGCCACATGGTCGATGTTCACCCCGAGCCTGAGCCGGTCCATCGCGTCCTCCGAATCTGGCGCGCCACCCTAGGCGAGGCGGCGGCCGGGGACCAGAGCGGGACTCACTCCTCCGGCGCGGCGAGGCGCTGGAGGCGCGCCTGGAGCTTGCGGCGGCGCGCGGCCTGGTAGGCGCGCACGATCCCCACGGTCAGCCAGTAGCAGATCGCGGTGGCGACGAGGCCCGGAAGGATGCCGCCGACGAAATAGGGAATGAGGATCAGTTCGGCGAAGTGGCGCAGCCCGACCCAGTCGGGCGTGTTGCCGGTGAAGGGATAGACGAGCATCGTCCAGACATCCGCCAGACCCTCCGCGAAGGCCTGGCCGAGATTGTCCATGAGGCGGCGGTCGAGCGGCAGGCCGAGGATCCAGTAGCCCAGCGCCATGCAGAGCGCGGAGATGGGCACGATGGTGGCGGGGTTGTTGATGAAGGTTCCGATCAGGGAGGCGACGATGTTGCCCCGGATCGCCCAGGCCAGAGCCATCGACAGGACGAAATGCAGCCCGTAGAGCGGCGTGAAGCTGACGATGACGCCCGCCGCGATCCCGCGCGCGATCTTTTCGGGGCTGTCGGGCAGCCGCCGCAGGCGCAGGCTCATGTAGCCCACGGCCCGGCCCCAGCCGCCCCTGGGCCAGAGCGCCTCGCGCAGGGCGCGAAGGGGGGGGCGGCGGTCGCGGCGGCGGAAGACCATCAGGGGCGCGGCGCGGCCGATTGTTCGGACCGGCGGGGGTCGCGATGGCGCGCGACCGAGGAGACCTGGCTTTCGGCCTCGAGCGCGGTCAGGACGCGGTGGAGATGCTCGGCGTTGCGCAGGTCCACGTCCACGAGCAGACGGTAGTAGTCGGGCTTGCGATCCACGAAGGACAGATCGGAGATGTTGGCGGATTGCTCGCCGATCAGGGTGCAGACCCGGCCCAGCACGCCGGGGCCGTTGGAGATGGTCATCTCGAGGGTGACGGTGTTGACGGGCCGGTGCGTCCCCTCCTGCCAGTGCAGGTCGAGCCAGCGGTCGGGCTGGTCCTCGTAGCGGGCGAGCGCGGGGCAGTCGATGGCGTGGACGACGACGCCCTGTCCGCGCTGGGCGATGCCCACGATGCGCTCGCCGGGAACGGGCTGGCAGCAGGGGGCGCGGGCATAGGCCTGGTCGGGCGAGAGGCCGACCACGGCGCGCGCCTCCTCCACCTCCTCGCCGGGGCGCTGGGCGAGGTCGGGATAAAGGACGCGCACGACCTGGCGGGCGGTGATCTCGGCCGAACCCAGACGCGCGAGCAGGTCGTCGGCGGCCTCGAAGCCCATGGCGCGGGCGGCGGTCCGGAGCGCCTTGTCAGTCGCCTTTCGGCCCACGTTCTCGAAGGCGACGCGGGCGAGTTCGGCGCCGAGCTTGATGAAGCGCTCGCGGTCCTCCTCGCGCAGGGCGCGGCGGATGGCGGACTTGGCGCGGCCCGTGACCGCGATGCCGACCCAGGAGGCCTGGGGGGTCTGGCCCTCGGCGGTGATGATCTCGACCATCTGGCCGTTGCGGAGCCGGGTATAGAGGGGCACCCGCACCCCGTCCACCTTGGCGCCGACGCAGGCATGCCCGATGCGGGTGTGGATGGCATAGGCGAAGTCGATCGGGGTAGCGCCCTTGGGCAGGGGGATCACATGGCCCTTGGGCGTGAAGCAGAACACCTGGTCCTGGTACATCTCGAGCTTGACGGCCTCGAGAAAGTCGTTGTGGTCGGCGCCGTCCTCGAAGCGCTCGGTCATCTGGGCGATCCAGCGCGCGGGGTCCACGGCGAAGCGGTTCTCCGAGCGCACGCCGTCGCGGTAGGACCAGTGCGCGGCCACGCCGGCCTCGGCCACCTCGTGCATCTCGTGGGTGCGGATCTGGATCTCGACCTGCTTGCCGTCCCGGCCCGCGACGGTGGTGTGGATCGAGCGGTAGCCGTTCGACTTGGGCTGGGAGATGTAGTCCTTGAAGCGGCCCGGCACGGCGCGCCAGCGCTGATGGACGGCGCCGAGCACGCGGTAGCAGTCCGCGGCCGTCGCCACGATGACGCGGAAGCCGTAGATGTCCGAAAGCCGCGAGAACGCCTGGTCCTTGGTCTGGAGCTTGCGCCAGATCGAATAGGGCTTCTTGGCGCGGCCCGTGACCTCGGCCGCGATACCCTCGCGCGCCATGAGTTCGCGCAGGTCTTCCACGATCTTGGCGATGACGTGGTCGGCCTCGCCCTGGAGCGTCAGGAAGCGGCGGATCACGGAGGCGCGCGCCTCGGGATTGAGGACCCGGAAGGCGAGGTCCTCGAGCTCCTCGCGCATCCACTGCATGCCCATCCGCCCCGCGAGGGGGGCGTAGATGTCCATCGTCTCGCGCGCCTTCTGAGCCTGCTTGTCGGGGGCCATGGCGCGGATGGTGCGCATGTTGTGCAGACGGTCGGCGAGCTTGACAAGGACCACGCGCAGGTCGCGCGAGGTGGCCATGAACAGCTTGCGGAAGTTCTCGGCCTGGCGCGTCTCGTCCGAGCGGATCTGCATCTTGGTGAGGTTGGTGACCCCCTCGACCAGCTCGGCGATCTCGGGGCCGAACTCGCGCTCGATCTGAGCGCGCGAGGCCTTTGTATCCTCGACCGTGTCGTGCAGCAGCGCCGTGACGATGGTGGCGTCGTCCATCCGCTGCTCGGCCAGGATGCGGGCGACGGCGGCGGGGTGGGTGAAATAGGCCTCGCCGGACTTGCGCAGCTGGCCTTCGTGCATGGCCTCGCCGAAGGCCCAGGCGCGGCGGATCAGGTCGGCGTTGGTGCGCGGGTTGTAGGCGTGCACCTGCCGGATGAGGTCCTCGACCGTGGGAGCAACCGGCGCCGATGCCGCGGCGACGGGAGCGGCCGCCTCGTCGGAGGCGGCCTGCGCTCCGGCCCGCAGCGCGCCCTGCGCGTCCATGGGACCGACAGCCCCGCGCGCAGGATCAGCGCGGCTCGTTGGCCTGGAGGAGCTGGCGCAGCAGGCGCTCCTCGTCCATGTCGTCCTTGGCGGGCCGGTCCATCTCGGGCGCCATGAGGATCGCCATGGCGTCCTCCTCGGGCTCGTCCACCTCGATCTGGGTCTGGTGGGCGGCGATCAGGCGCTCGCGCAGGTCGTCAGCGAGGACGGTCTCCTCCGCGATCTCGCGCAGCGCGACGACGGGGTTCTTGTCGTTGTCGCGCGGCAGGGTGAGCGGCGCGCCGTCGGCCAGTTCGCGCGCACGGTGGGCGGCAAGCAGCACGAGTTCGAAGCGGTTGGGAACCTTGTCGACGCAATCCTCGACGGTGACGCGGGCCATGGGGCGCTCTCCCGAAACTGGGCCGGCCGGGCGGAGGACGAGCGGGATCGTCCGGCGGAGCCGGCCTGCGGAACGCCCCCCCTAGCGCGGGCGATGGCGCTTGGCAAGGGGGCAGAGGTCCTGCGGCCGTGCGTCTCACACCGGGCCGAGAGGCCGGACGTCCCGCAGCGCCTCTGCCGGCAGGGCCGACAGCAGCGCAGACACGGTCAGGCCGAGCGCCGGGTGGCGCCAGGAGGGGGCGATCTCGGCCAGGGGCAGCAGGACGAAGGCGCGGTCCTGCAGCCGCGGATGGGGCAGCACGAGACCGTCCGGCGCCTCCCGTCCCTGACGGGCGGGGGGCAGATCCCGCCAGGCCTTGGCCGTGGCGGGGTCTGGCCGGATCGCGTCGCCCCAGGCCAGGAGGTCCAGATCGAGGCTGCGTGCCGTCCAGCGCCCCTCGCGGCGGCGGCCGAACGCCGCCTCGAGGGCATGGAGCCGCCCGAGCAGGCGGTCTGGAGAGAGGAGGGTCTCGAAGGCGGCGGCGGCGTTGACATAGTCTGGCCCGCCCGGCGGCCAGGAGGGGCTGCGCCACAGCCGGCTCGGCCGGATCGGGCCGCAGGCCACGTTGTCGGTCCCGAGAGCGCCGAGGGCCGCGCGCAAGGTGGCTTCGGGCGGACCGGCGGACGAGGGCAGGTTCGCCCCGAGCGCCACAAGCGCGAGGACCGGAGCCGCGGGCCCGGCGCCGTCCCGGGTGCAGGCCGCGTCATCGCGCGGGTTGCGCGCCGGGACGGGTTCCCTATCTTGGACGGACGGGCCTGACGGCATTTCGCGTCCCGCGCCCGATCGAGCAGAAAAGGCCATGGGATGTTCTATCGCGACGACCGTCTCGCCCTCTTCATCGACGGCCCCAACCTCTACGGCGCGGCGCGCGCGCTCGGCTTTGACATCGACTACAAGCTGCTGCGGTCGGAATTCCTGCGCCGCGGCCGCCTGGTGAGGGCCTTCTACTACACCACCCTGGCAGAGGGGGACGACTATTCGCCGATCCGCCCGCTGGCGGACTGGCTCCAGTACAACGGCTTCACCCTGCGCGCCAAGCCCGTGCGCGACTATGTCGATGCGGCGGGCCGGCGCAAGACCAAGGGGAGCACCGATCTCGACCTCGCCGTGGACGCGCTCGAGATCGCGCCGCATATCGACCATGCCGTCCTGTTCCTGGGCGACGGCGATTTCCGCGTGCTGGTGGACGCGCTCCAGCGGCGCGGGGTCCGCGTCTCGGTCGCCTCCACGATCCGCAGCCAGCCGCCGCTCGTGGCCGACGACCTGCGCCGGCAGGCCGACAATTTCATCGATCTGGACGATCTGCGCGACGTGATCGGCCGGCCGCCGCGCGACGGCCGCCAGCGCGCGGAGGACGAAAGCCCCGACACCGAACGGCCGGTGCCCCTGACCTGACGGGCGGCGGTTTGCGCCGGACCGGGGAACGTCCTAGATGGGCAGAGGAGGCCCCCCGGGGCCCGGTCCGCCCACGCCCCTGCCGGAGCGCCCATGACCCCCAAGCCCCCCCTCACGCTACACATGGCTGCGCCGCGCGGATTCTGCGCCGGCGTCGACCGCGCCATCCGCATCGTGGAACTCGCCCTCGAGAAATGGGGCGCGCCCGTCTATGTGCGCCACGAGATCGTCCACAACCGCACCGTCGTGGAGGGCCTGCGCGCCAAGGGCGCCGTCTTCGTGGAGGAGGTGGCGGAGGCGCCGGCGGACCGGCCCATCGTCTTCTCGGCCCACGGGGTGGCGCGGTCCGTGCCGGAGGAGGCGCGCGCGCGCGGCATGATCCAGGTGGATGCGACCTGCCCGCTCGTGACCAAGGTGCATACCGAGGCGCGCCGACACCACGCCCAGGGCCGGCAGGTGGTGATGATCGGCCATGCCGGCCACCCCGAGACCGTGGGCACGATGGGCCAGCTGCCGCCCGGCGAGGTGCTGCTGGTCGAGAACGTGGCCGATGTCGAGCGGCTGAGCCCCCGCGACCCGGAGCGGCTCGCCTTCGTGACGCAGACGACGCTCTCGGTGGACGACACGGCCGAGGTGGCCGCAGCACTGCAGGCGCGCTTTCCGGCCATCGTGGCGCCGGCCCATGACGACATCTGCTATGCCACCACCAACCGGCAGGCGGCCGTCAAGGCGATGGCGCCTGTCTGCGATGCCGTCCTGGTCGTGGGGGCGCCGAACTCGTCGAACTCGCGGCGGCTGGCGGAGGTGGCGCTGCGCGCCGGTTGTCCTCATTCGCAGCTGGTCGAGCATGCGGGCCAGATCGACTGGCGCGCGCTCGAAGGGGCGCGGGCGCTGGGGCTGACGGCGGGGGCCTCGGCGCCCGAATCGCTGGTCGAGGAGGTGGTCGAGGCGCTGCGGGCGCGATGGGATGTGACGGTGGAGCCCGTGGTTGCCGCCGTGGAGGACATCGAGTTCCGCGTCCCGGCCGTGCTGCGCGAGCGCGCGTGAGCGGGGACATGCGGGCCAGCGGGTCGGCCGGCCTGCCGCGCGCGCCGCTTCTGCTGGGCGCGGCAGGGCTGGTGCCGTTCCTCTGGGGCGCGCTGACCGCCTGGGCGCCGGCCCTGGACGCCTGGGGAGCGGAGCTGCTGGGGCCGCGCTGGACGGGGCGCGAGGTGCTTCTGTCCTATGGGGTGGTGATCCTGGCCTTCATGGCGGGCACGATCTGGGGATTCGCCACGCGCGAAGGCGGCGACGGGCGCGGTCCGGCGGCGGCCTGGCTGTTCGGCCTGTCGGTCCTGCCCGCGCTCTGGGCCTGGGCGATGGGCTGGTCGGGGCTGGCGCTGATCGTGGGGTTTTTGGGCCTCCTGCCGCTCGACTGGCGGGCCCGGGCGCGGGGAGTGGCGCCCTCCTGGTGGCTGCGGCTGCGCCTGCCGCTGACGGCGGGGGTCGTGCTGTGCCTGCTTCTCGCGCTGCCCTAGGGGCGGGCGTTGCGGCCGGGCGCGGGGCGGGCTAGGCGGGGGGCATGAGCGATGCCCCTGCCCTGTTCGCGTTCACCGACGGCGCCTGTTCGGGCAATCCCGGGCCCGGCGGCTGGGGGGCGATCCTGCAGGCGCGGGCGGGCGGCACGGTGCTGCGCGAGCGCGCGCTGAAGGGCGGCGAGGCGCTGACCACCAACAACCGCATGGAGCTGATGGCGGCGATCGCGGCGCTGGAGGCGCTGGAGCGGCCCTCCGCCGTCTCGGTGGTCACGGACAGCGCCTATCTCAAGGGCGGCATCACCGAATGGCTGCCCGGCTGGAAACGGCGCGGCTGGCGGACGGCGGACGGCAAGCCCGTCAAGAACGAGGACCTGTGGCGGCGCCTGGAGGCAGCGGCTGCCCCCCACCGCGTCACCTGGTGCTGGGTCCGGGGCCATGCCGGCCATCCCGAGAACGAACGCGCCGACGCGCTGGCCCGCGAAGGGATGGCCCCCTTCCGATCCCGCCGGGACTGAAGGGCGGCAGGGGCCCGGGCCGTCGCGCGCCTGTCATGGTCCTGTCATGCGAGGGCGCCAGAAGCGGGGGCAAACCGACCGGAGGCCCTGTCCCATGCGTCTTGCCGCGCTCGCCCTCGTCCTGTGTCCCCTCGCGGCCGCCGCGGAGGCGGTGACCACAGCCGGCGCGGCCGGCGAGCCGCCCTCGGCCTGGCTGGGAGAGAGGCCCCATCTCGTGCTGGTGGGCACGGCGGCGGGCATTCCGCTCGACATCCGGATCGAGGACATCGAAGCGGCCGAAGACGTGGTCCGCTTTGCCGGCAAGCGCGAATATCGCCCCGGCGAGGGCGGCTGGCGCTACACCAATTTCGAGATCCTGCTCGAGGCGGTGCTGGACGGCGTGGAGCGGACGATCGAACTCGAGCTGGAGAACCACGACCTGAGGGAGCATGCCGTGCCGGCCGAGTTCGCGCTGGCAGCCGAGAACTTTCCCGAGGGCGAGCGCGCCTTCTTCGAGGTCCAGATGGAATGGGAGACGGCCGACGGCTCGGTCAACGAGGAGCTGGGCGGCTGGACGGGCACGGCCACGCTGCTGCTCGAGACGGGCGAGGCGGATGCGGAGGGGATCGTGCCCGATGGCCTGATCGGCGGCTTTGTGGCGGCCGAGCGCGGAACGGACCGGCTGGTCGCCTCGTTCACCGTGCCGGTGACGGAGACGGAGCGCGACGAATGAGCCTGCGCGCGCTCGGCCTGTGGCTGGCCGCGGCCCTGCCGGCAGCGGCCGAGCCGACCGCGATCCGCGTGGAGGCCGCGGCCGAGACGGAGGGGATGCGCGGGGACGCGGACGACCCGGCCATCTGGGCGGACGGAGCGGACAGCCTGATCCTGGGGACGGACAAGGAGGCGGGGCTGCACGTCTATGGGCTCGACGGGGCGCAGCGGGCGTTCCTGCCGGACGGGCGGCTCAACAACGTGGACGTGCGGCGCGTCGTGGTGGGCGGTCGCGAGCTGGGGCTGGCGGGGGCGACCCGGCGCGACGACGAGACGCTGGTCTTCTATCTGATCGAGGCGGGCACGGTGCGCCGGGCCGTGCCCTGGCAGCATGCCGCGATCCCGCCCGGGGTGCCGGCCGACGACATCTACGGCTTTGCCATGGGGCTGTGGGAAGGCCGGCCGCTCGCCATCGTCAACTTCAAGTCGGGCCATGTGGTGCTGTGGCGGGTCCACGAGGCGCAGGGGACGATCGGGCTGACGCCGGGGCGGGTCGTGGCGCTGGGCAGCCAGCCCGAGGGGATGGTGGCGGACGACCGGGCCGGCCACCTCTATGTCGGCGAGGAGGACCGGGGCATCTGGCGGCTGCCGCTCGACCCCGCCTCGGAGGAGGCGCCGCGGCTGGTGGTGCCGATCCCCTCGCCCTGCCTGCCGCGCGACGACGTGGAGGGCCTCGCGATCCACGACGGCGCGGACGGGGTGCGCCGGCTGGTCGCCTCGGCGCAGGGCATCCACCGCGCGGCGCTGTTCCGCCTGGAGGGCGAGGCCGACCCGGTCTGCGAGGCGCTGGTCGAGGTGGCGCCGGGCGCGGTGGACGGCGTGACCGAGACGGACGGCCTGGACGTCTGGACCGGTCCCCTGCCCGGCTTTCCCGAGGGGCTTCTGGTGATGATGGACGACCAGAACGCGGGCTTTACCACCAACTTCAAGCTGATCGACTGGGCTGCGGTGGCGGCGGGGCTGCCCTGACCGTCCGGCCGCGCCAGAGCGACAGCGAATAGAGCGCGAGCGCCGCGCCGATCAGCGGAAAGGCGACCGCACGCGCCCGGCCGAAGGGCTCGCCCAGAACGAACACCGCGAGGATCGCGACGAGGGTGGGCGCGATGTACTGGAGGATGGCGATGGTCGACAGCCGCAGCCGCTTGGCCGCGTTGGCGTAAAGGAGAAGCGGGCCGGCCGTGACCGCCCCGCAGCCCAGAAGCAGGAGCGCGTCCGGCAGCGAGGCGGAGAAGTGGCCCGTCCCCCGGGCCTCGAGCCACAGGATCAGGGCGAGGGCGAAGGGCAGAAGGGCCAGCACCTCGAGCAGGAAGCCCTCGTTGGCGCCGAGCGGCAGGCGGCGCTTGATGAAGGCATAGAGGCCCCAGCTGACGGTGAGGCCGAGGGCGGCAACGGGCAGGCGGCCCGTGTCCCAGGTGAGATAGGCCACCGCGAGCGCGGCCAGCGCCACGGCCGCGACCTGGAGGGGCGAGAGGCGCTCGCGCAGCAGAAGCGCGGCGAGCAGGATGGAGAAGAGCGGGTTGATGTAGTAGCCGAGCGCGGCGTCGAGCGCGTGGCCCGTGGTCACCGCCCAGACATAGATCCCCCAGTTGACCGACAGGATCAGGGCCGCGGCGCCGGCCGTGGCGAGCGAGGCGGGCGAGCGGATCGCGGCCCGCAGCGCCGCGCCGCGCCCCGTGGCCCACAGGACCAGCGCGGCGAGGGGCAGCGACCACAGGATGCGGTGGGCCACGACCTCGGCCGGGGGGACATGGGCGAGAAGCGCGAGGTAGAGCGGCAGGAAGCCCCAGAGCACATAGACCGTGACCGCGAGCACAAGCCCCGACGCGCTGTCGCCCTCGTGCTCCATCCCTGCCCCCCTGCTCCGGCCCCCTGCCCTAGCGCCGGGCGCTGGCGGGCGCCAGAGGCGGCTCAGCCGAGGCGGGGGGGCGGCGTCCAGCCGCGCAGCGCTTCGGGGCTGGACATGGCGCGGGCGCCGGGGCGCTGGAGCTCGAGGATCTCGACCGCGCCGGTGCCGCAGGCCACGCGGAGGCCGCCGGGAGGGGCAGGCAGGACCGTGCCGGGGGGACCGGACCCCTCGGCCAGGCGCGAGCGCAGCAGGCGCAGCCGGTCGCCCCCCGACTCGGTCCAGGCGCCCGGCGCGGGGGACAGGGCGCGGATGAGGCGGTCCACCGCCGGAGCGGGGGCAGTCCAGTCGATCCGTGCCTCGGACTTGAGGATCTTGGCGGCATAGGTGGCGCCGTCGGCGGGCTGCGGCGCGGGGTGGAGCGCATCAAGGCGGGCGAGAGCTTCGACGATCAGCCGGGCGCCCAGGACCGAGAGGCGGTCCGACAGCTCGCCCGCCGTCTCCTCGGGGCCGATGGGGACGGATTCGCGCAGGAGCACGGGGCCGGTATCCAGCCCCTCCTCCATGCGCATGATGCACACGCCGGTCACGGTGTCGCCGGCGAGGATCGCGCGCTGGACCGGCGCCGCCCCGCGCCAGCGCGGCAGGAGCGAGGCGTGGATGTTGAGGCAGCCCCGCGCCGGCGCCGCGAGGACGGCGGGGGGCAGGAGAAGGCCGTAGGCCACGACCACCGCGACTTCGGCCCCGAGGGCGGCGAAGGCCTTCTGCTCGGCCGGGTCGCGCAAGGTGGCGGGGTGGCGGACGGGGAGGCCCCTCTCCTCGGCGAGGGTCTGGACGGGCGAGGGGCGGGGTTTGTGGCCGCGGCCTGCGGGGCGGGGCGGCTGCGTATAGACGGCGGCGACATGGTGGCCTGCCGCAAGCAGCGCCTCGAGGGCGGGGACGGCGAAGAGGGGCGTGCCCATGAAGACGAGCCTCATGCCCCCTGTCCCCCCTGGTCTGCGCGGTCGGTGACGAGGATGCCGTCGAGATGGTCGATCTCGTGCTGGATGCAGGCCGCCTCCCAGCCGTCGAAGGGAGCGGTGCGGGGTTCCCCGGCGAGCGTGCGCCAGGCGAGGCGCAGGCGGGCGGGGCGGGTGACGGACACGGGGGGACCGGGGATGGAGAGGCAGCCCTCGGAGCGGGTCGCCGTCTCGGGCGAGGTCCAGAGGATCTCGGGGTCGGCGAAGACTCGCGGATCGGGGGGGCCGTCCTTCCAGCGGGCATCCATCACGAACAGGCGCAGGCCCGCGCCGATCTGGGGGGCGGCGAGGCCCCGCCCGTGGGCGGCGTACATCGCCCCCAGCATCGCGCGCGCGAGGCGGGCGAGATCGGCATCGAAGGCCCCGACGGGGCGGGCGCGGAGGCGCAGGCGGGGATCGGGGACCCGGAGGATCGCGGGGGGCGGCACGGGAAGCGCGTCAGGCGCGCGCGGGCTCGGCCCGGTCGCGGGCGCGGTCGCGCTTGAGCTTGACCATCTTGCGCGTGATCATGCCGCGCTTGATCGGGCTCAGGTGGTCCAGAAAGAGGCGGCCGTCGAGATGGTCGATCTCGTGCTGGACGCAGACGGCGCGCAGGCCGTCGAACCGGGCCTGCCGCACGCCTCCGTCGAGGTCGGTCCAGCGCAGCTCCACCGCGGCGGGGCGGATCACCTCGGCATAGTGGTCGGGGACCGAGAGGCAGCCCTCCTCGTAGGGGACGCGCTCGGGCGAGGTCCAGAGGATCTCGGGGTTGACGAGGACGAGCGGATCGGGCGGCTCGTCTCCCTTGGCGCAGTCCATGACGAAGAGGCGCAGCAGTACGCCCACCTGCGGGGCGGCGAGCCCGATGCCGGGGGCGTCGTACATCGTCTCGAGCATGTCCTGCGCGAGCCGGCGCGTCGCGTCGTCCACGGCCTGGACGGGCCTGGCCACGGTCTTGAGCCGGGGATCGGGATGCAGCAGGATCGGTCGGATCGCCATGCCTGCGATGTAGGCCGAGGGGCGGGCGGGCGCAACGGCGCCTGCGTTGCGTCCGCGGGGCGTGGTCTGGAAGGGGACGGGCATGGATTTCGACACGGTGATCGACCGGCGCGGGACGCATTGCGCCAAGTGGGACCTGATGGAACCCCTTTACGGCGTGAACCCCGGGGACGGGATCGCCATGTGGGTGGCGGACATGGATTTCCGCGCCCCTCCCTGCGTGCGCCGGGCGGTCGAGTCGATGGCCGCGCACGGGATCTTCGGCTACTGGGGCGGCGATGCCGAATACCTGGACGCGATCCGCTGGTGGATGGAGACGCGGCATGGCTGGACGGTCGATCCGGACTGGGTTCTGACCACGCACGGGATCGTCAACGCCGTGGGGCTGGCGGTCGATGTGTGGACGGAGCCGGGGGAGGCGGTCGTCCTGTTCACGCCGGTCTATCATGCCTTTGCCCGCGTGATCCGGGCCGCGGGGCGCGCGGTGACGGAGCTGCCTCTGGCGATCGAGGGGGGGCGGCACGTCCTCGACTGGGACGCCTACGGCGCGCGGATGACGGGGCGCGAGCGGATGGTGATCCTGTGCTCGCCCCACAATCCCGGGGGGCGGGTCTGGACGCGGGCGGAGCTGGAGGCGGTGGGGGAATTCGCGCGGGCGCACGACCTCGTGCTGGTCTCGGACGAGATCCACCACGACCTGGTGATGCCGGGGCACCGCCACCTGCCCACCGCACTGATTCCCGGCCTGGAGGACAGGCTGGTGGTGATGACGGCGACCACCAAGACCTTCAACATCGCGGGCATGCACACGGGCAACGTCATCATCCCCGATCCGGGCCTGCGGGCGCGGTTTGCGGCACGGCTGGGGGCGCTGGGGCTTTCGCCCAATTCGTTCGGGATGGCGATGGCGACGGCGGCCTATTCGCCCGAGGGGGCCGAGTGGGTGGACGCGCTGTGCCGCTACCTGGACGGCAACCGGCGGGCCTTGGAGGCGGGGCTGGCGGACCTGCCGGGGGTGCGCTCGATGCCGCTGGAGGCGACGTATCTCGCCTGGCTCGACTTTTCGCGGCTGGGGATGTCGGAGGCGGAGGTGGCGCGGCGCTTCGCGCAAGGGGCGCGGATCGCGGCCAATCTCGGCTCGAGCTTCGGGACGGGGGGCGAGGGGTGGATGCGCCTCAACCTCGCCACGCCGCGGGTGCGGGTCGAGGAGGCGGCGCGGCGCCTGCGGGCGGCCTTTGGCGACGTGCAGTAGGGAGGGGGTCGGATGCCGCCGTTCCTGTCCGCGCTGCTGGTGGCGCTGTTCTCGCTCTGGGCGGGCCTGGCGCCGAAGCCGGCACCCCTGCCCCCGCTCGAGGGGCCGGTGGACCTGATCGTGGTGGACAAGTCCGACCGGGTCCTGTCGCTGGTCCGGGACGGGCGGGTGCTGCGACGCTATCACGTCTCGCTGGGCTTTGCGCCCGAGGGGCCCAAGGCGCGGCAGGGCGACGGGCGCACGCCCGAGGGGGTGTTCCGCATCGACCGGCGCAATGCCGCGAGCCGGTTCCACCTGTCGCTGGGGATCGACTATCCACGCCCCGAGGACCGGGCGCGGGCGGCGGCAGGCGGCTACAGCCCGGGGGGCGACATCTTCATCCACGGCCAGCCCGCAGGCGTGACGGGCCGCTGGCGCGTGCCGGGTGACTGGACAGACGGCTGCATCGCCGTGACCAACGATGCCATGGAGGAGATCTGGGCCGTGGCGCCGATCGGCACGCCCGTGGAGATCCGGCCCTAGAAGGCGGGAGGGATCAGGGCGGCGGGTCGGCTCTCCTCGAGGGGATAGTCGAGGGGCGGACCCTCGGCGACGGGCGTCTCGAGCTTGAATTCGTAGAGACGTTCGCCGTCCCGCTCCTCCCCCGTGGCGACGATGAGGCAGGAGGACAGATGACGCGGGCCGTCGTAAAGATCCACATAGCCGCGCAGGGGCGCCGCACTGCCGGAGGCCAGGGCAAAGCCGCCGTCCCACATGCGCAGCACGCGGTGGACCGTGCCGCGGTCATGGATGCAGAGGCGGTTTCCGCGCTTTCGCGCAGCGGCACGCGCAGCCTCGAGACCCTGGCGCACCGCGTCGGGCAGGACGTCGGTCATGGATTCGGGGCCCCCATCCCCTGACAAAGGAGGATGGGGCGCGACAGGCGGAAATCAAGCGGAATCCGAAGGAGATGGCACACGCGCGCGAGGGCGCAGCAGATGGGGCTTCGCGGGGTCGTAGAGGGCGCTGTCGGGAAAGCCCTCGGCCGCGGCGAGGGCGGGGCCCACGAGGATCAGGGCGGTGCGGGTGACCTTGGCCTCGCGGACGAGGGGGTGGATCGTGGCGAGCGTGCCGCGGATCAGCCGCTGGTCGGGCCAGCCCACGCGGACGCAGACGGCGACGGGGCAATCGGGGCCGTAGAGGGGCGACAGGCGGCGGACGATGTCGCGCAGCGCCCGCACGCCGAGATGGATGGCGAGCGTGGCGCCGGTGGCGGCGAAGGCCTCGAGCGTCTCGCCGGGGGGCATGGCGGTCGATTGCATGGAGACGCGGGTGAGCACGATGCTCTGGGCGAGGCCGGGGATCGTCAGCTCCTGGCCGAGGGCGGCGGCGGCGGCGGCATAGGCGGGCACGCCGGGGCAGATGGCGTAAGGAATGGCGTCGCGGCGCAGCAGGCGGATCTGTTCGGCGATGGCGCCGTAGAGCGAGGGGTCGCCCGAATGGACGCGCGCCACGTCCTGCCCGTGCGCGTGGGCCGCAAGAATGAGGGCGTGGGTCTCCTCGAGCGTCATGGAGGCGGTGTCGCGCACGAGCGCGCCGGGGGGGGCGCCGGCCACGACCTCGGCGGGGACGAGCGAGCCGGCATAGAGGCAGACGGGGCAGGCGGCGATCAGGCGCTGCGCGCGCAGGGTCAGCAGTTCGGGATCGCCGGGGCCAGCGCCGATGAAGTGGACGGTCACGGGCGTTTCCCCTCGTAGCCGCGGGGGGTGTAGAGGCGCGGCCCCTCGCCCAGGGCGACGACGCGGCTTTGGCTCGAGCCCACGAGGACGACGGTGAGCATGTCCACGTCGTCGGTCCTCAGCCCCTCGAGCGTCACGAGGCGGAGCCGCTCGGCCGGGCGGCCGAGATTGGCGGCGAGCAGCACGGGCGTGGAGGGGGGGCGGTGGTCGAGCAGGATGGCGCGCGCCTCCTCGAGCAGGGTGCGGCGGGTGCGCGAGACGGGGTTGTAGAGGGCGAGGACGAAGTCCCCCTCGGCCGCGGCACGCAGGCGGCGCAGGATGTCCGCGCGGGGCGTGAGCAGGTCCGAGAGCGAGACGGCGCAGAAATCGTGCCCGAGGGGGGCGCCGATGCGCGCGGCCGCGGCCTGCAGCGCGGAGATGCCGGGGCTGACGACCACCTCGGCCCGGCGGGCGGCGTCCGAGACGGCGCGGGGATCGCCGGGAGGGCGGTCCAGCAGCTCGTAGACCAGCGCGGCCATGGCGTAGATGCCCGCATCCCCCGAGCAGACCAGGGCGACGCGCGCCCCCTGCCCCGCCCGCTCGAGGGCGTGGCGGCAGCGCTCCTCCTCGCCGCCCAAGGGAAAGTCGGCGCGGGGCTTGCCGTGCGCGAGGGGGCCGAGCAGGTCGAGATAGAGGCCGTAGCCCACGATCTCCTCGGACTCGGCGACGAGACGCGAGGCCTCGGGGGTGCGCCAGGCGGCCTGGCCGGGCCCGATTCCGACCACGGCAAGACGGCCGCGCGGCCGGCCGGGCGTGGCGAGGATCGGGGCGGGGGCGAGGGCCAGCGCGCAGGTCGCATGCGCCGAGCGGCGCTTGGGCACGACGAGTCGCGCCTCGGGGCCCGCAAGCGCCAGCGCCGCGGCCTCGGCCACGCCGGGGGTGCCCACCTCGGCGCGCACGATCTCGGACGGGGTGGGCAGGCGACCCTCCTCGGCGGCCAGCCGCGGGGCGTCGAAGAGGCGCAGGGGAACGTCGAGGGCGCGGGCGAGGGCGAGGATTGCGGGCTCGTCGGCCTTGAGGTCGAGCGTGCCGAGGGCGGCGACGGCCTCGGGGGCGATGTTGGCCTCGGCGAGCACGTCGCGGGCGAGGGATTCAAGATCCTCGGGCGGGCAGCCGCGCGCGCAGCCCGCGCCGAGGGCGGCGATCCGGGGCGCGTAGTGGAGATCGGCCCCCGGCGCGGGGGCAGGGGTGGCGGCGACGCGCACCGTTCCTCCGCGCGGCAGGGGCGCGAGCCAGGCGGGCGCCTCGCCCTCGATCGCCGCGCCCTCGCCCGCCAGGAGCCGCGCCATGGCGGCGCCGGCCCCCTTGGGCCGCGCGAGACGCCAGCCTGGGGGCGGGGCATCGAGCGCGAGCCCCAGGCGGAGGTCGCCCGCGGTGGTGATGGCGGGCGCGACGCTCAGCGCGGCGGCGATGCGGCGGGCGAGCGCGTTGGCGCCGCGATGGCCGCCCAGCAGGGGTATCACGGCCGATCCGTCCTCGGCCACGGCGAGGACCGGCGGCTCGTCGGTCTTGGCGGCGAGAAGGGGGGCGAGCGCGCGGATCAGGATGCCCGCGGCGCAGATCCCGACGATGGGGGTGCCGGCGGCGAAGAGGGTGCGCAGGTGCTCGGCCGTGTCGTCGAAAAGGAGGTCCCCCTCGGCCCGGCCCGCGCGGGCGTGAAGCGGCGCACCCAGCGCCTCGGCCACCCGGCGGGCCACGGGCGAGGGGGTCAGGGCGACCACGGCGGGGGGCGGGGATGCGCTCAGGTCCACGGATCGGCCTCGCGGGTGACGAGAAGGAGCGAGAAGTAGGGGGCCTCGGGCGGGGCTTGGGCGAAGGGCAGGACCGCCTCTCCGGGCAGGCCCGCGCGCGCGACATAGACCGTGCGGGGGCCGAGGCCCAGCCCCTCGACCAGGGCGCGCAGGCGCGGCCAGTGGCGGCCGAGCTTGAGGATGACGGCCGTCTCGTGGCCGAGGAGGCCCTCGCGCAGGGCTTCGTCGGACAGGGTGGCGGGGAGGATCGCGATACGGCCCGCGCGCGCGCCGAGCGGCAGGCGGGCGAGCGAAGCGGCGGCGGAGACGGAGGTGATGCCGGGGACGACCTCGACCGGGAAGCGGGGCGCGAGGCGGGCGGCGAGATACATGAAGGAGCCGTAGAAGAGGGGGTCCCCCTCGCACAGGAGGGTCACGTCGCGGCCCGCGGCGAGATGGGCGGCCAGGCGCGCGGCGCCTGCGTCGTAGGCGGCCTGGGCGGGGGCGCGAGCGGGCGTCATCGGGACGGGGATCGCCACCTCCTCGACCCCCGGGGGGATGTGGGGGGCGGCGATCGAGCGGGCGAGCGAGGGAGCGTCCTCGAGCGTCGGATAGGCGACGACGGGGCAGCGCCCGAGCACGGAGACGGCGCGCAGCGTGAGCAGGTCCGGCGCGCCCGGCCCCACGCCGACCCCCCAGAGCCGCCCGGTCACGGGCGCGTCCACGCCCATTGCGTCACCTCCATGAGCGGGCGCCAGCCGCGGCGGGGGCCCAGCGCCTCGGCCCGCGAGACGGCGACGCGGACGAGGTCGCCCCCGTGGCGGGCGTGGAGCAGGGCGAGCACGCCCTCGCCCTCAAGCGTGACGGCATGGGCCACGAGGCGGCCGCGGGGGCGCAGGCGGGCGAGGGCCGTCTCGGCCGTTTCCTCGGAAAGGCCGCCGCCGAGGAACACGGCGTCGGGGTCGGGCAGGTCCGCGAGCGCGGCAGGCGCCTCTCCGGCCACAAGAGCGAGGTCCGGGGCACCGAGGGCAAGGGCGTTGGCGGCGGCCATCGCGCGCCGGTCGGCGCGCGGCTCGAGTCCCCAGGCGCGGGCGCCCGGCGCGGCGCGCAGCCATTCGACGGCGACCGAGCCCGCACCCGTGCCGATGTCCCACAGCGTCTCGCCCGGGCGGGGGGCGAGGCGGGCGAGCGCGAGGGCGCGCAGCTCTCGCTTGGTCATGGTGCCGTCGCTTGCGAAGGCGTCGTCGGGCAGGCCCCAGCGGGGCAGGACGCGCGTGCCGGGTGCGGGGCGGGCCTCGAGCGCGAGGGTGGTGAGCGCCGGGGTCTCTCCGGCCCAGTCCTGAGCGGAGGCTTCGCGGACCGCCTCCCCGGGGCCGCCCAGATGCGAAAGCGCGACGAGGCGGCTGGGGCCCCAGCCGGCTTCGGTGACGAGGCGCGCGACCTCCCCGGCGGAGGCCGGGCCGGCCGCGAGCAGCAGGAGGCGCGCGCCGGGGGCGAGATGGGCGAGGAGGCGGGCGGCGGGGCGGCCGTGGATCGACAGGCAGGCCGTGTCCTCGAGCGGCCATTGCAGCCGCGCGGCGGCGAGCTGGAACGCGGACGGGTGGGGATGGAACGCGGCTTCGGGGCCGAAGGCGCGGGCGATCGCCCCCCCGGCCGAGAACCAGAGCGGATCGCCCGAGACGAGCACCGCCACGCGCCGGCCGCGCCGGGCGGCGAGCGTGCCTTCCATGACGTCCCATGGGGAGGGCCAGGGGAGACGCTCGGGCGCCGGAGCCTCGGCCGCGAGGGCGAGGTGGCGCGGTCCGCCCACCAGCACCTCGGCCGCAAGCACGAGCGCGCGGGCGGCGGGAGAAAGGCCGGGGAGGCCGTCCTCGCCCAGGCCCACGACATGGAGCCAGGGCGTCACGGCAGCGCCAGCGCGTTGACGGCCGCCGCGGCCATGGCCGAGCCGCCGCGCCGGCCGCGCAGGGTGACGAAGGGGGTGCCGCGCGGGTCGGCGGCCAGCTCGGCCTTGGACTCGGCGGCGCCCACGAAGCCCACGGGAAAGCCGAGGATCAGCGCCGGGCGCGGCCAGCCCGCATCCAGCCGCTCGAGCAGGTGGAAGAGCGCGGTCGGGGCATTGCCGATGGCCACCACCGCCCCGGCGATGCGCCCCTCCCAGAGTTCCACCGCGGCGGCCGACCGCGTGGTGCCGAGCCGGCGGGCGAGGTCCGGCACGCCCGGGTGGTTCAGCGTCACGACGAGGTCGTTGCCCGACAGGCGGGTGATGCCGGCGGCCACCATGGCGCAGTCGCACAGCACCGGCGCGCCCGCGGCCAGCGCCGCGCGCCCCGCCTCGGCCGCGTCGGGCGAGAAGGCGAGGCGGTCGGCCACCTCGGTCATGCCGCAGGCATGGACCACGCGCAGGACGAGCGGGCGCAGCCCCTCGGGGAAGCGGTCGAGCCGCGCCTCGCGCGAGACGGTGGCGAAGCTCTCGGCGTAGATGGCGTCGGGGTCCTTGAGGTAGCGGCGCAAGCGAGGCTCCGGACGGCGGCAGGTCGGACGCCGTTCTGCGTCAGCCCGCCGCCGGATGCCAGACCCGATCGGCGGCCCCTTGCCCGGCCACTTCGCCGGTCGGAGACCTGCGCCCTTTCATCGCGGACGGCGAGTGCGTATCTCGTGTCCGGACAGCCGACAATCCGGACGGCGCCAGCGGCTCCTGCGGCCGCCCGATCCGCGTTCGGCCAGCGATCCGGTGAGGGGAGGGACGAGGGCATGACAGGACCGCGCGATCCGATTCCTTCCGGTCCCGTCCATCCGATCCGTCGGCCGCGGCCATGAGCCTCGTCATCATCCTTCTGCTTCTGGCGGTCTTCCTGATCATCATCGGGCTGATGCAGCCGCTGGCCAAGCGCCTGCGCCTGCCGCTGACGGTGCTGCTGGCGCTTGTCGGCATCCTGATCGGGGCGGGCGCCACCTTTCTGCTCCAGACGCGGCTGACGGATGCGTTCAACGACCTCGCCCTGTCGATCCTGCTGCTGCCCATCGGATCGACCGTCTTTCTCTACGTCTTCCTGCCCACGCTGCTGTTTCAGACGGCGCTGACGCTCGAAGTGCGGCGGCTGATCGACGACTGGGTGCCCATCCTCGTGCTGGCCGTGGTGGCGGTGGTGGTCGCCACCTTCGTGATCGGGTTCGCGCTGGCGCCCTTCGGCGTCCAGCCCCTCATTGTCTGCCTGATCGTGGCCTCCATCGTGGCCACGACCGATCCCTCGGCCGTCGTCGGCATCTTCCGCGACATCGGCGCCCCGGGTCGCTTGGGCCGCCTGATCGAGGGGGAAAGCCTGCTCAACGACGCTGCCGCGATCGCATTGTTCGGTGTCTTTCTGGCGCTCGCCACCACCGCGGCGGAGACGGATGCGCTGACCGTCGTGCTCGACTTCGCCGTCACGCTCATCGGAGGCTGCCTGTTCGGCTACGGCGCGGCACGGGTGGGCGTGTTCCTTCTGGGAGTGGTGCGGGAATACAGGCAGGCCGAGATGTCGGTCTCGCTCGCCCTGCCCTATGTCATCTTCATCACCGCCGACCAGATCGTGGGAGTCTCCGCGGTCGTGGCGGTGGTCTTTGCCGGTCTCACGCTGAACCTGATGGGACCGGCAAGGCTCAGGCCCGAGGACTGGGATTATCTGACCGCCACCTGGGATCAGCTCGCCTTCTGGGCGGCCACGCTGATCTTCCTTCTCGCCGCCCTGCTGATTCCGCGCCTTCTGGGCGAGGTGACGCTGATCGAGGTCGGACTGATCGCGGTGGTGGTCGTTGCGGCGCTGGCCGCGAGGGCAATCGTTCTGTGGGGCGTGCTGCCGCTGCTGACATGGGCGCGGCTCAGCCCGCATGTGAGCACGCCCTACCGCGCGGTGATCCTGTGGGGGGGCCTGCGCGGCTCGGTCACGCTGGCGCTGGCGCTGTCGGTGACGGAGAACCGCCTGCTGCCCCCCGACGCGCAGCGCTTTGTCGCCGTGCTGGCCACGGGGTTCCTGCTGTTCACGCTTCTGGTGCAGGGCACGACGCTGCGCCGGATGATCCGGGCGCTGGGGCTCGACCGGCTCGGCCCGCTCGACCTCGCCCTGCGCAATCAGGTCATCGCCGTGGCGCTGCAGAACGTGCGCGAAAGCGTCGCCGAGACGGCCGCCGCCTACGGGTTCGCCAGGGGCGTAGTGCGCAGCGAGGCCAAGCGTTTCGGCGAAAGGTTGCAAGCGGCGATCCGGCGCGCCGAGGAAGGGGGTGGCATCGGCGACAAGGACCGCATCACGCTGAGCCTTCTGACCCTCGCCGCGCGCGAATACGACCTGGTTCTCGAACTCTTCCGGGAGCGGTTGATCTCGCTGCGGCTGGTGGACCCGATGCTGTCGGAGGCGAGCCGCCTGATCGACCGCACCCGGGCGGGAGGGCGGACCGAATACAACCGCACCGCCGCCCGGGCGCTGGCCTATTCGCGGGCCTTCCGCCTCGCCCACGCCCTTCAGCTCCGGTTCGGGCTGCCCGGTCCGCTCCAGCAGCAGATCGCCCGCCGCTTCGAGCTTCTGGTGACCACCCGCATCATCGTGCGCGAGCTTCAGGACTTCGCGCAGGCGCGAGTCCGGCCAATCCATGGGGATCGGGTCTGCGCCCTGATCCAGGAAATCCTGTCGCGCCGGGCCGAGCAGGTGCAGCAGGCGCTGGATGCCCTGCGGCTGCAATATCCCGGCTATGCGGAGGAACTCGAGCGCCGTCTGATCCGCAAGGCGGCCCTGCGGCGCGAGGAGATCGAATACAACCGCCTCCTCGAGGATCGCCTGATCGGACCGGAGCTGCACCGCAGCCTGCTGCGGGGGATCGCGGCAGCGCGACGGCGCGAGGAAAGCCGCCCCCCCCTCGATCCGGCGCTGCGCAACCGCGAGATCGTCCGCGGCTCGGCGCTCTTTCGCGGCGTGGACGACGCGGTGGTGGATCGCGTGGCCGATGCCCTTGTGCCCATCTATGCCGCGCCGGGCGACGTCCTGGTGCGGCGCGGCGAGCCGGCCGATGCGGTGTTCTTTATCGCCTCGGGCGCGGTGGAAGCGGATTTCGGCCATCGTGCCGTCCGTCTCGGGCGCGGCGAGGTGTTTGGCGAGATGGGCGTCCTGGGCCGCCGCGCCCGGCGCGCCGACGTCAAGGCGATCAGCTATGCCACCCTTTTCCGGCTCGACGAGGAGCGCTTCCGCACGCTGATGGCCGAGGAGCCGGTCCTGCGCGGACATGTCGAGCGCCTGGTGGCCGAGCGCCGCGCAGCGGGGATCGAGGGTCCGCGCGCCCGCCTGCCCGCCTAGACCATGCGGATCGCGTTCTTGTCCACCGCCAGGGTATAGCCCTTGCGCGCGATGTTGCGCACGAGAAGCTCCGAGACCATCTGGTTGCCCAGCGTGTCGCGCAGCCGCTTGATCCGCGTGGCCCCGGCCGCCTCGTCGCATTGCGACGGATCGCGACCCGAGATCACCGCCTCGATCTGGGCGCCCGAGAGAACCTCGTCGTCCATGCGCGCCTCGGCCAGCACGGCCAGCGTCTCGATGGCGGCCTCCGTCAGCTTGAACTCGAAGTCGTTGAGGTAGACCGTGTTCGACTCGCGCGAGATCAGGAGCGAGTTGACCTCGATGCCCTTGCGCTCGATCCGGCCCATGCGGCGGTTGAGCGCGATCAGCATCACGAGAAACGTCACCGCCGCGATCAGCAGGGCCGCGGCGAAGACCAGAAGCACGAAGATGATGAACCGGTAGGAGGCGAGCACCTCGGAGAAGGCCGTGCCCGACTGGGCCAGGATCTCCAGCAGGCGGATCTCGCCGCGCGAGGTCAGGTCCGATTCGACAAAGAGCCGCTCCACCTGCGCGTTGAACGCGTCGGCATCGGGCAGGTTGGCAAACAGCAGGACGGCCGTCAGCCCCAGGATCAGGACGATGGCGGCGATTCCTGCAACGATGGTGCGGCTGCCGGCCGCGCGCGCCTCAGTAGCGGAGATAGAAGTCGCCAGCGCTCTCACGTCGCTCCTCCAGGCCGGTCTCGTCGAAGGTAGCGACCACTTCGAGGAGTTGCCAGCCGTCCGCCGCCAGACGCGGCGCGAGTTCCTGCTCGGCCGATCGCGGATCGCAGGGGCCGAGGATCTCGGCCACGCCGTAATGCAGTTCGAACGGATCGCGGCGGCTCGCCTTGTAATCGGCAAAGCAGGCGGCGAACGCCTCGGCCGGCAGGGCCAGAAGAAGGACAAGAAGGAGCGGTCTCATGGTTCCACATGTCTCAGGCGCGCGTGCGCTATTCAATAGCGGTCCGGCACCCTGCCCGCCCGACCCCCTCCGGGCTGCCGCGGCCGCTCCGGAGGGACCGGCCAGCCGATAACCGCGGGCTGTCATTGCCTAGCTGGGCGGGGTGCCCGCAGATGGCCTCGTCGGACATGCCCGCCGCCCGACAGCGACGGCGGGCCCGGACGGACCACAGGACTTCGGCAGAGGCTCCATCGGAGCCGAAGGTCGAGCAGCGGCGCGGGCCCGATGCCCCAGGTGGCTCGCGTCGGGACGGGGGAGGCCTCGAAGGCCTCCCCCGATCCGTCCAGACGGCACCTGACGGGCTTGATCGCTCGGGAGCGGCATGGCGGGATGGGGACATGCGGACGCCGCCCGACTTCTCGCACGAGACCACCCTGCTGAATGCCGGCCTGCAGCGGATCGCCGGCGTGGACGAAGCCGGACGCGGCCCTCTGGCCGGACCCGTCGTGGCGGCTGCCGTCATCCTCGATCCGGACCGCATCCCGGACGGTATCGACGACAGCAAGCGCCTGCGGCCTGCCGCGCGGGACCGGCTCGATCGGCTGATCCGCGAATCGGCCGAATGGGGCCTCGGACTGGTCGAGGCGGACGAGATCGACGCGCTGGGAATCGCTCGGGCGAGTCTTCTGGCCATGGAGCGGGCGGTCGGCGCACTCGCGTGCGCCCCCGATCACGTGCTGATCGACGGGCCCTGGCGACCCGCCCATCTGCCCTGCCCCGCCCGGCCCGTGGTCGGCGGCGACCGGCTGTCGCTCTCGATCGCAGCGGCCTCGATCGTGGCAAAATCGTGGCGCGACAGGATCATGGTCGCACTGGCGCAACAGCATCCGGGCTATGGCTGGGAGCGCAACAAGGGCTACGGGTCCGAAAGCCACATCGCCGCGCTACACCGGCTGGGACCATCCCCTGCCCATAGACGCAGTTTCGCACCGCTTCGCCACATGTTGTGTCCAGAGGGTGCAACCTGTCGGCCGTGACTTTTAGTTTTTGACGCCTCCCGAAGGCCCTGCCAGTGTTCGGTCAACCAGAGCGGGACAACCCGCCGGTTCATGAGGCAGTGAATGGCAGAAACGGCAGCGGCGGCGGGCCTCTCGGAGGTCCTCGACCGGGTCTTGGCGGGCGACTGCATCGAGGTGATGCGGCGCCTGCCGGAGGCGAGCGTGGACCTCGTCTTTGCGGACCCGCCCTACAACCTTCAGCTTCGGGGCGAACTCCACCGCCCGGAAGGATCGCGCGTGGACGGCGTGGACGCCGCCTGGGACCGCTTCGGCGGCTTCGGCGAATACGACCGCTTCACGCGGGCCTGGCTCGCGGAGGCGCGCCGCGTGCTCAAGCCCCATGGAGCGATCTGGGTGATCGGCTCCTATCACAACATCTTCCGCGTCGGCGCCGCGCTGCAGGACCTGGGCTTCTGGATCCTCAACGACGTCATCTGGCGCAAGGCAAACCCGATGCCGAACTTCCGCGGCACGCGCTTCACCAATGCCCACGAGACGCTGATCTGGGCCTCGCGGGCGGAGGCGAGCCGCTACACGTTCAACTACGAGGCGCTCAAGGCGCTCAACGACGGCGTGCAGATGCGATCGGACTGGCATCTGCCGATCTGCACCGGGCACGAGAGGCTCAAGGATGCGGACGGGGCCAAGGCCCATCCGACCCAGAAGCCCGAGGCCCTGCTGCACCGGGTCCTGCTGGCAACGACCCATCCGGGCGACGTGGTGCTCGATCCCTTCTTCGGGACGGGCACGACCGGCGCGGTCGCCCGGCGCCTGGGCCGGCACTTCGTCGGCATCGAGCGCGAGGAGGCCTATCGGCGCCTTGCCGAGGCGCGGCTCAGGGACGTGCGGCCGCACGACCGCGAGGCGCTGGAGACCGCCCTTTCGCGCCGCGCCGAGCCGCGCGTGGCCTTCGGCCAGCTCGTGGAACGGGGGATGCTCCGGCCGGGCGAGGAGCTGTGGTCGCTGGGCGGGCGGCACAAGGCCCGGGTGCGCGCCGACGGCACGCTGGTAGGCCAGGACGTCAAGGGCTCGATCCACCAGGTGGGCGCGCATCTGGAAGGCGCCCCGTCCTGCAATGGCTGGACCTACTGGCACTTCCGCCGCGAGGGCGCGCTGGTGCCGATCGACGTGCTGCGCCAGCAGGTGCGCGCCGAGATGGCCGCCCACGCCTGACCTGACCGGATCGGCCCGCCCCCGCCCCGGGGCTGGGCCTCCAGACCGCCGGAGCCGGCGTGCGCCCTCATGCGCCCGGCTCCCACCTGGCCCCGCGCGACGGCTCGCTACCCGCGCGGGGCCCTTTTCTTCAGGCGCCCCTTGGCATCGGCAGAGCGCCCGTCTTGTAGGGGGTCCAGTCCGTGACCTCCGGGTAGAAACGCCGCCGCCAAGCGCGCACGCGCGGATTCATCACCCGCCGCCAGAGCGGCGGCACGAGCGCGATGGCAGCCATGGTCGGATAGCCGAAGGGGAGTTGGGGCGCCTCGTCCTCGCCATAGGTCTGCAGGAGCGGAAAGCGTCGGTCGGGCTTGGTATGGTGGTCCGAATGGCGCTGGAGGTTGATCAGGAACCAGTTGGAGGCCCGATGCGCCGCGTTCCAGGAATGGCGCGGACGGACGGGCTCGTAGCGGCCCTCGCCCAGATGCTTCCGCGTGAGGCCGTAATGCTCGATGTAGTTGGTCAGCTCGAGCTGCCAGACGGCGACCGCGGCCTGGAGCAGGAACAGCCCCAGCCCCTCCCAGCCGCCCAGGGCGAGCGCCAGCAGCACGAACCCCGCCTGAAGCGCCCCGTAGAGCCAGAAGGGGTTGCGCAGGCTGCGCATCGTCAGGCCCTTGCGGGCCAGAAGCGCCCGCTCGGCCCGCCAGGCCGAGGGGGGACATTGCCGCAGGACCCTCAGGAAGAAGCGGTGGAAGCCCTCGTTGTAGCGTGCGGAGACCGGATCGCGCGGCGTGCCGACATGGGGATGATGGACGCGCAGATGCTCCGAGCGGAAATGGGAGTAGAGCACCTGCGCGAGCAGCAGGTCGCCCAGCCAGCGCTCGAGCCGCGAGCCCTGATGGAGCAGTTCATGGGCATAGACGATGCCCACGGCACCCGAGACGATCCCCACCCCGAAGAACAGCGCGATCTTTTCCCAGGGGGCGAGATGGTCCGCGCCCGGGACGTACCAGATCAGACCGAACACCATGAGCGCCTGGAGGGGCCACCAGATCAGCGTGACCAGCCGATACCAGAACAGCGCCGAATCGGGCGTCGCGGGATCGGCGTTCGACGTGTCGAGACCGATCGCGAGGTCCAGCAGATCGAACAGGAACCACGTCAGCAGCGGCAGCAGGAACACCGTCCAGCCGCCCCACCACGCGCCGGCAAAGGCCACCGGAACCGTCAGGACGGACATCCAGTAGGGAATGGCCCGCCAGAACGAGACAGGAACGTGTTGAGGAGCAGTACCGGAGGAGGACAGGTCGGCCATGGCGGTTGTCCGGATCTTCTGGGCGGGGGAACGCGAGGACAGACTAGGACCGCGCTGTCGCGGGCTCAATCGGCTGGTGCGCCGGAGAGCGGATCGGCCAGTTGCGGAGCGGTGCGGGCGACATCCCAGACGCGGCGCATGACCGTGGGGAGCGATTCGGGGCGCAGCTCGCCCACGAAGAGGGTTTCGGGAATGACCGTGTCTCGCGACAGGCGGGCAACCCTGACCCGCAGGACCAGCGCGAAATGCGTGAAGCCGTGGCGGGCGCGGGCGGGCAGTTCCTCCCAGGGGCCGGGAACCGGGGGCGGTGCCTCGGTCTCGCCACGATCCCAGGCGGAGCCCGGAAAGCCCGGCATCCCTCCCAGCATGCGGTCGGCAGGCCGCGTCTCCAGAAGCCAGCCTCCGTCATCGCGACGGCCGACATAGACGACCCCCTCGCGCTCCGGCACGGTCCGGCGCGGAGGCTTGACGGGTCTGGACAGTTCCGTTCCGTGCCGGCGGGACAGGCAGGCATCCCGCCAGGGGCAGAGTCCGCAGGCCGGGCGGCGCGGGGTGCAGATGGTGGCGCCCAGATCCATCATCGCCTGGGCGAAGTCGCCCGGGCGATCCGCGGGCACGAGCTGCGCGACGCGATCGCGGATCGTCCGGCGCGCGGCGGGCAACGGCTCGTCGAGATCGTCGAGCCGGGCGATGACCCGCTCCACGTTGCCGTCCACCACCGCCGCAGGCTCGCCGAAGGCGATGGCCGCCACGGAGGCAGCGGTATAGGCCCCGAGGCCCGGCAGGCGGCGCAGTTCGGCCTCGGTCCGGGGAAACTCCCCGACGGCCGCCACTGCGCGCGCGCAGGCCAGCAGGTTGCGCGCGCGCGCGTAGTAGCCCAGTCCCGCCCACTCCTCCATGACGGCCGCGTCCGGCGCGTCCGCCAAGCTCCCGATGTCGGGCCATCGCGCCACGAAGCGCTCCCAGCGGGGGCGAACGGCCGCGACGGTGGTCTGCTGGAGCATCACCTCGGCCAGCCAGACCCGGTAGGGATCGGGCCGATCGGGACTGCCGGGCGGCAGACGCCAGGGCAGGACCCGTGCGTGGCGGTCGTACCAGTCGAGAAGAGCGGAAGTCAGGTCCATCAGATCCGGGTGCCCGGGATCTGTTTCCGGGCCGGCGAACGGCCTATCATGGTCCCGGAGGAGGGACCATGCAGCGCGCCGGCCGATTCGTTCCTGCCGCGGACATCCTGCGGCCCGTAATCCGGGAGGTGGGCGAGGCGCGCGGATTTCTGGCGACGCGGCTTCTCACCCACTGGCCCGAGATCGTAGGCGAGGAGATCGCGCGCCTGGCGCGACCACTGGAGGTGCGCCATCCGCGCCCATCCCGGAAGGGCGCTCCCGACGGCGCCACGCTGGTGGTGCTGGCCGTGGGCGCCGCTGCCCTGCGCCTCGAGATGGAGCGCGACCGCATCTGCGACCGGGTGAATGCCTGCTACGGCTACAAGGCCGTCGCGCGCCTGCGCATCCGGCAGACGAGCGCGGCCGCCTTTGCCGCGGGATCCGCTCCGCCCGCCCCGCCGGTTCCGCCTGCCGCATCCGGGCCTGCCGCCCTCGCCGAAACATGCGGCGCCGAGGGCATCAACGACACGCGATTGCGACTTGCGCTTGCCGCCCTTGCAGCCAATGTCCTGAGCCGCAGCGCCCCTGACGGCGCCCAGGACGGAGAGCCCGCGACATGACACCCCTTCTTCCGGCTTCCATCGCGGCGCTGCTGGCCGCCCTGCCGCTGGCCGCCCAGGAGGCTCCGGCCGATCCCGCTCCCGCGGCAGCGGACGAGGCGGTCGCCGAGATGGCGCCGGCGCTCGACGAGGCGCCCGCCGAAACGACGGAGGGGACGGGGACCGAGGTCGCCGCCGACGAGCCGCAGGAGGTGGCCCCCGGCATCTTCGAGATGACGCTGGGCAATCCCGAGGCGCCCGTCCGGATGATCGAATACGGCTCGCTCACCTGCCCGCACTGCGCCGCCTGGCACGCCAACGGCTATCCCCAGCTCAAGGAGCAGTTCATCGACACGGGCAAGGTCCACTACACCTTCCGGGAGGTGTATTTCGACCGCTACGGCCTCTGGGCCTCGATGGTGGCGCGCTGTGCCGGTCCCATGCGCTTCTTCCCTGTCCTGGACCAGCTCTTCGCGCAGCAGAGGCAATGGGTCGGCGACGGGTCTCCGGCCGCCATCGCCGACAACCTCCGGCGGATCGGACTGGCCTCGGGTCTGACGGCGGAGGCGCTGGACGCCTGCCTGAGCGATGCGGAGAAGGCCGAAGCGCTGGTCGCCTGGTGGCAGGGAAATGCCGAGGCCGACGGCATCAACAGCACTCCGACCTTCATCATCAACGGCGAGCGTCATTCCAACATGGGCTGGGAGGCGATGCGCCAGCTGCTCGACGCCGAATACGTCGCGGCCGCCGCCGAGTGAGCCCATCCGCCGCCACGGCCGCTCCGCCCCTCGCGGGGTTGAAGGTGCTCGAGCTCGCCCGCATTCTCGCGGGGCCCTGGGCGGGCCAGTTCCTGGCCGATCTGGGAGCCTCCGTGGTGAAGGTCGAGGCGCCGGAGGGCGACGACACGCGCCGCTGGGGTCCGCCCTGGATCGAGCGGGACGGCGAACGGGCCGCGGCCTACTTCCATGCGGCCAACCGGGGCAAGAAGTCGGTCGTGGCCGACTTCTCCACCCCCGAGGGCCGTGATCTCGTCTGCCGTCTGGCGGCCGAGGCGGACGTCGTCATCGAGAACTTCCGGGTCGGCGGTCTCGACCGCTTCGGCCTGGGCTGGGAGGCCCTTTCGGCGGTCAATCCCCGTCTGGTCTGGTGCTCGATTACCGGGTTCGGCCAGGACGGGCCTTATGCGGCCCGGGCGGGCTACGACTTCATCATCCAGGGCATGAGCGGACTCATGTCCTTTACCGGCGAACCCGAGGGCGAACCGATGAAGGTCGGGGTCGCGGTGGTGGACCTGTTCACCGGCGTCTATGCCGCCGCCGCGATCCTGGCTGCCCTGCGCGAGCGCGACGCCACCGGTCTGGGACAGCGGGTGGACATGGCGCTTCTGGATGTGGGCGTGGCCATGGCTGCCAACCAGGCGATGAACTTCCTCGCCTCGGGGCACCCGCCGGGACGGCTCGGGAACGCCCATCCAAACATCGTGCCCTATCAGATCTTTCCCTGCGCGGACGGACACGTGATCCTGGCTGTGGGCAACGATGCCCAGCACCGGCGGCTCTGTGGCCTGCTGGGTGTGCCCGGACTGGCCGATCCGCCCTGGGACACCAATCCGGGCCGGCTCGCCCATCGGGCCGAACTGGTGCGGCGGATCGCGGAGCAGACCGTCCGGTTCACGCGCGCCGACCTTCTGGCGGCCTGCGAGGCGCAGGGTGTCCCTGCGGGGCCGATCAATACCATGGCGGACGTGTTCGACGATCCGCAGGTCGCCGCCCGCGGCCTGCGGATCGAAGCGGAGGACGTGCCGGGGGTGCGCTCGCCCGTCCGCTTTTCCCGCTCGCCGCTGGTGCTGGCGCGCCCCTCGCCGCGGCTCGGGGCGGATCAGGATGACCCGGACCTCTGGGGCGAGGCCGGCGGCGCATAGGCCGCAAACAGCCGATCGAGCGCGGCGTCGAGCGGGCTCCAGTCCTCGCTCGCGAGCCGTACGGGCAGGACGAGAACGCGCCCGCGACATTCCGGGGGAAGCCGCACCGCATCCTTTTCGGTGGTCACGAGCCGCGCCCCCAGTGCCTGCGCCTCCGCCTCCAGCCGCGCAAACAGCCGCGGCGGAATCGGCTGATGATCCGCAAGCGCGCGCGTTCCAGCCAGATCGACGCCCAGACCCCGCAAGGTGGCAAAGAACTTGTCCGGCACCCCGATCCCGGCGAAGGCCAGGGCGCGCAACCCCTCCCACGGCATCCCCGTGGGCAGGGGCCGCACCATCGCCCGCAGGCGCGGCAATCGTGCGACCAGGGGAGCCCAGCGTCGCTCGAACGCCTCCTGGGCCTCGGGCGGCCCCAGCGTGACCAGCAGGTCGGCCCGGGACACCCCGTCGCGCGGCAGCTCGCGCAGGGGACCGGCCGGAAGCGGCAGACCGTTGCCCCAGCCGCGTGCGGCATCCACGACGAGCAGGGACAGATCCTTCGGCGGAGCGGGATTCTGGAGCCCGTCGTCGAGAACGATCGCCTTCGCCCCGGCAGAGGCGGCGGCGCGGACCCCCTGGGCGCGGTCGCGGGCGATCCAGGTCGGCGCAAAGGCCGACAGCAGAAGCGGCTCGTCGCCGACGTCGCCGGCGCTGTGGACGGGCCCGACCTGCACGGGACCGGGCAGCCGGCCGCCATAGCCCCGCGAAACCAGATGGACCTTCACGCCCCGCACGGTCAGCCGCTCGGCGAGCGCGATCACCACCGGCGTCTTGCCGGCGCCGCCCGCCTCGAGATTGCCGACGCAGATCACGGGCAGGCCGGGCGGCGAGCCGCCGCCCTGCGCGAGCCGGCGTGCCGTGGCCGCCGCATAGAGCGCCCCCAGCGGAGCGAGAAGCCGCGCCTGGCGCGCAGGCTCGGGGCGCCACCACCAGGACGGGGGCTTCACCGCAGCGCTCCGTCGAGCGCGGCGCGGACCAGATCGTGCAGCCGGTTGAGCGTTTCGGCGCCTTCCGTCGCGATGTCCCAGGCGGCGCGGGCGGAGGCGGCCGCCCGATCCGGCGCCAGAAGCGACTCGACCGCATGGCCCAGCTCGACTCCGTTGCGGACGGCGCGGGCGCCGCCCGCCGCGTCGAGACGTCCCCAGGCTCCGGTATGCGGGGCCGTCACGGGACCATGGATCAGCGCCGAGCCCAGTGCGGCCGCCTCGAAGGGGTGCCGCCCGCCGGGTCCGCCCGGCAAGGTGCCGCCCAGATAGGCCACGGGGGCCAGGCGCAGCCAGAGCCCCGTCTCCCCGGTGCCGTCGGCCAGATAGACGGCGGCATCTTCCTCGGGCTCGGCGCCCTCCGCCCGCAGCGCGACCCGCAGACCGGCTTCGGTCAGGCCGCGCGCCATGGCGGAGCCCTCGTCGGGATCGCGGGGGGCGATCAGCAGCAGCAGCCGATGGGCCGCACGGCTGGCCAGACGATGGGCCGCGGCGACCTGCGCGAGTTCGGAGAGCGGCAGGTCCGCAGCGAGCCAGACCGGACGCGCTCCGATCAGGGCAGCGAGGTCGCGCCGTTCGCGCTCGTTGCAGGGCAGCACGACCGGGGGCGCCTCGAGCGGAGGGCGCAGTTCGATGCGTTCCGGGGGCAGGCCCGCCCGGGCCAGACGGTCGGCGGACACCCGCCCGGTGACGAGCGCGCGAGCGAAGAGCGGCACGACCGCCGCAGAAAGGCCCGGCATCCATCCCCCCTGGGCCAGGAGCCGCGGGTTCGGCGCGCCTTCGGCCAGAACGAGCGGAAGGCCGGCCCGCGCGGCCCGCGCCAGCAGATTGGGCCGCAGGCCGCCGCCGCACCAGACGGCGGCATCGGGCCGCCACCGGTCCAGGAAGGCCTGCACCGCCGCGGGCGCTTCGGACGGCACGGGCCGCAGGCTGGGCCGGATCGCCCCCGAGGCGAGCGCCGCCGCGCAGGTCGGACGGGCCGCTGCCTCCGCCGGAAGGGTCAGCAGACAGGCGACCCCATCCTCGCGCTCGAGCCGCTCGGCCAGCGCCAGAAGCGAAGGCAGCCGACCCTCGCTGTCGCTGTGCAGCCAGACCAGGCAGCCCCCGCCCCGCCCGGCGCCGTCAGTCTCGCCGCCCTGCTGGTCGGCAGCCGCGGCCGACAGGGCCGCCCAGGCGGTCAGCGCCAGAGGATGGCGCGGCACCCCTGCGCTCCTCAGCCCTCCATGGCCTGCGGGACGGCGGACCCGGCCTGCTCCTCGTCGCGCAGGCGATGCAGGTGGGCGATGAAGTAGCGCATGTGGGCATCGTCCACGGTCCGCTGGGCTTCGGCCTTCCAGGCGGCAAAGGCGCTGGCATAATCCGGGAACATGCCCACGATGTGGATGCGAGAGACGTCGCGGAACTCGGTCCGGGCCGGGTCCACGAGTTCGCCGCCGAACACCAGGTGGAGGCGCTGCTTGGCCATGATCGGCTCCTGAAGGAAACGGGTCGCGGCGGGTTTGGTCCGCCCCTCCGCACTCGTCAAGGGTGATGGAGCCGCATGCGCCGCCGGTCAGGCTCCCGCGACGGTCATGCCCTCCTCGATCAGGAGCGACGGGACGACGCGCGTCACGTGAGGTCTCGCATCGGACGCGGGCACGATGCGCCGGAGCATGTCGCGCAGGTTGCCCGCGACCGTCGCCTCCGAGACCGGACGGACGGGCACGCCCCCTTCGACCCAGAACCCGCCTGCCCCGCGCGAATAGTCGCCCGTGTTGGGGTTGATCGTCGATCCGATGAGCGAGGTCACCCAGAGACCCCGTCCCATCCGGCGCAGCAGGTCGTCGCGGGTCTCCGTGCCCTGGGTCAGTTCGACCGTCGTCGCGGAGGGGGCAGGCGCGCTGCCAGGCCCCCGCGCGGCATTCGCCGTGCTCCGCAGCCCCAGCCGCCGCGCCGAGGCAAGGTCGAGAAGCCATGTCGTCAGCCGCCCCTCCTCCACCAGGGCCTTGGGTCGCGTCGGAAGACCTTCGGCGTCCCACAGGCGCGAGACCGGGTTGCGGGGACGATGGGGGTCCTCGCGCAGCGTCAGGCCGTCGGGCAGGACAGGCTCGCCCAGCCGGTCGAGCAGGAAGGACGATCCGCGCGCGACGGCCGCCCCGTTGATCGCCGACAGAAGGTGTCCGATGAGAGAGCCCGCCACCCTCTCGTCGAACAGGACGGGGAACGCGCCCGTGGGCGGCTTGCTCGCCCCCTCGCGGGCGGCTGCGCGCTCGCCGGCCGTCCGGCCGATCTCCTCGGGTGAACGCAGGTCGGAGGCGTGGACACGGCTGTCATAGTCCCAGTCGCGTTCCATCGCGGTGCCCTGCCCGCTGATGGCAGAACAGGACAGGCCGCGCTCGGTCCGCGTGTAGGCACCGGCAAAGCCGTTGGTGGCGGCCAGGGCGATCTCCCGGCGCGACCAGCCGGCAGAGGCCGATTCGACCTGCGTCACGCCCCGCACGCCCAGCGCGGCGGCCTCGGCGCGACGGGCCTGCTCCTCGAGGGCAGAGGGGTCGGGCTCGGGAGATCGGTCCTCGAGATCGAGCGACTCCATGGCCCGGGCGGTGGCGAGCTCTCCGGGATCGGCAAGACCCGCGGTGTCGTCCTCCGGCGCCTCCCGCGCCATGGCGACGGCCCGCTCCGCCAGCTGGGTCAGGACGGGCTCGCGGGGGTCGGAGACCGACACGGCCGCCTGCCGCCGTCCCACGAGGACGCGCAGACCCAGATCGATCCCTTCGGCGCGCTGCGCCTCCTCCAGTCGTCCGCCGCGGACTTCGACGGACAGGGAGGCGCCGCGCACCACGAGGGCGTCGGCGGCGTCGGCCCCCGCGCGACGCGCAAGGTCCAGAAGCCGGGCGGCAAGTTCGGCAGGCGAATCCATGAACGATCCTTCGCGGCAGGTGGGTCGCGATCGGGCGCAGGAAAACCGGGCCGCAGCAGCCCGGCCGCGATCCTACTGGATGCGCTGTCCGTTGACGAGGATCTGCCCCTCGGCTGTGGCCTCGATCCGGCTGGTGAGCTCGTCCGGGCCGACCGCCGTGGCGAAGGCGCCCAGCATCATCCGTGCAGGGAGCATCTGGTCGGGCTGGAGAAGGCCCAGTGCGGCGAGGTTGTCGAGCAGGGCATTAACCCCCACGAGGCGGAACTCGGCCGTGCCCTCGGGGCGCGGCAGGCCGCCCATCGTCTCCAGATCGGTGTTGTCGAGCGTGAAGGCACCGCTGCCCGTCACCTCTGCTCCGCCGAGCGACAGGACCAGCGTCTCGATCTCCACCGAGTCGATCTGCCCCGGGGGCTCGGCGGCCTCCGCCAAGGCGGGATCGGTCAGGTCCGAGAACAGGGTCGCCAGTCCCGACAGGCTGAGCGTCAGGGTCGCAGGATCGCGCGGCAGTACCCCGCCCGGATCGAAGGTCTGCCAGATCTCCTCGTTGAGGGCGAAGCCGGCGAGGTTGAGCCCGAGCGCCCAGGGCCTCGGCTCGTCGCTGGCAGCCAGCGGCATCAGCAGGTCCACCGAGTAATCGGCGATGCTGGCCTCGATCGGAAAGGGCAGCTGATCGCCGGTGGCCGCGAGCGCAAGGGAGACAACCTGGGAACTGTAGCTGACCTCCTCGCCGCTGGCGGCGAAGGAGAGCGTTCCGGCACCGGTCGCGACCGTGCCGTTGAGGCTGCCCATGTCGGGATCGGCTACCTCGAAGAGGTAGCTGGCCGAGGCATACTCATAGCCGCCCTCCATGGACAGGCCGTCGCGCAGGGCGGTCTCGGGCGAGTCGAGCGCGGCCGCGGGCATGTCGAGCAGGATCTGCAGGGCCATGTCGCTGACACGCCCCGAGAGCATCACATGGCCTCCGGTCTCCGCATCGGGAATGTCGAGCAGCAGGTCGAGCGTGCCGGCCTCCCAGTCGTAGTCGAAGCCCCTGTCCTCGCCCGGAAGACCGGTGGACACGGTGGTGCCCTCCAGATCGTTGAGCGCGAGGAGGAACTCGGCGGGCACCGCCTCTCCATCCTCGGCGAGCGAGTCGAGCTCGAGCGAGAAGCGGTCGGCGGACAGGTCGTAGGTCATCGCCCCCGGCTCGCCCGATACGGTCATCGCGAGCCCGGCCTGGCGGAAGAGGAGGCGGGCCTCTGACGCGCCGGTGCCGGCCTCCGGGTCGGCGGGCGCGGAGATGGTCATGGGATATTCCGGCGACATCGTGACGGTCACAGTACCGTCGTCGTTCTCGGTCATCACCACTTCGGGCACCCGGCCCGCCACCACGGTGCCGTCCTCGCTCTCGAAGGAAAAGGCGATGTCGCGAACGGTCAGCACGCCTGCAGCATAATCCTGCGCGCCGATCGTGACGCCCTCCTCGCCATAGACGTTCAGGCCGGACAGCCAGTCATCGAACACCTGCTGCGCGGTCAGGTCGGCCAGGGCCGGCGACGCGGCGAGGGCCAGCGCCGAGGCGGCGCCGAGGCGGCGAAAGCGCGGTGCGATCATCGAACGGTCCTTCTCTGCGGCGCGCACGCCCACGATCCGCCACCGGGCGGACACGTGCGCCTGACGCCAAACTACGGCGCCCCAGCCACAAGGGAAAGCAGCAAAACCGCCGGGCGGACGCGATCCTCAGCGCCCCCCGCGCCGGAGCGGACCGGACCCGCGCCGCGTGGCCGAGTGAAAGCCGGGCGGCCGGCCCCGCAGCCATTCGATGAAGCGGGCCAGGCGCGGATGGGCGCGCAAGGCCTCGGCCGTGGCATAGCCCCTCGCCAGTTCCGCTTCCGTCAGCGTGGCATGGATTTCCCTGTGGCAGAGGTGGTGCAAGAGCACTGTGGGACCGCGGCCGCCCCCCTTCAGGCGCGGCACCAGATGGTGCAGGCTCTGCGGCGCGCCGGCCGGGATCGGCCGCAGGCACAGGGCACAGAGCGGCTCGCCGCGCTCCTCGGGGGGCGGGGGACCGGGCGGCGGGGGACGGGCGCGGCGGCGGGGCATGGCAGGGGATCTCGGGGCGGAAAGGCGGGCCGACAAGGGGGGCGCACCGGGGGAGGGGGATGGCAGCGTCGAACGCTGGCCGGGAGCGGTCGTCGTCGGGGCGGGACCCGCCGGGCTGATGGCGGCCGAAGCCTTGTGTGCCGCGGGCCGGCCGGTGCTGATCTGCGATGCCATGCCCTCGCCGGCGCGCAAGTTCCTGATGGCCGGCCGGTCCGGGCTCAACCTGACCAAGAACGAACCGGAGGAGATGTTCAGGGCCGCCTATGGCGCGGCGCTCCCGCCGGCCCTGGACCGGGCGCTTGCGGAGTTCGGCCCCGAGGCGGCGATGGCCTGGGCCCGGGGATTGGGGCAGGACCTGTTTACCGGATCGACCGGGCGCGTGTTTCCGCTGGCCTGGAAGGCCTCGCCGCTCCTGCGCGCCTGGCTCGCCCGCCTCACGGCAGCAGGCGCGGTCCTCAGGATGCGCTGGCGCTGGACCGGCTGGGCCGGAGCGGCCCTCCGCTTCGCCACCCCCCAGGGCACCTGGCAGGTGCAGGCGCAGGCGACCGTCCTCGCGCTGGGCGGGGCGAGCTGGAGCCGGCTGGGTTCGGACGGGACCTGGTCCGCCCGGTTCCCCCCCGGCCTGACGGCGCCCTTCGCGCCCTCCAATGCCGGTCTGTCGGTGTCCTGGTCGCCTCCCATGGAACGGGTCTTCGGACAAGCCGTGAAGGCCGCCGCCTGGATCGCTGGCGATGTGGTCTCGCGCGGAGAGGTGGTGGTCGGGGCCCGAGGGCTCGAGGGGGGCGGTCTTTACGCGCTCTCGCGTCCGCTGCGGGAGGGCGCGCCGCTCCGGCTCGACCTCTTTCCCGATCTGACAACAGAGGCGCTGCGCGCGCGGCTGGGGCCGGCGGGCGGGCGCGACAGCCTCGCCAACCGGCTGCGCAAGCGGCTGGGGCTGAAAGGGGTGCGAGCGGCGCTGCTGCACGAATGGGGCCGTCCCCTGCCCGGGGATCTCGCCCCCCTTCTCAAGGCGCTGCCGGTCCGACACCACGGATTCCGTCCGCTTGACGAGGCCATCTCCACCGCGGGAGGCCTGCGCTTCGCGGCGCTCACCGACGGGCTCATGCTGCACAACCGGGCCGGGACCTTCGCGGCCGGCGAGATGCTGGACTGGGATGCACCGACCGGCGGCTATCTTCTGACGGCCTGCCTGGCCACGGGCCGGCTGGCCGGGATCGGGGCCGCAGCCTGGATCGCGGCGGCGGAAAGCCCCCGCGACGGAGCGCGGGACGAGGAGAACGGCTTTTCATCGGGGTCCGCTTCCGCTTAGGTGGCAGCGATCGCGATCAGGAGGTGCCCCATGGCCCGCTCCCTCTTCCGACCGCTCCGCGCTGCAAGCGCGCTGGCGCTGGCCGTGGCCGTTCCCGCCGGAGCGCAGGACGGGACCAACTACACGCTCTACGGCACGCCGGGTCTGATCGAGATGCCTTCCGCGATCAGCGCACCGGACGGGCAGATCGCGGGCACCCTGGGCTGGCGCGGGCGCGAACTGCGCAACTCCTTCACCTTCCAGGTGACGCCGCGGCTCTCGGGCACCTTCCGCTATGCCGGCATCGACGGCTATGCCGAGGAGGGGGAGGGCTACTGGGACCGCTCCTTCGACCTCCGGTTCCGCCTGACCGACGAGGGGCCGGTCATGCCGGCCATCGCGATCGGCCTTCAGGATTTCCTCGGCACGGGACTCTATGCGTCCGAGTATCTCGTGGCGACCAAGACGATCGGAAGCGCCTTCCGCGTGACCACGGGCCTGGGCTGGGGGCGGCTCGGCACCTATAACGGCTTCACCAACCCGCTCGGCGCTCTCGACGACCGTTTCGAGGAACGTCCCGTGGGATTCCTGCCGGGCGATCCGGGCGGCACGCCCTCCTACGAGACGTTCTTCCGCGGCGATGCGGCCCTGTTCGGCGGCATCGAGTGGGCGCCCAACGAACGCTGGATCGTCACGGCCGAATATTCCTCGGACGACGGCTACACGACCTTCCAGGGCGAGCCCCTGTTCGAGCGTCGCACGCCGCTCAACTTCGGCGTCGCCTGGACGCCCCTGCCCGGCATCCAGCTGGGTCTCGGCTATCTGTATGGCAGCGAGCTGGCCTTTCGCGGCACGATCACCGTCAATCCCAACGACCGTCCGTTCCTGAGCGGCCTCGATCCTGCGCCCCTGCCCGTGGCGGTGCGAGCCGACGGTCTCCGCGCCGCCCAGAGCTGGGACCGCGCCGCCCTTCCCGAGAGCACGCTGCGCGACCGCCTGACCGCCGCGATGCGCGCCGAAGGCGTGGAACTGGCTGGCCTCGAGCTGACCGACCGGACGGCCCGGGTGCGCTATACCAACACGCGCTACCGCTCGGAGGCGCAGGCCATGGGGCGGATCGCGCGCATCCTGACGCGGGAATTGCCGCCCTCCATCGAGCGGCTCACGCTGGAGCCGATGCAGAGGGGCATCCCCCTGTCGGCCGTCACCTTCGCACGCTCGGACATCGAGGATCTGGAAAACCGCGTCGGCGGGACCGCCGCCAGCCTGGCCCGAGCCGAGTTCGACGATGCCGGCCCCTCGGCGGGTCTCACGCCCGTCCCGTCGCCGCGCGACCCCTTCTCCTGGGGGGTCCGGCCGTATTTCGGACTGACGCTGTTCAATGCGGGAAGCCCGATCCAGTTCAGCGCCGGCGCGGAACTCTCGGCTGCCTACCGCATCCAGCCCAACCTGATCCTGTCGGGGGCCGTGCGGCAGCGCGTCATCAGCTCGGGCCTGCGCGACCTCGAGCCGGCCGAGCCCATCGCGGGCATCCCCGTGGTGCGCCGCGACCAGGGCCTTTATGGCCGCGACGGCCATCCGGTTCTCCAGACCCTGACGCTGTCGCATTACGGCCGGCCCGGCCGCGATCTCTACAGCCGCGTCACCGCCGGCTATCTCGAGGCCATGTATGGCGGGGTCTCGGGCGAGCTGCTCTATGCCCCGGTCAGCACCCGCTGGGCGCTGGGCGCCGAGATCAACTATGCCGTCCAGCGCGACTTCGACATGCTCCTGGGCTTCCGCGACTACGACACGGTGACCGGGCACGCCTCGCTCTACTACGATCTGGGCAACGGCTTCCATGCGCAGGTCGATGCCGGGCGCTACCTTGCGGGGGATTGGGGTGCGACCCTCGCCGTGGATCGGGAATTCGAGAACGGCTGGCGCGTCGGCGCCTATGCGACGCTCACCGACATCCCGTTCGAGGATTTCGGCGAGGGATCGTTCGACAAGGGCATCCGGTTCACCGTGCCGATCGACTTCGTGCTCGGCCGGCCCACGCGGCGCGATCTGACCAACACGATCCGGTCGCTCAACCGCGACGGCGGAGCGCGGCTCAACGTGGAGGGCCGCCTCTACGAGGTCGTCCGCGGCGGGCGCTATGCGGATCTCGAGGATACATGGGGGCGGTTCTGGCGATGACACGGACCCTGCTCGCGGCGGCCGCCGCGCTCCTGCTGGCCGGCTGCGGCGGCCCTCCCCCCGATGCGCCGCCCGGGGCGTCCGCGGCCGAAACCCGGGTCCTCGCGGTCGCCCAGGGGATCGGCCGCCTGTTCGGCGGCAGCGCGGTGGACGATGTCGGCCGCCCGCCGGTCGGACCGGAGCAGTTCGCGCCGGAGGCGATCGCTGCCGCTCCCGGCGCCTACCGGATCGTCCAGATCAACGCCCTCGGAATCAACGAACTGGGCCGGATCATCCAGACCAACGGTCCGCGAACGACGCTCGCGCTCCAGTCCGGGCCGACCGCCGCCTTCGATGCCGGCATCCTGACCGCCACGCGGGGGTTCGGCGACGATCTGCTCACCATCGACGCGCCGGGCCTTCTGGGACTTCTCCGGGCAGGCGGCGGCAGCCTCACCCGCACGGCCGAGACGCTCGACGCGCAGGATCAGGTCGTGACCACCCGCTTTGCCTGCCAGGTCAGGCCAGCCGGACGAGAGACGGTGGATCTCGGCCTCAGGCAGGCTACCCTCGCCCGCTTCGACGAGAATTGCCGGAGCGACCGGCTCATCTTCGACAACATCTACTGGCTCGACGAACGGGGAGAGATCGCGGCATCCCGGCAATACGTCTCGCCGACTGTTGCATATTTGCGCGCCAATCGGCTGTAACGACACAGAAACCGCCGCTTCGGCCGTCCCATGCTTGAGCAGCGGGACAGATCGCTCTAGGTGGGGCTCAGCGTTTCGTGAGCCCATCGGAGCAGGTCATGCGCGCCTTCAGGTCATTCGCCCTCATCGCCGCCCTGGCTGGTTTCTCGGGACCGGCCTTGGCGGGCGGCTTCGCCGCGCCGATGGTCGAAGGTCCCGTGGTGCTGGTCGAGCCTGACGCGCCCCGTTCCACCTGGGGTGTCATCCTGCCGCTCGCGCTGCTCGGAGGGCTCATCGCGCTCGCCGTCGCCAACAGCAGCAACGACGATGACGACCCGGACGCCTAGTGACATTCCCGCCGCAAGGTGGGGATTTCCGACAAGGCTGGCCTACTTGCCTGCCTTGTCTGCATCACGGCAATGCGCCATGATCGTGAACGACGGCCCCGGCCGTGCGCAGAAAACAGGAGTGAGACCATGCGCCATCTGAAATCCCTCGCCCTCGCCGCCGCGCTCGCCGCCGCGGCCGGCCCGTCCTTCGCCGGTGGCTTTGCCCCCGTCGTGGACGTGCCCCCGCCCGTCGTGATCGCCGAGCCGCCGCCGGCTCCGCGCAGCACCTGGGGCATCATCCTCCCGCTCGCCCTGCTCGGCGGCCTGATCGCGCTCGCGGTCGCCAACGACAGCGACAGCGACACGCCCAACAACTGATCCTCCACGGGATCACGGCTGGCTCGCGTCCCCTCCCGGGGCGCGGGCCTTCTTGTGTCAGCGGCCCAGCCGAACCAGGCGGAGGAGCGCCCGTTCCACCAGAGCGCCCTGCGGCGCGGGCGAGCCGCCGCGAAGGTTGCGGTCGAGTTCGAGGATCAGGCCGGCTGCGTTCTCCAGTCGCTCCGGGGCCCAGGAGGCCAGACGCAGGAGCGCCGTCCGCCGGGCACCGAACGGCACCGGCCTGAGCGAAGCCAGGGCCGAATCGCGGCCCCCTTTCGCGGCAGCCACGCCCATGGCGGCGCGCAGATGGCGCCCCAAGCCGGTCGCGATCGCCACGCCATTCACACCCTGAGCGGAAAGCCGCTGAAGTATCGAGGGAATTCGCGCCTCTTCGCCTGCCGCAACGGCCGCCAGGAGGGCGTCGAGATCCGCCTCGGCCCCGTCGGGTAACAACGCCTCGACCGCCTCGGCTGCCACAGGCCCCGTATCCCCGAACCCGTAGAGCGCGAGACGCTCCAGAAGCCCGCAGAGTTCGAAGAGCGGCAGGCTCTGCGCCGCCGTCTCGATCAGGGCCCGCGCCTCCGGTTCCAGCGATCCGACGCCCGCCTCCGCCAGCAGCGCGTCCAGTTCGGCCGCATCGGGAGGATCGTCGTAGAAGGTGATCGCCACCAGACCCCGCCGACCCTCGAACAGGCGCCGCAGCGCCCCGCGGGCCGGCAGGCTCCCCGCCGTCACCACGAGCCGCGCATCGCCCTCGCGCCAATCCTCCAGGGCCGCCTCCGCGACCGGCGCCAGACCGTCCGTCGCGTCCTCCAGGATGACCACCCGGGGGCCGGGAAAGAAGCCCTGCGCCTTGAGGGCATCCCCGAGACCGCGTCCGTCGCGGCGCAGGTCCGCGCCGGACAGCCGCTCGATCCGCATTTCCGCCTCGGCCGACGGCCCTGCCCAGAGGGAGACCAGGCGGCCCCGCGCGTCCGCGATGCGCCCCGGATCCTCTCCCGACAGAAGCACCGCCGCCACGTCGGCAGGGGGGCGGCCGAGGAAGCGGCGTGCCTCGCGCCCGGACAGCTTCAGGGCAGATCCTCCAGCAGCAGCAGCCGTGCCACGATCGCCTCGGCCAGCTGCGCCATCAGCCGCGTTTCGGCATCCATGGCCGCTGCCCGCAGGGCAACGGTCGAGCCCCCGGCCGAGTAGCCGGAAAACGCCTGCACCTCCCCTTCGGCGAGCGGGGTGCCGGCCCGACCGAGACGCCACGGCGCGCGGCCTTCGAGCGTGTAGCGGGCGATCGCCCCCGTCGGGCCGACGGCGGATTCCACCTGTCGCACCGTCGCATCCGTCTCGAGGACGAGCGGCGCCCCCGCGGCCGGAGCGCCCAGGCGATCCTCCAGGGCCGCTCGCAGGCGAAAGCCGCGGGCCGTGGCAGGCGCCAGCACCCTCACCTGCCCGCGAAGCCCCGCCCCGACGGAACCGGGGGCAAGAGCGGGGGCGAATCCGCATCCGGCCAAACCGACCGGACCGAGCAGCAGGGCGCTGACGAGCGCGCGCCGGCCGATCGGCTCAGGCGACCACATTGACGATCCGGCCCGGCACGACGATGACCTTGCGGGGCGGCGCGCCATCGAGGCTGCGCGCCACCGCCTCGACGGCGAGCCGCTCGATCTCGACCGGACCCGTATCCCGCGGAACGGTGATCTCGCCGCGCCGCTTGCCGTTGACCTGGACAGGCAGCGTGATCGTGTCGTCGATGAGCTGGGCCGGATCGGCCACCGGCCAGGGGGCGGCCGCGCAGAGGCCCTCGCCGCCCAGCAGCGACCACATCTCCTCGGCCAGATGCGGCGTCATGGGCGCCATGAGCTGGGCCATGATCCGCAGGGCGCGACGCTTCGCCTCGGCTCCGGCTTCGGACCGGGCCACGAGGTTGGTGAAGGCGTACAGGCGGGCGATCGCCGCATTGAAGCCGAAGCTCTCGATACCTTGCGTGACCTCGTGGATCGTGCGGTGGAGCGCCCGCTCGAGCGCCGCATCGGCCTCCGGCACGGCGGGCGCCTCCGACAGGGCAGCCTCCTGCGCGAGACGATGGACGCGTGCGAGGTGGCGCCAGGCCGCCTCCGCCCCGGCCGCGGTCCATTCCACGTCCCGTTCGGGCGGAGAATCCGAGAGCACGAACCAGCGCGCCGTGTCCGCGCCCCAGCGCCGCACGATCGTCTCGGGGTCCACGACGTTCTTCTTGGACTTCGACATCTTGGCCGAGGGGATGATCTCCACCGCCTCGCCGGTGCTCCGCAGGCGGCCGTCCTCCACCTCCTCGGGGAAGTGATAGACGGGGCGGCCCTGCGCGTCGCGCGTCTGGTAGATCTCGTGCGTGACCATGCCCTGGGTGAACAGCGCGTCGAAGGGCTCGGCAGCCTTGGGCGGCAGATGCCCCGTGCGGACCATCGCACGGGCGAAGAAGCGGCTGTAGAGCAGGTGCAGGATCGCGTGCTCGATGCCTCCGATATACTGGTCCACGTTCATCCAGTAGGCGGCCTCGGCCGGGTCGGTGGGCGTGGATGCGTGCGGCGCCGTGAAGCGGGCGAAATACCAGGACGAGTCCACGAACGTGTCCATCGTGTCGGTTTCGCGCTGGGCCTGACCCCCGCAGCGGGGACAGGCGACATGTTTCCAGGTCGGATGGCGGTCGAGCGGGTTGCCGGGCCTGTCGAAGGTCACGTCGTCGGGCAGCAGCACGGGCAGCTGGTCGCGCGGCACCGGCACCGTGCCGCAGGCAGGGCAATGGATCGCGGGGATCGGACAGCCCCAGTAGCGCTGCCGGCTGAGCAGCCAGTCGCGCAGGCGGTATCGCGTGACACCCCTGCCCCAGCCCTCGACCTCGGCGCGCGCGATGGCGGCCTCCACGGCGTCCGCGCCCGTCTGGTGCTCGGGCCCGGCGACGGAGCGGGTGTAGCGGACCCGCTCGGTCCTGGGCGGCACGAAGGCGGGCGCCCCCTCCTCGGGCAGCGGATTGCCCCCTTCCGCCTCGAAGGTGGAGATCACGGGCAGGCCGTACTTGCGTGCGAATTCGAGGTCGCGCGCGTCATGCGCCGGGCAGCCGAAGATGGCCCCCGTGCCGTAATCCATCAGGATGAAGTTGGCGATCCAGACCGGCAGCGTGCGGCCGGTCTCCAGCGGATGGCGTACCCGCAGGCCCGTGTCGAGCCCGAGCTTCGGCGCGGTCTCGATCGCCTCCTCCGTGGCGGCGCCCTTGCGCGCCTCCTCGCAGAAGGCGGCGACTCCCGCATCCGCCGCCGCCAGGGCGCGCGCCAGCGGATGATCGGGCGAGATGCCCACAAAGCTCGCGCCCAGCAGCGTGTCCGGACGGGTCGTGTAGACGGGGATCGTCTCGTGCCCGTGGCTCGGCTCGACGAGGGGCCAGGCCATCTCCAGGCCGCGCGACCGGCCGATCCAGTTGGCTTGCATCAGGCGCACCTTGGCCGGCCAGGCCTCGAGCCCGTCGAGCGCATCCAGAAGCTCGCCCGCCATGTCGCTGATGCGGAAGAACCATTGCGTGAGTTCCCGCCGCTCGACCTCGGCCCCCGAGCGCCAGCCCCTGCCGTCCACCACCTGTTCGTTGGCCAGGACCGTGTTCTCCACCGGGTCCCAGTTCACGACGGCCGCCTTGCGGGTGACGAGGCCGGCCTCCCACATGTCCAGAAAGAGACGCTGCTGGTGCCCGTAATAGGCGGGATCGCAGGTCGCGAATTCCCGGCTCCAGTCGATGGAAAAGCCGAGCGGCTTCATCTGGTCGCGCATGGCCGCGATGTTGGCGAGCGTCCAGTCCTTGGGATGGCCGCCGGAGGCCATGGCGGCATTCTCGGCCGGCAGGCCAAAGGCGTCCCATCCCATCGGGTGCAGCACCGCATGGCCCGTCGCTCGCCGGTGCCGCGCCACCACATCCCCCATCGTGTAGTTGCGCACATGGCCCATATGGATGCGCCCCGACGGATAGGGAAACATCTCGAGTACATAGCATTTCGGCCGCGCGGGGTCCGCGACGGCGCGGAACAGGCCCGCCCTGTCCCAGGCGTCCTGCCAGCGGGCCTCGATGGCGGGAGCGTCGTAGCGGGCGGACATGGATCGACCTTCGGCTGGGGGCATGGCGCCGCCGGTGATGCCCGCCGGGCGCGTCCTTGTCCAGACGGCCAACGCAAAGGGGCGGGCCCGAAGACCCGCCCCCGTTCCATCCGACCGCCGAAGGATCAGAAGGTCAGGCCGACCAGCAGCGTGGTGCCCTGACGGAACTCGGTCGGACCGGCATCCGAGAATTCCGAGTAGGAAGCCTCGAGATAGGCGTTGGAGCCGATCCCGAACCGCGCACCGGCATAGGCGCCATCCGCGTCGATGTAGCCGACATAGATGTTGGTCAGGTCGTCGAGGGCGTAGCCGGCCTCGATGCCCCAGTCCTCTTCGCCCACTTCGCTTTCGTAGAAGACCTTCGCCGTGACGGGGCCGGAGGCGTAGTCCGCCTGCACCCGCCAGGAGTCTTCGTCGAAATCGGGCTCGAAGGTGTAGGAGCCGGTCAGCGTCACGGGGCCGAACGGATAGCGGGCCAGCACCCCGTAGGAGGTGGTCTCGGCCGTCAGGTCGCGGGCGACCGCGAACTTCAGGTCGGCGCCGCCGAAGGTGGTGCCGACGGCCGCGGCGAGGATCTCGTTCGGGTTGAAGTCGTCGTTGGCGCTGTCGTAGACGCCTTCCTCGCTTTCGTCGAGGCCGACGCGATCCGACGCGATCTGCGACTCTTCCTGATAGGCGAAGTCGATCACGAAGTTGCCGAACGAGCCGGCGCCGCCGAGCGAGATCTGGTCGAGATAGTCACGGCCCGACCCGCCGGTGCCCGGACGGTCGTTGTCCGCATCCGCCACGATGCCGGAGACCGAGAACTCCCAGTCGCCGAACACGCCGTCGCCGCGCAGGACGGTCTCGTTGTCCTGCTCCGAGAAGTTGTCGGACGCCATGGCGAAGCCCGGATCCCAGCGGGTCTCGGCCGCGAAGGCCGTGTCGCCGAAGAACAGGCCGCCGAAGCCCTCGGACTCGATGGCGAGCACGAAGTTGTCGTCCACGCCGATATTGGTGTTGCCGAGGTTGTTGCTGGCGATCGGCAGCGTGAAGGTCGCCGAGGCCACGAGGCCGTTGTCGAGCGTGGTCGTGAAGGTCACATCGAGGTCGGCCGAGTAGAAGAACCCGTCCTCTTCCTCGTCGTTGAACCCGAGTTCGGCGGTGCCGCCGAAGGTGATGTTCTGGGCCGCCGCGGCGCCGGCGAAGGCCACGATCGAGGCCGAGGCCAAGAGGATGCGTTTCATGGTTTCCCTCGTGTTGTGCATTCCCGAGAATGCCAGTCCGACTAGCATTGATCCGTCTTTGCGCCGGGGCAGCGCCACATTCAACCGTCTCGGCCGGGTGCCCGGCCTGCGCCCCGAAAATGATGCAGGCCGGCCACACAGCGGCAAACCTGCCGCACCCCTTGACCCGGACCGGCTCGCGCGTCAGCCAGATGGAGCGCGAAGGCGGCGCGGCAAGGGGGTTCGGGACGTTGGACGAAACGGGTTCGGCACGGGGTCTGGCAGCGGTTCTCGCGCGGCTGCGGGCGGCCGAGGCCGCGGCCGGCCGCCCCCCCGGATCGGTCGCGCTTGTGGCGGTCTCCAAGGAACAGCCATGCGAGCGTGTGCGCGCCGTGCTCGAGGCCGGCCACCGCCTGTTCGGCGAGAACCGCGTGCAGGAGGCGCGATCCCGCTGGGACGGGGCGGACGGTTTGCGGAGCCGGTATGCCGGCGTGGCGCTGCACCTCGTGGGGCCTCTTCAGACCAACAAGGCGCGCGCGGCGATGGCCCTGTTCGACGCCATCCACAGCCTCGACCGCCCGCGCCTGGCCGAGACTCTGGCGCGCCTCGCCGACGAGAGGGGTTCCTGCCCCGACCTGCTGGTGCAGGTCAACACGGGCCGCGAGCCGCAGAAGGCCGGCGTGGCGCCCGAGGACGCGGCCGGGCTCGTCGCGCTTGTCCGGCGGCTGGGCCTGCCGCTGCGCGGTCTCATGGCCATTCCCCCGGACGGCGCCGATCCCCGCCCCCATTTCCGCCTTTTGCGCTCCATCGCGGAGACCGAGGGACTGCCCTGGCTGTCCATGGGCATGAGCGGCGACTTCGAGGCCGCCGTCGCCGAGGGGGCGACCCATGTGCGCGTGGGCAGCGCGCTGTTCGGCGCACGCCGCTGATCAGGCGCCGCCGGTCTCGAGACAGTGGCGGCGGAAGGCCCGCTTGAGCATGTCGAGCTCGGCCCGCAGCAGGTCGATCTCCGCGCGCAGGTCGTCGGCAAGGACCTCGCCTGCCACGAGGGTGATGCGGGCGAGCGTCCCTCCCGTCCCGGCATCGGCGATGACGACCGTCTGCACGCCCTCCGCGATCAGCTCGACCGGCAGGCGGAGGCGGACCAGCCAGCCCCCTTCGGTTTCCGCGGCTTCGGGCGGCGGAAGCGGGATGCCCGTGTGGCTGGCCACGAGCCGCGGAGGGTCCGCGCCCTCCCAGAGTCCCTCCCACATGCCCCCGGCGAGACGGAGCGGCACGAGCCGGGGCGAGACGGCCTCCTCGCCCCTCACAGGTCCGCCCTCGGATAGCGGGCGAAGGTCAGGTCGCGCAGCGTCACCTGGTTCATCTGCGGCCCCTCGAGGATCAGGTCGAGCCACATCCGCTCCACGCGCTTCTCGTTGAGGCGGGTATAGGCGAGGTCGAATTCCACCCCCACATCGTCGTGGGGCGGCGGCAGGTGCAGCGGCAGCTCGCGCACGATCTGCTCGGTGTTGGGTCCGTGGCGGATGTTCAGGCGCGCAAAGATCTCCAGCGGCTTTTCCATCTCGACCCCCACCCCGAGACGGATCAGATGGCGCCGCCCCAGCCCCGCGCAGGCGGCCGCCGGCAGGTCGATGGCAAGCGCGAGATAGGTGCCGTCGAAGCGGAACACGTCGAAGCGCAGCCCGAAGGGAGCCAGATCCGCCTCGCGGCTGTTGCGGATCTGCCGCAGGGTGATCTCGCTCACCGCGCAGTCGTGAAAGAGCGTCGCCTCGTCCCCGATGCGGGTGCGCGTCTCCACGGCTGCCACTCCCTTCCGCGCCAAGGGCCCGCGCCAGAGCCTGGGCCGCCAGGCCCAATCAGTCCCCGCCGGGCGGGCAAAGGCCTGCGAGCCGATCCGGGGCAGGGCCAGACGGTCCTCGCCCGCGGCCAGAAACTCCTCGAGCCGGTGGCGCAGGACATGAGCCTGCGCCAGATCGCGCCGCAGCGCCGACAGTTCGGCCGACGAGACCTGTCGGCCGGCGCGCGTCCACCGCGCCACCGCCGCGCGATCGAGCACCGCCGACCACACGCGCCCCCCTGCCCCGCCGGCCATCATCCGCCCCCGATTCGCGGCCACTATAGCATCGAATCGTTAACGAAACGGAAACGCCCCGGCTGCGGGCGGCCACTACTGATCCGCATAGACATGCGACTCGCCCGCCGCGCCGGGATGGGTGACGGCCCCGTAGCGGGCCGATCCCACAAGGCGGGCGAACTTCCAGATCGCGCCCGACGTGTAGGGGGTGGGCCGCGGCCCGCTCCATTCGCGGCGGCGCGCCTCCAGCTCCTCGTCCGACAGCGCCACCGACAGCTCGCCCCGGATCGCGTCGATGGTGATCATGTCCCCGTCGCGCAGCAGCGCGATGGGCCCGCCATGCGCGGCCTCGGGTCCCACATGGCCCACGCAGAAGCCCCGCGTCGCGCCCGAGAAGCGCCCGTCGGTGATGAGCGCGACCTTCTTTCCCATCCCCTGTCCCGAGATGGCGGCCGTGGTCGCCAGCATCTCGCGCATGCCCGGCCCCCCGGCAGGGCCCTCGTTGCGGATCACCAGCACCTCCCCCTCGCGGTAGGCGCGCGCGCGCACCGCCTCGAAGGCCTCCTCCTCGCATTCGAAGACGCGCGCCGGGCCGGTGAAGACCTGCTCCTCGGGGCTCATGCCCGCGACCTTCACAATGGCCCCGTCGGGGGCGAGGTTGCCCTTCAGCCCCACGACCCCGCCGGTCGGCGTGATCGGGGTGGCGGCCGGATGGATCACGCGGCCGTCGGCCTCGCCCCGGATCTCCTCGAGCTCCTCGCCCAGCGTGCGGCCCGAGGCGGTCAGGCAGTCGAGGTGCAGAAGGCCGAGCTTGGCCAGTTCCTTCATCACCACGGGGACGCCGCCCACCTCCCAGAGATCCTTGGCGACATACTGGCCGCCGGGGCGCAGGTTCACGAAATAGGGCGTGTCGCGCATGATGTCGGCGACGTCGAAGAGGTCGAAGGGGATGCCCGCCTCGTGCGCGATGGCCGGCAGGTGCAGCGCCGCGTTGGTCGATCCCCCGGTGCAGCCCACCACGCGGGCGGCATTCTCCAGGCTCTGGCGGGTGACGATGTCGCGGGCGCGGATGTTCTTCTCCAGAAGGCGCATCACCGCCTCGCCCGAGGCCTCGCAGAAGGCGTCGCGGCTCTCGTAGGGAGCGGGCGCGCCCGAGGAGTTGAGCAGCGCGAGCCCGATCGCCTCGCTGACGCAGGCCATGGTGTTGGCCGTGTACTGCGCCCCGCAGGCGCCCGAGGACGGACAGGCCACGCGCTCCATGATCTCCAGCTCGGCCTCGGACATGGCGCCGGCCTGGACCTTGCCCACGCCCTCGAACAGGTCCTGCACGGTGATGTCGCGGCCCTGGTAGCGCCCCGGCAGGATGGAGCCGCCATAGATGAAGACGGAAGGCACGTTGAGGCGGACCATCGCCATCATCATGCCCGGCAGCGACTTGTCGCAGCCCGCGAGCCCCACCAGCGCGTCGTAGCAATGCCCGCGCATGGTCAGCTCCACCGTGTCGGCGATCGCGTCGCGGCTGGCGAGCGAGGAGCGCATCCCCTCGTGGCCCATGGCAATGCCGTCGGTGACGGTGATCGTGGTGAACTCACGCGGGGTGCCGCGGGCCTTCTTGACGCCGAGCTTGACCACCTGCGCCTGGCGATTGAGCGCGATGTTGCAGGGGGCGGCCTCGTTCCAGCAGGTCGCCACGCCGACGAGGGGCTGGTGGATCTCCTCCTCGGTCAGGCCCATGGCGTAGAAGTAGGACCGGTGCGGCGCGCGCGAGGGCCCCTCGGTCACGTGGCGGCTGGGCAGGCGCGACTTGTCGAAGCGCTGGTTCATGGCTCTCCCCCTCTGGCTCCGGGCAGGGATAGAGGCGGGGCGGAGAGGCGGCAAGGGCGGGCGCGGAGGGGCGCCGGGCCGGAGGGGCCGAGGACCCGGTCGATTGCATCCGGCCCGCCGCTTGCTTATCTCCGCCTCCCGAGCCCCAACGGAGCCCGCGCGCATGAACTGGATCTCCAACTACGTCCGTCCGCGGATCAACTCCATCTTCTCGCGGCGCGAGGTGCCGGAGAACCTGTGGACCAAGTGCGACGAGTGCGGGCAGATGCTGTTCCACCGCGAGCTGGCCGCCAATCTCAACGTCTGCACCCATTGCGGGCACCACATGGCGATCAAGCCGCGCGAGCGCTTCAAGGCGCTGTTCGACGGTGGCGTGTTTACCGAGGTGAAGGTCCCCGAACCCGTCGCCGACCCGCTGGGCTTCCGCGACCAGAAGAAATACGTCGATCGCCTCAAGGAGGCGCGCAGGACCACCGGCGAGAAGGAGGCCATGCTGGTCGCCGAGGGCGAGGTGGGCCGCACCCCGATCGTCGCGGCCGCGCACGACTTCGCCTTCATGGCGGGCTCCATGGGCATGTATGTGGGCAATGCCGTCATCGCCGCGGCCGAGCGCGCAGTCGAGCTGCGCCGTCCGCTCGTGCTCTTCAGCGCCGCGGGAGGCGCGCGGATGCAGGAGGGCATCCTGTCGCTGATGCAGCTGCCGCGCACCACCGTCGCGATCCAGTCGCTCAAGGAGGCGGGGCTGCCCTATCTCGTGGTCCTCACCCATCCGACGACCGGGGGGGTCACCGCCTCCTATGCGATGCTGGGCGACGTCCAGATCGCCGAGCCGGGCGCGCTGATCTGCTTTGCCGGGCCGCGCGTCATCGAGCAGACCATCCGCGAGAAGCTGCCCGAGGGGTTCCAGAGGGCCGAATACCTGCTCGATCACGGGATGCTCGACCGGGTGACGCCGCGCGGCCAGCTCAAGGACGAGATCGTGACGATCCTGCGGCTGCTGCTGCGCGAGCCCGCGGCCGTCAAGGGCGACCTGCCCGCGCCCGAGGCCGCCGCCGCGCCGCCCGAGACGCGCGCCGCCGAGTGAGGCCGCCCCCGTGATCCCGCCGAGGCCCGTCCGGTGACCCTGCCCCGTGCCGCCTCGGACGCGCTGCTCGAGCGGATGACGGCGCTCCATCCGAAGATCATCGACCTGACGCTCGAGCGGGTGGAGCGTCTGCTCGCCGCGCTCGGCCATCCCGAGGCGCGGCTGCCCCCCGTCGTCCACGTGGCGGGCACGAACGGCAAGGGCTCGACGCTGGCCATGATCCGCGCGGGCCTCGAGGCAAGGGGCCGGGTCTGCCACGCCTATACCTCGCCCCATCTGGCCCGCTTCCACGAGCGCATCCGCCTCGCGGGCCGCCTGATCGCCGAGGAGCGGCTGTCGGCCGTGCTCGACCGCTGCATGGAGGCCAACGGCGAGGCGCCGATCACCTTCTTCGAGATCACCACCTGCGCGGCCTTTCTGGCCTTCGCCGAGGAGGCGGCGGACTGGACGCTGCTCGAGGTGGGACTGGGCGGGCGGCTCGACGCGACCAACGTGGTCGTCCCGCGCCTGTCGGTCATCACCCCCGTGGACATGGACCACCAGCAATATCTGGGCGACACGCTGGGCGCGATCGCGGGCGAGAAGGCCGGGATCATCAAGCGCCGCGTCCCCGTCGTGGTCGCCCGCCAGCACCCCGAGGCCATGGCCGTGATCGCCGCGCGGGCCGAGCGTCTGGGCGCGCCGCTCCATGCCTGGGGCGAGCAATGGGTGGCCGAGGAAAGCCGCGGCCGCCTCGTCTATCAGGACGAGCGCGGGCTTCTGGACCTGCCCCTGCCCAACCTGCCCGGGCCCCACCAGATCGTGAATGCGGGCACGGCCGTCGCCGCCCTGCGCGTCCTGGGCGAGGGCGACCCGGAGGCGGCGGTGTCGCGCGCCGAATGGCCCGCGCGGATGCAGCGGCTGCGAGGGTCCCTTGCCGCTCTGGCCGGGCCGGCGGAGCTGTGGCTCGACGGCGGGCACAACCCGGCTGCGGGAGAGGCGCTGGCCGCCACGCTGCGCCGGATGCCGCCGCGGCCTGTCCACCTCGTCGCGGGGATGCTGCGGACCAAGGATGTGGGGGGATTCCTGCGCCCGCTGGCCGCGGTGGCCGACCGGCTCTGGGCCGTCTCCATCCCCGGCGAGGCCAACACCCTGCCGGCGGAGGAGACGGCCGCGCATGCGGAGGCGGCGGGTCTGCGCGCCGGGACCGCCCCCTCGGTCGAGGCGGCGGTGCGCGCGGCCGCGGCCCACGGCGCGGGCCGGGTGCTGATCTGCGGCTCGCTCTACCTTGCCGGCCACGTCCTGAGGGAGTGGGAATGATCCGGGCGGCCCTCGGTCTCGCGCTTCTCGCCTCGCCCGCGCCGGCGGCGACGGTGCATTTCTGCTGGCTGGGCGCGAACGGCTATTCCATGACCGGCACGATGGAGTTTCCGGACGCGCTGCGCGAGGCGGACATGATCACCGAGAGGGACGTCACGGCCTTCCGCATCGTGGGCTATCTCCACGGCGAGGTCATCGGCAGCTGGGACATGGCCACGCGCGAGCCGGGCGACACCTGGTACCTGCGCTACTTCCCGCGCGACTGGCACTTTCCCACCAATGGCGAGGTTCCGGGCCCCTTCGACCAGGGCTGGAACGCGGACGGCACGGCCACCGATTGCGGCGAGGGACGCTTCGGCTTCAATGCGGGCAACTACGCGCAGGATTTCTGCCTCGATGGCCGCTGGGTGGAGGAATCGGGCGTCCCCCCCGCCACGCCCTTCATCGCCCAGCCCACGCCGCCCGCCGATCCCGGCTGCCAGGCGCCTGCCCTGCTCAGCGCCCTGCCCCCGGCTCCGCCTCTCCTCCAGCCCCGCGGCTGATCCCCTTGCCGCCCCGCCGCGGCCGGGGCTAGAGGGGGGCGGGACAGGGAGGGGCAGGATGGTCCGCACGCTGATCCGGGACGTGCGCCTGGTGGACCCGGAAGCAGGGCGCGAGGGGCCCGGCGCCCTCGTCCTCGAAGGCGGGCGCATCGCCGCCGTCCTGCCAGCCCCGCCGGAGGGGACCTTCGACGCGACGGTGGAGGGCGAGGGTCACGTCCTCGCCCCTGGCATCGTGGATTGGGGCGTCAAGATCGGCGAGCCGGGCGAGCGCCACCGCGAGAGCCTCCGCACCGCGGGGCTCGCGGCCGCGGCCGGCGGCGTCACCACTCTCGTGACGCGCCCCGACACCGAGCCCGCGCTCGACCGCCCCGAGGCGGTCGAGTGGCTCCTGCGCCGCGCGGCCGAGGGCTGCCCCGTGCGCCTGCATCCCATGGCCGCGCTGACCAAGGGCCGCGAGGGCCGCGAGATGGCGGAAATGGGCTTCCTGCGCGACGCGGGCGCGGTGGCCTTCACCGATGCCGACCGGCTGGTGGCCGACAGCCGCGTGATGGCGCGGGCGCTGGCCTATGCGCGGGGCCTCGGCGCGCTGGTGGGCACGCACGGGCAGGACCCGTGGCTCTCGACGGGCGCCTCCGCCACGTCGGGACCCTTCGCGACGCTTCTGGGCCTGCCCTCGGCGCCGCCCGTGGCCGAGCGGATCGGGCTCGAGCGGGACCTCGCGCTGGCAGAGGCCGCGGGGGCGGCGCTCCATGCCCATCAGGTCACGACCGCCCCCGCGCTGGAGGCGCTGGCGCGCGCCAAGGCGCGCGGGCTCGACGTCACCGCCGGCGTCTCGATCCATCACGTCACGCTCAACGAACTCGACATCGGCGGCTACCGCACCTTCTTCAAGCTCGTCCCCCCCCTGCGGGCCGAAACCGACCGCGAGGCCGCCGTGGAGGCCCTCGCCTCGGGTCTTCTGGACGTGCTCTGCTCGTGGCACAGCCCGCAGGACGAGGAAAGCAAGCGGCTGCCCTTCGAGGCCGCGGCCCCCGGCGCGGTCGGGCTCGAGACGCTGCTGCCCGCAGCGCTGCGCCTCGTCCATGCGGGCCGGCTGAGCCTGCCCGTCCTGTTCCGGGCCCTCTCGCTCAACCCGTCGCGGCGCCTGGGGCTGCCCACGGGGCGGCTCGCGGCGGGGGCGCCGGCGGATCTGGTGCTGTTCGACCCCGACCGCCCCTTTGTCCTCGACCGCGCCACCCTCCGGTCCAAGTCGCGCAACACCCCCTTCGACGGGGCGCGGCTGCAGGGCCGGGTGCGCGCCACCTGGGTCGGCGGGCGGCAGGTCTTCGGGGATGCGCCGTGACGGGGGCTGTCCTGCTCTGGGCCGCGCTCGGCTATCTGCTGGGCTCGGTCCCCTTCGGACTGCTGATCGCGCGGGCCCTGGGCCTGGGCGACCTGCGGCAGGTCGGGTCGGGCAATATCGGGGCCACCAACGTGCTGCGCACGGGCCACCGGGGCGCCGCCCTCGCCACGCTTCTGCTCGACGGGGGCAAGGGCGCGGCGGCGGTCCTGCTCGCGCGCGCCCTGGGGGGCGAGGGCGCGGCGCTCGCGGCCGGAGCGGCCGCGATGGCGGGGCACTGCTTTCCCGTCTGGCTGGGCTTTCGCGGCGGAAAGGGCGTGGCGACCTTTCTGGGGATGCTGCTGGCGCTCCAGCCGGTGCTGGGCCTCCTGGCCTGCGCGAGCTGGCTCGGCGTCGCGGGGCTGACGCGGATCTCCTCGGCCGGGGCGCTCGGCGCGGCGGCGCTGTCCCCGGTCTGGGCGCTGCTTCTGGGCCGGCCCGATCTCGCGCTCGCGGCCGGGCTGGCCGCGCTGCTGGTCGTCTGGCGGCACAGGGCGAACATCGCCCGCCTCCGGGACGGGACCGAGCCGCGGATCGGCCAGCGCCGTTGACAGCCTGCCTTCCCCGACGGAAGGCGGCGCCTGCGCGCTTGGCGCCCGTGCCGGAACACGATATGTTCCGTTTTCGGACGGCGGCGAGGGGCCGCGCGCGTCCGCGAGGGAGGCAACGCGTGACGGATTGGGGCGTCGCACTGGCCGGCAAGCGCATCCTCGTCGTGGAGGACGAGGTGATCGTGGCCATGCTGATCGAGGACATCCTGTCGGATGCCGGCGCTGCGGTCGTGGGTCCGGTCGGCCGGGTGGCCGAGGCGCTGAACTTGGCCACGGCCGAGCGGCTCGATGCCGCCATCCTCGACGTCAACCTGGCCGGCGAGACCACCGCCCCGGTGGCCGAGGCGCTGCGCGCCCGCGGCGTCCCCTTCGCCTTTGCCACGGGCTACGGCGCCAGCGGCCTGCCCGCGGGCTTCGAGGAGGCCGCGCTGGTCCAGAAGCCCTTCCAGGAGCGCGACCTCGGCGAGGCGCTGGTCCGGCTCGTGACCGCGGACGCGTGAGACCCGCGTTCAGTCCCGCAGGAGGTCGTTGATCGCCGTCTTGGCGCGCGTGCCCGCGTCCACGCGCTTGACGATCACCGCGCAGGCGAGGTGCACCCCTCCCGAGGAGGGCACCGAGCCTGCGACCACCACGCTGTAGGGCGGCACCTCGCCATAGCTCACCGTCCCCGTGGCGCGGTCCACGATCCGAGTCGAGCGGCCGAGGAACACCCCCATCCCGATCACCGCCCCCTCGCGCACGATCACGCCCTCCACCACCTCCGAGCGGGCGCCGATGAAGCAGTTGTCCTCGATGATCGTGGGGGCGGCCTGCATGGGTTCGAGCACGCCGCCGATCCCCACGCCCCCCGACAGGTGCACGTTCGCGCCGATCTGCGCGCAGGAACCGACGGTGGCCCAGCTGTCCACCATGGTCCCCTCGCCCACATGGGCGCCGAGATTGACGAAGCACGGCATCAGCACCGCGCCGCGTCCCACGAAGGCCGAGCGGCGCACGATCGCGCCCGGCACGGCGCGAAAGCCCGCCCGCTCCCACTCGGCCGGCCCCCAGCCCTTGAACTTGCTGTCCACCTTGTCCCACCAGACCGAACCCTGGGGGCCGCCCTCCATCGGCTCCATGGCGCGCAGCCGGAAGCTGAGCAGCACGGCCTGCTTGGCCCAACCGTTGACGGTCCAGGTTCCGTCCGCCCCGCGCTCGGCCACGCGCAGCCGCCCGCTGTCCAGCGCCTCGAGCACGGCCTCCACGGCGTCGCGCGCCTCGCCCCGGGTGGCGGGCGAGAGCGTGTCGCGAACCTCCCAGGCAGCCTCGATGGCCGGGCGCAGCGCGTCGAGCGAGGGGTCGGTGGGCATGGCGTCTCTCCCGCGTGAGGTCGGCGCCCGTCCTAGGGCGGGCGGGGACGGGGTGCAACGCCCGACCCTTTCCCCTGCGGGCCCAAGCTGGCAAAGGGGCGGGGAGAGGAGCCTTCCATGAACGACAGCCGAGAGCCCGATCCCTTCGACCCCGCAGCGCCCCCGCCCGGGCGGCACATGATGCGCGACAGCGTCGAGGATCTCCAGACCGCCGCCCAGATTCCCGCCACGCCCCAGACCCTGTCGCCGACCTACCGGCTGGCCTTCACCGACCAGGACTTCCTGCTGCGCGAGGAGCTGCGCCCCGTCCGGCTGCAGCTCGAACTGCTCAAGCCGCAGCTCGTGCTGGACGAGGCGGGGGTGGAATCGACCGTGGTGATGTTCGGCGGCGCGCGCATCCCGCGACCCGAGGACGCGGACGGGGCGCGCACGGCGACCCTGCGCGCGCTTGCCCCCTTCTACGAGGAGGCGCGCCGCTTCGCCCGCCTGGTCACGGAGGAATCGCTGCACCGCTCGCGCGGGCGGCGCGGCGTCATCGTGACGGGCGGCGGGCCCGGCGTCATGGAGGCCGGCAACCGCGGCGCGCGCGAGGCGGGCGGCCGCAGCGTCGGGCTCAACATCGTGCTGCCGCACGAGCAGGCCCCGAACCTCTTCGTGACGCCGGACCTCGCCTTCAACTTCCACTATTTCGCCATCCGCAAGATGCACTTCCTGATGCGGGCGGAGGCGATCACGGTCTTTCCCGGCGGCTTCGGCACTCTGGACGAGCTGTTCGAGACGCTGACCCTGATCCAGACCGGCCGGATGGCGCAGGTGCCGTTCCTGCTCTTCGGCCGCGCCTTCTGGGAGCGCATCGTGGACTGGGAGGCGCTGGCCGAGGCCGGCACGATCGCCCCCGAGGACCTCGATCTGTTCCGCTTCGTCGAGACGGCCGAGGAGGCGCTGGAGGCGATCCGGACCTGGACCCACCGGGGCGAGCGGCGCGAGGACATCCCCGGCCGGCCGGCGGCCGAATAGGGGGCGCTAGCGCGCCACCCATTCGCCCCCTGCCGCGCTCGACCGCTGGCAGGCGCCGATGAACCACATCCCCTCGAGCCCCGCCTCGATCCCCGGCAGGAGCGCGCCGTCGCCCGTGCCCGCGATCAGGTCGGCCGCGTCGTTGTAGAGCGTGGCGAAGCCCTCGAGATAGCCTTCGGGATGGCCGGGGGGCACGCGCGTGAACTGCGACGAGCCGCCCCCCAGACCGGCCCCCCCGCGCGTCAGCAGCCTCTTGGGCTCGCCCAGGGGGGCAAAGGTCATGACGTTGGGGTTCTCCTGCTCCCAGAAGAGCCCGCCCTTGGTGCCGAACACGCGCAGGCGCAGCGCGTTCTCGTTGCCCGGGGCGACCTGGCTCGCCCACAGCATCCCCCGCGCGCCCCCCTCGAGGCGCAGCAGCACATGGGCGTTGTCGTCCACCCGCCGGCCGGCCCCGAAGCTCTGGAGATCGGCCAGCAGCGCCTCGGTCCTGAGGCCCGTGACGAAGCCCAGCAGGTTGAAGGCATGGGTGCCGATGTCGCCCAAGGCGCCCGCGCCCGCCTGGGCGGGATCGGTCCGCCACTCGGCCTGCTTGTTGCCGGCGGTCTCCACGCTCTCGGTCAGCCAGTCCTGGGCGTATTCGGCCTGCACGAGGCGGATCGTCCCCAGATCGCCGTTGGCCACCATCTCGCGCGCCTGCCGGATCAGGGGATAGCCGGTGTAGTTGTGCGTGAGCACGAAGGGCGCGCCGGATTCGCGCACCGCCGCGGCGATGGCCTCGGCCTGTTCGGTCGTGGCGGCGAGCGGCTTGTCGCAGATCACCGCGATGCCCCGCCGCAGGAAGGCCACGGCGGGGCCTGCATGCATGTGGTTGGGTGTCACCACCGCGACCGCGTCGATGCGGTCGGGCCGTGCGGCCTCGGCCTCGGCCATCTCCTCGAACGAGGCATAGGCCCGGTCGGGCGCGATGCCCAGATCGGCCGCCGACAGGCGTGCGCGCTCGGGGTCGGAGGACAGCGCCCCCGCGACCAGTTCCCAGCGGTCGTCGATGCGGCTCGCGATGCGGTGGACGGCGCCGATGAAGGCCCCCCGCCCGCCGCCCACCATGCCCAGCCTCAGCCGTCGTGCCATGCGCTGTCCTCCCTTGTGCGTCATCGTCAGGATGGGTCCGGGCCGCCCGCGCGCCGGAAGACCGTCCACTGGAAGGCCTGAACGGCGCCTGCGGGCGTGCGGTGATCCTCGCGCCAGGCGGCGACGGGCGACCAGCCGGGGCCGAGCTCCGCCGCCAGGCTCCGGGCGTCCCAGCGCCGGACCGGTAGGCCGCTGCACCGCTCGGGCCCGTCCGGGGCAAAGGTGGCGAGGATCGCTCCCGAGCCCGGTCGGGGCGCGGCCTCGAGCGCGCGGCGATAGGCCGCACGGTCCTCGGGGGTGGTCAGGAAGTGGAACGCCGCCCGGTCGTGCCAGACCGTCCAGGTGCGGTCGGGCTGCCAGCGCGTGACGTCCGCCGCGATCCAGCGGACCCGCTCCGCCCGCGCGCCGAGCCGCGCGCGCGCCGCCTCGAGGGCGGACGCGGCGATGTCGAGCACGGCCAGATCCTCCCAGCCGCGGTCGAGCAGCGCATCGACCAGCCGCGCGGCACCCCCGCCCACATCGATCAGCGAATCGGCCGGCCCCGCGCCTAGATGGCCGAGCGCGCGCAGGGAGGGCGCGGGATGCGGCTGGTGCCAGCTCGTGGTCTGCGGCTCCCGCGTCCGGTGGACCCGCTCCCAGTGGTCCCGGCGCGCCTCTCCGGGCGTCATGTCAGAGCCCCAGCATCGCCTTGATCGCGGCCTTGTCCCGCTCGCCGCCGGCGAAGTCGTCGAAGGCGCGGGTCGCGCGCTCGATCAGGTGGCCGGCGATAAAGGGCGCCCCCTCGCGCGCGCCCTGCTCGGGCGACTTGAGGCAGCATTCCCATTCGAGCACCGCCCAGCCGTCATAGCCGTATTGCGTGAGGCGCGAGAACACGGCGCCGAAATCCACCTGACCGTCGCCGAGCGAGCGGAAGCGCCCCGCACGCGAGACCCAGGGCTGGTAGCCCGAATAGACCCCCTGCCGCCCGTCCGGGTTGAACTCGGCGTCCTTGACGTGGAACGAGGTGATCCGCTCGTGGTAGATGTCGATGAAGGCGAGATAGTCGAGCGCCTGGAGCACGAAATGCGAGGGGTCGTAGTTGATCGTCGCCGCGACGTGCCCGCCCACCGCGTCGAGGAACATCTCGAAGGTGGCGCCGTCGAAGATGTCCTCGCCCGGATGGATCTCGTAGCCGTAGCTCACGCCGTTTTCGGCAAAGGCGTCGAGGATCGGGGTCCAGCGGCGGCCCAGCTCGGCGAAGGCCTCCTCGATCAGCCCGTCGGGGCGCTGGGGCCAGGGATAGAGGAAGGGCCAGGCGAGCGCGCCCGAGAAGCCCACATGCCGCGTGAGCCCCATCCGGCGCGAGGCCGCGGCCGCCTTGGTGACCTGGTCCACGGCCCATTCGGTGCGCGCGCGGGGATTGCCGTGCACGCGCGCGGGCGCAAAGGCGTCGAAGGCGCGGTCATAGGCGGGGTTCACGGCCACGAGCTGGCCCTGGAGGTGGGTGGAGAGCTCCGTGACCTCCACGCCCGCCTCGCGGCAGATGCCCAGCACCTCGTCGCAGTAATCCCCGCTCTCGGCGGCGCGGTCGAGGTCGAAGAGCCGCGCGTCCCAGGTCGGGATCTGGACGCCCCGGTAGCCCAGCCCCGCGGCCCAGGCGGCGATGGCGGGCAGGCTGTCGAAGGGGGCCTCGTCGCCTGCGAACTGGGCGAGAAAGATCGCCGGTCCCTTGATCTGGCTTTCGCTCGTCATGCGCGGGGCTCCTCGCTGTGGCCGTCGCCCGGCACCTCCAGATCCTGGAGGGGGGGCGATTCGGGCTCCGTTATGGCACGGATCGCCGCCTGGGCCAGCACCGTGCCGGCCCGGTCCACGTTCTCCCGCACCATCAGCAGGTCCGGGCGGACCGCCGACAGGAAGGGCTCGGCCTCCTTGGCCACGACATCGATCTGCCGGCCGAGGCGCAGCCCCGCGGCCTCGATCGCGTCCACGGCCGCCAGCGTGGCAAAGGAGGAACAGGACAGGAGCCCGTCGATTCCGTCCCCGAGCGCGCGCGCGACGGCGGCGCGGACGGCCGGAGCGGGGCTGTCGGAGGTCACGCGCGGCAGGAGCGCGACGGCCGCACCGGCCTCGGCGGCGGCCGCGCGGGCGCCGCGGACGAATTCGCGCCCGTAGAACTGGCCGAGCGGCGGCGCCAGAAGGGCGATGTGCCGCCGGCCGCGCCGAACCAGGCGGCGCAGACCCAGGGCGCCGAAGGCGGCGGTGTCGAAATCGGCCCAGGGATGCCGGTCCGCCCAGGCGGTGCGGCCATGGGTCGCAAAGGGAAAGCCGCGCGCCAGGAGCCAGGCCGCGCGGGGATCGCGCGGGCGGGTCTGGTTGAAGATGACGGCATCGGCCAGCGCGTTCTCGACGATGTGGCGGATGGGGCGGAGCGGCTCCTCGTCGGGCAGGACGGGCGTGACGTTGAGGTGGAAGCGCGTGGGCCTGAGCGCCACCGCGACAGCGCGGATCAGGCGGGCGGTGTTGCTCATCACGTCGGGTTCGGTCCCGATCACGAGGGCGATGACCTGCGTGCGCCCCGTGCGCAGCCGCAGCGCGGCCCGGTCGGGCACATAGCCGAGTTCGTCGGCGACGCGCCGCACGCGCGCCTTGGTGTCCGCCCTGAGGTCCGGCGCGTCCGACAGCGCGCGCGAGACCGTGGCCACGGCGAGCCCCGTCGCCTGGGCGATCGTGCGCAGGGTCGGGCGCATCCTGCCCGCTCTGCGGTCCTGCGGTTCCATGCGGTCGGTCCCCCAGAAAGGGCTTGCCGGACGGGGCCGCCCGGTATAGCCTTAAATCGTTATAGTCCGGAACAGACGGCGGACGCCACAAGAAAACGCCGCGTTTCCAACGGGAGGAGAGATCCGTGACACGTTTTGCAAGCCTGGCCGGCATGACGGCGATCAGCGTCGCTGCCGGGTCCGCCTGGGCGGTCGAGCTCGAGGTGATGCACTGGTGGACCTCGGGCGGCGAGGCCGCGGCCGTGGCCGAGTTCGCGCGCCATTTCGAGGAGCGCACCGACCATACCTGGGTGGACGGCGCCATCGCCGGGGGCGGGGCGGTTGCACGGCCGATCATGGTCAGCCGCATCCTGGGGGGCGACCCGATGGGGGCGTTCCAGTTCAACCACGGCCGTCAGGCCGAGGAGCTGATCGAGGCCGGTCTGCTTCTGGACCTGACCGACGTGGCCGAGGCGCAGGGCTGGCGCGACATCGTGCGCCCCTCCAACCTGCTCGATGCCTGCACCGTGGACGGCCGCATCTACTGCGTTCCGGTCAACATCCATTCCTGGCAATGGCTGTGGCTGAGCCACAAGGCCTTCGAGGATGCCGGGCTCGAGGTGCCCTCCGACTGGTTCGAGTTCGTGGAAGCCGCCCCCGCCCTGCGCGAGGCGGGCAAGATCCCGCTCGCCCTCGGCGGCCAGCCCTGGCAATCCACCGGCGCCTTCAACGTCATGGCCGTGGCCATCGCCGGTCCCGAAGCCTATGCGCAGGTGATGGGCGAAAAGAACGCCGAGGTGGCGAGGGGCGAGGATTATGCCCGCGTCTTCGAGGCCGCCGTCGCCGCGCGCGAGATGGCGCAGGGCTCCAACGTCCAGGAATGGCAGCAGGCCACCAACCTCGTCATCACCGGACAGGCCGGCGGGCAGATCATGGGCGACTGGGCGCAGGGCGACTTCCAGGTGGCCGGCCAGGTCGCGGGCGAGGATTACTCCTGCCTGCCCGGGCTCGGCGTCAACGAGGTCATCTCGGCCGGCGGCGACGCCTTCTATTTCCCCGTCCATTCCGATCCGGCCGTGACGGAGGCGCAGAAGGAGCTGGCGGCGCTGCTGCTCGACCCGGAGGTGCAGGTCGATTTCAACCTCGCCAAGGGCTCTCTGCCGGTGCGGGGCGACGTCAATCTGGATGCGGCCAACGACTGCATGAGAAAGGGGCTCGAGATCCTCGCGGCCGGCGCGGTGCTGCCCGACGGGGTGACCACGCTCTCGCCCGACACGACGGGGCAGATCGACGACCTGATGGCCGAGTTCTGGAGCACCTCCATGACGGCCGAGCAGGCGCAGGAGCGCTACGCCGCCATCATCGAGGCGGCCGACTGAGCCTCTCCGCCCGGCCGGCGCCGTCCGGCCGGGCCTTTCGTCCGTCCAGCCGGAGGCGCCCATGGCCGCCCTCGACGAGATCCCGCGCCGGGCCGCCGCCCCGGCCGCTCCTGCCCGGCGGCGGCCCGCGGTCTTGCGCAACCTCCAGGCCAAGATCGCCTCGCTGCCCATGATCCTGATCGCGCTCGTGGTGTTCGTGGGCTGCACGCTCTGGACGGTGTTCCATTCCTTCACCACCTCGCGGCTGCTGCCGCGGACGGACTGGGCGGGGCTGGCGCAGTACCGGCGCCTGTGGGGCGAGCAGCGCTGGCTCGTCTCGATCGAGAACCTGGCCATCTACGGGGCGCTGACGCTGGTCTTCAGCCTGGTGATCGGCTTTACGCTGGCCGCGCTGCTCGACCGCAAGATCCGGGGCGAGGACGTCTTCCGCACGATCATCCTCTATCCCTTCGCGCTGTCGTTCATCGTCACGGGCCTCGTGTGGCAGTGGATCCTGAATCCCGATTTCGGGGTGCAGGCGGTGGTGCGGTCCTGGGGCTGGACGGGCTTCACCTTCGATCCGCTCAACAACCCCGACATCGTCATCTACGGCATCCTGATCGCGGGGCTGTGGCAGGGGACGGGCCTCGTCATGGTGATCATGCTGGCCGGGCTGCGCGGCATCGACGGCGAGATCTGGAAGGCCGCGCGGGTGGACGGCATCCCGGCCTGGAAGACCTATCTCCTGGTCATCATCCCCATGATGCGCCCCGTCTTCGTGACCGCGCTGGTGCTGATCGGGTCGGGGATCATCAAGGTCTACGACCTGGTCGTGGCCCAGACATCGGGGGGGCCCGGCATCGCCTCGGAGGTGCCGGCCAAGTACGTCTACGACCGGATGTTCCGCGACCAGAACCTCGGGCAGGGATTCGCCGCCTCGACCATGATGCTGGTGAGCGTGGCCATCGTGCTGATCCCCTGGGCCTATCTCGAGTTCGGCCGGCGGCGGAAGGCCTGAGGAGCGCACCCATGTCCAGCCCCGCCGCCACCGCCCATCTCGCCGCGCTCGACCCCGTGGCGGCCCGCACCGGCTCGGCGGGGCTGCTCGAGGGGCCGCGGGGGCCGCGGCCGCGCCGCGCCCTGAGCCGGGGCAACGTGATGCTCTACGGCACGCTGTTCGTGGTCTCGGCCTATTACCTGCTGCCGCTCTATGTGATGGTCGTGACCTCGCTCAAGGGGATGCCCGAGATCCGGATGGGCAACATCTTCTCGCCCCCCGTCGAGATCACCTTCGAGCCCTGGGTCAAGGCCTGGTCCTCGGCCTGCACGGGGATCAACTGCGACGGGCTGAGCCGGGGATTCTGGAACTCGGTGCGCATCCTCGTGCCCTCGGTGCTGCTGTCGATCGCGGTCGCCTCGGTCTCGGGCTATGCGCTGTCCAAGTGGCGGTTCCGGGGATCGGAGCTGTTCTTCGCGATCCTGCTGGTGGGGGCCTTCATCCCCTATCAGGTGATGCTCTACCCGCTCGTGATCCTGTTGCGGGAGATGGGGCTCTACGGCTCGCTCTGGGGGCTCGTGCTCGTGCACACGATCTTCGGGATGCCAATCAACACGCTGCTGTTCCGCAACTACTTCGCCGCCATCCCCGAAGAGCTGCACAAGGCCGCGCGGGTGGACGGGGCGGGGTTCTGGGGGATCTTCGTGCGGATCATGCTGCCCATGAGCCTGCCGATCTTCGTCGTCTCGGCCATCATCCAGGTGACGGGGATCTGGAACGACTTCCTGTTCGGCGTGGTCTACACGACGCCCGCCAACTACCCGATGACGGTGCAGCTCAACAACATCGTCAACTCGGTCCAGGGGGTGCGGGAATACAACGTCAACATGGCGGCGACGCTGCTCACCGGGCTCGTGCCGCTGCTCGTCTACTTCGCCTCGGGCAAGCTGTTCGTGCGCGGCATCGCCGCCGGCGCCGTCAAGGGGTGAGCCGATGATCCCGTCCGTCTCGATCCGCCGGCTGAGCCTCGATTTCGGGGCGGTGTCGGTGCTGCGCGACCTCGACCTCGATGTGGGCGAGGGGGAGTTCCTGGTGCTGCTCGGCTCCTCGGGCTGCGGCAAGAGCACGCTGCTCAACTGCATCGCGGGACTTCTGGAGCCGACGGACGGGCAGATCTGGATCAAGGGGCGCAACGTCACCTGGCTCGAGCCGTCGGAGCGGGGCATCGG
>NZ_WYDP01000022.1 GCF_009904055.1 Rubellimicrobium sp. CFH 75288 | reverse complement strand
TCTGGAGCCGACGGACGGGCAGATCTGGATCAAGGGGCGCAACGTCACCTGGCTCGAGCCGTCGGAGCGGGGCATCGGCATGGTGTTCCAGTCCTATGCGCTCTATCCGCAGATGAGCGTGCGCGGCAACCTGAGCTTCGGGCTGCGCAACGCCCGCGTGCCGCGCGACGAGATCGACCGGCGCGTGGCGCGGGCGGCCGAGATCCTCCAGATCGGGCCGCTGCTGGACCGCAAGCCCGGCGCGCTGTCGGGGGGCCAGCGCCAGCGGGTGGCGATCGGGCGGGCGCTGGTGCGCGACGTGGACGTGTTTTTGTTCGACGAGCCGCTCTCGAACCTCGACGCCAAGCTGCGCGCGGACCTGCGGGTGGAGATCAAGCGGCTGCACGGGCAGCTCGCCAACACGATGATCTATGTCACCCACGACCAGGTGGAGGCGATGACGCTGGCCGACCGGATCGCGATCATGCGCGGCGGGCGCATCCTGCAGCTGGGCTCGCCGGACGAGATCTACAACCGTCCCGCGACGCGCTATGTGGCGGATTTCGTGGGCTCTCCCGCCATGAACTTCGTGGAGGGCGAGCGCGAGGGCGAGGCGTTCCGGGCGCCGGGCCTGACGCTGCCGCTTGCGGGCTATGCCTTTGCGGACCGGGCGGGCGGCGGGCGGCGGGCCATTCTCGGCATCAGGCCCGAACATGTCGCCACGGGCCGGATGGCCGAGGGGGCGCCGGTCCGGACGGAGGTGGTCGTGGACCTCGTGGAGCCGATGGGCGCGGACACGCTGGTCTGGGGGCAGCTGGGCGGCGGGCCCTTCCGCATCCGCATGGACGGGCAGGCCCGGGTGCGGCCCGGCGACCGGCTGCCCATCGGCCTCGACCCCGCGCGGGCCTCGCTCTTTGACGCCGAGACCGAGGCGCGCCTCTGACCAACCCGTTGGGAGACTTCGATGATCCTGGCCTATCAGCTTTACTGCTCGCGCAGCGAGCCGCTCGAGCGCACGCTGCCCACCCTGCGGGAGGCGGGCTGGCGGCATGTGGAGGGCTACGGGGGCCTCTACGACGATCCCGAGGGTCTGCGCGCGGCGCTCGACGCCCACGGGCTGACCATGCCGTCGGGGCATTTCGCGCTGGGGCAGGTCGAGGGGCGGGCCGGCGAGGCGCTGCGCACGGCGCGGGTGCTGGGCATGGAGAAGGTCCTCGTGCCCTGGATCGAGCCCGCGGCGCGGGGGGCCGACGCCGAGGGCTGGCGGGCGCTGGCGGGCCGGGTGGCGGCGGCGCTGGAGCCGCTGCGGGCCGAGGGGCTGGCGGTGGGCTGGCACAACCACGACTGGGACCTGGCCGATCTGGGCGGAGGGGTCACGCCCCTCGACCTGATGGCGGAGGCGGGGCTGGGGATCGAACTCGACCTCGGCTGGGTGGCGCGGGCGGGGCAGGACCCGGCGGCCTGGATCGACCGGCTGGGGGGGCGGATCCTCGCCGTCCATGTCAAGGACCTGGCGCCCGCGGGGGTCGAGGCGGAGGACGGCTGGGCCGATCTGGGGCACGGCACGACCGACTGGGCGCCCGTGCGCGCGGCGCTGCGCCGCCACGGGATCGACCACCTGGTGGCCGAGCACGACAACCCCGCCGATCCGGGCCGCTTTGCCCGGCGCTCCTTTGACACCCTGCAATCCTGGTGACACCATGCCCGATATCGGCCTGATCGGCTGCGGCAACATCTCGGCCGCCTATCTGCGGATCGCCCCCTCGTTCCGGGGGCTGCGAATCCGCGCGGTGGCGGATCTCGACGAGGGCGCGGCGCGGGCGCGGGCGGCCGAGTTCGGCGCGGAGGCCCTGAGCGTCGAGCGGCTGCTGGCGGACGACCGCCTGGAGGCGGTGGTCAACCTGACCGTGCCCGCGGCGCATTTCGACGTGACCCGGCGCATCCTGGAGGCGGGCAAGCACGCCTATTCCGAGAAGCCCCTCGTGCTGACGCCGGAGGAGGGCGAGCGGCTGCGCGAGCTGGCGGGCGCGCGGGGGCTGCGGGTGGGGGCGGCGCCGGACACGTTCCTCGGCGCCTCTCACCAGGCGGCGCGGGCGGCGATCGACGGGGGCGCGATCGGCCGCGTGCTGTCGGGAACCGCCCATGTGATGGGCCACGGGATGGAGGGCTGGCACCCCAACCCGGACTTCTTCTTCCGCCCCGGCGGGGGGCCCGTGCTGGACATGGGGCCCTATTACGTCACCAACCTCGTCCAGCTTCTGGGCCCGGTGGAGGCGGTCGTGGCGGTGGCCAAGGCGGGGTTTCCGACCCGCACGATCGGCAACGGGCCGCGCCTGGGCGAGACGATCGCGGTGGAGACGCCCACGGACGTGCACGCGATCCTGGAGTTCCGGTCGGGCGCGACCGTCACGCTGGGCGCGTCCTGGGACGTCCGGGCGCACCGGCACGGGCCGATGGAGCTCTATGGCGAGACGGGGACGCTGTTCGTGCCGGACCCGAACTGGTTCGGGGGGGTGACGGAACTGGCGCGGGGGCCCGAGGGGGCCGAGCCGCTGGAGGCGGGCGACCATCCGTTCGGGCGGGTCAACTTTTCCTTTCCCGACGGGCGGGCCTTCGCCAACTGGCGCGGCGCGGGGCTGGCCGAGATGATGGCCGCGATCGACGAGGGGCGGCCGCATCGCTGCGCGCTGGACCTGGCGCTGCATGTGGTGGACGTGCTGACGGGCATCCTGCGCGCGGCCGAGACGCGGACGCGGGTCGCGATGCGCACGGAATGCGAGCGGCCCGCCCCCCTTTCGGCCGCGGAGGCGGCGCGGCTTCTGGCCGAGGCGCACGAGCCGGCCTGATCGCGGCCCGCGCGGGAGCCTCGCCCGGCCGGGGCGATGAGGCTCCCCATCCGAGAGGCTGGCGCGCAGGCCCGCCCGGCTCTGGAAGGGCCCGTGCGGAGCCGCCCCCGTGGGGGCGGGCGCGTTGCGACGCGCGGCGGCCGGGGATCTCCGCCTCCGCGCCGTGGACGAGCACCTGCGCAGCCAAGCGGCCCGGTGGGATGCGGCGGAACCTCGGGCGCGTCCGTGGCGCCCCACCCCTGCAAAGAGCACGGGCGGCCGCCTGATCGTTGCAGGTCCCGCCCCGGTCGTCCGCGCCGCCCCTCCGGTCCGCCGGGACGGAAGGATCGGGCGCGTGGGGGCACCCTGCCACAGGGAGGTTAACAAAGCGTTACACCACCGCGCGGTGGTGTTGCGCCGCGCTGCAGCGAGGGGGGCGGCGGCCGGGGGGCCGCCGCGGGGGGGTCAGGCGGCGCGGGCGGCGAGCAGCGAGTCCTCGAGGATGTCGAGCGCCTCGGCGAAGACGTCGTCGGGGATGGTGATGGGCGCGAGGAACCGGATCACGTTGGCATGGACGCCGCAGGTGAGCAGGATGAGCCCGCGCGCCTGCGCCTCGGCCCGGACGCGGGCGGCGAAGTCGGGATGGGGGGACCCTTCGGCGGGGCGCATGAACTCGGCCGCGACCATGAAGCCGGGGCCGCGCACCTCCGCGATCTCGGGGACGCGGTCGCGCAGGGATTCGAGCCGCTGGCGCAGCCGCGAGCCGAGCGCGTTGGCGCGGTCGCAGAGGCCCTCCTCCTCGATCACGTCGAGCACGGCATGGGCGGCGGCGACGCCGAGCGGGTTGCCGCCATAGGTGCCCCCGAGCCCGCCGGGATGGGCGGCATCCATGATCTCGGCCCGCCCCGTGACGGCGGCGATGGGCAGGCCCCCGCCCAGCCCCTTGGCCATGCAGGTGAGGTCCGGGTGGACGTCGTAATGCTCCATGGCGAAGAGGCGCCCCGTGCGGGCGAAGCCGGTCTGCACCTCGTCGGCGATCAGCACGATGCCGTGCTCGTCGCACAGGGCGCGCAGCGCCCGCATCAGGTCGGGCGGCGCGGGGTAGAAGCCCCCCTCGCCCTGGACGGGCTCGATGATGACGGCGGCGACGCGGGCGGGGTCGAGGTCGGCCTTGAAGAGCCCGTGGAGGGCCCGAAGCGCGTCCTCGGGCGTGGTGCCGTGGAGGGAGACGGGAAAGGGGACGTGAAAGACGTCCGGCATCATGGGGCCGAAGCCTGCCTTGTAGGGCTGGACCTTGCCGGTGAGCGACATGGCCATGAAGGTGCGGCCGTGGAAGCCGCCGCCGAAGGCCACCACGGCCGGCCGGCCGGTGGCGATGCGGGCGATCTTGACGGCGTTCTCGACCGCCTCGGCGCCGGTGGTGACAAAGACGGTGCGCTTGTCGCCCGGGCCGGGGACGAGGGCGTTCAGACGCTCGCCCAGCGCGATGTAGCTCTCGTAGGGGATGACTTGGTGGCAGGTATGGGTGAAGCGGTCGAGCTGGGCGCGCACGGCCTCCATAACGCGGGGGTGGCGGTGGCCGGTATTGACCACGGCGATGCCGGCGGCGAAGTCGATGAAGCGCCGCCCCTCGACGTCCCAGACCTCGGCGTTCTCGGCGCGGTCGACATAGATCTGGGTCTGCATGCCGACGCCGCGGGCGATGGCGGTCTTGCGGCGTTCGGCGATGGCGGCGTTGTGCATGGCGGGCTCCTCCGGGGCTGGGGCGCCTTATGCCACAGGGGGGGCGGCGGGCGGAAGGGGAGGCGGCCCGTCGGCCGCGAGGGGGGGCGGCCAGTCGGCGGAGGCCATCTCGGCCAGCCGCGAGGCGGTGCGGGCGAAGTCGAAGGCGCCCTCGCCCTCGAGATAGAGGTGGTCGGGGCGGGCGGCGGCGGAGGCGAAGAGCGTCACGCGCGCCTCGTAGAGCGCGTCCACGAGGAGGACGAAGCGGCGGGCGGCGTTGAAGCTCTCGGCGCCCATCTGGGGGATCTCGTCCAGAAGGAGGACGCGGACGGCCCCGGCGATGGCGAGGAAGTCGGGGGGGCCGAGCGGGCGGCCGCAGAGGTCGAAGAAGCCCGCCCGCGCCGCCCCGTCGCGCCAGAGGGGCAGGTGGAGGTCGCGGCCCAGGACGCGCAGGGTGCGGGGGCCCGCGTCGGCGCCGCCGAGCGAGGCCCAGACCGCGTCCATGCCCGCGCGCGCCTCTGGCCCGAGGGGGCAGAACCAGCGCCGCTCGCCCGCCGCGCGGCCCTGGCGGTGGTCGCGGGGGGAGGCGATCTCGACCACCTCGCAGGTGGATTCGAGCCGCGCGATGGCGGGCAGGAAGAGGTGGCGGTTGAGGCCGTCCTTGTAGAGGTCGCGCGGGGGGCGGTTGGAGGTGGTCACGAGCGTGGTGCCGCGCGCCCAGAGCCGCTCGAGCAGGCGGCCGAGGATGGCGGCGTCGGCGATGTCCTGAACCTGCATCTCGTCGAGCGCGAGAAGGCGCGCGGCGGCGGCGATGCGGTCGGCCACGGGCAGGACGGCGTCGCGCAGGCCGGCGCGGCGCGCCTCCTCGAGGGCCTTGTGCACGTCCTGCATGAAGGCATGGAAATGGGCGCGGCGGACGGGGACCGCCGGGTCCAGCGCCTCGAGCAGCAGGTCCATGAGCAGGGTCTTGCCGCGCCCCACCTCGCCCCAGAGGTAGAGGCCGCGGGGGGGCGGCGTCGGGGCCGCGCGGCGCCAGAGCGGGCGGCGGGCGGGCGGGGCGAGGAGGTCGGCCGCGAGGCGGTCGAGCGCGGGCAGGACGGCCGCCTGGGCCGGGTCGGGGGCGAGGCGCCCCTCGGCCAGAAGGCGGGCGTGGAGGGCGGAGGGGGTCACGGGCGGCCGTAATAGAGGGAAACGACGTGCTCGGCCTCGGCGAAGAAGAGCCAGCGGGCGCAGAGCACGCCCGCGAGGTGGGAGAGCGCGGCGAGCGGGGGGGAGAGCCACAGGAGCGCCAGCGGCAGCAGGAGGCCGAGGGCAAGGGCGAGAAGGCGCAGCTGGCCCGCCCGCGCGCGGCCCACCTGCCCCGCCATCTCGCGCGTGACGTAGTTGGGGCCCGTATGGGGGGGCGCGAAGAGGCGCACGCGCCCTTCGAGCGCGGTGGCGGTGGCGGCGCTCTGGCCGGCGCGGGCGAAGGCGGTGCGGCCGTGATGCCAGTGAAGCGCGACCAGCACGCCCGCCCCGATCAGGAGCGCCGCGGCGAGGGGAGCGGGCGCGGCGAGAAGCGCGCCGCCCGCGGCCGCGAGCGCGAGGAAATGGGCGGGCACGCTCCAGTGGTGCCAGCGGGGCACGGCGCGGATCGTGGCATAGATCATCGCGGTCGAGAGGACGGTCAGCGCGCAGAGCAGGGCGGCGAGCAGGCCGAGCGCGAGCGGGCTCTCGCCGCGAAGCGCGAGCAGGAGGCCGTGGAGCGCCGCCGTCCCGAGCGCGAGGGGGGCGAGGACGGCCTCTCGCGAGAGCCAGGAGCTGCGCCACTGGCTGAAGGCGAAGCGCGCGCGGGCGGGGCGGCGCAGGTGGAACACGGAGGCGCCGAGCCCGGCCGCGGCAAGCGCGAGGCCGAGTCCGAAGGCGAGAAGCGCCGCGCCGCCCTCGGGCCGCAGGAGCGACGCCCAGGCCAGGAGCCCGAGGCCGAGCCCCGAGAGCGACGAGAACAGGATCAGCGACGGTGCAGGATGCATCGCCCCCGACTAGCCGAGGCGCGGCAGGGTGGAAAGCGCCCGGTCGAGCCAGCCCAGAAAGCCGCGCGCATCCGTGGCCACGGGGTCGAGGGCGGGCGCCCCGGGCGCGCGGTCCCTGGTGCGGGGGGGGAGATACTTGTTGACGGGGCGCGTGCCGAGATCCGGCAGGAGGTCGCGCCCGCCGCGCTCGGCCACGAGCTGCGAGACGGGGGACTCGGGATCGCCGAGGTCGCCGAAATGGCGCGCCCCCGTGGGGCAGGTGCGCACGCAGGCGGGGATGCGGTCGGCGGGCTCGAGGGCCGGGTCGTCGAGGCGGTCGGCGCAGAGCGTGCATTTCTTCATCACGCCCGCGACGGGGTCCATCTCTCGGGCGCCGTAGGGGCAGGCCCAGGCGCAGAGCCCGCAGCCCATGCAGCGATCCTCGTCCACCAGCACGATGCCGTCGGCGGCGCGCTTCCAGCTTGCGCCGGTGGGGCAGACGGTGACGCAGGGCGCGTCCTCGCAGTGAAGGCAGGAGCGGGGGAAGTGGACGATCTGGGGGGGCCCGCCGTCCTCGGGGAGGCGCTCGAAGGTGTGGACGCGGTTGAGGAAGGCCCCCTCGGGCGAGGCGCCCCAGGGGTCGAGATCGGCGAGCGGCGCGCCGGTCCCGCCGGTGTTCCACGCCTTGCAGGCGGTCACGCAGGCCTGGCAGCCCACGCAGGTGTCGAGGTCGATCACGAGGCCGAGCTTGACCGGGGAGGGCGGCGGAAGCGTGGTCACGGGCCGGGCCTTTCGGCGAGGAGCGGGGGCGGGGGCGGCACGGGCGAGGCCTGGGGCGGCAGGGCGGGCCGGGCGGCGGGCGGGGGCGCGGGCAGGCGCTCGAGGCGCACGCGCAGGTCGAACCAGGCGGCCTGGCCGGTGACGGGATCGGCATTGGGCAGGCGGCGGCCGGCCGCGTCCGGGGGGAGGCGGTCGGGGATCAGGTGGTTGAGCAGGAAGCCCGTCACCCCCTCGGGCGCGTCGGGGTGGAGCGCCCAGGCGCCGCGGCGCTTGCCGATCGCGTTCCAGGTCCAGACGGTGCGGGGGTTGAGCGCCTCCATCAGCGCGACGGGCACCTCGATCGTGCCCGTGGGCGAGGAGACGCGCGCCCAGTCGCCGTCGCGGAAGCCGCCCGCGTCCCAGACGGCGCGGGGCAGGTAGAGGAGGTTGCTGCCATGGATCTGGCGCAGCCAGGGGTTGTGGCTGTGCCAGGAATGGTAATGCGCCATGGGGCGCTGGGTGACGGCGTGGAGGGGGAAGCCCCCGGCGTCCTCGTCGCCGAAAGGGGGCCACCAGACGGGCAGCGGGTCCATCGCGGCCCGCAGGCGGTCGCGCAGATGCTCGGGCGGCTGGCGGGGCCCCACCCCCTCGGCCGCGAGCTGGAAGCGGCGCAAGGGCTCGCACCAGAGCTGGAGGAGGTAGGGCTGAGGCGCGTCGAAGAAGCCCATCGCCACGGCCCAGTCCTGGTAGGCGCGGTTCCAGGGCTTGAAGAAGGCGGCCTCGGGGGGGACGTGGGCCTGCCAGAAGCCGCCGGCGCGGCGGTATTCCTCGAGCTGGGCGGCGTTGGGCTCTCCGCGCCCGTGGGCGAGGCCATGGGGGCCGGTGCGCCAGCCCGCGAGCGGGCCGATGCCGGGGCGGCGCTGGTGGTTCACGATGTAGTCGGCGTAATCGGCGTAGCGGGGCGCGCCGTCGGCCGCGACGAAGCCCGGCAGGCCGAGCCGCGCGCCGAGGTCGATGAGGACGGACTGGAAGGGGCGCACGTCGCGGTCGGGCTCGACCACCGGCCAGCGGATGGCGTCGGCGGCCGAGTCGGGCTCGCTGATCGGGCGGTCGAGCAGCGAGATGCAGTCGTGGCGCTCGAGATAGGTGGTGTCGGGCAGGACGAGGTCGGAGAAGGCCACGATCTCGGAGGAGAAGGCGTCCGAGCAGATGATGCGCGGGATGCGGTATTCGCCCGTGGCGGGGTCGGTGTCGGCGAGCATCTCCATCGTGCGCGCCGTGTCCATGGCCGAGTTCCAGGCCATGTTGGCCATGTAGAGGATCAGCGTGTCGATCGGGTAGGGATCGCCCGCATGGGCGTTGGCGATCACGCTCTGGAGCATGCCGTGGGCGGCGAGCGGCGCCTCCCAGCCATAGGCGCCGTCGATGCGCAGGGGGCGGCCGGCCGCGTCGATGCAGAGGTCCTCGGGGCCCTGGGGAAAGCCGAGGGGGGGGCCGGCGAGCGGCTCTCCGGGGCGGGCGTCGGCATGGGGGCGGGGATGGGCGGTGGCGGGCTTGGGGTAGGGCGGCTCGAAGCGCATGGCGCCGGGGGTCTCGACCGCGCCGAGGAGCGCCTGGAGCAGATGGATGGCGCGGCAGGTCTGGAAGCCGTTGGAATGGGCCGAGATGCCGCGCATGGCGTGCATGGCGACGGGGCGGCCGGGCATGGTGGCGTGGCGGTGGCCGCGGAAGTCGGTCCAGGGGCGGTCGAGCACCACGGGGGGGCCGTCGAAGGCCGCGGCGGCGAGTTCGGCGGCGAGCGCGCGGATGCGGGGGGCGGGGATGCCGGTGCGGTCGGCCACGGCCTCGGGGGCATAGGCGGGGTCGAGATAGCGCGCGGCGAGGTGGTGGAGGACGGGGCGGTGCGTGGTGCCGCGGTGGCGCCAGGTGGCGGCGAGGTCAGGCTCGACCCCCTCGCCGTCCCAGGGGGCGGGCTTGCCGGTGCGGCGGTCGATCACCAGCGGGCGGCCCTCGCCGTCGCGCAAGAGCAGGCCGCGTTCGGGCGAGGCGGGGTCCTCGTCCACGAGGCAGGGGGCATTGGTGAAGCGGGCGAGAAAGGGCAGGTCGATGCGGCCTGCCTCGAGCAGGCAGTGGACGAGCGAGAGCGCCAGGAGCCCGTCCGTGCCCGGCGTGATCCCGAGCCAGTCGTCGGCGAGCGCGTTGTAGCCCGTGCGCACGGGGTTGATGCCGACCACGCGCGCGCCGCGCGCCTTGAGCCGGCCCAGCCCGATCTTGATGGGGTTGGAATCGTGGTCCTCGGCCACGCCCCAGAGCAGCAGCAGGCGCGTGCGCTCCCAGTCCGGCGAGCCGAATTCCCAGAAGGCGCCGCCCAGCGTGTAGATGCCCGCCGCCGCCATGTTGACCGAGCAGAAGCCCCCGTGCGCGGCCCAGTTGGGGGTGCCGAAGGCCTGGGCCCAGAAGCCCGTGAGGCTCTGGCTCTGGTCGCGGCCCGTGAAGAAGGCGAGCTTCTCGGGCGCGCTCTCGCGCAGGGGCCTGAGCCAGGAGACGGCGATGCCCAGCGCCTCGTCCCAGGAGATGGGGCGGAACTCGCCCGCGCCGCGGGGGCCGGTGCGCAGGAGCGGCGTGCGCAGGCGGGCGGGGGAGCTGTGGTGCAGCAGGCCCGAGGCGCCCTTGGCGCACAGGACGCCGCGGTTGACGGGGTGGTCGCGGTTGCCCTCGATATAGGCGACGCGGGGGCGGCCGTCGGGGCCGTCGCGCAGGTGCACGTCGATGCCGCAGCGGCAGGCGCACATGTAGCAGGTCGTCTTGGCGATCCGGTCGGGGGGTGGCCGGTGGGCGGGGCGCGGGCTCATGGGGAGAGGGGTCGCATGGCGGGGGGGCGCGCTCAAGGGGGCGTCCTGTCACGGCCCCATCAGGCTGCGCGCCTCGGCCGCGATGCGGCGCTCCTCCGCGGCGGGGACGACATGGACGGGAAGGGGGCCGAGAAAGGCGAGGCGGGCGGCGATGGCCTCGCGCACGGGGGGGGCGTTCTCGCCGATGCCCCCGGTGAAGGCGAGCGCGTCGGCGCCGCCCAGGGCGGCCAGGAGCCCCGCCCCGTGGCGGGCGGCCCAGTGGGTGAAGTGGTCGAGGGCGAAGCGGGCCGTCTCCTCGCCCCTCTCGGCGCGGCGCAGGATCGCGGCCATGTCGGACGTGCCGGCGAGCGCGAGGAGGCCCCCCTCGCGGTTGAGCAGCGTCTCGGTGTCCGCGATGCCCCGCTCGCGCGCGAGCGCGAGGACGGCCATCGGGTCGATGGCGCCGGTGCGGGTGCCCATGGGCAGCCCCTCGAGCGGGGACCAGCCCATCGTGGTGGCGACCGACCGGCCGTCGAGGATCGCGCAGGCCGAGGCGCCGCCGCCGAGATGGAAGGCGAGAAGCCGGCGCGGCAGGCGGCCCTCCTCGCGCAGCCGGTCGGTCAGGGCGGCGTAGCTGAGGCCGTGGAAGCCGAAGCGGCGGAAGCCGCGGGCACGCAGGGCCGCGGGGAGCGGATAGGCGGCCTCCTCGGGGGGGAGGGTGGCGTGAAAGGCGGTGTCGAAGCTCGCGTATTGGGGCAGGCGCGGGGCGAGCCGCTCGAGCGCGCGGATGCCGGCGAGGTTGGCGGGGTTGTGGAGCGGGGCGAGCGCCGCGGCGGCCTCGATGGCCGAGAGGGTGGCCGGGTCGAGCCGGGCGGGGGCGACGAGCCCCTCGCCGCCATGGACGACGCGGTGGGCGGCGGCCGAGAGGGACGAGGCGGGAAAGCCGCGCTCCTCGAGGGCGCGCAGCAGGAGCGACAGCGCCCCCTCCGGGTCCTGGGCGTGGGCGCCTTGGCCCTGGGCGCCGACCGTGAGGCGCCCCTCGCCCCCGATGCCGGAGACGGCGGCGCGCAGGATCTCGGACAGGTCGTCGCGGAAGAGCGCGACCTTGACCGAGGTGGAGCCCGCGTTGACGACGAGGATCATCGTCAGGCGGCGCGGGCGCGGGCCTCGCGCGAGCGGGCGGCGAGGATGGCGCCGAGGGCGGCGGAGGCGAGGCGGTCGGCGGGGCCCTGCCCGCGCGAGGTGAGCAGCAGGGGCACGCGCGCGCCCATCACCACGCCCGCCGCGCAGGCCCCCATGCCGAGCACCATGAGCTTGAAGAGCGCGTTGCCGGAATTCAGCTCGGGCACGAGGATCGCGTCCACGGCGCCGGCCACGCGGCTCTCGACGCCCTTGATGGCGGCGGCGCGGCGCGACAGCATCAGGTCGAGCGCGAGCGGCCCCTCGACGGTGGCGCCCTTGAGCGCGCCGCGCGCCCAGGCGGCGATGGCCGCGGCCTCGCCCGTGCAGGGGATGGAGGGGGTGACGTCCTCGGAGGGGGCGAGCACGCCGCAGAGCGGATGGGCGATCCCCACGAGATGGGCGAGGCGGACGGCGTGGCAGAGGCTCTGCTGGCGGGTGTGGAGATCGGGGGCGACGTTGAGGGCGGCGTCCGTCAGCAGGAGCGGGCGGTCCGATCCGGGCAGGGTCAGGTGGAAGACATGCGCGCAGACGGTGCCGCGGTCGCGCAGGCCGGCCGAGGCGGGCAGGAGCCCCTTGAGAAAGGCCGAGCTGTGGATCTGGCCCTTCATCACGGCGTCGGCCTCGCCCCGGGCGGCGAGGCCTGCGGCGGCGGCGGCGGCCGTCTCGCCGGGAGCGGCGACGAGGCGGAAGGGGCGGATGTCCCAGCCGATCGCCTCGGCCGCGCGGGCGATGCGGGCGGGGTCCCCCACGAGGACGGGCTCGGCCAAGCCCGCCTCGTGCGCCTCGCGCAGGCCGGCGAGCGGCAGCGGCGCGCCCGCATTGACGAGCGCCACGCGCGGGGCGGGCCCGGCGGCGCGGGCCTGGTCCAGAAGGCGCTGCGGCGCGCGGGGCCGCTGGTGCGACAGGAAGGGGTGGTCGTCGGCGGGGTCGGCCATGACGCGCTCCTTGGAACGCCCCCGGCGGGGCGCGGGACAGACGGCGGGGGGAAGCCTAGCGCGGGTGCGCGGTCCGGCCAGCGGCCCGGCGGGGTGCCCCCCTCCCCGTTCAGGCCTCGGCCATGTCGGCGGGGTCGATGCCGGCGATGCGGACGGGCCGCTTCATGGCGTCGCGGCGGAAGGGCTCTCCCAGTTCCTGGTTCAGCATGACCTCGAGCAGGACGGTGCGACCCTCCTCCATCTGGGCGCGCACCGCCTCGCGCAGGGTCAGGGTCAGGCTGTCGGGATCGCGCACCTCCACCCCTTCGAGCCCGCAGGCGCGGGCGATGGCGGCGTAGCTCACGCGGTCGGACAGTTCGGTGCCCACGAAATTGTCGTCGTACCAGAGGGTCGCGTTGCGCTTCTCGGCCCCCCATTGGTGGTTGCGGAACACGACCATGGTGATCGCCGGCCAGCCGGGCCGGCCGATGGCGGTCAGCTCGTTGACCGCGATGCCGAAGGCGCCGTCGCCCGCAAAGCCGATGCAGGGCAGGTCCGGCCGGCCGATCTTGGCCCCGACGATGGCCGGCAGGCCGTAGCCGCAGGGCCCGAACAGCCCGGGCGCGAGGTAGCGCCGGCCCTGCTCGAAGCTGGGATAGGCGTTGCCGATGGCGCAGTTGTTGCCGATGTCGCTGCTGATGATGGCGTCGCGCGGCAGCGCGGCGGTGATCGCGCGCCAGGCGATGCGGGGGCTCATCCAGCCGGGGCGCGCCGCCCGGGCGCGGGCGTTCCAGGTCGTGCCGGGATCGTCCTCCTCGTGGTCCATGGAGGCGAGCACCTGCGCCCAGGCCGAGCGGGCCTGCGCGATGCGGCCCAGCCGCTCGCGGTCGGGGTCGCGTTCGGGCAGACGCTCGAGCAGGCCCTCGGCCACGCGGCGGGCGTCGCCCACGATGCCCAGCGCGACCGGCCGGGTCAGGCCGATGCGCGAGGGGTTGATGTCCACCTGGATCACCTGCGCGTCGCGCGGCCAGTAGTCGAGCCCGTAGGCGGGCAGGGTCGAGAAGGGGTTGAGCCGCGTGCCGAGCGCGAGGACCACGTCGGCCTCGGCGATCAGCTCCATCGCCGCGCGCGAGCCGTTGTAGCCGAGCGGGCCTGCATGGAGGGGGTGGGAGCCGGGAAAGGCGTCGTTGTGCTGGTAGTTGACGCAGACGGGCGCGGTCAGCCGCTCGGCCAGGCGGACCGTGGCCGGGATGGCGCCGGACAGGACCACGCCCGCCCCGTTGAGGATCACCGGCCGGCGGGCCGCCGCGAGGCGGGTGGCCGCCTCGTCGAGGGCCTGCGCGCCGCCCGCCGGCGGTTCGAACTCGAGCACGGGGGGCAGCGTGGCGTCGATCTCGCGCGTCCAGAAGTCGCGGGGAATGTTGATCTGGGCCGGGGCGGAGCGGCGGCGCGCCTCGGCGATGACGCGCGCGAGCACCTCCATGATGCGGGCGGGGTCGCGCACCTCCTCCTGATAGGCGACCATGTCGCGAAAGAGCGCCATCTGCTCGACCTCCTGAAAGCCGCCCTGGCCGATGGTGCGGTTGGCGGCCTGCGGCGTGACGAGCAGAAGGGGCGTGTGGTTCCAGAACGCGGTCTTGACAGGGGTGACGAGGTTGGTCACGCCGGGGCCGTTCTGGGCGATGAGCAGGCTCATGCGGCCGGTGGCGCGGGTATAGCCGTCGGCCATGAAGCCGCCCGACCCTTCATGCGCGCAGTCCCAGAAGCGGATGCCGGCCGCGCCGAACAGGTCGGAGACCGGCATGAAGGCCGACCCGATGATCCCGAAGGCGTCGCGGATGCCATGGGCCTGGAGCGTCTTGACAAAGGCTTCTTCGGTGGAGAGGCGCATCGCTGGGCTGTCCGTCCTGCTGGGCTGCGCCACGATCCTAGACGCAGGCCGCGCGCCGCTTCCAGCGGAATCGGGGATGGTCCGGGCGCGCCGGCGCCGCCGCGGGTTGGGCGGCGGCTCCGAGGATGCTAGGCTCGGGGCGCCATGGCCGATCCGCTCGCGCCCCTGCGGGACCGCCCGCCCCGCCCGTCCGGTTCCCCGCCTGCGGTCGCGCCCGGCCGGCGGCGGCGCGGCGGCACGCTCCTCGCCCTCTGCCTCGCGCTGTGGGCTCCGGCCGCCGGGGCGGAGCTGGCGCGGCCGGGCACGGTGGCGGGACCCGGGGCGATTCCGCGCGCCGGCGC
>NZ_WYDP01000021.1 GCF_009904055.1 Rubellimicrobium sp. CFH 75288 | reverse complement strand
CGCGCTGGCCGAGGCGACCGCGCGGCTGGCCGAGGCCGAGGAACGGGCCGCCGCGCTGCCCGATCCGGCGGCCGCGCGCCAGGCGGCGCGCGAGGCGACAGCCGCGCTCTCGGCTGTGCAGGCCGCATTCGGGTCGGCCCGCGCGGCCGAGGACCGGCTGCGCCGGGCGGCCGATGGTCGCCGGCGCCGTCTTGCCGAACTCGCGCGCGAGGCGGAGGGATGGGAGACGCGGCGGCAGGTCGCGGCCGATCGCGCGGGCGACCTCGCTGCGCGCCGTCGCGCCGCCGAGGCCGCGCTGGCCGCCGCCGAGGCCGAGCCGGCGGGTCTGCGCGAACGCCGCCATGCGGCCGAACACGCCGCCGAGGCTGCCGCTGCCGCCGCCCGGGACGCCGCGGAAGTCCTCCGCGCCGCCGAGGCCGACCTGCGCGACGCGGCCCAGGCCGAACGCGAGGCCGATCGTCGCGTCGCGGAGGCGCGCGAGGCCCTCGCACGGGCCGAGGCCCTGCGCCTGGCCGCAGCCGGGTCGGCTGCGGAGGCGCTGCGCCGGCTGGGCGAGACCACGGGCCTCGGGCCGGCCGCGCTGCTCGACCGGCTGGGGGGCGATGCGGGCGCGATCCCCCCGGCCGAGGCGCTGCGCGCCACGATCGACGACCTGCGCCGGCGCCGGGACGCGCTGGGGGCCGTCAACCTGCGCGCCGAGGAGGATGCCCGCGCGCTCGCGGCCGAGCACGAGGCGCTGATGCGCGAGCGGGCCGATTGCGAGGCGGCCGTGGCCGAGCTGCGCCGTGCGCTCTCCGCCCTCAACCGCGAGGGGCGCGAGCGGATGCGCGCCGCCTTCGAGCGGGTGGATGCGGAGTTCGCCCGCCTGTTCCGCCACCTGTTCGGCGGGGGCGAGGCGCGGCTCGCCCTTGTGGAGGGCGACGACCCGCTCGAGGCGGGGGTGGAGATCATGGCCCGCCCGCCGGGCAAGACGCTGGGCACCCTGTCGCTCCTGTCGGGGGGCGAGCAGACGCTGACGGCGCTTGCGCTGATCTTTGCGGTCTTCCTTGTGGCGCCCGCGCCCGTCTGCGTTCTCGACGAGGTGGACGCGCCGCTCGACGACGCCAATGTGGGCCGGTTCTGCGACCTGCTCGAGGCCATGGCGCGGGAGACGGAGACGCGGTTTCTCGTCATCACGCATCACGCGGTGACGATGGCCCGCATGGACCGTCTGTTCGGCGTCACCATGGCGGAGCGCGGCGTGAGCCAGCTCGTCAGCGTGGACCTGCGCGCGGCCGAGGCGATGGTGGCCTGACCCCGCCCCGCGGTCGCTAGCGGTTCATGGCCCGGCTGAGCAGGATCACGGGTCCGATCCCGACCGCGACGATCATCAGCGCTGCGGTCGCGGCCTCCTCCAGCCGGCCGTCGGTGGCCAGCCGGAAGGCGCGCGTCGCCAGGGTCTCGAAGTTGAACGGCCTCACGATGAGGGTGGCCGGCAGTTCCTTCATCACGTCGGCGAACACGAAGATGGCGGCCGTCAGCAGGCCCCGGCGCATCAGCGGCAGGTGGACACGCCGCAGAAGGCCGGCCGGTCCCGTGCCGAGGAGGCGCGCCGCCTCGTCCATGCTGGGGGGGATGCGCTCGAAGGCGGCCTCCACGCTCTTGAGCGCCACGGCCAGGTAGCGGACGGCATAGGCAAACAGGAGCGCCGCCACGCTTCCCGTAAGCAGCAGGCCCGTGGAGAGGCCGAAATGCGTCCGCATCGCGGCATCGAGCGCGTTGTCGAAGGCGGCCAGCGGGATCAGCACGCCGACGGCGATCACGGCCCCCGGCATGGCATAGCCGGTGCTCGCGGCCAGAAGGGCGCCGCCGACGACCGGCCCGCCGGTCAGCCGCCGCGCATAGGCGAGAAGCACCGCGAGGCTGACGAGGATCAGCGCCGCGAGGCTTGCCATGCGCAGGCTGTTCCAGGCGAAGGTCCAGAAGCGCGGTCCCCAGAGCGGATCGCCGGCGATCAGCGCGAGCCGGACCAGTTCGGCCGCAGGCAGCGCGAATCCCAGAAGGACGGGCAGCAGGCAGACGGCCATCGCCAGGATGCCCGCCCCCGGCCCCAGCCGCACCCGCACGAGGCCCGCCGACCGTCCGCCGCCATTGCCGGCGAAGCGCCGCCCCCCGCGCAGCAGGCGCTCGAGCACGAGCAGCGTCAGGACCAGGCCCACGAGCAGGGCGGCGAGCTGGGCGGCCGCGGTCAGCGAGCCGCGGGCGAACCAGGTGCGGAAGATGCCGGTCGTCAGGGTCTGCACGCCCAGATGGCTCACCGCCCCGAAATCGGCGAGCGTCTCCATCGCCACGAAGGCTGCCCCGGCCGCGATCGCGGGCCACGCCATCGGCAGCGCCACGCGCAGGAACGCACCCGTCCGGCTGTGGCCCAGCGCGCGCGCCGAATCCATCAGGCCCTGCGGCTGGCCGAGAAAGGCCGCGCGCGACAGCAGATAGACATACGGATAGAGAACCAGCGCCAGCAGCACGGCCGCCCCCGGCAACGAGGCGATCTGGGGAAACCAGTAATCCCCCCGTCCCCAGCCGAACGTCTCGCGCAGCCCGCGCTGCACCGGCCCCCAGTAGCTCAGCCGGTCGAAATAGACATAGGCGATCACATAGGCCGGCATGGCGAGCGGCAGCATGAGCGCCCATTCGAAGACCCGCCGCCCCGGGAAGTCGAAGGCCGCCACAAGCCAGCCCACCGTCACCCCGATCGCCACCGCCAGCGCCGTGGCACCCGCCACCAGCAGCAGCGAATTGGCGACATAGAGCGGCAGGACCGTCGCCCGCAGATGCGCCCACACCCCGCCCGAGGAGACGAAGACCTGGCTCACCACCGCCAGGATCGGCAGCAGCACCGCCAGGCACACCCCGAGCGCCGCCCCCACCAGCAGGGTGCGCCCCCCGGTCCCGCCAGCCCTGATCCGGCGGGGGGGAGAGGACATGTCCGGCGCGTCCGGCCCGAGGATTGCTGTCACGGCGGGAAGCCTCCATGGCCCGGGGACGGGCCGTCCGGCGCCCCTCATAGCCTTACGGTTCTTGTAAGGAAAGAGGCGGGGTGCTAAGCCCCCCGCGTGCGGAGCGCCATCCGCGCCGACCGACCCAGGAGGACCGCCGCCCATGCGGCGGGCCCGCTCCCAGGCAGGAAACCATGTCCCTCATTCCGAAAGGATGTCACCGTGCGACTTGTCACCGCGTCGATGCTGGCCCTTGCGGCCGGCCTTCCTGCCGCCGCCGAGGAGCTGAACCTCTATTCGTCCCGCCATTACGACACCGATCTGGCCCTCTATGACGCCTTCACCGAGGCGACGGGCATCCGCATCAACCTGATCGAGGGTTCGGCCGACGAGCTGATGGCCCGCATCGAGGCCGAGGGCGCCAACAGCCCCGCCGACATCCTGCTCACCGTGGATGCCGGCCGCCTCCACCGGGCCGAGGAGCTGGGCCTGTTCCAGCCCGTCGAGAGCGAGGTGCTCCAGAGCCGCATCCCCGAGAAGCTGCGCGATCCCGACAACCTGTGGTTCGGCCTGACCACACGCGCGCGCGTCATCTTCTACAACGTCGAGCAAGGCCTGCCCGAGGGCGTGGCCGATTACGAGGACCTCGCCGATCCCGCTCTCGAGGGCCGGATCTGCATGCGCTCCTCCTCCAACGTCTACAGCATCTCGCTTCTGGCCGAACTGATCGACGTGCTGGGCGAGGAGGCGGCCGAGGAATGGGCCCGCGGCATCGGGCGCAACCTCGCGCGCGAGCCGCAGGGGGGCGACACCGACCAGCTGCGCGCACTGGCGGCGGGCGAATGCGACATCGCCATCTCCAACACCTATTACTGGGGCCGGCTCAAGGCCTCGGGTGTGCCCGAGGACGTGGCCGTGGCCGATTCCATCGCCTTCATCTTCCCCAACCAGGACGACCGCGGCGCCCATGTGAACATTTCGGGCGCGGGCGTGCTCGCCAACGCGCCCAACCCCGAGAACGCGGTGGCCTTCCTCGAATACCTCGTCTCGGACGAGGCCCAGCGCATCCTCGCGGACGGCAACAACGAATATCCGGTGGTCGAGACCGTGGAGATCACCGGCCCCATGCGCGACTTCACCGACTTCAAGGCGAGCGAGGTGAACGCCTCGGTCTATGGCGACAACGCCGCGCTCGCCGTGGAGATCTGGGACCGCGCCGGCGTTCCCTGAGCCTGCGGAGCCGTCCCTTTCGCGGCCGCCCCCCCCCCGGGGCGGCCGCCATCGTGTTCAGAACCGCTCGAGCAGACGCCGCAGATAGTCGAGTTCCTCGCGCGGGCGCTCCTGCTCGGCGGCGCGGCGGCGGATCTCCGCCAGAAGCTCCTCGGCCCGCCGCCGCATGTCCTCCCGGTCGGCCAGCGTCTGGTCCGTTCCGAACTCGCCGCCCTGCCCCAGCTGGCGGCCCAGCGGGTCGCGTCGGCCTGGCACGGGGCGGCCCTGGCCCTGCTCGCCTGCCTGGGCCGTGTCGCGGTCCTCGGGCAGACGGCCGTTCTCGGCCAGCGCCTGTCCCAGGTTGCGCATCCCCTCGCGCAGGGCGTCCATGGCCTCGGCCTGCCGGTCGATGGCGCCGGGCAGATCGCCCCGGCCCAGCGCCTCCTCCGCCTGCCGCATGGCGCCCTCGGCCCGCTCGAGCGCGCGCCGCGCGGCCTCGGCAGCCTCGCCGGTCAGGCCGGGCAGTTCCGCCCGCTGGCGTTCGAGTTCGCGGCGCAGCTCGCCCTGCCGCTCGGCGAGGCTGCCCTCGCCGCCTTCGCCCTCGCGGCCTCCCTGGCCGCCCGGCTGGTTCTGACCCGGCTGGTTCTGGCCCTGCTGCCCCTGCTCGCCCTGCTGCTGGCCCTGCTGCTGACCCTGCTGCTCGCCCGCCTCGCCGCGGGGGCGGCCGGGCTGGAAGCGCTCCTGGAGGTCCCGGAATGCCTCGTCCGACAGGTCCTGCTGCTCGCGCAGCGATTCGCGCAGCTCCTCCATGGAGCGCTGGCCGGGACGCGGCGGGCCGCCGCCCCCTCCGCCCCCTTCCGTCACCTGCAGGTTCTCGAGCAGCTGGTTGAGCTGGTCCATCAGTTCGGCCGCCTCGGCCATGCGGCCCTGCTCCATCAGCTCCTGGATGCGGTCCATCAGGGCCTGGATCTCGTCCCGGGTGATCTCCTGCCCCTGGTTCTGCGCCCCCTGCGGCTGATCGGCCATCTGCTGGCCCGGCTGCGCGTTCTCGGCGAGCATCCGCAGGTAGTCCTCGGTGGCCGCGCGCAGCTCGTCCATCAGCTCGGCGATCTCCTCGGGCGAGGCGCCGTTCCTCATCGCCTCCGACAGCCGCTCCCGCGCGCGTTCGAGCCGCTCGCGCGCGTCGCGCAGGGTGCCGTCCTCGAGCTGCACCGCGAGGTCCCACAGCGCCTGCGCGATCTCCTCCTGCTCCTCGGCGGTCATGGCGGCCGGGTCCATCGCCGACAGGCGCCGGATCGTGTAGCTGAGGCGCAGATAGAGCGCGCGGTCGGGGAACAGGTCCTCGGGACGGTGCGCGATCGTACGCAGCAGTCCCGCCACACGCGGCGCGTTGGCCCGCGTCCACAGCAGGTCGCGCCGCTGCTCGATCACCGCGCGCGCGACCGGCTGGAAGAAGCGCCGCCCCGGCAGGACCATCGCGACGGGCTCGGACCGTCCCTCCTGCCCGGCGGCGTCCTCGACGACCAGCGTGACGGTGACGGGCAGGTTGGCGAAGGGGTGCTGCGACAGGTCGTCCACCAGCCGCTCCTCGAAGGCGGTGCGGTCGCCGCCGAAGGGCATGGGCAGGTCCAGCACCAGCGCCTCGCGCGGGTCGGGCTCCGGGATCAGGCCGTGGCGGCGCTCGACCGCGGGCAGGTCCAGGACGATCTCGGCCCGGCCCGCGACGACGCCGTAATCGTCCGTGGCACGGAAGGGCAGGGCCATCTGCCCGCGCCCGTCGGCCTCGACCGCGCCGATCACCTCCACCGCCGGGGGCTCGTCCGGGACGACCGAGACGCGCCACTCCGCCCCGCCCGGTCCCTCGATGGCCAGCCGTCCGTCGCGGACGACCTCGAAGCTCTGCTCGGGCGCCGTGGCGGGGGGCACCTCGCCGGTGCGGGCCGACACCGTCTCGGACAGCGACAGCGCCCCCACCTCGCCGTAGAGGCGGATCGTGATGCGGCTGCCCTCCGGGATGGCGAGCGACCCCGGCGGCAGGTCGGCGAGGTAGAGCTGCGGCTTGCCCGTATGGGCGGGCGGCGCGATCCAGCCCTCCCACACCGGCCCCTCGGCCAGCGCCCCGCCGCCGGGCAGGGCGACCGGCGCGCCGGGCCGGACCATGCGCCAGGCCTCCCCGAACAGCAGGCCCGCGGCGAGCAGGATCAGCGCGACATAGCGCAGGCCGTAGGGATCGCGCGCGGCCAGCCGCAGGTCGGGCGCGGGGGCGCGGGCGCCTTTCGCCCGGGCCTCCATGCGGGCGCGATGCGCCTCCCACACCGCGCGCGAGGCGGGGTCGTCGCGCCCGACCGCCTGCGCATCCAGAAGCGCGGCGAGCGGTCGGCCCGGCATGGTGGAATCGAGCCGCGCCAGCGCGTCGGCGCGGCTCGGCCAGCGGAAGCGCCACGCGCCCCAGCCGGCCGCCGCGCCGATCCCGACGGCGCCGCCCACGGCCAGAAACCAGACCAGTTCGAGCGGCAGGCGGTCCTGCCAGCCCGTGGTCAGAAAGGCCAGCCCGAGCGCGAGCAGGGTCCAGAGCGGCCAGAAGGCCCGGAAGGCCCGCTCCGCCGCCAGCCCCAGCCGGGTCAGGCGCAGGGGACGCTCCGCCTCTGGCGGCAGGGACGCTTCGCCGCCGGCAGGGCGCCGGGCGGGATTGGCCCGGAGGGTCTCGCCGGGCAGCGGCGGGGGCGTCACAGCCATGGCGGGACGCTATCGCGCGCGATCATCTCGTCAAAGGTCGGGCGGCGGCGGATGACGGCGAATTGATCCCGCCGCACGAGCACCTCGGGCACCAGCGGGCGGCTGTTGTATTCCGATGCCATCGCCGCCCCGTAGGCCCCGGCCGAGCGGAAGGCCACGAGGTCCCCCTCGGCCAGGACGGGCATCTCGCGGCCGCGGGCGAAGATGTCCCCCGTCTCGCAGACCGGCCCCACCACGTCGAAGACGCGCCGCGGCGCGTCGGGCGGGGCCTCGGTCTCGGGGACGATGTCGTGATGCGCGTCATAGAGGGCGGGACGCACGAGGTCGTTCATCCCCGCGTCGAGGATCAGGAAATCCCGCCCCTCGCCCTCCTTGACATAGAGGACCCGCGACAGCAGCACCCCGGCATTGCCGGCGATCAGGCGGCCGGGCTCCACCGTCACCTCGCAGCCCAGATGCCCGACCGTGCGCCGGATCGCCGCGCCCCAGTCGCGCGGCAAGGGCGGCACCTCGCCCGACCCGGCATAGGGGATGCCCAGGCCCCCGCCCAGGTCCAGCCGCTCGATCCGGTGCCCGTCCGCGCGCAGCGCCTCCGTCAGCTCCGCCACCCGCCGGAACGCCGCCTCGAAGGGCGCGAGGTCCGTGATCTGCGAGCCGATATGGACATCCACCCCCACCACCCGGATGCCGGGCAGCGAGGCCGCCAGCCGATAGGCCTCGCGCGCCCGCGCGGCGGGGATGCCGAACTTGGTCCCGCTCAGGCCCGTGGCGATCTTGGGATGAGTGCGCGCGTCCACGTCCGGGTTGACGCGGATCGCCACCGGCGCCTCGAGCCCCATCGCGGCGGCCACCGCCGAGAGCGCGCGCAGCTCGGGCTCGCTCTCGACGTTGATCTGCCGCACCCCGCCGGCCAGCGCACAGCGCAGCTCGGCCCGCGTCTTGCCCACGCCCGAGAACACGATCCGCTCGCCCGGCACCCCCGCCGCGCGCGCCCGCCGCCACTCGCCTTCCGAGACGACGTCCATCCCCGCCCCCGCCTCGGCCAGAAGGCGCAGCACCGCGACGTTGCCGCAGGCCTTGACCGCAAAGCAGACAAGGTGCGGCCCCCAGTCCAGCGCCTCCTGAAACAGGCCCAGATGCCGGCGCAGCGTGGCGTCGGAATAGACATAGACGGGCGTGCCCACCGCCTCGGCGATCTCCGCCAGCGGCACGTCCTCGGCCCAGAGCCGCCCCGCCCGGTAAACGAAATGGTCCATCCCCGCGCCCCCCTCGGGGCCGCCTTCTAGCGGGCTGGGCGCGGGCGCGGAACCCCGGCTAGAACCCCAGGCCCAGCGACAGCGACCCGCCGCCGCCCGTCCCGAACGTGGTCCCCAGGTTGCCGCCCCAGCTCGGCCCCCCCGGCCCGAAGCCGGCCGACACCCCGACCGAGGGCTCTCCCCAGGGCCGCTCGGGCGGCCCGTCCGCCCCGCAGGCCGCCAGCGCCGCCAGCGCGCCCGCCGCCAGGATCGTTCGCATCCTCATCCCGTCTCCTCCGCGTCGAACGCCGCGCGCCAGCGGGCGACCTGCTCGCGCACCCGCTCGGGCGCGGTCCCGCCGAACGAGGTGCGGCTGCGCACCGAGTCCTCCACCGACAGAACGCGCAGCACCCCCTCGCCGATCCGCCCGTCGATCGCCTGCATCTCCTCCAGCGGCAGATCGGCCAGATCGCAGCCCAGCGCCTCGGCCCGTGCCACGACCGCGCCCGTGACGTGGTGCGCCTCGCGGAAGGGCAGGCCCGCCTCGCGCACCAGCCAGTCGGCCAGGTCCGTCGCCGTGGCATGTCCCGCCCCCGCCGCCTCGCGCAGCCGCGCAGGGTCCGCGCGCAGGTCGGCCATCATCCCCGCCATCGCGGCCAGCGACAGGTCCAGCGCGTCGGCCGCGTCGAAGACGCGCTCCTTGTCCTCCTGCATGTCCTTGGAATAGGCGAGCGGCAGCCCCTTCATCACCACGAGCAGCCCGACCGAGGCGCCCAGCACGCGGCCGGCCTTGGCGCGCACCAGCTCGGCCGCGTCGGGGTTGCGCTTCTGCGGCATGATGCTCGAGCCGGTCGTCCAGCGGTCCGACAGCCGCACGAAGCGGAACTGCGCCGAGGACCAGATCACCAGCTCCTCGGCCAGCCGCGACAGGTGCACCGCGCAGATCGACGCGGCGGCGAGATATTCCAGCGCGAAGTCCCGGTCCGACACCGCGTCGATCGAGTTGGCCATGGGCCGGTCGAATCCCAGCGCGGCCGCCGTCATCTCCCGGTCGATGGGAAACGAGGTCCCGGCCAGCGCCGCCGCGCCGAGGGGGCATTCGTTCATCCGCGCGCGCGTCGCGGAACCGCCCCCGGTCGCGGCCGAACATCTCGGCATAGGCCAGCATGTGGTGGCCCCAGGTGACGGGCTGGGCCGATTGCAGGTGGGTGAAGCCCGGCATGACCCAGTCCGCCCCCGCCCCGGCCTGATCGACCAGCGCCCGCTGGAGCGCGCGCAGCCCCGCCCCCGCCCGGTCGCAGGCGTCCCGCACCCAGAGCCGGAAGTCGGTCGCCACCTGGTCGTTGCGGCTTCGCGCCGTGTGCAGCCGCCCGGCCGCCTCGCCGATCCGCTCGGCCAGCGCGGCCTCCACGTTCATGTGGATGTCCTCGAGCGCGGTCGAAAAGGCGAAGCGCCCTGCCTCGATCTCTGACAAGACCGCGAGAAGCCCTTCCCCGATCGCCTCCGCATCCCTATGGCTCAGGATGCCCGTTGCGGCCAGCATCGCGGCATGGGCCCTCGAGCCCGCGACGTCCTGCGCGGCCAGGCGCCGGTCGAAGCCGACGGAGGCGTTGATCGCCTCCATCAGCGCGTCCGGCCCCTCCGCGAAGCGCCCGCCCCACATGGCGTTGGCGCCGGATGGTGCGGATCTCGGGGCGTCGTCGGTCATGGAAACCCTCTCCGGGAGGTTCTGGAATGCACAGGCTCGTCGCCGCGGCTCTCTACACGGGGGCGCTTGTCGCCGCAAACGCGGCTGCCGCCGATCTCGCGGCGCTGCGCGAGGGCGACATGCGCAAGCTCGCCCTTCACGACGCCCCCCGTCCCGCCGGCACGAGCGCCTTCGAGACCGAGACGGGCGCGCCCATGACGCTCGCCGACCTCGCGGGCGAGGTGGTGGTGCTCAACTTCTGGGCCACCTGGTGCGCCCCCTGCCGCGAGGAGATGCCGACGCTCTCGGCCCTTCAGGCCGAGCTGGGGGACGAGGGCGTGCGCGTGGTCACGCTGGCCACGGGCCGCAACGACCCCGCCGCCATGGCCCGCTTTATGGCGGAGGTGGGCGCGGCCGAGGGGCCCGGCGCGCTGCCCCTCTGGCGGGACCCCAATCAGGCCCTCGCGCGCGAGATGGGGGTGCTGGGCCTGCCCGTGACCGTGATCCTCGACCGCGAGGGGCAGGAGGTTGCGCGCCTGCAGGGCGATGCCGACTGGTCCTCGGAGAGCGCCGTGGCGATCCTGCGCGCGCTTGCGGCCGAAGGCGGCGCCTGACGGCTCCTCAGAACCGCAGCTCGGCCAGCACGCCCCGGTGGTCCGACGGCCAGGGATCGACCGCGAGGTCGGTCCGGGGCCCCGTCTCGCCCATGATCCACGCGTCCTCGACCCTCAGCCCCTCGCCCCGCGCATAGACGAAGTCGATCCGGTCGTGGTGGTCCTCCGGGTCGTCCTCCGATCCCCGAGCCGTCCAGGTGAAGGCCGGCCGCGCCACCGGGTCGGGATGCACCGCGCGGTAGGCGTCGGTGAAGCCCATCGCGCGCATCCGCCGCGACGCGGGCCAGTCCACCGCGACCGGGTGCAGCCCCGCCTCCGCCGCCTCCGGCGTCCAGTCGAGGTCCGAGGGCTCGTTGAAGTCGCCCGTCACGAAGACGGCCGCCGCCCCCTCGGCCGCGCGCAGCGACTCCTCCAGCAGGTCGAGCGCAGGTCCCCGCGTCGCCTCCGCGGTGGCGATCGCCACGGCCGGGTCGTCGGTGAAGGGGGAGGGCCCGTAGGGAATGCCCAGAAGCTGGTAGGGCCCATAGGGCTCGTCGTCGAGATGGATGTTGAACAGCCACACCCGCCGCCCGTCCGGCAGGTCCACCGCCACGCCCAGATCGTGCGGCGCCACCGCCGCGACCGGCCAGCGGCTGAGGATTCCCCCGGCCCAGAGGGCGGGGTTCTCCTCCGTCTGCTCGTGGTAGAACAGCCCCAGCGCCTCCGCCAGCGCGGCCCCGACCGAGGGGCCGGCAGGCGGACAGGATTCGGCCAGGCAGGGGTCCGATTCCGCCCGCACCTCCTGAAGCCCGACCAGGTCGGCCTCCGCCGCGCGCAGCACCGCCACCGTGTCCTCGATCCCAGCCCCCTCGTTCAGCCCCGCTCCCCAGATGTTGAGGCTGAGGACGCGCAGGGCGATCTCCTGCGCCCCGGCGGGCAGGGGCAGGGCGGCCAGAAGCAGGACGGGCAGGGGGCGCATGGCAGGGCTCCGGTTCGGGGGCTCCTGCAGATCACCACATCCCCGTGACGGGGGCGTGACGCTTCAGGCCCGCCCCGCGGCCGAGGACAGGCCCAGCGGGTCCACGCCGATCGCCTTGAGCGCGGCGTTCCACTTGTGCTCGTTGGCGCGGCTCCAGAGGATCTCGGGCCGCGCGGGTCCCGTGAGCCAGGCGTTGCGCCCGATCTCGTCCTCGAGCTGCCCCGGCCCCCAGCCCGCATAGCCGAGCGCCAGCATCGAATCGCGCGGGCCCCCGCCCTCGGCGATGCGCCGCAGGATGTCCAGCGTCGCGGTCATCGACACCCGGTCGTCCACCCGCAGCGTGCCGCCCTCCGTCGCCCAGTCCGAGGAATGGAGCACGAATCCCCGCCCCCCCTCGACCGGGCCGCCGAAATGCACCCGGATGTCGCGCAGCCCCCTGTCGGGGCGCGGGATGCCCAGCTGGTCCAGCAGGTCGGCAAAGCGCAGGTCGAGGGCCGGCTTGTTGACGATCAGCCCCATCGCCCCCTCGGGGCCATGGGCGCAGAGATAGACGACGCTCCGCTCGAAGCGCGGATCGCCCATGCCCGGCATGGCGATCAGGAATTGTCCGGCCAGACTGTCCATGCCCGAGAGAATGGGTCGTGCGGCGCCCGGCTTCAAGGCGACGCCGCGTCGCTGCGGCCGCTGCGCCACGGCCCGCCGACCCGGCCGGGCTCTCGCGGGAAGGTGACTTGGACCCGCGTCCGCGGTCTGGAAAGACGGCACCATGCGCCTGTTCGCCGTCCTGTCCCTCGCCCTTGTCGCCGCCTCGCCCCTGCGGGCCGATGTTCCGTCCGACCTCGCCCGGCTCGAGGTCCTGCCCGGCTGGCGCGCCGTCGAGGGACGCCACATCGCGGCGCTGCGGCTCGTGCTTGCGCCGGGCTGGAAGACCTACTGGCGCGCGCCGGGAGAGGCGGGACTGCCGCCGGCCTTCGACTTCGCGGGTTCGTCCGGCATCCGGGCGGTGGAGCCGCGCTGGCCCGTCCCCGACGTCTTCCACTTCAACGGGATGCGGTCCATCGGCTACGGCGGGGAGGTGACGATCCCGCTCGATCTCGCGGTGACGGAGGGGGAAGCCCGGCTGGAGGGCGTCGTCGAGATCGGCGTCTGCCACGATGTCTGCGTGCCCCTGCGCCTGCCCTTCGCGGCGGACCTGCCCGAGGGGGGCACCCGCGATCCGCGCATCGCGGCGGCGCTGGTCGATCGCCCCCTCACCCCGGAGGAGGCGGGCGCCGAGGCCACCTGCGCCGTCGTGCCCGAGGGGGCCGGGCTGGGCCTGACCCTGCACGTCGCCATGCCGCCGCTCGGGCCCGAGGAGGCGGTGGTGATCGAGGCGGCCGACCCCGCGCTCTGGATCTCCGAGCCGGTGGCCCGGCGCGAGGGCGCCGTCCTCGTCGCCCGGGCCGAGGCGCTGGCGACGGACGGGGGGGCGGCGGCGCTCGACCGCTCGGGGCTGCGCATCACCGTGCTGGGCGGGGGCAAGGCGGTGGACATCCGCGGCTGCGCCCCGGCCTGAGGGGGGCTATTCGCGCAGGCGCGGCAGGATCTCGACCAGGTTGCAGGGCCTGTGCCGGCTGTCGAGCTGCGGCCCGATCAGCCGGTCCCAGCCGTCGCGGCAGGCGCCGGGACTTCCGGGCAGCGCGAACAGGTAGGTCCCCCCCGCCACCCCGGCGGTCGCGCGCGACTGCATCGCGCTCGTCCCCACGCTCTCCCACGAGACCAGCGCGAACAGCGCCGCAAAGGCCTCGATCTCCTTCTCGTACACGTCCCGGTGCGCCTCCACCGTCACGTCGCGCCCCGTCAGCCCCGTCCCCCCGGTCGAGATGACCGCCTCCACGCCGGGATCGGCGATCCAGTCGCGCAGCCGCGCCGCGATGGCCTTGCGGTCGTCGCGCACCAGCGCGCGCGCGGCCAGGACGTGGCCCGCCGCCTCGATCCGCCCGACCAGCGTGTCGCCCGAGCGGTCCGAGGACGCGTCGCGCGTGTCGCTCACCGTCAGGACGGCGATGCGGACGGGGCGAAGGGGGGCATTGGTCATCGGGCTCTCCGCAAGGGGGGGCGCGCGCAGCATGGCCCCCCCGCGCGCGCTCCGCAACCGTCAGCCCCCCAGCCGCGCCCGCACCTCCAGCAGGTCCGCCCAGGCTTCGCGCTTGGCCTCGGGCCGGCGCAGCAGATAGCTCGGGTGGAAGGACGGCAGGGCGGGCCGCCCCTCCACTTCCGTCCAGCGCCCGCGCAGCCGCGTGATCCCCCCCTGTCCCAGCAGCGCCTGCGCCGGCGTGTTGCCCAGGACCAGCATGACGCGCGGGGCGGCCAGCGCGATGTGGCGCAGCAGGAACGGCCGCCAGCGCGCGACCTCCTCGGGCGTGGGCGTGCGGTTGCCGGGCGGCCGCCAGGGCAGGACGTTGGCGATGTAGACGGCCCTTTCGGGCGCCGCCTCGGCCCGGTCGCGCCCGATCGCCCCCAGCATCCGGTCGAGCAGCCGCCCCGCCGCCCCCACGAAGGGGCGCCCCTCGATGTCCTCCTCGCGCCCCGGCGCCTCGCCCACCACCATCAGCGGCGCGCCCGGCGTGCCGTCGGCAAAGACGAAGCGCCGCGCGCCCGCCCGCAGCGGGCAGTCGAACGCCTCCATCGCCGCGGCCAGCGCCGCGAGGTCCCCCGCCCCCTCCGCCAGCCGCGCCGCCGCCTCGCCCTCCGCGCCGGCAGGGGGGACTACGACCGGGGCCGCCGGAGCCGGGGCGGGCGGGGCGAGGGCGGGGGATGCAGGGGGCGCCGTCGCGGCGACCGCCAGCGCCCCGGCCCAGGGCGCCCGCTCGGGCAGGGCCGTGCGGTCCACCGGCACATCCCCGATGGCCTCGTCCGCGCCCAGCTCGATCAGCCAGGCCAGGGCGGCAAGGTCGGCGGCACGCTGGGGATCGCTCGGCATGGTCCCGACCCTACAGCAGCGCGCGCCCGCGGGGCAGGGGGTCCGGC
>NZ_WYDP01000020.1 GCF_009904055.1 Rubellimicrobium sp. CFH 75288 | reverse complement strand
CCCTACAGCAGCGCGCGCCCGCGGGGCAGGGGGTCCGGCAGATCCGCCTCTCTCCGACCCCCGCCCCATCCCGACCCCCGCCCCATCCCGACCCCCGCTCCGTCCCGAACCCTGCCTCTCTCCGACCCCCGCCCGCCCCCCGTGGACCTCCCGCCCGCGACGGGCTACGCCCCCCTCCGCCCGACGCCAGAGGCCCGCCCATGTTCTCCGCCACGATCGAGGACTTCCCCCTCGCCCGCGCCTTCACCATCAGCCGCGGCAGCCGCACACACGCCCGCGTGGTGGTCGCCCGCCTCGCCCGCGACGGCGCCGAGGGGCGCGGCGAATGCGTCCCCTATCCCCGCTACGGCGAGACGCCCGAGGCCGTCGCCGCCGCCATCGCCGCGCTGCCCCCGGACGCCACCCGCGCCGCGCTGCCCCATCTCCTGCCCCCCGGCGCCGCGCGCAACGCCGCCGATTGCGCCCTCTGGGACTGGGAGGCCAGGCGCACGGGCCGCCGCGTCTGGGATCTCGCGGGCCTTCCCCCGCCGCGTCCCGTGCCGACCGCCTTCACCCTCTCGCTCGACGAGCCCGCCGCCATGGAGGCCCGCGCCCGCGAGGAGGGCCACCGCCCCCTCCTCAAGGTCAAGCTCGGCACCCCCGACGACCTCCCCCGGCTCGAGGCGGTGCGCCGCGGCGCCCCCACGCCCCGCCTGATCGTGGACGCCAACGAGGGCTGGCGAGAGGCCGACTACCGCGCGCTCCTGCCCCATCTCGAGCGGCTGCGGGTCGCCCTTGTCGAGCAGCCCTTCCCCGAGGGCGAGGACGGCGCGCTCGCCCGTCTGCCCCGCCCCGTCCCCGTCTGCGCCGACGAGAGCTGCCGCACCCGCGAGTCGCTCCCCGCCCTCGCCGGGCTCTACGACGCGGTCAACGTCAAGCTCGACAAGGCCGGCGGCCTGACCGAGGCGCTCGCGCTCGCCGATGCCGCCCGCCGGCAGGGCCTGTCGCTGATGGTGGGCTGCATGGTGGCCACCTCGCTCGCCGTGGCGCCCGCGGTGCTGCTCGCGCAGGGCGCGGCGATCGCGGACCTTGACGGGCCGCTCCTGCTCGCGCAGGACCGCGCACACGGCCTGCGCTGCGACGATGCGGGCCTCCATCCGCCCGAACCGGCGCTCTGGGGATAGGGAATGGCCCGACAGGTCCACGTCAACGGCCGCTGGCTCCCCGAAGGCGAGGCCTCCGTCTCCGTCTTCGACCGCGGTTTCCTGATGGCCGACGGCGTCTACGAGGTGACGAGCGTGCTGGACGGCCGTCTCGTGGACTTCGCCGGCCACATGGCGCGCCTGCGCCGCTCGCTCGCCGCGCTCTCGATGGACCTCCCGCTCGACGACGCGGCCCTTCTCGCGCTCCACCGCGAGGCCGTGGCGCGCAACGCCCTGTCCGAGGGGATGGTCTATCTCCAGGTCACCCGCGGCGCCCCGCCCGAGCGCGACTTCGCCTGGCCCGACCCGCCGGTGCCGCCCACCCTCGTGCTCTTCACCCAGGCCAAGCCCGGCCTCGCCCGGGGGCCGGAGCGGGGGATCGGGGTCATCTCCATCCCCGACCTGCGCTGGGCGCGGCGCGACATCAAGACGGTGCAGCTCCTCTATCCCTCCTGGGGCAAGATGATCGCCAGGGGGCGCGGCGCCGACGACGCCTGGATGGTCGAGGACGGCCTCGTGACCGAGGGGACCTCCAACAACGCCTGGATCGTGGCCGGGGGCCGCCTCGTCACCCGCCCCCCCTCCGAGGCGATCCTGTCGGGCATCACCCGCGCGGCCGTCCTGCGCCTCGTCGCCGAAGCCGGCCTGTCGCTCGAGGAGCGCCCCTTCACCCTCGCCGAGGCGCAGGCCGCCGACGAGGCCTTCGTGACCTCCGCCACGACCTTTGTCCTGCCGGTCGTGCGCATCGACGACCGCCCCGTGGGCGGGGGAAGCCCCGGCCCCGTCGCCGCCCGCCTGCGTGCCCTCTATGTCGAGGAGGCGCGCCGCTCCGCCGTCTGAGCGCCGCTCACAGGATCGGCTCGCCGGTCCCGAGCGGTCCGGCCTCGGCCAGAAGCTCGTCCTCCAGCCCGTCGAACATCCCCTCCTGGCGCAGCGCGATCGTCGCGTCGTCGTCCTCCTCGGCGCCGGCCCGCGGGCCCAGCGCCATGCCGAGGATGCCAAGGACGAGAAGGGGAATCGCGGACCAGATCATCGGATGCCTCGATGCGGACGGACAGGAGCAGCGGGGGAGAGCGGCCCCTCTATGTGCAGGGCTTGACTCGCCGGTCAATTCCGGCGCAGCCGGCGTCCGATCCGGGGCGCCAGTCCCGCTCCCGCGGCCGGCACTGTCCGCGCGCCGGACCCAATGCCACAGACTCGCCCCGCGGTTGTTCGAATCAGGCCCCCTCGCCGCCGTGATCCGCCACGGCCCGGGCAAAGGCCGCGCGCTGCTCGGGCGTGGCGTCCCGCTGGTGGCGCGCGACCCATTCCGCATAGGGCATCCCGTAGAACAGCGCCCGCGCCTCGTCCTTGTCGAGCGCGATCCCCCGCTCGGCCGCCGCCTCGCCCATCCAGCGGCTCAGGCAGTTGCGGCAGAAGCCGGCCAGGTTCATCAGGTCGATGTTCTGCACGTCGGGCCGCGTCTCGAGCAGATGGCGCCGCAGCGCCCGGAACGCCGCCGCCTCGATCTCGGTCTGCGTGGCCGGGTCGATCTTCTGCGTCATGGCTGCCTCCGTCACTGCGCCCCGACCAGATGGGCGCCGCCGCGCGCCCGCTCAAGGGCGCAGGCCAGATGCGGCGCCAGCCGCGCGCCCCAGCGCTCCTGCCCCTCGGGCGTGGCGATCAGGTCCTGCCGCACCTCGACCAGCACGTTGAGCCGACCCGTGCGCAGCGCGTGACGGTCCACCGAATCGCCGGGCAGGTGGCCCGAATAGGGCTCGTTGTCCCCCACCACCAGGTCGCCGCGCGCGCGCAGCCCCTCGATCAGCGGCAGCGCCACCCGCCCGTCGAGCGGCGAATGCAGCACCGCCACCTCCCAGGGCCGGGGGGGCCTGCCCCGCAGCTGCGGGGTGAAGCTGTGCACGGCCAGCAGCACCTCGCGCCGGGCCAGCAGCGCCTCCAGCGCGGCATGGTAGGGCCGCCAGAGCCGCTCCAGCCGCTCCTCCAGCCCGGCCGCGTCCAGCGCCCGGTTGGCCGGGATCACCGTCCCGTCATAGAGCCGCATGACCAGCGTGGGGTCGTCCTCGCCGCGATTGGCGTCGATCACCAGCCGCGAGAAGCGCCCCAGGATGGCCGCCGCCCCCAGCCGGCGGGCCAGCGCGCGGGCCAGACCCTCCGCCCCGATGTCCCAGGCGATGTGGCGCTCCATCTCCTCGGGCGGCAGGCCCAGATCGCCCCCCGCGACCCAGTCCGGCACCGCGTTCGAGGCATGGTCGCAGGTGACGAGCCAGGGCCCCGGCGCCTCGGGCGAGACGATCTCGTAGGCGGGGTGCTGGGCGGGGGCAGGGGGGGCGGCGGACGGCATGTCGCGGGCCGCCATAGCCCGGTTGCCGGCCAAAGGAAACCGCGCCATACCTCGCCGCGACCGCTAACGGCCCGCCGGGCGGGCACGAGGACAGGAGACGCGCGGCCATGAGACGCCACCGCAAGGTCAAGATCGTGGCCACGCTCGGCCCGGCCTCCTCCACCAAGGAGACCATCCGCGCCCTGCACGAGGCCGGCGCCGACGTGTTCCGCCTCAACATGAGCCATGGCAGCCACGAGGACGTGGCGGCACGCCACCGCTTCATCCGCGAGGTGGAGGCCGAGGCCGGATCGCCCATCGCGATCCTGGCCGACCTGCAGGGGCCCAAGCTCCGGCTCGGCCTCTTTGCCGCGGGGGCGCACGATCTCGAGACGGGCGCGCGCTTCCGCCTCGATCTCGACCCCGCACCGGGCGATGCCAGCCGCGTCCAGCTTCCGCATGTGGAGATCTTCGACGCGCTGCGCCCCGGCGCCACGCTGCTCGTCAACGACGGCAAGGTGCGCCTGCGGGTGGAATCCTGCGGCGCGGACTTCGCCGATTGCACCGTGACGGTGGGCGGCACCGTCTCGGACCGCAAGGGGGTCAACGTGCCCGACGTGGTCCTGCCGCTCGCGGCCCTGTCGGACAAGGACCGCCGCGACCTCGAATTCGTCTGCGGCCTCGGGGTGGACTGGCTCGCGCTCTCCTTTGTCCAGCGCGCCGCCGACGTGGAGGAGGCGCGCAGCCTCGCCCGCGGCCGCGCCGCCATCCTCAGCAAGATCGAGAAGCCCGCCGCCGTGGGCGATTTCGAGGCGATCCTGGCGGCCTCGGACGGGATCATGGTGGCGCGCGGCGATCTCGGGGTGGAGCTGCCGCTCCAGAACGTGCCCCCCATCCAGAAGCGCCTCGTGCGCAAGTGCCGCGCCGCGGCCAAGCCCGTGATCGTCGCCACCCAGATGCTCGAATCGATGATCGAGAACCCGACCCCCACCCGGGCCGAGGTGTCGGACGTCGCCACCGCCATCTACGAGGGGGCCGACGCGATCATGCTGTCGGCCGAATCGGCCGCCGGCCGCTACCCGCGCGAGGCCGTGGCGACCATGGACGCCGTCGCGCGCGAGGTGGAGAGCGACCCCACCTACACGCAGATCATCGAATCGGCCCGCGCGGTGGAGCGGCGCACCACCGCCGACGCCATCGTCTCGGCCGCGCGCGAGGTGGCCGAGGCCACGCATGTGCGCGCCATCGCCTGCTTTTCCGAATCGGGCACGACCGCGCTTCTCGTCTCGCGCGAACGGCCGCGCGTGCCCATCATCGCGCTGACCTCCGAAGTGCCGACGGCGCGGCGGCTCTGCCTGTCCTGGGGGGTGGATTGCGTGGTCACCGATCCGGTGGACCGCTTCAAGAAGGCGGTGCTGGCCGCCATCCGCGCCGCCGTGGCGCGCGGCTTCGCCGACCCGCGCGACCGCATCGTGGTCACGGCGGGCGTGCCCTTCAACACGCCGGGTTCGACCAACATCCTGCGCGTCGCGCCCTGCGAGGAACGTTTGATCTACCAGGGCGAGCCGGAATAGCCTGCCTCCGGGACAGGAGGCGGGCCCGCCGCGGCGGGACCCGCCGGGGGGCGGTGGGATGCTCGATACCGATCTGGCCTTCGTGGTGGGCGTGGTGCTTCTGGTGCTCGCCTTCCCCTCGGGCGTGGGGGCCTTTGCCGACGGCCGTGCCCCGCGCGCGGCGGCGATCCTCGTGATGGCGGGCGGCGCCCTTGTCGCCCTTGCCGTCTGGCAGAAGCCCGGCCTCTACGGCTGGGACGGCATCCCGGCCGCCTTCGTGCGTCTGGCCTCCCGCCTTCTCTGACCGCTCCCGCCGACGGCACCCTTGCCGCGGCCGGCCGGCCGGTGTAGGACGCGCGCCCATGCCGTGCGGCCCCCCCGGTCGCGCGGTGCCGTCCGCGCAGGCTGGCCTCCGGCATTGCCTCGTCTGCGCCCCACGCCCCAGGAGGAGCGAAAATGCCCAAGATGAAGACCAAGTCGAGCGCCAAGAAGCGCTTCAAGATGACGGCCACGGGCCTCGTCAAGGCCGGCCAGACCGGCAAGCGGCACAACATGATCAAGCGCACGCCCAAGTTCATCCGCCAGGCGCGGGGAACCACGGTCCTGTCCGCGCAGGACACGCGCATCATCAAGATCTACATGCCCTACGACCGCTGAGGAGCGCCCCCGATGTCCCGCACCAAGACCGGCCCCGTCACCCACCGCCGCCACAAGAAGGTCCTCGACCAGGCCAAGGGCTATTTCGACCGCCGCTCGCGCACCTTCAAGGTCGCCAAGCAGGCCGTGGACAAGGCCAACCAGTACGCCACGCGCGACCGCAAGACGCGCAAGCGCGACTTCCGCGCCCTCTGGATCCAGCGCATCAATGCCGCCGCGCGCGCCTTCGACCCCTCGCTGACCTATTCGCGCTTCATCGCGGGCCTGTCCAAGGCGGGCATCGAGGTGGATCGCAAGGTCCTCGCCGACCTCGCCGTGCACGAGCCCGAGGCGTTCAACGCCATCGCCGGCCGCGCCCGCGACGCGCTGGCCTGACGCGGCTCAGCGCGGCCGCGGCTCCGGCGCGCCCTCCTCCCGGGCCGCCGCCCGAGGGGCCGCCTCCGGCGGCTCCACCCGGCGCTCCAGAAGCCAGCCCCGGATCTCGTCCCAGAGCAGGTCCGGGGCCCCGCCCGCATCGAGCGCCGCCGTCAGGCGCAGCCGCAGGTCCTCGGGCATGTCCTCGGGCCATCCCGCCGCCCGCGGCGCCTCCGGCCCCCCCTCGCCCTCTGCCACCCAGTCCGGCGCCAGCCGCGCATCGGCCTGACGCCGGGGCAGACGCCGCCGCGCGGATTGCTCCGCCAGGCGGACCACCTCCCCGCCCCGGCGCGGCGAGACCGCCTCGAGCCAGTCCTCCATCTCCGGGTCCTCCTCTGCGGGCCGCCAGGCCGCCGCTGCCGCGGCCCCCAGCCCGATGCCTCCCGCGCCGCCCAGCCCATAGGCGAGCACCCAGCCCGCCACCGGCCAGCCGGCAAGCGCCGCCGCCATGGCGGCCAGCGTCCCCCCCAGGATGCCGGCGAACAGAAGCAGCAGGACCACGGTCCGTCTCCTCATGGTTCCGGAGGCAGGAACTCAATCCCAAGTTGAAAACCTCGGGACTCCGGCCGCGCGCGTCAACCCGCCGCGCCCAGATTCGACCGCGGTGTTTCCCCGCCGGCGCGCAATCCTGCCCTTGCCGTGACACCGTCCGCGATCCGTGCCGTCCTGCCTCCCCCGCGAATCACCCCTCGCGCCCGGCGCTCCGGCTGCCTTGCGCGGCCCGAGGGGCTTCGCTAACGGAGGGTCCCGGCAGAAGGGGACCCTCCATGGACGACCTGAGACATCGCTGGCTCGCCGAGGTGGCCGAGGCAGCCGACGAGGCCGCGCTCGAGCGCGTCCGCCTCGCCGCGCTCGGCAAGAAGGGCGAGATCGCGCTCCGCATGCGCGAGCTCGGCGCCATGGACCCGGCCGAGCGGATGCGCGTCGCCCCCGCCCTCAACGCCCTGCGCGACGAGCTGGCCTCCGCGCTCGCCGCCCGCCGCGCCGCCCTCAGGGACGCCGCCCTCGAGGAGCGCCTGCGCGGCGAATGGCTCGATCTCAGCCTGCCCGCCCGCCCCCGCCGCGCGGGCACGATCCACCCCGTCTCCCAGGTGACCGAGGAGATCGTCCTGATCTTCGCCGCCATGGGCTTCGCCGTCGCCGAGGGCCCCCAGGTCGAGGACGACTGGCACAATTTCGACGCGCTCAACATCGCCCCCGAACACCCCGCCCGGCAGGAGCACGACACCTTCTACATGGCGAGGGCCCCGGGCGACGACCGCCCGCCCCACGTGCTGCGCACCCATACCTCGCCCGTCCAGATCCGCGCCATGCAGGAGCGCGGCGCCCCCTTGCGCGTGATCGCGCCCGGCCGGGTCTTCCGCGCCGACTACGACCAGACCCATTCCCCCATGTTCCACCAGGTCGAGGGGCTCGCGATCGACCGCGACACGACCATGGCCCAGCTCAAGTGGACGCTCGAGGAATTCCTGCGCGCCTTCTTCGGCCTCGACCGGCTCGACCTGCGCTTCCGCGCCTCGCACTTCCCCTTCACCGAACCCTCGGCCGAGGTGGACGTCCGCTGCTCGTGGGAGGGGGGGACGCTCCGCCTGGGCGAGGGGGACGACTGGCTCGAGGTGCTGGGATCGGGCATGGTCCACCCGCGCGTGCTCGCGGCCGCGGGCCTCGACCCCGAGGCGTGGCAGGGCTTCGCCTTCGGCATGGGCATCGACCGGCTCGCCATGCTCAAATACGGCATCCCCGACCTGCGCGCCTTCTTCGACAGCGACCTGCGCTGGCTGCGCCATTACGGCTTCGGCGCGCTCGAGGTGCCCTCGCTCGCCGCGGGCCTCTAGGCCCCCCATGGCCGAGACGATCCTCGGCTCGCCCCTCCTGCTCGCCACGCTGGGCAGCCTCGCCGCCGGGCTGATGACGGCCGTGGGGGCCGCGCCCGTTCTGGCCTGGCGCAAGCCGGGCGAGGCGGGGCGCGACGCCATGCTGGGCTTCGCCGCCGGCGTCATGCTCTCGGCCGCCTTCTTTTCGCTGATCGTCCCGGCCATCGAGGCGGCCGAGGGCCGCTGGGGCCCGGGCCTCGGCCCCCCCGCGGTCGCCGCCCTGGGAATCCTCCTCGGCATGGGGGCCGTCGCGCTTCTCAACGAATGGCTCCCGCACGAGCATTTCGATTCGGGCCCCGAGGGGCCGCAGGCCCGTACCCGCCGCCGCATCTGGCTCTTTGTCGCCGCCATCGCCATCCACAACCTCCCCGAGGGGCTGGCCGTCGGCGTGGCCTTCGCCGCGGGCGGGCTCGAGGGGGGGCTGCCGCTCGCCATCGGCATCGGGCTCCAGAACGCGCCCGAGGGGCTCGCCGTCGCGGTGGCGCTGCGGGGCGTGGGCTACCGGCGCCGCGACGCCTTCGGCGTGGCCGCGCTGACCGGCCTGATCGAGCCCGTGGGCGGCCTCGCCGGCGCGCTCGTGCTGGCCGCCTCGGCCGCGCTCCTGCCCTGGGCGCTCGCCTTTGCCGCGGGCGCCATGCTCTACGTCATCAGCCACGAGATCATCCCCGAAACCCATGCCGGCGGCCACCAGCGCCGCGCCACCGCCGGGCTCGGCCTCGGCCTCGTGGCGATGATGGTGCTCGACGTCTGGCTCGCCTGACCGCTTGCCGCAGCGCGGCGCAACACCACCGCGCGGTGGTGTAACGCTTCGTTAACCTCCCTGTGGCAGGGTGCCCCCACGCGCCCGATCCTTCCGTCCCGGCGGACCGGAGGGGCGGCGCGGACGACCGGGGCGGGACCTGCAACGATCAGGCGGCCGCCCGTGCTCTTTGCAGGGGTGGGGCGCCACGGACGCGCCCGAGGTTCCGCCGCATCCCACCGGGCCGCTTGGCTGCGCAGGTGCTCGTCCACGGCGCGGAGGCGGACATCCCCGGCCGCCGCGCGTCGCAACGCGCCCGCCCCCGCACGCCGGGGGCGGCTCTCCCGGACCCGCCCCCGGCGGGCGGCTCCGCACGGGGATCACTCCCCCAGCAGCGCCTTCAGCTCGTAGAGCAACTCCAGCGCCTCGCGCGGGGCCATCTCGTCGGGCCGCGCCGCGCGCAGCCGCGCCTCGAGCGCGGAGGGAACCGGCGCCTCGGCCGGGGCCGCCCCCGCGAACAGCGGCAGCTCGTCCTCGAGCGCCCGCGGCCCTCCCTCCCGCGCCCGCGCCTCGAGCGCGCGCAGCACGCCCTTCGCGCGCGCCACCACCCGCGGCGGCAGCCCTGCGAGCCGCGCGACCTGCACCCCCCACGAGCGGTCGGCCGCCCCCTCGCGCAGCTCGTGGAGAAAGACCAGCTCCCCCTCCCATTCGCGGGCGGCCACATGGGCGTTCCCGGCTCCCTTCAGCCGCGCGGCCAGTCCGGCGAGTTCGTGGTAATGGGTGGCAAACAGTGTCCGGCAGCCCAGCGCCTCGAGATGCTCCAGCACCGCCCAGGCGATCGACAACCCGTCCCAGGTCGCCGTGCCCCGTCCGATCTCGTCGAGCAGCACCAGGCTCTCGCCGTCGGCGCGGTTCAGGATCGCGGCCGTCTCGACCATCTCCACCATGAAGGTGGACCGCCCCCGCCCGATATCGTCCGAGGCGCCCACCCGGCTGAACAGCCGGCTGACCAGCCCCATCTCGCAGAGCCGCGCCGGCACGAAGCTGCCTGCCTGCGCGAGCACGGCGATCAGCCCCGTCTGCCGCAGGACGGTGCTCTTGCCCCCCATGTTGGGCCCGGTCACGAGCAGCAGCGGCCGCTCCCCGAGGTCGAGCGCATTGGCCACGAAGGGCCGCCCCTCGCGCCGCAGCGCCGCCTCCACGACCGGATGCCGCCCCCCTTCGATCCGCAGCCCCCGCCCCGTGGACAGGCGGGGCCGCGTCCAGCCCTCCTCCGCCGCCAGATCGGCGAGCGCCGCGGCCACGTCCACCTCCGCCAGCGCGCCGGCCACCCGCCCGAGTGCCGCCTGCCGCGCCAGGGTCTCCTCCCGCAGCGCCGCCAGGATCTCCGCCTCGCGCTCCGCGGCCTCCGCCCCGGCCGACAGAAGCCGCGCCTCGGTCGCCGCCAGCTCGTCCGTTCCGAAGCGCACGGCACCCCCGATCGTCTGCCGGTGCCGGAAGAGGGCGTCGTGGGGCGGCTCGCGCAGACGCGCGGCCTGGGCGGGGGTGACCTCCACGACATAGCCCAGCGTCCCGTTGTGGCGGATCTTGAGGCCCCCCAGCCCGGTCAGCGCGGCATACCGGCCCTGCAGCGCCGCGATCAGGGCGCGTCCTTCCTCGCGCAGCCGCCGGAGCCCGTCGAGCGTCGGACAGAAGCCCGTCCGCACGGCACCCCCCGCGCGCGGATCGGCCGGCGGCTCCTCGGCCAGCGCGGCTTCCAGACGGTCGTGCAGCGCCCGGGCGTCCGGGTCCGCCAGGGCCGCCGCCGCCTCGGCCAGACGGGCCGGGCCCGGGACGGGGCCGAACCGTTCGGCCACCGCCCGCGCCGCGCGCAGGGCGCCGCGCAGGGCGGCCAGGTCGCGCGGCCCCCCGCGCCCCGGCACCAGCCGGCCCAGCGCCCGCTCGGGATCGCCGGCGCCCCGCAGCGCCGCGCGCAGGTCGCGCCGCAGCTCTGCGTCCTCGACCAGCGCCTCCACCGCATCGAGCCGCGCCGCGACCTCCTCCAGCCGCCGCGACGGGGCGGCGAGCCGGGCCTCGAGCAGCCGCGCCCCCACCGGCGTCACCGTCCGGTCGATGCAGGCCAGGAGCGAGCCGGCGCGCCCCCCCTCCCGCCCGCGCAGGATCTCGAGCGAGGCGCGCGTGGCCGCATCGAGGCCCATCGCCCCGTCCTCGTCCTCGCGCCGCGGCGGACGCAGAGCCGGACGGACCCCCCGCCCGGTCGTGTCGAGATAGTCGAGCAGCGCCCCCATCGCGGCCAGCTCGCCCCGGCCGAAGGCCCCGAGCCCCTCCAGCGTGGCCAGGCCGAACCAGGCGCAGATCCGGCCGCCTCCGCCCCGCGCGTCGAACGCTCCCTCCGGCAGGCCCGTGGCTACCGCGCCGATCTCCCGCACCGCCTCGCCGGCCGCGCCTGCGGCATCGGGCTCCGCCAGCAGCACCTCGCGCGGCCCGAGCCGCGCGAGCCAGGCGGGCAGGGCGGCGGCGGGGCAGGGGGCGGCGGCGAATTCGCCGGTGGAGATATCGGCCCAGGCCAGCCCCCCGAGCGGCGTCCAGGCGCAGAGACGGCTCGCCGTCCGCGGCTCGAGCAGGCCCTCCTCCGTCAGGGTGCCGGGGGTGACCAGGCGGACGACCTCGCGCCGGACCAGCGCCTTGGCTCCGCGCCGCCGCGCCTCGGCCGGGTCCTCCACCTGCTCGGCCACGGCGACGCGGAACCCCTTGCGGATGAGCGTGGCGAGATAGGGCTCGGCGCGCTCGACGGGCACGCCGCACATCGGGACGTCGCGGCCCAGATGCTGCCCCCGCCGCGTCAGGGCGATGTCGAGCGCCTCGGCCGCGCGGACGGCGTCCTCGAAGAAGAGCTCGTAGAAGTCGCCCATGCGGTAGAAGAGCAGGGCATCGGGATGCGCGCCCTTGAGCGACAGGTACTGCGCCATCATGGGCGTGACGCCGCCCGCCGCGCCCGCGCCCTCCGAATCCGCTCCAGCCCCGTCCGCCATGGGATCAGGCTAGCGGCGCCGTCCCCGGCCCGCCAGACCCCCCGGCCAGCCCGCGCCGGTTGCGGGCGGCCGCGGCTCCGGGCAATCTCGGCGCCGGGGGAGGGAGACGGAATGACACGGGCACGGGTGACCGAGGGCGAGGCGCTCGACTTCCACCGCCATCCGCGGCCCGGCAAGTGGGAGATGCAGCCCACCAAGCCGATGACCACCCAGCGCGACCTGTCGCTGGCCTATTCGCCGGGCGTGGCCTTTCCCTGTCTCGCCATCGCCGGAACACCGGATGCCGCCTTCGAGCTGACCGGCAAGGGCAATCTCGTCGCCGTCATCTCCAACGGCACGGCGGTGCTCGGCCTCGGCGCCATCGGCGCGCTGGCCTCCAAGCCGGTGATGGAGGGCAAGGCCGTCCTCTTCAAGCGCTTCGCCGACATCGACGCGGTGGATCTCGAGCTCGACACCACCGACGTGGACGCCTTCTGCGAGGCCGTGCGGCTTCTCGGCCCCTCCTTCGGCGGCATCAATCTCGAGGACATTCGGGCGCCGGAATGCTTCGTCATCGAGGCGCGCCTCAAGGAGGCCATGGACATCCCGGTGTTCCACGACGACCAGCACGGCACGGCGGTCATCTGCGCGGCAGGGCTGCTCAACGCGCTGCATCTCACGGGCAAGCGGCTGGAGGACTGCCGCATCGTCCTCAACGGCGCGGGCGCTGCCGGCATCGCCACGATCGAGCTGCTCAAGGCCATGGGGGCCGATCCCGCGCGCTGCATCGTCTGCGACACCAAGGGCGTGCTCTGGCGCGGCCGGACCGACGGGATGAACCAGTGGAAGTCGGCCCATGCGGTGAACACCGACCTGCGCAGCCTCGCCGAGGCGATGGCCGGCGCGGACGTGTTCCTGGGCGTCTCGGCCCGGGGCGCGGTGACGCCGGCCATGGTCGCTTCCATGGCGCGCGATCCCGTCATCTTCGCCATGGCCAATCCCGACCCGGAGATCACGCCGGAAGAGGCCCATGCCATCCGGCCGGACGCGATCGTGGCCACGGGGCGGTCGGACTATCCCAACCAGGTCAACAACGTCCTGGGCTTTCCCTACCTGTTCCGCGGCGCGCTCGACATCCGGGCCCGGGCGATCAACGAGGCCATGAAGATCGCCTGCGCCGAGGCGCTCGCCGCGCTCGCGCGCGAGGACGTCCCCGACGAGGTGGCGATGGCCTATGGCCGGCGGCTCTCCTTCGGGCGCGACTACATCATCCCCACACCCTTCGATCCGCGCCTGATCCACCGCATTCCCCCCGCCGTCGCCGAGGCGGGGATGCGCACCGGGGTGGCCCGCCGCCCCATCGCCGACCCCGAGACCTACCGGGCGGGCCTGCGCTCGCGCATGGACCCGACGGCGGCGGTGCTGCGGGGCCTTCATGCCAGGGCGCGGGCCCGGCAGGCCACCGTGATCTTCGCCGAGGGCGACGACCCCCGGACCCTGCGCGCCGCGGTCGCCTGGACGCGCGGGGGCTTTGGCCGCGCCCGCGTCGTCGGGCGCGAGGCAGATGTGGCCGACAAGCTTGCGGCTGCCGGCCTCGCCGACGCGGCCGCCGAGATCGAGGTGGTCAACGCCGCCAACACCCCCCATCTGGACAGCTACAAGGCCTTCCTCTACCGGCGGTTGCAGCGCAAGGGCTTTGACGGGCACGACGTCCACCGCCTCGCCGCGCGCGACCGCCACGTGTTCGCAGCCCTGATGCTCGCCCATGGCCACGGGGATGCCATGGTGACGGGAGCCACGCGCAAGTCCGCGCATGTGATGGATCTCGTGGGTCATGTGTTCGACCTCGGGCCGGCCGACGGGGTCGTGGGCGTGACCGCGCTGCTCCACAAGGGGCGCATCGTCCTGGTCGCCGATACGCTGGTGCACGAATGGCCCGACGAAACGGACCTCGCCCGCATCGCCCGCCGGGCGGCCGGGGTGGCGCGGGACCTGGGCCTGACGCCCAGGGTCGCCTTTCTGAGCTTTTCCACCTTCGGCCATCCCGTCTCCGAGCGGGCGACCAAGATGCACCGCGCCCCGGCGGTGCTCGATGCCGAGGGCGCGGATTTCGAATACGAGGGCGAAATGACGGCCGATGTCGCCCTCAACCCCGAGGCCGCGCGCGCCTATCCCTTCTCGCGGCTCACGGCGCCCGCCAACGTCCTCGTGATGCCGGCGCGCCACTCGGCCTCCATCTCGGTCAAGCTGCTCCAGGAGATCGCGGGGGCGACGGTGATCGGACCGATCCTGTCCGGCGTGCCGCGCCCGATCCAGCTCTGCTCCACCGTCTCGACCGCCAACGACATCCTGACCATGGCCATCGTGGCCGCCGCCCAGGCCGCGCCGGCCCCCGCCTGAAGGACTCTCCATGCCCGAGGACCATGTCAGCACCCACCAGGCCGAGGAGGACGCGCGCAACGACGCCATCCTGATCTGGGTGAACGGCCGTCTCGTCCCGCGGGCGGAGGCCGTGGTCTCGGTCTACGATTCGGGCTTCATGCTGGGCGACGGCGTGTGGGAGGGGTTACGGCTCTACGAGGGGCGCTGGGCCTTCCTCGACGAGCATCTGGATCGCCTGTTCGAGGCCGCGCGCGCCATCGACCTCGACATCGGACGCAGCAGGGCCGAGATCGCCGAGGCGCTGCTCGAGACCCAGAAGGCCAACGGGATGCACACGGACGTGCACGCGCGCCTGATGGTCACGCGCGGGGTCAAGACCCGTCCCTTCCAGCATCCGCGCCTGTCGCGGTCGGGGCCGACCACCGTCATCATCATGGAGCATTCGCGCCCCAACGCGCCCCGGCCCATCCGGCTCGCCACCGTGCCGCATCTGCGCGGCCTGCCCATGACGCAGGACCCCAAGCTCAACTCGCACAGCAAGCTCAACTGCATCCTCGCCTGCATCGCCGCCGAGAAGGCAGGGGCGGACGAGGCGCTGATGCTCGACATCCACGGCTTCGTGAACACGACCAACGCCTGCAACTTCTTCATCGTCCGCAAGGGCGAGGTCTGGACCTCCACCGGCGACTACTGCATGAACGGCATCACGCGGGGCAAGGTCATCGAGATCTGCCGGCGCGAGGGCATCCCCGTCTTCCAGAAGAACTTCTCTCTCGTGGAGACCTATTCCGCCGACGAGGCCTTCCTGACGGGCACCTTCGGCGCGCAGACGCCCGTGGGCATGATCGACGGCCGCGTGATCGGGGACGGCCGGATGGGCCCGGTGACGGCCCGCCTGCGCGAGCTCTACAAGGCGCTGGTGCTCTCGTGAGCCGCCGTCTCTGCGTCTGGTCCGGTCCGCGCAACCTTTCGACCGCTCTGATGTATGCCTTCGCCGCCCGGGGCGACTGCGCGGCGATGGACGAGCCCTTCTATGCCGCCTATCTCGCGGCCACGGGTCTCGACCACCCGATGCGCGAGGCGGTGCTGGCCTCGCAGTCCACGGACCCGGAGGCGGTCGCGCGCCTCTGCGCGGCGGATGCCGGGGCGCCGCTCATCTACCAGAAGCACATGGTCCTGCACCTCCTGCCGCATTTCCCCCGCGATTGGATGCGGGAATGCGCCCATGTCCTGCTGATCCGCCACCCCGCCCGCGTCGTGGCGAGCTATGCGCGGAAGCGCGAGGCGCCCACCGCCGCCGATCTCGGGTTTCTCCAGGGGGAGCGGCTCTGGGAGGAGATCGCCGGCCTCACCGGCAGTCCGCCCCCCGTGCTCTCGGCCGAATCGGTGCGCGCCGACCCCCGCGCCGCCCTTTCGCGCCTCTGCGCCGCGCTGGACCTGCCCTTCACGGACCGGATGCTGTCCTGGCCCGCCGGACCCAAGCCCTTCGACGGCGCCTGGGCGCCCCACTGGTACGGCGCCGTCCACCGCTCGACGGGCTTCGAGCCGCCAGAGGGCGAGCCGCCCGCGCTCGAGGGCGAGTACGCGCGGCTGGCGGCCGAGGGGATGGCGGCCTACGAGCGGCTGCTGGCCCGCGCGCTCTAGCCCCGGAGGCGCGCCCGCCGCGCCGCGATCAGGCGCAGGCGCAGCGCGTTGAGCGTGATGAAGCCCTGCGCGTCGGTCTGGTCGTAGGCGCCCGCGTCCTCCTCGAAGGTCACGTGACGCTCGCTGTAGAGCGAATGGTCCGACCAGCGCGCGATCGTGCGCGCCGAGCCCTTGTAGAGCTTCACGCGCACCGTGCCCGTGACATGTTCCTGCGACTTGTCGATCAGCGCCTGGAGCATCTCGCGCTCGGGGCTGAACCAGAAGCCGTTGTAGATCAGCTCCGCATAGCGCGGCATGAGGCTGTCCTTGAGATGGCTCGCGCCCGCGTCCAGCGTGATCTGCTCGATGCCCCGATGCGCCTCGAGCAGGATCGTGCCGCCCGGCGTCTCGTAGAGGCCACGCGACTTCATGCCCACGAAGCGGTTCTCCACGAGGTCGAGGATGCCGATGCCGTGGCGCGCCCCCAGCTCGTTGAGGCGGGCAAGCAGCGCGGCGGGCGAGAGCCGCTCGCCGTTCACTGACACCGCGTCGCCCCGCTCGAACCCGATCTCGACCGTCTCGGGGGCGTCGGGCGCGCGTTCGGGCGGCGTGACCCGCTGGAGGACGAACTCCGGCGCCTCCTCGGCGGGGTTCTCCAGCACCTTGCCCTCCGAGGAGGTGTGGAGGAGGTTCGCATCCACCGAGAAGGGCGCCTCGCCGCGCTTGTCCTTCGCGATGGGGATCTGGTGCGCCTCGGCGAACTCGAGCAGCTTCGTGCGGCTGGTCAGGTCCCACAGTCGCCACGGCGCGATGACCCGCAGCGACGGGTTCAGCGCGGCCACCGACAGCTCGAAGCGGACCTGGTCGTTGCCCTTGCCCGTGGCGCCGTGGGCCACCGCGTCCGCGCCCGTCTCCTCGGCGATATCGGCCAGACGCTTCGCGATCAGGGGCCGCGCGATCGAGGTGCCGAGCAGGTAGAGCCCCTCGTAGAGCGCGTTGGCGCGGAACATCGGAAAGACGAAGTCGCGCACGAATTCCTCGCGCAGGTCCTCGATGCGGATGTTCTCGGGGCGGATGCCCAGCATCTCGGCCTTGGCGCGCGCAGGCTCCAGCTCCTCGCCCTGGCCCAGATCAGCCGTGAACGTCACCACCTCGCAGCCGTACTCGGTCTGGAGCCACTTCAGGATGATCGAGGTGTCGAGGCCACCGGAATAGGCGAGAACGACCTTGCGGGGCTTGGACGCGGGACGCGGCATGGAAACGGCTCCGTGATGGACGGAGCGGGGCCTAGCGCCTTTGCGCCAGGCCCACAAGCGCGCCTCAGGCCAGGTACTGGCCCCCGTTGGCCGACAGCGTCGCCCCCGTCACGAAGCCCGCGTCGTCCGAGGCGAGGAACACCACGCAGCGCGCGATCTCCTCGGGCCGGCCCAGCCGGCCCACGGGGATCGCGGGCAGGATCACCTCGTCCATGACCTTCTGGGGGATCGTGCTCATCATGTCGGTGTCGATATAACCCGGCGCCACGGCGTTCACGGTGATCCCCGCCCGTGCCCCCTCGAGCGCGAGCGCCTTGGTGAAGCCGAGGTCGCCCGCCTTGGCCGCGGCATAGTTGGCCTGGCCGAACTGCCCCTTCTGCCCGTTGATGGACGAGATGTTGACGACCCGGCCCCACTTGCGCTCGCGCATGCCCGGCCAGACGGCATGGGTCATGTTGAACAGGCCGGTAAGGTTGGTGTCGATCACCTCGCGCCACTGCTCGGGCGTCATCCTGTGGAAGGGGGCATCGCGGGTGATGCCGGCGTTGTTGACGAGGATCTCCACGGGGCCGAGCGCGGACTCGACTTCGGCCAGGCCTGCCTTGCAGGCGTCGTAATCGGCGACGTTCCAGCGGAACACGGCGATGCCGGTCTCGTCCGAGAAGGCGCGGGCCTTTTCCTCGTTGCCGGCATAGGTGGCGGCGACGCGGTGTCCCTCTGCCTTCAGGGCGCGGGAAATGGCCGCGCCGATGCCGCGCGTGCCGCCGGTGACAAGGGCCGTTCTGGCCATGGCGAAACTCCTCCCTTCCGCTCGTGAACCCGTGGGGTGGCCCGGCCCCTCAGCGCTCCACGCAGAGCGCGACCCCCATCCCTCCCCCGATGCAGAGCGTGGCCAGACCCTTCTTCGCACCCCGCCGCTTCATCTCGTGGAGCAGCGTGACCAGCACGCGCGCGCCCGAGGCGCCGATCGGATGGCCGATGGCGATGGCGCCGCCGTTGACGTTCACGATGGACGGGTCCCAGCCCATGTCCTTGTTGACCGCGCAGGCCTGGGCGGCAAAGGCCTCGTTGGCCTCCACGAGGTCGAGGTCGCCGACCGTCCAGCCCGCCTTCTCCAGCGCCCGGCGCGAGGCATGGACCGGCCCCATCCCCATGATCGCCGGATCGAGGCCCGCGGTGGCATAGGACGCGATCCGCGCGAGCGGCTCGAGGCCGCGCCGCGCCGCCTCCTCCTCGCTCATGAGCAGCACCGCGGCCGCCCCGTCGTTGAGGCCCGAAGCGTTGCCGGCCGTCACCGTGCCGTCCTTGGCAAAGGCGGGGCGCAGCTTGGCCACGCCCTCGATCGTGGCGCCGTGGCGGATGTACTCGTCCTCCTCCACCACGGTGTCGCCCTTGCGGCCCTTGACGGTAAAGGGGACGATCTCCTCGCGGAAGCGGCCCTCCTTCTGCGCCGCCTCCGCCTTGTTCTGCGAGGCGACTGCAAAGGCGTCCTGCTCCTCGCGGGTGATCTGCCACTCGCGCGCGACGTTCTCGGCCGTCTGACCCATGTGGTAGCCGTTGAAGGCATCCCAGAGCCCGTCCTTGATCATCGTGTCCACCAGGGACAGGTCGCCCATCTTCTGGCCCGCGCGCAGCGGCGCGGCATGGGGGGCGAGCGACATGCTCTCCTGCCCGCCGGCGCAGACGATCGCCGCATCGCCCAGCATGATGTGCTGCGCGCCCAGGGCCACGCTGCGCAGCCCCGATCCGCAGACCTGGTTGATGCCCCAGGCCGCGCTTTCCTGCGGCAGGCCCGCGCGGATATGCGCCTGACGGGCCGGGTTCTGCCCGGCGGCGGCCGTCAGGACCTGACCGAGGATCGTCTCGCTCACCTCGGCCTTCTCCACGCCCGCGCGCGCCACGACCGCTTCGAGGACGGCCGCGCCCAGTTCGTGGGCGGGCACCGTGCCGAAGGCCCCTCCGAACGATCCGACGGCCGTGCGCGCGGCCGAGGCGATGACGACGTTGGTCATGACAAACCCTCCCACCGGTCCCGCCCTGTGCGGACGGGCCTTCCCGTTCTGCCTAGAGGCGGGGCCGCCGGGCCGCAAGGGCAGGGGCGCGGAGGGGCGGGCGTCCTCACCCCTGGGGCGCCGGCACGGCGCGGGCGCGCGTGAAGGTCGCCGTCACCTCCGCGCCGCTCTCGATGCTCAGCGATTCGTAGAGGATCGTGCCCGAGACCCGCGCCCCTGACTGGATGCGCACGGCCCCGCCGGTCAGCGTGCCGTCGAAGCCCCCCCGGATCTCGACGGCACCGCCCTGCGCCTCGCCCTCGACAGTGCCACGCTCCTCGATCACGATGGCATCGGCGCCGACCCGCCCCTCCACGCGCCCCTGGATCTCGAGCGTGCCGGGCGCGGTCAGCTCGCCCACCACGCGCGCGCCCGCGATCAGGTGCGACCGTCCCCGCGCCGGACCGCCCGATGCGGCCGGAGGGGCTGCGGGCGCAGGTCCCGGGTTGGCGGTGGTGCCGCTCAGGATCGACATGGTCACTCTTCCCCCCCTGCGGCCCCGGGCCACGGCGTCATCACACCCGAGCGAGGCGCCTCTGGCAAGGGGCCTCAGAGGCGCACCTCCACGCCGGGCAGGCCGAGCGCGCGCAGAAGTTCCCGCAATTCCTGTCGCGCGGCGACATGGCTCATGGAGAGGCGTTCCACCCCGATGTCGCGCAGGTCGAGCAGCGTGAGGCCGCGCGGGAACAGTTCGCGAAAGATCACCCGTTCGCTGAAGCCTGGCCCGACCCGGAACCCGATCCGTCGCGCCAGCCGGCCCAGCGCGCTCTCCATGCGCTGCTTGTTGACCATCGCGGTCGAGCCCAGGCGGTTGCGCAGCACGATCCAGTCGATCGGATCGAGCCCCGCCTGCGCGCGCAGCTGACGCGCCGTCCAGACCATCTCGGCATAGACCGAGGGTCCGAGGATCGTCTCCCCGTCCGTGTCGATCCGCGCGAGAAGGTCGAAGTCCACGAAGCTGTCGTTGAGCGGCGTCACCAGCGTGTCCGCCAGGCTGTGCGCCACCTGCGCCAGCCGCGTATGGCTGCCGGGGCAGTCGATCACGATGAAGTCCGAACAGGGCTCGAGCGCGGCCACCGCCGCCGACAGGCGGTGGTCGGACAGGTTCTCGCCCGGCGGCAGGGCGGACGGATCGATCTCGGGCAGGTCCACGGAGGCCGGCGAAGGCAGGCTCAGCCCCTCCCGCGCGAGGAACCGCAGCCGGTTCTCGATATACCGGCCGAGCGAGCGTTGCCGCAGGTCGAGGTCGAGCGTGCCCACCCGCCAGCCGAGCCGCGCCAGCGCGCTTGCCACGTGCATGGCGACGGTGGACTTGCCCGCTCCGCCCTTCTCGTTGCCCACGACGATGATGTGCGCCATGCCGTCCGTGCGGTCTCCTGCCCCTGCCTGCGTTCCTAGCGACGGCGTCGGCCCAGGGGAAGCGCTGCCGCCGGGCCGGAGGAACGCAGGCCCGTCAGGCGACGGCCGCGCTGCGCGCGAGCCACGACCGCGCGCAATCCGCGGCGGGCAGGGGGCGGCCGATGAGCCAGCCCTGCGCCAGCGCGCAGCCCAGATCCTGCACAAGGGCCAGTTCGGCCTGCGCCTCCACACCCTTCGCGCAGACCGGCAGGCCCAGGGCGCCGCCGAGGCGCAGGAGCGCATCGAGAAGCGGCGCCGTGCCGGGGACCGTGCCCAGCCCCGCAACGAGGCGCCGGTCCAGCTTGAGCCCCGCAAGCGGCAGCGCCGCGAGGTCGATGGCCGAACAGCGGTCCGCCCCGAAATCGTCGAGGATGACGGCAAGGCCCGCCCGCCGCAGCGCCTCCAGCCGCTCCGCCAGCAGGGCGGGGTCCGCATCGGCCAGGCGTCCCGGCACTTCCACGGCCAGACGCGAGGGCGGCAGGCCCCGCGCCGTCAGCGCCGCCGCCAGGTCCGCGGCCGGGTCGAGCGAGAGCAGAGCCCTGGCCGAGCGGTTGATGCTGGCCGACAGGCCCGGGAAGGCGGCCAGATCGTCGCATACCATCCCGAGGATGCGGTGCTCGATCGCGGCGATCAGGCCGGCCTCCTCGGCCGCGGGGATGAAGCGCTCCGGGCCCACCGGACCCAGCTCGGTCGAGGTCCAGCGCGCCAGCGCCTCGGCATGGGCGAGGGTGCCGTCGCCCAGCCGCAGAACGGGCTGATAGAGCACCCTCCACTCCTCCGGGCGGTCCAGACCGGCGCGCAGGGCCCGCTCCAGCGCCGCCCGCTCGCGCGGGGCCTCCGCCGTCAGGACGGCAGGGGCCGCCGGGCGGTCCGCCCCCCTGCGCTTGGCCGCATACATGGCGAGGTCGGCCCGGCGGACCAGGTCGTCTCCGGCGCGGCCGTCCTGATGCTGGACGGCCAGGCCCAGGGCCGCCCTGACGCGCAGGCTGTGCCCGTCCACCTCGAGCGGTCGGCCGAGCGCCTGCTCGACGCCGCGGGCGAGCCAGTCGGCCCGCATCTCCGCGTCCGGCCCCGCGACGACGAACACGAACTCGTCTCCGCCCATCCGCGCCAGCAGGCAGTCCGGACCGGCGAGGGCGGCCAGGCGATCCGCCAGGGCCTGCAGGACCCGGTCGCCGGCGCCGTGGCCCAGGCTGTCGTTGATCCGCTTGAATCCGTCCACGTCGAGAAACAGCACCGCCCGCTCGCCCGCCCGCGCCGGGCGCGCCATGGCTGCGCCAAAGGCCGCGCGGTTGGGCAGACCCGTCAGCGGATCGGTCAGGGCAGCGGTTCGCGCGCGCCGCTCCGCGGCCAGAAGCTCGGAGGCGCCGCGCCGCGCCGCCCGCACCCCCGCAGCCGCCAGAAGCCCGGCGAGCAGCGTGACCGGCAGGAGACCGGGCAGCATCCGTCGCAGCAGGGCGGTGCCCGGATTCACGCTCTCCCAGCCCAGAAACGCCACCGGCCGGCCGTCGGGACCCGGCAGGGCCGCATAGGCGCCCCGGGAGGGCGGCCGGCGGTGCAGGCGCAGCCCCTCGAGCAGCGTCGCGCCGGCCATGCGGACGATCTCCTCCTGGTTCACGCGCCGGCCGAGCAGCAGGCGCGCCTTGCGCTCGTCGGGCAGGGCGTCGGGGCGGTCCGGCGGCTCTACGACCGCCACGGCGAGCGCGAACAGGTCGCTGCCCCGCCACAGGAAGAAGCTTTCGGCCCCGCGGCTGCCCGGCTCCAGCCGCCGCTCGGCCAGAGTCAGCGCCTCGCGGCCCAGAAGGCCGCTCAGCCCCGCCGGAGGGCTGCCGTCGATCCAGCCCAGATCCCGCGGCAGACCCCCGCCCCAGAGCAGCACGAGATGGGCCACCGTCCCCGCGGCGGCGGCGCTGCCCATGTTGCTGTAGAGCCAGTCCGTGTCGTGGCGGCTCACGGCGCGGACCGCCTCGGCCCATTTCGCATAGTCGAGCGTCACCTCGCGCGACCGGGCGAGCAGCGTGTCGAGCGCAGCCTCCACCAGCCGCGTCGCGCTCTCCGCCCCCTCGCGGTCCAGAGCCCGTGCCATGAACACCATGGCGGCGCCGAGCGTCAGGGCGAACACGAACAGCGACACCCCCATGACGAGGGCGATTCGGGCAGGCAGGCTGTGCCCGCAACCGGGCGCATCGGCGGCACTCATGGCCGCAGCCTAGCCGCCAATCCTTGCCAAATCCTTAACGGACGAGGCGGCGCCGAATGGGGGCGCCGCCGCAAGACCTCAGAAGCCGAGGCCGGCGTACTTGTTCTTGAACTTGGACACGCGGCCGCCCGTATCGACAAGGCGCTGCGTCCCGCCCGTCCAGGCCGGATGCGAGAGCGGGTCGATCTCGAGCGAGAGCGTGTCGCCCTCCTTGCCCCAGGTGCTCTTCATCTTGACCACGGTGCCGTCCGTCAGGCGGACGTCGATCAGGTGGTAGTCGGGATGGATGCCGGCCTTCACTTCGCGTCCTCCTTGGGCTTGTAGTTCGCCTGCTCCGCGATCCGGGCCGACTTGCCCCGCCGGTCGCGCAGGTAATAGAGCTTGGCGCGCCGCACGCGGCCGCGGCGGACGACCGTGATCGATTCGATGTTGGTCGAATGCAGCGGGAAGACCCGCTCGACGCCCTCTCCGAAGCTGATCTTGCGCACCGTGAACGAGCCCGCGATGCCCTTGCCGTGCTTGCGCGCAATGCACACGCCCTCGAAGTTCTGCACCCGCGAGCGCGTCCCTTCCGTCACCTTGTAGCCGACGCGCACGGTGTCGCCGGCCTTGAAGTCGGGGATCTCCTTCCCCAGCGAGGCGATCTGCTCGGCCTCGAGTTCAGCGATCAGGTCCATCGGACCCTCCCTCAGGTTGCCCGGGGCGGTCCCCCGGAGGTGTGTCGCGGCCCGAGAGCTCTCGGTCTTCCGCCGGACGCCCCCGCCGCGCGAGGTGGGCCCGCCAGAGATCGGGTCGCCGTTCCTGTGTCAGCCGTTCGGCCTCCTCCCTCCGCCAGGCGTCGATCCGCGCGTGATGTCCGGACAGAAGAACCTCCGGGATCGCGCGGCCCTGCCAGACGGGGGGCTTCGTGTACTGCGGGTATTCCAGAAGGCCGGACGAAAAGCTCTCGTCCTCGGCCGAACGGTGATTCCCGAGCACGCGGGGCATAAGCCTTACCGTCGCGTCGATCAAGGCCTGTGCGGCAATCTCGCCCCCCGTCAGGACAAAATCCCCGACCGACACCTCCTCGAGGCCGTAGGCGTCGATCAGACGCTGGTCCACCCCTTCGAAGCGGCCGCAGAAGAGCACGACCCCATCGCGCGCCGCGAGGTCCCGCGCCCGCGCCTGGTCGAAGGGCCGGCCCCGGGGCGACAGCAGGATGCGCGGGGCGTCGCCCCGTACCCGGCCCAGCACATGGTCGAGGGCGCGCGCGCCCACATCGGCGCGCAGCACCATGCCCGCGCCTCCCCCGGCCGGCGTGTCGTCCACGGCGCGATGCCGCCCCTCGCCGAAGGCGCGCAGGTCGGTGACGTCGAGCGACCAGACCCCCTGGGCGAGCGCGCGGCCCGTCAGCGACAGGCCCAGCACGCCGGGAAACGCCTCGGGCAGAAGCGTGATCACATGCGCGGTCCAGGCGCCGGGCCGGATCGTGTCGGCCAGCAGGTCGCGGGGCAGGGCCGAGGGGCGGATGGACTTGCGCCCCAGCGCCCGCCCGCCGGAAGGGAGGGGATCGTCGGTCATCCTCCCTCCCTAGCGGTCCTCTGTGGTCGGGGCCAGCGCCTCAGCGCGCGAGGCCGATGACCCCGAACAGCACCAGCAGGAACAGGACCAGTGCGATGATGGCGAGCCACTTGGCCCCCGTCAGCGCGGCGCCCGACAGGCGGCCGAAGCCCAGAAGGCCCGCCACGGCGGCGACCACGAGAAGGATGAGGATCCAGTCGAGCATGGGGCGTCTCCGTCCTGCGCAGGGGTGGCGCCCCCTCGGGACCCCAACCCCCGCGACGCCCCGTCGGGTCCCCCCGAGGGGGCGTCGCCCCGGCCGGTCCCCGCTCAGGCGGCGGCGCGGGCCTCTCCGATCAGCGTGTCCACATTCGTGATCCGCGCGCCGTAGATCGTGCGCAGGTACTCGAGCGCGGCCTCCTGGTCCACGCCCTCGAAGACGCAGACGGCATCGGTCGGCACATGGGCCCGCAGCCCCCGCAGCATCGCACCATAGCAGGTGTGGCGCACGCAGCAATGCGTGTGCTGGCCGGTCAGTACCACGTCCGTGACGCCGTAGCGCGCGAACACCTCGCCCAGATCGGTGCCGTCGAAGGCGCCGTAGAACCGCTTGGGGCTCACGATCTCGCGCGGGGCGCCCACGGGGGCGAGCGCGTCGATGACCTGCGCGCCCGGCGTGCCGGCCATGGCATGGGGACCCCAGATCGCGATCTCGGGGTCGTCGTGGCGGTGGGCGTCGTTGGAATAGACCACCAGCCAGTCCTCGCGTCCGCGCGCATGGTCGATCAGGCGGCGGATGGCCGGCACGATGCGCGAGGCATGCGCCTCGTTGGCGAGGACGCCGGTGTAGAAGTCGTTGAGCATGTCGATGACGATGAGCGCGTGCATGGCTCGGGCCTCCTGAACTGGGTGGCCCCCCAGAATGCCCCCGGCGCGCGGCGGCTGCAATCCGGGCGCCGCGGCGGTCGTCAGGTCTCGGCGGGCGGGTCGGCGACGATCCGGCCTGCGGCGACGTCCACGACCGGCACCACCGCGCGCGTGAAGGGCAGAAGGAGGGTGCCGCCGCCGGGTCGCGCCACCTCCAGGATGTCGCCCGCCCCGTGGTTCAGCACCGCGCGCACGACCCCGAGCGCCGCCCCACCCGGATCGTGCACCGAAAGGCCGATGAGGTCGGCATGGTAGAACTCGTCCTCGGGGAGCGGGGGCAGGCGGTCGCGGTCGGCGAGCAGCGGGGTGCCCCGCAGCGCCTCGGCCTCCTCGCGCGTGTCCACACCGCCCAGCCGCGCCACCAGCGCGCCGGGGGCGCGGCCGGTCAGGCGCAGGCTGTCGAAGCGCCGCCCGTCGGGCGTGTGGAGCGGCAGATAGGACGCGATCGCCTCGGGTTCGGCGCAGAAGCTCTTGAGCCGCACCTCGCCATGGACGCCGAAGGCGCCCGCCAGGGCGCCGACGACGACCCGCTCCCCGCCGGGCACGGGCCTACTCCGCGGCGGCCTCGGCCGAGCGGGCGGCCTTCTTCTCGGCGCGCTCGCGCGCGGCCTTGCCCGGCTCGCCCTTCTTGGGGTTGGCGCGCTCGCGCCGGGGCATCACGCCCGCGGCCTCCAGAAAGCGCGCCACGCGGTCGGTGGGCTGGGCGCCCTGGCTCAGCCAGTGCTGCACGCGCTCGAGATTCATGCGCACGCGGTCCTCGCTGTCCTTGGGCAGCAGGGGGGCATAGGTGCCCAGCTTCTCGATGAAGCGGCCGTCGCGCGGCGCGCGGCTGTCGGCGGCGACGATCGCGTAGAAGGGGCGCTTCTTGGACCCGCCGCGGGCGAGCCGGATCTTCATGGCCATGAGGTCTCTCCTTGGATTGCCATGGGGACGGCGCGGGGCGCCGTCAGGACTGGTGCTGCTCGTGATGCTTGATGACTTCCTGGATCACGAAGGCCAGGAACTTCTGGGCGAAGGCCGGATCGAGATCCGCCTGTCGGCTCAGCTCGGTCAGGCGCGCGATCTGCTGGGCCTCGCGCGCCGGGTCGGAGGGAGGCAGCCCGTGCGCGGCCTTGAGCCGGCCCACGGCCTGCGTGTGCTTGAACCGCTCGGCCAGCGTGAAGACGAGGATCGCATCCAGCCGGTCGATCGACTCGCGGTGCTCGCGCAGGAGCGCGGCGGCGCGGCTGCTGGGGTCGGGCAGGGCGTCGTGGACGGAATCGGGACGGGTCATCGGCGCTCCTCCGGGCGCGGGTGCCGCCAGACCACGAGGCGCCGCCCCGACGCCTCGGGCGCGGGCGCCCCGGGATCGGGCACGGCCCCCAGCCGCCGCGCCAGCCCCTCGGAGCGGGCGTTGCCTTCGGCGATGTAGCTCACCACCGTGGACCAGCCGAGCGTGCCGTAGGCATGGGCTACGGCCGCGGTGGCCGCCTCGAAGGCCGCCCCCCGGCCTTCCCAGGCCGGATCGAGAATCATCCAGCCCACTTCGGGCTCGGGCCAGTCGGGCGGGGTCCAGGGACCCACCAGCGCCACCGCGCCGTCTTGCCCCTTCGGCACCACGGCCCACATGCCGTAGCCGAAGATCTCCCAATGGCCCAGTTCGGCCGCAAAGGCCCGAAAGGCACGCCCCTCGTGCCCGTGGCTGCCGAAGCCCGCCGCGCGCCCGGACAGCATGAAGGAGCGGAAGGCCGGCCAGTCGCCGGGCGCGGGCCGGCGCAGCAGCAGGCGCTCGGTCTCGATCATCGTGGCCCCCCCGGCCGGTGGTGCCGCATCACCACCTCTCCCGGACCCGAGGGGCGGGCCTGCGGGTCCGCCACCGCTCCCAGCCGCTCGGCCAGCCGGATGGACCGCGCATTGGCCTTGTCGATATAGCTGACAAGGCTCGGCAGGGATGTGGTCGCCCAAGCCCAGTCCAGCGCCGCCCGCGCAGCCTCGAAGGCGATCCCGCGCCCCTCGAAGGGCTCGAGCAGCGCCCAGCCGATCTCCGTCTCGGGGAAGTGGACGGGATGATAGAGCCCGACGATGCCGCAGAAGGCGCCGGTCGCGCGCTCCTCCACCGACCAGGTGCCGACCCCCTCGATGGTCCACAGCCCGAAGCCGGCGGCGAAATCCTCCCACGCAGCGCGCGTGTCGCGGGGGCCGCCCTCGTGGACGGAGCGCGGCGAGGCCCAGAAGGCCGCATAGGGAGGGAAGTCGTCCCGTCGCGGCCCGCGCAGCGTCAGGCGCCCGGTCTGGAGGACAGGGATCATCGGCCTACTTCTTCCGCCCGAAGCCCGACAGGCCCGGCGGCAGCCCGCCCGCGCCCCCGAGCCCGCCCAGGCCCTTGGGCAGCTGCACCCCGCCCGGCAGCTTCGGCATCCCGCCCTGCGCCAGGGCGGCCTGCGCGGCCGCCAGGTCGGCCTCGGTCGGACCACCGCGCCCCGTCAGCCGCGCCACTGCCTGCCGCAGCAGCCCGCCCTTCATGCCGCCCATCTTCTTCATCACGTCGGCCATCTGCCGGTGCTGCTTGAGCAGGCGGTTCAGCTCGGCCACCTCGAGCCCCGCCCCGGCCGCGATGCGCCGCTTGCGGCTGGCCTGGAGGATGTCGGGGTTGGCCCGCTCCTTCTTGGTCATCGAGTTGATGAGCGCGATCTGCCGGCGCACCATCCGATCGTCGAGCCCCGCCTCGGCCGCCTGTCCCTTCATCCTGGCCATGCCGGGCATCATGCCCATCATCGCCTCGACGCCCCCCATCTTCAGCATCTGCTCGAGCTGGAGCTTGAGGTCGTTCATGTTGAACAGCCCCTTCTGGAAGCGCCGGATCATGCGCTCGGCCTGCTCGGCCTCGAACGTCTCCTGCGCCCGCTCGACCAGGGCCACGATGTCGCCCATCCCGAGGATGCGGCCTGCGATCCGCCGCGCGTCGAACGGCTCGAGCGCGTCGAGCTTCTCGCCCAGGCCCACGAAGCGGATGGGCTTGCCCGTCACCGCCCGCATCGACAGGGCCGCACCGCCGCGCCCATCGCCGTCCATCCGCGTCAGCACCACGCCGGTGACGCCGATCCTGGCGTCGAACTCGCGCGCGACCTCAACCGCGACCTGGCCCGTCAGCCCGTCCACGACCAGCAGCGTCTCGCGCGGGCGCACCGCGTCGCGCACCTCGGCCGCCTGGGCGATCAGCGCCTCGTCGATGTGCAGCCGTCCCGCGGTGTCGAGCATCACCACGTCGTAGCCGCCCAGGCGCCCCTGCGTCATCGCGCGCCGGGCGATCGCGACCGGGTCCTCGCCCGGCACGATGGGCAGCGTGTCCACCCCAATCTGCGCCCCGAGGATCGCGAGCTGCTCCATCGCCGCGGGCCGCGAGGTGTCGAGCGAGGCCATGAGCACCCGCTTGCCCTCGCGCTCCTTCAGGCGCTTGGCGATCTTGGCGGTGGTGGTGGTCTTGCCGCCGCCCTGCAGGCCCACCATCAGGATCGGGGCGGGGGGGTTGTCGATCTTCAGCGCCTCGGGCTCGCCCTCGCCCTCGAGGACGCGCACCAGCTCGTCATGGACGATCTTGACGACCTGCTGGCCCGGCGTGACGGATTTCGTGACCTGCTGGCCCGTGGCCTTGCGCTCGACGGCGCGGACGAAGTCGCGCGCGACGGGCAGCGACACGTCCGCCTCGAGCAGGGCGGTGCGCACCTCGCGCAGAGCGGTCTGGACATCCGCCTCGGTCAGCGCGCCCTGACGCGTCAGGCGGTCGAAGACGCCGCCCAGCCGTTCCGACAGGTTCTCGAACATCGGCCCGCTCCCTCCGCGATCCCAAGCGCCGATCGCGCCCGCGGGCGCATCGCGCTGGCGGACGGCGATCCCCCGGCACGGGCAGGGGACCGGAAGGCCCAGGGCTTTCCGGCGACGGGGGGCAGATACGCGACGGGACCGCCTGCGTCAACCCGCGGGGGCGGTCAGGGCGGGGGGATCTCCAGCGCCCGCTGCACGGCCGGCCGCGCCAGGAAGCGGTCCAGATAGGCCGGCACCCGCCGCAGCCCGTCCCAGCCCAGCAGCGGCCTCGCCCCGTAATAGTCGAGCCCGTTCAGCCACGGCCCGATCGCCATGTCGGCTACCGAATACTCGCCCGCCACCCAGTCGCGCCCCTCGAGCCGCGCCTCGAGCACGCCGAGCAGCCGTCGCGCCTCGGCGAGGTAGCGCTCGCGCGGGCGGGGGTCCTCGATCTCGCGGCCCGCGAACTTCACGAAAAAGCCCACCTGCCCGAAGATTGGGCCCACGCCCCCCATCTGCCACATCAGCCATTGCGTGACCTCCCACCGCCCGGCGGGGCCGCGGCCCAGGAAGCGGCCCGTCTTGTCGCCCAGATACAGGAGGATCGCCCCCGACTCGAACAGGCCGAGGGGGTGCCCGCCCGGCCCGTCGGGGTCGATCAGGGCGGGGATCTTGCCGTTGGGGTTCAGCGACAGGAACTCGGGCGACTTCACCTCGTCCTCGGTCAGGGCCACGCGATGCGCCTCGTAGCGCAGGCCCGTCTCCTCCAGCATGGTCGAGACCTTGACCCCGTTGGGCGTGGGAAAGGCGTAGAGCTGGATGGCCGAGGGATCGGCCGGCGGCCAGCGGCGGGTGACGGGAAAGGCGGACAGGTCGGCCATGGCGCATGCCTCCGGGCGGGGATCGCGCGATGGTGTAGCGCGACCCCGGCGGCGCGCCATCGCCCCCTGCGCAGGTCGCCCGTGCCCCACGGGCAGGCCTGCAGATTCCCGTCGCCAAGACGCTGTCCGCACGGCATGGATGAGCGTGTGCCGCCGCGTCAGGCGGCCCGGGGGAGCCGAACCATGATCAGGGAATTCCGCGACTTCATTGCCAAGGGCAACGTGATGGACCTCGCCGTGGGGATCATCATCGGCGCCGCCTTTACCGCGATCGTCAACAGCCTGGTGGCCGACATCATCAACCCGGTCATCGGGCTGATCGTGGGCGGCATCGACTTTTCCAACCTCTACTGGGTGATGTCCGGCAGCGTCCCCGAAGGGGTGGGCCTCCAGACCGCGCGCGATTCGGGGGCCGCCGTGTTCGCCTATGGCGCCTTCATCACCGCCGTCATCAACTTCCTCATCATCGCCTGGGTCGTGTTCCTGCTCGTCAAGGCGGTCAACCGCATCAAGGACGCGGCGCTGAGGGCCGAAGGTCCGGTCCCCGCCGCACCCTCCGGCCCCACGCAGGAGCAGCTTCTGGCCGAGATCCGCGACCTGCTCGCTTCGGATCGCCGCCTGCCGCCGGACACGGTCATGCCCTGAACCCTTGCAGGGCGCCCTCACGCTCCCCACATCGGCATCGGCGGAAATCCGCCGATCAGCCGTGGAGGAGATCATGCATATCCTGCGTCTGGTTTCGGTGATCCTGTTGATCGTCGGCGGCCTCAACTGGGGCCTCGTCGGCCTGTTCGGCTTCAACCTCGTGGGCACCATCTTCGGCGCCGTCCCGCTGCTCGAGCGGCTCGTCTATGTGCTCGTGGGTGCGGCAGCGGTCGTCCTGCTGGTGATGCCGGACACGTGGAAGAGGCATCCCGCGCTGGCATGACGCCGACGATCCGGCCCCTGCGGCGCTCCGCAGGGGCCTTGCCGTTCCGGGCGGCCACGCCCCCCTGACAGAAGGACGCCTGCCGTGACGCCGGACATCCGCAGCATCGAGGACCTGAACCGGCTGATCGAGGACGGCGCGGCCGAGGGGCCGTTCCTCGAATTCAAGAGCGCCGGCGTGCTGGCCAAGGAGAACGACAAGCTGGGTCCCAAGCTCTCGATCGCCGTGACGGCCCTCGCGAATGGCGGAGGCGGCCAGTTCATCATCGGACTGGCGCAGGACAAGGGGTCGTCGAGGCCGATCCGCCTCGATCCGATCATGCAGTCGAAGCAGGACGCCGAATGGCTGAGCCGCCTGCTGGAGACGCGGATCAGGCCGCCCATCCCGGACCTGTCCTTTCGCCAGATCGCGGTGCCGGAGGGCGGCCACGTTCTCGTCATCGCGGTTCCGCAGTCGGAGGCCGGGCCCCATCAGGCCTGCGACGGTCGATACTATGCCCGCCGACAGGCCCAGAACCTGTCGATGGCGCATCACGAGATCGAGGATGTCCGCAACCGCGCCCGCGTCCGGCCCCCGCCGGTCTTTCTTGGTATCCGTATCGACCGGGGAGTCTTCGTGGAACTGGTCGTGGAGAACCGGGGGGAGGAGGTCGTCTCGACGCTCCGGTTCGAGATGCCCGAGCCGATGCGACGCGTCATCCGGTCGGAGGCCCCCGCTCTGACCGAGGGTCTGACCGCGCTCAATCCGGGCGAACGCATGGCCTTCTGCCTCGGGGAGTATCCGACGCTGCACGCAGCGGACGCGCTGAAGATCGACAACGCGGTCGCGGTGACCTTCCGGGACAGCGCCGGCCGCCACCATCGGCGCAGCATCACGGTCAATCTGCTCAACCACGACCGGACGGCGCTCCCCGCCGATCCGCTGGACGACCTGCGCCAGGCGCTCGTGCAGGAGATCAGGTCGCTGAGAACGGAACTGGCTAGGGCGCGCGAGCAGATCGGCAGGCCGCTGCGCCGCCTCGGCGCGCCAACCGGGCTGGCGCTCTCCGATCAGGCCGTGGACGATCTGGCCGCCGCGCTCCGCGGGCTGTCGGCCCGGGCGCGCCGCAATGCGCTCGGTCTGGACCCCGACGCCCTGCGGGAGCTGCTCGACTGCGACATCCAGCAGGCTCACGACCTGTCCAGACATCTCGACCTCGGCCGCCTGCTGGGACCGCGCCCTGTTACGGACCTGCCGGAGGATCTTCTGGCGCGCGCCCGCGCCCGCCTGTTCGTGCCGGGCGAGCCGTTCTGAGACGCCTCAGCCCGCCACGGCCTTCTCCGCCTCCGTCAGCGGCAGGCCCAGCGCCTCGGCCACGGCCGGGTGCGTGATCGCCCCCGCATGGACGTTCAGACCCGCCCGCAGGTGCGGGTCCTCCGCGCAGGCGCGCCGCCAGCCCTTGTCGGCGAGCGCGAGCAGGAAGGGCAGGGTGGCGTTGCCGAGCCCCTGGGTCGAGGTGCGCGGCACCGCGCCCGGCATGTTGGCCACGCAGTAATGCATGATCCCGTCCACCTCGTAGATCGGGTCCTCGTGCGTGGTCGGGCGCGAGGTCTCGAAGCAGCCGCCCTGGTCGATGGCCACATCCACCAGCACCGCGCCCGGCGGCATCAGGCCCAGCTGCGCGCGCGTGATGAGCTTGGGCGCCGCCGCGCCGGGGATCAGCACCGCCCCGATCACCAGATCCGCCTCCGGCAGCAGGTCGGCGATGGCCGAGGCGGTGGAATACTGCGTCGTCAGCCGCCCCATGAACACGTCGTCCAGATAGCTCAGCCGCGGCAGCGAGCGGTCGAGCACCGTGACATGGGCCCCCATCCCCGCGGCCACCCGGGCGGCCGCCGTGCCGACCACGCCGCCGCCGATCACCAGGACGCGCGCGGGCCGCACGCCGGGGATGCCGCCCAGCAGCACGCCCCGCCCCCCGTTGGCCTTCTGCAGCGTCCAGGCCCCGACCTGCGGCGCGAGCCGCCCGGCCACCTCGGACATGGGCGCGAGCAGCGGCAGCCCGCCGCGCGCATCCGTCACCGTCTCGTAGGCGATGCAGGTCGCCCCCGACGCCATCAGGTCGCGCGCCTGGTCCGGGTCGGGCGCGAGGTGGAGATAGGTGAACAGGACCTGCCCCTCGCGCAGCCGCGCCCGCTCGGGCGCCTGGGGCTCCTTGACCTTCACGATCAGGTCCGCCGTCTGCCACACCTCGTCTACCGGGACGATCCGCGCCCCGGCCGCCTCGTAGGCCGCGTCGTCAAAGCCCGCGCCCAGTCCCGCGCCGCGCTCCACCACGACCTCGTGGCCATGCGCCACCGCCTCGCGCGCCGCGCCGGGCGTCAGGCCCACGCGGAACTCCTGCGGCTTGATCTCCTTGGGACAGCCGATCCGCATGCGCTCCTCCCTCCACCTGCGGGTGCATCCTGCCTCGCCGCCCGTGCAAGGTCGTCGCAAACTCCGCCTTGATTGCCGGGGCTGGGCCGCAGATCATCCCGCCGCAACACCCCCGCACCGCAGGAGATTGCGCAGCCCATGGCCGTGACCCTCGACAGCATCGACCGCCGCATCCTCGAGACGCTCCAGCGCCAGGGCCGCCTGTCCAACCAGGATCTCAGCGACCGGGTCGGCCTGTCGCCCTCGGCCTGCCACCGCCGCGTCCACCGCCTCGAGTCCGAGGGGTTCATCCGCGGCTATGTCGCCCTTCTGGACCCCCGCCGTCTGGGCCGCACCACCACCGTCTTTGTCGAGATCACGCTCCAGGGTCAGGCCGAGGAGATCCTCGACGCCTTCGAGCGCGCGGTCGCCCGCATCCCCGAGGTGCTCGAATGCCACCTCATGGCGGGCACGGCCGACTACCTGCTCAAGGTCGTGGCCGAGGACACGGAGGACTTCGCCCGCATCCACCGCCGCGCGCTCGCCACGCTGCCCCATGTGCGCGGCATGCAGTCGAGCTTCGCGCTGCGCACCGTGCGCCAGACCACCGCCCTGCCGGTCTGAGCGGCCCGGCTCCCGCTCGCATTGCCGCGACGACGCCCATGCGGACGCTCGACGCAGGGGGCGGGCCCGTCTAGCCTGCACCCCGCCACCTGCCGGGATGCCCGATGATCCGATCCGCCCTGTTGCTTCTTCTCGCCCTGGCTGTTCCGGCCGGGGCCGCCGCAGGCCCGATCGTCCAGACGGTGGACGGCCTCGTGGAGGGCGTGGCGGCCGGCGGGGTCGAATCGTTTCTCGGCCTGCCCTATGCGGCCCCCCCCGTGGGCGAGCGGCGCTGGCGCGGGCCCCAGCCGCCCGAGCCCTGGGACGACGTGCGCCCCGCCGCCGCCTATGGCCCCGACTGCATGCAGCAGCCCGACCCCTCCGATGTCGCGCCGCCCGGCGTCGCGCCGTCGGAGGACTGCCTCTATCTCAACCTCTGGCGGCCCGAAGGGGCCCGGGGCCTGCCCGTGCTCGTCTGGATCCACGGCGGCGCCTATGTGAACGGCGGTGCCTCGCCCGGCCTCTACGACGGCACCGCGCTGGCGCGCGAGGGGCTCGTCGTGGTCAGCTTCAACTACCGGTTGGGCCGATTCGGCTTCTTCGCCCATCCCGCCCTCCTGGCCGAGGGCGAGACCGGCAACTTCGCCTATCAGGACATGGTCGCGGCGCTGCGCTGGGTGCGCGACAACGCGGCCGCCTTCGGCGGCGATCCCGAATCGGTCACGCTGATGGGCCAGTCGGCGGGGGGCGACGCGGTCATGCACCTCATCACCTCGCCCCGGGCCGAGGGCCTGTTCGACCGCGCCATCGTCATGTCCGGCGACGGGCGCGACCACGTCCTCGGGGGATTGCCGCTCGAGGCGCCCGAGGGCGAGGATTCGGCCATCGCCAAGGGCCTGGCCTTCGCGCGCGCGGTGGGCGTCGCGGGCGACGGGCCCGCAGCGCTTGCCGCCCTGCGCCGCCTGCCCCCCGAGAAGGTCGTGGGCGGGCTGTCGATGACCGCGCTCGCCACCCGGCCGGACCTGGCCGCGACCCATGCGATGGGAGCCATCGTGGACGGGCTGCACGTGCTCGGCTCGCCGGGCGAGCGCCTGCTGTCGGGCGAGGTCGCCCCGGTGCCGCTGCTGATCGGCTCGACCACGGGCGATCTGCCCGCCGACCCGCCGCGGACCCCGGACCCGCTCGCCGTGTTCGGCGAGGCGCGCCCGGAAGCCGAGCGTCTCTACGGATCGGAGGCCGGCGCGGACCTCGTCCGCAGCATCGGCACCGATCGCGGCATGCACGAACCCGCCCGCTTCGCCGCGCGCACCATGCATGCCCTCGGCGGGCCGGCCTGGCTCTACCGCTGGGGCTATGTCCCCGAGGCGCTGCGCGACGAATGGACCGCCGCGCCTCATGCCAGCGACCTGCCGTTCCTGTTCGGCACGCTCGAGACCCGGTTTCCCGGCCTCGTGACCGAGACCGACCGGGCCATGGGACAGGTGATGCGCGGCTTCTGGGCGAACTTCGCCCGCACCGGCGATCCGAACGGCGAGGGTCTGCCCCTCTGGCGTCCCGCCGAGGAAACCGGCGACGAGATCATGTTCTTCGCGCCGGACGGCTATGTGGGGATGGTGCCGGACCCGCTTGCCCCCCGGCTCGACCTCGTCGAGGGCAGCCTCGGCCCCTGATGCCCCCCCCCGCGGCATCCCCCGTGGCCCCCGCGCCACGGTCAAGGCGTTGCGCGTCCGGGGCGCGGTGCGTGCGGTGGGGCAGGGATTCGTTAACCTTTCCGCTTCAGTCTGACCGCACCAGGCCCCAGCCCCGATCCGATCCCGATGCCCCTTTTCGCCTCAATCCAGTGCCACCACCCGTTCGTGCCGCAGCAGGAACGGCGCCAGCAGGCCGCCCGTGTCCGACAGCGGCAGAAGCGTCTCGGGCAGGGCAAAGCCCAGCGTGTCGCGCATCAGCACGCTCCGCGCCCGGATCCGGGCCGAGAGGTCGGGCCGGTCGCGGTCCAGCTCGGCGCGCAGACCCTCGTCGGCGATCACGTAGCCGTCCTCGAGCCGGGTGGAGCCGTGCACCGGATGGGTGGGGATCACGTCCATCTGCACCGCCATGCCCGACCGCAGCGGGACGGCCGAATCCGGCGCGATCGGCGAGGACAGCCATTCGTCCAGCCCGATCAGGTGGCCCGGATTGAGCGTGACGCCGAACGGATCGTCGGGCAGCAGGGTCCGCATCCGGGCCCAGACCTCGCCGCCCGTGACTCCGGGGCGCATCAGCGCGCACCATTCGGACATCGCCGCCGCATAGGGCAGCACAAAGGTCTCCAGCGTGTCCCGCGCCGCCTCGGGCAGGTCGTCCTCGTCCCCGGCGACCCAACCCGCCCGGCACAGGTTGGCCCCCCAATGCGCGATGTTGACGCTGAGCGGCACCCCGCGCCGCAGGATCTCGCCCGAGGGCGAGGACAGCCCCTGCCAGGCGCGCGACCCGGTGGCCAGGGTGACATGGCACGACAGGGGCAGCCCGCCGATCCCGGCCGCCTCCACGGCCTCGAAGTCGGTGATCCCCTCGCGGAGCGCGCCCAGCAGCCGGCGCAGCGCGCGCGCGGCCATGGCATTAGCGAACTCCATCCGGGCGATCTCGGCCGCCCCGACCGTGGCCCGCAGCCCCGTGGCGGGGTCCATGAACAGGCGCGTGGCGTCGCGCACCGCCCCCGCGCGCTCGCGCAGCGGAGCGAGCAGGAAATCGGGCACCGCATGGCCCCCGCCCTCCTCCTGCTCCAGCCATTTCCACCCGGCCACACCCAGCGCCGCACCGGCCGGCAGCGCCAGCGCCACCGCCTCGCCGATCCGCAGGCCCCCGTCGCGCGGCTGCGAGGGCAGCGACAGGGACGGAACGTGATGCAGCCGCACCGCGCCGGCCTGCACCAGCGGCGACAGGCCGGCATAGGGCAGGCATTCGTTGCCGACCAGAAGATGGGCCTCGGCCGGGGTGACGATCAGCAGCGCCTCCTCGAAGCGCGGATCGAATCCCGTGGTCCAGTGGAGATTGGCGGCATGCTCGCGGTCACCATAGACCGCAAGCGCGCCGAGCCCGTCCTCCTCCATCCGGTCGCGCAGCGCCCCGAGCCGCGCCTGCAGCTCGCCCTGCGAGAGCGGGGGCGGGCAGGCCGGCCGGCCGTGATCCGGCCAGCGCATCTCGATCAGGCGCGACATGGTCGGTCCCTCCCCGGCACGCAGGCTGCCCCGCCCGGGGCAGGGCTGTCCAGCCGCCTTCGGCTTGCGACGCCGGGCGGGCCGGCCTATATGGACCCCGAGGGATCGGTGCGGGCAGGCGCATCGCCAACCCGGTCAGGTCCGGAAGGAAGCAGCCGCAACGATTTCCGCCTGGGTCGTGTCCGGTCCCTCACCTGCCGTCCCCGCCGCCCGTCCAGGACCCCCGATGGCCTGTCCCGCCTTCCGAGCCGGTCCGCCCGGACGCACCGCTCCGGCGGGCGGGACACGGACGGCCGCCGCGTGACGGAACCGGACGATCTGGCGGCGCTGGGCTGGTCGCCCGTCTTTGCCGACCAGCGCTCCGCCGCCGAGACCGGGCTCGAGCCTGCCCGCGTGGCCGAGATCCACCGGGACCGGCTCGTGGTCCTGCCCGGGCCCCGGCCGCTGGCCGCGCCGGCCGGCACCGGCGCCTTCGCCGTCGGCGACTGGCTGCTGCACGACGGCACCCGTGCGCTGCGCCGCCTCGCCCCCCGGACCGAGATCGTCCGCCGCGCCGCCGGTGCCGAGGCCGCGCGCCAGGTGGTGGCCGCCAACGTGGACACGCTCGCGCTGGTGTCCTCCTGCAACGCCGAGTTCAACCCCGCGCGGATCGAGCGGATGCTGGCGCTGGCCCTGCAGGCCGGTTGCGCGCCGGTCCTCGTGCTCACCCGCGCCGACCAGGCCGATCCGGCCCCCTTTCTCGACCGGCTCGCCGCGCTGGCGCCGGGCTGTCCGGCGCTCGCGCTGGATGCGCGCGATCCCGACCAGGTCCGGCCGCTCTGCCGCTTCGCGGGACCGGGGCAGACGCTGGCCCTTCTGGGCTCGTCCGGCGTGGGCAAGACGACGCTGCGCAACGCCCTGACGGGCGAGGCGGCCGCCACCGCTGCCATCCGGGCCGCGGACGCCCGCGGGCGGCACACGACGACCGTCCGGACGCTGCGCCCGGCCCTTGCGGGGGGCTGGGTGATCGACATGCCGGGCATGCGCGAGTTCGGCCTGCTGGACGCGGCCGAGGGCCTGCGCCTGCTCTTTGCCGATGTCGAGGCGCTGGCACGGTCCTGCCGCTTCCGCGACTGCGCCCACGGGTCGGAGCCGGGCTGCGCCGTCCGCCCGGCCGTGGAGGAGGGCCGACTCGATCCCGTCCGTCTGGAGCGCTGGCGCAAGCTGGCCGAGGAGGAGCGCAGCAGCACGCGGGCCGCGCGGAGCCGGGCCGCCCGCTCCGGCCGCAGGCCGCGCCCGCTCCCCTCGGACCCAGAGGAGGAGGAGGAGGAGGGATGAGCCGGACCGTCCCGCCTCCGGGCGCCGCGCCGTTGAACCCTGTGGGCGGCGCGCCTAGTCTGGGCCGTCCCCCCGCCCTTCCGGAGGCGCCCTTGCCCGACGACGACGCCCCCGCCCTCCTGCCCGATCCGCCCCCGGAAGCCTCCCCCTACCGCGTGCTGGCGCGCAAGTACCGGCCCCAGACCTTCGCCGATCTCGTCGGGCAGGAGGCGATGGTGCGTGTGCTGCGCAACGCCTTTGCCGCGGGGCGGATCGCGCAGGCCTTCGTGCTCACCGGCATCCGCGGGACCGGCAAGACCACCACCGCGCGCATCATCGCCAAGGGTCTCAACTGCATCGGGCCCGACGGACGGGGCGGGCCCACGGTCGAGCCCTGCGGGGTCTGCGACCATTGCCGCGACATCGCCGCCGGGCGGCACATCGACGTGCTCGAGATCGACGCCGCCTCCCATACGGGGGTGCAGAACGTCCGCGACCTCATCATCGAGACGGTCGCCTATGCGCCGGCCCGCGCCCGCTTCAAGGTGTTCATCATCGACGAGGTGCACATGCTCAGCACCTCGGCCTTCAACGCGCTCCTTAAGACGCTGGAGGAGCCGCCCCCCCATGTGAAGTTCGTCTTTGCCACCACCGAGATCCGCAAGGTCCCCGTCACCGTCCTGTCGCGCTGCCAGCGCTTCGACCTGCGCCGGATCGAGCCTGCGGCGATGGTGGCGCTGCTGGGTCGCATCGCGGCGGCCGAGGGTGTCGCGGTGGAGGAGGGAGCGCTCGCGCTGATCGCCCGCGCCTCCGAGGGCTCGGCCCGCGACGCGACCTCGCTGCTCGACCAGGCGATCGCGGGGGGCGGGCCCGTCTCGGCCGGGCAGGTGCGCGCCATGCTGGGGCTGGCCGACCGGGGTCGCGTGCTGGACCTGCTCGGGCTCGTCCTGCGGGGGGATGCCGCCGGCGCCCTGGCCGAGTTCGCCGCCCAGCACGATTCGGGGGCCGAGCCGGATGCGGTGCTGCGCGACCTCGCCGAAGCCGTCCACTGGCTCTCCGTGCTCAAGGTCGCGCCCGACATGATCCGGGACCCCTCCCTGTCCCCCGACGAGCGCGAACGCGGCCTCGGCCTGGCCGGAAGCGTCCCCGTGCGGGTCCTCGCGCGGCTCTGGCAGATGCTGCTCAAGGTCCTCGAGGAGACGGGCCATGCTCCCGACGCCCGGATGGCGGCCGAGATGGGCCTGATCCGGCTGACCCATGTGGCCGACCTGCCCGCGCCCGACGATCTGGTCCGGCGGCTCGCGGGTCTGCCGGCCGAGCCGGGGACGGGCTCTGCGGGTGCGGGACCGGACCGCCGGGAGGCCCCGGCCGCACCGCCCGCCGTCACGGCCCCGGTGCGGCTGTCCGACCCGTCCGGAGGCGGGCCGGGCGCGGCGGAGCGGGGCGGGGGGGCAGGCGGTGCGGCGGCGCTTCCCGCTTCCGCTCCCCATCCGCTCGACCGGTTCGCGCGCTTCGAGGACGTCCTGGCGCTGATCCGCGAACGGCGCGACCTGCGGCTGCTGCTCGACGTGGAAGCGGGGGTCCGCCTGGCGGCCTATCGTCCCGGCCGGATCGAGTTCGAGCCCGCTCCGGGCACACCGCCCGACCTGGCCCAGCGTCTGGCGCGGGCGCTGGGGGAGTGGACGGGCGCGCGCTGGGCCGTCTCCGTGGTCACCTCGGGGGGCGCGCCCGCACTGGCCGAGGCGCGCGCGGCGGTGGCGCGCGATCTGGAGGCGCAGGCGCTTGCGCATCCGCTGGTGCAGGCGGCGCTCAGGGCCTTTCCCGAAGCGCGCCTCAGATCGGTGCAGAGCCGGGCCGAGGCGGAGGAGGAGGCGCGCCGCACCGCACTGCCCGAGGCGGGCGAGGACGCCCCGGAGGAGTGGGACCCGCTCGAGGACTGATCCCTGCGGGCTTGCCGCGGCAGGCCGCCGCGCCTATCTGCGGACGACGCGGCAGGAGGGCGGGCGATGCTGAAGGGGCTGGGGAATCTGGGCGACATGGCCAAGATGATGAAGGCCGCCCAGGAGATGCAGGAGCGCATGGCCTCCGTGCAGGCAGGGCTCGACTCCATCACGGTCGAGGGGCAGGCGGGCGGCGGTCTCGTGACGGTGACCGCCAATGCCAAGGGCGAGCTGCGGGCCATCCGCATCGACCCCTCCATCTTCCGCGAGGAGGATCGCGAGATGGTGGAGGACCTTCTGCTGGCGGCGATCCGCGATGCCCAGACCCGCGCGGCCGACCGCATGAACGAGGAGCTGCGCCGCGCCACCGAGGGGCTGGGCCTGCCGCCGGGCATGAAGCTGCCCTTCTGAACCGATGGCCGCCGCGCCCGCCGACATCGACGCGCTGATCGCTCTGATGGCGCGGCTGCCGGGGCTCGGGCCGCGCTCGGCGCGCCGGGCGGTGCTCCACCTCGTCAAGCGGCGGAGCACGCTGCTCCTGCCCCTGGCCGAGGCGATGCAGGATGTGGCCCGGACGGCCCGCGACTGCGTGCTGTGCGGCAATCTGGGCACGGAGGACCTGTGCGCCATCTGCACGGACGACCGGCGCCGCACGGGGCAGATCTGCGTGGTGGAGGACGTGGAGGATCTCTGGGCGATGGAGCGCTCGGGCGCGTTCCGGGGCCGGTATCACGTCCTAGGCGGCACGCTTTCGGCGCTGCGGCAGATCGGGCCCGACGAGCTGCGCCTGCCGCTGCTCGAATCCCGCCTCGGTCCCGAAGGCGTCACGGAGGTGATCCTCGCGCTCGGGGCGACGGTGGATGGACAGACGACCGCCCACTACATCGCCGACCGCCTCTCCGGCCGCGGGGTCAGCGTGACCACGCTCGCCCAGGGCGTTCCGGTGGGGGGCGAACTCGACTATCTGGACGAGGGCACGATCGGTGCCGCCCTGCGCGCGCGGCGTGCCGTCTGACCCCCTCCGACGCGTCTCCCCCCGGCAGGGCCGCGCCGGCCTGGCGACCGCTCAGCGGCGCTCGCTGTCCTCCTCCTCGCCCGCATCGGCCGGCAGGTTGAACAGGCTGTCGGCGTCGCGGATGTCGGGCAGGGTCTGGTCGCCGTCCTCGTCCGGTCCCTCCTCGCCGCTCCGCAGCGAGAACGTCTCGAGTCCCGCGATGGAGGAGGGCAGGCGCGGCTCGGGCGCCATCGCCAGCGACACCTGCGTGGAGACGAGCTTGCGCCGCTCGTCGTCACTCATCACCTGACCTTCGCGCGCGCGGCGCTCGGCCGCCTTTTGCACGGCGGCATCGAGTTCGGTCTGCCGGCACAGGCCCAGCGCCACGGGGTCGATGGGCTCGATGTTCTGGATGTTCCAGTGCGTGCGCTCGCGGATCGTCTGGATCGTGGGCTTGGTCGTGCCGACCAGCTTGGCGATCTGTCCGTCCGTCAGCTCGGGGTGGAACTTGACCAGCCACAGGATGGCGGCCGGCCGGTCCTGCCGCTTCGACAGCGGCGTATAGCGGGGACCGCGCCGCTTTTCCTCGCCCACCGCGGCTGGGTTGAACTTCAGCCGCAGCCGGTGGGTCGGGTCGCTCTCGCCGCGGCGGATCTCCTCGATGGTCAGCTGTCCGCTGGCGACGGGGTCGAAGCCCTTGACGCCGGCCGCCACATCGCCGTCGGCGATCCCCTGCACCTCGAGCTCGTGCATCCCGCAGAAGTCGCCGATCTGCTTGAAGCTCAGCGTCGTGTTGTCGATCAGCCACACGGCGGTGGCGCGGGCCATCAGCGGTTTATCGGTCATAGCGGTCGCCTTTCCAAGCCTTTCCCCGGCCCCGCCGGGGGCGCCGCCCTGGAGCGGCCGGTTCGCGCTGGGGGGGAACTCGCCGCGTCTATAGGATGTGCGACGCCGGAAGGGAAGCGCCGCCGACACCCTGCGGGAACCGCCCGACGGCCCGTCCGTTGGGCTGCCGCCGCAGCCCTGCCCGGAGAGCTCCGCCCGTGGACCCCTCGCCGCACCCCGCCCCGACCCCCGTGGAGCGCCCCGGAGGGACCCTGCGCCGCCCCGACCTGCATGGCGGGCTCCTGGTTGCGGTCGCCGTCATCCTGATCGTGATGGCCCTGCGCGCCATCGGCACCGTGCTGGTGCCCGTGCTGATCGGGCTGTTCACCGCGCTGGCCATCATGCCGGTGCGCGACCGCGTGGCCGCCCTTCTGCCCGACAGTCTCCGCTGGCTCGGCGCGCTGGCGGCCATGCTGGTCCTTCTGGCGGGGCTCGGCGTCTTCGTGACGGGGATCACGCTGGCCGCGCGCCAGCTCGTCGCCCAATCGCCCATCGAGGCCAACGATGTTGTCGAGGCGCTCGCCCCCACCGGTGCTGGGGACGGCGACGAGGACCTCCTGGATGCGGCCGAGACCGGCGCTGCCGAGGCCGACCGGCAGACCGGTCCCCGGGCCTTCGAACAGACGCCCGCCGCCGGGGAGGATGGCGGGGCCGGCAGTGGCCGCCTCGGCCCCCTCGACGAGTTGCTGCCCGAAGGGACGGTGGGAGACCTCCTGCGCCGCTTCGGCGACCGGGTCCTCGGCGCAGCCGGCGGGGTCGCCGCAGCCGTGCTCAACGCCACCACGGCGGTGATCGCCGGTCTCGTCATCGTGATCTTCGTGAGCTTCCTGCTGCTGCTCGAGAGCGGCCAGTGGCACCGCAAGATCCAGGAGGTCACCAGCCGGCATGCCGAATGGCGCCTGCTCGAATCGGCCGAGGTGATCGCGGGCAAGGTGCGCTCCTATGTCCTCGTGCAGGGCGCGATCGGTCTGGCCACGGCGGCGCTCTACGGGATCTGGCTGTGGTTCTTCGACGTGGGCCTGCTGCTCGTCTGGGTCTCGCTCACCTTTCTGCTGACCTTTATCCCGGTCCTCGGCGCGCTGGTCGCGGGCGTCCTGCCCGTGGCCTATTCGCTGCTCACGCAGGATTTCGGCACGGCCCTGGTCGTGGGCCTCGGCATCCTCGCCATCGAGCAGGTCATGGGCAACGTGGTCGAGCCGCGCGTCCAGGGCAACAACATCGCCCTGTCCCCCCTCGTCGTGCTCCTGTCGCTCCTGTTCTGGGGCTGGGTCTGGGGCCTGGCGGGGGCGCTTCTCGCGGTGCCGGTGACGGTCTCGCTCGTGGTGCTGGGCGCGCAGGTGCCCGCGCTGCGCCCTTGGGCGCTGCTGCTCAGCGACCAGACCGACCTCGCGGGCCTCGAGGAGACGACCTCGCGCGAGTGATCGCTCAGCGCGCGCCCGCGAAGCGCGCGCGCCAGGCCTCGCGTTCCTCGTCCGAGACCTTGCGGAACAGCAGGTCCGGCACCGCAAAGCCGTGCCCCGGCGGCAGAACGCTCAGCGCCTCCTCGGCTCCCCCGGGCCAGGTCCAGTCGTCGCAGCGCAGCGCCGCCATGATCGTCTCGGCCGCGTCAGGGATGAAGGGCCGCGACAGCACCGCATGGAGCCGCACGAGATTGAGCCCCAGCCGCACCTGCATCGCCGCCGTCTCCGGCTCCGTCTTGACCGTCGCCCAGGGCGCCGCAGCCTGGAGGTATTCGTTGCCCATGACCCAGATCGCGCGCAGCGCCTCGGCCGCGCGGCGCACCTCGATCGCGTCCATGGCCGCCTCGTAGGCGCGCAGCCGCCCCTCCAGCGCCGCGGCCAGAGCCCGCTCGCGCGCGCCCCATTCGCCCCCGTCCGGCACCGCCTCGCCCCAGCGCGCGCGGCAGAACTTGGTGATCCGGCTGACGAAGTTGCCCAGGACGTCGGCCAGGTCCTTGTTCACCCCGGCCTGGAAGCCCTCCCAGGTGAACTCGGAATCCCCCGATTCGGGCGCATGGGACAAGAGCCACCAGCGCCAGTAATCCGCAGGCAGGATCTCCAGCGCCTGGTCCATGAACACGCCCCGCCCCTGCGAGGTCGAGAACTGCCCGCCGTCATAGGTCAGGTAGTTGAAGCTCTTGATGTAGTCCACGAGCTTCCAGTCCTCGCCCGATCCCATGATCGTCACGGGAAAGCTCAGCGTGTGGAAGGGCACGTTGTCCTTGCCCATGAACTGCGTGTAGCGCACGTCCGCCGCGCCCCGTTCCGTGCGCCACCACCGCTCCCAGGCGGAGTCGGGCAGGCCGTGGGCCTCGGCCCATTCGGCGGCGCAGGCGATGTATTCGATGGGCGCATCGAACCAGACGTAGAAGACCTTGCCCTCCATGCCCGGCCAGGGCTCGTCCCCCTTGCGCACGGGGATGCCCCAGTCGAGGTCGCGCGTGATCCCACGGTCCTGCAACCCGTCCCCGTCGAGCAGCCACTTCTTCGCGATCGAGGTGGTCAGCACCGGCCAGTCCGTGCGCGACTCGATCCATTCCAGCAGCCGGTCCCTCATCAGCGACTGGCGCAGGTGCAGGTGCTTGGTCTCGCGGATCTCCAGATCCGTCGCGCCCGACAGGGCCGAGCGCGGCCGGATCAGCTCCGTGGGCTCGAGCTGCTTGGTGCAGTTCTCGCACTGGTCGCCTCGGGCCTTGTCGTAGCCGCAATTGGGGCAGGTCCCCTCCACGTACCGGTCGGGCAGGAAGCGGCCGTCCGTCACGGAATAGACCTGCCGCTCGGTCACCTCGGCGATCAGCCCCGCCGCATCCAGCCGGCCCGCGAAATGCTGAGTCAGCCGGTGGTTCTGCGGCGAGGAGGAGCGGCCGAAATGGTCGAAGCTCAGCCGGAATCCGCGTGCCAGTTCGGCCTGCACCTTGTGCATCCGCGCGCAATACTCGGCCACTGGCTCGCCCGCCTTCTGCGCGGCGATCTCGGCCGGGGTGCCGTGCTCGTCGGTGGCGCAGAGAAACAGCACCTCGTGGCCGCGCCCGCGCAGGTAGCGCGCATAGAGGTCCGCCGGCAGCTGCGAGCCGACGAGGTTGCCCAGATGCTTGATGCCGTTGATGTAGGGGATCGCCGAGGTGACGAGGTGACGCGCCATGGGGGGCCCTTTTCCTTGCGGCCCCCCCTCTAGCCCGCCCTGCGGGCGCGCGCCAGAAGCGCGCTACTGCGCCGTGTAGCCCCCGTCGACCAGGTGATAGGACCCGGTGACGAAGCTCGCCTCCTTCGAGAGCAGGAAGCAGGTCAGGGCCGAGACCTCCTCGGCCGTTCCCATCCGCTTGACCGCGTGCTGGCCCGCGAGGAAGTCCATCGTCGGCTGGTCGAGGTTGGCATCGAGAAGCGGCGTGCGGATGAAGCCGGGCCCGACCGCGTTGATGCGCACCCCGCGCGTGCCGTATTCCAGCGCCGCCGACTTGGTCAGCCCCACCACCGCGTGCTTGGCCGCCACATAGGCCGACGAGTTGGCGAATCCCACGGTTCCCAAGATCGAGGCCATGTTGACGACCGCGCCGCCTCCGGCCTTCTCGATCGCGGGCAGGCCGAAGCGCATCCCGTAGAACACGCCGTTGAGGTTGATGGCGATCACCTTCTCCCAGCCGTCCAGCGGATATTCCCCCACGACCGCCGCCGGGCCCCCGATGCCGGCATTGTTGACCAGCAGGTGCAGGCCCCCCGTCCGCTCGACGGCAAAGCCGACCAGCGCCTCGACCGCCTCGGGGTCCGAGACGTCGCAAACCTTCGTCAGCGCCCCCTCGAGGCCCTCTGCGGCCTTGGCCAGCGCCTCCTCGTGCAGGTCGCTCAGCACGACGCGCGCGCCGCCCTTGGCAAGGTCCCGCGCGATCGCCAGCCCGATGCCCGAGGCGGCGCCGGTGACGATGGCGGTCTGTCCGGAAAAGTCGTGGGGCATGGTCCTCTCCTGTCCGGTTGGATGGCCGCACCCTCGCGCACGGGCGGGGTGCCGTCCTTGATCTGGGTCATCCCGCCCCCGGACCAAGCCCCGCCTTGCCCCCGCGCCGCCTCGCGCTAGGGTCGCGCCGGCACGCGGCACGGGGGGCAGGGATGCGGCAGGTGGAGCTGGGGCGCTCGGGGGTCCGGGTCGCCGAATGGTCGCTCGGCACGATGACCTGGGGCAACCAGACCCCGGAAGACGACGCGCACCGCCAGATGGACATGGCGCTCGAGGCCGGGATCACGCTCTGGGACACGGCCGAGATGTATCCGGTCAACCCCGTCCGCGCCGAGACCGCCGGCCGGTCCGAGGCCATCCTGGGCCGCTGGCTCGCCGCGCGGCCCGGCGCGCGGGGCCGCATCGTGCTCGCCACCAAGATCGCGGGCCCCGGCAACGTCCTGCGCGACAGGGGCTTCGACCCGGGCGCGATCCGCTCCGCCTGCGAGGCGTCGCTGCGCCGGCTCCGCACCGACCGCATCGACCTCTACCAGCTCCACTGGCCCGAACGCTCGCACTACCACTTCCGCCGCAACTGGACCTTCCGCCCGGACGCGGACGCCGCGGCCGTCCTCGGCCGGATGGACGACGTGCTCGGCGCTCTGGCCCGGCTGGTGGAGGAGGGCAAGGTCCGCGCCATCGGCCTGAGCAACGAGACGGCCTGGGGCACGACCCGCTGGCTCGACCGCGCCGCCGCCACCGGCGGGCCGCGCCCCGAGACGATCCAGAACGAGTATTCGCTCCTCTGCCGGCTCTACGACACCGATCTGGCCGAGGCGGCCGCGATGGAGGGGGTGACGCTGCTTGCCTTCTCGCCCCTCGGGGCAGGGCTGCTCACCGGCAAGTACCAGGACGGCGCCTGTCCGCCCGGCAGCCGGCTCGCCGTGGGGGACGGCCGTCTGGGCGGGCGCCTGACGCCCCGCGCCCTCGCCGCCGTTGCGGCCTACCGCGCGCTCGCGGCCCAGGCGGGGATGGACCCGGTCCACATGGCGCTGGCCTGGCACCGGACGCGGCCCTTCCCCTCGATTCCCATCTTCGGCGCGACCGACGCGGACCAGCTCGCCCATATCCTGCGCGGCCTCGGGGCGCGGGTGGACGACGACCTCGCCGCCCGGATCGACGAGATCCACCGCGACCACCCTCTGCCGTTCTGAGGCCCCGATGCGCGCGCCCCTCCTGCTCCTTGTCCTGCTTGCCGCCTGCGGCCGCCCCGCGCCCGAGGCGCCCGAGCCGGTCGCCGCACCCTCCTTCCGCGATCCTGCCATTCCCATCGCCTCCAGCCTGCGGGCCGGCGCGGCCGATCTCGCGGGCGAATGGGTCGTGGCGCGCGCCTATCCGGGCGGGCCGCTGCCGCTCGCGGCCGGCACGCCCCTGTCGCTGCGCATGGCCGAGGGGGGCGCGCTCCTGTGGTCGGCGGGCGGCCGGACGCTGCGGACCGAGGAGGTCGCCCGCGGCCGCTTCCGGGCCGGGGGAACCGAGCTGTGGCTGCTCTGGACCGACGACGACGGCCGCACCGCCGTGATCGGCAGCCCCGACGGGCGCGCGGGCTGGATCATGGACCGCGCAGGCCGCGCCTCGAGCGACCGCGCGCGCGCCGCGCGCGAGATGCTCGACTTCAACGGCTTCGACCTCGCGCGGCTGCCCTGAGGGATCAGCCGAGCGCCGCCGCCCGCCCGCCCGCGTCCGGCAGGCCGTCGAACCGCTCGAAGTTCCGCGCGAACAGGTCCACCAGCCGCCGCGCCGCCGCGTCGTAGGCCGCGCCGTCCGCCCAGGTCGCCCGCGGGTCGAGCAGCCGCGCCTCCACCCCCTCGACGGCCAGCGGCACCTCGAAGCCGAAGAACGGATCGCGCCGGAACCGCCCCGCGCCCAGCCGCCCCGACAGGACGGCCCCCAGGATCGCGCGCGTGGCCGCGATGGGCATCCGCCGCCCCGTCCCGTAGCCGCCGCCCGTCCAGCCCGTGTTGACCAGCCAGCAGGACGCGCCCGACCGCGCCACCCGCTCGGCCAGCATCCGTCCGTACACCTCGGGCCGGCGCGGCAGGAAGGGCGCGCCGAAGCAGGGCGAGAAGGTGGGTTCGGGCTCGGTCACGCCGCGCTCGGTCCCCGCGACCTTGGCGGTGAAGCCCGACAGGAAATGGTACATCGCCTGCGCCGGCGACAGCCGCGCCACGGGGGGCAGCACGCCGAACGCGTCGCAGGTCAGCATCACCACATGCCGCGGCGCCCCCGCCATCCCCGTCCCCGAGGCGTTGGGGATCGCCTCCAGCGGATAGGCGCAGCGCGTGTTGTCCGTCCGCGAATTGTCCGCGAAGTCCAGCGCGCGCGTCACGGGGTCCCAGCCCATGTTCTCGATCACCGTGCCGAACCGGCCCGTGGCGGCAAAGATCGCGGGCTCCGCCTCGGCCGAGAGGTGAAGGGTCTTGGCGTAGCAGCCCCCCTCGATGTTGAAGATCCCCCCCTCCGACCAGCCGTGCTCGTCGTCGCCCAGAAGCACGCGCCCGGGGTCCGAGGACAGCGTCGTCTTGCCCGTCCCCGACAGGCCGAAGAACACGGCCGCGTCGGCCGGATCGCCCGGTGCGTGGTTGGCCGAGCCGTGCATGGACAGCACCCCGCGCGCGGGCAGAAGCCAGTTCATGACGGTGAACACCGCCTTCTTGGTCTCGCCCGCATATTCGGTCCCGGCGATCAGCACCGTCCGCGTCCCGAAATCGAGCGCGATCACCGTCTCCGACCGGCAGCCATGCCGGGCCGGGTCGGCGCGGAACGAGGGCGCGTTGATCACGACCCAGTCGGGCGCGAACCCCGCCAGCGCCGCCGCGGGGGGGCGGATCAGCAGGTGGCGGATGAACAGCGCGTGCCAGGCCCGCTCGGTCAGGACGCGCACCGCGATGCGGTGGGCGGGGTCCGCCCCGGCCCACAGGTCCTGCTGGTGAAGCCCCGGCCCCGCGGCCAGATGCGCGAACAGGTCCGCCCGCAGCCGCCCGAAGGCATCGGGCTCCATGGCGGCGTTGCCGTCCCACCAGACCTCGCCCTGCGTCTCGGGGCGGCGCACGATGTGCTTGTCCCTAGGGGAGCGGCCGGTGAAGCGGCCGGTTTCCACCAGCAGGACCCCCCCGGAGCCGAGCCGCCCCTCGCCCGCCGCAAGCGCCTCCTCCATCAGCGCCGGGACGTCCAGATTGCGGCTTCTCCGGGGCAGGGCAACCAGGGCCGGGCCGGGACGATCCGGGTCTGGGCTGTGGCACAGGGGCATCAGGAACCCTCCCAATCGGCCTCGCAAGGACTGTCTGCCGATCCGCTTAGCAGCCCCCCGGAGGGCCGGGAAGGCCAAAAAATCCTGTTAGCGCAAGCACTTGTATGTTAGCGCCAACGGCGGGTCCGATGCGCGTAAACCTGCCGGCCGTTTACTCAACCTTAAGGGTTCTCGGTGCAAAAGAGTGACGCGAATCGAACGGCAGGGTGACCCGGGCTTGATTCGCGTCAGGCAGTCGCGGACCATCCGGAAAAAACAGGCAACATCCGAGCAGCAGAGGCAGAGCCATGTCCCGAATCGCCCTCGTGGACGATGACCGAAACATTCTGACATCCGTATCCATGACGCTCGAGGCCGAGGGCTTCGACGTGGACACCTACAACGACGGGCAGGCGGCCTATGACGCCTTCTCCAAGAAGCTCCCCGACATGGCGGTGCTCGACATCAAGATGCCCCGCATGGACGGCATGGACCTGCTTCAGCGCCTGCGCCAGCGCACGAGCATGCCCATCATCTTCCTGACGTCCAAGGACGACGAGATCGACGAGGTGCTGGGCCTGCGGATGGGCGCGGACGACTACGTCAAGAAGCCCTTCTCCCAGCGCCTGCTGGTGGAACGCATCCGCGCGCTCCTGCGCCGGCAGGAGGCGCTGTCGGGCGAGGGGCCGGAGCCGGAGGCCGACCAGAAGGTGATGGTTCGCGGCCAGCTCGTCATGGACCCGCTGCGTCACGCGGTGAAGTGGAAGGGGCGTGACGTCTCCCTCACCGTGACCGAGTTCCTCCTGCTCCAGGCCCTCGCCCAGCGGCCGGGCTTCGTGAAGTCCCGCGACCAGCTCATGGACGTGGCCTACGACGATCAGGTGTATGTGGACGACCGCACCATCGACAGCCACATCAAGCGCCTGCGCAAGAAGATGCGCGCGGTGGACGAGGATTTCGCCGCCATCGAGACGCTCTACGGCATCGGCTACCGCTACAACGAGGAGTGAGCGCCCATGACCGCGCTCCCCCGACCCGGCCTGCCCAAGGTGGATGTGCGCGACCTGCGCTCGGTCCGCCGTGCCGTCCGCGCGGTGGCCCCCGCCAACCGCGACGCAAGCCCTCCGGCGTCGGAGGAGGGGACGATCATCGGCGCGGACGGCGTCGCGCCGGAAGCGCAGACGGCGTCCCGGCGGAACTTCGTGACCCTTCAGGCCTCTCCGCTGGCGCGCAAGATCATCACCTTCAACCTCGTCGGTCTTATCCTGCTCGTGACCGGCATGCTGTGGCTGACCCCCTCGCGCGACAATCTGGCCTTCCAGCGCGCCTCCGGCCTCGCGAGCGAGGCGATCCTGGTGGCCGACGTGGTGGCGGCCCATCTTCCGCCCGGGCCGCCGGTCAGCCTCGCCGCCGGCGACGGTTTCGATCCGCAGGCCGTGTTCGACCGGCTGGGCCTGCGCGGCGGCACGCGGGCCTTCCTGTTCGACCGCTCCGGCGCGCTGGTGGCCCAGGCCGAGCCGCGCGCCGATCTGGACGCGATCGGGCCGCAGCGCGAGGTGGACGGCACGCTCATCACCAATGCGCTCAACGCCCTGTGGGAAGGACTGGCCAGCGCCCTGGGTCCGGCGCGGCCTGCCTCCCCCGATCCCGGCACGGCCAGCCTCGAGGGTGCGCATTCCCTTGTCGAGCGGGCCTTCCGCGCCGGAACGGTGGTCGAGACGGGAACCGACGCGCAGGGCCGCACCGTCTTCACGGTCGCCCACCCCGTGCGGCACGAGGGCGAGGTCGTGGGCGTCGTCGCGGTGCGCAGCGCCGGCGGCGAGATCGACAGCCTCGTGCGGCGCGAACGCGAGCAGGTGCTGCGGATGTTCGTGGTCGGGGTGCTGGTCTCCATCGGGCTCAGCCTCGTGCTCGCGCGCACCATCGCCAATCCCCTGTCGGACCTGGCTGCGGCCGCGGAGGTGGGGCGCGAACGCAGCCCAGGCGCCATGAGCCCCGGCCGCGTCCGCATCCCCGACCTCAGCGCCCGCCCGGACGAGATCGGGCGCCTGTCCGCCGCGCTGCGGGGGATGGTGGCCGCCCTCTACGACCGGATCGAGGCCAACGAGCAATTCGCCGCCGACGTGGCCCACGAGATCAAGAACCCGCTCGCCAGCCTGCGCTCGGCCGTGGGAACCCTCCATCTCGCCACGCGCGAGGATCAGCGCCGCAAGCTGCTCGAGATCATCGAGCACGACGTCCGCAGGCTCGATCGCCTGGTGAGCGACATCTCCAATGCCTCCCGGCTGGACAGCGAACTCGTCAAGGAGGAGGAGCGGCCGTTCGACCTTCTGCGGCTGATCGGCAACCTGAACGAACATCTGGGCGCGGAGGCGCGCGCCAAGGGGATCGAGTTCATCGCCGACCTTCCGCCACAGCCCATCGTCATCCACGGGCTCGAGAACCGCCTCGCGCAGGTCTTCGTCAACCTGCTCAGCAACGCCATCTCCTTCTGCGAGGAGGGCGATGCCATCCGCATCTGGGCACGCCGCCGCGAGAATCGCGTCCTCGTCGTGGTGGAAGACACCGGGCCGGGCATCCCCGAGGGCTCGCTCGAGAAGATCTTCCAGCGGTTCTATTCCGAACGCCCCGAGGGACAGTTCGGCAACAATTCCGGTCTGGGTCTGGCCATCTCCAAGCAGATCGTGGAGGCGCATGGCGGGGTGATCTGGGCCGAGAACATCCGCCCGACGGAGGCCGACCCGACCTCCGAGCCGCTCGGGGCGCGCTTTGTCGTGGGTCTGCCGATCTGAGCCTGCGACACCCGGCGGGGCCCGGCCCGCCGGACCGGCCCGATCTCGTGCCGCGCGCCGGCGGGAGGTGCAGGACGGGCCGGGCTGCAGGGTCATCGCATGAGCACCCCCGCAGCCGCCGGGGGCACGGAGCGCCTCGTGCTGCATGCGACGACCGTCGCCTGGGGGGATCGCGGTCTCGTGCTGCTGGGCCCGTCCGGCTCGGGCAAGTCCGCGATCGCGCTCGAGATGATGGCCTGGGGCTGCCGTCTGGTGGCCGACGACCGCACGGAGTTGCGGCGCGAGGGGGACCGGATCATCGCCGCCGCGCCGCCGGGTCTTCCGCCCCTGATCGAGGCGCGCGGCATCGGCCTGCTTCCAGCCGAGCTCCAGGCCGAGGCTGAAGTCGCTGCCCTGCTCGACCTCGCCTTGGAGGAGGAGACCCGCTTGCCGCCACCACGCATCCGGACCATCCTTTCGGTTCCCGTCCCCTGTCTTCACAAGCCTGCGACCGAGCGTTTTTCCGCCGCCCTTCTCCAATATCTCAAGGCTGGCCGGTATCGGCCGGCGCTCGAGTGATCCATGACCCTGACCGAACTCCGCCCTCCGCCGCCCTCCGCCACGTTGTCCGGCGGCCCGCCGAACGTCGTGCTGGTGACGGGGCCGGCCGGGGCGGGACGGTCCACCGCCATCCGGGCGCTCGAGGATCTCGGCTTCGAGGTGATCGACAACCTTCCGCTGTCGCTTCTGCCTCGCCTTCTCGAAGGGCCGCCGCTCTGCCGGCCGCTCGCACTCGGGATCGACACCCGCAACCGGGACTTCGGGATCAAGACGCTCCCGGAGGCGATCGACCATCTCGTCAAGGGCGCCGGCGGGCAGATCCTCTATCTCGACTGCTCCGACGACGTCCTGCTGCGCCGCTTCTCCGAGACGCGCCGCCGGCATCCGCTGGCCGGTGAAGGGGCTCTCGGGTCCGGCATCGCCCGCGAGCGGCAGCTTTTGGCCCCGCTGCGCGAGCGGGCGGACATCGTGATCGACACCACTGCCCTGAGCCCCCACGAATTGCGCGCCGCGGTGGAGCGGTGGTTCGCCCCGAGCGAGGGCCGTCCCTTCGGCATCAGCGTGGAGAGCTTTTCCTACAAGCGCGGCCTTCCGGCGGGACTCGACATCGTGATGGATTGCCGCTTTCTCCGGAACCCCTACTGGACCGAGGCGCTGCGCCCCAAGGACGGCCGCGATCCGTCCGTGGTCGCGTTCGTCGAAGCCGATCCCCGTTTCGGACCCTTCTTCGACAGCCTGCGGGCCCTGCTCATCCAGCTGCTGCCGGCCTATCGCGAGGAGGGCAAGGCGCATCTGGCCATCGGGCTGGGCTGCACGGGCGGGCAACACCGTTCGGTGACCGTGGCGGAGAGACTGGCCATGACCCTTGCAGAGGCCGGATGGCAGGTGTCTAAACGGCATCGGGAACTGGAGAGGCGCGCCGGGATCGCGGGCGCCGATCGGGGATGAGGACGTGAGCGGCAGGGTCGCCCGGGTCGGATGCGCACGGCTGACGGTGTCGGCCTGCGACCAGCCCTGCCGGGATGTACGGGCCGGTGGCCTTCGGAGACGGCACGCATGATCGGGATTGTCATCGTCGCACATGGCGGGCTGGCCCGGGAATACCTTGCCGCCGTGGAACATGTTGTCGGTCAGCAGCCCGGCGTCCGCGCCATCACCATCCTGCCCGATGACGACCGGGCGCTGAAGCAGGCCGAGATCTGCGAGGCTGCCGACTCGGTCGATCAGGGCGACGGGGTCATTGTCGTGACAGACATGTTCGGCGGCTCGCCCTCCAACCTGTCGCTGCGCGCCTGCGGGTCCTCCAATCGGCGCATCCTCTACGGGGCCAACCTGCCCATGCTCATCAAGCTGGCGAAGTCCCGCAGCAAGCCCGTTCCCGAGGCCGTGGCGGCTGCGCTCGATGCCGGGCGCAAGTACATCGACAGCCAGATCGTGGGCGAAGATCTCGAACGGGCCGTGGGTCTCTGACCGGTGGACGAACCGACGGCGTACCGACGGCTGACGATCTGCAACGTCAAGGGTCTGCATGCCCGCGCCTCGGCGCGGCTCGTGGAGGTGGTGGAGGCGCACGACGCCACCGCCGTGGTGTCCCGCGACGGTCTCGAGGCGTCGGGCGATTCGATCATGGGCCTGCTGATGCTGGCGGCCGGTCCGGGGAGCGAGATCGAGGTCGTCACCCGCGGCCCCGAGGCCGAGAAGCTGGCCGACGCGATCGCCCGCCTGGTCGCCGACCGGTTCGGCGAGGGGTGCTGAGGGACGCTCCCCCGATCCGCCCGCTCACCGCGTCGGCACCGGCGGCCCGTCCCCGCGATAGTCGTAAAACCCGCGGCCGGTCTTGCGGCCGAGCCAGCCGGCCTCGACATATTTCACCAGCAGGGGGCAGGGGCGATACTTGGTGTCGGCCAGCCCGTCATGCAGCACGGTCATGATCGCAAGGCACGTGTCGAGACCGATGAAGTCGGCGAGTTCGAGCGGCCCCATCGGATGGTTGGCGCCGAGCTTGAGCGAGGTATCGATGGAGGCGACGGTGCCGACTCCCTCGTGGAGGGTATAGACGGCCTCGTTGATCATCGGGATCAGGATGCGGTTGACGATGAAGGCGGGAAAGTCCTCGGCCGTCGCGGCCGTCTTGCCGAGCCGCTCGACCACGGAGAGCACCGCCGCATAGGTCTCCTGCGAGGTGGCAATCCCCCGGATCAGTTCGACCAGCTGCATCACGGGGACGGGATTCATGAAGTGGATGCCCATGAAGCGGTCCGGGCGGTCGGTCCGGCTTGCCAGACGCGTGATGGAGATGGAGGACGTATTGGTGGCCAGGATCGTCTCGGCCGCGCAATGCGGCACGAGCGCCTCGAATATTGCGGACTTCACGCTCTCCCGCTCGGTCGCGGCCTCGATGACGAGGTCGAGCCCGCCCAGATCCGCCAGATCGGGCGTCGTGCGGATCCGCGACAGGGCCGCCTCCCGCGCCTCGGCGGGGATGGTGCCGCGCGCGACCTGACGATCGAGGTTCCGCCCGACCACGACCGGGCACGCGTCCAGAGCCTCTGGATTCGTGTCGGTCACGAGGACATCGAAGCCGGACAGGGCAAAGACATGGGCGATCCCGTTGCCCATCTGGCCGGCGCCGACCACGCCCACGCGGTTGATCGTCATGGCGAACCTCCCTCATGCTGCCGCGCAGCATAGGGCCGGCAGAATGCCAAGCAATCGCCGCATTAGGAATTTGGAAAACCTCCCGGTGCATCCTGCGGCAGGCTGGATCCGGGGTGGGAATCATGAGGCACGACACGCTGGACGATCAAGCGGCAAGCATCACGCCCTGCCGCTATGGCAGTTCGCGGCTTCTGTTTCGCGGACCCAGACGGCCGACCGATGGCCGCCACATCGCCTTTGTCGGGTCCACCGAGACATACGGACGGTTCCTCCGCAGACCCTTTCCCGCCCTGGTGGAGGAGGGGCTTGGCGAAGTGTGCATCAACCTCGGCCAGATCAACGCCTCGGTCGAGGCGATCCTGGCGGATCCGGTGGTGCCGGGGATCTGCCGCGACGCCGTGCTGACGGTTCTCGAGGTCAGCGGTGCGGCCAACCTGTCCAACCGCTTCTACACCGTCCATCCCCGGCGCAACGACCGCTTCCTGCAGGCCTCCTCGGTGCTTCGCGCCATCTATCCGGAGGTCGACTTCACCGACTTCTGCTTCACGCGGCACATGCTGTCCTGCCTCTGGGACGTGTCGCCCGAGCGGTTTCCGATCCTGCGCGAGGAGTTGCAGACCGCCTGGCTGGCCCGGATGCGGACGTTGCTTGACCGCATCGGCCCGCGGACGCTCCTGCTCTGGCTCAGTCCCCACCTGCCGTCGGACATGCGCTGGGAGGATCACGACTCGCCTCTCCAGCGCGAACCGCTGTTCGTGACGCGGCGGATGCTCGACAGCCTGCGGCCCCTGGTCCGGGGAGTGGTGATGGTGCAACCCTCCGCACGCGCTGCGGCGCGACGGGGAGAGGGGCTCTGCCACCGCCCCCACGAGGGGGCGGCCGCAGCCGAGCTTCTGGGGCAGGCGGCCCACCACGAGGCGGCTCAGGCGCTCTGTGCCTCGATCCGGGCCGTGCTGTCGGTCTAGACTGCCCGGTGCCCTGCTAGAGCTTGTCGGTGAGTTCCGGCACCGCCTCGAACAGGTCCGCCGCCAGGCCGAAATCGGCGACCTGGAAGATCGGCGCCTCCGGGTCCTTGTTGATCGCGACGATGAACTTCGAATCCTTCATGCCGGCGAGATGCTGGATCGCTCCGGAGATCCCGACCGCGACATAGAGGTTGGGCGCGACGACCTTGCCGGTCTGGCCCACCTGCCAGTCGTTCGGCGCATAGCCTGCATCGACTGCCGCGCGCGACGCGCCGACCGCCGCCCCCAGCTTGTCGGCCAGCTTCTCGACGATCTCAAATCCTTCCTTGGAGCCGATCCCGCGACCGCCCGACACCACCACGGGGGCCGAGGTCAGCTCGGGGCGGCCGGACTTGGCAACGCGATCCTCGACCCAGGCGGAAAGACCTGGATCGGACACGCCGGGCACCCGTTCCACGGGAGCCGAGCCCCCCATCGCGGCGGCATCGAAGCCGGCTGTGCGGATGGTCAGCACCTTGATCGCATCCCGCGACCGGACCGTCTGGAGCGCGTTGCCTGCGTAGATCGGCCGCTCGAACGTGGATTCATCGAGGATGGCCGTGACGTCCGAGATCATCATGACGTCCAGGAGGGCGGCCACACGTGGCAGGATGTTCTTGGCGTCCGACGTGGCCGGGGCCGCCAGATGGGAGAAGCCGCCGGCAAGGCCGCGCACCAGTTCGGCCGCAGGCTCTGCCAGACGATGGGCGAGGGCATGGTCCTCGGCCACGAGGACGCGCGCCACTCCGTCGATCTGCGCCGCCTCGGCCCCCGCCGCCTCCGGGCCGAGGACCAGGACCGTCACGTCTCCGAGCGGCCTGACTGCCGTCACGGCCTTGGCGGTGGCATCAAGACCGAGCCGACCCTCGGCCACGTCCGCAATCAGAAGAGTTGCCATCACACCACCCCCGCGCTCTTGAGCATGTCCACGAGCTCGTCCACCGACTTGGCCATCACCCCGGCCTTGCGCGAGGGCGGCTCGGTCGTCCTGAGCACCTCGAGCCGCGGGGACACATCGACGCCGTAATCGGCAGGGGTCTTCTCCTCCAGAGGCTTCTTCTTGGCCTTCATGATGTTGGGAAGCGAGGCATAGCGCGGCTCGTTGAGGCGCAGATCCACGCTGATGACGGCCGGCAGGCCGACCCGTACGACCTGCAGGCCGCCATCCACCTCGCGGGTGACGGTAGCCTGGTCCCCATCGACCACGATTTCCGAGGCAAAGGTGGCCTGGGCCCAGCCCAGAAGCGCCGCCGTCATCTGGGCTGTCGCGTTCATGTCGTTGTCGATGGCCTGCTTGCCGCACAGGATCAGGCCGGGCTGCTCCTCGCGAGCCACGGCGGCGAGGATCTTGGCCACGGCGAGCGGCTCGATATCCTGATGGACGTCCTCTGCCGCCACGACGAGGATGGCCCGATCCGCACCCATGGCGAGCGCGGTCCGCAGCGTCTCCTGGGCCTGCCGGATCCCGATGGACACGGCGACCACTTCTCCGGCCTTGCCGGCCTCCTTGAGCCGGATCGCCTCCTCGACGGCGATCTCGTCGAAGGGGTTCATCGACATCTTGACGTTGGCGAGATCGACCCCGGACCCATCCGCCCGCACGCGGACCTTCACGTTGTAGTCGATCACGCGCTTGACGGGCACAAGGACCTTCATCGGCGCGCTCCCCTGGCGTGATGCTGTGCTATCCAGCGCCCCTTAGCGCGATGCCGCGGCAAGAGACAGGGCAAAACCGACAGGTTGATCCCTCCCGACGCCGCGTCGGACGGCTCAGCGGTTGCCGAGGTCCCGCCCCGTCGTGCCGAGGCGCCGGGCGGTCTCCTCGGCGTCGGTTTCCGGAAGGTCATGCCCCCCCGGATCGCGAAAGCTGCGGTTCTTGGCATGCTCGCCCGGATTGGCGTCCCCGCTCCGCATGGGACCGCCCAGCGTGCGCGCCACGTCCGGATCGCCCGGGTCGGACACCATGGCAGACCCTCCCTGTCGGCGAGGAAGCTAGAACTCCGAACCCTCGGGTCCAGCCTCGGTGATCCGCAGGACGATCTTGCCCACCACTCCGCCTGCCTCGAGCCGGGCATGGGCAGCGGCGGCGTCGGCCAGGGGATACTCGGCCGCGATCACAGGGCGGATGCGTCCGCTCTCGATCAGGGGCCAGATGTCGCGGCGAAGCGCCGTCGCGATGCGCGTCTTGGTGGCCGCCGGTTGCGGCCGCAGCGTCGATCCCGTGACGGTCAGCCGCCGGCGCATGACGAGCGCGAGATTGCATTCGGCCTTCGCGCCCTGAAGATGCGCGATCTGGACGAGGCGACCTCCCTCCGCCAGCGCATGAAGGTTCCGCTCCAGATAAGATCCGCCCACCATGTCGAGGATCACGTCCGCTCCGCCTTCCTCCTGCAGGACGGCCGCGAAATCCTCCGCATGGCGGTCGATGCCGCGCTCCGCCCCGAGCGCTTCGCAGGCGCGGGCACGCGCCGGGCTTCCGGCGGTGGCCCAGACCCTTGCGCCGAGAGCCGCGGCAAGCTGGATCGCGGTGGTTCCGATGCCCGAGGCACCGCCATGGACGAGAAAGCGTTCGCCCCCGCGGAGACGGCCCTGGTCGATCACGTTGAACCAGACGGTGAACAGCGCTTCGGGCAGGCAGGCCGCCTCCCGCAGCGTCAGGCCCGCAGGCACCGGCAGGACATGGGAGGCGGGCACGACGACCTGTTCGGCATAGCCGCCGCCGGGCAGGAGGGCGCACACCGCCTCGCCAAGCCGCAGACCTGTCACGGCCGGCCCGAGGGCGTCGATCCAGCCTGCGCCCTCGAGCCCCGGCAGGTCCGACGCACCGGGCGGCGGCGCGTAGAGACCGGCACGCTGGAGCAGGTCCGGCCTGTTGACGCCCGCATAGGCCAGACGAAGCCGGACATCGCCGGCCCCGGGCTCGGGGCTCGGCCGTTCGACGGCAACCAGAGCCTCCGGGCCGCCGGGTGCGGCGATCGCAACCGCCCGCATCAGCGGCTGCCGGGCAGGTCCGTCGGCGGAGCAGGCGCCCGCACATGCCGGATGATCCAGTCGAGCGGCCGCGCCAGCGGTCGCAGGAGAGGATTGGCGGCCGATCCGTTCTTCCAGGTCTCGAAGGCCATCACCTCGTCGATGCGGCGGTCCACGAAGGCTCCGGTCGCCTCCAGCGCGGGATCGTCGTCGCTCAGGCGGTAGAGCGTGGCGGAGGCCAGCACCGCGGCCAGCGTCGCGCGCTTGGTATACCAGTTGCCATCGCGAGAGCGGTCGCCCAGGGTTGTCCAGATCGCATCGGCGGTCTCCCACAGCAGGCGCGCCCCCAGAGCGGCGTTCTGCGGCAGCGCGAACAGGGCCGCCGAGCGGCGCAGGGCCTCGCGATCCTCGACGAGGCGAAGCCGGGTCTTGACGGCAAACGCCACGCGGTCCCGCATCCGCATCCCCTCGAGGTTCTCCGTCTGAAGGATGCGCTTCATGGCGCGATCGCCTTCGCGGTGCCACTCGGCCGCGAGGTCCACGGCCCCGCGCGGGCAGGCGGCGCGGGCTTCGTTCAGCGTCAGCTCCGCCTCGCGCGCGGCAGCGCGGAACGCGGCGTCGGACCAGCCGTCGAACGGCACATGCGGCAGCATCGCCCGCAGCAGCGCGCGGCGTGTCGGATCGCCCGCGAAATCCTCCGGTTCAGTCATGGTTCACGCATCCTCCCGGCGCTGGACAGGCTTCCAGCCCCTTGGTATAGGCCGGGCTCCCCGCATGGACATGCGAAACTCGAACCCGAAAGGTGGTGACAACAACCCATGCAGGTCTCCGTCCGCGACAACAACGTCGATCAGGCGCTCCGCGCACTCAAGAAGAAGTTGCAGCGCGAGGGGGTCTTTCGCGAGATGAAGCTCAAGCAGCATTTCGAGAAGCCCTCCGAGAAGCGCGCCCGCGAGCGCGCCGAGGCGATCCGCCGGCAGCGCAAGCTTGCCCGCAAGAAGCTGCAGCGCGAGGGCCTTCTGTAAGGGGCCGCGCCCGATCGTCCGCGACGGTCAGACCCCCGCGAGCGTCCGCTCCGGGGGTTTTCCATGCCTGGCCGCTCAGCCCGGCGGATCGGGTCGGCGGTTGCCGCGGGCGAACAGGCCGGCCAGCGCACCGCTCAGCGTGCCCGTGACGGTGGGCACCGGCCGGGACAGGAAGGGCAGGGGGCGGCAGACCTCGACGGCGGCCAGCCCCACCCGTGCGGTCAGCGCGCCGTTCAGCACCCCCTCGCCGAATCGGCGCGACAGGCGCGCCAGCGCCGTCCCTCCGGCAAGGCCCCCGATCATGTCGTCGCCCACCGCCACCGCCCCCGTGGCGATCAGGTGCCCGGCCACCGCGCGGACCAGCCGCCAGGACCCCACCACCCCCGACCGCCCGCCATAGGCCTCGGCCACGCGGCGGATCATGCGCAGGTTCAGCGCCAGCGCCGCCGCCATGTCGGCAAAGGGCAGCGGCACCAGCGCCGTCAGCGCTGCGACGCGGCGCGCGGCGTCGCGGATCTCGGCCAGCGCCTCGGCGTCAGGGCCGGGCAGCAGTTCCGCCTCGGCCATGCGCAGCAGGCCGTCGGCGTCCAGCACCTCGGTCAGCCGGGCGCGCACCCGGTCCGCGGCGGGGGCCAGCGCTGGGCGGCCGCCATAGAGGGTGGCCAGATCCGCCGCCACGCCGCGCGCCTCGGCCACCGAGTCCCCGGACAGGGCCGCGGCCGCGCGGCGCTGCAGCGCGTCGATCCGCGCGAGCCGCCGCAGCGCCCAGACCTCGCGCCCCGCGACCGCCAGCGCCACGACGCCAAGCGCCACGAGCAGCACCGTCGCCGCCGAGCCCAGCAGCGGATGCCGTGCCACGAGGCCCGTCGCCCAGTCCCAGGCCGCGAGCGACAGCGCCAGCAGCAGGAACCCCGCCAGCAAGGACCAGAACGCCCCGGCCAGGCCGCCACTCCGCCGGTTGCCGGCCCGGCGGAGGGCACGGGCCATGGCCGGGGGGTGCGGCGCCTCTCCGTCAACGGGCGGCGCCTCGGCCGGGGTCGGCGGCGGCGCGTCCTCGAGGTGCAGGATCAGGGGCCCACGCGTCTCGGACGGCTCTCTCATGGTCCCGCTCCGGCAGGGGCGCTCACAGCCGGTCCCCCAGAAGGAACTCGGCCGCGCGGTCGAGACGGATGTGTGGCGGCCCTTCGCCCGGCCGCAGCGTCAGGGAGGCGGGGGCCAGCTCGGGCAGGGCAAAGGCCGCACCCGGCCACTCCGCCGCCCCGGCCCGTGCGGGGGCCAGCAGGCGGCCGGGGTCCTCCGGCAGATCGCCGGGATGAAGCGCCACCTGCCGCCCGTCCGCCAGGCGGCCGCGCACGATCTCGACCGTCCGGCCCTCGTGCGTGACGCGGTCCTCGACGGTGGTGCGCAGGGCGGCGATGGCCATGGCGGCCGTCTGCGCCCCGGCAAAGGCGGCGCGGTCGCGCGCCTCGCGCAGCATCGCCTCGGCCAGGGCGGCCAGCTGCGGATGCTGGGCATGGTGCAGGTGATCGGCCTTGGTGGCCGCGAACAGGATCCGCTCGACCCGCCTCTGGCCCAGCAGGCGCGCCAGCGGGGCCGACCGGCCGGGATTGAAGGCCGCAAGCAGGTCCGCCATCGCGCCGCGCAGCGATTCGAAGGCCTGCGGGCCGCGGGCCAGCGCCCCCAGCACGTCCACCAGCACGATCTGGCGGTCCACCCGCGCGAGGTGGTCGCGGAAGAAGGGCTGCACCACGTGCCGCTTGTAGGCCGCATAGCGCCGCTCGCACTCGCGCCACAGCGACCGGCGCGGCGCATCCGGCGCAGGCGGCAGCGGCGCAAAGGTCAGCGCGGGGGACCCCTCCATGTCGCCGGGCAGCAGGAACCGCCCCGGGGTGCAATCCGCGAACCCGGCCTCGCGCGAAGCGGCCAGATGCGCGGCATAAACTGAGGCGAGGGCCTTGAGCGCCGGCTCGTCGGCGGGTGCGGAAGGGTCCACGGCCCGCACCGCCTGCAGGAACGCCTCGCCCCCCGGTCGCCCCTCCGCCCGGGCCAGCGCGGCCTCTGACCATTCGGCAAAGGACCGGTCGAGGAGTCCCAGGTCGAGAAGCCACTCGCCGGGATAGTCCACGATGTCGAGGTGCAGCGTGCGCGGCCCGCGCAGCGTGCCGATCAGCCCCTCCGGCGCGAGCCGCAGCGACAGGCGCAGCTGCGAGATGCGGCGCGTCCCTTCGGGCCAGCGCGGCTCGGGCGCCGTCAGGGCGGCCAGGTGCTCCTCGAAGGCAAAGCGCGCCACATTGTCGTCGGGCTGGGGCTGGAGCCACGCGGCCAGGACACGCCCCTCGGCCACCGCCCGCAGCTGCGGCATCCGCCCGCGGTCGAGCAGGTTCGCCACGAGCGAGGTGATGAACACCGTCTTGCCGGCCCGCGACAGGCCCGTGACGCCCAGCCGCACCACCGGGTCGCGGAAGGGCGCCGTGATCCCCTCGGCGAGGTTGCGCGTCGCGTCCCAGGCGCCCGTGGCCAACCCGCCGATCATGCCGTCCTCCGTTCCGCGCCAGAACATAGAGGGCCGCGCGGGCGGCGGGTAGGGGCGCCCCTCAGGCCCGGCGCGCCACCCAGTCCACGGCCGCGCCCGGCAGCAGGCGCCGCAGAACGGCCATCGCATGCGTGGGAACCGTGACGCGGTAGCGCGCGCGCGGCCGGCGGCTCTCCAACGCGTGGATCAGCCGCGCGGTCACGGCCGCGGGCGGCAGCTCCCACGGATCGGGCCGCTTCGGGCCATAGAGACGGTCCAGCAGCGTCTCGTATTCCGCCGCCCGGGCCGAGGCGCGCCAGTCGATCCACCGCTCGAAATGCGGCACGGCGTTCTCGCGGATGCGCGTGGCGATCGGACCCGGCTGGATCAGCGACACGTGGATGCCCGTTCCCGCCATCTCCAGACGCAGGACATCGGTCAACCCTTCGAGCGCGAACTTGGTCGCCACATAGGCGCCGCGCCAGCGCAGCCCCACAAAGCCCAGCACGGACGAGCAGTTGACGATCCGCCCGTGGCCCTGTGCCCGCATGACCGGGATCACACGGCGCGTCAGGTCGTGCCAGCCGAACAGGTTGGCCTGAAAGATCGCCTCGAGCGCGCCCCGCGGCAGGTCCTCCACCGCGCCGGGACAGGCATGGGCGCCGTTGTTGAACAGCGCGTCCAGTCGACCCCCCGTCGCCTCCAGCGCCCGGGCCGCGCCTTCCGCGACGCTCTCGGCATCGGCATAGTCGATCCGCGGGCTTTCGAAGCCTTCGGCGCGCAGTCGTGCGCAATCGGCCTCCTGGCGGCACGAGGCCAGCACCCGCCAGCCTCGGGCACGCAGGCCTTGTGCCGCATCGAACCCGATCCCCGAGGAGCAGCCCGTGATGAGGATTGTGCGCCCCGTCGGGGGCGGCTGACGCTGGACCATGGCGTTCTCCGGCCGGACGGGGCCCATCTGATCTGTCCGGCGGGGATCGGCAAGATCGCGGTCCGGCAGCCGCGTCGCGCGTTCAGCCGTCGGCCGGGGCAAGAAAGCGCGCGGACATCCATCCTTCCTGGCCGTCCGGTGTCCGGACCTGGAGCCAGCCGTTCTGCTGGCCGATCACCTCGGCGATCTCGCCTGCGCCCATCTGTCCGACCACGGCGAAATCCGTGCCGGGACCGCCGCGCATGTTGACCCGGTCGCCGGTGACGCGCCGCCGCTCCACGGTCGGAGCGGCAACCTCCACCGGAGCGGCCTCGTCCTCGGTCGCGGACTGGGCAGAGGCGGCCTCGACCGGCTCGTCCTCGGCCGGGGCCGGAGCAGGACCCCCGCTCAGGGCCGCCAGAGCCTCGGTCGGCCGGAGCGGATCGGTGGAGCCGGAGCGTGTCGGCCCCGCAACCCGCGGCGGCAGCGCCGGTGCCTCGGGCGCCCCGGGCGAGGGCAGGGCCAGGACGCCCTCGGCGGGCGGAGCGGCACGGGTGGCCTGGACGTCCGACTCGGCAGAGGGGACGGGAACGGCCGCGGCGGCGGTCAGGGCCTCGGCCTCGGCCTCGGCTTCGACCGGTGGCGCGGCGGCCGTGACGGCGACCTGCTGGTCCTCCGGCGATCGCTCGGCAGGCGCGGCAGCCCGCGCGAGAGTCGGCTCCGTCTCGCTCGGCTCCGGCCGGAACCCCGCTCCGCCCGACAGCTCCCAGTAGAGCCAGCCGAGAAAGACGAAGCTGAGCAGGATAAACAGACGCATGGCCAACTCTCCGGGTGGTGGACGGGTTCGGATGGCTTCCGCCAGTATAGACCCGACGACGCACGAAGGCACGGCCCCGTTCCCTCCCGCGCGCGGATCGGCCGGTCGCCTTGCGCCTGTGCGAGCGGTGTTCTAAGTCCGTTCCATGAGCGAGGACGCCCCGACGCCCGGCCCCATCGAGCCTTCCGACGAGACCCTGACGACCGAGCCGCTCCGGCGAGCGATCGGCGAGCGCTACCTGACCTATGCGCTCTCGACCATCATGCACCGGGCGCTGCCGGACGCACGCGACGGGCTCAAGCCCGTGCATCGGCGCATCCTCTATGCCATGCGCGAACTGGGTTTGCGGCCCTCGGCGGGGTTCCGCAAGTCGGCCAAGATCTCGGGCGACGTGATGGGCAACTACCATCCGCACGGGGATGCCGCGATCTACGATGCGATGGCCCGCCTCGCGCAGGATTTCAACCTGCGCTATCCCTTGGTCGAGGGGCAGGGCAACTTCGGCTCGATCGACGGCGACAACCCTGCCGCGGCCCGCTACACCGAGGCACGCCTCACGCCTCTGGCCGAAGCCCTGATGGAAGGGCTCGACGAGAACGCGGTGGACCTGCGTCCGAACTATGACGGCACGCTGTCCGAGCCCGTCGTGCTGCCGGCCCCGGTTCCGCATCTGCTGGCCAACGGAGCCTCGGGGATCGCGGTCGGGATGGCGACGGCGATCCCGCCGCACAACCTCGACGAGCTGATCGGAGCCTGTCTGCACCTCCTCAAGCATCCCGACGCTTCGGACGAGGCCCTTCTCGTCCACATGCCGGGGCCGGACTTTCCCACGGGCGGCGTCCTGGTCGAGCCGGCGGAGTCGATCGCGCAGGCCTACCGCACGGGCCGGGGCAGCTTCCGCCTGCGGGCCCGCTGGAGCGTGGAGGAACTGGGGCGCGGCCAGCGCCTGATCGTCGTGACCGAGATCCCCTGGCAGGTCCAGAAGTCCAAGCTGATCGAGAAGCTGGCGGACATCGTCGCCGGCAAGAAGCTTCCCGCCCTGGCGGATGTGCGCGACGAGTCGGCCGGGGATATCCGCATCGTCCTCGAGCCGCGCTCCCGCGCTGTCGATCCCGAGCAGCTCATGGCGATGCTCTTCCGCCTCTCCGATCTGGAGGTGCGGGTGCCTCTCAACATGAACGTACTGATCGACGGACTGGTGCCTCGGGTCTGCTCGCTGCGCGAGGTCCTGCGCGCCTTCCTGGACCACCGTCGCGAGGTCCTCCGCCGCCGGTCCCGGCACCGGCTCGAACGGATCGCCCAGCGGCTCGAGGTGCTGGGGGGGCTGCTGATCGCCTTCCTCAACCTTGATCGCGTCATCGACATCATCCGCTACGACGACGATCCCAAGGCCGCGCTCCAGGCCGAGGACTGGTCCCGGCCCCGTAAGCGCGCTGCAAGCGAGGCGTCCTATGTCTCGCCCCTGCCGATGCGCGCGGGGTCCGGGCCGGGGATGACGGAGGCTCAGGCCGAGGCGATCCTCAACATGCGCCTGCGGTCGTTGCGTCGGCTCGAGGAGATGGCGCTCCTGACCGAGCGCGACGCGCTCCGCGCGGAGCAGGCCGGCCTCGAGGCGCTTCTGGGGAGCGAGGATCTGCAATGGAAGGCGATCGCAGCCGACCTGCGCGAGCGGCGTAAGGCGTTCGGCGCCCGATCGCCCGGAGGCGCGCGGCGGACCTCCATCGCGAAGGTCGAGGAGGTGGCGGAGATCGCGCCCGATGCGATGATCGAGCGCGAGCCCGTCACGGTCGCCCTGTCCGAGATGGGATGGATTCGCACCCTGAAGGGGCATGGACAGGGTGCCGATCTGCGCCACCGCGACGGCGATCGGACGCGTTTCCTGCTGGACGCCTATACCACCGACCGGCTGCTGGTGCTCGGGGCGAACGGGCGGATCTACACGCTGGCCGTGTCCGCGCTGCCGGGCGGGCGGGGGCTGGGCGAGCCGCTGCGCCTGATGATCGACCTCGACGCACCGGTGGCGGCCTTGCGCGTCCACCGCCCCGGCGGGCGCCTGGTGGTGGCCACGGCGGACGGCAGCGGCTTCGTGGTAGCCGAGGAGGACGTTCTCGCGCAGACACGCGCCGGGCGGGTAGTCCTCAATCTCGGCCCCGAGGGGCGGGCGAGCCACATGGTGCCCGTGCAGGGCGATCATGTCGCGGTTGTCGGCCAGAACCGGAAGATGCTCGTCTTCCCGCTCGACAGTCTGCCCGTCATGGCGCGGGGCAAGGGCGTGCGGCTGCAGAGCTACAAGGGGGGTGGGCTGTCGGACATCGTCACGCTGAACCTGGCCGACGGGCTCGCCTGGGTGCAGGACGGCGGCAAGATCCGCCGCGAGGCCGATCTCTCCGAATGGACGGGAAAGCGCGGGCAGGCAGGCCGGATGGCGCCGAGGGGATTTCCGCGCGACAACCGCTTTGCCCCCCCGCCCGAGCGGCCCTGAGGGCTGTTCAGGCCCAGGCGGCCAGCGGCGGGAGGCTCATCAGGACGGCGTCCGCGTCGTGACCCGAGGCCAGGCCGAACCGCGTGCCGCGATCATAGACCAGGTTGAACTCGGCATAGAGGCCCCGGTGAAGAAGCTGCGCCTCCCGGTCCGCGTCGGTCCAGGTCTGCGCGGCGCGGCGTCGGGCCAGCGGAAGCCAGGCCGGGAGGAAGGCTTCGCCGATGGCGCGGATCATGGCAAAGTCGGCCTGCCAGTCGCCCGAGCAGTGATCGTCGAGAAAGATGCCCCCGACGCCACGGGGCCGACCCCGGTGCGGGATGAAGAAGTAGCGGTCCGCCCATTCCTTCTGCCGCCGGTATTCGTCCGCGCCATGGGGGGCCAGCGCGCGCTCCAGCACGGCGTGGAAGTGCCGTGTGTCCTCCTCGTAGGGGATGGCCGGGTTGAGGTCCGTGCCGCCGCCGAACCACCAGTTGGTGGAGGTCCAGAACATCCGCGTGTTGAGATGGACCGCTGGGACGTGCGGGTTGCGCGGATGGCAGACGAGGCTGATCCCCGAAGCCCAGAAGGTGCCGCCATCCTCGGGGGCCAGAACGCCCCGTGCGCGCATCGCCTCTCGCGCGGCCGGGCTCAGGACGCCATGGACGGTGGAGACGCCCACGCCCATCTTCTCCACCACCCGCCCCTCCTTGAGCAGCGCCATGACCCCGCCGCCGGCATCCTCCCCGTCCGGGGCCGCCCTGCGCGTCTCGCGGAACACGAAGCGGCCCGGCGCCCGATCGCCCGCGCCCGCAGCCGGTTCGTCCTCGAGCGCCTCGACCGCGGCCACGATCCGGTCGCGCAGGGTGCCGAACCATGCGCTGGCCTCCGCCTTTTCTGCCTCCATGGCGCCTTCCGTCATTCCCGCCGCCCCTTCGCTATCCGATAGCGCACCTATCAGCCTTCCCGTGCCGCCTCCACCGGTCTAGGGCTTGCCCATATAAGGGAGAGGAGTCCCATGCGTGCTGTGTCCTGTCTTGCCGTTCTTGGCCTTGCGGCCCTGGCGGCCTGCGAAAGCCCCCGGGAGGCGTGCATCAACCAGGGTGCGCGCGAACTGCGCACCGTCGAAGCGCTGATCCGCCAGACCCAAGCCAACCTCCAGCGCGGCTATGCCGTCGAGACCGACCAGGAGGTGCGCGTCCGTCCCCGCTTCTGCCGCATCCGCGACGCGGACGGCACGGTCCGGCAGGTCCCCTGCGAGCGGACCGAGGTGCGCGATGTCCGCCGGCCGGTCGCGATCGACCCGCGCTCGGAACAGGCCAAGCTCCAGAACCTTCTGGAGCGTCGCCAGCGCCTTCAGGCGGAACAGGCTGCGCGCATCCAGGCCTGCACGGCGCGCTTTCCCGAATAGGGCGCCGAGCCGGCTCAGCGCGCCCGGAGACGGCGGCCGGGCCGGGCCGCGGTCTCGGCGTGCCGCGGCTCCCGGGCCTCGAGGAGCTTGAAGGCGCCGTTGCCGCCGATCTCCTCCCAGTGCCGGAAGCCGTCGCGCAGCGCCGCCTCGTAGGGCAGGTGGCGGTTGGCCACCATCCACAGGGTGCCGCGCGGACCCAGCGCGCGTGCCGCCGCGGCGACAAAGCCGCGTCCCAGCGCCGGATCGGCTGTGCGACTCGCATGGAAAGGCGGGTTCATGACAACGCCGTCATACGGGCCCAGAGGGGCCGCCACCGCATCGGCCCAGCAGAAGCGGGCCCGCGGATCGGCGATGTTGAGCCGTGCGCAGTCCAGCGCCAGACGCTCGGATTCGATCACGTCCAAAGACTGGACGCCGTCGCGGCTCAGCACGGCGAGGGAGAGAACGCCGATTCCCGCGCCCAGATCCGCCATGCGCGCCGGCAGGCGCGGCGGCAGGGCTCCGGCCAGGAGGGCGGAGCCCGGGTCCGGTCCGTCCGCCGAAAAGACGCCGGGCTGGCTCCAGAGCCCGTCGGCGCGCCGCTGCGGACCGGGAAGCTGCCAGTCCTCGAAACCGGGTCCTCCGGCGAACCAGATCAGCCGTCCGTGGGAGAGGGTCACGTCCTGCGCTTCGGGCCGGCGCGCACGGATGTCGCGCCAGAGGCTGTCGATCCCGTCCGTCCGGGCGCCGTCCACCAAGACGAGCGGTGCCAGGGCTGCTGCCTGCGCCACGAGTCCGCGCGCGAGAGCCTTGGCGCGCGGCAGGAAGACCAGCGCAGCCTCGGCCGGCCCCGGCCGTTCCTCCACGATCAGCCCCTGGAGAGCCCAGGCGTCGTGATCGGGACGGCTCGTGTGATGGATCCGCAACCGCTCCGGGTCGAGCGACGACAGGTCCGCCGTGGCAGGCGGACGCAGGACCAGGACGGGACCGGAGGGCAGGGACAGGCCCGCCGAAAGCGCGGCGGCGAGGCGGGAATGCGCCAAGGCGGGGTTATTCCTTCTCCATGGTGCATTGGAGCGGATGCTGGTGGCGCTGGGCGAAATCCATCACCTGGGCCACCTTGGTTTCCGCGATCTCGTAGGAATAGACGCCGACGACGGCCAGGCCGGTCTTGTGCACCGTGAGCATCAGGTCGAAGGCCTGCGCATGGCTCATGCCGAAGAAGCGTTCGAGCACATGCACGACGAATTCCATCGGCGTGTAGTCGTCGTTGAGGATGATGACCTTGTAGAGGGGCGGGCGCTGGGTGCGGGTGCGCGTCTCCAGCTTGACCCCCGATCCGCCTTCGCGTCCGGGGTCATTGGCCATGAGGATGGGCAGTCCCGGCATGGTAAGGGGTCCGCGTTCCGGTGTTCGGTGGATTCCTGCTGGATGCGAATATAAGCCGGAGCCTCGGGCAAGGAAAGACGCGAGGGCTCATGCGGGCATGGACCATCGGCTTCGATGCGGACGACACGCTCTGGCACAACGAGCGCTTCTTCCGCATGACGGAAGACCGCTTTGCGCAACTTCTGGCACCGCACATGGAGGGAGGCGCGCTGCGGGCCCGGCTTCTGGAGGCCGAGCGGCGCAACCTCGGCCTCTACGGCTTCGGGATCAAGGGCTTCGTGCTCTCCATGATCGAGACGGCGGTGGAGGTCACGGACGGTCGCGTGCCCGGCGATGTCGTGGGCGAGATCCTGGCCATGGGCCGCGACATGCTGGCCCATCCGATCGAGCTTCTGCCCCATGCACGGCAGGCTGTCGAAGCGGCGCGGCTCGTGGGAGAGGTCGTGCTCGTCACCAAGGGCGACCTGCTCGATCAGGAGCGCAAGCTCGCCCAGTCGGGACTGGGGGACCTGTTCGATGCCGTGGAGATCGTGAGCGACAAGTCGCCGGCCACCTATCTGCGGATCTTCGCCCGCCACGGTGCCCGCGATGCGATGATGATCGGCAATTCCCTCAAGTCCGACGTCATACCCGCGCTCGCCGCGGGGGCCTGGGGCGTCCATGTCCCGAGCAGTGGTCCCGAATGGGCCCTGGAGGCGGCCGAGCCGCCGCAGGACCATCCGCGCTTCCGCGCCATCAGGGATCTGGGCGAGGTTCCGGACCTGCTCTCCGATCTCATGTCGCCGGCGTGAGCCCGGCGCCGCAGGGAATCACGCCCGGTGGCGAGCGGTTTGCCAAGGTTCTGCCATAATCAAGGGGCTGTGGCGGCCTCGGGGTTCACGCCCAAGATGTTCGAGCGCAGAAGCAGAATGAGGCCGCAACGATGCCGAAACGGGGACTTTTTTTGAGGGCGGGGCCGTGCTAGCGTTCGGCTGTTCAAGGAGTCGGGCGGGCACGAACCCGGCCGCCCTGAGGCAGAGGGACAGAGCCATGATGAAACCTTCGGGCCGGCCGATCCGGCTGGCGTTCGTATGGCTGGCCGCCGCCCTGCTGGCGGGTGCGGCGCAGGCGGCACCCTATGCGGCCTTCGTGATGGATGCCCGCACGGGCGAGGTCATCCATGCGGAGAATGCGGACACGCCGCTCCATCCGGCGTCGCTGACCAAGATGATGACCCTCTATGTCGCATTCCATGCGATCCAGCGGGGCGAGATCACGCTCGACACCGAGGTGCGCATCTCCCAGCAGGCCGCTGCCGAGCCGCCCTCCAAGCTCGGGCTCCGGCCGGGCCAGACGATCCGTCTGCGCTACCTTCTGCGCGCGGCCGCGGTCAAGTCGGCCAACGATGCCGCCACCGCGATCGGCTATGCCATCGGCGGCAGCCCCGAAGGCTTCGCGGCGCGGATGAACGCCATGGCCCAGGCGATGGGAATGACCCAGACGCGCTTTCTCAACATGCACGGCCTGACTCAGCAGGGACACTATTCCACGGCGCGGGACATGTCGATCCTGGGCCGGCACCTCATCTACGACTTTCCGCAGTATTACAACCTCTTTTCGCGGCGCACGGCCGATGCGGGGATTGCGGAGGTCGCCAATACCAATCGGCGCTTCCTCGACTCCTATCCCGGTGCCGACGGGATCAAGACGGGCTACACCCAAGCAGCCGGCTACAATCTCACCGCCTCGGCCCAGAGGGGCGAGGTGCGGATCATCGCCACCGTGTTCGGTGGCACCTCCACCGCCGACCGCAATGCCAGGGTGTCGCGGCTGCTCGACATCGGCTTTGCACGCGCGCCGGCCCATGCCGAGCTGCGCTGGACGCCGCCGGCCGTCGCGGCCGCTCCGGCTCCTGCCGCGCCGCGTCCGGCATCGACGCCGGCGCCGCTCCCGGTGGCCTCCAACACGAACGCCCCACCTTCGGCCAGGACGGTCCGGCCCTCGGGCCTCGTGGCGGCCGCCATGCGCCCGCCCGCCCGTCCCGGCACCGCACCGGGCGCGGCCGTGGCCGTGGCCACCGTGGCGCCGGAGGCGATCGAGGGGGCGCTTGCCGAGGCGCTCGGGCTTCTGCCCGAGCCGGAGGGCGACAGCATGGCCGCTGCGCCCGACACGGGCCCGGCCGAGATCATCATGACCGCCCAGGCCATCGACCCGGCGGCCGCCCCCCTTGTGGCTCCCGATCCCGAGGTCGTGACCCGCGTCTCGACCTCCGGCGGCCATCATTGGGGCATCAATCTCGGCCGCTTCCCCTCGCGCGATGCGGCCGAGCGGGCCCTGATCCAGGTCGCGCTGGCCGAGGCGACCGCGCTCGACGGCGGGTTGCGGCGAGTCGTGCAGCGCTCGGGCGGCTTCGACGCCAATGTGATGGGCCTCACCCGCGAAGGGGCCGATCTGGCCTGCCGCCGCCTCCAGGCACGGGGCACGACCTGCTTCATGATCGGGACGGAGGAGACGGCGGGCTGAGTCCCTCCGCGGCCCTCCCCTCGGGCGGCGCGTCGTCCACGAGCGTCGCCGGAGACCCTTCCAGCCGCAGGATGCGCTGGCCGAGCCGCTCGGCCTCGGACCGTGCATGGGTCACGAGAAGCAAGGTGGGCCGGACCAGGTCCAGCAGCTCCTCGGTCAGCGACAGCATCTCGTCCGCGGTCGCCGGATCAAGGGAGGCATAGGGCTCGTCCATGACGAGAAGCTCGGGCCGTCCCGCAAAGGCGCGCGCCAGCGCGACGCGGCGCTGCTGGCCGAGCGAGAGCTGCCCCGGAAACAGCCCGGCCTTGGCCCCCAGCCCGACCCGCTCCAGCATGGACAGGGCCGCCTCGCGCGACAGGCCGCGATGGGTCAGAAGCAGGTTGTCGAGCACGCTGCGCCAGCGCAGGAGCGTCGGCTCCTGGAACACGATGGCCACATCGGCGGGGCGCTCCACCTCGCCCTCGTAGCGGGTGTCCACGCCTGCCACGATCCGCAGCAGCGTGCTCTTGCCCACGCCCGAAGGGCCCAGGATGGCGATGCGCTCTCCCGGCGCGATGGAGAGGCGGATGTCGCGCAGGATCTCGGTCGCACCGAATGTCTTGCGGCGCACATGGATGCGGATCATGCCGCCCGCCACCGGCGCACGCGCGACTCCCAGGGACGCAGCAGCAGGGCTTCCACGGCCAGCATCACCGCCACGAAGGACAGCGAGTAGATGAGCACCATTCCCACGTTGAACTGCTGGAAATGCATGTGGATCTTGAAGCCGATCCCGTTGGACCGGCCCAGGAACTCCACCACCAGCACGACCTTCCAGATCACCGCCACACCCCCGCGCGCGGCGGCGGCCACATAGGGGGCCAGTTGCGGCAGCACCACATGCCGCAACCGGTCGATCGGAGACATCCGGAACACCCGGGCCATGGCGGACAGCTCCGGATCAAGAGCGCGCGCGCCCTCGCGGATGACGATGACGACGTTCGGGATCTTGTTGAGCGTCACGGCCATGATCGCGGCCGTCTCGTTGAGCCCGATCCAGAGATAGCACAGCACGATCAGGACCAGGGCGGGAAGGTTCAGGAACACCGTCAGCCAGGGATCGAACCAGCGGTCGATCCGCGGCTTCGTGCCCATCACCAGGCCGATGGCGATCCCCAGGGCCATGGCGAGCGCAAAGGCCCAGGCGACCCGGAGCAGAGTCTGCGACAGGTGGAAGGGAAGCGCACCCGACGCGATCTCGCGGCGGAGCGGTTCGACCAGCGCCCAAGGCGCCGGCAGCACCAAGGGGTCCGCCGCCACCAGGGCCGCGACGATCCACAGCCCGAGAATGCCCCCGAGCGACACGAACCGCGCGACCCCGTCGCTGCGCATCCTCAGCGCGAGACGTCGAGGAACAGACCCTCGGGCAGGGTCGTCGCCTGCCCGACCAGCTCTTCGCCGCCCAGATCCGCCATGACCGCGAGCATCCGTCCGGCCGCCTCCTCGTCCACCGGTCCTTCCGCCGGAAAGCCCGCCCGGAACCCGGCACGCAACGCCTCGAACTCGGCCTCGTTGTCCGCGTTCATGAGCGGCCGGATGGCGTCCCAGGCCTCGTCGCCCGCCAGAAGGTCCTTGGCCGCGCGCGAGGCATTGTAGAGGCCCTGCACCAGTTCGGGATGCTCGCGGGCGAACTCCTCCTTCATGTAGTAGGTCAGCAGCGGCGTGCCGGGGTCGAGGCCGAGCGCCTCGGCGGCCTCCTGCACGGTCATCAGCTCGCGCATCCCGGCTGCCGTCATCTTGGCCGTCCAGTGCCAGAAGTTGATCGCCGCATCCGTCTCGCCGTCGAGCGCGGTCTTGTAGATCAGCGGCGGCGCGCCGAAGACCTGCTCGGTCTCGTCGGCCAGGTCAAAGCCGTATTCGCGCTGCGCATAGGCCCGCAGGATCAGCCAGGACTTGTCGAGCGGCCCGCCGGCGATCCCGATGGTGCCGCCGCGCAGATCCTCGAGCGTTCGGGCGGGGCTGTCGGCGGGCACCACGATGCTGCCCACCGCCGTGGAATAGGGAAAGGCGACATAGGGCCGCCCGGCTGCGCGCTGCTGGGCGACCCAGATCCAGTCCGCCACCGCCACATCGGCCGCGTCGCCCTCCACGGCGACACGTGTGGCCCCGTTGTCGGCAAAAGGGATCAGTTCCAGGCGGAAGCCGTTTGCCTCGTCAAGGTCGTGCTCGAGGATCGTCTGGAGTTCCCAGTTCACCGTGCCCGCTTCGAGCGTGGCAGCCCGGATCACCGGCAGGTCCTGCGCCGCCGCGGCGGCGGCCAGGGCGCCGGCCAGGAATCCGCCGCCGATCACCTTCAGGATGGTCATGTTGCCCTCCTCCGCTGGCCGGCTCGGTTCGGGCCGGCGCTTCTACTGGATGACGATCTCCACGCGCTGCGTCTCGCCCGTGGTGCCCGGGATGGCGATCGCGTAACGCCCCGGCCGGATCGCGACAAAGGAGATCCGCGCCGTCCCGGCGCTGTCGAATTCGAGGCTGTCGAGGCCGAGCGGCCGGATCTCGATATCCTCGACGACCACCTCGTTGATCCACACGGCCCGGAAGAACTCGGGACCCGCGATCGCCAGTTCGGCGGTTCCGTCCGCGGTGATCTCGATCACGTAATAGGCGCCCGATTGCAGCTCGACGGGCTGAGGACCTTCGTAGAGCGGCCGACCAGAAGACAGGGTCAGCGCGACCGGCTCCCCCCGGTTGCAGCGCGCGAGCAGACCTGCCGGACCCAGGTCGTCGCAAAGGGGGGCCGCCGCGGCCGTGCCTGCCGTGACCGCCCCGGCCAGCAGCGTGCCCATCAGCATGTGTCGCATCGTTCCCTCCCTTTCTGTCATTGCGGGGCCACCACGACTCCCCAGGGCTGCTGGCCCACCGGGATCGACCGGATCACCTGCTCGGCCGCCACGTCGATCACCGAGACGTCGTTGCTGTTGCCGTTTGTGGTAATCAGATACCGCTCGTCCGGCGTGAAGGCCAGTTGCCAGACCCTCTGGCCGACGAGCAGATAGTCGAGAACCTCCCAGCTTTCGCCGTCCACCACCGCGACGCGGTTCGATGGCCCGAGGGCCACGAAGACCCGCCGCCCGTCCGAGGTGACGCGCACGCCCACGGGTTGCAACAGCTCGGGCTGGATGCCCGGAACCTCGAAGGTGATCCTGTGCAGGATGTCTCCGGTCTCGGGGTCGATGACGCTGACCGTCCCGCCGATCTCCGCGCTGACATAGAGAAGCGAGCCGTCCGCCGTGAACTGGGCAAAGCGGGGGCGCTGATCCACGAGGACGTTGCGGATGATCTGGAACGTCTCGGTATCGATGAAATGCGCCATGTTGGTGGTCTCGGACGTGTTGACCACCACCCGGCCGTCCGGCGAGATCCCCATTCCTTCGGGTTCCACGCCCACGGGGATCTCGGCGAGGATCTGACGGGTCCTCACATCCGTCACGGTCACGAGGTTGTCGTCCTCGTTGGCGATGTAGAGCGGGTTGCCGCTCGGGTGCAGCACGAAGAGTTCGGGATCGGGTCCTGACGGCAGGGTATGCAGCTCCTCAAAGGTCTGCGGATCGAACACGCGCACCGTGTCGTCGTCCGAGGCGCAGACATAGAGTTCCGATCCGTCCGGCGCGATCGTGATGCCGCGCGGCCGGTTGCCGCCCGGAAACTCTGCGATCACCTCCCAGGTCTCGCTGTCGATGACGGTGATCGTGTTGCTCCGCTCGTTGCTGACGAACACCCTGTAGGCCGCGGCGGGATCGGGGACAGTGCCCAGCGCGAGAAGGGTGGCGGTCAGCACGAGGGCGGCGGCACGTCCGGTCATGGGGCGGTCTCCTCGAAGGCGGAGCAGGCGGATTCGGGGCGGTCGGGGCCCAGCGTGTCGAGGGGGGAGAGCGGATGCAGGAAGCCGTCCTGCGGCGAGACGCTGACCGTGATGCGCCCGTCCGTCAGCAGGATCGGCTGACGAAGCTGACCGTTCCACGGCCGGAAGGTGAGCGGCTGTCCCTTGAACGCTGCCAGGTTGAAGGCGTCTCCGAGCAGATAGGCCCGGATCGCGGCCGGATCGGCCGAGTTGGTCCGGACGACCGCCTCGCCCACGGCGCGCAGGGCCAGCCAGGCCAGGTGGTCCTCCTCCCGCATCGGGCGTCCGGCCAGCGCCTCGAAGCGGTTCTGGAGCTGGATGGCGCCCCAGCTTTCGTGCGCGGCATGCCACACGACCGGGCGCAGACCGCTCGACCCCACAACAGGGGCAGCCTCCCAGGTCTGATAGGGCAGATAGACGGCAAACACGTCGCTCGCATCGGCGGCGACGACCACATGATGCCGCGCCATGTTCTGGGTGAAGACCGGGATCTGGCGCTGCACCTGCACATGGCCCGAATCCGACACCCGCGCGCCGCCCGTGTCCACGAACTCCCGCCACTCCACGATCCGCGCCCCGAACCGGCGCGCCGACATCTCGTAGGCTTGGGCAAGCGCATGATCGGCCGGGTGCGAGCCGTGGATGAGCGCCCAGTCCGTCCAGCGCTTCCAGACCAGGAACTGGGCCAGAGCGTCGGTCAGCATCTGATCGCTGGGCGCGACATGGAGCACATTGGCCCGGCATGCCTCACCCCGGAGCGCCTCGTCCGTCTCCCGGGCATTGAGGAGCAGCGCATCCGGAGGGGCGGCATCGGCCAAGGCCAGGATCTCCGGCCCCTCGGCCAGGAGCACGACGATCCGGTAGCCCTGATCCATCAGGGTCGCGAAGGCCTCGGGGGCCTCCTCCGGCGTGGTCGTCACGCTGTGGAGCGCATAGCGGTGCCCGAGGAAGCCGCCCGTTGTTGCATTGTCCTGCGTCGCCAGTTCCGCTCCGGCCAGTCCGAGATCGGGAACCGGCAGGTCGAGGCGCGACAGGGGCAGAAGCGACGGGTAATCCACCCGCAGCACGGCCGTGTCCAGCTCTACCGCCTCCGCCCGGGGGGCAGCCCAGAAGGGGACCGTCGCCGCAAGCCACCCGAGCAGCGCGGACGCGAGACCGGCTTGGCAGATCGCCCTGTTTGCGTTAGGCCTCTTCAATGCGACACCTCCTGCTGCTGTTGCTGCTGTTTGTCGCCGGCCCGGCCTCTGCGCTGGAGGCGCTCCGGCCCGGCGCGAAGGTCGCCTTCTTCGGGATCACCTTTCTGGACACCTCGCTGGAGGGAGAACTGGCCGGCCCGCGCGAGGACGAGACCGCACGGCTGGCCCTTCTCGAGGATCTTGTCCGGCAGAGATTCGAGACCGAGGGATTCGACCTCGTCGCGCTCGATCCGGTTGCCGAGGAACTGGCGCGGACCCGCAACCCGGCCGATTGCAACGGCTGCGACCTGCGGATGGGGGCCAGGCTCGGGGCGGATTATGCCCTCGTGGGCGAGGTCCAGAAGGTGTCCAACCTGATCCTGTCGATGAACCTGGCGCTGCGCGAGGTGGAGAGCGGCCGGCTGGTGCGCATGCTGGCGGTCGACATCCGCTCGAACACGGACGAATCCTGGCTCCGCGGCGGCCGGTACATTCTCGACCGGCACGTCTTCGCTCCACCGGCGCCCTGACCGCGCCCACGCCCCCGGTGTCATGGCGCGGGACTCCAGGGCGCGGTTTCGACCAGCGGCAGACCGGCCTCGGCCCAGCCATCCGTGCCCTGCGGATACCAGATCACCCTGCGGTAGCCGAGAGACAGGCCCCGCTTGGCCGCATTCCACGACATCCAGCACCGGTCGAGGCAGAAGAACAGGACGGGCCTGGACAGGTCGCCGCGGGTCGCCGCCGCCAGACCCGCCTGCAGATAGTCCTCCTCGTCCGGGTTCAGGACCTCGTAGCCCACATTCGGCAGCCAGATGGCACCCGGGATCGTCTCGCGCGGCGTCTCGCGCCAGATCGCCTCGGGTGGCAGCCCGTCGGGCCGGGCGGTCCGGGGCATGACGTCCACGAACACCGTCTCCCCGCGGCGCCAGAGGTCCCGGGCCTCCGCCGTGCCGACCGTGGTCGCGCCCGTCAGTGTCGCCGGAACGTCTGCGCGGTAGGGTTCGCCGCGATAGCCCGCGGGTTCCGGGACGGGACCGGCGCGGAGCCCTCCCGCGGCCGCCAAGACCGCCAGGACGGCAAGCGCGACTACAGGCCGGACGCACGGCACCGGCTCAGCCCTCCGGTTTGGGGGCGGTCCCCATGTCGTCGAGCACCGGAACCCCGGCGTCGCGCAGGATCGCGTCGATCTCGTCCTGATGGCGCCGGAGAAGCGAGTTGATCTCCCGTTTCCAGGCGTCCTCGCCGGGACGGACCCCCATCGTGATCCGGTAGGTCAGCCGCGGAAAACCCGGCTCGCGCAGGAGCGGGGTCGCCACCAGATCGGGATGGCGTTGCTTGACCATGGGGCCGGCGATCGGTCCCCACATCAACGCCACGTCGATCTCCCCCGCCTCCAGATCGGCGATCATCCGGTCCGGCGGCGAGTCATACCGCCGGTCGGCAAAGAGTTCGTAGGACCGGACATCGTCCAGCAGCCCGTGGCGCGCGAGGTGATCGGCCGGAGGCGTGCCGGCGACCACGCCGATGCGGGCCTCGGCCAGCCGCGGATCGCTCAGATCGGTCACATCGGCGAAGGGGCCGTCCCGGCGTGTCACCAGAACATAGGCCGAGGTGAGCCAGTGGTTGGTGTTGAGCACCAGCTCGTCGCCCTGGGCATAGCCGATGATGAGATCGCAACGCGCTGCGCGCAGGGTGTTGCGCACGAACCCCGTGGACATGGGATACCATGTGTACTCGACCGGACGTCCCAGCGCCTCCCCCAGAAGCTCGGCGATGCGGTTCTCGTAGCCGCTGCCGTCCTCGGTGGAGGCCGGCCAGGCTGCGGGATCGGCACAGACCCGCAGCGCCGTCCGCGAGACGAGGTCCGCCGGCTGGCCCCAGACCGTCCCCGCGACCAGCAGGATGCCTGCGGCCAGCCGCAGGCTAGCGGCCCATGCAGGCATCTTCGGCCTCCGCGATGGCCTCGGACTTGTCCTCCCGACTGGCTGGCCGTCCCCGCGGCAGGACACCCGCGCCCCGCGCCTTCAGATAGACGTAGATGTCGTCGATGTAGCACATGACGTTGAGGTTGGTGCCGAAGGCGGGCATCACGCTCTGGTGGCTCGCATCGACAGCCTGGCGACCGTTCACCACGACGTAGTAGAAGTCGTAGTAGTCCATCTGCACGGCCGAGTCCTTGAGGGCGGGCGCATAGGTGGACCCCTCGCCGTCGGGGCCGTGGCAGACGTGACATTCGGCGTGATAGCGGCGGTAGCCCGAGAAGGTCAGCCAGTCGACCGTTCCGTCCTCCTGGATGTTGAAGGTGGGAATGCCGTCCGCGGTGAAATAGCGTCCGTCCTCCTCGTAGGCGGCAACCAGGTTCGGATCGCCCTCCGGCGCTCCGCTCTCCTGGGACCATCCCGCCGTGGCGGCCAGCACCGCGGCGGACAGGGCCAGCGCCGCTTCGCGTCCTGCGATGCGCGTCATGCTCTTCTCCTGCTGGGACAAGGAACGTGCCGGCGGGGAAGACCCCCGCCGGCGATCCGGATCATTCCGGCAGCGCGAAGACCGTCAGCTGGCCGCCCAGGGCGGTGTAGTCGCTGAGGGCCGCATAGCCGCCCACCGCGCCCAGGCCGTCGGTCGGGTTGGTCAGCCCTGCGGCGAGGCCGATGCCCGCCCAGCCCCCGATGCCCGACAGGACGGCCACATATTGCCGGCCGTCATGCTCGTAGGTCATCACGTTGCCGATGATGCCGGACGGGGTCTTGAAGCTGTAGAGTTCCTCGCCCGTCTCCGCATCCACCGCCTTCAGGAAGCCCTCGAGCGTGCCGTAGAAGACCACGTCGCCCGCGGTCGCCAGGGCCCCCGACCAGACGGAGAACTTCTCCGGCACCGACCAGACGATCTCGCCCTCGACGGCATCCCAGGCGATGAAGTTGCCCATGCCGCCATGGCTGTCGGGAGCGGGATACATGGAGAGCGTCGCCCCGACAAAGGGCTGCCCGGCCGTGTAGCTCACCCGGAAGGGTTCGTAGTCCATGCAGACGTGGTTGGTCGGCACATAGAAGAGGCCCGTGCGCGGCGAATACGACGCGGGCTGCTGGTCCTTGGTGCCGAGGGCGGCCGGGCAGATGCCGGTCGTGTTCACGTCCTCGCCGTTCTGGGCCGTGGAGAACTCGGGCACGACCATGGGCCGCCCGTAGGTCTCCGACTCGGGGTCCATGTCCACATGGGTCGCCCAGTTCACCACCGGGTCGAACTTCTCGGCCACCAGCAGCTCGCCCGTGGCGCGGTCGAGCGTGTAGGCGAAGCCGTTCCGGTCGAAGTTGACGAGAAGCTGCCGCATCTCCCCGTCGATCTCCTTGTCGACCAGGATGTTCTCGTTGACGCCGTCGTAGTCCCATTCGTCATGGGGCGTCTTCTGGTAGAACCAGCGAGCCATCCCGTCATCGGGATCGCGGGCCATGATGGTCATGGACCAGCGGTTGTCGCCCGGACGCTGGGCGGGGTTCCATGTGCCGGGGTTGCCCGTCCCGTAATAGATCAGGTCCAGTTCGGGATCGTAGCTGTACCAGCCCCAGGTCGTGCCGCCGCCGATCTGCCACTGGTCGCCTTCCCAGCTGTCGAGCGACGAGTTCTCGCCGATCGGCTCGCCCAGATGGGTGGTCCGTTCCGGATCGACCAGCATCTCCTCGTCCGGACCGGTGGAATAGGCCCGCCAGCGCAGCTCGCCCGTCTCCATGTCGTAGGCGGTGACGTGGCCGCGTACGCCGTACTCGCCACCCGAGATGCCGACGATGACCATGTCCTTGACCGGCAGGACGGTCGCGGTGTTGGTCTCGCCGATCGACGGATCGCCGTTCTTGACGCTCCACTTGACCTCGCCGGTCATGGCGTCGAGCGCCACCACCGTCGTGTCGGCCTGATGCAGGAAGATCGTGTTGTTCGCATAGGCGACGCCACGGTTGACCGTGTCGCAGCACATCACCGCGATCACGTTGGGGTCCTGCTGCGGCTCGTAGCGCCACAGGATGCGGCCGTTGTCGTTGAGGTCGAGGGCGAAGACATTGTTGGGAAACGGCGTGTGGACATACATGATGTCGCCCACAACGAGGGGCCCGCCCTCATGACCGCGCAGCACCCCCGTGGAGAAGGTCCAGGCGACCTGCAGATCGCCCACATTGTCGCGGTTGATCTGGTCGAGTTCGGAATAGCGGGTGTTGGCGTAGTCGCCGGTCTGGATGACCCATTGCGTCGGGTCCTCCATCATCTGCTGGAGCTCGTCGTTGGCCAGGGCAGGCGCGGTCGCGCAGGCCAGGGTGGCCGCCGACATCCACAAGGCATGTCTCACTTCGGTTCCTCCCAAGAACGGGGCTGTCATCCCTAGCCGGACGGATCGGGCCGTCTCTGGCGGCGGCTCCGAAGACGGGTCCAGGCAGCCCGTTCTCCCGTCCGGTCGTGTCGCGCGTCCTGATGCTGCTCCTTGTGCTGGCTTCGAATCCTGTCGTCTGCGGCGCCGTTTGTTTTCAGAACACGACGACGCTTC
>NZ_WYDP01000002.1 GCF_009904055.1 Rubellimicrobium sp. CFH 75288 | reverse complement strand
TCCGCATGAAATAGGATCCTCCCCGATGGCGAGCCGTTGGCCGGCTTTTGCCCATCTTTGCAGACCTCATCTTATAGTTGATAAAGCGTCTGTCAAATCGTGTGATCCGCCATGGCCGCCCTGTCACTGCCTCTCTCCCGGTCCCTTCGCGGCGCAGCCGCTGCCCTGGGGATGCTGGCTCTCGCGGCTCCGGCCGGAGCTGCGGGCTCGGGTGATCCCGACTGGCCCTGCATCCAACGGCGCGTCGACCACCTGTCGCTTGCGGTGATGTGGCCTCTGCCCCTCGCGGAGGAGCCGCCCGCGCTGAGCCCGGACCTGGCCGCTCTTGGCGCGCAACTCGCCCTGCGGCGCCTGTCCGAGGAGGAGATGCGCGCCCTGGTGGAGGAGGCCGCCGCCCGGCATTCCGACCTGACCCCCGAGGCCTGGGGCGAAGTGTTCCGCATCGCCTTCGAGCGAATCGACCGCGAGCGTGCGCGCATCATCGGCGGGATCGTCCGCTATGCCCGAAACCAGGCCCGGCTCGCCCGGGAGATCGAGGATCTGCGCGCCGAGATGCGCAGCCTCGAAGCCGCGGCGGAGCCGGATTTCGACCGGATGGACGAGGTGGAGGAGGGTCTCGACTGGCGCACGCGGCTGTTTGCGGACCGTGACCGCGCGCTCACTTATGTGTGCGAGAGCCCGGTCCTCCTGGAGCAGCACGCCTATGCGGTGGCCCAGATGATCCTGCCCCATGCGCGCTGAGGGGCGGCGCTACTCCCATTCGAGTTCGGTATAGGCGACGGTCGCGTTGCGCGGATTGTGCTCGTCGAAGAGCAGCCACGCCCCACGCTCGGCTTCTGCCGCCCGGGCCGCCGCCTCCGACAGGGTGGCTCCCCCGGCGATCAGTTCGCGCACATCCGCCTCCAGGCGCGCCAGATAGCGCGCGGTCGGCTCCAGGCCCTCCGGCCAGGGCAGCAGTGGGCCGCCATGGCCCGGCACCACCCATTCGGCGGCCAGCCCCTGCAGGTCCTCAAGAACCCGCTGCCACCCCCGAAGCGAACCGTCGAGCGTCGGGAGGTGCCGGTCGAACACCAGATCGCCCGCCAGCAGCGTGGCGGTGGCGGGGTCGAGGACCGTCAGGTCCGCGCCGCTATGGGCCACGGGCCAGGCCCGCAGCTCGAGCGCCCGTCCTCCCGCATCGACCGCCGCCGAGTCCTGCACCGCATGGTCCACCCGCGGAGCCTCGGTTCCGACGAAGTCCGCGCCGATCTGGCGCAGGCCCTGCGCCTCGAACGGTCCCATGCGCAGCGCCAGCACCTCGGGCAGCGCGTGATGCGCCCAGATCGTCGCCCCGGCATCCGCCAGGGCGGTGGCGCCGAAGACGTGATCCGGATGGGCATGGGTCAGTACCACGAGCCGGATCGGCCGATCCGTGACGGCGCGCACCGCGGCCACCACCGCCTCGCCGGCCGCGCGGCTGCCGCCCGAATCGATCACGGCCACGCCGCTTTCCCCCACCACGAAGGCGATGTTGCCGATCGTGCCCCCGTTGGCCGGATCGGCCAGCGCGACCGCCGCGCGATGGACATGAAGACCGGGCAGCACTTCCTCGAAGGGCAGGGGGGGCACGACCATGGACCCGCACCGGATCGCGGAGACGGCATGCCGCGCCCTCCATCCCTCGATCCGCTCCGCCGCCGCCGCGAGCGCCTCCGGGCAGGTGGCGGCAGCCGTGGGGATGGTGCGATCCGCGCACAGTCCGGGCTGATCGAGAAGGCAGAGCGTCAGCAGGACATCGAACATCCCGGCCATCTCCCGGCGGACTTCGCTTCGGGCCTTGTCTGTGCTATCCTGATCGCGACATTCTCCGGCCCGCAAGGGAGTTTCCCATGCTCCGCCTGTCCTTCGCCGCCGTCTGCCTGCTGTCGCTTCCGCTCGGCGCCCTGGCGGAGGAACCACCCAATCCGCTCGTCGAGAGCGCTGCGTGGGACGATCTCGCCGGGCATGTCCTGGGCGAGGCCACGGCTCTCCCGGCCGGCTCCGCCCTGCAGCTCGAGGCGCCGGTCCGCGCCGAGGATGCGGCGACCGTGCCCGTTCGCCTTGTGCAGCCCGCCGATGCCCCCCGCATCGAGGCCGTCACGCTGGTCGTGGACGAGAATCCGGTGCCCATCGCGGCCGAGATCACCTTCGGCGAGGCCATGTCGCCACTCGATTTCGAGCTGCGTCTGCGCGTGGACGCCTATTCCAACGTGCGCGCGGTCGCCTTTCCGGCCGAGGGGGAGCCGATCATGACCGGTGCCTTCGTGAAGGCGTCGGGAGGATGTTCGGCGCCGGCCACACGGTCGCCCGCCGAAGTGCTGGCCAGCCTGGGCGAGATGCGCCTGCGCGAGTTTGGCCGGGGCGCGGATGGCCGGGCCGAAGCCCAGATCATGATCCGCCATCCCCAGTATTCCGGCCTGCAGCGCGATCAGGTGACCCAGTACTGGATCCCGCCCCACTACATCGAGCGTCTGGAGGTGTGGCAGGGCGAGGACCGCCTCTTCACCCTGACGGGCGGCATCTCCATCTCGGAGAATCCCGTCTTCCGGTTCCGCTTCGCCGACAACGGCGCGCCGGCCTTCCGCGTGCGGGTCGAGGACACGGAAGGCCACATCTTCGAGCGGCTCCTGAACCGGGACGGCCCGGCCTAGAGAAAGCAGAGCATCTCCGCTTCGGCCTGGGCCCGCCGCAGGTCGGCGACCAGGCTGCGGACCAAGGCGTTGTCGCGAAACAGCGTCGAGCGCTCGCCGCTCGTCTGCTGGAGGGCCAGGACCGCCTCCGCCTCGACGTACCGCTCATAGGGCAGGATTGTGGCGATATGGTCGATGGAGCAGGAACATTGTTCGAGTGCCTGCCGGGTGCCGCCGTTCACCGCCATGCAGGCGAACACGTAGTCGGCCCGCGCCGCCGTCGGGTAGTCGTTCAGGACCTGCGCCCCGTCCTGCGCGGCTGCGGGCAGCGCGAGCGCCAGCGCCACCAGGCCGGGAAGTCCGAAGTCCCTGCGGCGCGTCACGACTCGACCTCCTCGAGGCGCAGGCTCGCCTCGTAGGCGCCGTCCGCGCCCGCAGGGGTATGCGCCTCCAGCGAATGGTACCAGCCGGGCACCGCATCGGACAGGACGATGCGGATGGTCAGGTCGGCGAAGACGCCCAGACGGTCCCGGTTCGGATCGGTCCGGAAGGGCTCCAGCGTCACCACGGTCGCTGCGACCGGGGCGCCGTTCCATTCCACCGTCGCGGGATCGCCGGCATCGGGCAGCGCCAGCGCATCGCGCATCCTGTTGCGGATGTAGAACGGGCTGCCACCGGACCGCTCGGCAATGATGCGCACCGTGCGCTCCAGAAAGACCATGGCGATGGGATTGCCCACACCGGCGGGGAACCGCCCCAAGGGGCGCACGGCCCCCTCGTCGGTCAGGCCCTGCACCACGGCGCCGTCGCCGGCGATCAGCGCCACCGCCAGACGGGACCAGTCGCCCTCCGGCTCCTCGGAGTTGCGGTAGAGAAGGCTGTCGCCTTCCTCGAAGCCGTCGAGCGTGCCCGTGCGGAACACCAGATCAAAGCCGGTCTCGGCCCGTGCTCCTTCGGCCGTCAGGACCAGCGCAGCGCCCAGAATCAGCGATCGGATCATCCTGTCTCCTCCCCGGACGGACGGATGCATCAAACCTCTCCCGAAAGGGCCTGTCCATCGGGTCCGCGAACGGGCCGCGGGGCGGAGCGGAGCGGTCAGATCTCGCGCTCGCCGGTGGCCACGCGGCAGGTCCAGCGGCGGACCTGCCAGCCCGGATGGGTCTCGGTCCAGCGGACCAGTTCGGGCTGGGCCGCCATGGCGCAGCTGACGAGCGAGATGTCCACAAACAGCAGGGAACGCCGCTCGCAGATCTCCGGCGAGGCGCTCAGGCAGGCGACAAAGACCAGTTCGATCATGGCGAGCCTCCTTGCGCGCACCGATCATCACACACGCGGCAGCAGCCCGGCCGGTTGCCCCGCGCCGATCACAAGGTGGTGATCGGCACCCTCTCAGGCGCGCAGCCGTTCGGCATGCCAGGCGACGTGATCGGCCATGAAGGTCGAGACGAAATAGTAGGAATGGTCATAACCCGGCTGCATCCGCAGCGTCAGCGGAATGCCCGCCGCCTCGCAGGCGTGCCGGAGCAGATGGGGCCGCAACTCGCGCTCGAGGAACGCATCCGCCTCGCCCTGGTCCACGAGAAGGTCCGGCAGCCGCGCTCCGTCCTCGATCAGGGCGACGGCATCGTGCCGGCGCCAGGTCCCCCGGTCGGGGCCGAGATAGGCAGAAAAGGCCTTCTGCCCCCAGGGAACCTGGCTCGGGGCGACGATCGGGGCGAAGGCCGATACCGACCTGAACCGCCCCGGCAGGGTCAGCGCCAGGGTCAGCGCCCCGTGACCTCCCATCGAATGGCCGGTGATGCCCTGCCGGTCGGCATCCACGGGAAAGGAGGCGCGGACCAGCTCTGCCAGCTCCTCCGCCACATAGCGGCGCATGGCATAGCGGCCCGCCCAGGGCGGCTGCGTCGCGTCCAGATAGAAGCCCGCGCCCTGGCCCAGATCGTAGGCCTCGTCGTCCGGCGCGTCGCCGCGGGGGGACGTGTCGGGACACACGACGATCAGCCCGGCTTCGGCCGCGGCGCGGCGATACTCGCCCTTCTCCATGACATTGGCATGGGTGCAGGTCAGGCCGGACAGATACCACAGCACCGGACAGCGGCCCCGCTCCGCCGCAGGGGGCAGGAACACGGCAAAGGTCATGTCGCCCCCCGTCGCCTCGGACCGGTGGGTGCACACGATCTGCCGCCCCCCATGGGAGGTCCATTCCGCGATCCGCTCCATGCCGTGGCTCCTGTGCTGTCGGTCCCGCACCGATCCTAGCGCGGAGGAACGTCCGGCAGAAGCGGCGCCGACCGGTCGGTCAGGCAGCCTGCGGCGCGGGCTCGCGGTGCTGCACGGTCCAGGTCGCGATGTAGTCCATCAGCGCCGGAGACAGGCAGTCGTAGGGCTCGAGCCCCACCTCGCGCAGGCGGGTGCGCACGGCATCCATCTGGTCGGGCGGCACCCCTGCCTCGATCACCGAGGAGACAAAGGCGGCAAAGGCCGGACGCATCCAGCCGGGCGTGTCGAACCGCTCGGGATGGACGAAGCTGAGCCCCTGGAAGGGATGCGCCCGTTCCACCGGACCGTAGAGGTGCACGCCGCAGCCGGTGCAGCGATGCCGACGGATGAGGGCGGTCTCGTCCACGACCTCGAGCTTGTCGCCGTTCTCCAGGACGGAGACCTTGTCGCTGGGCGCGACGGCGACGATCGAGAACATCGCGCCCTCGGGCTTCCAGCACTTGGTGCAGCCGCAGGCATGGTTGTGGGCGACGGGGCCTTCCACGCGGACACGCACCGGGCGTTCCGAGCAGGCGCAGACCAGGGTTCCTCCCGCGAAATCCGGCGATTCCGCAGGCAGACCGTTGTCGATCAACGGGTGCAAGGCGATGGACATGGATTCTCCTCCCGACGGGCCTCGACGGGCCCCTGCGCGACGGCCCTCTGCCGGGGCGTTCGCGTCCCCGAGCCTATCACAGGAACCGTCGCGGCGGGAGGGGATCGTAGGCGGTCAGGCCGCGGCCTCGGGAAAGGCCGCGCGCATCAGCTCGCGCGTATAGGCCGTGCGCGGCGCGCGGAACACGCTGGCCGTGTCCCCCTCCTCGACCACGTCGCCGTCCCGCATCACCAGCACGCGATGCGCGAGCGCCCGCACCACCTTGAGGTCGTGCGAGATGAACAGATAGGCGAGACCGTGCCGCCGCTGGAGAGCACGCAGCAGCTCCACGATCTGCACCTGCACCGTCATGTCCAGCGCGCTGGTGGGCTCGTCGAGCACGATCAGCCGCGGCCGCAGGATCAGCGCGCGCGCGATGGCGATGCGCTGGCGCTGGCCGCCCGAGAACTCGTGCGGGTAGCGGTCCATGGTCGCCGGGTCCAGGCCCACCTCGGCCATGATCTCGGCCACCATCCCGCGCCGGTCGCGCCCCTTCTCGACGCCGTGCACGCCCAGACCCTCGGCGATGATCTCCCCGGCCGTCATCCGCGGCGAAAGCGAGCCGAACGGGTCCTGGAACACGATCTGCATCTCGCGCCGCAGCGGCCGCAACGCACGCTGGGGCAGCTCGCCGATGTCGCGGCCCATGAAGACGATCCGTCCGTCCGTCTTGGGCAGAAGCCGCATCAGCGCCAGCGCCAGCGTGGTCTTGCCCGAACCGGATTCGCCCACGATGCCGACCGTCTCGCCTGCGCGCACCGACAGCGTGGCGTCGTTGACGGCCCGGACATGGCCCACGGTGCGCCGCAGCAGGCCGCGCTGGATCGGAAACCAGATGCGCAGGTTGCGCGCCTCGGCCACGGTCGGCGCATCCGCGGGAACGGGAGCGGGCAGCCCCGCCTGTTCGGCCGACAGCAGCTTGCGCGTATAGGGGTGGCGGGGCCGGCCGAAGATCTCGCGCGCGGGGCCCTGCTCGACGATCAGCCCGCCCTGCATGACGCAGACGCGGTCCGCGATCTGCCGCACGATCCCCAGATCGTGGGTGATGAACAGCATCGACAGCCGTTCGGTGCGCTTGAGGTCGGCAAGCAGATCCAGGATCTGCGCCTGGATCGTCACGTCGAGTGCGGTCGTGGGCTCGTCGGCGATCAGCAGGTCCGGTCCGTTGGCCAGCGCCATGGCGATCATCACCCGCTGGCGTTGGCCGCCCGAGAGCTGATGGGGATAGGAGGCCAGCCGCGATTCGGGCTCGCGGATGCCGACGCGCGTCAGAAGCTCCACGATGCGCCGCCGCGCCGCCTCGCCCCGCAGGCCCTGATGCAGCTCCAGCGACTCCCGGATCTGCCGCTCCAGCGTGTGCAGCGGGTTGAGCGAGGTCATCGGCTCCTGGAAGATGAAGCTGATGTCGTTGCCTCGCACGCGCATCAGCTCGCGTTCGCCGGCCGAGAGCATGTCGCGGCCGCGGAACCGCACCGACCCCGTCAGGTCGGCATTGTCCCCGAGCAGCCGGACGGTGGAGAGCGCCGTCACCGACTTGCCCGATCCCGACTCGCCCACGAGAGCGAGCGTCTCGCCTTCCCGCAGATCGAAGGAGACGCCGCGCACCGCCTCCACGGCGCCGCCCTCCTGGCGGAAGCGCACGCGCAGGTCCCGGACCTCCAGAAGCGGCGCCGTCACCGGAACGTCTTCCGCGGGTCGAAGGCGTCGCGCACGCCCTCGAAGATGAACACGAGGAGCGCGAGCATGATGGCGAAGGTGAAGAAGGCGGTGAAGCCCAGCCAGGGCGCATGCAGGTTCTGCTTGGCCTGCAGCGACAGCTCTCCCAGCGAGGGGGCGGAGGAGGGCAGGCCGTAGCCCAGGAAGTCGAGCCCCGCCAGCGTCGCGATCGCGCCCGTGACGAGGAAGGGCAGCATCGTGACCGTGGCCACCATCGCATTGGGCAGAAGGTGCCGGAACATGATCGTCCAGTTGGACACGCCCAGCGCGCGTGCCGCCCGGACATATTCGAAGTTGCGCGCGCGCAGGAACTCGGCCCGCACCACGCCCACCAGCGCCGGCCAGCCGAACAGCACCGTCAGGAACACCAGAAGCCAGAAGGACCGCCCCAGGATGGCGAACACGATGATGATGACGTAGAGGTTCGGGGTGCCCGTCCAGATCTCGATGATCCGCTGGAAGATCAGGTCGATCCAGCCGCCGAAATAGCCCTGGATCGCCCCGGCCACGATCCCGATGACCGAGGCGCAGGTCGTCACGATCAGAGCGAACATCACCGACAGGCGGAACCCGTAGATCACGCGCGCCAGAACGTCGCGCTTGGTGTCGTCCGTGCCCAGCCAGTTCACCGAGTCGGGCGGAGAGGGCGCGACGCCGGGCCGGTCCACGATCGTGTCGTAGCTGAAGGGGATCGGCGGCCACAGCATCCAGCCGGGCTCGAAGTTCGGATCGTCGAGCGTGCCGGCCTGCGCCGCCGCGATCGTCTCGAGCGGCTCGTAGAAGCAATCCTCCACCCCGCCGGTGAGGATCAGGCATTGCAGCTCCTCGTCGCGGTATCGCGCCGGCAGCGGCAGGTCGCCCCCGAAATCGGCCTCCGAGTAATAGGTCAGAACCGGCATCCGCCACTCCCCGCGGAAGTTCACGAGGATGGGCTTGTCGTTGGCGATGAACTCCGCGAACAGCGAGACGCCGAACAGGATCGAGAAGATCACGAGGCTCCAGAACGCCCGCCGGTTGCGGCGGAAGTTGCGCCAGCGCCGCTGGTTGAGCGGCGACAGCCAGGCGCGCCGGACGGGCGGCGGGGCGGGGGGCGGGCCGGTATCGCCGGGCAGGACGGGGGCAGGCGCCGCGCCCGGCATCGGCTCGGGCAGGACCGAGCCCGGATCGAGCGCAGAGGCATCGGCCGCGGGCAGGGCCTCGGCGACGGGCGGGCGGATGGGCTTGGCGTCGTTCATCCCCTCACCCCCGGCTCGCGAAGTCGATCCGCGGGTCCACGAGCACATAGGTCAGGTCCGACAGGATGCCGACGATCAGACCCATGAGCGAGAAGGCGAACAGCGTGCCGAACACCACCGGATAGTCCCGCGCCACCGCCGCCTCGAAGCCGAGCCGCCCCAGCCCGTCGAGCGAAAACAGCGTCTCGATGATCAGGCTGCCGCCGAAGAACACCCCGATGAACAGCCCCGGAAAGCCCGCGATCACGATCAGCATCGCGTTGCGGAAGACGTGACCGTAGAGGACGCGCCGCTCCGACAGGCCCTTGGCGCGCGCCGTCATCACGTACTGCTTCTTGATCTCGTCGAGAAAGCTGTTCTTCGTCAGCAGCGTCAGCGTCGCGAAGGCCGAGATGGTGGAGGCGAGAACCGGCAGCGTGATGTGCCACAGATAGTCGAGCACCTTGCCGATCAGCGTCAGGTCCTCCCAGTTCTCGCTCGTCAGGCCGCGCAGGGGAAAGATCCGCCAGTAGCTGCCGCCGGCGAACAGCACGATCAGCAGGATCGCGAACAGGAAGCCGGGGATCGCATAGCCGATGATGATGGCGCCCGAGGTCCAGGTGTCGAAGGGGGTGCCGTCGCGCACCGCCTTGCGGATGCCGAGGGGGATCGAGACCAGATAGGCGATCAGCGTGGACCACAGCCCCAGCGTGATCGAGACGGGCATCTTCTCGATCACCAGATCGACGACCGAGCGCGAGCGGAACCACGATTCGCCGAAATCGAACCGCACGTAGTTCCACATCATCTCGAGAAAGCGCTCGAGCGGGGGCTTGTCGAAGCCGAACTGGATCTCGAGCTGGCGGATGAACTCGGGCGGAAGGCCGCGGGCGCCGGCATAGCCCGTCGGGTTCGCCTCCGTCGCGACCTGCGCCTCGCCGCCTCCGCCCGCGATGGTCTGGAACACGTCGCCGCGCCCCTCGATCTGGGCGATGATCTGCTCGATCGGTCCGCCGGGGACGAACTGCGTCAGCGTGAAGTTGACCACCATGATCCCGAACAGCGTCGGGATCACGAGCAGGAGGCGTCGGAGGATATAGGCGCCCACCGAACGCGGGCCCCTAGCGGCGCAGCACGCCGGCCGCGCGCAGCTCGGCCGCGCGGTCCGCGTCGAACCACCAGAAGTCGAGATGGCCCAGCGAGAAGGGTGGCAGCGGATCGGGATGGCGGAACATGTCGTAATAGGCGACCCAGTGCGTGTCCTTGTACCATTGCGGCACCCAGAACCGCTCGGCGCGCAGCACGCGGTCGAGCGCGCGCACGGCCGTCTTCATCTCCTCCTCCTCGTCGGCGGCCACGACCACGTCGATCAGCCGGTCCACGGCCTCGCTCTTGAGGCCCATGAGGTTGCGGTTGGACTCGTCGGCGCCCTCGGTGCCGAACCATTGCCGCAGGCCGGTCGAGGGCTCCCAGTCCTGGTTGAACTGCTGGGTGGCCATGTCGAAATCGGCCTCGTCGCGCCGGCGCGTCTCCTGCGCGGGGTCCACCATGTCGAGGCGGGCATCCACCCCCAGACGGCGCAGGTTGTTCACGTAAGGCAGGATCACCCGCTCGAAGGCGGGGGAGGATTCCAGGAAGACGACCGACAGCACCTGCCCGTCCTTGCGGCGCAGCCCGTCCTGTCCGATCTCCCAGCCCGCCTCGTCCAGCAGCGCGGCCGCACGGCGCAGGTTGGCCCGGTCGATCTCGCGCTCGGGCGAGGAGACGGGGGGCATCACGGCCTCCTCCGTCAGGATGGACGGATCCAGCAGCCCCTCGGCCACCAGCGGCTCCAGGATCGCCCGTTCGCCCTCCGTGGGCACGCCCTCGGCCTTGAGGTCGCTGTTGTCCCAGAACGAGGTCGTGCGCACGTAGCTGTCGTAGAACAGCGTGGCGTTCGACCATTCGAAGTTGAACATCAGGCCGATCGCCTCGCGCACGCGCGGGTCCTGGAAGGTCGGCCGGCGCAGGTTGAAGACGAAGCTCTGGCCCGAGCCGAGATTGCCCGAAGGCAGTTCGGCCTTCACCACCCATCCCTGCTGGAGCGCCGGGAAATCGTAGCCCGTCGCCCACTGGAGCGACGAATTCTCGATCCGGAAGGTGTATTCGCCCGCCTTGAACGCCTCGAGCGCGACACCGGCATCGGCGAAGTACTCCACCCGGATGCGGTCGAAATTCGCCCGCCCGCGGTTGATGGGCAGGTCCGCGCCCCACCAGTCGGGATCGCGCTGCCACACCACCCGGCGGCCCATGTCCACGCTGCCCAGCACATAGGGACCGGAGCCCAGCGCCGGCTCCGTCCACATCTCGTCCAGGCGGCGGCCGGTCTCCTCGAACCACGCCTTCGACAGGATCGGGATGCCGCCCGCCAGGCCCACGCGGTCGCGCACGGGCGCCTCCGGGGCGAAGTCGAAGCGGATGCGGTGGTCGTCCAGCACCTCGACCCCGGCGATCTGGGCGCCGAAGGCTGCGCGGAACGAGGCCAGGCCCTGCTCCATGAACAGCTCGTGCGAAAAGGCCACGTCATGCGCCGTCAGGGCCGAGCCGTCGGCAAAGCGCGCCTCGGGACGCAGGTTGAAGATCACCCAGTCGAGCGACGCGGGATACTCGATCGTCTCGCAGACGAGGCAGTAGAGATCCGTGGGGTCGTCCGCCACTCCCGTCATCAGCGTTTCGAGCCCGACCGTGGCCAGGGCGGCCGGGTTGCCCAGCAGCGTGAAGTTGTTGAAGCTGTCGAACGTCCCCTGCGCCCAGGTGGCGATCTCGCCGCCCTTCGGCGCGTCGGGGTTCACATAGGCCAGATGCTCGAAATCGGCCGGATAGGTCAGGTTCCCGAAGAAGGTGTAGCCGTGCGACACCGTCACCTCTCCGGCCGGGTCGGGCTCCGCGGACGGGTTCGCCTCCTGGGCGGGCAGCGCCGTCGCGGCCAGAAGCGCCGCAAGCCCGAGGACCGACGCGCCGGCCCGGCCGAGCGCGGTGGCGTCGAGAGCGGCGGCTCGAATCGGGGGGCGGTGAGGTCGGATCATCCCGGTTCTCCTGGGCACAGGCCAACACCCCGCAGCCGCGGGGTCGGCTCAGCTAAAGGCCGCCCGCCGTGCCATTTCAAGCCGAGATTGCGTGAGAAGCCCGTGACGCCGGGCCGCGGACGGCAGGGCTCCGCCATCGGCCGGGAGCGAGGCGGACCCTACTGGATCGTGGCCAGATAGGCGATCAGGTTCGCCCGCGCCTGCAGGTCCCGGATGCCGCGGAAGTTCATCGAGGTGCCGGGCGTGTAGCCCGAGGGATTCTCGATGAAGAAGTTCAGGTGTTCGGGGGTCCAGACATCGACCACCCGTTCGAGCGCGCCCGAATAGTTGAAACCCTGCGCCGTATCCACCTCCCGGCCGACCACGCCGGCCAGATAGGGGCCCGTCCGGTTCTCTCCGGCGACAAGGCTGTGGCAGGCGGCGCAGGGACGGAACTCGCGCTCGCCCGCGGCCGGATCGGCCGCCGCGAAGGCCTCCTGGAACTGCGCGATCAGCTCCTCTTCCGAGACCTCCTCGACCGGACCGGTCTCCTCCTCGGCGACCTCGATGATGAAGCCCTGGACCCGTTCGCCGTCATGGTAGGCGACATGCGGGTGGAAGATGCTCTCCGCCAGCCACGCGCCCAGAAGGAAGACCAGCAGCGTGCCGCAGAAGCCGCCCACGATCTTGGTGATAGTCATCGTGTCGAACATGTCGCGCCCTAGCCGTCCCCTGCCATGTCGCCGCCCATGTATTCGCTTCCGGCGATCCTCCGCAAGGTGTAGGCCGGCCGGGTGCGGACGGGTGCGGCATCATGAGCCACGCCGTTGCCGGCGATGAGGGGGGGGCATGCCGAGGATCGCGTTCCAGGGAGAGATCGGCGCCTACGGCCACGAGGCCTGCCGCCTCGCGCGGCCCGGCCACGATCCGCTGCCCTGTCCCGGCTTCGAGGACGCGATCGCGGCCGTCCGCTCGGGGGCGGCCGATCTCGGCATGATCGCGGTGGAGAACTCCACCTACGGGCGCGTCGCCGACGTCCACCAGCTCCTGCCCGACAGCGGCCTGTTCATCGTGGACGAGGTGTTCCTGCCCGTCCGCATCGCGCTTCTGGCGCCGCCCGGCGCCACGCTCGAGACGGTGCGCCGCGTGCGCGGCATGGCCATCCTGCTCGGCCAGGCCCGGCGCTTCGTGCGCGAGCGCGGCTATGCGACCCTGGCCTGGTCGGACAACGCCGCCGGCGCGGCCGAGGTGGCGCGCCTTGCCGATCCGGCCGAGGCGGCGCTCGCCTCCGAGATCGCGGCCGGCGCCTACGGCCTGCAGGTCCTCGCGCGCGGGGTGGAGGATCAGGCGGGCAACACCACGCGCTTTCTCGTGATGGCCCGCGAGGCCGACCTGTCGCGCCGCGGCACGCTGGGCATGATGACCAGCCTCGTCTTCCGCGTCCGCAACATTCCGGCTGCGCTCTACAAGGCGCTGGGCGGCTTCGCCACCAACGGCGTCAACGTCACCAAGCTCGAGAGCTACCTCGTCGGCGGCCGATTCCAGGCTGCCCAGTTCTACGCCGAGGTGGAGGGCCATCCCGATGATCCGCCGCTGGCCCGCGCCCTCGAGGAGCTGCGCTACTTCTCCGAGACCTTGCGCCTGATGGGCGTGTTCCCCGCGGCGCGCCTGCGCCACGAGGAGCCGGCCCCTCCGGCCGGTTGACCGCGCCACAGCCCGCGCCACCTTCCGGCCGAGGAGTCGCGCCGGAGAGGATCATGCCCAGCCCCGCCCATGTCCTGGAGACCGCCATCTACGTGGACGACCTCGACGCCGCGCAGGCCTTCTACCGCGACGTGATCGGCCTCGAGGAGATCCGGCGCGAGGGGGACCGCCACGTCTTCTTCCGCTGCGGCCCCGGCGTGTTCCTGGTCTTCCGCCCCGAGGTGACGGAACGGGGCCCCGAGCCCGGCGCGCTGCCCATCCCGCCCCACGGCGCGCGCGGCCCCGGCCACACCTGCTTTGCCGCCGAGCCCGACGGGATCGAGGCCTGGCGCGACCGCCTCGGCCGGGCCGGGGTGGCGATCGAGCAGGAGATCGCCTGGCCCAAGGGCGGCCGGTCGCTCTACTTCCGCGACCCCGCCGGCAACTCGCTCGAGATCGCCGAGGCGGTGCTCTGGTCCCCCGCCAAGGAGGAGTAGGCCCCTCACGCCCCCCGGTCGCGCTCGTCCATCGCCCACAGATAGCCGACCCACATCCCCTTGGTCAGCCGCAGCACGACCAGGGACAGGACCGTGACCGCCGCCGACACGATCAGGCTCAGCGTCAGGGGATCGGGCCGCAGGACCACGAAGCTCCAGCCCAGGATCGGGATGAGCAGCAGCGCCACGACGCTGATCGTCGCAAAGGCCGGCCCGTCCGCGGCCCGGAACTCGCCCAGGTCCTCGCCGCAGGCGTCGCAGCGGGGCGCCACGCGCAGGAATCCCGCAAAAAGACGCCCCTCGCCGCAGCGCGGGCAGCGGCCCATCAGCCCGCGCCGCATCGCCGGACCCGAATCCCGCTCGCCCTCGCCGGCCGCGGCACCGCGCGCCCGGTCCCTGCCCGACCCGTCCTCCATGCCCGCTTCCTTCGGCTGCCCGCGCCCCAACGCGGGCGGGGCCGCGGCGTTCCTGCGGCACGACGTCCCGCGCGGCCCCTCCCCGGCCCCGCCCGCGTTGACCTCCCTCCGGGGCGGCGCTAGGACGCAGGCCGGGGGCGCGCCCGCGTCCCTCCCCCCACGGAGGCGCGCGTGACCGAAGGGCTGCTCAGGGACTACCTGCCTATCCTGATCTTTCTCGGCCTCGCGGTGGCGCTCGGCGCGATCCTGATGCTGGCCGCCTGGGTCATCGCCATCCGCAACCCCGACCCCGAAAAGGTCTCCGCCTACGAATGCGGCTTCAACGCCTTCGACGACGCGCGCATGAAATTCGACGTGAGGTTCTACCTCGTGTCGATCCTGTTCATTATCTTCGATCTCGAGGTGGCCTTCCTGTTCCCCTGGGCCGTGGCCTTCGGGGAACTCAGCCTCGCCGCCTTCTGGTCGATGATGATCTTCCTCGCGGTGCTCACCATCGGCTTCATCTACGAATGGAAGAAGGGCGCGCTCGAATGGCAGTGACCGAGGACGACACCCGCAACCGCGTCACCCTCGCCGGGCTCGAGCCCGGCCGCCTGGGCAGCCTCGTGCAGGGCGGCCCGCAGACGGGCGGCACCCCGGTCGAGGGGGTGCAGACCGGTCTCTACACCGCCGGCCCCGACCGCGAGGCGACGGTGGCGCGCATGAACGCCGACCTCGCCGACCGCGGCTTCCTCGTGACCTCGACCGCGGACGTCATCAACTGGGCCCGCACCGGATCGCTCCACTGGATGACCTTCGGCCTCGCCTGCTGCGCGGTCGAGATGATGCATACCTCCATGCCGCGCTACGACCTCGAGCGGTTCGGCACGGCCCCGCGCGCCTCGCCCCGCCAGTCCGACCTCATCATCGTGGCGGGCACGCTGACCAACAAGATGGCGCCCGCCTTCCGCAAGATCTACGACCAGATGCCGGAGCCGCGCTACGTCATCTCCATGGGCTCCTGCGCCAACGGGGGCGGCTACTACCACTTCTCCTACTCGGTGGTGCGCGGCTGCGACCGCATCGTGCCCGTGGACGTCTATGTGCCCGGCTGCCCCCCCACCGCCGAGGCGCTGCTCTACGGCATCCTCCAGCTCCAGCGGAAGATCCGCCGCACCGGCACCATCGTCCGCTGACGCGCGCCCGAGGGAATCCGATGGCCGACACCGACACCGCCGAGACCGCCGCCGCGACCGAGGCGCCCCACCCGCTCGAGACGCTGGGCCGCCACATCGAGGCGCGCCTCGGCCGCGCCGTCCTCGGCTGGCGCGTCGCCGTGGGCGAGCTGACCGTGGAGGTCGAGCGCGAGGCGATCGCCGATGTCGTGTCGTTCCTGCGCCACGATTCGGCCTGCCTGTTCTCGACCATCGTGGACGTGACGGCCGTGGACTGGCCGGCGCGCGAGCGGCGCTTCGACGTGGTCTATCACCTGCTCAGCATGTACCGGAACCACCGCATCCGCCTCAAGCTCCAGGCGGGCGAGGACGAGATGGTGCCCACCATCACCGGGATCTTCCCCGGCGCCAACTGGTTCGAGCGCGAGGTGTTCGACATGTTCGGGATCGTGTTCGCGGGCCACCCGGACCTGCGGCGGATCCTCACCGATTACGGGTTCCGCGGCCATCCCCTGCGCAAGGACTTCCCCACCACCGGCTATGTGGAGGTCCGCTACGACGAGGTGAGCAAGCGCGTGCTCTACGAGCCGGTCAAGCTGTCGCAGGAATACCGCCTGTTCGACTTCCTGTCCCCGTGGGAGGGCGGCGCCCATGCCGACCCCTCGCTCCTGCCGGGCGACGAGAAGGCGCGGGGCGGCTGAGCAACCGAAAGGATGGGCGCATCATGGACGGCGACCCCAGGACGCAGGACGGCTTCGGCGACGCGCTGACCGCCGAGCAGCGCATCCGCAACTTCAACATCAATTTCGGGCCTCAGCACCCGGCCGCCCACGGGGTGCTGCGCCTCGTGCTCGAGCTCGACGGCGAGATCGTCGAGCGCTGCGATCCCCATATCGGCCTGCTGCACCGCGGCACCGAAAAGCTGACCGAGACGCGCACCTATCTCCAGTCGCTGCCCTATTTCGACCGGCTCGACTACTGCTCGCCCATGGCGATGGAGCACATGTGGTGCCTCGCCATCGAGAAGCTCACGGGGGTCGAGGTGCCGCGCCGCGCCTCGCTGATCCGCGTCCTTTATTCCGAAATCACGCGCATCCTGAACCACCTGCTCAACGTCACCACCTGGGCGATGGACGTGGGCGCGCTCACCCCGCCCCTCTGGGGCTTCGAGGAGCGCGAGAAGCTCTTCGAGTTCTACGAGCGCGCCTCGGGCGCGCGGATGCACGCCAACTACTTCCGCCCCGGCGGCGTCCATCAGGACCTGCCCCCCGACCTTCTCGACGACATCGAGGCCTGGGCCGACCGCTTTCCGTCCGTGCTCGACGACATCGACGGTCTCCTGACCGAGAACCGCATCTTCAAGCAGCGCAACGTCGACATCGCGGTCGTCACCGAAAAGGACGTGCAGGACTGGGGCCTGTCGGGCGTCATGGCGCGCGCCTCGGGTCTGCCTTGGGACCTGCGCCGCTCCCAGCCCTACGAGTGCTACGACGAGTTCGACTTCCAGATTCCCGTCGGCCGCAACGGCGACAATTACGACCGCTTCCTCTGCCGCATGGCGGAGATGCGCGAGAGCACGAAGATCATCCGCCAGGCCATCGCCAGGCTGCGCGTGGAGCACGGCGACGTGTTGGCCCGCGGCAAGCTCACCCCCCCCACCCGCGGCGAGATGAAGACCTCCATGGAGGCCCTCATCCACCACTTCAAGCTCTACACCGAGGGCTTCCACGTCCCTGCGGGCGAGGTCTATGCCGCCGTCGAGGCGCCCAAGGGCGAGTTCGGCGTCTATCTCGTGGCCGACGGCACCAACCGCCCCTACCGGGTCAAGATCCGCTGCGCCGACTACCTGCACCTCCAGGCGATCGACCACCTCTCGCGCGGGCACATGCTGGCGGACGTGGCCTCCATCATCGCCACGCTCGACATCGTGTTCGGCTCCATCGACCGCTGACGGGCGGAGGGAGGGGCCGCAAAGCCTTTTTTCTGCCGGCCCCCCGCCCTAGAACGGAGGCGCTGCCGGCCCCCGGTCGGCCGCGCGATCCGTGACGACACCACGAAACAGGGAGCCGCCGCATGACCGCCGCCAGAACCGCCATTCCGCTTTGCCTCCTGATCGGGCTGTCCGCCTGCGGCGCCGTGAGCGAGGCCGCGCGCCCAGCGGCCACCCCCACGCCCGTGGACCTGCCGCCCGAGCAGCGCCTCGTCGCCGCCATCGAGCAGGAGGGCTGCGTGCTCACCCGCGACAATCTGGGCGCGGTGCTGCTGCGCGCCAACCTGACGCAGGCGGACCTGCCGGGCCTCACCGCCGCGCTCCAGGCCCGCGGCCAGGTCGAGGCGGCGGGCGGGGATTCCATCCGCATCCTGTCGGCCTCCTGCATCTGAAGGAGGGGAAGGGGGCCCTTTTCCTCCGCCGCCATTCGTGCTTGAGGGGGGCGGTCCCGGCCGTCCCCCGCGGTCCGGCCGCCCCCGCCGACCCCAGCCACGGGTGCCCGATGCTCCGCCGCCTCCACCACGACCAGCCCGACAGCTTCGCCTTCACGCCCGCCAACCGCGCCTGGGCCGAGGCGCAGATGAAGAAATATCCCGAGGGCCGGCAGGCGAGCGCGATCATCCCGCTTCTCTGGCGGGCCCAGGAGCAGGAGGGATGGCTCTCCAAGCCCGCCATCGAGCATGTCGCCGACATGCTGGGCATGCCCTATATCCGCGCGCTCGAGGTGGCGACCTTCTACTTCATGTTCCAGCTCGCCCCCGTGGGGCGCGTGGCCCACATCCAGATCTGCGGGACCACCCCCTGCATGCTGCGCGGCGCAGAGGATCTGGTCGCCCTCTGCCAGGCGCGCATCGCGCCCGAGCCGCACCAGCTCTCCGCCGACGGCGCCCTGTCCTGGGAAGAGGTGGAATGCCTCGGCGCCTGCGCCAATGCGCCCATGGCCCAGATCGGCAAGGACTACTACGAGGATCTCTCCCCCGAGAGTCTGGGGCGCATCCTCGACGCGCTCCTGGCCAGAGAGGTGCCCGTCCCCGGCCCGCAGACCGGCCGCTTCGCCTCCGAGCCGGCGGGGGGGCCGACCACGCTCACCCGCTGGAACGATGCGGGGCGCCAGCCCCACAACGCCTCCGTCGCCCTCGCGCTCGCGATCGGCGACACGGTCAAGCGCATCGACGGGACCGAGGTGCCGCTGCGCACCCCCTGGCTGCGCCCGCCGCCCGCTCCCGCTCCCGTTCCGCCCGACGAGGCCGCCGAGCCGCGTCCCGCCGCCGGGCACCCGGCCGACGAATCGGGCATCATGGTCCAGCAGGCCCCCGCCGCCTCTGCGGCCAAGCCTCCCGGTCCCTCCAACCCGGACGAGGGGCTGGACAGTTCCGCTCCCACGCCCGAGGGGCCGGCCACCGGCGTCGTGCCGCGCGGCAAGGCGGCCGGCCCGACCCAGCCCGCCCCGGCCGCCCAGCCGCTCGCGCCCGAGCAGCCGCCCCCGCTGCTGCTGGAGCCCCACCTCGGGCGGGGGGACGACCTGACCCGGATCGCCGGGCTGGACGAGACGCTCGCCCGGGCCCTGAACGAACTGGGCATCTGGCATCTCGACCAGATCGCCGCCTGGGGCGCGGGCGAGATCGCCTGGGTCGAGTCGCGTCTGGGCTCCGCCCGCGGGCTGATCGTCCGGTCGGACTGGGTCGGCCAGGCGCGCCGCCTGACCGGCCGGCCGGCCTGACATGGCCCCGTCGCGCGGAGCCTCCCGTCACGGAGGGGGAGAGCGGCCCCGTCCCACACCCATGGCCGTGCGCCCGCGGCGGAACGCCCCGCGATCCGTCCCGCCGCCTGCGCCCCCGCACCGCCCCCCGACCGAGGCCGACCGGCGCCAGGCGCGCGCCGGCCGCACCGCCGCCCTCGCGCTGGCCGGAACGGGCCTCTTCTGGATCGCCGCCACCTGGGCGGGCAACCTCTGGGACTGGCCGCTCCGGTGGCGCGCGCTCTGCGACCTCGCGGCGCTCGCGGGCTTTGCCTTTTCGCTCTATCTGACAGGACGGGCCTGGCGCCTGCGCCGCAACCAACGGGGCTGACCGATGCTCGAGGACAAGGACCGCATCTTCACCAACCTCTACGGGATGCACGACCGCTCCCTCGCCGGTGCCCGTGCCCGCGGCCACTGGGACGGCACGGCCGACCTGCTGGCCAGGGGACGCGACTGGATCGTGTCCGAGATCAAGGCCTCGGGCCTGCGGGGCCGCGGCGGCGCGGGCTTCCCGACCGGGCTCAAGTGGTCCTTCATGCCCAAGGAGAGCGACGGCCGCCCCTCCTATCTCGTGGTCAACGCCGACGAGAGCGAGCCCGGCACCTGCAAGGACCGCGAGATCATGCGCCACGACCCGCACACGCTGGTCGAGGGCTGCCTCGTCGCCTCCTTCGCCATGGGTGCGCATGCCGCCTACATCTACATCCGCGGCGAATACATCCGCGAACGCGAGGCCCTCCAGACCGCCATCGACGAAGCCTACGAGGCCGGGCTGATCGGCCCGAACGCCTGCGGCTCGGGCTGGGACTTCGACCTCTACCTCCATCACGGCGCTGGCGCCTATATCTGCGGCGAGGAGACGGCCCTTCTCGAATCGCTCGAGGGCAAGAAGGGCATGCCCCGCATGAAGCCGCCCTTTCCGGCCGGCGCGGGCCTCTGGGGTTGCCCCACCACCGTCAACAATGTCGAATCGATCGCCGTGGCGCCGACGATCCTGCGGCGCGGGGCCGCGTGGTTCGCGGGCTTCGGCCGGCCCAACAACACGGGCACCAAGATCTTCGCCATCTCCGGCCATGTCGAGCGCCCCTGCGTCGTCGAGGAGGCCATGTCGATCCCCTTCCGCGAGCTCGTCGAGACCCATTGCGGCGGCATCCGCGGCGGCTGGAAGAACCTCAAGGCCGTGATCCCCGGCGGCTCCTCCGTCCCCTGCCTGCGCGCCGAGGCGATGGAGGATGCGATCATGGATTTCGACTGGCTGCGCGAGCAGAAATCCGGCCTCGGCACCGCGGCCGTGATCGTGATGGACCAGAGCACCGACATCATCAAGGCGATCTGGCGGCTGTCCAAGTTCTACAAGCACGAGAGCTGCGGCCAGTGCACCCCCTGCCGCGAGGGGACGGGCTGGATGATGCGCGTGATGGAGCGCCTCGTGACCGGCCAGGCGCGTGTGGAGGAGATCGACATGCTCCTCGACGTGACCAAGCAGGTCGAGGGGCACACGATCTGCGCGCTGGGCGATGCGGCCGCCTGGCCGATCCAGGGCCTGATCCGCAACTTCCGCGACGAGATCGAGGACCGCATCCGCGGCCGCCTCGTCCGCCCCGCGGCGGCCGTGCCGGTGGCGGCCGAATAGGCCGCCCCCTCAGTAGCGCGTGGCAGGGTCCGAGGCCGGAAAGGTCTCGTCCAGCGCCTCGTCGTGGCGGTCCCATTCCAGGGGCTTGAGCCGCATCTGGTCGCGGCCCGCGTCGCGGATCGGATGGTGCGGCGACGGCGTCGCGCCGATCTCGCCCGGCCGCGCCCGCCAGGCATAGGCGAGGCCGGCCAGCGCCAGCGCGGTCAGGACCAGAACGGGTCGGGTCAGGGTCATGGCAGGCTCCGGGGTCGTTGTCACCGGACGAACGGCGCCGCGGCGCCGCGGTTCCAGACCGCCGGGGCGGCTTCCGGGCAGCCTGTCGCCGCCCCACGAAGGCTTGATATGGCCTAGCGGCGCGGAGCGGCCATATGGGGAGGCGCCTTGGCCGGCACCGGGGCGCAGCGAATCCCGCACCGGCCTTCCACCCGGACAGGAGCGATCCATGACCCCCGCCCAGGCTTTCCGTCTTTCCGCCGTCGGCCTGTTCGCCACGCTGGCCGCGCCCGTCTCCGCCGCCGCCGAGGTGCCCGCCATCGGACAGGTCGAGTACATCACCGAAGGGCTCATCGACACCGCCATCGCCTACGAGATCGGCCGGGTCTGCGACTCGCTCGAGGGGCGCCGCCTCCAGGGCCTTGCCTTTCTGTGGTCGCTCGAGGGGCACGCCCGCCGCCTCGGCTTTTCCAACGAGGAGATCCAGGCCTATATCCGCAACCGCGAGGAAAAGGCCCGCCTCGAGGGGATCGCCCGCGCCCGCCTGCGCGCCATGGGGGCGGTCGAGGGCCAGGCCGAGACCTATTGCGCCGTGGGCCGTGCCGAGATGGAAAAGGGCAGCCGGATCGGCGGCCTTCTCGCTCCCGCCTGAGGCCGTCCCGCGACGCTTCGACGTCTGGCGCCGGCGCGTGCCCCGCGCTAGAGAGACGCGCGACCGGGGCCGGAACGCCGGCCCCCTCCCGCGAGCAGGGGACCACCGCGCATGGCCGAGCAGCCGACGAGCGATCTCAAGCCCATCTCCATCGACGGGCAGGTCTACGAGGTGCCCGGCGCCCTGACGATCCTTCAGGCCTGCGATCTCGCCGGGATCGAGATTCCCCGCTTCTGCTATCACGAGCGGCTGTCGATCGCCGGCAATTGCCGCATGTGCCTCGTCGAGGTGAAGGGCGGGCCTCCCAAGCCTACCGCCTCCTGCGCCATGCAGGTCAAGGACCTCCGCCCCGGTCCCGAGGGGCAGCCTCCCGTGGTGCTGACGAACTCGCCCATGGTGCGCAAGGCGCGCGCGGGCGTCATGGAATTCCTGCTCATCAACCACCCGCTCGACTGCCCGATCTGCGACCAGGGCGGCGAATGCGACCTTCAGGACCAGGCCGTGGCCTACGGCATGGACTTCTCGCGCTACCGCGAGCCCAAGCGCGCGGCCGAGGATCTCGACCTCGGCCCCCTGGTCGAGACGCACATGACGCGCTGCATCTCCTGCACGCGCTGCGTGCGCTTCACCACCGAGGTGGCGGGCATCACCCAGATGGGCCAGACCGGCCGGGGCGAGGATGCGGAGATCACCTCCTATCTCAACCAGACGCTGGCCTCCAACCTCCAGGGCAACATCATCGACCTCTGCCCCGTGGGCGCGCTGGTCTCCAAGCCCTACGCCTTCAAGGCCCGCCCGTGGGAGCTGACCAAGACCGACAGCGTGGACGTGATGGACGCGCTCGGCTCCAACATCCGCGTGGACACCAAGGGGCGCGAGGTCATGCGCATCCTGCCCCTCAACCACGACGGCATCAACGAGGAGTGGATCTCCGACACGACCCGCTTCGCCTGGGACGGCCTGCGCCGCCAGCGCCTCGACCGGCCCTACCTGCGCGAGAACGGACGCCTGCGCCCCGCCCGCTGGGACGAGGCGCTCGAGGTGGCGGCCCGCGCGCTGCGGAACGGGCCCGTCGCGGGGCTGGTGGGCGACCTCGCCTCGACCGAATCCGCCTTCGCGCTGCGCGACCTGGTGGCGGGGCGCCTCGGCGGGCGGGTGGAATGCCGCACGGACGGCGCCGCCCTCCTCCCCGATCCGCGCGGCGGCTATGCCGGCAACGCCCGGATCGAGGACATCTCGGCCGCGCGCCGCATCGTCCTCGTGGGCACCAATCCCCGGCTCGAGGCGCCCGTGCTCAATGCGCGCATCCGCGGCGCCTGGCTGCGCGGCGCCGAGATCGAGCTGGTGGGCGAGGGGGCCGACCTCACCTACGACTACACCCACCGGGGCGAGGGCCGCGCCGCCCTCGCCGCGATGGTCGGGGAGGCCGCCCCCGCCGGGGCGCCCGCGCTCGTGATCCTGGGGCAGGGGGCGCTCACGGGCCCCGACGGCGAGGCGGTCCTGGCCAACGTCCTCGCCCTGGCCGAGCGGATGGAGGCGGGGCTCCTCATCCTGCACACGGCCGCCGGCCGCGTGGGCGCGATGGATGTGGGCTGCTGGACCGAGGGCGGGATGGCCGCCGCGCTGCGGGGCGCCGCCTGCATCTATGCGCTCGGCGTGGACGAGACGGACATCCCGCCCGGCCCCTTCGTCATCTACCAGGGCAGCCATGGCGACCGTGGCGCCCATCGCGCCGACCTGATCCTGCCCTCGGCCGCCTGGACCGAGGAGGCGGGGATCTTCGTCAACACCGAGGGCCGGCCCCAGATGGCGCTGCGCGCGGGCTTTCCCCCCGGCGAGGCCAAGGAGAACTGGGCGATCCTGCGCGCGCTGTCGGCGCGGCTCGGCGCCGCCCAGCCCTGGGACAGCCTGCCCGAACTGCGCCGCGCCATGGTCGCGGCCCATCCCCATCTGGCCGAGATCGACGCCGTTCCGCAGAACCGCCTGCCGCGGCGCGCCCCGCGTCCGATGGGCGAGGGGGCCTTCCGCTCGCCCGTGCGCGACTTCTACCTCACGAACCCGATCCTGCGGGCCAGTCCCCTGATGGCGGAACTCTCCGCCGCCGAGGCGGCGCGACGCCGCCCGAGGATGGCCGCGGAGTGAGGCGCTTGGCCGCCGTCCTGTCGCTCGCGGCCCTGACGGCCTGCGGGGCGTTGCCCGGTGCGCCGCCGGACGGCGACGCGGCGGCGCCGGCGGGACCTGCGCGCCCGGAATATCTGGGGGTGGAGACGGCGCTGCTCGACGACGATCTGGTGCGCTTCCGCGTCGCGATGCGCGGCGCGCGGGGCGTGGCCGATCTCGACCGCTACGCGCGCTGCGCGGCGGCGCGCTATGCCCTGATCCGGGGCTACGGCTTTGCCCGTCACGTGCGCACCCTTACCGAGGAATCGGCTGGAATCTGGCGCGCGGATGCTGTTTACACGGTCTCGCCCGCGCTGCCGCCGGGATTGCGGACGATCGACGCCGAGGTTGTGGCCGCCGAATGCGGCCAGAGCGGCGTTCCGAGTGTCTAGGGGGAACGGATGCCTGCCTTCTTCACGGATCACCCGCTGGGGATCGTCCTCGTGATCCTGCTCCAGTGCCTGCTGATCCTGGTTCCGCTCCTCGTCGCCCTGGCCTTCCTGCTCTATGCCGACCGCAAGGTGTGGGCGGCCGTCCAGCTGCGCCGCGGCCCCAACGTGGTGGGCCCCTTCGGCCTGCTCCAGAGCTTCGCCGACTTCCTCAAATATGTCGTCAAGGAGGTCGTGGTCCCCGCCGGCGCGGACAAGCCGGTCTTCTTCCTGGCCCCCCTGATCTCCTTCGTCGTGGCCGCGGTCGCCTGGGCGGTGATCCCCTTCGACGACGGCTGGGTGCTGGCCGACATCAACGTGGCCGTCCTCTACGTGCTCGCGATCTCCTCCCTCGGGGTCTACGGCATCATCATGGGCGGCTGGGCGTCGAACTCCAAGTATCCGTTCCTCGGCTCGCTGCGCTCGGCCGCCCAGATGATCTCCTACGAGGTCTCGCTCGGCCTCATCATCATCGGCGTCATCATCTCCTCGGGCTCGCTCAATTTCGGCGCCATCGTGCGCGCCCAGGACACGGGCCTCGGCCTGTTCGGCTGGTACTGGCTCGTGCACCTGCCGATGGTGCCGCTGTTCTTCATCTCGGCCCTGGCCGAGACCAACCGCCCCCCCTTCGACCTGCCCGAGGCCGAGTCCGAGCTCGTGGCCGGCTACCAGGTCGAGTATTCCTCCACGCCGTTCCTGCTGTTCATGGTGGGCGAGTACATGGCGATCGTGCTCATGTGCACGCTGACGGCGCTGCTGTTCTTCGGCGGCTGGCTGTCGCCGGTGCCGGGCCTGCCGCACGGCTTCTTCTGGCTCCTGCTCAAGATCCTGCTGCTGTTCTTCGTGTTCGCCATGGTCAAGGCGATCACCCCCCGCTACCGCTACGACCAGCTCATGCGGCTGGGCTGGAAGGTGTTTCTCCCCCTGTCGCTCGCCTGGGTCGTGATCGTGGCCTTCCTGGCCCGCTTCGAGGTGCTGGGCGGGGCTTGGGCGCGCTGGACCTGGGGGGCCTGATGACGCGATCCCACCACACCGGAGACGAGGCATGAGCACGCAGTTCGACCTCGGCCGGGCGGCGAAGTACTGGCTGCTGGCCGACTTCTTCAAGGGCATGGGCCTCGGGCTCAAGTATTTCTTCAAGCCCAAGGCCACGATCAACTATCCCTACGAGCGCGCGCCCCAGTCGCCGCGCTTCCGCGGCGAGCATGCGCTGCGCCGCTACCCCTCGGGCGAGGAGCGCTGCATCGCCTGCAAGCTCTGCGAGGCGATCTGCCCGGCCCAGGCCATCGTCATCGACGCCGAACCGCGCGAGGACGGCTCGCGCCGGACGACGCGCTACGACATCGACATGACCAAGTGTATCTATTGCGGCCTCTGCCAGGAGGCGTGCCCCGTGGATGCCATCGTCGAGGGGCCCAACCTCGAATTCGCCACCGAGACCCGCGAGGAGCTGATGTACGACAAGCAGAAGCTTCTCGACAACGGCGAGCGCTGGGAGGCGGTGATCGCCCGCAACCTCGAGATCGACGCGCCCTACCGCTGATGACGGACAGCCCCACACCGCCCGAGAACCCCTTCGCGGCCATGATGAAGATGGGCCAGGACTGGGCGCGGGCGATGAACCCCGCGCTCGAGCACTTCACGCCCCGGGGCTTCGAGGCGCTCTGGCCCACCATGCCGCGCAACGTCATGGAGATGTTCATCGGGCGCACCTTCAACCCCGACGGGCTCGACGCCAAGACGCGCCTGCTGCTGACGCTCGCCGGCCTTACCGTCCAGGGCGCCCAGGCCGAGCCGCAGATCCGCCTGACCGTCCGGCATGCGCGCGAGGCCGGCGCGACCCGGCAGGAGGTGGCGGAGACGATCGCCCTGTCGGGGCTGTTCGGCGGCGTGCCGGCCATGACGCGGGCGATGGAGCTGGCCGCCGAGGCGATGGCGGAGGACCGGGCATGAGCGGCCGGGGCGATTCGCAGGCAGGCAGGCACAGGACGGTTAAGGAACCGTTACAGCACCGCGCGGTGGCTTCACCGCTCATTAACCCTTCCGTGAGAGCCTCGTCCGTGACACATCCCCGCCCGAGTCGCTCCCTGCGCCTCGCCGAATCCCGGACCCGCCCATGACGCCTGCCGCCTTCGCCTTCTACCTCTTCGCCGTCACCACCCTCGCGGGCGGTCTCATGACGGTGGTCAGCCGCAACCCCGTCCATTCGGTGCTGTGGCTGATCCTCGCCTTCCTGTCCTCGGCCGGGCTGTTCGTGCTGCTCGGGGCCGAGTTCGTGGCCATGCTGCTCGTGATCGTCTATGTGGGCGCGGTCGCGGTGCTGTTCCTGTTCGTCGTGATGATGCTCGACGTGGATTTCGCCGCCCTCAAGGCCGAGATGGCGCGCTATCTGCCGCTCGCGCTGCTGATCGGGCTCATCGTGCTCATGCAGCTCGCCATCGCCTTCGGCGTATGGGAGCGCGACGCCGGCGCCGACGGGCGCATCGCCGCCCCGATGGGCGTGGCCGAGAACACGCGCGCCATCGGCCTCATCCTCTATGACCGCTACTTCCTCCTGTTCCAGCTCGCGGGCGTGATCCTGCTCGTGGCCATGATCGGGGCGATCGTCCTCACCCTGCGCCACCGCGCCGACGTCAAGCGCCAGGACGCGCTCGCCCAGATGTTCCGCGACCCGGCCAAGACGCTCGCGCTCACCAATCCGCGGCCGGGCGAGGGGCTCGCCTCCCCCATCGAGGGGGCGCGCCGGTGATCGGGCTCGAGCATTACCTGACGGTCGCCGCCGCGCTGTTCGTGATCGGCATCTTCGGCCTCTTCCTCAACCGCAAGAACATCATCATCCTGCTGATGTCGCTCGAGCTGATCCTGCTGGCGGTCAACATCAACCTCGTGGCCTTCTCGTCCTTCACGGGCGACCTCGTGGGCCAGGTCTTCACGCTGCTGGTGCTCACCGTGGCGGCGGCCGAGGCGGCGATCGGCCTTGCCATCCTCGTCTGCTTCTTCCGCAACCGCGGCACCATCGACGTCGAGGACGTCAACGTGATGAGGGGCTGATCCCGTGACGACCATCATCCTCCTCGCGCCGCTGCTCGGCGCGATCGTCTGCGGCTTCGGCTGGCGGCTCCTCGGCGAACAGGCGGCGATCTGGACGGCCACCGGCATCCTGTTCCTCTGCGCCGTGCTCTCCTGGATCGTGTTCTTCACGCTCGACGCCTCCCAGCCTGCGCAGGTGACGCTGCTGCGCTGGATCGAATCGGGCACGCTGGTTGCGGACTGGTCCATCCGTCTCGACCGGCTGACCGCGATCATGCTCGTGGTCATCACCTCGGTCTCGGCGCTCGTGCACCTCTACTCGGTGGGCTACATGGCCCATGACGACAACTTCCGTCCCGGCGAGGTGTATCGCCCCCGCTTCTTCGCCTATCTGTCCTTCTTCACCTTCGCGATGCTGTCCCTGGTAACGGCCGACAACCTCCTCCAGCTCTTCTTCGGCTGGGAAGGGGTGGGCCTCGCGAGCTACCTCCTGATCGGCTTCTACTTCCGCAAGCCCTCGGCCAACGCGGCCCAGATCAAGGCCTTTGTCGTGAACCGCGTGGGCGACTTCGCCTTCCTGCTCGGCATCTTCGCGCTCTACTACCTGACCGACTCGATCCGCCTCGACGACATCTTCGCCCAGGTCGGCACGCTCGCCGCGACCGAGATCGCCTTTGCCTGGGGCACGTTCAACGCGGCCGAACTGGTCGCCGTGCTCCTGTTCCTCGGCGCCATGGGCAAGTCGGCCCAGCTCTTCCTGCACACCTGGCTGCCCGACGCGATGGAGGGGCCCACGCCCGTCTCCGCCCTCATCCACGCCGCCACCATGGTGACCGCCGGCGTGTTCCTGGTCTGCCGCATGTCTCCGCTGATGGAGGTGGCGCCCCACGCCAAGACCTTCGTCATCTATATCGGCGCGGCCACGGCCTTCTTCGCCGCGACCGTGGGCCTCGTGCAGAACGACATCAAGCGCGTGATCGCCTATTCCACCTGCTCCCAGCTCGGCTTCATGTTCGTGGCCGCGGGCGCGGGCGTCTATGGCGCCGCGATGTTCCACCTCTTCACCCATGCCTTCTTCAAGGCGATGCTGTTTCTCGGCGCGGGCTCGGTCATCCACGCCATGCACCACGAGCAGGACATGCGCCATTACGGCGGCCTGCGGCGGCACATTCCTTACACGTTCTGGGCCATGCTGATCGGCACGCTCGCCATCACCGGCGTCGGCATCCCGCTCACCTATATCGGCTTCGCGGGATTCCTGTCCAAGGACGCGGTGGTGGAATCGGCCTGGGCCTCGGGCCATGCGCCCGCCTTCTGGGCGCTCGTCGTCGCCGCCGCCATGACCGCCTTCTACTCCTGGCGGCTCATGTTCCTCACCTTCTTCGGCGCCCCGCGCTGGGCCCACGCCCCCGACACCCGCGCCGAGGAGGTGGCCACCGCCCGCGCCCCCGCCCACGAAGGCGGCCGGGCCGAGCCGCACCACGCCGCCCCCGCTCACGGCCACCACGCCCACGGGCACCACACCCCGCACGAGAGCCCGCCCGTCATGCTCGCTCCCCTCGCGGTGCTGGCGCTGGGCGCGGTCTTCTCCGGCATGGTCTGGCACAACAGCTTCTTCGGCAAGCACGAGCAGATGGCCGCCTTCTTCGGCATGCCCGAGGTCCACCACGAGGCCGGCGCCGAGGCGCGCGCCGGCGGCGGCACCGAGACCGGCCTCGAGGGTCTCGCCCCCCCCGACGCCGACCCGGCCGAGGCCGCGGCGCTGGCCGAATCCCCCGCCCCCGCCGCGCCCGAGGATGCCACCGCCCATGCGGGCGAGGCGGCCCCCAACCCCCTCGTGCCCCCGCTGGGCGGCGCCATCGCCATGAACGCCGCCTCCGAGGCGGTGCTCGACGCGGCCCACCACGCCCCCGCCTGGGTCAAGCTCTCGCCCTTCCTGGCGATGCTTCTCGGCACGGGGCTCGCCTGGCTGCTCTACATCCGCGCACCCCACATGCCCGCGCGCCTGGCCGAGACCAACTGGCCGCTCTACCGCTTCCTGCTCAACAAGTGGTATTTCGACGAGATCTACGACTGGGTCTTCGTCCGGCCCGCCCGCGCGATCGGCCGCTTCTTCTGGCGCGGCGGCGACGGCGCGGTGATCGACGGGACGATCAACGGCGTCGCCATGGGTGCCGTGCCCACCGCCACGCGCTGGGCCGCCCGCATCCAGTCGGGCTACGTGTTCCACTACGCCTTCGCCATGGTCATCGGGCTTGCGCTGCTGCTGACCTGGATCACCTTCACCGGGGGGGCGAACTGATGCTCCTGTCGCTCGTCACCTTTCTGCCCCTCCTCGGGGCCGCGGCGCTCCTGCTGCTGCGCGGCGACGACGCCGCCTCCCAGCGCAACGCCCGGTGGATCGCCTTTCTGACGACGCTCATCACCTTTGCCGCCTCGCTGCTGATCCTCGCGCGGTTCGACCCCGCCGATCCCGGCTTCCAGCTCGTCGAGGAACGCCCCTGGCTCCTCGGCCTGACCTACAAGGTGGGCGTGGACGGCATCTCGGTCCTGTTCGTGATGCTGACCACGTTCCTGATGCCGCTGGTCATCGCCTCGGCCTGGGACGTGACCACGCGCGTGCGCGAATACATGATCGCGTTCCTCGTGCTCGAGACGCTGATGATCGGCGTCTTCGTCGCGCTCGACCTCGTGCTCTTCTACCTCTTCTTCGAGGCGGGGCTGATCCCGATGTTCCTCATCATCGGGATCTGGGGCGGCAAGGACCGCATCTACGCGGCCTTCAAGTTCTTCCTCTACACCTTTCTCGGCTCGGTGTTCATGCTGGTCGCGATGATCTCCATGTACGCCTCGGCCGGCACGACCGACATCGTGGCGCTGCTCGCCCACGAATTCCCGTCCGAGCCCCTCCGGATCCTCGGGATCACGGTGCTGGGCGGGGCGCAGACGCTGCTGTTCCTCGGCTTCTTCCTCAGCTTCGCGGTCAAGCTGCCGATGTGGCCCGTCCATACCTGGCTGCCGGATGCCCACGTCCAGGCGCCCACGGCCGGATCGGTGGTGCTGGCCGCGATCCTGCTCAAGATGGGGGGCTACGGCTTTCTGCGCTTCTCGCTGCCCATGTTCCCCGTGGGCTCCGAGGTGATGGGCCCGCTGGTCCTGTGGCTCTCGGCCATCGCGGTGGTCTATACCTCGCTCGTGGCGCTCGTGCAGACCGACATGAAGAAGCTCATCGCCTATTCCTCGGTCGCCCATATGGGCTTCGTGACCATGGGCATCTTCGCCGCCAACCAGCAGGGGGTGGACGGCGCCATCTTCCAGATGCTCAGCCACGGCTTCATCTCGGGCGCGCTCTTTCTTCTGGTCGGCGTGGTCTATGACCGCACCCACACGCGAGAGATCGCGGCCTATGGCGGCCTGATGAACCGGATGCCCGCCTATGGCGCCCTGTTTCTGCTCTTCACCATGGCCAATGTGGGCCTGCCCGGCACGTCGGGCTTCGTGGGCGAGTTCCTGACGCTCGCCGGTGCCTTCCAGGTCAACACCTGGGTCGCCCTCATCGCCTGCACCGGCGTGATCCTGTCGGCCTCCTACGCGCTCTGGCTCTACCGCCGGGTCGTCCTGGGCGAGATCGTGAGGGACAGCCTGCGCACGATCCGCGACATGACCTGGCGCGAACGCGCGGTGATCGCGCCCCTCGCCGTCGCCACGATCGTGCTCGGGGTCTATCCCGCCCTCGTCACCGACATCATCGGCCCCTCGACCGAGGCCCTGCTGGGTCAGGTCGGCGCGGCCCAGGCCGCCTGGTCGCCCGATGCGGGCGCCCGGCTGGCCCAGAACTGAAGGCGCCCCGCCATGGAAGTCGATCTCGACGTTCTCCGCCCGGAGATCTACCTCGCCCTCTACGCGATGGGTGCGCTCATGGTCGGCGTGTTCGGCGGCAAGGACCGCCTGACGATCCCGCTGATCTGGGTCACGGCGATCGTGCTGGCGCTGATGGCCTGGTGGGTGGGCGTGCGCGAGAGTGCGGGGCTCGCCTTCGGCGGCCTGTTCGTGGACGACGCCTTTGCCCGCTTCGCCAAGGTCGCGATCCTCGGCGCCGCCGCCGTGGTCCTGCTCCTCAGCCAGGACTATCTCGAGCGCTCGCGCCTCCTGCGCTTCGAATACCCGATCCTGATCGCCTTCTGCACGCTCGGCATGATGGTGATGGTCTCGGCCGGGGACCTGATCGTGCTCTATATGGGGCTCGAGCTGCAGGCGCTGTCGGCCTATGTGCTGACCGCGATCCGCCGCGACTCGGTCCGCTCGACCGAGGCGGGTCTCAAGTTCTTCGTCCTCGGCGCGCTCGCCTCGGGCCTCCTGCTCTACGGCGCCTCGCTCACCTACGGCTATGCCGGCACGACGCTGTTTTCCGGCATCGTCGAGGCGACGGCGGACGGCGTCTCGCTCGGGCTCCTCTTCGGGCTCGTGTTCCTGATCGCCGGGCTCGCCTTCAAGATCTCGGCCGCGCCCTTCCACATGTGGACGCCCGACGTCTACGAAGGCGCACCCACCCCGATCACCGCCTATCTCGCCACCGCCTCCAAGGTCGCGGCGGTGGTGCTGCTCGCGCGGCTCGTCCACGACGCCTTCGGCCTCAACGTCGCGGACTGGCAGCAGATCGTCGCCTTCCTGTCGGTCGCCTCCATGCTGCTCGGCTCGGTCGCCGCGATCGGCCAGCGCGACATCAAGCGCCTGATGGCCTATTCCTCCATCTCGCACATGGGCTTCGCGCTGATGGGACTGGCGGCGGGGACGGCCTTCGGCATCCAGGCGATGCTGGTCTACATGGCGATCTACGTCGCCATGAGTCTCGGCACCTTCGCCTTCGTGCTGTCCATGGAGCGGGGCGGCCGGCCGGTGACCGACATCGGCGCCCTCAACCTCTACGCCCGGCGCGAACCCCTGCGCGCTCTCGCCATGCTGGTGCTGCTCTTCAGCCTTGCCGGCGTGCCGCCGATGCTGGGCTTCTTCGCCAAGTTCGCCGTGCTCAGCGCCGCCTATCAGGGGGGGCTCCTGTGGCTCGCGCTGATCGGGGTCGTGGCCTCGGTCATCTCGGCCTTCTTCTACCTGCGCCTCGTCTACTTCATGTATTTCGGCCAGGAGGGGGAGGGGCTCGACAGCCGCATGGCGCCGGTGCCCTGGGCGGTTCTGATGGTCTCGGCCGTGGCCATGATCGCGGGCGTGATCAACCTCTTCGGCATCGAGCCTCTGGCCGCCGCGGCGGCCGCCACGCTTGTCCAGTGACCCGCCCCGCCCGGCCCCCTGGCCGGAGGGCTACGGCCTCGTCATCCTCGACGAGGTGGACAGCACCATGGCCGAGGCGCGCCGCATGGCTGCCGCCACGCTCGACCGGCCGACTTGGATCATGGCGCGCCGCCAGACCAATGCCAGGGGCCGGAGGGGGCGAACCTGGCTCGGTGGCGACGGCAACCTTGCCGCCACGCTGGTCTATCGCCCCTGGTGCTCTCCGTCCGAGGCGGCCGCGCGCTCCTTCATGGCCGCCAACGCGCTCTTCGAGGCGCTGGCCCTCTATGCGCCCCGCGACAGCCTCGCGCTCAAATGGCCCAACGACGTGCTGCTCAACGGCGGCAAGGTCGCGGGCATCCTGCTCGAGAGCGCGGGCACCGGCCCCCTCGTGGACTGGCTCTCGATCGGGGTGGGCGTGAACCTCGCCCGCGCGCCAGAGGACATGCGCACCGAGTTCCCGCCCGTCTCGCTGCGCGGCGAAGGCGGCCATCCCGTCGGGCCCGAGGAGTTCCTCTGCGTGCTCGCCGGCGCCTTCGCCACCCAGGAGGGCAAGCTCGCCGCGATGGGGTTCCCCCGGATCCGCGAGGACTGGCTGAGCCACGCCGCCCGCCTGGGCGAGGTGGTCACCGCGCGCACCGCGCGGGCCGAGATCACCGGCATCTTCGAGAGCGTGGACCAGGCCGGCAACCTCATCCTGCGCGTCGAGGGCCGCGAGGTGCTGATCCCCGCCGCCGACGTCTACTTCTGAGGGGCGCCCATGCTGCTCTGCGTCGATTGCGGCAACACCAACACCGTCTTCGCCCTCTGGGACGGCGCGCGCTTCGCCGCGACCTGGCGCATCGCCACGGACTGGCGGCGGACGGCGGACGAATACTTCGTCTGGCTGAGCAGCCTCATGCGCCTCGCCGCGCTCGAGCCGCAGGTGGAGGACGTGATCGTCTCCTCCACCGTGCCGCGCGTGGTGTTCAACCTGCGCGTCCTCGCCGACCGCTATTTCGGCTGCCGCCCGCTGGTCGTGGGCAAGCCCGAATGCCGCCTGCCGGCCCCGCCGCGCGTGGACCAGGGCACCATCGTCGGCCCCGACCGGCTGGTGAACGCCGCGGGCGCCTTCGACCGGCATGGCGGGGACCTGATCGTGGTCGATTTCGGCACGGCGACCACCTTCGACGTGGTGGACCGCGACGGCGCCTATGTGGGCGGCGTGATCGCGCCCGGCGTCAACCTCTCGCTCGAGGCGCTGCACGCCGCCGCTGCCGCGCTGCCCCATGTGGACGTGACCCGGCCCGCCCGCGTGGTCGGCACCAACACCGTCGCCTGCATGCAGTCGGGCGTGTTCTGGGGCTATGTCGGCCTCGTCAAGGAGATCCGCGCCCGCATCGAGGCCGAGCGCGGCCGGCCCATGCGGACCGTCGCCACCGGCGGCCTCGCCCCCCTGTTCGACGGGGCCGACGATCTATTTGACGGGGTCGAGAGCGACCTCACCATGCACGGCCTGACCGTGATCCACCGTTTCAACAAGGAGACCGCATGAGCGGCGAGAGGCTCATCTACCTTCCCCTCGGGGGCGCCGGCGAGATCGGCATGAACGCCTATGTCTTCGGCTGGGGCCCCCCGGGGCAGGAGCGGCTTCTTGTCGTGGACCTCGGCGTCACCTTCGGGGACATGGCCTCGACGCCGGGCATCGACCTGATCCTGCCCGACATCGCCTGGCTCGAGGAGCGGCGCGACCGCATCGAGGGCATCGTCATCACCCATGCCCACGAGGATCACGTGGGCGCGCTGGGCCTGCTCTGGGGCCGTCTGCGCGCACCCGTCCATGCCCGTCCCTTCACTGCCGCCATCGCCCGCCACAAGCTCGACGAGCGCGGCGAAATCCCGGCCGAGGCGCTTCGCATCGCCGATCCCTGGCCTGCGCAGGTGGAGATCGGCCCCTTCCGGGTGGGATTCGTCCCCATCAGCCATTCCATCCCCGAAAGCTCGGGCCTGGTGATCGACACGCCCGCGGGCCGGATCGTCCATTCGGCCGACTTCAAGATCGACCCCGACCCCGTCGTGGGAGAGCCCTTCGACGAGGATCTCTGGCGCAGCGTGGGGCAGGGGGGCGTCCTCGCGCTCACCTGCGACTCGACCAACGTGTTCAACGCCCACGAGGGGCGCAGCGAATCCTCGCTGCAGGGACCGATCCGCGACTTCGTGCGCGCCTGCCCGGGCCTCGTGGTCGCCACCACCTTCGCCTCCAATGTGGGGCGCCTGCTGACGCTGGCCCGCGCGGCCGAGGAGGCGGGGCGCTCCGTCTGCCTTCTGGGCCGCGCCATGCGCCGCATGGTCGAGACGGCGACCGAGACCGGGGTCCTGCGGGGCTTTCCCCGCAGCGTCTCGCCCGAGGAGGCGGCCGAGATCCCGCGCGAGAACCTGTTCATCCTCGCCACCGGCTCGCAGGGCGAGCGGCGCGCCGCAACCGCCCAGCTGGCGCAGAACGGCTTTCTCGGCCTCTCGGTGCAGGAGGGGGACACGGTGCTCTTCTCCTCCAGCACCATCCCCGGCAACGAGCGCGACGTGGCTCGGCTGATGAACCTGTTCAGCGAAAGGGGCGTCCGCGTCGCCGGCGGAGAGCCGAACGGGCGCTATCACGTCTCGGGACATGCCAATCGCCCCGATCTCGAGCGGTTCCACGCCCTTCTCGACCCCGCCCTCGTGATCCCCATGCATGGCGAGCACCGCCACCTCACGGAACATGCGCGTCTGGCGGGCGAATGGGGGCGGCGGGGGGTCGTCGTCCCGAACGGCGCCCTGCTCGAGATCGGACGGGACGGAACGGCGCGCATCGCCGAGCATGTCGAGACGGGCCGGACCTATCTGGACGGCAGCGGGCTGATCGGTGCGCTCGACGGAGTGGTGCGCGACCGGCTCCGCATGGGGATGAACGGCCATCTCACCGTGACGCTGATCCTCGACGAGGACGACCGTCCCTTGGGCGAGCCCTGGTGCGAGCCGCTGGGTCTGCCCGCCCGCGGCCGATCGGGCGATCTGCGCGAGACGGTGGAGGCGGAGATGGAGGCTTTCATGAACCGGGCCGAGGCGCGCCTGTTGCGCGACGACGAGCGGCTGGAGAAGGAACTGATCCGGCTGGCCCGGCAGGTCGTTCAGGCCGAGATCGGCAAGAAGCCCGAGGTGACGGTGGTGGTCAGCCGCCTCGCCTGAGACGGCGGGGGCGGGTCAGTCCGAACACAGGTAGACCGCGCCCCCCACGGCCATCACGGTGACCGCCGCCGCCCCGGCCGCCGCCGGAGAGGCCAGCGCCGTGCCCAGGGCGCCGGCCGCCTGTCCCAGCGCCCCCGCCACCGCGCCGGCCTGCCCGCGCAGCAGCAGGGCGCCCGTTCCGTGGGCGATGGCCTCCAGCCGGCCGCGATCGGCCTCCGGGGGAGGGTTGCCCAGGGCCAGCCCCGCCACGCGGCGGCCGATCTCGACCGCGCCGTCCGCCGCCATGCCGATCCGTTCGCAGGTCGTCGCGGTGCAGCGGCCGCGCCAGTTCCTCGCGCCCGGGACCAGAAGCCAGCCTTCCTCGCCGGGGGCGAGGCAGTAGCCTTCGGTCTGGTCGAGCCGCATCGTTTCGGCCAGGAAACGTGTCACCACCGCGCTGTCGCAGGCGGTCCGCTCGCCCCAGGCGCGGTCCCAGTTCCGCTGCGGCCAGGTCAGCAGCCGCTCGCGCAGGCCGGGCCGCGCGGCGCCCCAATCCTCCGGCACGATGATGAGCTCCTGCCCGTTGACGCGGGCCACGCAGCTTCCGGCTGCGGCCGGGGCCGCCCAAGCCGTCGCGGCCGCCATCAGCCCGACCAGCGCCAGGCCCCGCAGGTCAGCCGGCAAGGCGTTCCTCGAAGCTCATGCGGATGAAGGCGGGCACGTCGTCGCCCATGCCGACCACGCGGTCCTCGCGCTCCTCGGGACGGCGCCGGCGGTCGTCGCCGCGCCCTGCCCTGCGCGGGGACGGGGCGGCCGGCGTCTCCTCGTCCTGCCGCCGCTCCTCGGGCCGGGGGGCGAGGAGCTGCGGACCGGGCCCTTCGGCCGCGCCTCCCCGCGCCGCCGGACGCTCGTCGCGGCGGGTCCGGGGCCGGTCCTGTCGAGGCTCGCGGCGCTCGCCCTCTGCGGCCGGACGGCGGGATGCGGGGCTTGCGGGAACGGGTACCCGGGGGATCTCGCGCCCGATCAGCGCCTCGATGGCAGCCACCAGCTTGTCGTCGCGCGGCGCCGCGATGGTCAGCGCCTTGCCCGACCGGCCCGCCCGCCCGGTGCGTCCGATCCGGTGGACGTAATCCTCGCTGTGCGTGGGCACGTCGAAGTTGAACACGTGGCTCACCGCCGGGATATCGAGACCCCGCGCTGCCACGTCCGAGGCCACGAGCAGCCGCAGCCGCCCCTCGCGGAACGCATCCAGCGTCCGCGTGCGCTGCGACTGGTCCAGGTCGCCGTGGATCGGCTCGGCGTCGTAGCCGTGCTTCCGGAGGGACTTGGCCACCACGTCCACGTCCACCTTGCGGTTGCAGAAGACGATGGCGTTGGTGCAGGCCTCGCCTTCGGCATCGATGAGGGCGCGCAGGACGGCCCGCTTCTCGCCCGCCTCGGCCTCGCGGCGGGACCCCTCGATCATCACCAGGCCCTGCTCGATCGTCTCGGCCGCGGTGGCGCGGCGGGCGACCTCCACCTTGACGGGGTCGCGCAGGAACGCCTTGGTCAGCCGCTCGATCTCCTTGGCCATGGTGGCCGAGAAGAACAGCGTCTGGAACGAGCCGGGCCGCAGCAGGCCGAAGATGCGCTCGATGTCGGGGATGAAACCCATGTCGAGCATCCGGTCGGCCTCGTCCACGACCATGATCTCGATCCCGGTCAGCAGGAGCTTGCCGCGCTCGAAGTGATCCAGCAGCCGCCCCGGCGTGGCGATCAGCACGTCCACGCCCCGGTCGATCAGCGCGTCCTGGTCCTTGAACGAGACGCCCCCGATCAGCAGCGCCTTGGAGAGCTTCACATGGGCGGCGTACTTGTCGAAGTTCTCGGCCACCTGCGCGGCGAGTTCCCGCGTCGGGCACAGGACGAGCGAGCGCGGCATCCGCGCCCGCGCCCGCCCGCGCTGCAGCCGCGTGATCATGGGCAGCACGAAGGAGGCGGTCTTGCCCGTCCCCGTCTGGGCGATGCCGAGGACGTCGCGTCCCTCCACGGCGGGCGGGATGGCCTGCATCTGGATCGGCGTGGGCGTGGTATAGCCCGCCTCGGCCACCGCCTGCAGCACGCGGGGGTCGAGGGGAAGATCGGTGAACTGGGTCAAACGCGTTCCTTGCAAGTCTGGGGGGCGGCGTGGTCTGGCCGCATCCTCGCTCGCGCGGCCGGCCCGGCCGGATTGCCGGGGCTGATCTGTCACGCCTCGCGCGTAGGCGAAAAGCGACGAAAGGTCAAGGGCGTCCGCTCCGCCGGGACCCTGGCGCGGCGGGGCGTCCGCCCTAGTTTGCGGAGCGCCACCGCAACAGGGGAGGACGGCATGATCCGCAAGCACGGCAAGGCCCGCTGGCAAGGCAATCTCCGCGAGGGTCGGGGCACCGTCTCCACCGAGACCGGCTCTCTCGCGGATCAGGCCTATAGCTTCGCCAGGCGGTTCGGCGAGGAGCGGGGCACCAATCCCGAGGAACTGATCGGCGCCGCCCATGCGGCCTGCTATGCCATGGCCATGAGCGCGGGTCTCGAAAAGGAGGGGCTTGTCGCCGATTCGATCGACGCGACCAGCACCGTCACGCTCGAGACGGGCGAGGGCGGGGCCGCCATCACCCGCATCCATCTCGACGTCGTGGCCGCCATCCCCGGCGCCACCGAGGAGGTGTTCCAGCGGATCGCCGAGGAGACCAAGTCCGGCTGCCCCGTCTCCAGGCTGCTGGCCGGTGCCGAGATCACGCTCGACGCCCGGCTGGCTTGACGGGCCGGAGGGCTCCGCGGCGGGACCCGGAGCCCTCCGGGTCTATCGCCGCCGTCCCAGGCGCTTGAGCACGAGGCCCAAGAGCAGCTTCACCAGAACACGCTTCATCATCCGTCTCCCTTTGGCGGTCCTTGCCGGATGTGGGGCGTCCGTCGCGTTTCGCAACCGTCAGGCGGCCTGCCGCCCTTCGACAGCCGCCCAGATCGCCCCGAGCATCAAGGCGCCGTAGCGCGCATTGGCGTGGATCGCGTCCTCGGGGGGCTGGCGCTGGCCGGGCCGGGGGGCGAGGCGCAGGGCGCCCTCGGTGAAGGGCCGTGCGGTCAGCATGCCCCGTATCCGGGTCGCCTCGGGCTGGGGGACATAGAGCGCCCCCGCCGCCGCGCAGGCGGCCCTGGCGACGCCCTCGTGGAAGGCCGACAGGTGCGCGCCGTCGCCCGCCATCACCGCGGCGCGCGCGCTCAGCGCGAGGGGGCGGGGCCGGTCGAGGACGGTCTCGCAGGGCCGCGGCTGGCTGGCCACGAGGACGCGCACCCCCGCAGCGACAAGACGCCGGGCCAGCCGCAGCGCGAGGCTTGCCTCCAGATGCGCGCGCAGCGCGGCCGCGGCCGCCGCGCGCGGCACGAAGGCCGCCTCCAGATCCGCGAGATCTCCGGCCGCGTGAAGCGAGGGCAGGCCCCACCAGCGCATGTCGCGCCAGATCCGAGCCGCCGTGGCGGGTGCCATCATGCAGCCCGCGACCACCACCGCCCCGACGCCGTCCAGCCGCAGCCGGTCCGTGCCGTTCAGCCGCACGAGCTGGGCCGCCGTGGCGTCCGAGGCGGCCCGCAGCGTGCCTCCCTCGATCACCGTGTCCAGAAGGCCGTCGCCGTGCAGGCCCAGGAAGTCCGTCGCCCGCCCCTCCCGCCGGATGGCTCCTCCGGCCCAGGCCTCCCGCAGGCAGGCCAGATGGCTGTTGCCGATCACCGCGATCCGCGTCATCGGCGCGCGACCGAGGCGAGAAGGATCTCGTCGCAGGACGCGTCCTCGGCCGCCTCGGGATCGGCAGCTTCCGCCGGCAGAGGTCTTGGCGGGAGCGCCGGGCCGAGACCCTGCGCGGCCAGGAAGACGCCCATGATCCGCCCGACGCCCTCGGCCGTCACGCCGCGCCAGTCCGGCTCCCACCACCGGCCGGTGGCGCAGGCCGGATGGGTGGCGAGTTCCAGGGCCGGGAAATAGTCGGCCTCGGGCGTGTCCTCCACGAACTCGGCCACCGCCGCGCGCAGCACCGCCTTGGCGCGCGTCGTGGCCAGAAGGACGTGGTCGCCCGACGCGGTCGCGGCCAGCGGCACGGGCGAGACGGTCAGCAGCATCCGCATCCCCGGCCGGAACCGCTCCAGGAGGCGCCGGATGGTCCGCAACTCCTCTAGCACCTCCGCGCTGCGCGCCTGCCGCCACAGGTGGCGGGACGGGTCGAACGTCCCGCCCGCCACGCCGGGGCAGAGGGGCAGGGCGCGTCCCGCCTCCGCATCCTCCCAGAACTCGGTCAGCCCGAGCGTGAGGACAAGGGTCTCGGCCTGCCGCAGCGTCCGGGCCAGCCGCTCCAGATGCCAGGCCCGCAGCGCCAGCACCTCGGCCTCCGAACCCATTCCCAGCGGCTCGATCCGCGGGCGCAGCGCGTCCACGAAGCGCGCGCCGCGCCGCCAGACGAGGCGCGGATCGACGCGGCCCGTCGCGGCATCCTCCAGAAGCTCGCGCATCTGGCGCGCGGTATAGACGTTGCCGGTGCGCGCCGCGAAGACGCCGTATCCCCTCGCCTCCGCGACCGCAGGCGGCATCATGGGCGGGCGCGGCTCGGCGTCGAGCACGGTGCAGCCCGCCTCGCGCAGCGCGCGCGCGACATGGCGGGCAAAGCAGCTTCCGAAGGTGGCGATGCGGGTGTCGCGCGTCAGCGCATGGCGGGGCCGCCAGAGATCGGCGAAGCGGTGACGGTCGGCCCCGGCGACGCCGTCGTGCCAGAGCGCGCGGGGCGGAAGGGAGCGATAGGGATGAACCATCGGAGCCTCTCGCGGCGGACGCGGCCCCCTGTCGCAATCTCCCGCGGCCGGAATGGGGCGCCGGCGGGGCAGGACCGCGCCCCGGCCGCCTCAGCCTACCAGCAGCTCACGAGGACCGTGAAGCCTGCGGCCTCCCGCGTCAGCCGCTCGGGGCCCACGGGGACCAGCCCCTCGGTCGTCTGCGCCTGCACCCCCACCCGGCCCAGCGCCGCCACGATCGCCTCGGCCTCCAGCGCATAGGCCACGCTGGCGGGCAGGGCGCGTGTTCCCCCTCCGGCGCGCGGCAGGAGCATCCCGAGCACGGCGCCCCCGGCATCGAGGACCGGCCCGCCCGCGTCTCCGGCCTGCGCCGCCAGGTCCAGCCGCTTGACGTCCTCCTCGCCGTCCAGACCGCGGAGGTCGGCGAGCCGGCCGAAGGTCAGGGCCGGCTGGGCCAGGGCGGCCCCGTAGGGATAGCCCGCCACCGCGATCTCGGAGGCCAGCCGGGGAACGGCGGTCTGGAACGCGGCGACCGCCCGCGGGGCGAGCGGTTCGACGGGCGCGAGGACGGCCAGCGCACCCTCCCGCGCCGCGACGCTGGCGGCAAAGCCGCCGTCCACCGTCACCTCCGCACAATCCTCCACCGCCGCCGCGCTCGTGACCACCCGGCCCTGACGGTCCACGAAGAAGCCCGAGGCGGTCGCGCGCGGCCTGCGCACCTGCAGACCCGAGACGAGGTCCACGCCCTGTTCCTCCGTGGCGGGCAGCGACGGGTCGAGCGTCCCCGGCAGGCGCCGGAAGCTCGCGCGCATCACGTCCAGCAGGCGCGCGCGCCGCTCCTCGTCGGCGGCCGGCCAGACCAGGCTGAAGCCCTTGATCTCCCCGTCTACCAGCCAGGCATAGGTCGTCGAGCGGATCGACTCGTCGGCCCCCTCGATCACGAACGCGTCGGCCGTCCTCCGCCGCGGCCCCTCGGGGGGAACGATCTCCAGCGTCTGCATGATCTCGTAGAGACCGCCCAGCCGCCCCTCGTCCCCGTCCTGCGAGATCAGGACCACGCGCACGCCCGATCCGTCGCGCGCGTCGTGGCGCACGAAGGGCGGCTCGCGGACGGGCTCGGGCGACAGGATCGCGCGGGGCAGGGCGATCTCGATCCCGGCCGCCTCGTCGCGCACCGTCTCCACGCCCAGTCCCTCGAGCGGGGCGTTGTAGGCCGCGAGCAGCTCGGCCCGCTCGCGCGCGGTCAGGATGCCGGTCGGACGCGCGCCCCGGCTCCGCTGCCAGGCTTCCATGGCGGCGCGGGTGCCGCGTCCGAACGCGCCGTCGATCGCCCCCTCGTAGAGGCCGGCCCAGCGCAGGGCCACCTGGATCAGTTCGCGTTCGGCTTGGCTCAGGGCGGCCTCGGAGGCGCGGGCTTCCTCGGGCGTCTCCTCGGCAGGCAGGGCCGGAGCCTGGACCGGCACGGCCGCGGGCGACCCGGGCTCCGCGGCCGCGGCGGCCACCTCGGTCGCATCTGCCGGCCGGTCGGCCGTGAGCGCCTCCGTGGCGGCCGCGAGCGGCCAGAACCGCTGGCGGAACGCGGCGCCGTCGGCCAGGAACGCATCGCGCGGGATGCGGCCTTCCGACAGGAGGCGCGTGCGCAGCGCCAGGGCTTCGGCGCGGGGCAGCGGACCCAGCACGATCCCGTACCAGCCGGAGCCGAGATAGTAGCCCTGCACGTCGGGAAAGGTCGCGGCATAGGCGGCCACGCGCTCCTGCGCCCGCGCCAGGGTGGGCAGAGCCTCGACCTGAAGCCACACGCGCTGCTCGGCGGCCTCCGTGCCGCCGGGCGCGGCGCGCTGCTGGGCCGCCAGCGGCGGGGCGGCCAGCGCGGCGGCCGCCAGCAACGCGAACCGCCATGCCGCCCTGCGTCGCATCCCCCCCCGTCCGGCCGGCGTCGTGCCCCGCCCCCTCCCTGCCGTGCCACCCATGCTGCTCGCTCCGGATCACCCTGTCGGCGACAGGTGATGCCGCAGGCGCAAGGGGGACGCAGCACAAATCCGCGTGGGCGGCGGACGGGGCAGGGCGAGCGTGGCCCCCTTGCCCCGCCGGGGGGGCGCGACTAGGGAAGGGGCGCCCGACCGGAGGGGACCATGCCAGAGGATCGCGCCCCCGCGACGCCCGTCGCCGCCGCCCCGCAGAGTCCCGCGCGCGCCCCCGCGCCGGACCGCCCGCGCTCGTTCCAGGACGTGATCCTGCGCCTTCAGGACTTCTGGGCCGGGCAGGGCTGCGCCATCCTCCAGCCCTACGACATGGAGGTGGGCGCGGGCACGTTCCACCCGGCCACCACCCTGCGCGCGCTGGGGCCCCGCCCCTGGGCTGCGGCCTATGTCCAGCCCTCGCGCCGGCCCACCGACGGGCGCTACGGCGACAACCCCAACCGCCTCCAGCACTACTACCAGTTCCAGGTCCTGCTGAAGCCCTCACCGCCGGATCTCCAGGACCTTTATCTCGCCTCGCTCGGGGCCATCGGCCTCGACCCCGCGCGCCACGACATCCGCTTTGTCGAGGACGACTGGGAAAGCCCCACGCTCGGCGCCTGGGGGCTGGGCTGGGAGGTGTGGTGCGACGGGATGGAGGTGTCGCAGTTCACCTATTTCCAGCAGGTCGGCGGCCACGATTGCCGCCCCGTCCCCGGAGAGCTGACCTACGGGCTCGAGCGTCTGGCGATGTACGTGCTGGGCGCCGACCACGTCATGGCCATGCCCTTCAACGACCCGGCCGCGCCTGTCCCCCTCACCTATGGCGACGTGTTCCGCCAGGCCGAGGCCGAGTATTCCCGCCACAACTTCGACGCCGCCGACACCGCGCGCCTCCTGCGCCACTTCGAGGATGCCGAGGCCGAGTGCCGCGCCCTCCTCGACGCGCCCGAGACCGACCCCCGCACGGGGCGACGCATCGTCATGGCGCACCCCGCCTACGACCAGTGCATCAAGGCCAGCCACCTCTTCAACCTGCTCGACGCGCGCGGCGTCATCTCCGTGACCGAGCGGCAGGCCTATATCGGCCGCGTCCGCGCGCTGGCCAGGGCCTGCGCCGACGCCTTCCTGCGCACCGAGGCGGGCGGCTTCGGGGGGCCGGACGCGCCGCCCGCATGACCGCCCGCCCGCCTCCCGGCCAGCCGCCCGCCCGCGCGGGGCTCGTGGCGCCGCTCACGCCCGCGCGGCTTCTCGTCCTCGGGCTCCTTCTGACCGCGCTCGTCGCGGGCGCGGCGATGTGGTGGCTCCAGACCCGCGCCTTCTACCGCGAGGTCTCGGCCGACGCGGTCCTGCTCGCCCGCCCCGGCGGCGCGGCCGAGGCCGTCCCCGCCGAGGGGTTCCGCGGCATCGACAGCGATTCCTCGCCCATCCGCTTCCGCGCCTGCGCGACCCTGCCGCCGCAGGACCCTGTCGCGCTCCTCCCCTATCCCTTCCCGCGCCCCCTCGTCGCGCCCGGCTGGTTCGACTGCTTCGACGCCCGCGCCATCGGCGAGGCGCTCGAGCGCGGCGAGGCGCGGGCCGTGCTGTCCGAGGCCGGCGTCGTGCGCGGCGTGGACCGCGTGGCGGCGCTCTTTCCCGACGGGCGCGTCTTTCTCTGGACCCAGCTCGACCCCTGCGGGCCCCTTGCGGAGGAATCCGACCGGCCCCGCGCCTGCCCCCCGTCCGAAAGCCCTCCCTGATGCCCGACCTCCTGATCGAACTTCTCTCCGAGGAGATCCCCGCCCGGATGCAGGCGCGCGCGGCCGAGGACCTGCGCCGCCTCGTCACCGACGGCCTCGTGGAGGCCGGCCTCCCTTACGCCCACGCGCAGGCCTTCGCCACGCCCCGCCGCCTCGCTCTCGCCGTCGAGGGCCTCGCCCCCCGCTCGCGGCCCCGCCGCGAGGAACGTCGCGGCCCCTCCACCACTGCCCCCGAGGCCGCAATCCAGGGCTTCCTGCGCGCCACCGGTCTCACGCTCGACCGGCTCGAGCGCCGCGCCGACCGCAAGGGTGAGACCTTTTTCGCCGTCCTCGAGCATCCCGGCCGCGAGGCGCCGGAGATCGTGGCCGAGGTGCTCGAGCGCGCCATCCGCACATTCCCCTGGCCCAGGTCGATGCGCTGGGGCACGGGCGACCTGCGCTGGGTGCGCCCGCTCCACTCGATCCTCTGCCTGCTCTCGGACGAGGGGGGCGCGCAGGTCGTCCCCCTCTCGGTCGACGGCCTCGCGGCGGGCGCCACGACGCGCGGCCACCGCGTCCACGCGCCCGCGCCCTTCGCCGTCTCCGGCTTCGAGGATTACGAGCGTCGCCTCGGTCAGGCCCGCGTCGTCCTGCGCCCCGCGGAACGCGCCGCCCGCATCCGCCACGACGCGGCCCAGCTCGCCTTTGCCCGAGGACTCGAGGTGGTCGAGGACGAGCCCCTCCTCGCGGAGATCGCGGGCCTCGTCGAATGGCCCGTCACCCTGATGGGTCCCGTCGAGGAGGACTTCCTCCACCTGCCGCCCGAGGTGCTCCAGACCTCCATGCGCGAGCACCAGAAGTTCCTGTCCCTGCGCAACCCTGCCACGGGCCGGATCGAGGGCTTTGTCACCGTCGCCAATCTCGAGGCCGCCGATGGCGGCGCGGCGATCCTCGCGGGCAACCGCCGCGTCCTGCGCGCGCGCCTTTCGGACGCCGCCTTCTTCTGGGACAACGACCTGCGCACCGCCCGCGCCGGCATGGCCGAATGGCGCGAGGGCCTGCGCGCCGTCACCTTCCACAACCGGCTGGGCAGCCAGCGGGACCGGGTCGGGCGCATCGCGGCGCTCGCGCGCGAGATCGCCCCCGCCGTCGGCGCCGATCCCGACCTCGCCGCCCAGGCGGCCGAGGTCGCCAAGCTCGACCTGCGTTCGCAGATGGTGGGCGAGTTTCCCGAACTGCAGGGCCGCATGGGCCGCCATTACGCGCGGGCCGCGGGCCTGCCCGAGGCCGTCGCCGCCGCCGCCGAGGAGCATTACGCCCCCCTAGGCCCCTCGGACACCGTGCCCACCGCCCCCGTCTCCGTCGCCGTGGCGCTGGCCGACCGGATCGACACGCTCGCGGGCTTCTGGGCCATCGACGAGAAGCCCACGGGCTCCCGCGACCCGTTCGCGCTGCGCCGCGCGGCGCTGGGGGTGATCCGGCTCGTCCTCGCCAACGGGCTGCGCCTGCCCCTCGCGCCGGTGCTGGCCGCGCACGGGCCCCGCCTCGGCGCTGCGGGCGAGGCCTTCGACGCGGCAGCCCGCGCCGACCTGCTCGCCTTTCTCCACGACCGCCTCAAGGTCCATCTGCGCGAGCGCGGCATCCCCCACGACGTGATCGACGCCTGCCTCGCCACGCCGGGCGCGGACGACCTCGCGCGGCTGGTGCGCCGGGCCGAGGCCCTGGCGGCCGTCCTGTCCGCGCCCGAGGGCGCCGACCTCGTGCGCCTCTACAAGCGCGCGGCCAACATCCTCGAACAGGCCGAGGCGCAGGACGGCGTGGAATATTCCTTTGGGGCTGACCCGAAATGGGCCGACCACGAATCCGAACGCATCCTGTTCGCCGCGCTCGACGCGGCCGAGCCCGCCGTGCGGTCTGCGCTCGAGGCCGAGGATTTCGCCGGCGCCACCGCGGCGCTCGCGCGGCTGCGCGGGCCGCTCGACGGCTTCTTCGAGGCGGTGCAGGTCAACACCGACAACGCCGTGATCCGCCGCAACCGGCTCAACCTGTTGTCGCGCATCCGGGCGCTCGCGCTCGGCCTGGCCGATCTCGGCCGGATCGAGGGCGGGCGGAGCGAATCGGGTCAGGCCGCCTGAGGGGTGTTGCGCGAACGGCACCCGGTGCGCGCGGTGGTGTAACAGCCTGTTAACCCTTGCCGTGGCAGGGTGGCGACATGACTCCCGTCGCCCGCACCCGCCACCCCGTCGCGTCCCGCCCTTTCCCTCGGGCGATTCGCCGCTATGCTCGCAGACGAAAGGATGCTGCGGTGCAGAAACACCTGACCTTCCCGCCGGTGCTGCTCATCACCCCCGACGCCCCCATGGCGGCCGAGGTCTATGGGGGCCGCGCCAAGTGCCTCCAGCGGCTGATCCGCCTCGACCTGCCGGTGCCGGTGACGGTCGCGCTCAGCTTCGACGCGGTGCGCGGGATCGCGGCGGGGCGGATGCCCGACCTGCGCGCGCTGATGGCGCCCTTCGGCTTCGCGCCCCTTCTCTCGGTGCGCCCCTCCTCGCTCGATCCCGACTGGGGCGGCCCCGGCGCCATCCTCAACATCGGCATGACCGACGAGCGGCACGAGGCGCTCTCGCGCACCGCGGGGCCCGTCGCCGCCACCTCGCTCTACCTGCGCTTCATCCAGAGCTACGCGATCCACGTCGCCCGCCTCGACCCCGACGCCTTCACCCTCCCCGAGGAGCCGACCCCCGAGGCTTTGCGCGCCATGCTCGCCGCCTACGAGGCCGAGACGGACGAGCCCTTTCCCCAATCCCCCGCCACCCAGCTGGCCGAGGCGCTGCGCTCGATGGCCCGCGCCTGGGAGGGGACGACCGCCCGCCTGCTGCGCCAGGCCAAGGGGGCCCCGGCCGATGCCGGACTGGGCCTCGTCGTCCAGGCCATGGCGCTCGGCATCGGCCGGGGCGAGAGCGGCTCGGGCGTCATCCAGTTCGTGGACGGCTCCACCGGAGAGCCGCGCATCGCGGGGCGCTATCTCGGGCAGAGCCAGGGGCGCGAGGCGCTCGCCGCCCCGCGCGGGGCAGCCTATCTTGTCCGCGATCCCCGCGGCCCCTCGCTCGAGGAGGCCGCCCCCGACGCCTTCGCCGAGCTTCTGGAGGCCGGCCGCCGCATCCGCACCCGCCTCAAGGAGGAGATGCAGATCGAGTTCACGCTCGAGAACGGCCGCCTGCGCATTCTGGATGCCGTCCGCGTCCCCCGCTCGCCGCGCGCCGCGCTGCGCATCGCCGTGGCGCTCGCCGAGGACGGCATCATCCCGCGCGAGGAGGCGATCCTGCGCGTGGATGCCGAGGGGCTGGCGCGGCTGCTCCATCCCCAGGTGGACCCTGCGGCGCCGCGCGACGTGCTCGTCTCCGGGATCGGGGCCAGCCCCGGCGCCGCCTCGGGCCGCATCGTGCTCTCCCCCGAGGAGGCCGAGGCCGCCGCTGCGAGGGGCGAGCCCTGCATCCTCGTCCGGCGCGAGACGGCCCCCGAGGACATCCGCGGCATGCATGCCGCCGTGGCGGTGGTGACGATCCGCGGCGGCCTGACCAGCCATGCCGCCGTGATCGGCCGCGGTCTCGGGCTGCCCTGCGTGGTCGGCGCCGCCGGGCTCGAGATCGACCGCCGCCGCCGCTGCGTCACCGCCCCGGACGGCCGCGTGCTGCGCGAGGGCGACCTCGTCACCGTGGACGGCACCGCGGGCGAGGTGCTGCTGGGCGAGGCGCCGCTTCTGCCCGCCCAGCAGGATGCGGCCTTCCGCACGCTGCTCGACTGGGCCGACCTCGTCCGCGGGCTCGGCGTGCGCGCCAATGCCGACACCCCCGCCGATGCCCGCCTCGCGCGCGAGTTCGGGGCCGAAGGCATCGGCCTGTGCCGGACGGAGCACATGTTCTTCGAAGGCGGCCGCATCGGCCTCATGCGCGAGATGATCTTCGCCGAGGACGCGCCCGCCCGCCGGGCCGTGCTCGACCGCCTCCTGCCGCTCCAGAGGGCGGACTTCCTCGCCATCTTCCGCATCATGGCGGGGCATCCGGTCTGCATCCGCCTCTTCGACCCGCCGCTGCACGAATTCCTGCCCGCCGACCGGGCCGGCCTGCGCGACCTGGCCGAGGCGCTGTCGCTGCCGCTGTCGGAGGTGGAGGGCCGCATCGCCCAGCTCAGCGAGTACAACCCCATGCTGGGCCTGCGCGGCGTGCGCCTCGGCGTCACCGTGCCCGAGATCTACGAGATGCAGGCCCGCGCCATCTTCGAGGCGGCCGCCGAATCCGGCGCCGAAGGGGCCCCGGTGGTGCCGGAGGTGATGATCCCGCTCGTCTCCGCCAGGCGCGAGGTGGAGCTGGTCGCCGCCCGCATCGACGCGGTCGCCGCCTCCGTGCGCGCCGCGCGCGGGGTGGATTTCGCCTACCGGCTCGGGGTCATGGTGGAGACGCCCCGCGCCGCTCTCCGCGCGGCCGAGATCGCCCAGCATGCCGCCTTTCTGTCCTTCGGCTCCAACGATCTCACCCAGCTCGCCTATGGTCTGTCGCGCGACGATGCCAGCCGCTTCCTGCCCGCCTATGTCGCGCAGGGCGTGTTCGAGGAGGACCCGTTCCAGTCGCTCGACCTCGACGGGGTGGGCGAGCTGATCCGCATCGGGGCGGAACGGGGCCGCCACGGGCGCGGCGATGTCGTCCTGGCGCTGTGCGGCGAACATGGCGGCACGCGACGCGCCATCGAGTTCTGCCGGCGCGAGGGGTTCGACTATGTGTCCTGCTCGCCGTTCCGGGTTCCGATTGCGCGGCTTTCCGCCGCCCAGGCCACCCTGAGAAACCCCGACTCTCCAAGGGCCTGACGGACGGACTTCACCTCACGTCACCGCGTCGGCAGGTTTTGGTGCGCCCCATGCGCGCTCCCTTGCCGGAGGGCAAACTGTGGCGTGGACACAACGGAACCAAAAAAACTATTCCCCCCACTGGACGCGGGACAAGGGACCCGCGGCACGGGGCGGACCCGATCCGCCGGGAACGACGGGACAGGTGAATGACGCAAGGTGTGGGGCGCGCTCTCCGGCGCGCCGGGTGCATGGTCGCGGCGGCTGCCGCGACCCTGGTCGCGGCCGGCACGGTGGCGGCCACCGAAGGGGATCAGCAGGCCCGCCTCGAGCGGCTGCTCGGCCAGGAGCGGGCAGGCGCGGCGGTCGGCCTCGGCGATCTGGCCCTGCCGCCTCCGGCCGAGCGCGGCGTGGCGGCACGACCCCTCGATCCGGTGACCGAGATCGAGGACCGGATCGCCCGGGCCGAGCCGACCGGCGGCCCGCAGTGGCGCTGCCTCGCCGAGGCCCTCTACCACGAGGCCCGCGGCGAGCCGCTCCGCGGACAGATCGCCGTGGCCGAGGTGATCCTCAACCGGGTGGACAGCCGCTGGTATCCCGACACGGTCTGCGCGGTGGTGCGTCAGGGGACCGGCCAGCTCCACATGTGCCAGTTCAGCTATTACTGCGACGGCCGGCCCGACACGATCCGCGACCGTCGGGCCTGGGCCGCCGTGGGGCGCGTGGCGCGCGTCATGCTCGACGGGGCGGAGCGTCCCCTCACCGACGGGGCGATGTTCTACCATACCAGGGCGGTCAATCCCTACTGGGCCTCCGTCTTCACCGAGACCACGACGATCGGGGCCCACATCTTCTATGTGGACGAGACGCGCCCCCTCGGCACCCGCGTGGCCTCGAACGCCTCCGACTGAGCCCGGCTCCCGCCCTTGCCGAGCCTGCGGCGGAGGGCTAGGCAGGGGAGCCGCCACGGGCTCGCCGGGAATGACCCAGGACCACCCCTCGCCCCTTCCCCCCGACCGGATCCACCTGCGCGACCACATCCGCGAGGTGGAGATCGGCGCCTTCCAGGGCGAGCGCGGCCGCCTCCAGCGGCTGCGCTTCGACCTCGTGGCAGAGGTGGACCGCCAAGGCCCGGTCGAGGACGACGTGGACCGCATCCTGTCCTACGACTGCCTGACCGAGGCGATCGACGCCGCTCTGGCCGAGGAACGCGTCAACCTGCTCGAGACGCTGGCCGAACGCATCGCCGCCGGCATCCTGCGTCACCGCGCCGCCGCGCGGGCCCATGTCCGGGTGGACAAGCTCGACCGCCTGCCCGGCGCGCTGGGTGTCGAGATCGTGCGCATCCGCGGCTCCGTTCCCTCCGGGGGTGCCGCGCTCGCGCCGCGCCCGCGCATCCTGTTCGTGGCCCATCCGCCCCCGGACCTCGCCCTCCGTCTCGACCGTCTGGCCGCCTCGGCCGAGGGTCCGCTCCTGCTCTGCGCGGGGGCGCCCGACCTGCGCCTGCCGCCGGCGGCGACGGCAGCGGCGGCCCGGCGCGTGGCGCTGCTCGCCCTCGACATGGCGGCCTGGACGCTCGCCTCGCTCGACCCGCGCGCCACCGTGGTCGCCACCCGCACCGAACTCGACTGGGCGCTGCGGCGCGGCCACCGCGCGGTCTGGGCGCCCTCGAAGATGGTGCTCGATGCCGTCGAGCCCCCCCCGGCCGAGGGCGGCCCGGCGCTCGCGCTCTGGCTCGCCCGCCTGCTCGGCGCGCGCGAGCTGCGCGTCGTCGACGCCCCGCTTCCCGAAGCCCTCCGGCCCGACGATCCCCCGCTGGTTCGGGGCTGGCCGGCATGAGCGCCTACTGGCGCCCCATCCCGATGACCGACCCCGCGCGCCCGCGCGGCGCGCTGCCCCTCGCCGGCGGTCCCCTCTGGTTCGATCGCGCCGAACGCCTGGCCCGCGGCGAGGCGCCCGAGATCGTCCCCGCCGCGGAGGTGCCTTCCCCCTGGCTCGACCGCCTGACCGCGCCGCGCCCGCCCGTCGCGGGCCTCCGTCTCGACCGGCCGCGCCTTCTCGGCATCCTCAACGTCACGCCCGACAGCTTCTCGGACGGCGGCCTGCACGAGGGGAGGGAGGCCGCTCTGGCCCAGGCCCGCCGCCTGGAGGCCGAAGGCGCCGACGCGCTCGACCTCGGCGCCGAGAGCACGCGCCCCGGCGCCCGCCCTGTCCCCGAGGCCGAGGAGGCCGCGCGCCTGCTGCCCGCGCTCGAGGCGGTCCGCGCCGCCACCCGCCTGCCCCTCTCGGTGGACACGCGCAAGGCGTCGGTGGCCGCGGCCGCCCTCGCCCGCGGGGCGGCGATCGTCAACGACGTCTCCGCCTTCCGCTTCGACCCCGCCATGGCCGCCGTGGCCGCCCGGGCCGAGGGGGTCTGCCTGATGCATGCCCAGGGCACGCCCGAGACGATGCAGGACGACCCGCGCTACGGCGACGTGCTGCTCGACGTGTTCGACACGCTGGCCGAACGGCTTGCGGCGGCCGAGGCGGCGGGGATCGACCGCGCGCGGGTCCTGCTCGACCCGGGCCTCGGCTTCGGCAAGACTCTGCAACACAACGTGACCCTCTTGCGGCGGCTGTCGCTTTATCACGGGCTGGGCTGCGGGCTGCTCGTGGGCGCCTCGCGCAAGGGGTTCGTGGGGGCGCTCGGGGGTGCCGCGGCCCCGCGCGACCGGGTCGCGGGCTCCGTGGCGGCCGCGCTCCACGCGGCGAGGCAGGGCGCGCAGGTGATCCGCGTGCACGACGTGAACGAGACCCGCCAGGCGCTCGGGGTGTTCCTCGGGCTCGAGGCGGCGCAGGATGGGACGTGAGGATGGGACGCAAGCTTTTCGGCACCGACGGGGTGCGCGGGACCGCCAATGCCTGGCCCATGACGGCCGAGACGGCGCTCCGGCTGGGCGCGGCGGCGGGTCGCTTCTTCCGCAACGACGGCACCAACGGCCACCGGGTCGTCATCGGCAAGGACACCCGCCTGTCGGGCTACATGTTCGAGAACGCGCTGACCGCGGGCCTCACCTCCACCGGCATGAACGTGCTGCTGCTCGGCCCCGTGCCGACGCCCGCCGTGGGCCTTCTGACCACGTCCATGCGCGCGGATGTGGGCATCATGATCTCCGCCTCCCACAATCCCCACCGCGACAACGGCATCAAGTTCTTCGGCCCCGACGGCTACAAGCTCTCCGACGAGGCGGAGGCCGCCATCGAGGCGCTGATGGACGAGGGCGCCGAGCCCGTCCCCGCCGACGGGATCGGGCGGGCCAAGCGCATCGACGACGGCCGCTTCCGCTATGCCGAGCGGCTCAAGGGTACCTTCCCCAAGGGGCGCGACCTGCGCGGGCTCAAGGTGGTGATCGACTGCGCCCACGGCGCCGCCTACCGCGTCGCCCCCGAGATCCTGTGGGAGCTCGGCGCCACGGTCGTCCCCGTGGGCACCGCCCCCAACGGCTTCAACATCAACGAGGGCTGCGGCTCCACCGCCCCCCGCGCCGCGGCCGAGACGGTCGTGGCCCACGGCGCCGATCTCGGCATCTGCCTCGACGGCGATGCCGACCGCGTCATCCTGATCGACGAGACCGGAGAGGTGGCCGACGGCGACCAGCTCATGGCGCTCCTCGCCGCCCGCTGGGCCGAGGAGGACCGCCTGCGCGGCGGCACGCTGGTGGCCACCGTCATGTCCAATCTGGGGCTCGAGCGGTTCCTCGCCGCCCGCGGCCTGCGGCTCGAGCGCACAAAGGTCGGCGACCGCTACGTGGTCGAGGCGATGCGCCAGGGCGGCTGGAACCTCGGCGGCGAACAGTCCGGCCATATCGTGATGACCGACTACGCCACCACCGGCGACGGCCTTCTCGCCGCCCTCCAGGTGCTGGCCGCCATGACCGAGACGGGCCTGCCCGCCTCGCGCCTGCTGCACCAGTTCGAGACGGTGCCGCAGATGCTGCGCAACGTCCGCTACGCGCCGGGCCGTCAGCCCCTCGCCGCGCCGGCTGTGGCTGCCGCCATCGCCGGGGCCGAGGCGCGGCTCAACGGCCACGGCCGCCTCCTCATCCGCAAGTCGGGCACCGAGCCGCTCATCCGCGTCATGGCCGAGGCCGAGGACGAGGCGCTGCTCGCCGCCGTGCTCGAGGAGATCGTCGCCGCCGTCGAGCAGGCGGCCTGACCCGGCAAGGGTCCGCCGATCGCATTCCCCTCCCGGGGGAACAGCCCCGCCGCCGGGCCGTTGCCTTCCTGCCACAGCAGGGAGGCACCCATGTTCCTACGCATCGACCGGCTCCAGGTGGAGCTGCCCGCCCCGAAGAAGCAGGACCCCGACGCCGCCGCCGCCCTTCTGGAACTGCTGGGCGGCAAGTACGGCGAGATGAGCACGCTCGGGAACTACATGTTCCAGAGCTTCAACTTCCGTTCCAAGTCCAAGCTGCGGCCCTTCTACGGCCTCGTCGCCGCCATCACCGCCGAGGAGGTGGGCCATGTCGAGCTGGTCTCGAACGGCGCCGCCATGATCGCCCACGGCCCGGACGCCGAGGGCGCCGACACGGGCGACGGCGGCGACATCTCCGGCGCGCCCTTTGCCGGGATGACGGACATCCGGCTCGCCGCCGGCTTCTTCAGCCACGGGGGCGGCGCCGTGCCGGTCGATTCCAACGGGCTGAGCTGGAACAAGGACATGATCACCACGACGGGCAACGTGGTGTTCGACCTTCTGCACAACTTCCACCTCGAATGCGGCGCGCGCCTGCACAAGCTGCGCGTCTATGAATCCCTCTCCGACCCCACGGGACGAGAGGTCTGCGCCTATCTCCTCGTGCGCGGGGGGGTGCACGCCCATGCCTACGCGCTCGCGCTCAAGAAGCTCACGGGCGTCTCGATCGAGAAGATGCTGCCCACGCCCAACATCCCCACCGACCGCATTCCCGAATGCCGCAAGTATCTCGAGGAGGGGGTTCACCGCCGCCTCTACACCTTCAGCCCCTCCGACTACACCGAGATCCGCGGCGTCTGGGAGGGGGAGACGGCGCTGCCCGACGACCCGCCGGGCGATCTGGAGGTGATCGAGGGTCCCCCCGACGGCGGCAGGATCCACGACCTCGTGGGCCAGCCCTCGGCCTTCACCCCCGACTACGCGCCCGAGGAATTCTACGAGATCGCGGCGCGCCTGACCAAGGCCGCCCATCAGGGCGCGGGGTCGCTCTAGGGCAGGGGGGGTGTTGCGCGAATCGCCCCTGGTGCGCGCGGTGCCCCAAGGTTTTGTTAACCTTTCGGCCCCATCCTGACGGCAGAAGGGGCGCCGAATCCCCGGCGCCCCGCTCGGAACAGGGAGGGGCGGACATGCCCGGACACAGGGATGCCGCCCCGCGCGGGCGGCCCGGACCGACGCGCTCAGTTGCGCGCGCGGTCCACCATCTTGCCCTTGGCGATCCAGGGCATCATGGCGCGCAGCTTCTCGCCCACCTTCTCGATCTGGTGCTCGTCGTTGAGCCGCCGCGTGGCCTTGAACATCGGCTGGCCCACGGCGCATTCGGCCATCCAGTCGCGCACGAACCGGCCCGTCTGGATGTCCTCCAGCACGGCCTTCATGCGGGCCTTGGTTTCCTCGCGCGGCAGGATGCGCGGTCCCGACACGTATTCGCCGTATTCGGCCGTGTTGGAGATCGAGTAGTTCATGGTGGCGATGCCGCCCTCGTAGATCAGGTCCACGATCAGCTTCACCTCGTGGAGGCACTCGAAATAGGCCATCTCGGGCTCGTAGCCCGCCTCGACCAGCGTCTCGAAGCCCATGCGGATGAGTTCCACGAGGCCGCCGCACAGCACCGCCTGCTCGCCGAACAGGTCGGTCTCGCATTCCTCGCGGAAATTGGTCTCGATGATCCCCGACCGGCCGCCGCCGATGGCCGCGCAATAGCTCAGCGCGATCTCCTTGGCCCGGCCCGAGGCGTCGGTGTGCACCGCCACCAGGCAGGGCACGCCGCCCCCCTTGACGTATTCGCCGCGCACCGTGTGGCCGGGCCCCTTGGGCGCCATCATGATGACGTCCACGCCCTTCTTCGGCTCGATCAGCCCGAAATGGATGTTGAGCCCATGGGCAAAGGCGATCGCCGCCCCCTCGCGCAGGTGATCGTGGACGTGTTTGCGGTAGGTCTCGGCCTGCAGCTCGTCGGGCATGGTGAACATGATGAGGTCGGCCCAGGCGGCCGCCTCCTCGATCCCCATGACCTTGAGCCCCTCGGCCTCCGCCTTGGCCCGCGAGGGCGAGCCCTCGCGCAGCGCCACGGCGACCTGGCGGGCACCGGAATCGCGCAGGTTGAGCGCATGGGCATGGCCCTGGCTGCCATAGCCCAGGATCGCGATCTTGAGATCCTTGACGAGGTTCACGTCGCAGTCGCGATCGTAGAAGACGCGCATTCCCTTGCCCCCTTGGCCTTCGGCATCCGGGGCCGTCTAGCGCGCCGCGGACCCGAGGGCAATGCGTCAGCCGGGGCGGTCCAGCCCGAGACCCAGCCGCATGAGCCCCCGGCGCACCGCGCCCAGATCGTGCATCGCCCGCAGCCCGAGCCCCCGCGCCAGACGCAGCGGCGCCGCCCCTGCGATCGAGGCGCGGTTGAGCAGGTCGATCCCGGCCGCCCGCAGGCGGATGTCGGGCTCGCGCATCCGAGCATAGTCGCGCAGCCATGCGTCGGTGCCGATCCCCCCCGGCCGCTCGCGCGCGAGCGCGACCAGCGCGCCCAGATCGGCCAGGCTCATGTTGAGCCCCTGCGCGCCGATGGGGGGCACGGCATGGGCCGCCTCGGCCATCAGCGCGGTGCGCCGCGCCACCAGCCGGTCGGCCGTCAGGGTGACGACGGGCCAGGCCTGCACCGGCCCCACCGGCCGCAGGGGCCCCATCACTCCGGCCGACCGCGCGTTGACCGCCTCGGCCAGGGCCTCGGGGGAGAGGGCCAGCAGGCGCCGCGCCTCGGCACCGTCCGTCATCCACACCACGGCCGAACAGGGGCTTCCCTCGTGATCGGGCAGCGGCACCAGGGTGAAGGGGCCGCCCCGCGCGTGGACCTCGGTCGAGACGCCCTCGTGCGGGGTCTCGTGGCAGACGGCAAGGACCAGCGCCTTCTGTCCGTAGCGCAGCACCCGCGCCCCGATCCCGCAGGCCGCCCGCACGGCGGAGTGGCGCCCGTCCGCCCCCACGAGCAGCCGCGCCGCGACCCGGCGTCCGTCCGTCAGCCCGACGACGACCTCCTCCGCCCCCGCGAGCCGCGAGGCAAAGCCCACGCCGCGGCGCAGATCGACGCCCGGCAGGGCCGCGAGGCGCGCGGCGAAGGCGCGCCGCAGGATGCGGTTGGGGACGTTCCAGCCGAATTCCGTGCGGCCCAGCTCGCCCGCGACGAAGTCGCGCCGGACCGGCCGGGGCCCGCCCGCCTCCACGATGCGCATGACGCGCAGCGGTGTGGCATGGTTGGCGATCCCCTCCCACAGGCCGGCCCCCTCCAGGACGACGCGGCCGGGCGCGAGAATGGCGGTGGTGCGCAGGTCGCCCGCCGGGTCCGGGCCGTCCTCCGGCGCCGGATCGACGCAGACCACCCTCAGGCCCAGCGTCCCGAAGGCCGCCGCCGCCGCGAGGCCCGCAGCCCCGCCGCCCGCCACCACGATGTCCACCCTGTCCATGACGGGCGACATAGGCCGTTGCGACCGTCCCGGAAAGCCCGCTGCACGCGGATCGGCGGCCCTGCCGGACCCCCGGGGCCGCACCGCCTTGCATGCCGGGACTCCGGGGGTAGGATGGGCCTTCCAGACGCGGACGCTCCATGCCTGACCCCCGCCACCAGACGCGCGACGCCTACGACCTCATCCTCGAGGCGATCGACGCCGGCCTCTACCGCCCCGGTGACCGGCTTGTGGAGAGCGAGCTGGCCGAGCGGTTCGGCGTCTCGCGCACGCCCATCCGCGAGGCGCTCCAGCGGATGGAAACCCAGTCGCTGCTCGTGCGGGACGGCCGCTCGCTCATCGTGGCCTCGCTCGACCACAACGACCTGGCCGAACTCTACGTCGTGCGCAGCGAACTCGAGGGGCTCGCCGCCCGCCTCGCCGCGCGCCATGCCACGCCCGAGGAGGTGCGCGTCCTGCGCGACATGCTCGAGGCCGACCGGGCCCTCGTGGGCGACCCGCAGGCTCTCAGCCGGGCCAACCGGCGCTTCCACCGCCAGATCCACCTCGCCTCGCACAACCGCTTTCTCGTCCAGCAGCTCGACCTCGTGCATCGCAGCATGGTGCTGCTCGCCTCCACCTCCCTTGCGGCCGAGGGGCGCGGCCGCGGCACGATCGAGGAGCACGACGCCATCGTGCGGGCGATCGAGGCGGGTGACGGCGAGGCTGCCGACCGCGCGTTGCGCGAACATATCAGCCGCGCCTTCACGACCCGGCTCAAGCTCGACGCCGCCAGGGCGCAGGCCGCCCAGTGACCGGCGGCGAGGGCGCCGCGCCGCGTCGCGGCAGCGTCGGCATGTCGAGGCCATGCGCGGTCTTGTCCCAGCGGAAGGGGCACAGCACCGCCTCCGCCAGCGCCCGCCAGACCGCAAACGTGCCCATCGCGAAGTAGAGGGGCAGGGTCGGCGCCCAGAGGGAGAGACCCGCCTTGCCCGCCCGCCGCGCCCCCAGTCCGGCCACGGTCCAGTCGAGCACGGTCGCCAGAAGGCACAGCCCCGAGGCCGCGAGCAGCGCCCGCTCCGGCAGCGCCCCGCCCAGCGGGTGCACGGCCAGCCCGAACGGCACCAGCCAGAGCGCCCACAGGAGCGGCGCCAGGGCGAACTGGCTCAGCGTGCCCAGAAACAGGATCTGCACCGCCCAGAAGCCGCGCGACCCCATCTCGCGCCACAGCTGCGCCGGGTCGCGCATGTGCACGGCATAGGTCACCGCATAACCCTTGAGCCAGCGGCTGCGCTGGCGGATCCAGGCCCAGGGGCGGGCATTCGCCTCCTCCTCCGTGACGATCGGCAGGATCTCCGTCCGGTAGCCCAGCCGGGCGAGACGCAGGCCCAGATCGGCGTCCTCCGTGACGTTGTGGGCATCCCAGCCGCCCGCCGCCTCCAGCGCCTCGCGCCGCAGGAACAGCGTCGTGCCCCCCAGCGGCACGGGGCATCCCAGCCGCGCCAGCCCCGGCAGGAGCACGCGGAACCAGGCCGCGTATTCCAGCGCAAAGCAGCGCGCCATCCAGTTCCGGCGCGCGTTGAAGTAGTCGAGCACGCCCTGGACGCAGGCGACCTCCGGCCCGCGGCGGGCAAAGCGGGCGGCCACGCGGCGCAGGTGGTCGGGGGCCGGCACGTCCTCGGCGTCGTAGATCCCGACGATCGTGCCCCGGGCCAAGCGCAGCGCGTGGTTCAGCGCTCGCGGCTTGGTGCGCAGCAGGCCCTCCGGCACCTCCACGACCTGCGCCCAGGACGGCAGGACGGCAGCGCCGAGCGCGGCGCGGGTCACGGGGTCGTCGTCCTCGAGGATCAGGAGCACCTCCAGGCGGTCGCGCGGATAGTCGAGCGCGCCGAGCCGCCGCAGCAGATGCCCGGCCACCGCCTGTTCCCGGTAGAGAGGCACGAGAAGCGACACGACCGGCCAGCGCGACGGGATCACCTCGGCCCCGGCATCCGTGCGGTCGCGCCGCAGGGTCGCCATCAGGGCGGCAGCCCGCAGCCCGGCGAGCAGCGCGAGCGTCAGCAGCGTCCAGCCCGTGAGCAGGCCAACCAAGACGGCCGGTGCGGTGACGGCCAGCCCGACCGCCGGACCGGCCGCCAGCGCGAGGACGGCCAGAAGGCGCCGGCGCGGCAGGGTCCGGCAGCTGGCCCAGGGGGGGCAACGCTCCTCGGCGGCGCGGGCGAGCAGGGGCCCCAGGGTCCGGCGCTGGGCCTCGGCTAGCCGGTCGGGCGCCGCGGCCGCCAGCCGGACGGGGCCCAGCTCGCGCGCGAGCAGCGGCAGATGCGCCTGCGCCCGCCCCGGATCGGCCGCGAGCACGACCGTGACCGCTCCCGAGCGGCGCCAGGGCAGCAGGCCCTCCCGCAGCAGCAGCACGGGATCGACCGCCCCGGCAAGCGCGCCCTCCGGCGGCAGGACGACCGGATCGACCTGCCCCCACGACCGGAGTGGCGCCGCTGCCGGCCTCGGGCCCGAATCGGTGGCTGCTCCCCGCATGGGGCGCAGCCTGGCGCCACGATGGTTAAGAACCCGTTAACGGCCTTCGGTGCCCTCGCCCCGCCGCGCCGCCATGGCCTCGGCGAAACGGTCGAACAGATAGGCGCTGTCCTGCGGCCCCGGACTGGCCTCCGGGTGATACTGGACGGAAAAGACCGGCCGGCCCTCGACCCGGAGCCCGCAATTGGACCCGTCGAAGAGCGAGACATGCGTCTCGACGACGCCCTCGGGCAGGGTCTGGGCGTCCACGGTGAAGCCGTGATTCATCGAGGTGATCTCCACCCGGCCCGTCTCGAGGTTCTTGACCGGGTGGTTGGCGCCGTGATGGCCGTGGTTCATCTTGACCGTCCGCGCCCCGAGCGCGAGCGCGAGCATCTGGTGCCCGAGGCAGATGCCGAACATGGGCAGGTCCGCGCGCTCCAGCACCGACCGGATCATCGGCACGGCATATTCCCCCGTCGCGGCCGGATCGCCCGGCCCATTGGACAGGAACACGCCGTTGGGCTCGTGCGCGAGGACCTCGGCCGCAGTGGCGGTGGCCGGCAGGACCACGACCTCCGCCCCCACGGAGGCGAGCGAGCGCAGGATGTTGCGCTTGGCCCCGTAATCGAGCGCGACGACGCGGAAGCGCGGCTCGGCCTGCCGTCCGAAGCCGCCCGGCCAAGCCCAGCGCGTCTCGTCCCAGCGGTAGGATTGCGCGCAGGTCACCCCCCGCGCGAGGTCGAGGCCCACGAGCCCGCGGAACGCCCGCGCCTCGGCCACCAGCCCCTCCAGGTCGAAGCGACCTTCGGGATCGTGCGAGAGGGCGACATGCGGTGCACCCTGCTGGCGGATGGCGCGGGTCAGGCGGCGCGTGTCCACGCCCCCGATGCCGATGCGCCCCTTGCGCGCCAGCCAGTCGCCGAAGGACTCGGCCGCGCGCCAGTTGGAGGGCTCGGTCGGGTCCCAGCGCACGACCGCGCCGGCCGCCACGGGCTCGGCCGCCTCGTCGTCCTCGGGGTTCGTGCCGACATTGCCGATATGGGGAAAGGTGAAGGTGACGACCTGCCCGGCATAGGAGGGGTCCGTCAGGATCTCCTGATAGCCGGTCATGGCCGTGTTGAACACGAGTTCGGCCGTCACCGTGCCCGTCGCGCCGAAGCCGCGGCCGTAGAACACGGTTCCGTCGGCCAGGGCGAGACAGGCGGTGGGGCGGAGAGCGGGCATGGGGGACCTCCGGCGGATCGGCGCGAGCCCTAAGGGCAGGGGGGGCAGGGGTCAAGGCATCGTCGGGCGGGCCGCTTGCGGAGAAGAGGGCAGGGGCCCTATGGAGAGCGGGGAGGATCGCCGATGACCCCGGACCAGCCGTCCCTGCGCGAACGGATCGACGCCGCGCTCAAGGCCGCGATGCGCGACCGCGACGCAGGCCGCACGGCCGTGCTGCGCATGGCGGCGGCCGCGATCAAGGACCGCGACATCGCTGCCCGCAGCGAGGGGCAGCCTTCCCCGGTGGGGGATGACGGAGTGACGGCCGTTCTGGTCAGGATGGTCAAGCAGCGCGGCGACAGCGCCCGCGCCTTCGAGGAGGCGGGCCGCCCCGATCTGGCCGCGCGCGAACAGGCGGAGGCCGCCATTCTCGAGGAATTCCTGCCCCGCGCGCTGTCGGAATCCGAGGCGCAGGCCGCAGTCGAGGCCGCGATCCGCGACAGCGGGGCCAGCGGCCTGCGCGACATGGGCCGCGTGATGGCGCTGCTGCGCGAACGGCATGCCGGCGCGCTCGACATGGGGCGGGCGGGCGGCCTGGTGAAGGCGCGGCTCGGAGGCGGCTGAGGCCGGCTCAGCGGAGCCGGGCCAGCGCGTCCTCGATCTCGGGCCGCAGCGCGAGCCGCTCCTCCTCGCTCAGGAAGGCCCCGATCTCCACCGTGCGGCCTGCCCCGGTCAGGGTCAGGTAATGCGGCACCGGCCCCCCGGTCGGGTGGATGGCGGTGCGTACCCAGTGCGGGTTGGCCTCCCACCGGCGCGGCGGCCGGAAGGGATCGTGGCGTTCGAGCTCGATCCGGTCGGGCCAGAGCCGCAGCTCCTCCAGCACCTCGCCCGAGCGGTAGGAAAGCCGCAGCGCCCACCACAGGCCGGCCAGCGCAGCCAGCAGGAAGGGCAGCAATCCCCACAGGACGGGCGATCCCAGCACCGGCAGGAGCGGCACGGCCAGAAGCGCCGCCGTGATCCCGATGAAGCCGGCAAAGCCGCGCAGCGGCAGCGACCGGTGGGGCCAGAGCCGCAGGACGGCCGCCGGGGGCGAAGCGGACGCGGCCCCGGATCGCTCCGGGGCCGCGCTGGGTCGTGTCAGCCATGCATAGGGCATGGGGTCCTCAATGGGCGTGGCTCCTGTCCCAGTCCTCGCGCCGCGGCAGGGTCTCGAAGGTGTGCTCCGGCGGCGGCGAGGGCAGGGTCCATTCCAGCGTGTCGGCCCATTCGTTCCAGGGATTGGCCGGTGCCGTGCGCGGCACGCGCGCCAGCACCCAGAACAGCGCGCCGATGAAGAACAGGAACGAGGCGAAGGAGAGATAGGCCCCGATGGAGGAGACGTAGTTCCAGGTGGCAAAGGCCTCGGGATAGTCGATGTAGCGCCGCGGCATCCCCTGCCGGCCCAGGAAGTGCTGCGGGAAGAAGGTCAGGTTGGCGCCGATGAAGAACAGCGCGAAATGCGTCCGGCCGACCCATTCGGGGAACATCTTGCCCGTCATCTTGGGCATGTAGAAGTAGATCCCCGCGAACAGCGCGAACACGGCGCCCAGCGACATCACGTAGTGGAAGTGCGCCACGACATAGTAGGTGTCGTGGTAATAGCGGTCGAGCGGCGCCTGGCTCAGCACGATCCCCGTCACGCCTCCGATGGTGAACAGGAACAGGAAGCCCAGCGCCCAGAGCATCGGCGTCTTGAACTCGATCGAGCCGCCCCACATCGTCGCGATCCACGAGAAGATCTTCACCCCCGTGGGCACGGCGATCGCCATGGTCGCCAGCATGAAGTAGGTCTGCTGGGTGAGCGACATGCCGGCCGTGTACATGTGGTGCGCCCACACGACGAAGCCCAGCACCCCGATCGCGATCATCGCCCAGACCATCGGCAGGTAGCCGAAGATCGGCTTTTTGGAGAAGGTCCCGATGACGTGGCTGATGATGCCGAAGCCGGGGATGATGATGATGTACACCTCCGGGTGACCGAAGAACCACAGGATGTGCTGGTAGAGGACCGGGTCGCCGCCGCCCTCGGGCTGGAAGAAGGTCGTTCCGAAGTTGCGGTCGGTCAGCAGCATGGTGATCGCGCCCGCCAGCACCGGCAGCGCGAGCAGGATGAGCCAGGCGGTCACGAAGACCGACCAGGCGAACAGCGGCACCCGGAACAGCGTCATGCCGGGCGCGCGCATGTTGAGGAAGGTGGTGATGATGTTGATCGCGCCCAGGATCGACGAGGCGCCCGACAGGTGCACCGCGAAGATCGCAAGGTCCATCGCGTAGCCCGCGTCCGAGGTCGAGAGCGGCGGATAGAGCACCCAGCCCACGCCCGCGCCGAGCTGGCCGTCGCCGCCGGGGCTCAGCATGGAGGCCACGCCGAGCGACGCGCCCGCCACGAACAGCCAGAAGGACAGGTTGTTGAGCCGCGGGAAGGCCATGTCCGGCGCGCCGATCTGCAGCGGCATGAAGTAGTTGCCGAAGCCGCCGAACAGCGCCGGGATGACCACGAAGAACATCATCAGCACCCCGTGATAGGTGATGAGGACGTTCCACAGATGCCCGTTGGGGGTGCAGTTGGCCGGGTCCTGCGGCCAGAAGAACATCCCCTCCATGCACATGTACTGCACGCCGGGATGCTGGAGCTCCATGCGCATGTACACGGTGAAGGCCACGGCGATGAAGCCGAGGAACCCCGAAACCCACAGATAGAGGATGCCGATGTCCTTGTGGTTCGTGGACATGAACCAGCGGGTGAAGAAGCCCCGCTGGTCGTGGTGCTCGTGGTGGATGGCGGCGTCGGCCATTGGGCTCTCCCCTGGGGGTGGTCGGTCGGGGGCGCGGCGGGACCCCTGTCTGTCGCGCTTCGGTTTAGCCGCCGCCCCCTGCCGAGGCAAGGCGAGGCGGATGCGGAACGGCGTCGCAGGGGGTGCCGCAGCACACCGGCCTCAGCCCCGGGAGGGGTCGGGGAAATGCCGTGCAAAGGTCCGCCGCAGCGCCGCATCGAGATCCCCCAGGCCCACGGGCAGACCGAGATCCACAAGCGATGTCACCCCGTGCTCGTGCAGGCCGCAGGGCACGATCCCCGTGAAGTGCTCGAGGTCCGGCTCCACGTTGATCGCCAGGCCGTGCAGGCTCACCCAGCGCTTCAGCCGCACGCCGATGGCGGCGATCTTGTCCTCGCGCGGGGTGCCGTCGGGTCGCGGCGGCCGGTCGGGCCGCACGATCCAGATGCCCACGCGCCCCTCGCGCCGCTCTCCGCGCAGGCCGAATTCGGCCAGCGCGTCGATCGTCCAGGCCTCGAGCGCGCGGACAAAGGCGCGCACGTCGCGGCCCCGCCGGTTCAGGTCGAGCAGCACATAGACGACCCGCTGTCCGGGGCCGTGATAGGTGTACTGCCCCCCGCGGCGGCTGGAATGGACAGGAAGGCGGTGCGGGTCGCGCAGGTCCTCCGGGCGCGCGGACGTGCCCGCCGTGTAGAGCGGCGGATGCTCCAGGAGCCAGACCGCCTCGGGGGCCCGGGCCTGCGCGATCGCCTCGGCGCGGGCCTCCATGACGGCGACGGCCTCCTCGTAGGGAACCGGCTCCGCGCTCGTGATCCATTCGACCATGCGCCCTCATCGCCCCGCCGCGCGCGCCTGTCAAAGGTCTCGGGATTTCCGCGGCGGCCCCGTGCGGAGCCCCTTGCGCGGCCCCCCCCGCCCCTCTATACGCCCCCTCGCCAGTCGGTGCGGTTGTGGCGGAACTGGTAGACGCGCAGCGTTGAGGTCGCTGTGGGGTAACACCCGTGGAGGTTCGAGTCCTCTCAACCGCACCAACCGGGCCGGTGGCCCGGCTCCTCTCCCTCACCGCCTTCGCAGCCCGTCATCCGTTCGCCCGCCGCCCGGTCCGGTGGCCTCCTGCCCGCGGGGCGACCACAAGATCGCTATCGGCCGCGCCGTCGCCGCCCGCCCGGTTGCAACCGGTGGGCCGCTTGGCGTAAGCCCTCCTCCAGAAGAAGCGCAAAGCCAGTGCCCACAGGGAGCCCTGCCTTGAACCAGACCAGACCCGACGAGGCCTTCGTCGAGTTCGAACGCGTGCAGAAGAGCTATGACGGCCGCACCCTGGTGGTGAAGGACCTCAACCTGACCATCCCCAAGGGCGAGTTCCTCACCATGCTCGGCCCCTCGGGCTCGGGCAAGACGACCACGCTCATGATGCTGGCGGGCTTCGAGACGGCGACGCACGGGCAGATCCGCCTCAAGGGGCGCAACATCAACGACGTGCCGCCCCACAAGCGCGGCATCGGCATGGTGTTCCAGAACTACGCCCTGTTTCCGCACATGAGCGTGGCCGAGAACCTCTCCTTTCCGCTCGAGGTGCGCGGCATTGGCCGGGCCGAACGCGAGGAGAAGGTGCGCCGCGCGCTGGGCATGGTGCGCATGGAGGGCTTCGAGGGGCGCCGGCCCGCCCAGCTCTCGGGG
>NZ_WYDP01000019.1 GCF_009904055.1 Rubellimicrobium sp. CFH 75288 | reverse complement strand
CAGACAGATCAACGGGTCCTGATTCTCAGCATAACCTGGGACTTGGAGGATCATTACCAGAGAGAGGTGACGAAGAAGCCGAACTCCTTCTCCTGGCGGCGGCGCTCCGCGAGCATGGCGCGCCATTCACGAATGACTTCGCCATGCAGCTTGCGCACCCTGTCGTAGCCGCGAGGAACCATCCTCAATGTCGCGAGTGCCTCTGCCACAGCATCGGATGCCGAGAACGGCGGCGAGGTGGCATTTCTCGTTCGAGGAAGTTGGAACTCATAAGCCAACTCCGCAACGAGATGCCCGATGTAGCGACGATGCCGGGGCGCCATCCTGGGTCTCCCGACTTGTTTGGCCGCTGATCTCGCGCGAGACAGGTAGTCGATCAGGAAGTCGCACTCGGCTGGCGCGAGCGGTGTTCGGCTTTGCAGCTTGGACAGTACAGTCGCCATGGCATCACCGATTTCAAGGCGTAGCCTTTCCACGGCCCATGCAACCGCAGCCTTGTAGCGCTGATCTATTGGATAGGTTCGCGCAATCCGATGGGCGGCTAGCTGTGAGAGATCCATCACGCCCCTCCTCCCAGCTTCACTACCTTGGCCAGACCGGAGGTCAGAAATGTCGCCCAGGCCTCCATCATCTTCTGCCGCTTTTCGAACAGGTCGCTGCGTGCATAGGCGGCTTCCACCCGATCCTTGTTCACGTGGGCCAGGGCAAGCTCGGCCACCTCGCGCGGGAAGTTGGTGCGCTCTTGGGCCCATGTGCGGAAGGACGTGCGGAAACCGTGAACGTCTGCCTCGAAGCCTAATTCCTTGACGAGCTTGCTCAGGGTCATGTCGCTGAGAGGCTTTCCATTTGCGCTAGGAAAGATAAGCCCCGAGGCATCGCGCAACTTTTCCGCTTCGGCCAGCACGGCGAGGGCGCGGCGGGACAGCGGAATACGGTGAGGACGCTTCATCTTCATCCGTTCGGCAGGGACCTCCCACGTCCCGCCCATGATTTCGTGCCACCGGGCCGCGCGCACCTCTCCCGAGCGGGAGGCAGTCAGGATCAGGAACTCGATGGCGAGTTTTGTCGCGACCGAGGCCTTGGAGGCCTGAACGGCCGCAATGCAGTCTGCAACCTCGGCATAGGACAGCGCCTTGCGGTGTGTACGCGCCCGTTCATCCCGGGGCAACGCGAGGGCTGCAGCGGTCGCCGGATTGGTCTCAACGTGCCCTTCCGCGATCCCCCAGCGAAACACGTGGCTGCACCGATAGGTGAGCTTGCGCGCGACTCCAGGTGCCTTGGCGCGCGCTGCCAAGATGGCCTTGCGCAGATCAGCGCTCGTCACTTCGGCGAGGAGCCTGTCACCGATGCTCGGGTAGATGTAGGCCTGCAGCGTGCTCAGGAATGCGTCGCGGTCCTTCGGGTTCTTCCATGTCGGTGAGAGTTCCGCATGTGTGGCGATGGCCGCCTCCCGGAAGGTCGGTCGGGCTTTGGCGCGCCGACGCTCCGCAAGCGGATCGCCTCCGCGAGCCGCAACGCGCTTGTTCTCCAACGCCACCTCACGCGCCTCGGCAAGCGTTACGGTCGGAAACCCTCCGAGACCCAGTTCGCGCCGCTTGCCGCGCACCATCACGCGTTGGATCCAGAGCCGTGCGCCGGTCGGCTCTACCCGCAGCAGAAGGCCGGTGCCTTCGCCATCGTGATACTTTCCTGGTGGCAGGGATCGCACTTGCGCTGCTGTCAGTCGCGTCCTACGTCCCACCCCTGTTGTCTGACTGCGCGCGCTCAAGACCCCAATCCCATCTGTTCCCCCAATCCTTCCCCCATGATCTGCCGGAACAAGCCGGAACTCAACATGCCACATTGAACATAAAAGACTGATCTGCATGTGGGATATGGAACAAGACAGAACCTGCCAGAAGGCCGGATGGCGCTTCCCCAGCGCGCCAGAGTCCACCCCGTCTGATCCGCCTCTGAGACGGTCGCTCGCCGGACCGGGGCCGGGCGGAGATCCGCAACCTTCCCCCGCGACGGCGGGGGAGCCGCAGGCGGGCCTCGCCATCCGCACCGCCCCCTTCGTCCCGACCAGATGCGCATGACCGCCCCGCCCGACCGTTCCGCCGCCCCGCCCGACCTGCGCCAGGCCGCGCGGCTCTCGGTCGCGCCCATGATGGACTGGACGGACCGGCATTGCCGGGCGCTGCACCGCACGCTCTCGGCCCGCGCGCTCCTCTACACCGAGATGGTCGCGGCCCCCGCCATCCTGCACGGCGACCGCGACCGCCTGCTCGCCTTCGCGCCCTCCGAGCAGCCCGTGGCGCTCCAGATCGGCGGGTCGGACCCGTCCGAACTCGCGCGCGCGGCGGCGATCGGTGCGGGCTACGGCTATTCCGAGGTCAACCTCAATTGCGGCTGCCCCTCCGACCGTGTCCAGTCGGGCTGCTTCGGCGCCGTCCTCATGCGCGAGCCGGCCCGCGTGGCCCTAGCCTTGCGCGCCATGCGCGAGGCCACCGGGGCCGAGATCACCGTCAAGTGCCGCATCGGCGTGGACGACCAGGACCCCGAGGAGGCGCTGCCCCGCTTTCTCGAGGCGGTGGCGGGCGCGGGCGTGCGGCGCGTGATCGTCCATGCGCGCAAGGCCTGGCTCCAGGGACTCTCGCCCCGGGAGAACCGGGAGATCCCGCCCCTCGATTACCCCCTCGTGCTGCGGATGAAGGCGCGCTTTCCCGAGCTGCACCTGTCGCTCAACGGCGGCATCGCCTCGCTCGGGCAGGCGCGCGCCTGGCTCGCACAGGGGCTCGACGGCGTGATGGTCGGCCGCGCCGCCTACCATGCGCCCTGGGACATCCTCGGCCGGGCCGATTCCGCGGTCTGGGGGGCGCCCGATCCCCAGCCCGACCCGGCCGCCGCCGTGCGGGCCTTCCTGCCCCATCTCGAGGCGCATCGCCGGGCGGGCGGGCGGCTCCACGACGCCACGCGCCACATGCTGGGCCTGTTCGCTGGCCGGCCCGGCGCGCGCGCCTGGCGGCGCATCCTGTCCGAGGAGGGGGGGCGGCGCGGGGCGGGCCCCGAGGTGGTGCTGCGCGCGCTGGCCGCCGTGGAGGCCGAGGGCGCGCGGGCGGCCTAGCGGTTCCCCTCGCCCCCGAACATCGCCGCCTCCTCGGCCGCGCGGCGGATGGCGCCAGACTTGTGGACCGTTTCCTCCCATTCGCGCTCGGGGTCGCTGTCCTGCACGATCCCCGCGCCCGCCTGGATATGCAGCTTCTCGCCCACCAGCACGGCCGTGCGCAGCGCGATGCACATGTCCATGTCGCCCCCCGCGCTGAAATACCCCACCCCGCCCCCGTAGATCCCGCGCTTCTCGGGTTCGAGCTCGTCGATGATCTGCATCGCCCGCACCTTGGGCGCCCCCGACACCGTGCCTGCCGGCATCCCCGCCATCAGCGCCGAGAGCGCGTCCTCCCCCTCGCGCAGCTCGCCCACCACGTTGGAGACGATGTGCATGACGTGGCTGTAGCGCTCGATGACAAAGGTCTCGGTCGGCCGCACCGTGCCGGGCCGCGCGACCCGCCCCACATCGTTGCGGCCCAGGTCCAGCAGCATCAGGTGCTCGGCCCGCTCCTTCTGGTCCGAGAGCAGGTCGCGCTCGTGCGCGCGGTCCTCCTCGGGCGTGCGCCCGCGGGGCCGCGTGCCGGCGATGGGCCGGATCGTCACCTCGCCGCCCATGACGCGAACCAGGATCTCGGGCGAGGCGCCGACGACCTGGAAGGGCCCGAAGTTGAAGAAGAACATGAAGGGCGACGGATTCGTCCGCCGGAGCGAGCGGTAGAGCGCGAAGGGCGGCTCGTGGAAGGGCTGGGTCCAGCGCTGCGCCGGCACGACCTGGAAGATGTCGCCCGCGCGGATGTACTCCTTGGCGCGCTCGACGGCGGCGATGAACTCCGCCTTGGAAAAGTTCGACACGGGCGGTGCGGGGGGACGGGGCGCGCCCAGCGCGCGCGGCGCGGCCGGCACCCCGCGCTCGAGCGCGCGCTCGGCGTCGCGCACCCGCTCGGCCGCCTGCGCATAGGCGGCGCGCGCCGACAGGCCGCTTCCCGCCCAGGCGGGCGAGACCAGGATCACGTCGCCCTTGACCCCGTCCAGCACCGCCACGACCGAGGGCCGCAGGAGCACCGCATCGGGCAGGCCCAGGGGATCGGGCCGGTCGTCGGGCAGGTGCTCGACCCAGCGCACCGTGTCGTAGCCCAGATAGCCGAACAACCCCGCCGCCGCCGGGGGCAGCCCCTCGGGCAGGCGGATGCGGCTTTCGGCCAGAAGCGCGCGCAGGGCGGCCAGGGGGTCGTCGCCCGCGCTCTCCCAGGCGTCGTCGTCCCAGCGCGCCGCGCGGTTGATCCGCGCCTGCCGCCCCCGGCATTCCCAGACCAGGTCCGGGTTCAGCCCGACGATGGAATAGCGCCCCCGCACCTCGCCGCCGGTGACGCTTTCCAGCACGAAGCTGTGCCGCCCCGCCCCCCCGAGCTTGAGCATCACCGACACGGGCGTGTCGAGGTCGGCGGCCAGACGCGTCCAGACCACCTGGTTCTCGCCGCGCTCGAAGCCTTCGCGGAAGCGGTCGAAATCGGGCAGAAGCGGCATCAGCGGAACTGCGCATGCACGGAGGCAAGCGCCCCCTCGTCGATCCGCAGATCGGCATCCGCCGCCAGTCGGGCGGCAAAGGCCTCGTAGATGTCCTGCGTCGTCGTGGCCCGGAACTGCGCGGCAAGCGCCAGCTGCTGGGCCAGACGGGCGGGGTCGGTCTCGGCCGCGGGCTCCACCCGGTCGAGCCGCAGGATCAGCGCCCCGTCCGCCGCGGGCAGCACGCGCGTCTCCCCCGGCTCCAGCGCGAAGGCCGCGGTCATGAAGTCGGGCACCGTGCCCTCCACGAAGTCGCGCCGGGTCAAGGCCGGCTCCTGCCGCGGCTCGAGCCCCGCCTCCTCGAAGGATGTCCCCCCCGCGATCAGTCCCGCGCGCCGCTCCGCCTCCGTCAGGAGCGCCTCGCTCCGCGCCTGCTCGCGCCAGGCCGCTGCCACGTCGGCGCGGGCCTCCTCGAAGGGCCTCAGGGCCGGCGGTTCGATCCCGTCGAGGCGCAGGACGAAGGCGCCCCCGTCTTCCAGCGTGACGAGGCGGGGAAAGCCGCCCTCCGTCGCCGCCGCGGCGGCCTCGCGGAAGGGCGCATAGGCGGCCATCCCCTCCGTGACACCCTCCGACCAGACCATCGTGCCCAGCTCGAAGGCCGTCCGCTCGGCCACGTCCTCGGGTGTCGCGCCCCCGGCGATCAGGTCCTCCACCTGCGCGATCTCCCCGGCGATCAGCCGGCGCGCCGCCTGATGGGTCAGCTCGTCGCGCAGCGCGGGCGCGGCCTCCTCGAAGGGGGTTTCCTGCGCCGCCAGAACGGCATTGACCCGGAACAGCGCCGGTCCCAGCGGCGTCTCCAGGGGGCCCACCACGTCGCCCGGCTCGGCCGCGAACACGGCATCGGCCGCCCCGCCCAGCTCGGCCCGAGTCGCATCGCCCAGATCCACGTCCGACAGCCGCAGCCCCCGCTCGGCCACCAGCGCCTCGAACCCCGCCTCCCCGGCATCGAGCCGCGCGCGCGCGGCCTCGGCCTCGGCCGCGTCGGGATAGACCAGCCGCTCGACCAGGCGGCGCTCCTCCAGCACGAACTCGGCCCGCCGGCTCTCGTAGAGCGCGCGCAGCTCGGCCTCCTCCACCGGCACCTGCGCCTGCAGCCGCTCGGGCGTCAGCGCGGCATAGGTGATGCGCCGCCGTTCGGGTGTCGTGAAGCGCTCCGGATGGGCCTCCCAGAAGGCGCGCAGGCCCGCCTCGTCGGGCAGGGGGGGGACGGGCACGGCATCGGCGGGCAGACGGGCCCAGGTCACGACGCGCCGCTCGGCCAGATGCGCCGCGATCCGGGCGGCGGCCTCCTCCTCGGCGGGCACGCCGCCCGCCACGGCGGCCTGCAGGACGCCGCGCGCCGAATCCTCGCGCAGCATCCGCTCGAACTGCGCCTCGGTCAGACCGTTGCGGCGCAGCTGCTCGCGATACATCTCGCGGTCGAATCCGCCGTCCATCCCGGCAAAGGCCGGGCTCGCGCGCACCGCCTCGGCCACGCGCGCATCGCCCACCGACAGGCCGAGCCGGGCGGCCTCCGCATCCATCGCCCGCTGCGCGACCAGACCCCCCAGAACCAGCCGGTCGAGCCCGAGCGCCTGCGCCTCGGCGAAGGACAGGGGCTGGCCCGTCTGCGCCTCGATGGCCTGGATGCGGTTGCGCAGGCTGTTGGCATAGACCTGCGCATCGATCCCGAGCCCGTCCACGCTCCCGATCGTGCCGGCCCGGCCGCGCACCGCCCCCTCGCCGAACCACCCGCCGAGGCCGAGCACCAGAAGGCCGAGAATGATCCAGACAGAGATCCGCCTGCCGCGCCGTGCCGCCATGCTCCGCTCCCTTGGGCTGGCGGCCTGTCTAGGCGGCCCCCTCCCGCGGCGCAAGGCACGAGGCCGCGCCCCCGCTCAGGGCCCCACCGCCTCCAGCCGCCCGATCAGCGCCGCGATCCCCGCCCGGTCCACATTGGCAAAGGCGATCCGCACGCCCCGCAGCCCGCGCGCGTCCCCCTCGGGCGCGAACATCGTCCCCGGCAGCAGCAGCACCCCCGCCTCGCGCACCAGCCGGCGGGCGAGCGTCGCCGAATTCTCGGCGAACGGATGCTCGGCCCAGGCGAAATAGGCTCCGCAGCCCCGCAACCGCCAGCCGCGCGCGGCCAGGGGGGCCCAGCCCGCCGCCAGCGCCTCGCGCCGGGCCAGGATCTCGCGCCGTTCGCCCGCGACCCACTCGCCCAGATGCCCGAGCCCCCACAGCGCCGCCTTCTGGCCCAGAGCCGGCGGGCAGATCGCCACGGTGTCGAGGAACTTTTCCGCCTCCGCGAGCCGCGCCTCGGACGCGACCATCGCCCCCACCCGGTGCCCCGTCAGCCGGTAGGCCTTGGAGAAGGAATAGAGATGGATCAGCGTCCGGTCCCAGTCCGGGTCGGCGAACAGCGCGTGCGGCGCCCCCCCGCGCGCGTCGAAGTCGCGATAGGTCTCGTCCAGGACCAGCGCGATTCCCCGGTCGCGGCACAGCGCGGCAAAGGCCGCCACCACGTCCTCGGGATATTCCGCCCCCCCCGGATTGTTGGGCGAGACGAGCACGATCGCCCGCGTGCGCGGCCCGATCAGGGCCGCGGCCTCCTCCGGGTCGGGCAGGAGGTCGCGATCGGTGGAAAGCGCCACGGTGCGCAGCCCCGCCATGTCGTTCCACATCCGGTGGTTGAAGTACCACGGCACCGGCAGGATCACCTCGTCCCCCTCGCCCGCCAGCGTGGCCAGCGCCGCGCAATAGGCTTGGTTGCAGCCGGCGGTGATCGCGACCTGCGCGGGCGCGACCCTCCCGCCATAGGCCGCGCTCCAGCGCGCCGCCACCGCCTCGCGCAGCGCGGGCAGGCCGAGGACGGGCCCGTAGAGATGGGTCTCCGCCTCCTCCAGCACCATGCGCGCCATGGCCTCGCGCAGCGGCGCGGGCGGCGGGTCCACGGGGGCGGCCTGGCTCACGTTGAGAAGCGGCCGGTCGGGCGGAAAGGTCACGCCCTCCAGCCAGCGCCTCGCCTCCATCACGGGGGGCGCCAGCGTGACGGCGGTGCGGGGCAGGGGGCCGGGCGAAAGCATGGGCGAATCCTCCGCGCCGTTAACCGGATGGTAACCGTCCGGTGCTACAAGGGGATCGGGCCGGGGCGAATCGGGGGGTCAGTCGCGGCCCCGGTAGGGCTCCACGTATTGCAGGGCCATGTCCCACGGAAAGAAGATCCAGGTGTCCTGCGACACCTCGGTGACATAGGTGTCCACCTGCGGCTTGCCCTTGGGCTTGGCATAGACGGTAGCGAAATGGGCGCGGGGATACATCCGCCGGACCAGTTCCAGGGTCTTGCCGGAATCCACCAGGTCGTCCACGATCAGGATGCCCGTCCCGTCGCCCATCAGCGCGGCGTCCGGCGCCTTGAGGATGACCGCTTCCGATTGCGTCTGGTGGTCGTAGGACCTGACGCTGATCGTGTCCACGGTGCGGATGCCGAGTTCGCGGCTGACGATCATCGCCGGGGCCATGCCGCCGCGCGTGACCGCGACGACCGCCCGCCAGGCGCCGTCGTCGGGCCCCTGACCGTCCAGCCGCCAGGCCAGCGCCCGGCTGTCGCGGTGGATCTGGTCCCAGGAGATGTGGAACCCCTTCTCGTGGGGCAGCCGGTCGGAGCGGGAAGGGTCGGACATGACGGCTCTCAGAGGCGGAACAGCAACAGTGCGCCCAGCAGCGCGACGACAAGGCCCGCCGCGCGGTCGATCAGCGGCTTGGCCGCGAAATAGCGCCCCCTGACCGCCGCCGTCGCCATCAGCGCGGCCAGGCCCAGATAGAACAGCAGCTCGACCGAGAGCGCGACGGAATAGACCGCGGCCCGCGCCCCGAAGCCCCCGAGGTCGGGAAAGACCGCCACCAGCACCGAGGCATAGAAGAGCCCCGGCTTGGGATTGGCGAGGTTGAGCAGGAGGCCCGCCCCGAACCCCTCGCCCCGTTCGGCGGGTCCGGTGGGGGGCGGGTCGTCCGCCCCCTGCCACATCCGCCAGCCCACCCAGACGAGATAGGCACCCCCGGCGACAAACAGCGCGCGCAGCAGAAGGGGGGCGGTCTCGAACAGCACCGCCAGGCCCAGAAGCGCCATCAGGCACCACAGCGACGCCCCGAAGGCCAGGCCCAGCGCATAGGGCGTGGCGTCCCGCCGCCCCCTCTGCGCCGCCGCCCGCGACACGGCGACGATCCCCGGCCCCGGCGACAGGATCGCGAGCGACAGCGTGACCACGAACAGCCCCATCTGCGCGAGGGTCGGTGCGGCCCCGATCCCCTCCATCCCCGCTACTCGCCCCTGACCACGCTGATGTCGGGCGCGTCCACCGCCTTCATGCCGACGACATGGTAGCCCGCATCGACATGCAGCACCTCGCCCGTCGTCCCCGACCCGAGGTCCGACAGCAGAAACAGCGCGGCCTTGCCCACCTCCTCCTGGCTGACGTTGCGCCGCAGGGGCGAGTTCAGCTCGTTCCACTTGAGGATGTAGCGGAAGTCCCCGATGCCCGAGGCGGCGAGCGTCTTGATCGGTCCCGCGCTGATCGCGTTCACGCGGATGCCGTCCTTGCCCAGATCCTCGGCCATGTAGCGCACCGAGGCTTCGAGCGCGGCCTTGGCCACGCCCATGACGTTGTAATGCGGCATCACCCGCTCGGCCCCGTAATAGGTGAGGGTGAGGCAGGATCCCCCTTCCGTCATCAGCGCCGAGGCGCGCTGCACCGCGGCCGTGAAGGAATAGACCGAGATGTCCATGGAGGTGAGGAAGTTGCTCCGCGACGTGTCCACATAGCGCCCGCGCAGCTCGTTCTTGTCCGAAAAGCCGATCGCGTGGACCAGGAAGTCGAGCCGCCCCCACCGTTCGCGCAGGGCCGCGAACAGCGCGTCCATCGAGTCCATGTCGGCCACGTCGCAGGGCAGCACGATGTCCGAGCCCACCTCCGCCGCCAGTGGCGCCACGCGCTTGAGAAGCGCCTCGCCCTGATAGGAGAAGGCCAGTTCGGCGCCGTGCGCATGGGCCACCCGGGCGATGCCCCAGGCGATCGACTTGTCGTTGGCGAGACCCATGACGAGGCCGCGCCGGCCCTGCATCAGATCGGATGGCATCGGCGCCCGTTCCCCTTCCGCCGCGGTCGGATTGTTCCTAGGCGAAGCGCCGGAGGGCGGCAAGGGCCGGCCGGCGCGGCGCTGCGGCCCTTGATCGGACAAAGGAACGGCACTAGGCCAAGGATCTGGAGGGCGGATGAGCGACCGGACAGGCATCTTCGCAGGCGACGACCCGCTGGCCCTGGCGCGCCTCTGGCTTGCCGAGGCGGAGCGGACGGAGCCCAACGACCCCAACGCGATCGCGTTGGCGACGGTGGACGCCGAGGGCATGCCCAATGTCCGCATGGTCCTGCTCAAGGAGATCGAGGAGGGACCGGGGGGAGGGTTCGTGTTCTACACGAACTACGGCAGCGCCAAGGCGCGCGAGATCGAGGGGACGGGACGCGCGGCCTTCGTGATGCACTGGAAGTCCCTGCGCCGCCAGATCCGGGTGCGCGGCCATGCCCGGCGCGAGGACGGTCCCCGCGCCGACGCCTATTTCGCCTCGCGCTCGCTCAAGAGCCGCCTCGGCGCCTGGGCCTCGCGTCAGTCCGAGCCGCTCGCCTCCCGGGCCGCGTTGATGGCCGAGGCGGCGCGGATGGCGGCGCGGTTCGGCACCGACCCGCCGCGCCCGCCCTTCTGGGGGGGGTTCCGCATCGAGCCCGTGGAGATCGAGTTCTGGGCGGACGGCGCCTTCCGGCTGCACGACCGCTTCCGCTGGCGACGGAGGCCGGAGGCGCCCGGCTGGGACATCCAGCGCCTCCATCCATGATCCAAGAAAGGCGTGACCGGCGGCGCCTTCTGCGGTTAGGTGCGATCCTGTTTCGTTTGTGTCGGTCGGGACGTCCCATCACAGGAGCGGCACCAGGCATCGGGCCGCAGCGGGAACGAGATGAACGAAGAACAACAGGACGGACGGCCGATCGTCCGCGGTCATGTCAAATGGTTCGATCCCGCCAAGGGATTCGGCTTCGTTGTTGCCGAATCCGGGGGACCGGACATCCTGCTTCACGCCAACGTGCTGCGCAGCTTCGGCCAGGGCACCGTGGCCGACGGATCGGCCATCACGGTGGAGGTCGCCCGCACCGAGCGGGGCTTCCAGGCGGCCAGCGTGCTTGCCATCACCCCGCCCGAGACGCCCCCCGGCGCGGGCCTCGCCGATCTGGCCAACATGGATCCTGCGCTGCTGGCCGCACGCCCGGTCGAACCAGCGCGCGTCAAGTGGTTTGACAAGGCCAAGGGCTTCGGCTTTGCCAATTGCTGGAACTCGGAGGCGGACGTGTTCGTGCATATCGAGGTCCTGCGCCGGTCGGGATTCGCCGATCTGGTCCCGGGCGAGGCGATCGGCCTGCGGGTGATCGAGGGCCGGCGCGGCCTCATGGCGGTGGAGGTGCTCGCATGGGACAGCGCGTCGCGGCAGGACCGCTGAGCGGGGCGATCCTCGGGGCGCTCCTGGCGGCCGCCACGGCCGCGGCGGCGGAATGCCGCGAGGACCGGGTGACGGTCCTCGGCGGGTTCGGCCGCGCCGCCTTCACGGTCGAGGTGGCCGACGACGCCCCCTCCCGCGCCCAGGGTCTCATGCATGTCGAGAGCCTCGGTCCCTACGAGGGGATGCTCTTCGTCTATGACGCGCCCCAGTCGGTCGCCTTCTGGATGGAGAACACGCTGATCCCGCTCGACATGATCTTTGCCGGCGCCGACGGCACCGTGACGCGCATCCACGAGAATGCCATCCCGCTCGACCGCACGCCGATCCCCGGCGGGGAGGACGTGCAGTTCGTGCTCGAGGTCAACGGCGGCACGGCGGCCCGGCTCGGGATCGCGCCGGGCGACGTGCTCCAGCACCCCGCGATCGGCGGAGAGGGCGCGGCCGCGCCCTGCCCTCCGGGGGCGGATCAGCCCGCGTCGCGGTAGCTCACGCCCTTGACGTCCTCGCCGGGGGCCGATTTCTGGCGCCGCACCAGAAGGCGGTTGATCGCGTTCACATAGGCCCGGGCCGAGGCCACCACGGTGTCGGTATCCGCGGCCTGACCCGTGGCGATGCGCCCTTCCTCCTCCAGCCGGACCGAGACGGTGGCCTGTGCGTCCGTCCCTTCGGTGACCGCGTGCACCTGGTAGAGCTGGAGCCGCCCGCCATGCGGAAAGAGCGCGCGCACCGCCTTGAAGGTGGCATCCACCGGCCCGTCCCCCGTCGCGGTCGCCTGCCGCTCCTCGCCGTCGATCTCGAGCGCGATCTCGGCCGTCTGGGGCCCCTCGGTGCCGCAGACCACGCGCAGCCGGCGCAGGCGGATGCGGTCCTCGGCCCCCTCGTTCTGGGTGACGAGCGCGATCAGGTCGTCGTCGAACACCTCCTTCTTGCGGTCGGCCAGCTCCTTGAAGCGCACGAACAGGTCGTCGAGCTGGTTGCCCCCGATCTCGAAGCCCAGCTCGCGCAGCTTGGCGCGCAGCGCCGCCCGCCCCGAATGCTTTCCCATCACGAGGTTGGTGGCCGCAAGCCCCACATCCTCGGGGCGCATGATCTCGAAGGTGCGGGCGTTCTTGAGCATCCCGTCCTGGTGGATGCCGCTCTCGTGGGCAAAGGCGTTCTTGCCGACGATCGCCTTGTTGAACTGCACCGGGAAGCCCGAGACGGTGGCCACCCGGCGCGAGATGTTCATGATCTTCGTCGTGTCGATCCCGGTCTCGAAGGGCAGGATGTCGTGGCGCACCTTCATCGCCATCACGACCTCCTCGAGCGCCGTGTTGCCCGCCCGCTCGCCAAGGCCGTTGATCGTGCACTCGATCTGCCGCGCGCCGGCCTCCACCGCTGCCAGGGCATTCGCCGTCGCCATGCCGAGATCGTTGTGGCAATGGGTGGCAAAGGTGATCGTGTCCGCCCCCGGCACCCGCTCGAGCAGCATGCGGATGATGTCGGCGCTCTCGCGCGGATAGGTATAGCCCACCGTGTCGGGGATGTTGATCGTCGTGGCCCCGGCCCTGATCGCGATCTCGACCACGCGGCAGAGATAGTCGGGCTCGGTGCGCGTCGCGTCCATGGGCGACCATTGCACGTCCCCGCAGAGGTTGCGGGCATGGGTCACCGTCTCGTGGATGCGCTCGGCCATCTGGTCCATGTCGAGGTTGGGGATGGCCCGGTGGAGGGGCGAGGTGCCGATGAAGGTGTGGATGCGCGGGGAGCGCGCGTGCCTCACCGCCTCCCAGCAGCGGTCGATGTCCTTGAAATTGGCGCGCGCCAGACCGCAGACCGTCGCGTTGCGCATGGCCTTCGCGATCTCCGAGACGGCGCGGAAATCCCCCTCCGAGGCGATAGGAAAGCCCGCCTCGATGATGTCCACGCCCATCTCGTCCAGAAGCCCGGCGATCTCGAGCTTCTCCTCGTGGGTCATGGTGGCGCCGGGCGACTGCTCGCCGTCGCGGAGCGTGGTGTCGAAGATGCGGACTCGGTTCGTGGCGGGCATGACGGGGTCTCCTCGGGGTTCCTCTCCTGCGGCGCCGTGAACCCCTCCGAGCGGCGGCGCCGGATGGCCCGCTCAGAGGCGGCTAAGGAGCAGAAGGGGAGCGGCCTGCGTCATGGACAGAAAGCCTAGCGGCAGGCGCGGACAAGGGAAAGGGCCTTTTCGGACCCATTGCGCGGCCTAGCTCGGCCGGCATGGACAGGGCCCTCGTCATCGGCGTCTCGGGCGGCATCGGCGCCGCACTGGCCCGCGCGCTCGCCGAACGGGGGGCCGATGTGGTGGGGCTCAGCCGCCGCGGGGACGGGCTCGACCTGCGCGACCCCGCCTCGGTCGAACGGGTCTTGGGCGGGATCGAGGGGCCGTTCGGCTGGATGCTGGTCGCAACCGGCATCCTCGCGCCGCAGGGCAGGGGTCCCGAGAAGGCCCTGCGCGACATCGACGCCGCAGCCATGGCCGAGACCTTCGCCGTCAACGCGATCGGCCCCGCCCTCGTGCTGCGGCACGCGCCGCGCCTGCTGCCGCGGCGGGAAAGGTCGGTTCTGGGCGTGCTGTCGGCGCGGGTGGGCTCGATCGGGGACAACCAGCTTGGCGGCTGGCACAGCTACCGCGCCTCCAAGGCGGCGCTGAACCAGATCGTGCGCAACGCGGCCATCGAGCTCGCCCGCACGCATCCGCAGGCCGTGGTCGCGGCCCTCCATCCCGGCACGGTGGAGACGCCCTTCACCGCCGGCTACAACCCTGCCCACGGCAAGATCGGCGCGGACGAATCCGCGCGGCGCCTGCTTGGCGTGCTCGACGGGCTGGGCCCGGAGGAATCGGGCACGTTCCGCGACCACCGGGGTGCCGTCCTGCCCTGGTAGGGCCGGGAAGGCCGGGGGAAGCCCGGCCCGGCCGCCTGCCTTGCGGATACCGGATCGGGATCGGGTCGCGCCGGGGGGCAGCCCGGCCCGGAGGGGGCGGAGGCGATCAGCCGCCGGTCGGCGCCCCGGAGGATGCGTCGGCCCCGGACGAGGGGTCGGCGGGGGGCTCGGCGGGCGGCGTGTCCGCTCCGGGCGCTCCGGGATCGTCCGGTCCGGGCACGGAGCCGCCGGGCGGCACCACAAAGGCGCCGTCGCGCCACTGGCCGGTTTCCTGGGTCCCCGACGCGTAGCGCATGGTTCCCTCGCCCTCGCGCCGGCCGTTGCGGAACATCCCCTCGTACACGTCCCCGTTGCCGTAGGTGGCGATGCCGAGCCCGGAAATCTCGCCGTTCTCCCATTCGCCGTCGTAGGTGAAGCCGCGCACCGTGTTGCCTTCGGCATCGGTCGTGTCGGGCATGACGATCCGGCCCCGGCCGTGCCGCTGTCCGTCGCGGAACTCCCCTTCATAGACAGTGCCGTCGGCATAGACGGCCCGACCCGTGCCTTCGCGCTGGCCGTCCACCCAGCTACCCTCGTAGATGTAGCCGTCCGGATAGGTCATCCGGCCGAAGCCGTTCTGCCGCCCCGCCCTGAACTCGCCGGCATAGACGAGACCGTTGGCATAGGTGGCGATGCCTGCCCCCTCGATCGCGCCGGCGCGCCATTCGCCCTCGTAGCTCGATCCGTCCGCATAGACGATGCGCCCGGGCACGAAGGGGCAATCGGCCGAGGCTTCCGGGAACGGCGGCGCTTCGGGCGCGGTGTCCGCCTCCGGCGCGTCGGTTCCGTTCTCGGGCCCGGCCGGCGGGGGCGGGTCGGTCCCGGGCGGATCGGCCTCTCCCGGGTCGGACGCCGCCCCCTCGATGTCCGGACCGGACATGGCGGCCGGGGCTGCGGCGGCGTCCAGCCGCGCGATCAGGGCGCGCGCATCGGGTGCGGGGCAGTCCGAACTGGTATCGGCGAGATCGCCCCGGAACGGCCCTTCGTAGACCGATCCGTCCGGATAGACTGCCCGTCCGATCCCCTCGATGCGGCCTTCGACCCAGGAGCCGGAATATTCGTAGCCGTCCGCGCCGGTGAACGTGCCCGTCCCGTGCCGCAGGTCGTTCCGGAAGCCGCCCTCGTAGCGGTCGCCGTTGGCGTAGAGGGCACGGCCCTGACCCTCGCGGCGGCCGGCGACGAACTCGCCCTCGTAGAGCTCGTAGCCAGGACCCTCGGCCCCCGTCTCGGCCGCAGGTCCGGCCGCGCCCGTGCGCTCGACCACGCAATCGCCCGCGTCGGTGCGTTCGAGCCTGAAGGGCGCCGCGCCCTCCTCGCCCGCGATGCCCTCGGGCAGCCGCAGAAGGCAGCCGCGCCCCTGGATCTCGCCGCCGGACCATTCCCCGACAAAGATCAGGCCGTCGGGGGCCGTCAGCCGGCCGATCCCCTGCCGCTCCCCGCCCACGAGCGTGCCTTCGTAGATCAGCCCGTCGGGATAGACGATCCGGCCTTCGCCTTCCTTGACGCCGTTGACCCAGTCGCCCTCGTAGACATAGCCGTCGGGCGTCGTCATGGTCCCGCGGCCGTGATGCATGGCGTTCTGGAACTCGCCCTCGTAGCGCACGCCGTTGGCATAGACCGCGACGCCCGTGCCGGTGATGCGTCCGTCGGACCATTCCCCCTCATAGGTGCCGCCATCGGCGAAGGTGATGCGCCCCTGACCTTCGGGCTTGCCGCGCGCGAACTGGCCTTCATAGACGGACCCGTTGGGAAACACGGCCCGCCCCTGCCCGCGGATCTCGCCCTCGAACCACTCGCCGGTATATTCGTAGCCGTTGGGAAGCCGATAGGTCCCCTGGCCGTGCTGGCGGCCGTTGAGGAACTGCCCCTCGTAGATGCCGCCATCCTCGTATTGCTTGGTCTCGACGGTCTGTCCCGCCGCGCCGGTGGCCAGAGCAAGGGCCATCGCCCCGCCCGCCAGAAGCCGCCCGCCCGTCCGCCGTCCCATGCCCGCCCCCGACCCCGTTCTTGCTTGGGCAACAGACTATCCGCGCCCGGCCCCTGTGACAACATCGCCGCCGGGACGCGCCATCCGGCGAGAGGCTTTCCGGCCCGGCCGCCTCTGCTAGGTTGCCGACACGATCCACTGGGAGACCGGCCGTGACCGATCGCTTCCGCCTGACCCTGGGCCAGCTCAACGCCACGCTGGGCGACATCGAGGGCAACCTCGCCAAGGCCCGTGCCGCGTGGGAGGCGGGGCGCGAGGCCGGCGCCGACCTCGTGGCGCTGCCCGAGATGTTCGCCACGGGCTACCAGCTTCAGGATCTGGTGATGAAGCCCGCCTTTCACCGCGACGCCATGCGGCGGATCGAGGATTTCGCCCGCACGCTGGCGGACGGCCCGCCGCTGACCATCGGCGGCCCCTGGGCCGAGGGGGGCGCGCTCTTCAACGCCTACTGGCTGCTGCGCGACGGGCGCGTGGCGGGGCGCGTGCTCAAGCACGAACTGCCCAACTACACCGTCTTCGACGAGCGGCGCCACTACACCCCCGGTCCGCCGGGAGAGCCCTTCGACCTCGGCCCGCTGCGCGTGGGCACACCCATCTGCGAGGATGCTTGGTATCCCACCGTGGCCGCCCGGATGGACGCGGCCGGGGCGGGGCTGCTGCTCGTGGCCAACGGCTCGCCCTACGACCGGGGCAAGTGGACCGTCCGGCTCAACCGCATGCGCGCGCGCGTGACCGAGACGGAGCTGCCGCTCGTCTATCTCAACCTCGTGGGCGGGCAGGACGACCAGGTGTTCGACGGCGGCTCCTTCGTGCTCAACCGCGACGGGGGCGTGGCGCTCCGCCTGCCCCATTTCGAGGAAGCCGTGGAGCACGTGGACTTCCGCCGCACCCCGAACGGCTGGGTGGCCGCGGAGGGACCCTGTGCCCCGCGCCCCGACGCGGCCGAGATGGACTATCACGCGATGGTGCTGGCCCTGCGCGACTACCTCGCCAAGTCGGGCATCGAGAGGGTGCTGCTCGGGCTCTCGGGCGGGGTGGATTCGGCGCTGGTGGCGGCAGTGGCGACGGATGCCGTCGGGCCCGACCGGGTGCGCGGGGTGCGCCTGCCCTCGCGCTATTCCTCCGAAGGCAGCCTGCGGGATGCCGAGGCCGTCGCCCGCGCGCTGGGCTGCCGCCTCGACACGATCCCGATCGAGGGGCCGCATGCCGCCGTCTCGGAGGCGCTCGCCCCCTTCTTCGCCGGCACCGAGCCCGGCGTGGCCGAGGAGAACGTGCAGTCGCGGCTGCGCGGCCTGCTGCTGATGGCGCTGTCCAACAAGACCGGCGAGATGCTGCTGACGACCGGCAACAAGAGCGAGATGGCCGTGGGCTATGCCACGATCTACGGCGACATGGCGGGGGGCTACAACCCGCTCAAGGACCTCTACAAGACGCGCGTCTTTGCCGCCTGCCGCTGGCGCAACGCGCATCACCGCCCGTGGATGAAGGGCCCTCCGGGCGAGGTCATCCCCCCCCGCGTGATCGACAAGCCCCCCTCGGCCGAACTCCGCCCCGACCAGCGGGACGAGGATACGCTGCCCCCCTATCCCGTCCTCGACTCGATCCTCGAGATCCTCGTCGAGGGGGACGGCTCGGTGGAGGACTGCCTCGCCGTGGGCCACGACCGCGCCACCGTCAAGAAGGTGGAGGCCCTGCTCTACGGCGCGGAGTGGAAGCGCTTCCAGTCCGCGCCGGGCGCCCGGCTGACGCGCCGGGCCTTCTGGCTCGACCGGCGCTATCCGATCGTCAACCGCTGGCGCGATCCGGGCTGAGCGGCCCGGTCAGATCGGGTTGAGCGGGCAGAGCGCGACCAGACGCTCGGCGTCGTCGCGCCGGCAGAGCTTGGTTCCCTCCGTCATCACCGCGGCCGAGGCGGCGGCGACGGCCTTCTGCAGGGCCTGCGGCAGGGCCTCGCCCCGGGCATGGGCCAGCGTGAAGGCGCCCACGAAGGTGTCGCCCGCGCCGACCTTGCTGCGCACCGGGACGTTGGCCGCGCGCGAATGCCACCGCTCGCCCTCGGTCGCCATGACCGAGCCCTCGGGCCCGCGCGCCACGATCACCACCCGCGCCACGCCGCGCCGCACCAGAAGCTGGGCGAAGTCGGCGCTGGCCTCCAAGTTGGGCAGCGGATGACCGGCCAGGTCGTCGGCCTCCTCCTGGTTCATGCGCAGGATGTCGGGCTGGGGGCCCCCACCGCGCGCGATCAGGTGCAGCGCCGGGCCCGAGATGTCCACCAGCACCTCGCAGCCCTTGCCGTGCAGCTTGCCGCAGAGGTCGGGGACCACGTTGGGCAGCACGCCGAGCGGCAGCGTGCCCGAGATCACCACCAGACCGCCCTCCGCGGCCGCCTCCACCACCGCCTGCTCGGCCGCGATCACGTCCATCACCGCCCAGGGGGGGCCGGGCAGCATGAAGCGGTACTGCTCGCCCCGGTTGCGGTCGAGCACCGAGAGCGAGGAGCGCGTCTCGCCCGGCGCCTTGAACACGATCACCGACAGACCCGCCTCGCGCAGCAGCTCGGCCAGCGTCTCGCCGTTGCGGCCGCCCAGGGCGACAAAGGTGCGCGACTCCCCGCCCAGCAGGCGGATGGCGCGGCTGACATTGATGCCGCCGCCGCCGGGATCCATGATCGGCGCGTCGCAGCGCAGCTTCACGCCCGGCACGACGCTGTCCACCCCCGTGGCATAGTCGAGCGCGGGATTCAGGGTGACGGTCAGGATGTCGCGCATGGCTCCCCCGTTGGCAGGCGGCGCGACCATGCCGGGCGACGGCCGCCGTGGCAATCGGGTGCCGCAGCTCCGCCCGTCAGAGGAACTGGTAGGTCATGGGCACCCAGCGGAACCCGTCCTCCCCGTCGCGCTGGACGAAGCCGATCGCCGGAAAGGGCAGGTGATAGCCCAGCATCGCCATCCGCTCGTCCGCGATCCGGCCCAGGAGGCGCCGCCGCGTCCGGGCCGCCGCCTCGCGGTCCATGTCGAAGCGCACCGCCCAGTCGGGCCGCCCGAGCGACCAGACATGGTGATTGGCGGTGTCCGCCGTCAGCATCAGCCGCTCGCCCTCCGATTCGAGCAGAAAGGCCAGATGGCCCGGCGTGTGCCCGAAGGCGTCCACCGCCTCCACGCCCTCGCGCACCGCATCCCCCGGCTCGATCAGGGTGATGCCGTCGGCCAGGGGCCGCACGCGCGTGTCGAACATCTCGTTCTCCTGGCCCGCCCAGAAGTCGAACTCGGTGCGGCCGGCAACGATCGTCGCCGCGGGAAAGGTGGGCTCGCCCGCGGCACCGACCAGGCCGCCCACATGGTCGGGATGCATGTGGGTCAGCACCACATGGGTCACGTCGGCGGGCGCGTAGCCCGCATGCTCCAGCGCCGCGACCAGTCCCCCCGGCTCGAGCCCGGTGTCGAACAGGATGCGCTCGGCCCCGGTATCGACCAGGGTCGGCGTGAAGAAACCCACCGTGCGGTCGGCCGGCACGAAGTTCTCCTCCGAGACGGCGCGGAACGTCTCGGCATCCACGTCGAGCCCGAAGGTCGATTGCGGGTCCTCCATGCGACCCATCCCGGCCAGCAGCGCGCTTACCCGCCATGCGCCCAAGGGGATCGTCCGGCTGGGCCCGAGGGGCGGGACGGCCGAGGCATCCTGCGCCGCCGCGGGCCGCAGCCCGACGAGCGCCGGGGCGGCGAGCGGCAGGAGGGCCCCCGTCAGCAGGGCGGAGCGGCGGCTGAGCGTCATAGCGGATCTCCCCGGCAGCACGGCGGCGGCGCTCCGCCGCCCTCACCGCCTGCAGGTAGGTCCCGCGCCCGCGCCCGCCAGGGTGCCGCCGCGCAGGGCCCGTGCGCCGCCTAGTGCCACCACTGGTCGATGGCGGCGATGTCGTCGTCCGACCAGCCGAAATGATGGGCGAATTCGTGGATCGTCACATGGGCCACGAGGTCGGCGATGGTGACGTCGCCGCGCTCGGCCCATTCGTCGAGGATGGGGCGGCGGAACAGCCAGACGGTATCGGGCTTCTGCGGCACGTCCCAGTTCGACTTCTCCGTGAGGGGCACCCCGTCATAGAGACCCGTCAGGTCGAACGGGTCGCTCTCCATCTCTTCCAGCACCTCGTCGGGGGCGAAGTCGGCCACGCGGATCGCGACCTTCTGCGCCTCCTCGCGAAAGGCGGGGGGCAGGTTCGCGACGGTCTCGCGGGCGATCTCCTCGATCTCGTCGAGAGTGGGGGCAACGTGGTCCATGGCGCCCCATATGGACAAAACCGGGCGGCTGTGGAAGGGCGGTCGGACCGATCCCGGAGCCGCCATGACCACCACCCGCTTTGCTCCCTCTCCCACGGGCTTTCTGCACGTCGGCAACCTGCGCGCGGCGCTGTTCAACTATGCCATCGCGCGGCAGCGGGGCGGCACCTTCATCCTGCGGCTCGACGATACCGACCCAGACCGCTCGACCGAGGAATATGCCGAGGCCATCCGCGAGGATCTGCGCTGGCTCGGCCTCGACTGGGACCGCGAGGAGCGGCAATCGGCCCGCGGCGCGGCCTACGAGGCGGCGCTGGCGCGGCTGGCGGCCGAGGGGCGGGTCTACGAGGCCTGGGAGACCCCGGCCGAACTCGACCTCAAGCGCAAGAAGCAGCTCTCGATGGGCCGCCCCCCGGTCTATGACCGCTCCGCCCTGCGCCTGTCGGAGTCCGAGCGCGCCCGGCTGCGCGCCGAGCGGTCGCCGCACTGGCGCTTCCGCCTCGATCCCGGCCGGATCGAATGGGAGGACGGGATTCTCGGACCCGTCTCGATCGACGCCGAGAGCGTGTCGGACCCGGTGATCCGCAAGGCCGACGGGCAATGGCTCTACACCTTCGCCTCCGTGGTCGATGACGGGGAGATGGGCGTGACGGACATCGTCCGCGGCGCCGATCACGTCACCAACACCGCAACCCAGATCCAGATCCTGCGCGCGCTGGGCCATGCCGTGCCGCGCTTTGCGCATCATTCGCTGCTGACGGGGCCGGGGGGCGAGGGACTCTCCAAGCGGCTCGGCACGCTGTCGCTGCGCGACCTGCGGGCCCGGGGCGTGGAGCCGATGGCGGTCCTGTCGCTGATGGCGCGGCTCGGCTCCTCCGATCCGGTGGAGCTGCGCGGCTCGGTGGCCGAAGTGGTGGAGGGTTTCCGCCTCGGGCATTTCGGCGCCGCGCCGACCAAGTTCGACGCCGAGGATCTCTGGCCGCTCACCCGCGCCGCCATCGCGCGCAAGCCTCTGGCCGAAGCGGACCCCGTCCTGGCCGCGGCGGGCATCCCCGAGCCGCTCCGCGCCCCCTTCTGGGAGGCGCTGCGCGAGAATCTCGGCACCATGGCCGAGGTGGCGGAGTGGTGGCGCATCCTGTCGCAGGGCCATGCCGGCACCGCCGCGCCCGAGGACCGCACCTTTGTCGAGGAGGCCGCCCGCCGGCTGGGCGATCCGCCCTACGGCCCCGACACTTGGGCCGCCTGGACGGAGGCGCTGCGGGCCGAGACGGGCCGCAAGGGGCGGGCGCTGTTCCTGCCGCTGCGCCGGCTGGTGACGGGGCGCGATGCGGGGCCGGACATGGCCGCGCTGATGCCGCTCCTGCAGGTCCGGCCATCGCTCGCCTGAGCGGCCGGCCGCGGGGCGCGCCCCGTTGACCCCGGGGGGCCCGCATTGCAAGGAAGGCGCATCGGAGGCGAGGCACCCATGGGATTCTGGACCGGCGTCAAGCGCATCTTCGCCTGGTGGGACGGCCCCACGATCGGCACCAGCCTGTGGACCCGTCGCCACGGCCTGCGCGTGGGCGAGGACGAGTTCGGGCATGTCTATTACCGCACGGCCGACGACCGGCGCCGCTGGGTCGTCTACAACGGCGAGGCCGAAGCCTCGCGCGTGCCGCCCGAATGGTTCGGCTGGCTCCACCGCATGTATGACGAGCCGCCCTCCGAACGGCCCCTGCCGCGCCGGCCCTGGGAGAAGCCGCATCTGCCGAACCTGACCGGGACCGATCTGGCCTACGCGCCCCCCGGCTCCATCCGCAATCCCGTTCCGGTGGAACGGCGCGACTACGAAGCCTGGAGACCCGACTGATGCGCGAAAACCCCGTCGAGGTCGCGGCCGGCGCGGTCGTGGTGGCGGCGGCGCTCGGCTTTCTGCTCTATGCCGTTCAGGCCTCCGGCTATGCCGCCCCCGCGGGCGGCCAGCGCCTGACCGCCAGCTTCCGCTCGGTGGAAGGGATCAGCCTGGGCAGCGACGTGCGCATGGCGGGGGTCAAGATCGGCTCCGTCAGCGCCATCCGCCTCGATCCGGAGACGTTCCGGGCGCAGACGGAACTCACCCTCCTCGGCGGCCTTGCCATTCCGGAGGATTCCTCGGCCGTCGTGGCGAGCGAGGGGCTGCTCGGCGGCAGCTTCGTCGAGATCGTTCCGGGCGCCAGCTTCGAGGCCCTGCCGGACGGAGGCGAGATCGTGGACACGCAGGGCGCGGTCAGCCTGCTCAACCTCCTGCTGCAATACGTCTCGGCCGGGAGCGACGGATGACGGGGAGGATGCCGGGACCGCTCGCGCTCCTGCTGTCGGGCCTTCTGGCCGCGACGGCCGCCCCCGCCCAGGAGCGGCTGACGCTCGTGCCGCCCACGCGGACGGCCCCCGTCCAGGGGCCGGACGAGGCAACGGCGGAGCGGGTCGCGGCCGCGCCCGGCGCCGCAACGGGGGCCGCCGGCGGCGTGCTGCGGGTGCTCGACAAGATCGACGGGTCCTATGCGGATCTGGAGCTGCGGCAGGGCGAGGAGGCGCGCCTGGGCAGCCTCGTGATCGCCATGGCCGAATGCCGCCACCCGGCCGACAATCCCGCGGGCGATGCCTTCGCGCTGGTCTCGATCCACGACGCGCGCGACGGCGAGACCCTGTTCCAGGGCTGGCTGATCGCCTCGGCGCCCGCCCTGCATGCGATGGACCATCCGCGCTACGACGTCTGGGCGCTGCGCTGCCTGAGGTCGTGACCCCCTACCAGCGCGCCGGCGCCGCCGTCGCCTCCGCGAGAAGCCGCCGGTAGGTCGCCCGGTCCACCTCGACCGCCCCCAGCGAGGCGAGATGCGGCGTCAGGAACTGGGTGTCGAGCAGACGGAACCCGCCCGCCCGCAGCCTCTCCACCAGCGCGACCAGCGCCACCTTGGACGCGTCGGGCCGGCGCGAGGCCATGCTTTCCCCGAAAAAGGCCGCGCCGATGGCGACGCCGTAGCAGCCGCCGGCCAGGTCGTCTCCGTCCCACACCTCGACCGAATGGGCGTGGCCCTCCCGGTGCAGGATGCCATAGGCGCGTTCGATCGCGTGGCTGATCCAGGTCTCGGTCCGGTCGGCGCAGAGGCGGACCACGCCCTCGAAATCCGTATCGAACGTGACCCTGAAGCGCCCCCGCCGGATGGTCCGGGCCAGGCTGCGCGAGATCCGCAACCCGTCGAGCGGCAGGACGCCGCGCCGGCGCGGCTCGACCCAGAACACGTCGGGATCGTCCCGGCTCTCGGCCATGGGGAAGATGCCCGTCCGGTAGGCCCGCAGCAGCAGGTCCGGGGACAGCGCCTCTCCCCTCACGCCGGCGCCCCCCCGGCGCGGCCGGTCACGAGGCGGCCGTCATCCTCTCGCGCAGCCATCGCTCCAGCCAGTGGATGTCGTACTCGCCTGCGCGGATGGCCGGCTCCTCCAGCAGCGCCTCGAAGAGCGGCACTGTCGTGTCCACCCCGTCCACGATCAGCTCGCCCAGCGCGCGGCCCAGCCGCGCCAGCGCCTCGGGGCGGTCGCGGCCGTGCACGATCAGCTTGGCGATGAGCGAATCGTAGAAGGGCGGGATGCGGTAGCCGTCATAGAGCGCCGAATCCATCCGCACGCCGAGGCCCCCGGGCGCATGGTACTGCGTGATCCGCCCCGGCGAGGGGGCGAAATGGGGAAGCTTCTCGGCATTGATGCGCACCTCGATCGCGTGGCCGTTGATGCGCAGGTCCTCTTGGGCAAAGCTCAGCGGCAGGCCGGCCGCCACCCGGATCTGCTCGCGCACCAGGTCCACGCCCAGGATCGCCTCGGTCACCGGGTGCTCGACCTGCAGGCGCGTGTTCATCTCGATGAAGAAGAACTGCCCGTCCTCGTAGAGGAACTCGATCGTGCCCGCCCCGGAATAGCCCAGACGCGCCACCGCGTCCGCGCAGATCCGCCCGATGCGGTCGCGCTCCTCGGCGGTGATGGCGGGGCTCGGGGCCTCCTCCAGCACCTTCTGGTGGCGCCGCTGGAGCGAGCAGTCGCGCTCGCCCAGATGGACGCCCGTTCCCCGCCCGTCGCCGAAGACCTGCACCTCGATGTGGCGCGGCCGGGCCAGGTACTTCTCCAGATAGACCTCGTCGTTGCCGAAGGCCGCCTTGGCCTCGGAGCGGGCGGTGCCGAAGGCCAGCTCCAGCTCGGCCGGGTCGCGCGCCACCTTCATGCCGCGCCCGCCGCCGCCCGCGGTGGCCTTGATGATGACCGGATAGCCGATCTCCCCGGCGATCCGCCGCGCCTCGGCCAGCGAGGGCACGCCCCCCTCCGATCCGGGCACGACCGGAATCCCGAGGCTGCGCGCCGTCTCCTTGGCGGTGATCTTGTCGCCCATGATGCGGATATGCTCGGCCGAGGGGCCGATGAAGACGATGCCGTGATCCTCCACCGCCTGCACGAAGGCCGCGTTTTCCGACAGGAACCCGTAGCCCGGATGGATCGCCTGCGCCCCCGTGATCTCGCAGGCCGAGATGATGGCGGGAAAGCTCAGATAGCTCTGGGCCGAGGGCGGCGGGCCGATGCAGATCGCCTCGTCGGCCATGCGCACGTGCATGGCGTCCGAATCGGCCGTGGAATGGACGGCGACCGACCGGATGCCCATCTCGCGGCAGGCCCGCACGACGCGCAGCGCGATCTCGCCGCGATTGGCGATCAGGATCTTGTCGAACATCCGCCCGGCCTATTCGATGATCACGAGGGGGGCGCCGTATTCGACCGGGGCGCCGTCCTCGACCAGGATGCGCTTGACCGTCCCCGCATGGGGTGCGGGGATCTGGTTCATGGTCTTCATCGCCTCGATGATGAGCAGCGTGTCGCCCGTCTTGACCTGGCTGCCCACGGTGACGAAGGGCGGCGCGCCCGGCTCGGGCTGGAGATAGACCGTCCCCACCATGGGCGAGGTCACCGCGCCGGGATGCGCCGCCGGATCGGACGGGACAGGCCCCGCCGCGGCGGCGGGCGCCGGGGCCGGGGCGGCGGGCGCCGGTGCGGGCATCGCGGCAGCGGGCAGGGCCATCTGCGCCACGACCGGCGGCCCCCCGCGCGAGACGCGCACCACCAGCTTGTCGTTCTCGCCGAAGTCGCGCTTGACCTCGAGCTCGGTCAGGTCGTTGGCCCGCAGCAATTCGGCCAGCGCGCGGATGAAGCTCACGTCGCTGTCGTGCGTGTCCTTGTCGGCCATGTGGCTGCCCTTGCTTCCCTCGCTTTCGACCGTCGCCGCGGCCCCGCCCCGCGCTTCCGGCGCCCCGTGACGGCGGGCGACCGGAGCCGGTTGTCCGGCAGCTATAGGCGAAGGGCGGGCGTCTTGCAAAGCGGCCGGGGCGGCGTCCCGCGTGGCGACCCCGCTGCGGCGCCGGTGGCGCGCCGGGGCGCGCCGGCCTAGTCTCGCCGTCAGGGAGGAGCGATGGGCGACGGACCGGGACCGATGGGGGCGCGCATCCGCGAGCGCCGGCAGGAGATCGGGCTCAGGCAGGCCGAGCTCGCCCAGATGGTGGGCATCTCCCCGTCCTACCTGAACCTCATCGAGCACGGCCGGCGCCGCATCGGCGGCAAGCTGCTGCTCGATCTGGCGCGGGTTCTGCGCACCGATCCCGCGCTTCTGGCGGAGGTGGCCGACCCGGCCCGCCTCCAGGCCCTGCGCGCCGCCGCGGCCTCGGGCGAGGAGGCGGGGCTGCGTCCCGCGCCCGAGGCGTCCCGCGTCCGCGAGATGGCCGAGCGCTTTCCCGGCTGGGCCGGTCTGGTGCTGCATCAGGCGCAGCGCATCGATGCGCTGGGCCTGCGCGTCACCGAACTGGCCGCGCGGCTCAGCCACGACCGCGATCTCGCCGCCGCGCTCCACCGTGTCCTGTCGGGTGTGACCTCCATCCGCGCGGCGTCGGGCATCCTGGCGGACGATCCCGATCTCGACCGCGACTGGCGCGACCGGTTTCTGGCCAACATCCGCGGCGACAGCGAGGCGCTGGCCGAGGCGAGCCGCGCCCTCATGCGCTATCTCGAGGCGCCCGAGCGCAGCGTGCCGGCCGCGCTGTCTCCGCCCGACGAGGCGGAACTGTGGCTCGATGCACGCGATCATCTTCTGCCGGAGATCGAGACCGGCGAGCCCGTGGCGGGGCCGCTGCCGGAGGGACCTGCGGGCGAGGCGCTCAGGCGCTGGCTCGCGCTCTGCGCCGAGGATGCCGCCGCCCTGCCGCTCGGCCCCTTCGGACAGGCCGCCCTCGAGGAGGAGCACGACCCCGTGCGCCTGGCGCGCCGGACCGGCCGGCCGCTCGTCCAGGTGATGCGGCGTCTGGTCGCGCTGCCGCCGACGGGCGGCCATCCCCGCTTCGCGCTCGCCATCGCCGATGCGAGCGGAACGCTCCTGCACCGCCGTCGGATCGAGGGCTTCGCCCTGCCGCGCGAGGCGGCCTGCCCGTTCTGGCCGCTGTTCGAGGCGCTCGCCCAGCCCGGCCGCCCGGTTCGTGCCCTGGCCGAGATGCCGGAGGCCGAGGGGGCGCGGTTTCTCTGCCATGCCGTGGCCGAATACCGGATGCCGGCCGCGCCCGACGAGACGCCCTGCCTCGAGACGGTGATGGTCGCCTGTCCCGCGCCGGGGACGCCGCCGGCGACGGCCGCCGTCCCGCTCAGGCCCGTCGGACCCGGCTGCCGGCTCTGCCTGCGCGAGCGCTGCCCCGGCCGCCGCGAGCCGTCCATTCTCCGCTAGGGACCGGCGCACCCTTGCCTTGTCCGGGGTCCGCCCCGATACTCCCCCGAGCGGCAGCTTGGGAGGAGCGTCGTGGCCCGCCGCGTCCTGCTCGTGGAGGACGAGCCCAGCATCGTCGAGGCGGTGAGCTTCATCCTGACGCGCGCCGGATGGACCGTCCACGCGCATGCCGACGGGGCCACCGCGCTGGACCGGGCGCGGGCCGGGGCGCCCGAACTCGTGGTGCTCGACGCCATGCTGCCGGGGCGGTCGGGCTTCGACGTGCTGCGCGACCTCCGGGCGGACCCGGTCACGGCGGCCATTCCCGTGCTCATGCTGACCGCCCGCGGCCAGGAGCGCGACCGCGACCTGGCGCTGCGCCTCGGCGCGACCGGCTTCATGACCAAGCCCTTTGCGAATGCCGAACTCGTGGCCGAGGTGCGCCGCCTCGCCGGGGGATGAGATGGCCCGCCAGCCCCGCCCGCCCTTTCTCGACCGTCGCCGCTACCGCATCGAACGCATCCGCGACGCCGCCCGCCTCCTGCCCGCCCTCGGGCTGGCGCTGCTTCTGGTGCCGCTCGCCTGGGGCGCTCCGGGCGAGCCGGGCGCACCCGGCAACGCCGCGGCCCTCCTTTACCTGTTCGGCCTCTGGGCGGTGCTGATCGCGCTCGCGGCGCTGCTGTCGCGGCTGCTGCGGTCGGGCGCCGACGGGGACGAGCCGTGACGCTGGGCTTCGAGACGCTGGTCGCCGCCTCGCTCGCCTATGTGGCGCTCCTGTTCGCCGTCGCCTTTCTGGCCGAGCGGCGCCAGCGCGAGGGTCGCGGCGCCTGGCTGCGCTCGCCCTGGGTCTACACGCTGTCGCTGTCCATCTACTGCACCGCCTGGACCTTCTACGGCGCCGTGGGCTACGCCGCGCGCTCGGGACTCGAGTTCCTGACCATCTATCTCGGCCCCTCGCTCGTGATGGTCGGCTGGTGGTGGACGCTGCGCAAGCTCGTGCGGATCGGCCGCACCCAGCGGGTGACCTCCATCGCCGACCTGATCTCCTCGCGCTTCGGCAAGTCCGCTCCCCTCGGGGCGCTCGTCACCGCCATCGCGGTCGCCGGCATCACGCCCTATATCGCGCTCCAGCTCCAGTCGATCAGCCTGTCCTTTGCCGCCATCGCCGACCGCGGCGAGAACGGCCTCGTCGCGGGCGACCTGCGCCTCGTCGCCTTCTGGACGGCCGTGGGCCTTGCGGCCTTCACCGTCCTGTTCGGCACGCGCAACCTCGACCCGTCCGAGCGCCACCACGGCATCGTCATCGCCATCGCCGTCGAGGCGGTCGTCAAGCTCGTGGCGCTTCTCGCCGTGGGGGCCTTCGTGGTGTGGGGTCTCGCCGGCGGCGTGGCCGAGACGCTCGCCCGGATCGAGAACGCTCCGGTGCCCATGTGGACGGGCGAACGCGGCCGCTGGGCGGGCCTCATCTTCCTGTCCGCCGCGGCCTTTCTGACCCTGCCGCGCATGTTCCAGGTCATGGTCGTCGAGAACGACGACGAACGCCACCTCGCCGTCGCGGGCTGGGCCTTTCCCCTTTATGTCTTCCTGATGAGCCTGTTCGTGGTGCCCATCGCCGTGGTCGGGCTCGAGCGGCTGCCGGCCGGGTCCAACCCGGACCTGTTCGTGCTGACGCTGCCCCTGGCGGAGGGACAGGAGGGGCTGTCGCTGCTCAGCTTCCTCGGCGGGCTGTCCTCGGCCACCTCCATGGTCATCGTGGCGACCATCGCGCTGGCCACGATGATCTCCAACCACATCGTCGCCCCCCTCTGGCTGCGCGCCCGCCCCGCCGAACAGACCGCCGGCGAGCTGCGCCGCGTGGTCCTGATCGCGCGGCGGCTCTCGGTCGCGGGCGTGCTCGCGCTCGGCTATCTGTACTTCCGGCTGACGGGGGCGGGGACGGCCCTCTCGGCCATCGGCCTGATCGCCTTTGCCGGGGTCGCCCAGATCCTGCCCGCGATGGTCGGGGGCGTGATCTGGCGCGGCGCGACCGCACGCGGCGCGGCGGCAGGGCTCGCCGCCGGCGCGACCCTGTGGGCCTGGACGCTGTTCCTGCCCTCCTTCGGCGTCCTGCCCGCCTCTGTGATGGCCGAGGGCGCCTTCGGCCTGTCCTGGCTGCGGCCCCGGGCCCTGTTCGGCATCGAGGGGCTGGACCCGCTCCTGCACAGCGTGATGTGGTCGCTCCTCGTCAATGCGGGGCTGTTCGTCCTCGTCTCGCTGGTCACCTTCCCCACCCCCCTCGAACGGCTCCAGGGCGAGAGCTTCGTCAACGTGTTCGACCGCGGCCCCGCTCCGCGCGCGCTGGGGCGCGCCGCCGCCGAACCGGAGGCGCTTCTGGTCTTCGCCTCCCGCCTGCTGGGCCGCGACGCGGCACTCGACCTCTTCCGCGAGGAGGCCGAACGGCAGGGCAAGTCGGGCCACCTGCCCGACACCACGCCCGTGTTCCTCGCCCGGCTCGAGCGCGAACTGGCCGGATCGGTCGGAGCCGCGGCCGCCCATGCGATGGTCGGCGGACTGGCCAAGGGCAGCGAGGTCAGCGTGGACGACCTCATGGCCGTTGCGGGCGAGGCGCAGCAGATCATCGAATATTCCGCCCGGCTCGAGCAGAAGTCGGCCGAGGCCGAGCGCACCGCGCGCGCGCTGCGCGAGGCCAATGCCAAGCTCACCCGCCTCGCCGCCCAGAAGGACGCCTTCCTGAGCCGCATCAGCCACGAGCTGCGCACCCCGATGACCGCGATCCGGTCCTTTTCGGCCATCCTGCGCGAGGAGGATCTGCGCCCCGACGAACGCCGCCGCTTTGCCGGGATCGTCGAGGCCGAGGCCCAGCGCCTGACGCGGCTGCTCGACGACCTCCTGGACCTGTCGGTGCTCAAGGAGGGCCGGCTCAGCCTCGACCGGCGCGAGGGCTATCTCTCGGATGTCATCGACCGGGCGCTGGCGGCCGCGGGCGTGCTGCCCGGATCGGGCCTGCGGGTGATCCGCGACCCCTCCTCCGAGATCGTGCCGGTCGTCACCGATCTCGACCGCCTCGCGCAGGTCTTCATCAACATCGTCTCCAACGCCCGCAAGTACTGCGACGCGCCCTCGCCGGAGCTGCGCATCGCCGTGCGGCGGCGCGCGGGCGAGGTCATCGTGGACTTCGTGGACAACGGGCGCGGCATCCCGGCCGAGGAGCGCGAACTCGTCTTCGAATCCTTCACCCGCCTCGGCGGCAGCTGGCGCGAAGGACCGGACGGCGCCGGACTCGGTCTGGCCATCTGCCGCGAGGTCATGGCCCGGCTGGGCGGGTCCATCGCCTATCTGCCCGGTCAGGGCGGAGCCGCCTTCCGAGTCGTCCTGCCGGCCGGCCTGGCCCGGGCGGCCGAATGAGCGCGCCCGTTAACCCGATCTTAACGCCTTGTCGGTAAGCAGGACTCAGGCAGGCGCGAATCGGCCGGGGGTGGACGATGGAGGCGGGGCAGGGGACGGGGCTGCGCCGGCTGCTGCGCTCCGGGGGCCTTCGCGCGGACGCGCAGGGGAGCACGCGCAGCCTGCGGCTTGCGGTGGTGCGGGCCGCCGAACAGGGGGCCGGACTGCGCCTGACCGTCCTCGGCCTGCGGCAGGAGGAGGCGCCGCTCGACGACCTTCTGGCCGATCTCGGGGACGACCTGCTGATCGTGCTGCTGCGGCAGGGCAGCGACCCGGCGGGTCTGGCCGCCCTCGATGCCGGTCTGCGCGATGCCCTGATCGAGGCGCAGCTCGCCGGGACGCCCTCGCCCCTTTCCCCCGATCCGCGGCCCTCCACCGGCACCGATGCCGCGCTGGCCGCGCCCTTCCTCGCGGCGCTTCTGGCCGGGTTCGAGGCGGTCTCCGACAGGGCGGCATCCGGTCCGGCTCCCCGTCCGGCCGAACGGCTCGGCTCGGCCCGCGATGCGGCCCTCGTCCTGACCGACGGCGCCTATCGGGCGGTGCGGATGACCCTCGATCTGGGCCCCAAGGGGCGCGAGGGCGGTCTGACCCTGCTCCGGCCCGCCCCTGAGCGACGCCCCGTCGCGGCGTCCCCCGGACCGCCCGCGCTTCTGGAGGCCGAGGCCCGCCTCGACGTGATCCTTGCGCGCATTCCGGTGGAGCTTTCCGCGCTCGAGGGCTGGGAGGCAGGGATGGTCGTGCCGCTGCCGGGGGCGGATGCGGCCTCGGTCCGGCTGGTTGCACCGGACGGCACGGATTGCGCGACGGCGCGCCTCGGTCAGGCGGGTGGGCGCCGTGCCGTCCGGCTCGACGGCCCGCCCGCCGGGGGCGCCGGGCCCGCGTCCCTGCCGCAGCCCTGAACCCCCTCGGCCTTCCGTCAGCCGCCGGTCTCCAGGCGCGGCCGCAGCGCCGCGAGGTCGTAGCCCGCCCGCCCCGTCGCCGCCAGGATGGCATCGGCCGGCATCCGGCCCGCCTGACCCAGCGCCCACAGGATCGCCGACCGCGTGCCCGAGGCGCAGTAGGCGAGGGTGGGACCCGCCTCCATCGCTTCGGCCTGCCGCGCGATCCGCGCCGCATCCACCGTCGCATGGGTGACGGGGTTCTCCACGAAGCGCAGCCCCGCGGCCTCGGCGGCCTGCCGGATCGCCTGCGCCCCGAGGCCGGGCGGCACTTCCGCATCCGGCCTGTTGCAGATCACGGTGCGGAACCCCGCCTCCGCCACGGCCGGAAGATCCTCCGGCGCGATCTGGGGAGAGACGGCATAGTCGGCGGACAGTCGGCGGATCTCCATGCGGCACGCTTACCGCAGCGTCCGCTGTCCGTCCAGCGAGGGGATTTATCCCCAGCCCGTTCCGGCCCATCCTCTCCGCCGGGAGGGCAGCCATGACCGAACGCTCCGGCCACGACAGCGCCATGCCCGGCGTGGAGCTTCGCCGCGGCGAGGGGATCGCCCTGATCGTGCTGCGCGCCCCGCCGGTCAACGCCCTCTGCCGCAGGACCCTCGGCGCCGTGCTGGCCTGTCTCGATGCGGCGCTTGGCGACCGCTCTGTCCGCGCGGTGGTGCTCGCGGCCGACGGGCGTCATTTCAGCGCCGGCGCCGATCTGCGGGAGGAGGGGACCGGTGGACCGACTGCGGCCGATGCGGTCGCAGACCGCCTCGAGTCGGCCGACCGGCCGGTGATCGCGGCCCTGCAGGGGCCGGCCCTCGGCACGGGCGCGGGCCTCGCCCTGGCGGCCCACTGGCGCCTTGCGGCGCCCGGCGCCTCGCTGGCCTGGCCCGACCTGGCGCTGCGGCGCGTCCCCGAGGCGGGGGCGACCCAGCGTCTGCCGCGCCTCATCGGCGCGGCCGCCGCCCTCGACCTGCTCCTCGGGGGTCAGGCCCTCGCAGCCCCCGAGGCGCTCCGCCTCGGCCTCGTGGACGGGATTCCGACCGGATGCGTCCGCCGGGCGGCCTGCGATCTGGCGCGGACGCTGGTGGCGCGCGGCCTCGGCCCGCGGCCGGCCCACCTCCGCCGCGACCGGCTGGACCCCGCCGCCCATCTGGCGGCCGTGGCCGGCGCCCGCCGGCACGTCGCGGACCCGGCCGGGCTGGCCATCGCCGATTGCGTCGAGGCGGCGCTGCTCCTGCCCTGGCGGCAGGGTCTCGACTACGAGCGGGCCCGGCGCGAGGAGATGGCGGCGCGCCCCGAGGCGCAGGCCCTGCGCCGCATCTTCCTCGCCGAGCGCCAGGCGCCGCCGGCGCTCGTGGTCCGGGCGGGGGGCGTGCGACGGCTGACCCCCGCCGGCGAGGCGCTGGCCGACCGGCTGGCCACCGCGCTCGGGCAGGCCGCGGGCGCACTGGCGCGGCTGGGCCATCCGCGCAGCCGGATCGACGCGGCGCTGGTGGACTGGGGAATGCCGTCGGGACCCTTCGGCGGCGAGACGGGCGGCGCCGGACCCGCCGGCCTGCCGCTCCGCCGCCGGCTCCTCGCGGCGCTCGTGGCCGAGGGGGCCCGCCTTCTGGCCGAGGGGGCGGTGGACGACCCGGCCACCGTGGACGCGCTGGCGGTGATCGGTCTCGGGGTGCCGGCGCTCTCGGGCGGTCCCTTCGGCGCCGCCGCGCTCGAACGCCCCGACATCCTGCTGCGGGACATGGAAGCCTGGGCGGCGGACGACCCGGTCTGGTCCGCACCGCCCCTGCTGCGCGAGATGGCGGCCTCCGGCTTCGGGGCGGGGCTGCGCCCGGCGGCCTAGCTCAGGATCACGCCGACCGCCACGCAGATCAGGCCCAGAAACGAGAGAAACAGGGCGGCGAGATTGACGGGCAGCAGCCCGGCCATGCGCGCCCGGAGCGCGGCGTCGTCGAGACCGGACCGCTTGGCCCGCAGCACCGCCAGCCCGCTCCAGACGATCCCCGCCAGCCCCGCCAGCGCCAGCGCCGTTCCGATCCAGATCAGCGCCGCCATGCGCCGCCCTCCGTTCCGTCTGTGCCCCGGCCGCCTAGCCCGGTCCGGGACCCCGCGCAAGGGCGGCCGCCGAGGGTTGCGGGAATCGCCGCCGCCCGCCTACAGCTTGGCCCGAGCAGCCGTTCAAGAAAGGGAAAGCCCATGCCTGCCCATCTGTCCGTGGTGGAGACCGATCCCCTCCCCGGCGACGAGATCCGCGCCTTCATCGAGCGCTACGAGGCCCTGGAGGCGCAGAAGAAGGATCTCCAGGACGAGATGAAGGAGGTCATGGCCGAGGCCAAGGGTCGCGGCTACGACACGCGCGTGCTGCGCAAGATCATCGCCATCCGCAAGCGCGACAAGGACGACCTCGCCGAGGAGGAGGCGATCCTCGACCTCTACAAGCAGGCCCTCGGCATGTAGCGGCGCGGACGGACCTCAGGGCTGGAGGAAGGTGACGCCCGGCATTGCCGCGATCCGTGCGACATCCGCCTCGTAGGCTTCGGTGACGGCGGCAAAGGTCGTCGCCGTCCAGCCCGGCAGGTCCGCCTCGTCCCAGGTCTCGGCCGCGATGGCGTACTTGTCGAGAAACGCGCCCACGACCCGGCGCTCCTGCTCGGCCGTCTGCCCGGGATGGAGGCTCATGTAGGAGCGGAACCGTTCGAGCCCGTCGGGGCTCATGATGGCTTCGAGCAGGTCGTGTCGGCCCGAGAGCGGCGCGCCCTCCCCGAGTCCGGCCAGTCCGAGCAGGATGTCGGGCCACAGGAGCGCCGCATCCTCGTTGCACCAGACGCGCAGCCCCATCTCGGGTGCGCTCCGGCGGATCGCCTCGATCACCGGGAACCAGCGGATCCGCTCCGGCCCGACGCCCGCGAACCAGCCCTCGATGTCGCGCGACTTGGCCTGTGCCCAGACGGCCGGAACCAGTCCCGCCGGATTGCGCAGCGCGAGGTTCAGCTCGATCCGGTCGCCGGGAAAGAGGCGGCGCAGCGCCTCCAGGCGGGCAGCGGTCGTGCCGTAGAAGGCCCCCCCGTCGAAAAGCCGGGCGGGCAGCGCCAGAAAGGTGGAGTTCGACAGCACCACGCGCCGCGTCTCGCGCCCGTCGAGGATCGCATCCATCAGGACCTCGCGCGTGCCCGGCGCACCCCGGCCCTGCATCTCGGCCGCTACCGCCTCGCGCAGGATGCTGCGGTAGCGCCCTGGGCCGGGCACCGCGACACCGGCCTCCGCCAGACGGTCCACGTCCCGCAGGAGCGACTTGAGCAGCCTGTCTCCGTCCGTGCAATTGGCGCCGATGTGAAAGGCGATCTCCATGCGGCGCGCTCCCCTGTCCTGCCGGGGAGGTGTTACAGCCGCGCCGCCCGGCAGGAAAGGCAGTCGGCTGCCGCCCCTTGTAGGCCGGGAGGCTGGAATGCTACGCTGCTCCCGGGCCCCTATAGCTCAGCTGGTAGAGCGCTGGTTTTGTAAACCAGATGTCGGCGGTTCGATCCCGTCTGGGGGCACCATCCGTCACGCCGCGACCGGCCACCTGCGCATGCAATCGAGCGTGTGCTCGAAGGAGCGGATCCCCGCATCCGACCCCAGCCCCGTCGCCACGAGTCCCGCGGCCGCCTGGGCGAAGCGGACGGTCGTCTCCGGGTCCATCCGGTGGTGCAGCGCCGCGATGAAGCCCGCATCGAAGGCGTCGCCGCATCCGGTCGTGTCCACCACGTCGACGCGAAAGGCGGGCACCCGCAGCCGGGTGCCGTCCCGGTGCGCGTAGAAGGCTCCCTCCCCGCCCAGCGTCAGGACCACGCAGCCCGCCCCCCGGTCGAGGAAGAAGCGCGCGCAATCCTCGGGGCCGCGCCGGCCCGACATCACCTCGGCCTCCTCGATCGAGGGCATGAAGTAGTCGATGAAGGGCAGAAGCGGCTCGACTAGGGGCAGCGTCCCTTCATGCGCGGCGATCAGGTCGAAGGTGGTCGTCCGCCCCCGCGCCTTGGCCGCCTCGAGCAGGCGGCGGCTCGGCTCCCCGTCGAGGCGCGCCAGAAGGCCCGTGCCGCCCAGATGGACGATGGGCGCGGCGAGCGCGCGCTCGAGCAGGTCGGGTCCCACCTCGAAATGGTCCGAGGCGCCGCGCACATGCAGCGCCGGCCGCTCGCCGTTGGGCCGGACGTTGAGGATCGTGGCCGAGGTGGGCACGCCCGGCACGCGCGTCATGCCCGAGACGTCGATCCCGTGCCGCTCCAGCCGGTCGAGCACGAAATCGGCCTTCTCGTCCTCGCCCACCGCCCCCACCGCGAGGCAGCGCAGCCCCAGCTTGGCCGCGTCCACCACCGTCCCTCCGGCGGTCCCGGCCACGGTCAGGCGGATCTCCTCGATGAACTCCACGCGCCCGCCCTCGGGGATGCGCTCCACGGGGCGGCCCAGCACGTCGAGGATGAACAGGCCGATGATGGAGGCGTCTGGCGCGGCGGCGTCGGTCATGAAGGGGCTCCGTGTTCGAGGGCGCGGCCCTCGGGGTCGAACAGCACGACGCGGTCGGGCGGCACCGAGAAGCGCACGGGGGCGCCGGGCGGGGGAGCCTCGGCGGCGGCGCACTTGATGCGCAGGGTCTCGCCGCCGTGGCGCACGGTCAGCAGCCGCCGCCCGCCGATGCCGATGACCCGGTCCGTCACGACCCCCTCGGCCCGGCCCGCCCCGACCGTGATCCATTCGGGCCGCACCCCCAGCGTCAGCGCGCCCGCCTGCACCCCCGCAGGCAGCGGGATCGGCGCGGACAGGATGTCGGCCTCGACCCGGCCGTCGCGGCAGGCGACGGGCAGGTAGTTCATCCCCGGATTGCCGAGAAACCAGCCTGCAAAGCGCGTGCGCGGCGCGGCATAGAGGGCGCGCGGCGCGTCCTGCTGGACGATTCGGCCCGCCTCCATCAGCGCGATGGAATCGGCCAGGGTCATCGCCTCGGTCTGGTCGTGGGTGACATAGACGATGGTCTGGCGCAGCCGGCTCGTCACCGACTTGATCGCCCGGATGAGCTGGAGCTTCGAGTCGACCTCGATGTTGGTGGTCGGCTCGTCGAACAGGACGACCTCGGCATGGCGGGCCACCGCGCGGCCCACGGCGACCTTCTGGCGCAGGCCGGTATTCAGCTCGTCGATCAGCGCGTCGCGAAGGGCCCGCATGTCGAGCACGTCGAGCATCTCGTCCACCCGCCGCGCGCGCTCGTCGGCCGACAGGCGGCGGTCGTGGCGCAGGGGCTCCTCGATGTTCTCGGCGACCGACAGGGTCGGGTACATGACAGGGTACTGGAACACCATGCCCACGTCGCGCGCCCGCGGCGGCAGGCCCGCCACGTCGCGCCCCCCGATCAGGATGCGCCCCTCGCTCGGCGTCTCGAGGCCCGCGATCATGCGCATCAGCGTGGTCTTTCCGCAGCCCGAGGGCCCGAGAAGGCACGTCACCTCGCCCGAGGCGAAGCGGGTGTCGAGGTGGTCCACCGCGACCTGCGCGCCAAAGCGCTTGGTCACGCCCTCGAGCACGATGTCCACCATCAGGCCGCCTCCCGCCCCCGCGCCCGGCCCAGCGCCAGGCCCGTGGCGCGGTCGAACAGCATCAGGTCCGCCGGATCGACCCCGAAGCGGAAGGTGGTGCCGATCGCCGGCGCCCCCTCCTCGGCCAGCCGCACCAGAGTCAGGGCCTCGCCCGCGCAGTCGAGATAGACCACGAGTTCCGCGCCCAGATCCTCGACCAGGGTGACGACCCCCTCGCCCGCCACGCCGCGGCCCGGCGGGCCCGCGGCCTCGGGGCGCAGGCCGACCAGCACCTCGCCGTCCGGTCCCCCGGCGGCAAAGCGCAGCGGCCCCGCCTCCACCACCCCCTCGCGCCGGCGGCCGGCCAGCAGGTTGGCGCGCGGAAAGCCCACCAGACGCAGGGCTGCCTCGGCCGCGGGCTCGGCATAGACCTCCTCCACGGGGCCCGCCTGCACGAGGCGCCCCCCCTCGAGCACCGCCAGCCGCTGCGCCATGGTCAGCGTCTCGAGCGGGTCGGAGGCGGCATAGAGAAAGGTCGCCCCCAGTTCCGCGCCCAGCGTCTTGAGGTCGGCCATCAGCCGTTCGCGCAGCTTGTAGTCGAGGCCCACGAGCGGATCGTCGAGCACGAAGACCCGCGCCTCGCGCGAGAGGCCCCGCGCCACCGCCACGCGCTGCTTCTCGCCGCCCGAGAGCGTGTCGGGCGTCTTGTCGAGCAGGTGGCCGATCGACAGCAATTCGGCCACGCGGGCGACCTGCTCGCGGATGCGCGCGGCCGGCGCGCGGGCCAGCCGCAGCGGATAGGCGATGTTGTCGCGGACGCTCAGATGCGGATAGAGCGCGAAGCTCTGGGGCACGTAGCCCACGGGGCGGCGGGCGGGCGGCATGTCGGTCACGTCCTGCCCATCGATCAGCACCCGTCCCGCATCGGGCGTCTCGAGCCCCACGAGGAGGCGCAGCAGCACCGACTTGCCGCAGCCCGGCGGGCCGCACAGCACGGTGAACATCCGGTCCGGCGCGGTCAGCGACACCCGGTCGAGCGCAAGGGTCGCGCCGTAGCGGCGGCAGACGCCGTCGAAGACCACCTCGGCCATCGCTAGCGCCCCAGCCCGCTGAGGAACGGCGTGAGCAGGATGCCGATCCCGAACACCGCCGCCACGATCCCGAGGATGAGCCCGATGAGGGCGAGGCTCCGCCCCGTCGAGGCGTCCTTGGGCAGGTTGCCCACCGCGATCTGCAGCAGCGTCGCCGCCACGAGCAGGATCAGCCCCGCCCGGAACACCCGGATGTCCCAGGGCTGGGCGATCAGCAGGATCGCCAGCAGCAGCGCCGCGATCAGCACCCGCTCGGCGCGTTCGGGAAAGGACAGGCGGCGCATCACACCTCGCCCCTGACGGTGCCGAAGGTCATGCCGACGAGCAGGTATTTCTGGAAGGCGTAGATGGCGAGCACCGGGGGCACCAGATAGATCGTGGTCAGCGCGGCGATAAAGGTCCAGTTGAGGCCGCCGTCCGAATAGGTCCCGACCGCGAGCGCGTAGGGGATGTTCTGCGTCCGCACGCCCCCGATCACGAAGTTGAACAGGAATTCGTTCCAGACGAAGATCAGGTTGAAGATGAAGGCCGCGATCAGCCCCGGCTTCACCTGCGGCAGCACCACCCGAAAGATCACATGCGCCCAAGAGCCGCCGTTCACGCGCCCCGTCTCGTCGTAGCGGATCGACACCCCGTCGAGGAAGCCCTTGAGGATCCAGACCGAGAAGGGGATGGAGAACATGGCGTAGAACAGCACCAGCGCCACGTGGCTGTCCTTCCAGCCGAAGGCCGCGTACATCAGGAAGATGGGCAGGATCACCGCCGGCCCCGGCAGCATCCGCACCGACAGAAGCAGGAACATCAGGAAGTTGGTGCCGCGCGGCTTGAAGCGCGAGAAGGCATAGGCCGCGAGGAACGACACCGCGACCGCGATCACGACCGAGGTGACCGACAGCACGATCGAGTTCAGGAACTGCGTCGTGAAGGAGGTGTTGCGGTTGAACAGGTCCACGAAGTTCTGCAGCGTCGGCGTGAAGATCAGCTTGGGCGGCGTGGCCAGGATGTCCTCGCGCGTCTTGAAGGCCGACAGGATGATCCAGGCCACCGGCGCGAACCACAGGAGCGCGACCGCCCAGAGCAGCGTGTGATAGAGGCTGCGTCTCCAGCTCATCCCCGCCTCCGCCGCAGGTTCAGCACGAAGATGAAGATCGACGTCATGGCGATGGAGACGAGCAGCAGATAGACCGCGTAGGCCGACGAGAAGCCCATGTTGAAGCTCTCGAAGGCCTGCTTGTTCAGCTCGACCGCCACGAGGCGCGTCTGCTGGCCGGGCCCTCCCTTGGTCATGGGGATGATGAGGTCCAGCGTCTTGAAGCTGTCGATGGTGCGCAGGAGGATGCCCAGCATCAGGATGAACTTGCCGTGGTGCAGGATCACCAGCGTGAAGCGCTTGCGGAAGGGCAGCCGGTCGATCTCCGCCGCTTCCAGCTCGGCCCTGGGGACCGATCCGAGGGCAGCCAGCGTCATCAGGATCATGAACGGCGTCCACATCCAGCAATCGACCGCGAGCACCGCCCAGAAGGCCGTGCGCGGGTTGCCGAGAAAGTCCACCATCGGCAGGCCGAGCCCGAGGAGGATCTGGTTCAGCGCGCCGAAGTTCGGATCATAGATGAAGCGGAAGAAGGTCCCCGTCGCCACCGGCGTGAGCACCATGGGCGCAAAGAGCAGCGTCAGCGCCAGCCGGCGCCCCGGCATCGTGCGCGACCCCCAGAACAGGAGTCCCAGCCCTACCCCCAGCAGCGTCTGGATCGTCACCCCCACCCCCACGAAGGTGAAAGTCCGCTGCAGGTCCCCCCAGAAGTTGTTCCGCCCCATCCAGAGCTGGACGTAGTTGCGGAACCCCACGAATTCGGGCGGCTGCCCGCTGGTGAGCGAGAAGCTGTGAAACGACAGCCCCAGCAGCCACAGGAGCGGGATGGTGTTGAACACCACGAAGAACGCCAGCACCGGCGCGAGCAGCACGAAGACGAGGCCGCGATGGCTGTCCGCGCGGCGGCGCGGCGGTGGCAGGGCGGCGGTGTCGGCAAGGGCGGCCATGGATCGCACCGTCTGGACAGGAAGCCCCGCGGGCGGACCCGCGGGGCAGAAGCGTCACAGGCTCGTGCCGTAGCACATGGACGGCACCTCGGGGGCGTCGCCCACATCGGCCAGGATCTGCTGCTGGGCGCAGGCGATGTAGTCGAGAACGCCCATCGCGTCGTCGCTCTGGCCCGTCATGAAGGCCGAGAAGCCCTCCTGCTGGACGGCCAGCATCTCGGCGTATTTGGGATGGTGCCAGAAGTCGCGCGACCGCCCCTCGGTCAGCATGTACTTGTAGGCGCGGTTCCACGGGTTGATGGCGTCGAAGCCCGGATCGTTGAGCGTCGCCGCATCGGCCGGGTTGCCGCCGCGCCGCGCGAATTCGAGCGCGGTCTCGGGCTTGTACCACCACTTGAGGAAGTCGATCGCCACCCGCATGTGCGCGTCGTCGTTGTAGGCGTTGAGCACCCAGGGCTGGCCGCCCATCGTGTAGACGCGCCGCGCGGCTTCGCCCTCGCCGTGCTTGGGCGGCGGCGCGACCAGCACCTTGCCCTCGAGTTCCGGGGTGATCATGGACAGGCCCACCGCCGCCCACTGGAAGCTCGAGAAGACGCGGCCCTGCGTGAACACGTCGATGATCTCGGCAATACCGAAATTGGTCGCGCCGGGCGGCTGGTAGCGCAGCCAGTCGCGCATCTGCTCCATGGCGCGGGCGTTGATGTCGCTGTTGAGGATGCCCACGACCTCGCCCGTCTCCGGGTTCCAGATGTCGCCGCCTTGCGACCACATGAACGGGTAGAGGTAGCAGGACACGAAGTCGTAGACCCGGCTGTACTGCATGGCCGTGCCGTACAGGTTCTGGTCGGGCCGGTTGAAATGGGCCGCGACCTTCTCGAATTCGGCCATGGTGAGGTTCTCGTAATCTTCGAAGGTGCGCGGCAGCGGCATCCCGTGCGCGGCCTGGAAGGCCTCCTGCTCGGCGGGATCGTCCAACATGTCCTGGCGCAGGAAGAGCGCGATCGTGTCGCCCTCCTGCGGCAGGCCCCAGAGCTGGTCGGACCCGTCGGGGTAGCGCATGTAGGTGTCCACCACGATGTCCGAATACCACTCGATGTCGAGTTCGGGGTTCTGCGCGATGATGTCGTTGAGCTGGACGATCCAGCCCGGCTGCGCGAGCGCCCCCAGCCACTGGCTGTCCGAGATGATGATGTTGTATTCCTGGCTGCGCGTGGCCAGCGAGGTGGCCGCCTTCTGGAACAGGTCGGCGAAGGGCGCCTCGGCGAAGGTGAAGCTCACGTCGTAGCCGTACTGCTCCTTGGCATAGTCGGCAAAGAGCGGCGACATCTGCACCCCCAGCGAGGAGGGCAGCCAGCCCGCGATCCCGAGGATGCTCATCTGGATCGACTGTCCGGCCAGCGGATGGGCCTCCTGCGCCTGGAGGCGGTTGACGAAGGGCGCCCCCAGCGTGGCGGCGCCGAAGGCCGCCGCGCCCTGCAGCAGGCGGCGGCGGGGCAAAACGAGGCCGGGCTTCGCCGGCCGGATGATCGAGCGCGTCAAGGCGTGGTCCTCCCTGAAGATCCCAGACTGTCCGGCCGCTGGGCGCCGGGGCCCGCCCCTTGTGCCGGGGCCGTGACCTCAGGGAAGGCTTCCGCACGAAGGCCGCGCCTGTCAAGATGTTTATCGCACAAAGTGTTGACCAAAAAGGGAAAAAGCACATGCCAAAGGCCCCCGCGCCCGGCGGGTGCCCCTGATCCCTCGCCCGCACGGCCCTAGCCGGCGGCGTCCAGCGCCGCGCGCATGCGCGCGATCTCCTCGCCGATCCGCTCGCCGGCGCGCAGCAGGCTGCCGCCGAGCAGATAGACCACGTCGTCGCCGTACATCGCGCGCATCTCGCCCGCGCGATCCACGCTCATCCCCCCGCCGGGCGAGGGCAGGATGGGCTGCCCCGGCCCCTCCGGGTCGCGGCAGGCCGCGGCGATGCTCCGGCATTCCTCCGCGGTGAAGCCGAACCGCCCGCCCACGTTCGGAAAGACCGAGATGTCGGCGCCCGACAGCCGCTGGAGCGTGCCGTAGATGACGCCGTGGTCCATTCCTCCCGCGGGATCGGTGACAAAGCCCCCCGTGAGGCTCGGATGCGCCATGACGGGCAGGGCCAGCCGGTCGTCCCGCGCGATCCGCGCGCTCAACGCGAAGCTCATCAGCCCCGGCATGACCAGAAGCCCGGTGGCGCCCGCCGCCTTGGCAAAGGCGATGTTGTCCTCGATCCGCTCCCAGGGCCCGGGCAGGGTGGCGAAGTAGAGCGGCCGCCGGCCCGTCTCGGCCTCCGCCCGGTCGAGCGCGGCCGAGATCGCCTCCACCCGCGCGCGGAAAGGGGCGCTGGGCAGGTCGCCCAGGCCGTGATCCTCCTTGACGATGTCCGCACCCCCGAGCGCGCAGCGCCAGGCGATCTCGGCCAGCGCCCCGGGGTCCAGGCCCTGCGGCTTGAGCACCGGGGCGATCAGTCCGCCCCGCAGGCGACCGGTCAGGCGCCGCACCCCCTCGATGCCGAAGCGCGCGCCCGGATGGCGCGCCCGCAGCGTCTCGCCCGGCTCCACGGCCAGGACGCGGATGCCCCGCTGCATGGAGGAATTGCCGAACACCACGTTCAGGAGCTGCGCGATGTCGTCGCCGCAGGAATCGGGGTGATAGGAGATGACGGCGCGCCAGGCCCCCTCCCCGTCGGGCCCCATTTCCTCGATGCGCCCCACGATCTCGTCGCGGATGCGACCCGGCGGCACCACGTCGGGCGGCACCTCCACGGTCTGCTCGTAGGCGATGCCCTCCGCGCGGGCGCGTGCCTCGGCCTCGCCCCCGGCGCGGATACGGTAGGTGACGCGCAGCCGGCTCACAGCGCCTCCGCCTTGACGGCGGAATGGACCGCCTCGATCCGAACCGCCTCGAGCGCCTCCTCGCCGATGCCCGTCCGCTCGCCCGTCAGCTCCTCGACCGCCCGCACGAGCGCCAGCGCGTCGAGTCCGTAATGGCGCATGAGATAGGGACGCGAGCCGCCATGGGCGTAGGTGTCGCGCAGCCCCAGCCGCCTGAGCCGCCGCGCCAGCCCTGCCTCGGCCAGGGCCTCGGCCACCTGGCTGCCGATCCCGCCCGCGATCAGGTGGTTCTCGAGCGTGACGACGCCGCGGCGCACGCTGGCGGCGTGCTCGACGATGCGGGCGGCGTCGAAGGGCTTGTGCGTGGTCAGGTGCAGATGCCGCACCGAGACGCCGGCCCGGCCGAGCGCGGCGCGCGCGCGCAGCGCCTCCTCCGTGGTGATGCCGGCCGTGACCACCAGCACGTCCGACCCCTCCGAGAGTTCCCGCACGAGGCCCACCCGCAGCGGCGTGTCGAACAGGCGCGGCACCGCGCCCCGCAGCACCCGGCAATAGACCGGCCCGTCGACCGAATCGGCCGCCTCGACCAGGCTCTCGACCTCCGTGGCGTCGCCGGCCTCGAGCACGGTCATGTTGGGCAGCGTGCGCATCACGGCGACGTCCTCGATCGCCTGATGGGTCATCCCCCCCGGTGTCGTCACCCCCGGCAGGAAGCCCATCAGCCGCACCCGCCGGCGCGGATAGGCGACCGAGGCCACGAGCTGGTCATAGGGCCGCCGGTAGAGGAACACCCCGAACGAATGGAGGAACGGACGAAACCCCGCCATCCCGAGGCCGCCCGCGAAGCTCATCATGTTCTGCTCGGCCATTCCGAGACTCAGGAACCGCTCGGGGTGGCGGTCTCGGAACCCGTCGATCTCGCACGAGGAGGTGAGGTCCGCCGACAGGCAGAGCACGTCGTCGTGGCGCAGCGCGTACTCCTCGAAGGCGCGCGCATAGGGGCGGTTGACGATCTCGGCCATGTCAGTGCGCCTCCTCCAGCGGGACGGGCGGGATGCCCAGCTCGGCCGCGATCGCCTCGTTCATCTCGCGCCGCTCCTCCTCGGACTTGAAGCGGACGTAGTGGAGGCGCGGGAAGCGGCGGCGCAGGAACTCCATCCCCTGCGTGGGCGAGGAATGGGCGAGCACGATCAGCGGCCGGCCCGGATGGGGCGTGGCCGCCGCCTCGCGCAGCGCATCGAGGTCATGCGCGTCGCATTCCGCGACCACCGCCCCGAAGGCGCGGAACTTCTCGGCGATGTCGCGCACCTCCATCACGTCGTCCATCGCCCCGTCGCATTGCTGGCGGTTGACGTCCATCAGCGCCCAGAGGTTGTCGATCCGGTGGTGGGCGGCGGCCTGCACGGCCTCCCAGGTCTGGCCCTCCTGCACCTCTCCGTCGGACATGAAGACGCAGACGCGCCCCGTCTCGCCGCGCCGTGCCCGCCCCCAGGCCAGCCCCGCGGCGGTGGACAGGCCGATGCCCAGCGTGCCGTTGTGCACCTCCATGCCGGGGCTGTGCTCGGCCCCGATCATCTCGACCGAGGAGCCGTCCTTGTTGAACATCTCGAGGCCCTCGGGTGCCATCCGCCCCACCTCGATCAGGCAGGCATAGGCGACCAGCGCATAATGGGCGGGCGCGATGAACAGGCGGTCGTATTCGGGCGCAAAGGGGCCGTTGTAGCCCGCACCCGTCTGGTAGTCCGGGTTGTCGGCCGAGGGCACGCCGGCAAAGGGCGGCGGGATCAGGGGCCGGGTGGACGGACCCAGATGCAGCGCCTCGTTGTAGAGAAAGGCCAGCTGCTCGGCGGCCGAGCAGGCCTGGCTCAGATAGCCCCCGTTGTTGCGCATGGAGTGCTCGAACACCCGGCGCCGAATGCCGTGCGCGACCTCCTCGGTGGTGCGTTCGTTTCTCATGGCGGCTCCTGGGGACGGCCGGGGGGCAGCGGCGCCGCCCCCCGGGGACGATCAGTCCTGCGGCGCGGAGGGCAGCGGCATCCAGTCGGGCGCGGCCACGTCGGCATGGGCGAAGGCGGGAATGCGCGCGCTCAGCTCCTCCATGCTCGAGATGTTCTCCTCGTTGAGCTGCGCCTGCGTGATCAGGCTCGGCGGCACGATCACCTGACGGCCCGGGTCCTCGCCCGCCATCAGCATGGCGAGGGCGCGGACCGACACTTCGCCCACAACGGCCGGGTTGGTCGCCGCCGTGGCCTTCCAGGCCGAGCCGGGTTCGCGCATGGCGCCGATGTCGGCGGTGGAGATGTCGGCCGAGTAGATCGAGACCCGGTCGCTCATCCCCGCCTCGTCCACGGCGATCTTCACGCCGCGCGCGAACTCGTTGTAGGGGGCAAAGACGACCTGGACGTTGGGATTCGCGGACAGGACCGCGCGAGCCTGGTTGGCCACCGAATTGGCGATCGGGTTGTCGAGCGTGCCGAACTGCGCGACCTCCTGGATGCCCGGATAGCGCTCCTTGAACTCGACCCAGACCTCGTTGCGCCGGTCGAGCGGCGCGATGCCCGGAACATAGACATAGGCCGCGACCCATTCCTCGCCGTTGTCCTCGACCGCCTGCTCGAGCACGAGGCGCGCGAGGTCGCGGTCGGACTGTTCGATCTGCGGGATCTGCTCGTTCTCCACGTCCACGTCGAAGGCCACGACCGGGATGCCCGCGTCCAGCGCGCGCTGCGCCGCCTCGCGCATGGACTCGGTCAGGCCGTGCTGGATGATGATGCCGTCCACCCCGAGCGCGATCGCCTGGTCCACCATGTCGGCCTGCACGGCCGCGTCCTGGCGGCTGTCGAAGACCCGCAGGCTCACGCCCAGAGCATCGGCCTGCCGCTGGACGCCCGCCAGATAGGCTTGGAAGAAGTCCCCGGTCGAGAGATAGCGCACCAGCGCGATCTCGACCTCGCCGGGATTGTCGAACGGCGCAGGCCGGTCCTGCGCCAGGGCGGGCAGGGCGGCCGAGGCCAGAAGCGCCGCAGCGACGCGGCCGAGGGTCCGTCTGGTGATCATCCTATCCTCCCTTGATGATCGTCGGTCAGGCGCGCGCCCGGGCTCCCCGCCCGGTCAGCGCAAAGGTGAACACGAGCGCGACGACCAGCACCGCGCCCTTGACGAAGTCCTGCGTGTAGTAGGGCGCGTTCAGCATGGTCAGCCCCTGCAGGAGGATGCCGACAAAGAGCGCGCCCACCGCCGTCCCGAAGGCGTTGGGCCGCGAGGCGCCCAGCACCGCGAAGCCGATCAGAGCCGCCGCCACCGAGTCGAGCAGGAGGTTGTTGCCCGACGCCACGTCCCCCCGCCCCAGCCGCGCCGCCAGCAGGATGCCCCCCAGCGCCGCCAGCGTGCCCGAGATCACATAGGCTCCGATCCGGTAGGCCCCCACATTCGTCCCCGCCAGCGCCGCCGCCTGGGCGTTGGAGCCGATCGCGTACATCAGCCGTCCGTGCCGCGTCAGCTCCAGGAACACCCAGACCAGCACCGCGACCAGAAGCAGGAACACGACCGACAGCGGCACCACGTCCCACAGCCGGTACCGCCCGAGCGCCAGAAAGGCGGGCGAGAACGTCCCCTGCGCCACGCCGCCGCCGGGCAGCGCCATGCCCGTGGCGATCGAGTTGCCCTCGGTCGGGATGCGCTGCAGCCCGATCAGCACGAACATCATGCCCAGGGTGGCGAGCAGGTCGGGCACCCGCATCTTGACAATCAGCAGCCCGTTGACGAGCCCCACCCCGGCCCCCATCAGCAGGCAGAGCCCCACCGCCGCGAGCGCCCCCATCTCCCACACGACCATCACATAGGCTGCGAGCATCAGCGCCGAGGTGGCGACCGCCCCGATCGAGAGATCGAACCCCCCCACGACCAGCGTGCAGGTCACCCCGAGCGCGAGGATGCCGGTGATCGCCACCGACTGGAGGATGAACACGGCCGAGGGCACGGTGAGAAAGCCGGGCTGGAGCCAGCCGAACAGCCCCACCATGCCGAGGAGCAGCAGAAGGAACCCGTAGCGGATGGCGAAGTCGCGCGCCGTCATGCCGCGGCCTCCGCCGCCTCGCGCATCACCGCGCCGAGGTCGAGCGCGCGGTTGACGTGCTCGGCCACGATCGTGTGTCCGGCCATCACCAGGATGCGGTCGGCGATCTCGGCGGCCTCGTCCACCTCGCTGACCAGCACCAGCGTGGCGCGCGCCGCGGCCGTCTCGCGCAGCCGCGCCCCGATGTCGCGCCGCGCCCGGATGTCCACGCCCTGGAACGGCTCGTCGAGCACGAGAAGGCGGCACGGTTCGGCCAGCCAGCGGCCCACCACCACCTTCTGCTGGTTGCCCCCCGACAGGGTTCCGATCCCGTCCCGCACGCCCTGGCAGACCACGCCCATCTCCTCCACCATGCGCCGGCCCAGCGCCGTCTCCGAGCGCGGCCGCAGAAAGGGCCCGGCCGCGTGGCGGTGCAGGAACGGCAGGGTCAGGTTGCGCCCGATGTCCCAGTCGGGGACCAGCGCGTTGCGCCGCCGGTCGCGCGGCACCAGGAAGACCCCGCGCCCCACCGCCTCGGCCGGCGAGGCCGGGGCAAAGGGCGCGCCGTCGAGGCGCAGATCGCCACCCGCCGGCCGCTCGGTCCCGAACAGCACCCCCGCCAGCGTCCCCTTGCCCGCGCCGACGAGGCCGGTGACCGCGATCACCTCGCCCTCGCGCGCGACCAAGTCAAAGGGCCGCGCGCCGGGCCGCAGCACCAGCCCCCGCGCCTCCAGCACCGGCCGCCCGCCCGCCGCGGGCTCGAGCTCCGCCTCGCCCAGGTCGCGCCCCAGCATGGCGCGCAGCGCCCCCGCCGTGTCGAGCGGGCGCTCCTCGAACAGCCCGGCGATGACGCCGTCGCGCATGGCCACCACCCGGTCGGCCAGCCGCCGGATGTCGCCCATCCGGTGCGAGATGTAGAGAAGGGCCACGCCCTGGGCCCGCAGCCGGTCGATCAGGCCGAACAGCCGCCGCGCCTCGGCCTCCGAGAGCGAGGAGGTGGGCTCGTCTAGGATCAGCAGGCGCGGCCGGTGCGCCATCGCCCGCGCGATCGCCACGAGCTGCCGGTCGGCCAGCGGCAGATCCCGCACCGGCGCGCCCAGATCGGCCGCAAGCCCCACCGCCTCGGCCAGGGGCCGCGCCGCCGCCCGGAGCCGCCGCGCCGAGGCCACGCCCACGCTGCCATCCGCAATCCGGTCGAGCAGCAGGTTCGAGGCGACGTCGAGATCCGGCACCACACCTTCGTCGATCGCCTGGTGGACGGTGACCACGCCCGCCCGCAGCGCCTCGGCCGGCGAGGCGGGGGCGAAGGGCCGTCCCTCGAGCAGGACCCGTCCGCCATCGGCCCGGTGGACCCCGCAAAGGACCTTGACGAGGGTGGACTTGCCCGCGCCGTTCGCGCCCATCAGCACGGTCACGGCGCCGGCCGGCAGATCGAGGTCGATGCCGCGCAGGACGCGATTCGGCCCGAAGGCCTTGGTCAGCCCCTCGATGCGGATGGCCGCTCCCGTCACGCCGGTCCTCCCCGCCCTGCCGTCCTGCCGGGCGCGCCAAGGCGACCCCATGCCTCGTCAAAAGTCAACACCGTTTGACAAAAGTCGGGAAGCGGCCGACATTCGGCAGCGGGGCCGGGGAGGCGGCCCCGCATCGGGGGGAGGAACCGGCATGGATGCCCAATCCTATGCGCCGCTTGCCGCGGACAGCCTGCCTGCGCGGCTGGGCACGATTCCCGCGCTCCGCGACCGCCTCGGCAACCCCTCCACCTGGCGCGCCCGCGAGGTGGGAGACGGTAACCTCAACCTCGTCTTCATCGTCGAGGGCGAGCGGGGCGGCCTCGTGGCTAAGCAGGCGCTGCCCTACGTCCGGCTTGTGGGCGAAAGCTGGCCGCTGCCGCTCACCCGCTCGTTCTTCGAGTTCCACGCGCTGACGCGCCAGGCCGCCCGCGACCCGGGCTCGGTCCCCGAGGTGGTCCATTTCGACGAGGGCCAGGCGCTGGTGGTCATGGAATACCTGCGGGACCACGTCATCCTGCGCCGCGCCCTGATCGAGGGGCAGCGCCCCGAAGGCTTGGGCCGGCGGCTCGGCACCTTCTGCGCGCGCACGCTGTTCCGCGGCTCGGACCTCTGCATGAAGCCTGCGGACCGCAAGGCCGACCTCGCGCTCTTTGCCGGCAACGTCGATCTTTGCGCCATCACCGAGGATCTGGTCTTCACCGATCCCTATTTCGAGGCTCCCCTCAACCGCCACACGCCCGCGCTCGCCCCGCTCGTGGCCGAGCTGCGCGCCGACGCGGCCCTCAAGATCGCGGCCCAGCACCTCAAGACCGCCTTCGCCGCCCGGGCCGAAACGATGCTGCACGGCGACCTTCACACCGGATCGGTCATGGTGGGCCCGGGCAGCATTCGCGTGATTGACCCGGAATTCGCCACCTACGGGCCCATGGGCTTCGACGTGGGCATGCTGATGGCGAACTTCCTGATGGCCTTCTGCGCCGCCCCCGCCCATGCGGGACCCGATCACGGCGCCTGGATCCTCGGGGAGATGCGGGCCGTCTGGACCGCCTTCGAGATCGAGTTCACCCATCTGTGGCGCACCGAGCGGACGGGCATGCTGTTTCCCCCCGCCCTCTACGAGGAGGCGGGACAGGCCCACGCGGCCGAGCAGGCGCGCCTCGACTGGCTGGGCGGCGTCTGGCGCGACACGCTGGGCTTTGCCGGGATCGAGTGCCACCGCCGCATCCTCGGCCTCGCTCACAATGCCGATTTCGAGACGATTCCCGACGAGGCCCTCCGCGCCGCCTCCGAGGCGCGCGCGCTCGCGCTCGGCCGGGCGCTGATGCTGGGGCAGGGGGCGATCCCCGGCATCGACTCGCTTCTCGCGCTCGCGCGCGACATCGCCGAAAGGGACTGGCTGTGAAGATCGACGGCACCCCCTACCGCTCCATCTGGCGCGAACAGGACGGCTCCCGCTGGGGCGTCGTGAAGGTCATCGACCAGCGGTGGCTGCCCCATGAACTGCGCATCGAGGCGCTGGGCGACCGCGCGGCCTTTGCCACCGCGATCCGCGACATGTGGGTGCGCGGCGCCCCCCTGATCGGCGCCACGGCGGCCTACGGGGTGGCGGTCCAGATGGCCGCGGATCCCTCCGATGCCTCGCTCGACGAGACCTGGGAGGTTCTGCATGCCACCCGTCCCACGGCGATCAACCTGCGCTGGGCGCTCGACGACCTGCGCAGCCGCCTGCGGCCGCTGCCCGAGAATGCGCGCGCCGCCGCCGCCTTTGCCAGGGCCGACGCGATCTGCGACGAGGACGTGGAGATGAACCGCCGGATCGGCGAGCACGGCCTCGCCCTCATCCGGGAGATCGCGGCGCGCAAGAAGCCGGGTGAGCCGGTGCGCATCCTCACCCATTGCAACGCGGGCTGGCCGGCCACGGTGGACTGGGGAACCGCCACCTCGCCCATCTACCACGCCGTCGAGGCGGGCATCCCCGTCCACGTCTTCGTGGACGAGACGCGGCCGCGCAACCAGGGCGCCCAGCTCACCGCCTGGGAGCTCAACAAGGCCGGCGTGCCCCACGACCTCGTGACCGACAACGCGGGCGGCCACCTGATGCAGCACGGCGAGGTGGACCTCGTCATCGTGGGCACCGACCGCACCACCGCCAACGGCGACGTGTGCAACAAGATCGGCACCTATCTCAAGGCGCTCGCTGCGCGGGCCAACAACGTGCCCTTCTACGTCGCGCTGCCCTCGCCCACGATCGACTGGACCGTGCGCGACGGCCTGCGCGAGATCCCCATCGAGGAGCGCGCCCCCGAGGAGGTCACCCATGTCCAGGGCCGGGACGAGACGGGCCGCATCGTCCAGGTCCAGGTCTCGCCGGACGGGACCGGGGCGCGCAACCCCGCCTTCGACGTCACGCCTGCCCATCTCGTGACCGGCCTGATCACCGAGCGCGGGATCTGCGAGGCGAGCGCCGAGGGCCTCGCCGGGCTGTTCCCCGACCGCGCGCCCCGGGGCTAGGCCAGCATCGCCTCCGCCACCCGGGCGGAGGTCGCCAGATGCGTGACATAGCCCCCCCGGATCGCGGCCAGGCTCGGCTCCACCTTGTCGAGGCCGGGGGTCACCAGGATGCCCGCCTCGAGCCCCACCAGGCGGCGCAGGTCCACCCCGATCATGCGCGCCTCCATGCCGCCGGGCACCGCGCGCCCCTCCCGGTCCACGAAGCGGCCGCAGATCACCCCGACCGCGCCCCCCCCGATCGCGTGGCGCAGGTCCTCGGCGCTGGCCAGCCCCGACATCACCACATGGCTGTCGGCCGCCGCCGTGCCCACGGAGAACAGGAACTTGTTGACCTCCGCCAGACGGTCGAGCTGGGCGCGGATCACCGGCTCCTCGCGCAGGGCGGCGGCCAGGTCCGCCCGGCTCAGGATCGCCGGCGCATGGAGGTTGACGCAGGCCCCTCCCAGGCGCTCGGCGAGCAGCGTCGAGCAGGCCTCGGCCGTGAAGCCGTAGGGGGTCGCCATGGACCCCACGAGCTGGAGCACCGTCAGCCCCGCGATCCGCTGCGGCTCGAGCGCAAGGGCCACGTCGTGCACCGTCCGCCCCCAGGCCACGCCCAGCCGGTCGCCGGGTGCGAGCAGGGCGGGCAGCCAGGACGCCGCGCCGCGGACCACGCGCACGAACCGCTCCTCCGCCCCCAGCCCGTCATCCGGAACCACATGCGCGCCCCGCAGCCCGAACCGCTCGCACAGCGCCAGCGCCAGGCGGTGCCCCTCGAAGGCGCCGGGCGCCAGCGTCACCCGCACGAGGCCCTGCGCTCGGGCCTCGCGCAGGTGATTGACCACCGTGGCCCGCGACAGGCCCAGCCGGTCGGCGATGGCCTGCTGGTTCAGCCCCTCCTGATGGTAGAGCCAGGCCACCTCCACCACGATCCCCGAGCCGACCGCCCCGGCCGCCCGCCGCCGCCCGCCCATCCGCTCCTCCCGTTGGCGATTGTCAGCCTTTCTTGACTTTTGTCGAAGCCTGCCCTCCCGTCAAATGCGCAACGACGCGGAGGGGCATCGTGTTCGAGAACCTGTGGCGGGACGAGGAAGCGCAGGGCTGGGCCGAGGGGGCGGGCGACGACCCGGCGGCGCGGGCCCTCGCTCTCAGGGTCTATTCCTCGCGCCTGATCGGCTCGGTGCCCGACCTCGTGATGCACGGGGGCGGCAACACCTCGATCAAGCTCCGGGCCCGGGACGTCTTCGGCGACACCGTCGAGGTGATCCACGTCAAGGGATCGGGTGCCGATCTCGACACGATCACGGCCGCGGGCCTGCCGGCCGTCCGCCTCGAGCCGCTGCGCCGCCTGCGCGCGCTTTCCGCGCTGTCGGACGAGGCGATGGTCAACGTCCAGCGCGCCAACCTGCTCGACAGCACCGCGCCCAACCCCTCGGTCGAGACGCTGCTCCATGCCTGGCTGCCCGACGCGGTCGTGGACCACACCCATGCCACGCCCTTTCTCGCGCTCGCCAACCTCCCCGAGGCCGAGGCCGCCTGCCGCGAGATCTTCGGCGACCGGCTCGCCGTCGTGCCCTACATCATGCCGGGATTCGCGCTGGCGCGCGCCGCGGCCGAGGCGCGCGAGCAGCATCCCGAGGCCGAGGGGCTCCTGCTGCTCAACCACGGCCACTTCACTTGGGGGCCGGACCCCCGCACCTCCTACGACCGGGTGATCGCGCAGACCAATGCGGTGGCGGCCTGGCTCTCCGACCGCCTGCGCAGCCGCCCGCGCCCGCCCGCCCGGCCCGCCGCGCCGCCGCCCGACCCGGCGGCGGTCCTGCCTGCGCTTCGCGGCGCGCTCGCCTCGGCCCTGCCCGAGGGGGCGGCGCTGCCCGTCCTCGACCTCCGGGCGACCGACCACGCCCGCGCGATGCTCGCCCGCCCCGACGCACCGGATCTCGCCCGCCGCGGGGTGGCCACGCCCGACCATGTCATCCGCACCAAGCGATTCCCCCTCTGGGCCCCGGACCCGTCGCCGGATGCGCTCCGCGCCGGCGTCGCAGACTGGGCCGCGGCCTACCGCGAGGCCTTCGAGCGCCAGACCGCGCGCGCCGGTGCGCGCCGGGCCCTGCCCGCGATGCCCGGCCTCGTCTGGCTGCCGGGTCTCGGGGTGGTCGGGGTGGGGGGCACGGCCACCGCCGCGCGCATCGCCGCCGATCTGGGCGAGCAGACCCTCCGCGTCATGGAGATGGGCGAGGGTGCCGGCGGCTTCCGCCCCATCGGCGAGGCCGACACGTTCGACATGGAATACTGGCCGCTCGAACAGGCCAAGCTCGGCCGCGCGGCGCCGCCGCCCTTCGCGGGGCGCGTGGTCCTCGTGACGGGCGCGGCGGGTGCCATCGGCCGGGCCACGGCGGCGGCCTTCGCCGCCGGGGGGGCCGCGCTCTTGCTCGCCGACCGCGAGGGGACGGACGTGGCCGGCGCCGCCCGCGCGCTCGGGCGCGATCACGCCCACTGGGAAGGGGACCTCACCGCCCCCGGCGCGGCCGAGGCGGCGGTGGCCGCGGCGCGGGCGCGCTTCGGCGGGCTCGACATCCTGGTCTCCAATGCCGGCGCCGCCTGGCAGGGCGAGATGGCGACCCTGCCCGAGGCCGACCTGCGCGCCTCGTTCGAGCTCAACTTCTTCGCCCATGCCGCGCTGGCCCGCGCCGCCGCTGCGGCCTTCCGCGACCAGTCGGCGGGTCTCGGCCGGCCGGCGGGCGGGCAGATCCTGTTCAACGTCTCCAAGCAGGCGGTCAATCCCGGCCGCGCCTTCGGCGCCTACGGCACCGCCAAGGCCGCGACCTTCTTCCTGTTGCGCCAGCTCGCGCTCGAACTCGGGCCCGAGCGGGTGCGCGTCAACGGCGTCAATGCCGACCGCATCCGCTCGGGCCTCGTCTCGGACGCCTTTATCGCCGAACGCGCCGCCGCCAGGGGTGTCACGCCCGAGGCCTACATGGCCGGCAACCTCCTCGGCCAGGAGGTGGAGGCGCGCCACGTCGCCCAGGCCTTCGTGGCGCTGGCCGGGGCCGAGCGGACCACCGGCCATGTCATGACGGTGGACGGCGGCAACGTCGAGGCGCAGCTGCGCTAGGGGCGGGGCAGGGCGGCCGCGACGCGGCGCAGGATCTCCAGATAGCCCTCGACCGCCCAGGCCGCGCGGCCCACGAACAACCCGTCCACATGCGGGCAGGCGATCAGCGCGGCGCAGTTCTCCGCCGTCACGCTGCCCCCGTAGAGGACCGGGACCGGCCGGCCCAGCACCGCGCGCGCCACCTCCGCCAGCCGCGCCTGCCGGTCCTCGGCATAGGCGGGCTCGGCCGGAATCCCGCCCGTCCCGATCGCCCAGACGGGCTCGTAGGCCAGAAGGATCTCGCCCCCCGCCTCGGCCGCGGGGCGCAGCGCCGCCTCGGCCTGCCGCGCGAGCACGGCATCGGCGCGCCCCCCGTCGCGGTCCTCCGCGCTCTCGCCCACGCAGACCAGGGGCAGCAGGCCGTGACGCAGCGCCGCCGCGACCTTCAGCGCCACCGTGTCGTCCGTCTCGCCGAAATGGGTCCGCCGCTCCGAATGGCCGATCTCGACCAGCCCCGCCCCGCAATCGCGGATCTGCGGCATCGAGACCTCGCCCGTCCAGGCGCCCGCATCCTCCCAATGCCCGTTCTGCGCCCCCACCAGGACCGAGCTGCCCTCCAGCACCGCGCAGACCTCCGCCAGCGCGGTGAAGGGCGGGATGACGAAGCGGCGGATGCGCCCGTCGCCCCCGGGCTCCGCGGCCCGCAGCGCCTCGGCGAAGGCCCGTGCCTCCGCCCGCGTCTTGTTCATCTTCCAGCTCGTCCCGACCCACACCGTCATCCCGTCCCCCGACGCTGTCCTGCCGCACGGACCGCACCCCGCCCGCGCCCTCGCGTCAAGGCCCCCGGCCGAGAAGTCCGTCCGCCAGCCGGTCGGCCAGCGCCATTGTGGGCGCGTTGGTGTTGCCCGAGGGGATCGTCGGCATGGCCGAGGCATCCGCCACCCACAGCCCCCGCACCCCCTTGACCGCCCCGTCAGGCCCCAGCGGGGCGAGCGGGTCGTCGGCGCGGCCCATCCGCACGGTGCCGCAGGGATGGTAGTTGGTCTTGACGGTGCGCCGCACATGGGCGTGCAGCGCCTCGCCCCCCGTCACCTCCGCCCCCGGACAGATCTCCCCCTCCAGCCGCGCCGCCAGGGGTGCGGTCGCGGCGATCGCCCGGCACCAGGCCAGCCCCCGCTCGATCTCGGCCAGGTCGCGGGGATCGCGCAGATAGCCCGTCTCCACGAGCGGCGGATCGGCGGCCCGCGCCGAGCGCAGCCCCACCCTCCCGCGCGAGCGCGGCCGCAGCAGGCAGGCGTTCAGCGTCAGCCCCGGCGCGGGCGGCACGCCGGTCACGTCGCGGTCCAGATAGATTGTGGGCACGCAATAGATCTGCAGCGCCGCGTCCCCGCCCGCCTCGGGCCAGAAGGCGCAGGCCTCCACCCCGATCGTCGCCGCGGGCCCGCCCCCGCCCAAGAGGAAGCGCAGGCCGTTGCGAAGCATCCGCCAGCCGCGATCCTCGCCGAAATAGCCGTCGCGCCCGCGCGCGCGAAAGACCACCGGCGCCTCCAGGTGGTCCTGCAGGTTCGCGCCCACCCCCTCGCTCCCGGCCACAAGGGCGATGCCGTGGCGCGCCAGCTCCTCGGAGGGGCCGATCCCCGACAGCATCAGGAGCTTGGGCGTCTCGAACGCGCCCGCCGTCAGCACGACGCGCCGCGCCCGCACCGCCTCGCCCCGCACCACGACGCCCACGGCCCGGTCGCCCTCGAACAGCACCCGCTCGGCCGGACTGCGCAGCCGCACGGTCAGGCGTGCGTCGCTCCGCAGGGGCCGCAGAAAGGCATCCGCGGCGCTGCAGCGCCAGCCGTGGCGCGCCGTCACCTGCATCAGCCCCACGCCCGTCTGCCGCCCGCCGTTGAAATCCTCCGTCACCGGAACGCCCAGCGCCGCGCAGGCCGCCACGAAGTCCCGCGACATCGGATGGACGTAAGGGCTGTCCGAGACGCGCAGCGGCCCGCCCCGTCCATGTGCGGGCGGTCCCAGCCGGTCGTTGTCCTCCAGCCTCACGAAATGGCGCAGCATCGCCTCCCAGCCCCAGTCGGCGCCCGTCGCCTCGGCCCAGGCGTCGTAATCGGCGGGCTGGCCGCGCATGTAGACCATGGCGTTGACGCTCGATCCGCCGCCCAGGATGCGCGCCTGCGGCACGATGGGGGCGCGGCCGTCCAGCGCCGGCTCGGGCTCGGTGCGGATCATCGCCAGATAGCGGTCCGAGGCGAGGAACTTCATGTAGCCCGCCGCGATCCGCAGCAGCGGGTTGCGATAGGGCCCCCCCGCCTCCAGCAGCAGGACGCGCTCGCCCCCCTCTGCCACCAGGCGCGCGGCGATCAGGCAGCCCGCCGATCCGCCCCCGACCACGATCGTGTCGAAGGTGCTCACGCCGCGATCCGCCGGCCCGTGGCGGCGTCGAACAGATGCGCCCGTCCCGGCCGGATGCGCAGCCCCACCGTCTCGTCGTAATCGGGCACGGGGGCGCCGGGCCGGCAGGTGGCCTGCACCATCTCTCCCCCCAGCCGCAGGGTGGCCAGCGTCGCGGCGCCCGTGAACTCCACGGCAAAGACCTGTGCGCAGAGGCCCGCAGCCTCGGGCGCGACCACCTCCAGATCCTCGGGCCGGATGCCCAGAACGGCCGCGCCCGGCACCGCGATTCCCTCGATCCGCTGCCCCGCCACCTCCGCCCCCTCCGGCCCGCCGCGCACCGGCAGGAAGTTCATCGGCGGCGATCCGACAAAGCCCGCCACGAAGCGGTCGGCGGGCCGCTCGTAGATCGCCTGCGGGGTGTCGAGCTGCCGGATGCGGCCGCCCTCCATCACCGCCACGCGCGTGGCCAGCGTCATCGCCTCGCTCTGGTCGTGGGTGACATAGACGATCGTGGTGCCCAGGTCGTGGTGCAGCCGCTTGAGTTCGGCGCGCATCGAGACGCGCAGCTTGGCATCCAGGTTGGACAAGGGCTCGTCCATCAGGAACAGGCGCGGCCGCCGCACGATCGCGCGCGCCAGCGCCACCCGCTGCCGCTGCCCCCCCGACAGCGCCCGCGGCCTGCGGTCCAGATAGGGCCCGAGGCCTACGCGCTCGGCGGCCTCGGCGACCAGGCGCGCGCGCTCCTCGCGCCGCATGCCCCGCAGGCGCAGGGGATAGCCGATGTTCTCGGCCACGCTCATGTGCGGATAAAGGCCATAGCTCTGGAACACCATGGCCACGTCGCGATCGCGCGGGGGCCAGTCGGTCACGTCGTCCGCGCCGATGCGGATCGTGCCGGCATCCGGCGTCTCCAGGCCCGCGATCAGCCGCATCGTCGTGGTCTTGCCGCAGCCCGAGGGGCCCAGCAGCACCAGGAACTCGCCCTCGGCCACGTCCAGATCCAGGTCGGCCAGCGCCGTGACCCCGCCCCAGCCCTTGCAGAGGCCCCGGATGACGATGCCGCCCATGCTCCTCCCCGCATTGCCAACCCATTTCCATGATGATATGATGAATGTCAATCCCGGCGCGATGCGGCCGCGCGCCGGCCGGACGCCGAAGGCCGCTGGGGAGGATCGCTCATGACCATCATCGTTCCGCGCGGCCTGCGCCGGCCGGTGACCCGCCGCTCCGTCCTGCGGACCGGCAGCCTGCTGGCGGGGGCGGGGCTCCTGTCGGCCGCGGGCCTGCCGCTGCGCGCCCAGGACTCGGGCATCGACTGGCGCCAGGCCGCGGGGACGCGCATCGTCCTCGCCGGGCTCCAGCATCCGTGGATGGACGCGATCGAGCCCCTCGTGCCGCGCTTCACCGAGCTCACCGGCATCGAGGTCACGGTCGAGAAGCAGTCCGAATCCGAATATGTGGCCTCCATGCCCGTCCGCCTCGGCGCGGGCAGTGCGGTCCCGGACGTGTTCATGATCTGGTCGCTGGGCCAGGCGATCTCGGCCGGCTGGCTCGAGCCGCTCGACCCCCACCGCGCCGACCCGGCCCTGTTCGATGCCGCCTGGTACGACGAGGAGGACGTGTTCTCCTCTGCCCGCTCCTTCGAGCGCTGGGGCGACGGCCAGAGCTACGGCATGGCCATCACCGCCGAGGCGCAGACCATGTTCTACAACGGCGAGGCGCTCGAGGAGGCGGGCCTCGCCCCCCCCGCCACCATGGCCGAACTGGAAGAAGCCGCTGCCGCCATGGCCGGCCCCGACCGCGCGGGCATCGCCATGCGCGCCAAGGCCACGGGCGACGCCGCCCCCTGGACGGCCGCGGGCTTCATCTTCTCCCACGGCGGCAGCATCGTCACGCTCGAGGGCGGCTCGGGCCTTCTGCTGCCCGAGACCGTCGCCGGCGTGGAGACCTACGGCCGCCTCCTGCGCGAGCACGGCCCCCTCGGCATCGGCAACTACCACTGGATGGAATGCCTCAACGACTTCCAGCAGGGCGCCGTCGCCATCGGCTGCGACAGTTCCAACTTCGCCACGGACATCATGGACCCGTCGCGCAGCCTCGTGGCCGATCACGCCGTCTTCGGCGCGCTGCCCGCGGCCGGGGACCGGCCGGCCAAGCCCAACATGTGGCACTGGATGGCGGGGATCAACGCGGCCTCGGCCAACAAGCCCGCGGCCTTCCTGTTCCTCGTCTGGGCCACCTCGCCCGAGACCTCGCTCGAGGCCGCGGCCGCCGGGCTTGCCACCACGCGCAGCTCCGCCTGGTCGTCCGGGGCCTTCCGCAACCGCTTCGGAGAGCAGGCCGCCGAGGCCGCGCTCGCCAACCTCCAGGCCGCCGACGGCGACCTGTTCAAGGCCGCCTGGTTCCATCCCCGCGGGCCCGAGATCCTCGACGCCGTGGGCATCGCCGTCAACGAGGTCGTCACCGGCGCGGCCGACGCCGAGACGGCGCTCCGCGCGGCCGATGCCAAGGTCTCGGCCATCCTCGGCGGCTGAGACGACGGGGCAGGGGCCTCCGGCCCCTGCCTGTTCCCCCGATGGCCGCCGCCCGCTCCCGCCCCCGCCCCGAGGCCGCCGCGCGGCGCCGCTTCGTGCTGCTCATGCTGCTGCCCGCCACCGCGCTGCTGCTCGCGGTGACGCTGTTTCCTTTTCTCTGGGCCTTCGCGATGAGCCTCACGGACCTCGCGCTGACCCGGCCGGGACAGACGCGCTTCGTGGGCCTCGCCAACTATGCCGACCACCTCGCCTCGCCCGATTTCTGGCGCGCCGCGCGCGTGACGGCGCTGTTCACGCTGCTGGCCGTCTCGATCCAGCTCGTGCTGGGCGTCGGCCTCGCCGTGCTGCTCCACCGCGAGACGCGGGGGGCCTGGGCCTGGCGGCTCGCCTTCCTCTTGCCCATGGCGATCACGCCCGTGGCGGCGATCTTCACCTTCCGCATGATGTTCCACCCCTCCATCGGGGTGTTCAACGCGATCCTGCGCGACCTCGGCCTGCCGCCGGTGGACTGGCTCGGCACGCCCGGCATGGCGCTCGTCTCGCTCCTGATCGTCGATTGCTGGCAATGGACGCCCTTCGTGCTGCTCATCGCCGCGGGCGGCCTCGCCTCGCTCGACCCCGAGCCGCTCGAGGCCGCCGAGGTGGACGGCGCCACTCCCTGGCAGGTGCTGCGCGACCACACCCTGCCCATGCTCGCCCCCTTTCTCGCCGTTGCGGTCGTCTTTCGCGCCATTGACGCCTTCAAGACCTTCGACATCATCTTCGTGCTGACCGGCGGCGGGCCGGGCGTCGCCACGCGCACCCTCAACCTGCTCGCCTACAAGCAGGGGATCGAGTTCCTCTCGATCGGCTATGCCGCGGCGCTCGCCATCGTCATGCTGGTGGTGACCATCGTCGCGGCCCAGCTCTTCCTGCGCCGAACCGGCTTCTTCCGCCCGAGGGCCGCGCTGTGAGGCGTCCCTCCCGCTTCTCCCGGCGCGCCCGCCGCCGCCTCGGCACGCTCCTGCGGCGCCTCGTGCTCGGGCTCTTCGCGCTCTGGTGCCTGTTTCCGGTCTACTGGCTCGCCACCATGTCGCTCAAGACGCCGGTCGAGGCCGCCTCGCGCAACCCCTCCTTCCTGTTCCGCCCCATCCTCGACAATTACCGCGCCGTACTCGACCGGCCCGAAATCTGGGGCTACTTCGTCAACAGTTCGATCGTCGCTCTGGGCTCGACCGCGCTCGTGCTGCTGATCGGGGTGCCCTGCGCCTATGCGCTCGGCCGCTACCGCTTCCGCGGCGCGGCCGATTTCGGCTTCTGGATCCTGACCACCCGCATGACTCCGCCCGTCGCCGTGCTGATCCCCTTCTACGTCCTCTATGTCCGGACGGGCCTCGTGGACACGCGCGCGGGGCTGATCCTCGCCCATGTCGCGCTCAACCTCTCGATCGCCGTCTGGCTGATGAAGGGCTTCTTCGAGGACCTGCCCCCCGAACTCGAGGAGGCCGCGCTCGTGGACGGCGCCACCCGCTGGCAGGCCTTCCGCGACATCGCCCTGCCGGTCGCAGTGCCCGGCATCGCGGCCGTGGCCATCCTGTGCTTCCTGTTCTCCTGGAACGAGTTCCTGTTCTCGCTGGTGCTCGCCGGCTCCACCGTGCGCACCGTGCCGCTGGGCCTCTACTCCTTCATCGGCTACCAGCAGATCGACTGGGGATCGCTCTCGGCCAGCGCGGTGCTGCTGCTTGCGCCCGTGCTCGTGATCCTGGTCCTGTTCGGCCGCCATCTCGTGCGCGGCCTCACGCTGGGGGCGGTGAAATGAACCGGGTGTTGCGGACCCATGGCCAGCCGGGCCGCATCGCGGGCGAACTGGGGCAGGAAATCCTCGCCGGCACGCTGCGGCCCGGCCACCAGCTTCCGCCCGAGCCGGCCCTTCTCGCGCGCATGGGCGTGAGCCGCACCACCCTGCGCGAGGCGATCAAGATCCTGGCCGCCAAGGGCATGGTCTCCGCCCGCCCGCGCGTGGGCACCATCGTGCGCCCGTCCGCGGACTGGAGCCTGCTCGACCCCGAGGTGCTCGACTGGCTGTTCCGGGGGGGCGATCTCGAGGGGGCGCTGGCCGAGCTGTTCGACATGCGCCGCATGATCGAGGCCGAGGCCGCCGCTGCGGCCGCCCAGATGGCCTCGCCTGCCCAGATCGCGGCCATGCAGGCGGCCTATGCGGCCATGGAGGCCGCTCCGTCCGAGGCGGCGGCGCTCGATGCGGACGTGGCCTTTCACGGCGCGATCATCCGCGCCTCGGGCAACCGCTTCCTGGCGGCGCTCGCCGGCGTCAGCGAGACCGCCCTGCGCGCCACCGTCAAGCTCTCGGTCCGTCGCCCGGGCGGGCTGCCCTACTCGCTGCCCCAGCACGCCGCCGTGCTCGAGGCGATCGCGGCGCGCGATCCGGCCGGCGCCCGGACCGCCATGGAATCGCTCATCCTGAACGCCCAGAGCGATGCGGTGGCCCAGGCGCGGGCCAGCCGCCTGCCGGCCGGCCCGCGCCCGCCCGAGGGGCGCACGCGGACTTGAAGGCCCTCGCGCGGGGGGCTATCTGTTCGGCTGGATTTTCCTCCACAACCGAAGGACCACAGCCATAGGACGCAGACCGCACAACGCCCCCCCCGTGCGCGAGACGGGCCCCCGCGTGAACGAACGCCTCCTGCGCGGAGGCGAGATCCGCGTGATCGGGGCCAGGGGCGAGAACCTGGGCATCATGTCGCCCGAGCGGGCCCTCTCCCATGCCGAGGAGGCGGGCCTCGACCTTGTGGAGATCTCGCCCACCGCCCAGCCGCCGGTCTGCAAGATCATGGATTTCGGCAAGTGGAAATACGAGACCCAGAAAAAGGAAGCCGAGGCGCGGCGCAAGCAGAAGACCATCGAGATCAAGGAGGTCAAGTTCCGCCCCGGCACCGACACGCACGACTATGACGTGAAGATGCGTTCGGTCTTCAAGTTCCTGGAGGAGGGCGACAAGGTCAAGGTGACCTTGCGCTTTCGCGGCCGCGAGATGGCCCACCAGGAACTGGGCAAGGCCCTTCTTGACCGCGTGGCCGAGGACGTGAAGAACCAGGGCAAGATCGAATCGATGCCCCGCCTCGAAGGCCGCCAGATGGTGATGATGATCGCCCCGGCCAAGTAGGCGGTCCGATCCGGCATTCCCGAGAGACCTGGCCCGGCTCCGTTGCCGGGCCTTTTTTCTGCCGCCCGCGCCTACATGAATCCCAGCTCGAGCCGGGCCTCGTCCGACATCATGTCCATGCCCCATTGGGGCTCGAAGGTCATCTCCACATCGACCTGCTTGACGCCGGGCACCGCCCCCACGGCATCGGCGACCCAGCCGGGCATCTCGCCCGCCACGGGACAGCCCGGAGCGGTCAGCGTCATCACGATCCGCACGGCGCCCTCCTCGTCGATGGCCACCGTGTAGACGAGGCCCAGATCGAAGATGTTGACGGGGATCTCGGGGTCGAACACGGTCCGGCACGCCTCCACCACCTTCTCGTAGAGGGGATGGTCGGTGCTCGACGGCGCGATGAGCGGCGTGCCCTCCAGGCGGGGTTCGCTCGCGGTCATGGGGCGCTCCCTCGGACAGAAACCCGACCGTTCATATAAGGAAAGCCCCTCCGCCCGCAACCCGCCGGCTCAGCCCCGCCGGTCGGGAAACCAGGCCCGCGTGCGGTTGGCGAAGGCCACCAGCGACAGCATCACGGGCACCTCGACGAGCACGCCCACCACGGTGGCCAGCGCCGCCCCCGAACCCAGGCCGAACAGCGAGATCGCCACCGCCACCGCCAGTTCGAAGAAGTTCGACGTCCCGATCAGCGCACAGGGCGCGGCGATGTCGAACGGCACGCGCAGCACGCGCGCCGCCCCATAGGCGAGGGCGAAGATCCCGTAGCTCTGGATGAGCAGCGGCACGGCGATCAGGACGATCGCCAGGGGGCGGGCCAGCACCGATTCCGCCTGAAAGCCGAACAGCAGCACCACGGTCATCAGCAGCCCCGCCACCGTCGCGGGCTTGATCGCGTCCCGGAACGCCTCCACCGCCGCCCGCCCGCCGCGCGCCACGAGCCGCCGCCGGGTCGCGATCCCGGCCGCCAGCGGGATGACGATGTAGAGCAGGACCGACAGCAGCAGCGTCTCCCACGGCACGACCAGATCGGTGAGCCCGAGGAGAAGCGCCACGATCGGCGCAAAGGCGAACACCATCACCACGTCGTTCACGCTGACCTGGACCAGCGTGTAGGTCGGATCGCCGCGTGTGAGCTGCGACCAGACAAAGACCATGGCGGTGCAGGGCGCGGCCCCGAGCAGGATCACGCCCGCCAGATAGGCCTGCGCATCGTCCGGCGGGATCAGCCCGGCAAAGACGTGCTCGAAGAACAGCACCCCCAGCGCCGCCATGGTGAACGGCTTGACGAGCCAGTTGACGACCAGCGTCAGCACGAGGCCCCGCGGCTCCTCGCGCACGCGGCGGATGGCGCCGAACTCGACACCGACCATCATCGGATAGACCATCGCCCAGATCAGCACCGCCACCGGCAGGTTGACCGAGGCGACCTCCAGCCGCGCCAGCGCGCCGAACAGGCCGGGCACGGCCAGCCCCAGAGCCATGCCGAGCCCGATCGCCCCCGCCACCCAGAGCGACAGCCAGCGCTCGAACGGGCCCAGCCCCGCGGGCGCTCCGGCCGCCGATGTCATGACCCTCTCTCCCCGCCCGTGTCGGAATCGCGCGCACCCTGGGCCGAAGGGCGGCCAGGCACAACCGCTTTCCCTCGGCCCGCCCCTGCGCTAGAGGGCGCCGCCCCCACCCTGCCGGTGATCCATGCCAGACCCCTTCCGCTTCACGCTCCGGGCGACGGACGGCGCCGCTCGTGCCGGCCTGATCGAGACGCCGCGCGGCACGATCCGCACGCCCGCCTTCATGCCCGTGGGCACCGCCGGCACCGTCAAGGCCATGCTGCCCGAGAGCGTGCGCGCCACCGGCGCCGACATCCTGCTCGGCAACACCTACCACCTGATGCTGCGCCCCGGCGCCGAGCGCGTGGCGCGCCTCGGCGGGCTCCACCGCTTCATGAACTGGGACGGGCCCATCCTGACCGATTCGGGCGGCTTCCAGGTCATGTCGCTCGCCGCGCTGCGCCGCCTCGACGAGGACGGCGTGACCTTTGCCTCCCACATCGACGGCTCGCGCCACCGGCTCACGCCCGAGCGCAGCATGGAGATCCAGCGCCTGCTGGGCTCCGACATCGTCATGGCCTTCGACGAATGCCCCGCGCTGCCTGCGCCCGAGGAGGCCGTCGCCGCCTCCATGCGGCTGTCGATGCGCTGGGCCCAACGCTCGCGCGAGGCGTTCGGGGACCGCCCCGGCCACGCGCTGTTCGGCATCATGCAGGGCGGCGTCACGCGCAGCCTGCGCGAGGAATCGGCCGCGGCGCTGCGCGCGATCGGCTTCGACGGCTACGCCATCGGCGGCCTCGCCGTGGGCGAGGGGCAGGAGGCGATGTTCGGCGTGCTCGACTACGCCCCCGCGCTGCTGCCCGCGGACCGGCCGCGCTACCTCATGGGCGTGGGCAAGCCCGAGGACATCGTGGGCGCGGTCGCGCGCGGGGTGGACATGATGGATTGCGTGCTGCCCACGCGCTCGGGGCGGACGGGCCAGGCCTGGACGCCGGGCGGGCCCGTCAACCTGCGCAACGCGCGGCATGCCGACGACCCCCGCCCGCTCGACGAGAGCTGCGCCTGCCCCGCCTGCCGCGGCTATTCGCGCGCCTATCTCCACCACGTGGTCCGCGCGGGCGAGATGATCGCCGGGATGCTGCTGACCTGGCACAACCTCCACTACTTCCAGCAGATCATGGCCGGCATGCGCGAGGCGATCCTGGCCGGCCGCTTCGACGGGTGGCAGCGCGCCTTCCACGATCGCCGCCGCGCGGGCGACATCCCGCCCCTCGCCTGACGCGCAACACCCTCGCCCCGGCCGGGCCGCGAAAGACGCCAAGTCCCTGTCGGGCAAGGCACAGCCCGCTCCTGCGGCGTCAACCATCCGTTAACCCCCGCCGTGCGGTGCGTTAACCGTCCGTCAACCATGTCCGGGCTAGAACGCCCCTGCGCAACGAGGAGGCAGGCGGACATGGACGGATCATCGACAACGGCACGGACCGCGCGTCCGCCCCTGCGATCACATGTCCCGTGTGCGGCCGGACAGCCCGTTGACACCCCTGCGTCCAGCCCCCAACTATCCGGCACCGACCGGGGAAGGCCGAGCGCCGCCGACGACCGGGGCCAGAGCCTTTCCGCTAAAGGGGATCCCGCATGACCGAACCCACCAGCCATCCCGTCCTGCCGCTGCGCGACATCGTCGTGTTCCCGCACATGATCGTGCCCCTCTTCGTGGGCCGCGAGAAGTCCGTGCGCGCGCTCGAGGCGGTCATGGCGGACGACCGGCAGATCCTGCTGTCGTCCCAGATCGACGCCGGGGTGGACGATCCCGGCACCGACGGCATCTACCGCGCGGGCGTGCTCGCCAATGTCCTGCAGCTTCTCAAGCTGCCCGACGGCACCGTGAAGGTGCTGGTCGAGGGCCGCTCGCGCGTCCGCATCACCCGTTTTCTGCCCAACGAGCGGTTCTTCGAGGCCGAGGCGCAGCCGCTGGAGGAAAGCGAGGGCGACCCCGACGTGGTCCGCGCGCTCGTGCGCTCCGTGGGCGGCGAGTTCGAGAAGTATGCCAAGATCAAGAAGAACATCCCCGAGGAGGCCGTCGCCGCCGTCGTGGACACGACGGACCCGGCCAAGCTCGCCGACCTGATCGCGGGCCATCTGGGCATCGACGTCAAGCAGAAGCAGGACCTGCTCGAGACGCTGGTCGTGGCCGAGCGTCTGGAAAAGGTCTTCGGCCTCATGCAGGGCGAGATGAGCGTCCTGCAGGTCGAGAAGAAGATCAAGACGCGCGTCAAGTCCCAGATGGAGAAGACGCAGCGCGAGTACTACCTCAACGAGCAGATGAAGGCGATCCAGCGCGAGCTGGGCGAGGGCGAGGACGGCCAGAACGAGGCGGCCGAGCTCGAGAAGCGCATCCAGGAGACCAAGCTCTCCAAGGAGGCGCGCGAGAAGGCCGAGGCCGAGCTCAAGAAGCTCAAGTCCATGTCGCCGATGTCGGCCGAGGCCACCGTGGTGCGCAACTATCTCGACTGGCTCCTGGGCGTGCCCTGGGGGGTCAAGTCGCGCATCTCCAAGGACGTGACCAAGGCCGAGGCCATCCTCGACGCCGACCATTACGGCCTCGAGAAGGTTAAGGAGCGCATCGTCGAATATCTCGCCGTCCAGGCGCGCAGCCAGACGCTCAAGGGTCCGATCCTCTGCCTCGTCGGCCCGCCCGGCGTGGGCAAGACGAGCCTCGGCAAGTCCGTCGCCAGGGCCACGGGGCGCGAGTTCATCCGCATCAGCCTCGGCGGCGTGCGCGACGAAAGCGAGATCCGCGGCCACCGGCGGACCTATATCGGCTCCATGCCCGGCAAGATCATCCAGGCGCTCAAGAAGGCCAAGACCACGAACCCGCTCATCCTGCTCGACGAGATCGACAAGATGGGTCAGGACTTCCGCGGCGACCCGGCTTCGGCGCTTCTCGAGGTGCTCGACCCCGAGCAGAACTCGACCTTCGTGGACCACTATCTCGAGGTGGAATACGACCTGTCCAACGTGATGTTCATCACGACGGCGAACTCCTACAACATGCCGGGTCCGCTTCTGGACCGGATGGAAATCATCCCGCTCGCCGGCTACACCGAGGACGAGAAGCGCGAGATCACGCGCCGCCACCTGCTGCCCAAGGTGCTGAAGAACCACGGGCTCAAGCCCTCGGAATTCGAGCTGACCGACGAGGCCATCATCGAGATCGTGCGCACCTACACGCGCGAGGCCGGCGTGCGCAACCTCGAGCGCGAGATCGCCAAGATCGCGCGCAAGGCGGTGACGCGCCTCGTCAAGAAGGAGGCCGACCGGGTCGTGGTCACGCCCGAGAACCTGGGCGAGTTCCTCGGGGTCAAGAAGTTCCGCTACGGCCTGGCCGAGAAGGAGGACGCGATCGGCGTCGTCACCGGGCTGGCCTGGACCTCCGTGGGCGGCGAGCTTCTGTCCATCGAGGCGCTGCGGATGCCCGGCAAGGGCCGCATGAAGACCACGGGCAAGCTCGGCGACGTGATGAAGGAATCGATCGAGGCGGCCTCCTCCTACGTGCGCTCCGTGGCGCCGCAGCTGGGGATCAAGCCGTCCAAGTTCGACAAGATCGACATCCACGTCCACGTTCCCGAGGGCGCGACCCCCAAGGACGGACCCTCGGCCGGCCTCGCGATGGTGACCTCCATCGTCTCGGTGCTGACCCAGATCCCCGTCCGCAAGGATGTCGCCATGACGGGCGAGGTGACGCTGCGCGGCAACGCGCTCGCCATCGGCGGGCTCAAGGAGAAGCTGCTTGCCGCGCTGCGCGGCGGCATCAAGACCGTCCTGATCCCCGCCGAGAACGAACGCGACCTGCCGGAGATCCCGGACAACGTGAAGCAGGGGCTGACCATCATCCCCGTGAGCCACGTCTCCGAGGTGCTGCGCCACGCGCTGGTCCGCCAGCCCGAGCCCATCGAGTGGGACGAGGAGGCCGAGGAGGCCGCCGCCGCGGCGCGGGCCCGCCAGGCGGTCGAGGACGCCGCCGCCGGCACGGTCGCCCATTAGGGCCCTCCCCGCGCCGCCTCTCCGGGGGGCGGCGCGGGGCCTTCGCTCCGGGCCGCGGCGCCCTATCTGCGGGGGACATCACCACCCGAAGGCGCCCTCCGCATGACCTGGTCGTTTCCCGTCGCGCGCATCCTCGGCAGCGAGGTGCGCATCCACGTCACCTTCTTTCTCCTGCTCACCTGGATCGGCTTTGCCCGCTACGCGCAGGGCGGCACGCCCGCCGCGATCGAGGGCATCGTCCTCATCGTCCTCGTCTTCGCCTGCGTGCTGGCGCACGAGTTCGGCCACGCGCTGGCCGCGCGCCGCTACGGCATCCGCACCCCCGACATCACGCTGCTGCCCATCGGCGGCGTCGCCCGGCTCGAGCGGATGCCCGAGAAGCCCAGCCAGGAGATCGTCGTCGCGCTCGCCGGGCCGGCCGTCAACGTGGTCATCGCGCTGGTGCTGGTGCTGATCCTGGGCGGCCGCGCCGACCTCGCCTCGCTCGAGGCGCTGGACGATCCGCGCACCGGCCTTCTGGTCCAGCTCGCCTCCATCAACGTCTTTCTTGTCCTGTTCAACCTGATCCCCGCCTTTCCGATGGATGGCGGCCGGGTGCTGCGGGCGCTCCTGGCCACGCGCTTTCCGCGTGCGCAGGCCACTGCCGTCGCGGCGCGGGTGGGGCAGGGCTTCGCCTTCGTGCTGGGATTTCTGGGCCTGCTCGGCAACCCGCTCCTGATCTTCATCGCCATCTTCGTCTATATCGCCGCCTCGGCCGAGTCCCAGGCCGTGGGGCTTCAGGAGGTGTCGCGCCGCCTCACCGTGGCCGACGCCATGATCACCCGCTTCGAGACGCTCGGCACCGGCGCCCAGGTCGAGGATGCCGTGCGCTGCCTCATCCGCACCACCCAGCACGAGTTTCCCGTGGTGGACGGGGCGGGGCGCCTGCGCGGGGTGCTCACCCGCGACGCCCTGATCCGCGCCCTGAGCGAGAGCGGCCCCGCCACGCCCGTGCTGGAGGTGATGGAGCGCAACGTGCCCACCGTGCCCGCCCACGGCCGCCTCGAGGATGCGCTGCGCCCGCTTCAGGAGGCGGGCGCGCCCGTCGTCGCGGTCCTGTCCGGGGACGGCCGCCTTGCGGGCTATGTCACGGCCGAGAACGTGGGCGAGCTGATGATGGTCCGCAACGCCGCCGGGCGGAACTGAGGGGGACCGGGGGACTTGCGGCGGCCGGTCGGAGCGGCTAGAGGGGCCGGCACGGGCGATTAACTCAGTGGTAGAGTGCTTCCTTCACACGGAAGAAGTCGGGGGTTCGAATCCCTCATCGCCCACCATCCTTGCTCCCCTCCGCCCGGCCTGGCGAAGGTCCCGCAGCGGTCGCCGTCCGGCACCCTCGGCGGGCAGAAGGGACCCCAAGCCTCGCGGGAGGACCCGATGGGCATCGTCGAAACCGTGGCCGCCGCCCTGGGGCCGGCCGGACTGGCGGCGGGGCCCGAGGCGGCGCCCTGGACGCGCGACTGGACCGGCGCCTATCGCGGAGAGCCCCTGGCCGTGGCCCGCCCCGCCAGCACGGCCGAGGTCGTCCGCGTGCTGGCCCTCGCGCGCGAGGCCGGCGTCGCCGTGGTGCCCGCCGGCGGGCGGACCGGCCTGACCGGGGCGACGCATGCGCCCGGGGCGCTCGTCCTCTCGCTCGACCGGATGCGGCGCATCCGCTCGCTCAACCCCGCGACGCGCGTGGCCGTGGCCGAGGCGGGCGTGGTCCTCGACGACCTCCATGCCGCGGCCGAGGGGGCGGGGCTGCGCTTTCCGCTCACCTTCGGGGCGCGCGGGTCGGCCACGATCGGGGGCGCGCTCTCGACCAATGCGGGGGGGTCCAACGCGCTGCGCCACGGCTCGGCGCGCGACCTCTGCCTCGGGCTCGAGGTGGTGCTGGCCGACGGCCGCGTGCTCGACCTGCTCTCGGCCCTGCGCAAGGACAACACGGGCTACGCGCTGCGCCACCTCTTCATCGGGGCGGAGGGGACGCTCGGCGTCATCACCGCGGCCAGCCTGCGCCTCGCGCCCCGTCCGGCGGCCTTCGCGACCGCGACCGTCGCCGTCGCCTCGCTGACGGCCGCCCTGCACCTGCTGCGCCGGCTCGAGGAGGAGACGGGGGGCGCGGTCGAGGCCTTCGAATACATGCCCCGCCCCTATATCGAGGGCCATCTCGCCCGCATCCCCGGCGCGCGCGAGCCCTTCGCCGAGCCCCATGCCCACAACCTGATGCTGGAGGTCGCCGCCACTGCCCCCGCCGACGCCGTCCCTGGCCCCGACGGCACCCTGCCCGTGGTGACGCGGCTCGAGGACAGCCTTGCCGCGCTGCTCGAGGCGGGCGAGGTGCTCGACGCCGTCGTGGCCCGCTCCGAGGCGCAGCGGCGCGAGATGTGGGCCCGCCGCGAGGCCGCGGCCGAGATCACCCTGGGCCGCCAGCCCTTCGTGGACACGGACGTCGCCCTGCCGCTCGACGCCGTCGAGGCGTTCCTTGCCCGCGTGCGCGAGGGGCTCGCCCGGCTCGACCCGGGCGCCGACGACTTCGTGGTGGCGCATCTGGGCGACGGCAACGTGCATTACTCCGCCTATCCCACGCGCGACGACCCCGCCCTCGCCGGCGCGATCCGCGCCATGGTGGACGAGACGGCCGTGGCGCTCGGCGGCTCCTTTTCGGCCGAACACGGCATCGGCCTGAGCAAGCGCGCCTCCATGGCCACCCTCAAGGACCCGGTCGCGCTCGACGTCATGCGCCGGCTCAAGGCCGCGCTCGACCCCGGGGGGCTCCTCAACCCCGGCAAGGTCCTGCCCTGAGCCTCAGCCGAAGAAGCCGGGGCCCGCCTCCCGCAGAAGCCCGCGCGCCAGGTCGCGGCCCATCTCCGGCCCGTCCGCGGCGGAACCCGTCGCCTCGTCGGCCAGCACGCGGCTACCGTCGGGGCGCAGGATCTCGCCGCGCAGGCGCAGCCGGTCGCCCGCGATCTCGGCCAGCCCCGCGATCGGCGTCTGGCACGACCCGTCGAGCGCGGCGAGAAAGGCCCGCTCGGCCGCCAGCCGCAGACCCGTCTCGCGGTGGTGGAGCGGTGCGACCATCTCCGCCGCGCGCCCGTCGCCTGCGCGCCGCTCCACCCCGATGGCCCCTTGCGCAATCGCGGGCAGCATCGCCTCGGACGGGATGGGCCGCGCCGGCACCTCAGCCGCCAGCCCCAGCCGCCGCAGCCCCGCCATGGCCAGGAACGTGGCCTCCGCCACCCCGCTCGCCAGCTTGGAGAGACGCGTCTGGACGTTGCCCCGGAACTCGACCACCCGCAGGTCGGGCCGGCGCGCCAGAAGCTGCGCCCGCCGGCGCAGCGAGGACGTGCCGACCACCGCCCCCTCCGGCAGATCCGCGATCCCCTCCGCCGCGCCCAGCGACACGAAGGCATCGCGCGGGTCCTCGCGCGGCAGGAAACAGTCGATGACGAGGCCCTCGGGCTGGAGCACCGGCATGTCCTTCATGGAATGGACCGCCAGATCGACCCGGTCCCCGAGCAGCGCCTCCTCGATCTCCTTGGTGAACAGGCCCTTGCCCCCGATCTGGCTCAGCGGGCGGTCCTGCACCGCGTCGCCGGTCACACGGATGACGACGATCTCGAAGGCGTCGCGGGGCAGGCCATGCGCGGCGGCCAGGCGGTCGCGGACCTCGTGCGCCTGCGCGAGCGCGAGGGGAGAGCCGCGGGTCCCGATGCGGAGCGTCTGCATGCGCCGCTCTCTACGGGCGGGGCCGCCGGGGGGCAACCGGGCCCGCTTGACACGACCGCTCCGGGGCGGCAGGCGGTCCGCATGAAGCCGCTCCTGCGCGCCCTCGCGGGCGAGACCCTGCCCGTGCCCCCCGTCTGGATGATGCGCCAGGCGGGGCGCTACCTGCCCGAATACCGCGCCACGCGCGAACGGGCCGGGGGCTTTCTGGACCTCTGCTACAATCCCGACCTCGCGGCCGAGGTGACGCTGCAGCCCATCCGCCGCTACGGCTTCGACGCGGCGATCCTGTTCGCCGACATCCTTCTCGTGCCCCAGGCGCTCGGGGCGGAGCTGTGGTTCGAGACGGGCGAGGGGCCGCGGCTGTCGCCCGTCGCCACCCCCGGGGCGCTCGCGGCCCTGCGTCCGCCCGGGGCGGTCCACGACACGCTCGCCCCCATCTACGAGACCGTGCGCATCCTCGCGCGCGCGCTGCCGCCCGACGTCGCGCTGATCGGCTTTGCCGGCGCCCCCTGGACGGTGGCGACCTACCTGATCGCCGGGCGCGGCACGCCTGACCAGGCCCCGGCCCACGCCCTCAAGGCCACCGACCGCGCCCTCTTCGAGGCGATCCTCGAGCGGATCGAGGGGGCGACGGTCGAATACCTCTCCGCCCAGGCCGAAGCGGGGGCCGAGGTGGTCAAGCTCTTCGATTCCTGGGCGGGTGCGCTCGAGGGCGAGGAGTTCGACCGCTACTGCCTCGCCCCCCTGCGGCGCATCACGGCGGCCCTGCGCGCGCGCCATCCCGGCTTGCCCGTGATCGCCTTTCCGCGCGGGGCGGGCGCGCGCTATGCCGGGGCGCACGCAGCCACGGGGGCGCAGGCCATCGCGCTCGACGACGGCGTGAGCCCCGAATGGGCGGCCGCCGAGGTCCAGACGGGCGGCTGCGTGCAGGGCAACCTCCCCTCCCGCCTGCTCGTCGAGGGAGGGCAGGCGCTGGTGGAGGAAACGCGCCGCGTGGTGCGGGCCTTCTCGGGCGGGCCCCACATCTTCAACCTCGGCCACGGGATCACCCCGGACGCCGATCCCGACAACGTCCACCGCATGCTCGAGGCGATCCGCGGCTGAGGCCCGCTCAGCCCCGCCAGAGCAGCCACAGCGCCACCAGCGCCAACGCCACGGAGAGCGCGCGCCGCGCCCGCCGCTCGCGCGCCGGGTCAAGCAGCAGCCGCCGCGCCTGCCCGGCCAGCAGGACGATCCCGGCATGGACCGCCGTCGCCACCAGCACGTAGCCGGCCGTGAGCCAGAGCGTCTGCCCGAGGACCGGCGCGCCGGGATCGACGAAGCCGGGCAGCACGGCGACAAAGAACACCCCCGCCTTGGGGTTGAGCAGGTTCGTCACCAGTCCCCGCCGGAAGGCCCGCCGCGCCTGCCGGCCCGGCAGCGGCGGGGCCGTCTCCGCCGCCCCGCGCCAGCCGTCCCAGGCCAGCCACAGCAGATAGGCCGCACCGCCCCAGCGCAGCGCCTCGTAGAGCGCGGGCGAGGCCGCGACCAGCGCCGCGAGCCCCAGCGCCGCCGCCGCCCCCGCGAGCGCGAGCCCCAGTGCGACCCCGGCCACCGCCGCGAGGCCGACCCGCACCCCCTCCGCCCCCGCCACGATGGCGAGCCACGCCATGTTCGGCCCCGGCGTGAGCTCGACAAGCAGCGAGGCGAGAAGAAGGGCTGGCAATCCGGCTGGCATCGGGTCCTCGTGTCCCTGCCTGCGGGCTCGGCGCGGCGGGCGCAAGCCCCCTCGGGCGCACCGGCCCGGCGCGCAGCCCTGCGCCCCGCGCAGGGGAGGGGGGGCCGCACCCTGCGCCCGCCCCCCTTGCACGGCCCGCCCGCCCCTGATCCAATGGGTCATGCCGACCCCGTTCCCCTCCTGGGCCGACAGCGCCCCCCGCCTCGTTGCCGTGGCCGCGGGCCGCGCGCCGGCCGACCTCGTGATTCGCGGCGGCCGCCTCGTGAACGTCCACACGCGCGAGGTGCTGGACGGCTGGCAGGTCGCGGTCGCCGCGGGCCGCTTCGCCTATGTCGGCCCCGACGCCTCCCATTGCGCGGGCGAGGGGACCGAGATCGTCGAGGCGGGGGGGCGCTTTCTCGTCCCCGGCCTGTGCGACGGGCACATGCACATCGAATCGGGGATGCTGACGCCCGCGGGCTTTGCCGCCGCCGTGATTCCCCACGGCACCACCACGCTCTTCGCCGACCCGCACGAGATCGCCAATGTCCTGGGCCTGCGCGGCGTGCGCCTGATGCTGGACGAGGCGCTCCTGCAGCCGGCGAACCTGTTTCTCCAGATGCCCTCCTGCGCCCCCTCCGCCCCCGGTCTCGAGACGACCGGCCACCCCATCACCGAGGCCGACGTGGCCGAGGCGATGGGCTGGGACGGGATCGTGGGCCTGGGCGAGATGATGAACTTCCCCGGCGTGATCGCGGGCGACCGCCAGATGCTGGCCGAGATCGCCGCCACCCAGCGCGCGGGCAAGATTGTGGGCGGGCACTACGCCTCGACCGATCTGGGCCCCGCCTTCCATGCCTATGCCGCCGGAGGCCCCGCCGACGACCACGAGGGCACGCGCGAGGAGGACGCGGTCGCGCGGATGCGCGCGGGCATGCGCGCCATGCTGCGCCTCGGCAGCGCCTGGTACGACGTCGAGGCGCAGGTCACGGCCGTCACCGAACGCGGGCTCGACCCCCGCAACATGATCCTGTGCACGGACGATTGCCATTCGGGCACGCTCGTCCATGACGGCCACATGGACCGCGTCGTGCGCCACGCGATCGCCTGCGGCCTCGACCCCCTGATCGCGATCCAGGCCGCCACGATCAACACCGCCACCCATTTCGGCCTCGAGCGAGAGCTGGGATCGATCGCGCCCGGACGCCGGGCCGACCTCCTGCTCGCCTCCGACCTGCGCGACCTGCGGGCCGAGCGCGTCTATGCCCGCGGCCGCCTCGTGGCCGAGGGGGGGCGGCTGCTGGCCGAATGCCCCCGTCTCGACTGGCCGGCCGAGGCGCGGGCGACCGTGCGGCTCGGCCGCCGGCTCGAGGCGGGCGACTTCACCGTGCCCGCCCCCGCAGGGGCGGACCGCGTGCGCGTGCGCGTCATCGGCGTGGTCGAGAACCAGGCCCCGACCCGCGCGCTGTCGCGCGACCTGCCCGTGCGCGACGGCCTCGTGCAGCCCGAGGGGCCCGTCGCCCGCCTCGCCGTGGTCGAGCGCCACAGGGGCACGGGCCGCGTCCGGAACGCCTTTGTCGAGGGATTCGGCTACGACCGCCCCGTGGCGCTCGCCTCCACCGTGGCCCATGACAGCCACCAGATGATCGTGGCGGGCACGGACCCCGCCCTGATGGCGCAGGCCGCCAACCGGCTGGGCGAGATCGGGGGCGGCGTCACCCTCTGGACTGAAGCGGGCGAGCGCGCCTGCCTGCCCCTGCCCGTGGCGGGGCTGATGTCCGACCGCCCCGCCGCCGAGGTGGCCGAGCGCGCGCAGGCGCTGGGCCGCGCCATGGAGGAGGCGGGCTGCCGGCTCAACAACGCCTTCATGCAGCACTCGCTGCTCGCGCTCGCCGTCATCCCGGAGCTGCGCCTGACCGATCTGGGCCTCGTGGACGTGCGCCGCTTCGCCCTCGTGGACCTGTTCGAGGCCAACGCATGACGCTCCCCTTCGCCGAGGCCCCGGTGGACGTGCCGGCCGTTCCCCCGGCCGAGATCCTCACCGATCCCCGCGCCGCCGTGGAGCGGCTCTGCCTGCTCTACGAGGCAGCGACGAACCACCTGCGCGACCGCCTGGCCGCGGCCCTGCGGCATGGCCGGCCGCGGGGGCGGGTGCGCGCCTTCTACCCCGAGATCCGGCTCTCGACCTCCTCCTTCGAGCCGGTGGATTCCCGCCTCTCCTTCGGCCATGTCGCGGCACCGGGGACCTATTCCACCACCGTCACCCGGCCGCGCCTGTTTGCCGCCTATCTCGAACAGCAGATCGGCCTCCTGATGCGCAACCACGGCGTGCCCGTCACGGTGGGCGCCTCCTCCACGCCGATCCCCGTGCACTTCGCCACGGGCGAGACGGGCCTCTCGGTGCCCCAGGAAGGGGCGATCGACTTTCCCCTGCGCGACCATTTCGACGTGCCCGACCTCGCCACGATGCACGACGACATCGTGAACGGCGAGGGCTTCCGCTATCCCGACGGGTCGATCCCGCTCGCCCCCTTCACGGCGCAGCGCGTGGACTATTCGCTCGCGCGGCTCAGCCATTACACCGCGACCGACCCCGAGCATTTCCAGAACCACGTCCTGTTCACCAACTACCAGTTCTACGTGGAGGAGTTCGAGGCCTATGCGCGCCAGCAGCTCGGGCGCGAGGGCTCGGGCTACACGGCCTTCGTGGGCCCCGGCAACGCCGCCATCGCGCGGGCGGACGCCCCGCTCCCCGCGCCGGCCAAGCTGCCGCAGATGCCGACCTACCACCTCAAGCGCGCGGACGGGCAGGGGATCACCCTCGTCAACATCGGCGTGGGCCCCTCCAACGCCAAGACGGCGACGGACCACATCGCCGTGCTGCGCCCCCATGCCTGGATCATGGTCGGCCATTGCGCGGGGCTGCGCAACTCGCAGCGGCTGGGCGACTTCGTCCTCGCCCATGCCTATCTGCGCGAGGACCACGTCCTCGACGCCGACCTGCCCGTCTGGGTCCCCATTCCCGCCCTGGCCGAGATCCAGGTCGCGCTCGAACAGGCCGTGGCCGAGGTCACGGGCCTCGACGGCTACGAGCTCAAGCGCATCATGCGCACGGGCACGGTGGCCACCATCGACAACCGCAACTGGGAGCTGCGCGACCAGTCCGGCCCCGTCGCCCGGCTGTCGCAATCCCGCGCCGTCGCCCTCGACATGGAGAGCGCGACCATCGCCGCCAACGGCTTCCGCTTCCGCGTCCCCTACGGCACGCTGCTCTGCGTCTCGGACAAGCCGCTCCACGGCGAGCTGAAGCTGCCCGGCATGGCGTCCGAGTTCTACCGCACCCAGGTCGCCTCGCACCTGCTCGTGGGCGTGCGCGCCATGGAGCGGCTGCGCGACATGCCGCTCGAGCGCATCCATTCGCGCAAGCTGCGTAGCTTCATGGAAACGGCCTTTCTCTGAATCGGCCGCTTTCCTCCGAAACGATCACATTTCCGCTGGACAAGCGCGAGAAATCCCGGTGCAGCATGGGCCGCAGGACCGCGGCCCCCTGCGGGGCACCGCCCATTCGAGGGAGAAGACAACCATGGCCGACCAGATGACCAAGGCCCAGCTCGTGGCCGCCCTGGCGGAGGAAACCGGCAGCGACAAGAAATCCGCCTCCGCCATGCTCGACGCGCTGAGCGGGATCGTCACCCGCACCGTGTCCGGCGGCGGCGCCGTGACCCTGCCCGGCATCGGCAAGATCTACTGCCGCGAACGCCCCGAGCGGCAGGTCCGCAACCCCGCCACGGGCGAGCAGATGACCAAGGCGGCCGACCGCACCGTCAAGATGACCGTGGCCAAGGCGCTCAAGGACGCCATCAACAGCTGACCCGGCCCCGGGGCGGGCCGGTCCCGCCCGTCCGGCCCTCCGGCCCGTGCTCAGCCCGGGCCGATCCGCCCCCGCACCCCGCCCGTCTGCGCCCGGTCCAGCAGCAGGTGGTCGGCCAGCACCAGCGCCATCATCGCCTCGCCCACCGGCACCGCGCGGATGCCCACGCAAGGGTCGTGGCGCCCCTTCGTCGCCACCTCCAGCGCCTCGCCCCCGAGGCTCACCGACCGCCGCGGCGTCAGGATGGAGGAGGTGGGCTTGACGGCGAACCGCACCACCACCGGCTGGCCGGTCGAGATGCCGCCGAGGATGCCCCCCGCCCGGTTCGACCCGAAGCGCAGCCCGCCCCCCTCGCCGGGCAGGATCTCGTCCGCATTCTCCGACCCGCGCAGGGCGGCGGCGGCGAACCCGTCGCCGATCTCCACGCCCTTGACCGCATTGATCCCCATCATTGCCGCGGCGAGGTCCGCGTCCAGCTTGCCATAGACCGGCGCGCCCAGGCCCGGCGGCACGCCCTCGGCCACCACCTCGACCACCGCCCCGGCCGAATCGTGCTCGTCACGCCGGAGCCGCTCGAGCCGGTCGGCCCAGCGCGCCGCGGCCTCCGCGTCCGGGCACCACAGGTCGTTGCGGCCGATCTCGTCGGCGTCGAAGCGCGCGCGGTCGATCCGGTCGCCCCCCATCTCCACCAGATAGCCCGTGATCCGCAGCCCCGGCGCGAGCGCCGCCAGCACCGCGCGCGCCACGCCCCCGGCCGCGACGCGCGCCGCCGTCTCGCGCGCGCTCGAGCGGCCGCCGCCGCGCGGATCGCGCCGCCCGTATTTCAGGTGATAGGTCAGGTCCGCATGGCCGGGGCGGAAGGTGCGCGCTACCTCGGCATAGTCGCGCGACCGCTGGTCCTCGTTCTCGATCATCAGGCTGATGGGCGTGCCCGTGGTCTCGCCCTCGAAGGTGCCCGACAGGATGCGCACGCGGTCGCTCTCGCGCCGCTGGGTGACCAGCCGGCTCGTGCCGGGGCGCCGCCGGTCCAGCCAGGGCTGGATCGCCGCCTCCGAGAGCGGCAGGCCCGGCGGGCAGCCGTCCACCACCGCGCCCAGGGCGGGTCCGTGGCTCTCCCCCCAGGTGGTGACGCGAAGGACGTGGCCGAAGGTGTTGAGGCTCATGCGCGCTCCCCGTTGCGCCCCCGCTCTACAGGAGAGGGCGGCGCCCCGGAAGGCCACCGCGACAGGTGACAGCGCCCCGGCACCCCTGATAGACCCGGCTGGGGCAAGCGGAGGGGACAGGCCCGTGCAGATCGAGGAGACGGCCCTTCCGGGCGTGCTGGTCCTGACGCCCCGGCGCTTCGCGGATGCGCGCGGCTGGTTCGAGGAGACCTGGAGCCGCGACCGCATGGCCGAGGCCGGGCTTCCCGTGGACTGGGCCCAGGACAACCATTCCATGAGCCGGCGCGCCGGAACGCTGCGCGGCCTGCACTACCAGGCGCCCCCCCGCGCCCAGGCCAAGCTCGTCCGCGTCCTCCTCGGCGCGATCCTCGACGTCGCGGTGGATGCGCGGGCCGGCTCGCCCCATTTCGGCCGCCATGTCGCGGTGGAGCTGTCGGCCGCCAGCGGCCGCCAGCTCCTGATCCCCGAGGGCTTCCTGCACGGCTTCGTCACGCGCGAGCCCGACACCCACGTCGCCTACAAGTGCACCGACACCTATGCCCCCGCGCAGGACGGGGCGGTGGCCTGGGACGATCCCGATCTCGCCATCGACTGGGGCGTGGCCGATCCCGTCCTGTCCGACAAGGACCGCGCCGCGCCGCGCTGGCGGGACTGGCAGACGCCCTTCGCCGTCGGGTCGGCGCCATGAGCGGCCGGCGCGGCATCATCCTGGCAGGCGGGTCGGGCACGCGCCTCTATCCGATCACGATGGGCCTCTCCAAGCAGCTTCTGCCCATCTACGACAAGCCGATGATCTACTACCCGCTCTCGGTGCTGATGCTGGCCGGCATCCGCGAGATCGCGGTGGTCACCACGCCGCAGGACCAGGACCAGTTCCGCCGCACCCTCGGCGACGGCAGCCAGTGGGGGGTGCGGCTCACCTATGTGATGCAGCCCTCGCCCGACGGGCTGGCCCAGGCCTACATCCTCGCCGACGAGTTCCTCGACGGCCACCCCTCGGCCATGGTGCTGGGCGACAACATCTTCTTCGGTCACGGCCTGCCCGAGCTGATGGCCGAGGCCGACCGGCAGGAGACGGGGGGCACCGTGTTCGGCTACCACGTCGCCGACCCCGAGCGCTACGGCGTGGTCGCCTTCGATGCGGAGGGGCGCGTCTCCGCCATCGTGGAAAAGCCCGCCGCCCCGCCCTCGAACTACGCGGTCACGGGGCTCTACTTCCTCGACGGCACCGCGCCCGAACGCGCCCGCGCCGTGCGTCCCTCCGCCCGGGGCGAGCTCGAGATCGTGTCGCTTCTCGAGACCTACCTCGCCGAGGGCACGCTCACGGTGCGCACGATGGGGCGGGGCTATGCCTGGCTCGACACCGGCACGCACGGCTCGCTGCTCGACGCGGGCAACTTCGTGCGCACCCTCCAGGACCGCCAGGGCCTCCAGACCGGCTCGCCGGACGAGGTGGCCTGGCGGATGGGCTGGATCGACGGGGCCGGACTGGCCGAGCGCGCCCGGCTGTTCGGCAAGACCGCCTATGGCCGCTATCTCGCCGCCCTGGCCGAGGGGGGGTGATTCGCGGCCGGGCTCCGGTCGTTGACTCGCGAATCAACAATCGGCCGCTTTGCCCCGCTTTGTCCGCCCTCTGCACAGCGATTCTGCACCGCCGCACGACCTAACCTTTGGCGAGTCCGCGCGCCCCCCCAGCCCTTGGGATCATTGCATCGGTGGAAACGCCTCCCGTTTCTGATGGCCCATCGTTTCCTTTCGGAGGGGCGGACCTGACCGAAAGGTCAAGCCGGACCGGCCCGGCACCGAAACGCCCCCGAAGCATCACGGCCCGGCCTCACCCCTGCCGCAGCTTTGCCTTATTCTCCCTAGGGTTGAAACGGTCCCGGCCCCGATTGACGCAGGCGCGGAGCGCACGATAACCCCCTTCGCAACGCGGGGCCGCGGCCTGACGGGCCGGGTCGCCGCAGACCGACCGAAGGGGCGTGCCGGCCTGATCGGACCCGGAAGGGTCCGGCCTCGATCCTGCGCCCGCAGGGACCCGCCCGGCTCCGGCCGGACGGAGACAGGCCGCAGCCCCGGCCGACGACCAAGCCTCCCGAAGGAGGGACGAGACATGAGTATCGCCGCGCCTGCCGCCCTTGCCGGCCCGCGCCCTTCCGTTTCCGCCCGGCCGCCGGCCGTGGTCGCGCCGCTGCCCGCCATCCCAGAGGCGCCGGACGGCTTCTATGCCCGTCATCTCAAGCGGGCTTTCGACCTGCTGGTGGTCGCCGTTCTCGCCCTGCCCGTGCTGTTCGTGCTTCTGCCGCTGATGCTGCTTGTCGCGCTGGACGGTCATTCCCCCCTGTTCTGGCAGGAACGCCTGGGACGGAACGGGCGCGTGTTCCGCATGGCCAAGCTGCGCACCATGGTGCCCGATGCCGAAGCCGCGCTCGCCCGCCATCTGGCGTCCGATCCCGCCGCCCGGGCCGAATGGGACCACCACCAGAAGCTGCGCCGCGACCCGCGCGTGACGCGCCTCGGCGCCTTCCTGCGCCGTTCCTCGCTCGACGAGCTGCCCCAGCTTCTCAACGTCCTTCTGGGCCACATGTCCCTTGTCGGCCCGCGGCCGATGATGCCGACCCAGCGCCCCCTCTATCCCGGACTCGAATACTTCGCGCTGCGCCCCGGCATCACCGGGTTCTGGCAGATCTCGGCGCGCAACGAATCGAGCTTCGCCGAGCGCGCCGGCTACGACCGCCGCTACTGGGAGGAGCTTTCGCTGCGAACCGACCTCTGCCTCATCGCCCGCACCGCAGGCGTCGTCCTGCGCGGAACGGGCTGCTGACCGCCCGGACCTGCGCGGGGGCGCCTTTCCCCCGCCGCAATCCCGCTGCTAGGCTGGACCGCGTCCCTCCCGGACGGCGGTCCGGCTTCCGTGTTCCATGATCGGTCAACCCAACCTCGTCGCCACGCTCGCCCTCGCGCTCTGGCCGCTCCTGACCCTCGCCCTCGTGCGGGGGCTGGGGCCTGCGCGCGGGCTCGTGGCCGGCATCGTGGGGGGCTACCTGCTGCTGCCGCCGGCGCCCGCGGGCTTCGACCTGCCGCTCCTGCCCACCTTGGGCAAGGACGCGCTGCCCGCCCTTTCCGCGCTGGGGGCGATCCTGCTCGTCGCGGGTCGCGTGTGGCTCTGGCCCGCCGACCCCTGGGCGCGCGGCCTTCTCGTCCTTCTGCTGCTCGCCCCCTGGGCCACGGTGCTCACCAATCCCGACCCCGTCGCCTGGGGCCCCGTCCTTCTGCCCGGCCTCCACCCGCGCGAGGCCGTGGGCATGACCCTGATCGCCCTCGTCGTCATGCTCCCCCTGCTCCTCGGCCGCGCGCTTCTGGCCGACGGGGCGCGCGACCTCCTTCTGGCCTTCGCGCTGGGTGCGCTCCTCTACTCGCTCCCGATGCTGCTCGAGGTGCGCCTGTCGCCCCAGCTCAACATCTGGATCTACGGCTTCTTCCAGCACTCCTTCGAGCAGATGATGCGCGGCGAGGGGTTCCGCCCCATCGTCTTCCTCTATCACGGCCTCTGGGCGGCCTTTCTGGTCCTGACGGGCCTTCTC
>NZ_WYDP01000018.1 GCF_009904055.1 Rubellimicrobium sp. CFH 75288 | reverse complement strand
CCTCTGGGCGGCCTTTCTGGTCCTGACGGGCCTTCTCGCCGCCGTCGCGCTGGGCCGCGCGGCGGGGCGCGAGGGGCGCGGCCCCGCCGGCGCGCGCTGGTTCCTTGCCGCCTTGTGGCTCGCCGCCGTGCTGGTGCTCTGCAAGTCGCTGGGCTCGCTTCTCCTCGCGCTGCTGTTCGCGCCGGTGATGCTCTTGGCCGCGCCCCGCTGGCAGATGCGCCTTGCGGCCCTGCTCGCCGCGCTCACGCTCGCCTATCCGCTCGCGCGCGGGGCGGACCTCGTGCCGGCCGACACGCTGGTCGCGCTCGCCGCCCGCATCGACGCCGAGCGCGCCCATTCGCTGGCCTTCCGCCTCGACAACGAGCAGCGCCTGCTCGACCGCGCGGCCGAGCGTCCGCTCTTCGGCTGGGGCCTCTGGGGCCGCCAGTTCGAGCGCGACCCCCAGTCGGGCCGCCAGACCACCATTCCCGACGGGCGCTGGATCATCACGCTGGGCAGCGGCGGCTGGCTGGGCTTTGCGGCCGAGTTCGGGCTTCTCGCGCTGCCCGTCCTGCTCATCTGGTGGCGCATGGGGGCCTCGGGCCCGCCCCCCCTCGTCGCCGCCCTGGGGCTGATCCATGCCGTCAACCTCGTGGACCTCATCCCCAACGCCACGCTCACGCCGCTCACCGCGCTCGCCGCCGGCGCCCTCTGGGCCGCGGCCGAGGCCGCGCGCCGCGCCCCCGACACCGCAGCGCAGCCCGCCGCGCCCAGCCCTCGCGCCCCCGCCTTCCGGACCGTGCTGTGACCCGCCGCCGCCGCCCCCGCATCCTGCTGCTGGCCGAGGCCGCCAATCCCGAATGGGTCTCGGTCCCGCTCGTGGGCTGGTCGCTCGCCCGCGCGCTCGCGGCCGTGGCGGACGTCCACCTCGTGACCCAGATCCGCAACCGCGACGCCATCCTCCGCGCCGGCCTCGTCGAGGGGCGCGACGTCACCGCGCTCGACACCGAGGCCGTCACCGCCCCCCTCTGGCGCCTGGCCGAGCGGCTCCGCGGCGGCGAGGGCAGGGGCTGGACCACGCTCCAGGCCGCCGCCGCGCTCGCCTATCCGGCCTTCGAGCGCGCGGTCTGGCGCCGCTTCGGCCCCTCGCTGCGCGCGGGCGAATGGGACATCGTCCACCGCGTCACGCCGCTCTCGCCCACCATCCCCAGCCCCATCGCCCCGCGCCTCGCCCGCGCGGGCGTGCCCTTCGTGCTGGGCCCGCTCAACGGCGGCGTGCCCTGGCCGCGCGCCTTCGACGCCGCCCGCCGGGCCGAGCGCGAATGGCTCTCCTACCTGCGCGGCGCCGCCCGCCTCCTGCCCGGACGCCGCGCCACCTACCGGACGGCCGCCCTCGTGCTCGCCGGCTCGCGCCACACCGCCTCCGAGATGCCGCGCGGCACCCGCACCGTCTGGCTGCCCGAGAACGCGGCCGACCCCGCCCGCTTCGCCCCCGACCCCTCCCGCCCCGAGGGGGGGCCGCTGCGCGCGGTCTTTCTGGGCCGCCTCGTGCCCTACAAGGGCCCCGACATGGCGCTCGAGGCCGCGGCCCCCCTTCTCGCCGCGGGGCGCCTGACGCTCGACATCGTGGGCGACGGCCCCCTCATGCCCGCCCTGCGCGCGCAGGCGGCGGCCCTCGGCGTCGCCCCCGCCTTCCACGGCTGGCTCCCGCAGGAGGAGGCCGCCCGCATCCTGTCGCGCGCCCACCTTCTCCTCTTTCCCTCGATCCGCGAATTCGGCGGCGGCGCCGTGGTCGAGGCGATGGCCTCCGCCGTCTGCCCCCTCGTCGTGGATTATGCCGGCCCCGGCGAACTGGTCGCACCCGGGCGGGGCCTCAAGGTCCCCCTCGCCCCCCGCGCCCCCCTCGTCGCCGCGCTCCGCGCCCGGCTCGAGGCCCTCACTCCCCCCGAGGCGTTGCGCCTCGGCCATGCCGCCCGCGCCCATGTCGCGGCCCACCTCACCTGGGAGGCCAAGGCCCGCCAGATCGCCGCCCTCTACGAATGGGTGCTGGGCGACCGCCGCGCCGCGCCCCCCGAACCCCTGCCGGAGGCCGCATGACCCCCGCCCGCCCGCTCCTCGCCCGCCTGCTCGTCGCGCTCGCCCTCGTGCTCCTGCCCGCCGCCTCCGCCGCGCGCGACATGGCCGTGTTCTTCTGGGGCCATTCGCTGCTCAACTACCCCGAAGGCGGAGAGGAGGCGTCCGTCCCCCACTGGCTCGCGCTGATGGCGCAGGCCCGGGGCGACACCCTGCGCGCCGACGGCGCCTCGGCCTTCCTGCTCGGCCACGCCTCGGCGCTGCCGCCCGTGCCCTCCTGGCGCCTTTCCGCCGTCCCGGCCGCCCTGTCGCCGGGCCAGAGCTGGGAGGAGGCGGGCTTCGACGCCGCCGTGCTCGCCATCCCCAACTTCCTCCAGCACCGCGACCCCGCCCGCACCGTCCAGGACGCCCCGGCCGAGGATCTCTCGGCCGCCATCCTCGGCTGGGCCGCGCCCCGCCTCGCCCCCGGCGGCCGGCTCCTGCTCTACGAGGGCTGGCCCCAGATGGAGGACATCGCGCCGTGGCCGCCCACCCGCCGCGGCATGGCCCGCTGGCGCGCCTGGATGGGCGGCGGCTTCGCCGACTGGCACGCCAAGCTCCTCGAGCGCCTGCGCGCCCGCCTGCCCGAGGCGCGGATCGCCGCGATCCCCACCGCCACCACCCTCGCCGCCCTTCTCTCCGAGCCTCCGCTCGAGGCGCTCCCGCCCGAGGCGCTGTTCACCGACGGCGCCCCCCACGGCACGCCCACCACCTACCTGCTCGCGGCCATGATCGCCCATGCCGCTCTCTGGGGCGAGCCGCCGCCCCCCCTCGCGCTGCCGCCCTCCATCCACCCGCTCGTGGCCACGCGCTACGACGCGCTCGCCCGACGCGTGGCCGAACTGGCGGGCCTCGATCCCGCCGCCGATCCCCCCGCCTCCGCTGCCTCGCTGTCGCGCCCCTCCGCGGGTCCCGGCCTCGGCATGGGCCTCAACGGCATCAGCGACTGGTCCACCCAGCATCCCTTTCTCGACCGGATGCGCACCGCGCGGCCCTGGATCGGCCACAGCCCCGAGCAATGGGGCGCCTGGGACACCGAGGCGTTGCGCGCGGGCGGCCACCTCTCCCCCGAGGGCTGGCCCCTCTCGCTGCCCGCGGGCGCCGACCGGCTCGAATCGCTCGTCCTCACCGACCAGCCCGAGGAGGCCGCGGCCCTGGCCGGCACCTACATCCTGTCCTGGGAGGGGCGGGCCGAGGTCTCGCTCGCAGGGCTCGCGCGCGACATCCGCCCCGCGGGCCCGCGCGCCTTCCGCTTCCGCTACGCCCCCGGCCCCGGCGCCGTGGCCGTGGTCGTCCGCCGCATCGACCCCGCCGACCCCCCGCGCGACTTCGTCCTGCTGCGCGAGGAGCACCGGGACCTCCACGCCGCCGGAGAGGTCTTCGACCCCGACTTCCTCGCCCGCATCGAGGGCTTCCGCGCGCTGCGCTTCATGGACTGGATGGACACCAACAACTCCGCCCAGACCACGTGGGAGGACCGCCCGCGGCTGTCGGACGCGACCTGGGCCGCGCGCGGCGTGCCCGCCGAGGTGATGGTGGACCTCGCCAACCGGGTGGGGGCGGACCCGTGGTTCACGCTGCCCCACGCGGCCGACGACGCCTATGTGCGCGCCTTCGCCCGCCTCGTGCACGACCGGCTCGACCCCCGGCTCGTGGTCCATGCCGAATGGTCCAACGAGGTGTGGAACTGGCTCTTCGAGCAGGCGCGCTGGGCCGACGCGCAGGCCCGCGCGCGCTGGGGCGCGGACGCGCCGGGGGACGCCTGGATGCAGTTCGCGGGCCTGCGCGCGGCCGAGGTGGCCGACATCTGGGCCGAGACCTTCGCCGACGATCCCGCCCGCCTGCGCCGCGTCGTGGGCGTCCAGACCGGCTGGCTCGGTCTCGAGGAGCCCCTGCTCGAGGCGCCCCTCGCCCGGGCCGAAGGCCGCGCGCCCCCCTGGCAGAGCTTCGACGCCTATGCCGTCACCGGCTATCTCGGCCATGGCTGGGCCGAGGCCGCGCCCGACCTGCTCGCCGACCCCGACGCTGCCCCCGCCCGGCTCGAGGCGGTCCTGCGCGCCGACCTCGCCGATCACGCCGCCCGCCTCTGGCCCCACCACGCCGCGCAGGCCGCCCGCCGCGGCCTCCTGCTCGTCGCCTACGAGGCCGGCCCCCACATCGTCCCCGAGGATGCGGGCGACGAACGGCTGCGCCCGCTGCTCGACGCCTTCGCCTACTCGCCCGCGATGGGGGCCCTGATGACCGACCTCGTCGCCGCCTGGCGCGAGGCGGGGGGCACGCTCTTCATGCCCTTCGTGGACACGGCCGCGCCCTCGCGCTGGGGCGCCTGGGGGGCCTTGCGCTTTCCCGGCGACCGCAACCCGCGCTGGGACGCGATCCGCGCCGCCGCCGAGGCGGGCCCCTGGTGGCCCGAGGCGCGCGCCCCCGGCACCTTCGAGGGCCGGGAGGCCGGGCCATGATCCCGTACCGGACGCCGTCAGTCCCCGGCCGGCCGGGCCGGGATCAGGCCCATCTCGCGCAGGAGCGTCTCGGCCCCGCGCCGCGAATCGAACGCCTCCTCCACGCGCGACAGGCCGGCCATGGACAGTTCGATCGCGCGCGCAGGCCGCAGCGCCAGGTCGCGGATGGCGCAGGCCAGCGCGGCGGGGTCGCGAGGCGGCACCAGGATTCCGTCCACCCCGTGCGTGACGAGCTCGCGCACGCCCCCCGCCGCCGTGCCGATCACCGGCACTCCGGCCGCCATCGCCTCCATGAAGGCCACCCCCAGGGGCTCGTGGTGGGAGGCCAGGGCGAACAGATGCGCCCGGTGCAGCGCGGCGACGACCGCGCCCTCGTCGGCCGCGCCGGGCAGCGCGACGACCTCCTCCAGACCGGCCCGCGCCACGGCCGCCTCGATCGCCGCGCGGTAGCCCCCGCCGCCGTCGTCGTCCTCCCCCAGGACGAGCAGCCGCAGGTCCAGGCCCTCGGCGCGCAGCCGCCGCACCGCCTCGATGAGGATCTCGTGGCCCTTGGCCGGGTTGAGCCGCGCACAGCACAAGAGCTGCAGCGGCCCGCTGCCCGGCGTCCAGGGCACATAGGGCCGCGCACGGCGGAAGCGCGCGACGTCCACCCCCATCGGCTGCACCACCAGCCGCGCGGGCCTGTCCTCGCGCAGCACCGTCTTGACCTCGGCGAGCAGCCGGCGCGTGATGATCGTGGCAAAGCGGGCCCCGCGCCACTTGAGGGTCTGGCCCGGCCCGTAATCGGAGAGCGGCCCGTGCAGCGTCAGGCTGTAGGAGGGACCCCCCAGCCGTTCGGCCAGGGCGGCGACCAGGGCGGCGCGGCCGCAGGAATGGACATGGACATGCCCGATCCCCTCGCGCCCGGCCGTCTCGCACAGCCGCGCCGCGGCCGGCAGCGCCAGGAGGAGGTCGCGCCAGAGTCCCGGCTCGGCGCCCCGCATCTCGCGCCAGGGCAGGGCGGGCAGGGCGCGCAGCGCGTCGCGCGGGCTGCGGCTCATGAGATAGGTCGTGCGCCGGGCCGCCTCGGCGGACCATTCGTGCGCGACGAGGCCGGGCGGCGGCGGCCGGGTGGACAGCAGCGCCACGGCCGCGCCCATGGCCTCCAGGGCCCTGACCTCGCGCCAGAAGAAGGCATGGGTCTGGGCGGGGAATTGCGGCACCAGATAGCCGATCCGCGGCCCCTCGCCCATGCCCCGCTCCCCCTGCGCCGAACGGGCGCGATCCTGCACGGGCCCCGCCTGCGCGCCAAGGGGGCACGGACGGGCACCGGGGGGCGGCCATGACCCCGCCCCGGCTCAGCGTCGTGATCCCCGCCGCCAACGAGGCGCGGCTGCTGCCGGCCTGCCTGGCCGCGCTCGCCGCCTCCGAGCCTGTTCCCGGCGGGGCCGAGGCGGTGGTCGTCTCCAACGGCTCCACCGACGGCACCGCCGCCGCGGCCGAGGCGATGCGGCCCCTGCTCGCGGCGGCGGGCTGGGGGCTTGCGGTCCTCGACCTGCCCCGGGGCGGCAAGCCCGGCGCGCTCGATGCGGGCGACGCGGCCGCGCGCGGGGACCTGCGCGCCTATTGCGACGCCGACGTGACGGTGTCGCCGGGCCTTCTCCCCGCGCTCGCCCGCGTGCTCGACCGCCCCGATCCCGCCTATGCCTCGGGCCGGCCGGCGATCCGGGGCCGGGGGCTGGCCGCGCGGCTCTATGCACGCGCCTGGGCGCGGGTCCCCTTCATGGCCCAGACGGCGCGGGGCGGGGTGCCGGGCTGCGGCCTCTTTGCCGTCAACGCCCCCGGACGGGCGCGCTGGGGCGACTGGCCGCGCATCATCGCCGACGACGCCTTCGCCCGCCTCCACTTCGCCCCGGCCGAGCGGCACCTCGTGCCCCATCCCTATGACTGGCCCATCGCCGAGGGCGTGGCGGCGCTGGTCCGCGTCCGCCGCCGCCAGGACGAGGGCGTGCGCGAGATCGCGCGGCGTTTCCCCCACCTTCTGGCGCAGGAGGACGTCCCCAAACCCGGCCCCCGCGCCGTCCTGCGCCTGATGGCGGCCGACCCGCTCGCCTTTGCGGCCTATGCGGGCGTGGCCCTGGCCGTCCGGGCGCGGCGCGCCGACGGCGGCTGGAGCCGGTCGCGATGAGTGCCGCCCCCGCCGCGACGGCCTCGCTCGGGGCGCGCGCTCTGCGCTCCTCGGCGATCACGGGGGCAGGGTTCGTCGCCGCCCAGGCGCTGCGGCTCGGCTCCAACCTGCTGCTCACGCGGCTGCTCTTTCCCGAAGCCTTCGGCCTGATGGCGCTCGTCGCGGTGGTGCTGACGGGGCTCGCCATGCTGTCGGACATCGGTCTCGGCCCGGCCGTCATGGGCTCGCGGCGCGGCGACGACCCGGACTTCCTCGACACCGCCTGGACGGTCCAGGCCTTGCGGGGCGTGCTGCTGTGGCTTGCGGCCTGCGCGCTCGCCCCCTTCCTCGCCGCCTTCTGGGGAGAGCCGGTCCTCGCCCTCATGCTGCCCGTGGCGGCCTTCGCGCTGGTGATCCAGGGGCTGAACCCCACTCGGCTGCTGACCGCGCACCGCCACCTGCGCGCGGGCCGCGTGACCCTGATCGAGCTTGCCACCCAGGTCGTGGGGCTCGTCGCGGCCGCCATCCTCGCCTGGATCACCGGCAGCGTCTGGGCGCTTGTCGTCTCGGGCCTCGTGGCCGCGCTCGCGCATCTGGCGCTTCTGCATCTCTGCCTGCCCGGACGCCCCGACCGCCTCCGCTGGGAGCCCGCAGCCGCGCGCGAACTGGTGCGCTTCGGCCAGTGGATCCTTCTCGCCACGCTGTTCGGCTTCCTTGCGCTGCAGGCCGACAAGATCGTGCTCGGCCGCTGGCTGCCGCTCGCGGATTTCGGCCTCTACAACATCGGGGCCTTCCTCGCGACCTTTCCCCTCCTGCTCGGGGGGGCAGTCGCGGGCCGCGTCCTGATCCCGGTCTATCGCGACAGTCCTCCTGCCGCCCCCGGCGCGGCCGGAGAGGCCAACCGCCGGCGCATCCGCCGGATGCGGGCCGCGCTGCTCGGGGGGCTCGTGCTGCTCGTGCTGCCGCTTGCGCTCGCGGGCGACGGGATCGTGCGCCTGCTCTACGACCCGCGCTATGCCGGGGCGGGCGCCGTCGCCCTCCTGCTGGCCGCCGCGCAGGGTCCCGCGCTGGTCCTGCTCAGCTGCGACCAGGCGGCGCTGGCGCAGGGCGATTCGCGACGCTTCTTCGTCTATTCGGCCCTGCGCGCGATCTTCTCGACGGGGGGCTTGCTGGCCGGGCTCGCCCTGGCGGGGCTGGGGGGCGCGATCCTCGGGCAGGCGGCGGGCTGGCTTCTGGCCTGGCCGGTCCTCGCCTGGCTGCTGCGCCCGCACCGCGCCTGGGACCCGGCGCTCGACCTCGCCGTCCTGGCCGTCAGCGGCCTCCTTCTCGCCACCGTCCTCACGCTGCGCCACGACGCCGTCGCCCCGCTGTTCGGCTGACCCGGCCCCGGGTCGTCAAGGAACCGGTAACCATGGTAAAGAAAGTCTTGCACCACCGCGCGCACCACCCCCGTTTCGTGCAACACGCCCCGCAGGCGCCTTATGGTGGGCGCATTCCCGCTCCACGGAGCATCAGGCAGGCACGTCCATGGCACAGGAGGGCACGATCATGACCGACGCCTCGCGCCCCGACCCGGACGGCGCGGCGGACGGGCTCGCCGTCGCGATCATCGGCCTCGGCCTGCACCTGCCCGGCGCCGACGGCCCGGTGGCGTTCTGGCGCAACCTTGCGGGCGGGGTGCGCTCCATCCGCCGCCTCGGGCGCGAGGAGCTGCTCGCCGCGGGCGAATCCCCGGCCCGCATCGACCGGCCCGACTATGTCCCCTTTGCCGCCGACCTGCCCGGCTGGGCCGGCTTCGACCCCGCCTTCTGGGGCCTGTCGCCCAAGGACGCGGCCGTGATGGACCCCCAGCACCGCCACTTCCTCGAGGCCGCCTGGGAGGCGCTCGAGGATGCGGGGGTGGACCCCGACCGCTTCGCCGGCCGCATCGGCACCTTCGCCGGCTCGGGCGAGGCGCGCTGGTGGCACGCCCACGTGCTCGCCAACCGCGACCTCGTGGAATCCACGGGCGAGTTCCTGCTGCGCCATACCGGCAACGACAAGGACTTCCTCGCCACGCGCCTCGCCCACATCCTCGACCTGCGCGGGCCCGCGATCACCGTGCAGACCGCCTGCTCCACCTCGCTCGTGGCCACCCATTACGCCTGCCAGTCGCTGCTTCTGGGCGAATGCGACCTCGCGCTGGCCGGCGGCGCCACGCTCGAACTGCCCCAGCCCCGCGGCTACCTCTTCCGCGAGGGCGAGATCCTGTCGCCCGACGGCGAGTGCCACGCCTTCGACCACCGCGCCGCGGGCACCGTGTTCGGCTCGGGCGCCGCCGTCGCCGTCCTGCGCCGGCTCGAGGATGCGCTCCGCGACGGCGACCCGGTCTATGCCGTCATCCGCGGCAGCGCCGTCAACAACGATGGCGCGCGCAAGGCGGGCTATCTCGCTCCTTCGGTGGACGGCCAGGCCGATTGCGTGGCCGAGGCGTTGCGCGTCGCGGGCCTGCCGGCCGACGCCGTCTCCTATGTGGAATGCCACGGCACCGGCACCTATCTCGGCGACCCGATCGAGGTGGCCGCCCTCACCGACGCCTTCCGCCGCACGACAGCGCGGACCGGCTTCTGCCGCATCGGCTCGGTCAAGACCAATATCGGCCATCTCGACACCGCCGCGGGCACCGCCTCGCTCGCCAAGGCCGCGCTCGCGCTCCACCACCGCGCCATCCCGCCCTCGCTCGGCTACGAGGCGCCGAACCCCGCCATCCCCTTCGACGAGACCCCCTTCCGCGTCGCCGACCGCCTCCTGCCTTGGGACGGGCCCGAGCCCCGCCGCGCCGGCGTCAACAGCCTCGGCGTGGGCGGCACCAACGCGCACCTCATCCTCGAGGAGGCGCCCCCGCCCCCCCCGTCCGAGGAGCCCGCCTTTCCCTTCGCGCTGCTCGCGCTGTCCGCGCGCACCCGCCCCGCGCTCGAGGCCGCCTCGCGCCGTCTCGCCGCCCATCTGCGCGCCCATCCCGGGGAGCGCCTCGCCGATGTCGCCTGGACGCTCCAGCAGGGGCGCCGCGCCTTCGCCCACCGTCGCGTCCTCGTGGCCGGGACCCACGAGGAGGCCGCCGCCCTTCTCGACAATCCCGACCCCCGCCGCGTCTGGACCCACGAGGCGATCCCCTCGCCCGAGGCCGTGTTCATGTTCCCCGGCGGCGGCGCCCAGTATCCCGGCATGGCCCGCGACCTCTACGAGACCGAGCCCGAGTTCCGCGACTGGGCCGATCGCGGTCTGGCCCATCTCGCCGCTTTGGGCGACGACCCCCGCCCCCACTGGCTGCCCGCCCCCGGCGGGGAGGAGGAGGCCGCCCGGGCGCTCCTCGCCCCTTCGGTGCAGCTCCCGCTCCTGCTCATCGTCGAATACGCGCTCGCGCGGCTCTGGATGTCCTGGGGCGTCCGGCCCGCCGCCCTGATCGGCCATTCCATGGGCGAGAACACCGCCGCCGCCGTGGCCGGCATCCTCTCCTTCGAGGACGCGATCGCCCTGGTCCGCCTGCGCGGCCGGCTGTTCGACTCGCTGCCCGAGGGGGGGATGCTCTCCGTCGCCCTCCCGCCCGAGGCCCTGCGCGAGCGGCTGGGCGACGATCTCGATCTCGCCGTGGTGAACGGCCCCGCGCTGTCGGTCGCCTCCGGCCCCCGCGCCGCGCTCGACGCGCTCGCCCAGCGCCTCGCGGCCGAGGGGGTCGAGTTCCAGCCCATCCCCATCCGCGTCGCCGCCCACAGCCGCATGCTCGAGCCGATCCTGCAGCCCTTCGGCGACTTCCTGCGCGGGGTTCGCCTCGCGCCCCCGCAGATCCCCGTCGTCTCCAACCGCACCGGCCGCCTGCTGACCGCGGCCGAGGCCACCGACCCCGATTACTGGGTGGGCCACCTGCGCGGCACGATCCTGTTCTCCGAGGGCATCCGCACGCTCGCCGCCGGAAACCCCCGCCGCCTCTTTCTCGAGGTGGGGCCCGGCCGAACGCTCGCCTCGCTCGCCGCGGGCACCGGGGCGGTGTCGCCCAACCAGACGATCGGCAGCCTGCGCCACCGCGACGATCCCGTCCCCGACGACGCCTATTTCCAGGCCCAGCTCGGCCGCGTCTGGGCCGCGGGCGGCACGTTCGACTGGGACCAGCACTGGGGCGGCGCGCGGCGGCGCAAGCTGCGCCTGCCCACCTATCCGTGGGAGCGCGCGGACTACATCGTGCGCCCCACCGCCCCGGCCCCGACCGAGGAGGAGGCGCCGCGCAGCGACGACCCCGCCCTCTGGGCCTGGGCGCCGCGCTGGACCCCGCGCTACGCGCCCTGCGCGGCCGACATCACGGGCGACCTCTCCGACACCGCCCCCGAAAGCTGGCTCGTCCTCGCCGACGACACGGGGCTGGCCGACCGCGTCGCCGCGCGCCTGCGCGGGGCGGGGCACGCGGTCGTCCTCGCCCGCCCCGGCGACCGCTTCGCCTGGCTCTCCGAGGAGGAGGCGCTCATCCCCCCCGAGGGGGGCCGCGACGGCTACGACCGCCTGCTCGGCGACCTGCGCGACCGCGGCCGGATGCCCGCGCGCATCCTCCATCTCTGGCTCGTCACCCGGGGCACCGCCCACCGCCCCGGCTCCAGCTTCTTCCACCGCGTCCAGGAGGGGGGGTTCTGGTCGCTGCTGTTCCTCGCCCAGGCCTGGGCCGAGACGACGGACGCGCCCCTGCGCCTCGTCTGCGCCACCACCGGCGCGCTCCAGACCCGCGCCGAGCCCCTTCCCCACCCCGAGAAGGCCACGATCCTCGGCCCGCTCGGGGTCATCCCGCGCGAGTTTCCGGGCGCCACGGCCGCGCTGCTCGACCTCGACCCCGACGCCCCGCCGGGCGACCGCGCCGCCGCTCTTCTCGAGGAGGCCCTGGCCGAGCCGCAGAGCACCGTCGCCGCGATCCGCGGGGGCCGCCGGCTCGAGCGCGGCTGGGCCCGGGTGCCCTTCGCCGCCGATCCGCCCCCCCTCCGCCGGGACGGCCCCGTCCTCGTCACCGGCGGCTTCGGCGGCATCGGCCTCGCGCTGGCCACGGCGCTGGCCGAGGGGTGGGACGCCCCGCTGGCGCTGCTCGCCCGCACGCCCTTGCCGCCGCGCGCCGAATGGGACGGGATCCTGCGGCGCGAGAACACCGCCACCGCGCGCCGCATCCGCGCCGTCCTCGATCTCGAGGCGCGGGGCGTCCGCGTCCTGCCGCTCGCCGCCGACGTCGCCAACATCGAGGAGATGCGCGAGGCGATCGCCCGGGCCGAGGAGGCGTTCGGCCCCCTCTCGGGCGTGATCCACGCCGCCGGCACGATCGACGACGCCCCCATCCTCGCCAAGAACCCGCTGGCCGCCGAGGAGGTGCTCGCCCCCAAGGTCCACGGCCTCCAGGTCCTCGACGAGCTGCTGCCCGACGGCCGGCTCGACTGGATGCTGCTCTGCTCGTCCACCTCCACCGCCACCTGCCCCGCGGGTCAGGCCGACTATGTCGCCGCCAACGCCTATCTCTCCGCCTGGGCGCGCTCGCGCGCGAGGGGGCGCACGCGCGTCGTGGCCCTCGACTGGGGCCCGTGGCGCGACGTGGGCATGGCCGCCGAGGCGATGGCCGCCCGCCGGGGCCGCCCCGAGCCCGAGGCCGCGCCCGCGAGCCTTCCTCTCTGGGACCGGATCGGCTTCGACGCCGATGGCCACCGCCTGCTGCTCTCGGACTGGACCGCCCCCGTCCGCTGGGTCGCCCACGAGCACCGCACCGCGGCCGGCGACGCCGTCCTGCCCGGCACCGGGGTGCTCGAACTCCTCGCCGAGGCGATGGAGGCCCAGGGCGAGGCGATGCCCTTCGCCATCGAGGGGCTCACCTTCCTGCGCCCCGCCCGCATCCCGGACACCGGCGCCGCCCGCCTGCGCCTGACGCTGCGCCGCAGCGAAGCGGGCTACGACGCCCTTCTCGAGAGCGCCGAGACCCGCGCCGCTCCCGAGGCCCGCGCCGAGGCGCGCCTGTCGCTCCTGCCCGTCCCCGCGCCCGCCCCCCTCGACCCGGCCGCGATCCGCGCCCGCCTCGACGACCGCCCGACCGGCCTCTCGCCCCGCCCTGACGGCAGCCTCGCCTCCCCCCAGGAGGCGCATCTGCGCTTCGGCCCCCGCTGGCACGTCATCCGGGAGGCCGCCTTGGGCGAGGGCGAGGGGCTCGCGCGCCTTTCGGTCCCCGACGCCGAGGGGATGATCCTCCATCCGGGCCTTCTCGACCTCGCCACGGGCTGGGCCATGGCGCTGATCCCCGGCTATGACGGTGCGCATCTCTGGGTGCCGCTCTCCTACGCCCGCATCGAGGTCCATGCCCCCTTGGGGACGGAGGTGCTCAGCCATGTCCGCCTCGTCGCCCACACGGCCGAGACTGCGCGCTTCGACGCCACCCTCGCCGACCCCTCGGGCCGCGTGCTCCTGCGCGCCGAAGGGCTGACCCTCCGCCGCCTCGACGGCGCCATCGCCTTCGGCGCCGCCCCCGCCCCCGCCGCCGAGGGGCCGCGCCCCCTCTCCCCGGCCGAGGAGCGCCTCGCCCGCGCCATCGCCCGCGGCCTTTCGGCCGCCGACGGCCAGGAGGCGTTCCGCCGCGCCCTCGCCCAGCCCCTGCCGGAGGTCGCCGTCTCCCCCGTCCCGCTGCCCGCCCTGATCGCCGAGGCCGACGCCGCCGCCGCGGCCCCGGCCGCCGCCGCCGGCCCCGCCTTTGACGCCCCCGGCCGCGCCGCGGCCGAGCCCCCCGAGGGACCGGTCGAGACGCGCCTCGCCGCGCTCTGGTCCGACCTGCTCGGCACCGGCGCGGTGGGGGCGACGGACTCGTTCTTCGAGCTCGGGGGGCACTCGCTGATCGCGGTGCGGCTCTTTGCGCAGATCCGGCGGATCTGGGGCGCGGACCTGCCCATCTCCACCCTCTTCGAGGCGCCGACCATCCGCGCGCTGGCCCGCCTCGTCGCCGAGGCCGCCCCCGCCGCCGCGGGCGAGGCCCAAGCGGCAGCCCCCGCCGCCCCTCCGCGCGCGACCCGCCGCTTCACCCATCTCGTGCCCATGCACATGGGCGAGGGGGGGCCGCGCCCGCCCTTCTTCCTCGTCGCGGGCATGTTCGGCAACGTGCTCAACCTGCGCCACCTCGCGGGGCTTCTCGGCGCCGACCGGCCCTTTTTCGGCCTTCAGGCCCAGGGCCTGACCGGCGAGGCGCCGCCCCACGACTCGCTCGTCGAGGCCGCCGCCTCCATGATCGCCGAGATGCGCCAGGTCGCGCGCGGCGGGCCGTGGCTCCTCGGCGGCTTCTCGGGCGGCGGCATCACCGCCTTCGAGATCGCCCACCAGCTCGCCGCCTCCGGAGAGGAGGTGGGGGCCGTGATCCTGCTCGACACGCCGCTGCCGCAGCGCGAGGCGCTCACGCCCCGCGACCGCGCCCTGATCCAGTGGCACGAGATCCGCGCCCGCGGCCCGCTCGGCGCTGTGCGCTACCCCTTCGACTGGGCCCTGCGCCGCGCCCGCTGGGAGGTCGAGAAGCGCCGCCGCGCCCGCGCGCCCGAGGCGCCCGCGCAGCCCGCCTTCCACGACGCCGCCATCGAGGCCGCCTTCCGCCGCGCCATCGCCGCCTATCCGATGCGGCGCTGGGACGGCCCGCTCACCCTGTTCCGGCCCCCGCTGCGCGGCCGCTGGCAGACCGGGCCGGACCGCTGGATCGACAGCCAGCGCGAGGTGGTGCTCTCCGACAACGGCTGGACCCCCTGGGCGCCCCGGCTCCAGGTCATCGAGGTGCCGGGCGATCACGATTCCATGGTCCTCGAACCCCATGTCCGCGTGCTGGCCGCGCGCCTGCGCCGCATCCTCGGGGCGGCCGAGCGCACCGCCCCCCGCCTGCGCGAGGCCGCCGAATGAGGGTCCACGTCGTCGTCCTGAACTGGCGCACCGCGCCGATGACGCTGCGCGCCGCCGCGGCGGGGCTGCGGGCCCTCGAGGGCCTCGAGGGGGGTCTGACAATCGTGGACAACGATTCCCGCGACGGCTCCGAGGAGGCGCTGCGCGAGGGGACGGCCGGCTGGCCGCGCACCCAGGTGATCCAGGCGGGCCGCAACGGCGGCTTCGGCGCGGGCATGAACGCGGGCATCCGCGCGGGCCTGCCGGACGGGACGCGCCCGGACGCCGTCCATCTGCTCAATTCCGACGCCTTCCCCGAACCCGACGCGCTGCGGCATCTGGCCGACCACCTTGCCCGCCATCCCCGCGCGGGCATCGCGGGCAGCCTCATCCTCGGCGAGGACGGCGAGACCCACCTGACCACCTTCCGCTTCCCGTCCGTCCTGTCCGAGCTCGAGGGCGCGGCCCGCACCGGGCCCATCAGCCGCCTGCTCGCACGCCACGCCGTGCCGCTGCCCACGCCCGAGCATGCGGGGCCCGTGGACTGGTGCGCGGGCGCCTCCATGCTGCTGCGCACCGACATGCTCGACCGGGTGGGCCTCTTCGACGAGGCGTTCTTTCTCTACTTCGAGGAAACGGACCTCTGCCTGCGCGCCGCCCGCGCCGGCTGGGAGACGCATTTCGTCCCCGCCAGCCGCGTCGTCCATCTCGGGTCGGTCTCCACCGGCATGAAGGAGTGGGTGCGGACGCCGGATTACTGGTTCCACTCGCGCCTGCACTACTTCCGCAAGAATCACGGCGCCGCGGCCGCCGCCGCCGCCACGGCGGCGCATCTGGCCGGCGGGCTGATCCACCGCACGCGCCGCGGCCTGCGCCGGCAGCGCGCCGCCGATCCGCCGGGCTTCCTGCGCACGCTCCTGCGCCACGACCTCGCCGCGCTCGCCCCCCGCCGCGTCCCGTCCCGCCGCCCCAGCCCGAGGGTTGATCCATGACCTCCGCCGTTCTTCTGGGCCACGACACCCTCGCGCTCGAGACCGCGCGCGCCTGGACGGCGGCGGGGCACCGGCTGGTCGCCGTGGCGACGCGGCACGACGCGCTCGCCGAATGGGCGGTGGGGCAGGGGGTGCCGCTCGTGGCGCCGGGCCCCGGCCTGGCCGACCGCCTGTCCCCGCTGCATTTCGACTGGCTGCTATCGGTGGCCAATCTCGATCTTCTCCCCGAGGCGGTGCTGCGCCTGCCCGCCCGCGGGGCCGTCAACTTCCACGACGCCCCCCTGCCCGAGCGGGCGGGCCTCAACGCCCCCGTCTGGGCGCTGCTGGAGGGCGCGGCCGAGCACGGCATCACCTGGCACCTGATCGAGGCCGGCGTGGACACGGGGCCCGTCCTCGTCCGGCGCCGCTTCGCCATCGCCCCGGACGAGACCGCGCTCTCGCTCAACACCCGCTGCCTCGAGGCTGCGCTCGACTCGCTGCCCGAGCTGTTCGCCCAGCTTGCGGGCACGCCGCGCCCCGTCCCCCAGGACCCGGCGCGCCGCCTGCGGCTCCACCGCGCCAAGGACCGCCCCGAGGGCGCCGCCGTGCTCGACCCGGGCCTGCCTGCCCCGGATCTCGCCGCGCTCGTCCGCGCGCTCGACCACGGCCCCTACCCGAACCCGGTGGCGGCGCCCAAGATCGACCTCGGCGACGGCCTCGCCCTGGTCGGCCGGGCCGAGACCGCCCCCGGCGGCGGAGAGCCGGGCCTCGTGCTCGGGGCCGACGCCCGGGGCTTCGTGATGGTATGCGGAACGGGCGCGCTCCGCCTCGAAGGGCTCGTGCCGCTCGGGCCCGGCGCGGCGCTTCCCGCCCCCGGCACCCGCCTGCCGCGGCCCGACGCCGCCACCCGCGCCGCGCGCGAGGCCGCCCTCGCCGCCACCCCTCCGGGCGAGGCCCACTGGCGGGCCCGCCTGCTCGATCTGCGCCCCGCCGCGCTGCCCCCCCTCGGCGGCTCGCGGGGCGCGGAGCCGCTCCGCCGCCCCCTCGGCCCCGGCGACGCAGCCCTCGCCCTCGCCGCGCTCGCCCGCGCGCTGGCGG
>NZ_WYDP01000017.1 GCF_009904055.1 Rubellimicrobium sp. CFH 75288 | reverse complement strand
GCGCGCCCGTGGCCGCGCCGGTGCGGACGGGCGCCGCACCCCGTCCGGCCGGGATCGCGGGCGGGGAGGCCCTCCGGCCGCGGCCGCGCGCCCGGCCCGCCGAGGGGCCGGACGGGCGACGCTGCTCGCCCGACGGGCGGGTCTGCGTGGCGCGCGCGACCTATGCCGCCGACATCTGCCGGGCGATCGAGGGAGCGGCGGCGCAGGCGGGTCTGCCCCCGGCCTTCTTGGCGCGGCTCCTGTGGCAGGAAAGCCTGTTCGAGGCGGGCGCGGTCAGCCCCAAGGGCGCGCAGGGCATCGCCCAGTTCATGCCCGGGACGGCCCGGGAGCGGGGGCTGATCGACCCGTTCAACCCCGCCGAGGCGATCGGGGCCTCGGCGCTGTTGCTGCGCGACCTGCGCGCGCGGTTCGGCAATCTGGGCCTCGCGGCGGCGGCCTACAATGCGGGCGCGGAGCGGGTGGAGCGGTTCCTTGCCGGCGCTGCGGGCCTGCCGGCCGAGACGCGGTCCTATGTGCTGGCCATCACGGGGCATGTGGCCGAGGCCTGGCGGGGGCCGCGGGGCGGTGGCGGCGCCGTTCCCGCCGTGCGCTGGACGCTGGAGGAGGGGCGCCCCTTCGCCGAAGCCTGCCGGGCGCGCGCCGAGGGGCGCGGCATGGGCCCGCCGCCGCAGCCCGCTCTGGCGCCCTGGGCGGTGATCCTGTCGGCCCAGGCCGACCGCGCGGCGGCCGAGCGGGCCGGAGCCCGGGCGGTCGCGGCGCATCCGGGGCTGCTCGGGGGCGAGCGCGTGGCGCTGGCGCCGATGCGGGTCGCGGGGCGCGAGCGGCATGTCGCGCAGGTGGGTCGCCAGAGCCGGGCCGAGGCGGAGGCGCTCTGCGCCCGCCTGCGCGCGGCGGGCGGGGCCTGCACGGTGCTGCGCAACTGACGCCGCCCCGCCCCCCCGGCCCGGTCCGGCCCCGGCGGTCAGGCGCCGTAATCGGCCGTGCCGGCCTTGGGATAGAGATAGACGGCCGCGCCTTCGGGCACGCGGTCGTAGAGGTCGATGATGTGCTCGTTGAGCAGGCGCGCGCAGCCGTTCGAGACGGCCGTGCCGATCGTCTCGGGGGCGTTGGTGCCGTGGATGCGCAGGAAGGTGTCCCCGCGCTCGGGCGTGAAGAGGTAGAGGGCGCGCGCGCCGAGCGGGTTGTCGGGACCGCCGGGCATCCCGTCGGCCCAGCGGGCGTACTTCTCGGGCTCGCGCTCGATCATGCTGGGGGTGGGCGTCCAGGAGGGCCATTCCTTCTTGGCGCCGACATAGAAGATCCCCGGCTCGTAGAGGCCGGGCCGGCCGATGCCCACGGCGTAGCGGATCGCCTCGCCGAAGCCGAGCGTCCAGTAGAGGAAGAAGCGGTCGGGGTCGACATGGATCTCGTTGGCGGCGAGCGTCGGCTGCACCGGGACGACGCGCGGGGTCCGCCAGTCGTCGGGCTCGGGCAGGAGCGCCAGGGCGGCATCCTGGGCGCGCGCGGCGGCGGCGGCCCCGCCGAACAGGGCAGCGGCAAGACCCGTGGACAGGAGTCGGCGTCGGGACGGCATGGATTCGGTCTCCCCTCGAACGGAACGATGATGCGCTGTGTCGGGGGGGCAACGCAACCGCTCCCGGCTTCGTTCCGGCCCGATGCGAGACTTGGACGCGGGCCGATCGGTGGTCGCTTGCCGATCGGGTGATTCGGGACCGGTGCCCCTCCGCCGGGGGCGGGCGCCCCTCAGCGCAAGGTATCTCCCTTCTGGAGCGTGGGCGCGAGCTCGATCCGCTCGCCGGGCGGGGCGGCCGGATCGGCGAGGCGGCGTGCGACGATGCTCGCGGCGCGGCGGCCGATCTCGCGCCGGCAGGCGTCCATCGTGGCCAGGCGCCGCGGCAGGCCGTCGAGCAGGTCCACGCCGTTGAAGCCCGCCAGACCGATCCGGCCCGGGATGTCCGCCCCCTGCCCGAGAAGCCACAGAAGGCCCCCTGCCCCGATCATGTCGTTGCTGTAGTAAAGGAAGTCGAGATCGGGGCTGCGCGCGAGGAGGGCCTGGGTCATCTCGCGTCCCTTGAGCAGGCCCGAGCCGCCTTCGTAGAACTCGCGGTCGGCGACGGCCACCCCCGCCTCCGCCAGCCGGTCGGCGAAGCCCTCCATGCGCTTGCGCGCGCGGTGGTCGAGGGGCATCTTGGTGCCGAGAAGCCCGATGCGCCGGTAGCCCGCGGCGAGGATCGCCTCGGCCATCTCGCGCCCGGCGCGGCGGTGGCTGATGCCCACCACGGCGTCGATGGCCTCGCCGTCCGTGTCCATGATCTCGACGACGGGGCAGCCTGCCCGTGCGAGCATCGCGCGCGCGGCCTCTCCGTGCTCGAGCCCCGCGACGATGACCCCGGCGGGACGCCAGGAGAGCATCTCGAAGAGCACGCGCTCCTCGCGCGCGGGGTCGTAGTCGGTGAAGCCCACGACGGGCTGAAGGCCCGATCCCTCCAGCCCCTCGGAGATGCCCGAGAGCACCTCGGGGAAGACCATGTTGCCGAGCGAGGGGATGACCACGGCCACGAGGTTGACGCGGCTGGAGGCGAGCGCGCCGGCGATGCGGTTGGGCACGTAGCCCAGCCGCGCCGCCGCCTCCTGGACGCGGGCCCGGGTGGCGGGCGAGACGTCGCCCAGGCCCCGCAGGACGCGGCTCACGGTCATCTCCGAGACGCCCGACGCCTCGGAGACGTCGCGCAGCGTCAGGGGGCGGGCGGCGTCGCGGGCGGGGCGGGAGGGAGACCGGGGCACGGGCGGGCGGGGACCGGGAACGGGACGGGGTGCAGCTCCCTTATGCCGCGATCGGGCGGGCGGGGAAAGACCCCCGCCCCCGCGCGGCGGTTGACCCGGACAGGCCCCCGGGGCAAGAGGGCCGGGCGGGCCCCGTAGCTCAGGGGATAGAGCGGCCGCCTCCTAAGCGGCAGGTCGATGGTTCGAATCCATCCGGGGTCACCACCCCCCCGCCCCCGTCGCCCCCCGTCAGGCCGCCGCGTAGCCCATGCCCGAGCGGCGGCGCGCGTCGCGCAGCACCTCGCGCGCGGCGTTGTGGCCGGGGATGCCGGAGACGCCGCCGCCCGGATGGCAGGAGGCCCCGCAGAGATAGAGGCCGCGCACCGGGGTGCGGTAATCGGCCCAGTGCGGCACGGGGCGCTGGAAGAAGAGCTGGTCGAGCGCGAGCTCGCCCTGGAAGATGTGGCCCTGGGGGAGCGCGACGATGCGCTCGATGTCCTGCGGCAGCAGCAGCTGGGAGGCGATCACGTCCGAGGAGAAGCCGGGCGCGAAGCGGTCCATCGTGTCGAGCACGGTCTTCTCGAAGCGCGGCTTCTCGGTCGCCCAGTCGCCGTCGCGCAGCGTGTGGGGCGCGTGGCCGCCGAAGAGGTTGACGACGTGCTTGCCCTCGGGGGCGAGGGAGCGGTCCACGATCGTGGGCACGACCGGGGTGATGAAGGGCGAGGAGGAGGGGCGGCCGTACTTGGCCTCGTCATAGGCGCGCTCGAGATAGTCGATGTCGGGGGCGATGTGGACATAGGTGGGATAGTCCCACGAGCCCAGCGCGCCGTCGCGCCGGATGCGATCGAGGCAGCGGTACTGGGGCGGGCGCTCGGCCGCGATGTTCATCTTGAAGGCGGTGGAGAAGGTGCGGATGTTGCGCACGTCGCGCACGAAGTCGTCGGGCAGGTGGCGCTCTCCGACCAGGTCCAGAAAGAGCGTCTTGGCCGAGGCGTTGGCGATCACGCGGGGCGCCTCGAAGCGCTCGCCCGCCTGCGTCAGCACGCCCCTGGCGCGGCCGTTCTCGACGATCACCTCGGCCACGGGGCTGTTTGTGCGGATCTCGGCCCCCTTCTCGCGGGCGGAGGCGGCGAGCGCCTGGGTGATCGCCCCCATGCCGCCGCGGATGAAGCCCCAGCCGCCCGCACCCGCGTTCTCGCCCATCACGTGGTGCATGATCACATAGGCCGAGCCGGGGGTCTTGGGCCCGGCAAAGGTGCCGATGGAGGCGTAATAGGCGAGAACGGCCTTGATGCGCTCGTCCCGGAACCATTCGGAAAGGAAGTCGTAGGCGCTCATGGTGAGCATGTCGGCCACGCGGAAGAGCTTGCCCGCGTAGCGGCGGTGGCGCATGGCGAAGCCCGCCATCTGGCGGAACGCGCGCCAGTCGCGCCGGGTGGGGTCGAAGGGCGTCTCCCACAGGAGGCGGCGGAAGATGTTGGCCGTGTCGGTGAGGTAGCGGTCGAATTCGGGGTAGATCGCGGCGTCGCGGGAGTCGAAGCGCGCAAAGCTCGCCTGCGTGCGGGCGACGTTGTCGGAGAAGAGGATGTAGTCGTCGCCGTCCAGGGGCGAGATCATGTCCGAGCAGGGCATCACCTCGAGCCCGTGGCGGCGCAGATCGAGGTCGGCCTGGATGCGCGGGTGCAGGATGCTCATCAGATAGGAGAAGATCGAGGCGCGGAAGCCCGGCGCGATCTCCTCGGTCACGGCGGCGCCGCCCACGATCTCGCGCCGTTCGAGCACGAGCGGCCTGAGCCCCGCGCGCGCGAGATAGGCCGCGCAGACGAGGCCGTTATGGCCTGCCCCGATGATGATGGCGTCGAAGCGCTGGGCCATGACCCCCTCCCCTGCTCGCGTGATGCCGACGGCTTGTGAAAAAGGGTATTGCCACGTTCAGTGAACATGTTCAATCTGAAGTTCACTGAGGAGGGTCCCATGGCGCAGCCCGAGCGCGTTCCCGCCGGACGGGTGGCGGTTCTGGAGGAGGCGGGGACGCCCGATCCCGAGGCGCGCTTCTTCGGCGAGGCTGTGCGCGAGCTGCGCGCGGCCAAGCAGCTCACCCTGCGCGAGCTGGCCGAGCGGACGGATCTCTCGGTGGGCTATCTGAGCCAGGTGGAGCGGGGGCTGTCCAATCCGTCGGTAAGCGCGGTCCAGGCCATCGCCGGCGCGCTCGGCGTCACCGCGGGCTGGTTCTTCCGCGCGCCCTCGGCCCCGGAGGGCAGCGAGGCGGCCTTTGTGGTGCGCGCAGGGGCACGGCGGCGTCTCGCCTTCGCCTCCGGCATCACGGACGAACTGCTCTCGCCGCATCTGGGGGGCGCGCTCGAACTGCTGCTGAGCCGCTTCGCGCCCGGCTCGGCCAGCGGCGAGGCGCCCTATGCCCATCGCGGCGAGGAGGCGGGCGTGGTGCTGTCGGGCACGCTCGAACTCTGGATCGAGGCCGAGCGCTTCCTGCTCGGCGCCGGCGACAGCTTCGCCTTTCCGAGCACGCGGCCGCACCGCTACCGCAATCCCGGTGCGGAGGAGACGGTGGTGATCTGGGTCATCACCCCGCCCACCTATTGAGGAGCTTTGGACCGGCCCGGCGGGTCGGCAGCGCGACCGGCCGGCACAGGCCGGCGAGACAGCAAGGAGGAGAAGGACGATGACGGCAAGACGGACCATGCGGGCGGTGTCGGCCGCCCTGGCGGGCGCCCTTCTGGCGGCACCGGCCCTGGCGCAGGATTCGGTGACGGTGGTCTCCTGGGGCGGCGCCTATCAGGATGCCCAGCGGGAGGTGTTCTTCCGTCCCTTCGAGGAGGAAACCGGCATCCGCGTCAACGAGGAGACCTGGGAGGGCGGCATCGGTGCGATCCGCGCGCGGCTGGCCTCGGGCGGCGATCCGGGCTGGGACGTGGTCCAGGTCGAGGCCGCCGACATCCTGCTGGGCTGCGAGGAGGGTCTGTTCGAGCCCATCGACTGGGACCGGCTGGGCGGCGAGGACAGCGTCATCCCCGGCGCGGCGCAGGAATGCGGGGTCGGCGCCATCCTGTTCAACGAGGGCATCGCCTACGACCGCGACGCGCTGCCCGAGGGGCCGACGGGCTGGGCCGACTTCTTCGACACGGAGCGCTTTCCGGGCAAGCGCGCGCTGCGGATGCACCCGGCCGTGGCGCTGATGGGCGCGCTCATGGCCGATGGCGTGCCCAAGGAGGAGGTCACGGCTGTCCTTGCCACGCCGGAAGGCGAGGAGCGCGCCTTTGCCAAGCTCGAGACGATCCGCGACGACCTGATCTTCTGGCGCGCGGGCGCGCAGCCGCCGCAGCTTCTGGCCTCGGGCGAGGTCGTCATGACCACCGTCTACAACGGGCGCATCGATGCGGCCAACCGCGAGGAGGGCCGCAACTTCGCCTTCGTCTGGGACGGCTCGGTGGGCAGCTTCGACTACTGGGTGATCCTGGCGGGCACGCCGCGGATCGAGCAGGCCTATGCCTTCCTCGAATACATCCACCGCCCCGAGGTGCAGGCGCGGCTGCCCGACGCGATCGCCTATGGCGTGGTCCACCGCGAGGCGGCCGACGACATCGACCCCGAGCGGCTGCCCGACGTGCCCTCGGCCCCGGAGAACCTGGCCGTCTCGGTCACGCAGGACCTCGAGTTCTGGCTCGAGAACGCCGAGCGGCTGACCGAGCGGCTCCAGTCCTGGGCCGGTCAGTGACCGGCGGGGACGCGGCATGAGCGCGCCGGCCGCGTCCCTCGACGCCGTCCGCCCCCCCGTCCGCACGATCGGGCGGGACGGGCGGCGGCGACTTCTCGCCGCCGGGCTGGTGGCGCCGCTGGCGGCCTTTCTGCTGTTCGCCTTTGCCGCGCCGATCATCTGGATCCTGGGCTATGGCGTGGCCGACAACGAACTGGCCTCCGTCTGGCCGCGCGTGTCGGCCGAGCTGCGCGACGGCGGGGACGAGCTGCCCCCGGACGAGGCGGTGTTCGCCGCGCTCGCGGCCGACCTGCGCGGGTCGCAGGCGAGCCGGACCGCCGCCACGGCGGCGCGGCGGCTCAACTACGCGCTGCCGGGCGGGCGCAGCCTCGTCACCCAGACCGCGCGCGCCCTGGCCGACCGGCAGGAGCCAGACCCCGGCGGGGGCTGGCGCGAGACGCTGATCGCCCTCGACCCGGCCTGGGGCGAGCGCGAGACCTGGGTGGCGCTCCGGCAGGCCTCCGGCCCCGTCTCGGCCTTCTTCCTGCTGTCGGCGGCGGACCTGCGGCTGGGCGCGGACGGGCTCGAACGCGCGCCGCCCGAACAGCGCATCTACCTCGCCGTGCTGTGGCGCACCTTTGCCGTGGCGGCGACGGTCACGGCCGCAGCGATCGTCCTGGGCTTTCCTGTGGCCTATTTCCTCGCCAACGGTCCTCCGGCTCTCGCCTCGGTGGCCATGGTGCTGGTGCTGCTGCCGCTCTGGACCTCGCTTCTGGTCCGCACGGGCGCCTGGGTCGTCCTGCTGCAGGACCAGGGTCTCGTGAACGGGGCGCTGATGGCGCTGGGCCTGACCTCCGAACCGGTCCGGCTGCTGTTCAACCGCACGGGGCTGACCATCGCGATGGTCCATATCTCGCTGCCCTACCTGATCCTGCCCCTCTATGCGACGATGACCACGATCCGGCCCGAACTGGTCAAGGCCGCCCGCTCGCTCGGCGCCTCGCCGGCGGTGGCGTTCTGGCGCGTCTATCTGCCCCAGACGCTGCCCGGGCTCGCGGCCGGGGCGCTTCTCGTGTTCATCCTGTCGCTGGGCTACTACATCACGCCCGCGCTGGTGGGCGGGGCGGGCGACCAGCTCGTGTCCTACTTCATCGCCTTCTACACGACGGAGACCTTCAACTGGGGCATGGCGGGCGCGCTGGCGATCCTGCTCGTGGCGGCGACGGCCATCCTCTATGTCTTCTATGCGCGGCTCGCCGGTCCGAGGGGGCTCAGCCTTGGCTAGGCTGTCGGCAGACCGGCTGTGGCGCTGGGCGCTCTGGGCGGCGACGGCCCTCGTGCTCGCCTTTCTGGTCGTGCCGATCCTCGCGGTGCTGCCGCTGTCGGTCAACGACAGCCGCTTTCTCACCTATCCGCTGCGGGGCTTCACCGACCGCTGGTACATCGAGTTCTTCTCGGACCCGCGCTGGACGCGGGCGCTCGCCAACAGCGCGGTCCTCGCCGTCTCGAGCGCGGCCATCGCGACCGTCCTCGGCACGCTGGCTGCGCTCGGCCTCGCGCTTGCGGAGTTCCGCGGCAAGGCGGTGCTGCTCGCGCTGCTGCTGAGCCCGCTCGTCGTGCCGGTGATCGTGTTCGGGGTGGGGCTGGCGCTGTTCTTCGGGCAGGTCGGGCTCGTGCGGACCTTTCCGGGGCTTCTGGCCGCGCATGTGGCGCTGGGGGCGCCGTTCGCCCTGCTCACGGTGGGCGCCGCGCTCGCCTCCTTCGACCGGACGCTGCTGCGCGCGGCGCAGGGTCTGGGCGCGTCGCCGGCCGTGGCCTTCCGCCGCGTGGTCCTGCCGCTGATCGCGCCGGGGGTCCTCGCGGGGTTCCTGTTCGCCTTTGCCACCTCCTTCGACGAGGTCGTGGTCAACATCTTCATCGCCGCCCCCGAGCACCGGACGCTGCCGCGCGAGATGTTCTCGTCGCTGCGCGAGAACGTCTCGCCGGTGATCGCGGCAGCGGCCACGCTGATGACCCTGGTGGCGGCCGTGCTGCTCGGGACGATGGAATGGCTCAAGCGGCGGACGCGGCGGATGACGGTCTCCGCCTGACCGCCCGCCTCAGCCCTCGGGCGGCAGGCCCAGCTGCGCCCGCACGGCAGCGAGGCCGGGTCGGCCGTCCCGGGCGGTGATGCCCTCGAGCCAGGGCGCAAGCGTCTCGGGGTGGGCGACAAGCCAGTCCCGTGCCGCCTCGGCCGGCGGCAGCCCGTCGTCGAGGATGCGGCCCATCACGGCGTTCTCCATCTCGAGCGTGAAGCGCAGCTGGCGCAGGAAGCGGCCCAGTTCCGGGCACTCCGCCGCGAGGCCCGCCCGCGCATTGGTGTGCACCGTCGCGCCGCCGTAATCGGGTCCGAACCATTCGTCCCCGCCGGAGAGGTAGACGATGGGAAAGCGCGCGTTCATCGGATGCGGCGCCCAGGCGAGAAACACCACCGCCTCGTCCCGTGCGGCCAGGCGCGCGACCTGCGAGAGCATCCCCTGTTCGGAGGACTCGACGAGCTGGAACCCGCCGAGACCGAAGCGGTCCTCGTCGATCAGGGTCTGGATGATGCGGTTGCCGTCGTTGCCCGGCTCGATCCCGTGGATGCGGAAGCCCAGCGCCTCGCCGTGGCGGGCGATGTCGGCAAAGTCGCGCAGGCCGGCCTCGGCCGTGGGGGCAAGCGTGGCGAGCGTGTACTTGGCCCCTTCGAGATTGACCCCCAGCACCTCCACCGATCCGTCGTCGAGATAGGGCTGGCGGTCGGCGGCAAGGCTGGGCTGCCAGTCGCCGAGGAACACGTCGATGTCGCCCGACCGCATCGAGGCATAGGCGATCGGGATGGAGACCATGACCGTCTCGGGCCGGTAGCCGAGCCCCTCGAGGACAACCCCGGCAAGCGCGGTCGTGGCCTGGATGTCGGTCCAGCCGATATCGGCAAAGCGCGGCGTGGCGCAGGCCTCCGGATCGGCGGCGGCGGCCGCGCCGGCCAGGCCGAGCGCGGCCAGCAGGATCGTGGGTCTCATCATGGCGGTCTCCCTGCGAGCTGGTGCCCCGGTCTGTCCGGGGTCTGTGTTCTGGCGGAGGGGTCTAGTCGCGGTAGTCGGGCTCCTCGGCATCGAGGATGGCGCGCACCTCGCGCAGATGGTCGAGGGCGAGCTGGCCGTAGGCGGCCCATTGGCGCGCCGTGCGCTCGGCCACCGCGTCCGGGACGACGCGCAGCGGCCGGCCTGTGGCATAGCAGAGCATCACCGTCTCGCAGGCGCGTTCGAAATAGTACATCTCGTCGAGCGCGAGCGCGACGGTCGGGGCGGCGACCAGGACGCCGTGATTGCCCATCAGCAGCACCTTGCCGCCCTCCAGAAGCCCCGCCAGACGGTCGCCCTCCTCGTCCGACAGGCCCATTCCCTCGAAGCCCTCGTCGATGGCGAGCCGACCCCAGAAGCGCATGGTGTTCTGGTCGATGGGCGGCATGCGGCTGTTGGCGAGGGCGGACAGGGCCGTGGCGTGGCGCGGATGGAGATGGAGCACGCAGCGCGCCTCGGGATTGCGGGCATGGATGCGGCCGTGGATGTGCCAGGCGGTCGGATCGGGCGCGTCGGGGCGGCGCATCGTGTCCGGATCGTCCGCATCGAGAAGCAGCAGGTCCGACGCGCGGATGCGCGAGAAGTGCCGGCCGCGCGGGTTCATCAGGAAGCGCCGCCCCCCTTTGTCCACGGCCAGGCTGAAATGGTTGGCGACGCTTTCGTGCATGCCCAGCCGGGCGAACCAGCGGAAGGCGGCCGCCAGGTCCCGGCGCGCCTCGAGCAGGTCTTCGTCGCCGGCGGGGCCGGAAGCGGGCAGGATCGGGTTGCGTGGAGCGGCTGTCATGCGAACACCTCCTCGGGGTGGGGGGATGCGGGGGGACGGACCGGCCCGGTGCGGATGAGGTGGGCCGCCTTCTCGGCGATCATGATCGTGGCGGCGTTGGTGTTGGCGCTGACCGGTGCGGGCATGATGGAGGCATCGACGACGCGCAGGCCCTCGAGACCCGCGACGCGGCAGAGGGGGTCCACCACCGTGTCGGCCCGGCCCGGATCGCCCATCCGGCAGGTGCCCGCGGGATGATAGCAGGTCTCGACCGTGCGGGCCATCCACTCCTCGAGCGCAGCCCCGGCGATCGCGGGGCCCGGCAGCAGTTCGGGCCCGGCGAAGGGGGCCAGCGCAGGCTGGCGCAGCACCGCGCGCAGCCTTTCCACCCCGCGGGCGAGGTCGCGGCGGTCCTGAGGATCGGCGAGATAGTTGAAGAGGATCGCGGGCGGCTCGCGCGGGTCGGCCGAGCGCGCGCGCACATGGCCGCGCGAACGCGGCCGGAGCAGGTCCACATGGACCTGGAACGCCTCCTCGGGGCGGATGCGGGTGCCGCCGGGCAGGACCGCAAGCGGCATGAAGGTGAACTGGATGTCGGGCTGCTCCAGCTCGGGCCGGGTGCGGATGAAGGCGCCCGCCTCGAAATGGTTGGTGGCAGCCGGCCCGGTGCCCCGCAGGGCCCATTCGGCCCCCGCGAGCCAGGAGCGCGGCGGCCGCGTCGCGCCCAGCGGCGTGACCGGACGGAGGCAGCTGTGCTGGACCACGAGATCGGGATGGTCCTGGAGGTTCTCGCCCACGCCCGGCAGCTCGTGCAGGACAGGGAGTCCCGCGGCCTCCAGATGGCGCGGGGCTCCGATCCCGGAGAGCTGGAGCAGGTGGGGCGAACCGATGGCGCCGGCGGCAAGGATGACCTCGCGCACGGCGCGAGCAAAGGCAGGCCGGCCGTGATGGGTATAGTCCACCCCCACCGCGCGGCCGCCCTCCAGCCGGATGCGCAGCGCGAGCGCGCCGGTGCGCAGGCAGAGATTGCGCCGGTCGCGGACGGGGTGGAGATAGCCGCGCGAGGCACTCCAGCGCCGCCCGCGATGGGTGCTGCGCTCCACGGGGCCGAATCCCTCGGGATGGGGTCCGTTGAAGTCGTCCGCGCGGGGATAGCCCGCCTGCACCCCTGCCTCCACAAAGGCTGCGGCAAGGGGGTCGAGGACGGGGCGGGTGATGCGGATGGGCCCGTCCCGGCCGCGATCGGGACCCGAGCCCTCGGGCGCGGTCTCGCTGCGACGGAAGAAGGGGAGCACCTCCTCGTGGCTCCAGCCGCGGGCGCCCGACTGGGCCCAGCCGTCGAAGTCGCGCGGATGACCCCGGAGCCAGACCATGCCGTTGATCGAGGACGACCCTCCCAGCACCCGGCCCCGCGGATGGCCCAGCCGCCGTCCGCCGAGATGCGGCTCGGGCTCGGAGACGAAGGCCCAGGAGAAGCGCGTCCCCCAGACCACGCGCGCGATCCCTGCGGGCATGGCGAGCCAGGGCGAGCGGTCGGGCGGGCCTGCCTCGAGCAGGAGCACGCGCACGGCAGGCTCCTCGCTCAGCCGCGCGGCGAGCACGCAGCCCGCCGAGCCGCCACCCACGATGACATAGTCCCAGGCCTCGCTCACCCGCGGATCGCCTCGTAGCAGAGCTTGTGGAAATGGTGCACCAGATGCTCGCTCTGGTTCGGGCGGGCGGGATCGATCAGGTAGCGTCCCGAACCGAAGCCCATCGAGTGCAGGCCCTTCTGGTTGGTGATGTTGAGCTCGATATCCTCGGGGCCGAGCTGGGTGTTCATCCAGCGGATGGCGGCACGCGTGACCTCCGGCACGGGACGGCCCCTCGGCGCGTAGTAGCCGAAGCGCAGGATGGACCGCTCGGGCGCGATCGGGATCATGATGAAGGTCCCGATCATGTCGGTATAGGGAAAGCTGTAGAAGGTGGTGTTGGGCCAGATGCCGATGTTGAAGAACCAGTCGGTCTGCCAGGTGGCCCCCTCGAGCGGCACGCCGTAGGCCTCGGTCGCGCCCTTGTTGGGCGGACCGATATAGGTCCACCAGAGCCCCCGCGGCGTCAGCCGGTAGCCCTCGAAGTCGATCAGCGCGGCCAGCTCCTTGTGGACCGGCCCGGAAAGGTCGAAATGGTAGCCCTCGATGGAGTTCTCCTGGATGACCTTCCAGTTGGCCTCCACGACGACGTCGGTCTCCTCGACCAGCTCGACCGTGTCGAGATCCGGCAGGAAGCGGCGCATCTCCTCCTCGGCACCCGCGGCGATCTCGCGTACGGGGGGGGCGCCATCGTCGAGCGTGACGAACACCCAGCCTGCGAAGATCTCCAGCCGGACGGGCCGGAGGCTCCAGTCGGCCTTGGAGAAGTCGGCCAGATGCTCCGTGCGGGGGGCGGCGCGCAGCCCGCCGTCGAGATTGTAGCACCACGAATGGTACTGGCAGCGCAGCACCGCGCCCACCTTGCCGCGCCGTTCGGTCATCAGCCGGTTGCCCCGGTGGCGGCAGACATTGTGCCAGGCATGGATGCCGCCGTCATGGCCGGCCGTGACGACCACGCTCTGCTCGAAGATGTCCTGGACCACATAGGAGCCGGGTTCGCGGAACTCGTTGACATGACCCACAAGGTGCCAGCAGCGCAGGAAGATGCGCTCGCGTTCCTCCGCGAAGATCCCCTCGTCGTAGAAGAAGGGCGCGGGCATGGTTCTGCCGTGGACGGGGTCGCTGTGATCCCAGGTCAGTTCGGGCTTGCCCATCGGGGGTCGGTCCTCCGCTTGCGGCCCGCGGGGGCGGGCGGTTGCGGTCCATCCTGCCGCTGGCAGCCGGATTGCACTTGATCGCGCGGTCGCGGAGATGGCACCGAAGGGCAAAGTCGGGAATGGCTTCATAATCATACGATACAGTTAGTTACGACAGAGTGGGGCAGGCCTCTGCACGACAGGCTGGACAGACTTGATCTCTAGGGACAGATTCCTGTCCATTCGGATCAAGCCGGAGACCGCTCATGCGCCGTGCCCCGGGAGAGCCGCACCGGGTGAGTCTGGTCCTCGTGCCCGGCTTTTCCTTTCTCGCGCTGCCGCTCGTGACCGAGCCGCTCTTTGTCGCCAACTGGGTGTCGGGGCGCAGCCTGTTCGCCTGGCGGCGCCTGTCGGTGGACGGCCTGGCCGTGCCCTCCTCGAGCGGGGCGGTCCTGCCGGTCGATTCCCCGCTCGGCCCCGCCGACGAGGCCGAGACCGTGCTGGTGCTTGCGAGCTTCGAGGCGCGCGCGGCCGCGGCGGATGCGCGCCTGCTGGGCTGGCTCCGGCGGATGGCCCGCCAGGGCGCGAGCGTGGGGGGAATCGAGACCGGCACGGAGGTTCTGGCGGCGGCCGGCCTGCTCGACGGGGAGACGGCGGCCGTCCACTGGTACACGATCGAGGGCTTTCGCGAGCGCTATCCGGCCGTGCGCGCCGTGCCGGGCCTGTTCCATGCAGCCCCCCGCCGGCCGACCTCGGCGGGAGGGACGGCGACGCTCGACCTCGTCCTCGGCCTGGTCGCCCAGGAAGGGGGCTCGGCCCTTGCGCAGGAGGTGGCCCATCACCTGCTCGCGGACGGGCCGCGGGCGGGGACCACGCGTCAGGCCGCCGCGGAGATCCCGCCGGGCTCGCCCGATGCGGTGGCGCGCGCGCTCGCCATTCTGGAGGCCGAGAGGGGGGAGCCGCCGGGTCCTGCGGCGCTGGCCCGCCAGGTGGGGCTCTCGCCCCGCCACCTCCAGCGCCTGTTCCGCCTCAGGCTCGGCCGCTCGGTCGGGGAGACGGCCCGTGCGCTGCGGCTCGAGCGGGCGCATGGTCTGGTCCAGCAGACGGATCTGCCGCTGTCGGAGGTGGCGGCCGCCTGCGGCTTCGGCTCGCTCGCCGCCCTGTCCCGGGCCTATCGGCGGGCCTTCGGCGTCTGTCCGAGCCGCGACCGCAGCCCTTCCGTGTCCGGCAGCGTCCTGCGCCCGCTCAGGGGCCCCGAGGCTCAGTAGGTGGCGCGCCCGCCCGAAAGGTCGAACACGGCGCCGGTGGCGAAGCTGTTGTCCTCCGAGCAGAGCCAGGCGATCAGGGAGGCCGCCTCGTCGGGCTCGAGGAACCGGCCGCGGGGGATGCGCGAGAGCATGTAGGCGATGTGTTCCTCGCTCATCTGCTCGAAGATGCGGGTACGCGCGGCGGCCGGTGTCACGCAGTTGACGGCGATGTTCTCGGCCGCATGCTCCTTGCCGAGCGACTTGGCCAGCGCGATCACCCCGGCCTTGGAGGCGGAATAGGCGGCGGCGTTCGGGTTGCCCTCCTTGCCCGCCACCGAGGCGATCAGGACGACGCGGCCGTAGCCCTGCGCGCTCATCTGCGGCAGGAGGGCGCGGGCGCAGAGGAACGTGCCCGTGAGGTTGATCTCGACGATGCGGCGCCAGGCCGCGGGGTCGTATTCCACGACGCGGCCGTTCGGGCCGGCGATCCCCGCCGAGGCGACCAGGATGGATGCGGGGCCGAGCGCGGCGGCCGTGCGGGCGGCCGCCTCGGCCACGGCCGCCTCGTCGGTCACGTCCATGCCGACCGCGAGATGCCCCTCGCCCAAAGCCGCCGCGGCCTGCTCGGCGAGCGAGGCGTCCAGGTCCCAGAGCGCGACCCGCGCCCCTCCGGCCGCGAGATGGCGGGCCACGGCCAGGCCCAGCCCCTGCGCGCCGCCGGTCACCACCGCCGTGCGGCCTGCGAAGTCGTGGCGGATCATGCGGCGCGCTCCTCCCTCCGGTGGGGCCGACGATAGGTCAGCGCCGGGTTGAGCTCCACCCCGAAGCCCGGCGCATCGCCCTCCGCCAGAGCCTGGACGAGTGGCATCGCGCCGCCGATGCGGCCCGGTACGGAGCGAGACTGGCCGGTCGGGCCGCCCTCCCGGCTGTCGGAGCGGGGCGCTGGTGCCGCAGAAGGGACTCGAACCCCCGACCCCATCATTACGAATGACGTGCTCTACCAGCTGAGCTACTGCGGCGCCGGGGGGCTCTTAGCATCGCGCGGCGGCGGGGAAAAGGGCTATCGGACGGGTTCGACGTCCGGTCGCGGCGGGGTCTCCACAGGGGCAGACGGATCGGCGACCACGGGCAGCGACCCGTCCGGCGCGGGCGGCGCGGCGGCGCGGTCCACCAGAAGCGGCAGCAGCTCGGCACCGCCGGGCAGGCGCGCCTCGGCGGGCGGAGAGGTCCAGCTCAGCGTGTCGAAGGCGTGGCAGTTCTCGCAGACGGGTGTCCAGGCGGCATGGATGCGCCCGCAGGCCTCGCAGACCCATTGCGGACCCCGCGGTGCGGCCAGCGCGCGGGTGAGCCAGCCCCGGACCGCTGCCTCGTCCTCGCCGCGCCCGCGGGCGATCGCCGCCATCAGCGTGAGCGACCGGCCCGTGGGCTCGCGCTCGGGCAGGTCGCCCAGTGCCAGCCGGGCTTCCTCGAACTGCTCGGCCGCGATCAGAAGTTCGGCCCGCAGCATCCGCGTCTCGGGATGGTCGGCACGCAGTTCGGTCAGCGCGCGGAACCGGCGCACCCGCTCGGCCGGACTTTCCTCCGGCACGATCTCCGCGAAGGCCGCAGCAAGATCGGGATGCGGCTGAGCCTCCCAGGCCTTGCGCAGGATGCGCGCAGCCTGCCGGCCCTCCCCCCGCGCGATATGGCTGCGCGCGGCCATGACCGCGGCGGGCACGAGGTCGGGCGACAGCCGGTTGGCCTCGATGGCGGCCTCGCGGGCCTCCACCGTGGCGCCCTCCGCCATGACCTCCGCCGCCTGTCCGAGCGCGAGAACGGCGTCGCGGCGGCGGTGGAGGTCGCGCGGCAGGCTGCCCGATCGGCGCTGTGCGGCGAGCGTCCGGCGCGCGCCTGCCCAGTCGTGCGACTCCGCCTGCAGGCGCAGCAGCGTGTCCTGGATCTCGCGGTTGTCGGGGTCGAGGGCGAAGGCCCGTTCTGCCAGGCGCAGGGCGGTCGCGTCGTCGCCCTCGGCGAGCTTCTGGCGCAGCAGACCCCGCAGCCCGGCAAGGCGCGAGCCGTCATGGGCCGCAAGCAGCGCCCACATCTCCGCCGCACGGGTCCGGTCCCCCGCCGCCTCGGCCGACTGGGCCAGGATCAGGTGCGTCAGTTCCGGCCAGTCCAGATGCCGCCGGGCCGCCTCCGCCCGCGCCTGCGCCTCGGCCGGACGGCCCGAGGCGAGCAGGAGAGCGGCCTCGGTCAGTTCCTGCATCCCTTTGCGCCGGCGGTTGCGGGAGAAGTGGCGCGACAGGGCCGTATCGTCCCCGTTCAGGAACCGCACCAGGGCGCCCATGACGCCCAGCAGCTTGAGCAGGACCCAGAGCACCAGCAGAAGCAGCGCCAGAAGCACGACGCCCTGCAGGGGCGTCAGCGTGGCCTCCCATCCGCCCACGGCGATCACCGCACCGCCCGGCTGCTCGAGCAGCCAGGCCCCGCCGAGGGTCAGGCCCGCCACGACCAGGACGAACAGGAGCAGCTTGAGCAGGGTCCAGAGCATCGGGCCGGCCTTTCGGGTCAGGGAGCCGCGGGAATGGTGCGCTCGGCCGCGGCGCCGAGCCCGTCGCGCAGGGCCGCCTCGGCGGCCGCGCGCGCCTCCGCCCGGTCGAGCCAGGGCCGCAGCGCCTCGCGCACGGGGTCCGGAAGGGCCGCGATCTCGCGCAGGGCCTCGTCCAGCTGGTTCGCGGCCAGGGCCGCTTCGGCCCGCGACAGGATCGCGTCCGGGTCGTCGCCCTCGCGCGGGAGCGTGGAGCGGATGCCGAACTGCCCGCGCAGGAAGGCGACGGCGCCGCCGCCGGCATCCAGAAGCCCCTCGGCCCGCGCGCGCTCGAGCGCGGCCCGCGCCGCAGCCGGAAAGTCCGCCCGCAGCGCCGCCAGGGTGGGCAGGCCGGTCTCGGCCGCAGCCTCGAAGGCCGGCGGGGGGGCCGCGCCGCTCTCCCGCAGCTCCTCGAGGGCGGGGGCGAGCGGCGCGCCCGTCTCCAGCGCGGCGGCGATCCGGGCCAGCGCGGCGCGGGCTTCAGCTTCCGCCTCGGCCGCCTCGGCACGGCTCCGGGCCGCCTCGGCCTCGGCCGCCACCGCCTCGGCCCGCGCTTCGGCCGCCTCGGCACGGCTCAGGGCGTCCGCCGCGGTCCCGAGCGCGCGGGCGCTTTCATCCTCCAGCCGCTCCAGCGACTCGGCCATGGCCGCACGGGCCTCCTCCAGGGCGTCGCGCGCGGCCTCCAGGTCTTCGACCCGCGCGACCAGATCGGCCTGCCCGGCCTCGAGCTCCGCAACAAGGCTCTCCAGGGGGCTCGCCGGCGGCGCAAAGGCGCGGGGGGCTGCCGGTGCGGGACGGGGCAGGGCCTCGAGGGCGTCGAGCCGGGAGCCGAGCGTTTGCACCGTCTCCGCCTCCCCCGCGACCTGCGCCTCGAGCGCAGCCGTCCGGGCCTCCAGATCCGCAAGCGCGCCCTCGAGGCCGCTCAGGTCGGGCGCGGCGGGGGCCGGCAGCGCCTCCAAGGCGTCGAGCCGCGCCGCCTGAGCCTCAAGGGTGCGGGACAGGTCCGCCAGCGCCCCGGCCGGATCGGCGGGCAGGGGTCGGGATTCGAGCGCGCCGAGGCGCTGCTCGAGGGTGCGCAGCCCCGGCTGGGGCACGAGCCCGGCCTGCTGGCCCAGCCAGAGCGCCCCGCCGCCCAGCAGGGCCGCGAGCACACCCCCGAGGAGAAGGCCCCCGAGGCCTCGGCGCGGCGCATCCGCTGCCGGCGGCAAGGGGGCAGGCGAGGCCGGGGACGGCCGCTCCCTGTCCGCGGCGGGCGGTTCTCCGGCCGGCCCGGCCGGCGCAGCGGAGCCGGCCGGCGGGACGGTCGTCCCCCCGTCCGGGGCCGTCCGGTCCGGCGCGGGGCCGCTCTGGGGGGATGGCTCTCCGGCCCGCATCCCGGGCGCAGGTCCGGCCGGGGCGGGCTTCCCGCTGGTCGCGGCGGGCTTTCCGCCCGGCCCGTCCCCCGCGGAGGGAGGCGCCCCGGGCCCGTCCGTCCCGGCTGCAGGACCGGCCGACGCGTCCTTCCGCTCCGCCGCACCGCGGGGCGTGTCGCCGGCCGGTCCGGTCGGGTCCCTGTCCGGTGGGGTGTTGCGCGCCATGGTCCGCCCTCGCTGCCCGCCCCGGCAGCGGGCCGGGAGTCCGGCAGTACCTAATCCGGTCGCCCCATGCCCTCAAGCCACGCCACGCACCGCGCGGTGGCGCGCAGCATGGCCTCGCCGTCGGGCCGGGCGGCGAGCCGCAGCGACCGGTGCGGCAGCCCGGCTGCGGCCTCCGCCACGGCCGGGCTCATGGCGACGAGGTGGAGCGGGGCCCGGCTCCCCCAGCCCGCCACCACCGCCGCGCTGCGCGGCGAGAAGAGCGGCAGCACGGTCGGCCGCGTCCCCTCGAGAACCGCCCGCGCCTCTGCCGAGGGGGCGAGCGCCTCCTGCCGGTAGACCACGGCCTCCTCGGCCGCGAGCCCCGCCTCGCGCAGCCGCGCCACCACGTCGCCCCGTGCCTGCTCGCCGCGCAGATGGAGCAGCGGACCGGCCGGCCGCTCTGCCACGAGCGCCGCGACGAGGGCCTCCGCATCGGGTCCCGCCTCGCGCGCGCCGAGGCCTGCCTGCTCCGCGACCGCGCGCGTCCGGGGACCCACGCACCAGGCGGGCAGCCCCGCGAGACCGAAGTCCGGCACCCGCGCGGCGCCGTTCTCGGAGGTGAGGATCAGCCCGGCCGGGACGAGGGGCAGGCGGACCTCCAGAGGCCGGATCCGCAGCGCCGGGCTCAGGACGGCACGGGGCAGCCGTCCCCCCCGCAGGACCCGCAGCGCCTCGAGGAAGCGGCGCGCGGCCGGCTCGGGGCGCGTCACCAGCAGGACCGGTCCGTCCGACTCGCTGCGGTCCATGTCCCGCCCTCCACGCGCTCGCCGTCCCGACCGGCCGCGGCGCTTGCCCCGGCCGCGCGGCGGATGCTAGGCGGACCCGCGTCGGGGCAAAAGCCCCGGGGCCTTCGCGGCGGAGCGCCATGGTCGGGCAAGCCCCCCTCACCCTTCTCGGCATCGAGTCGAGCTGCGACGACAGCGCCGCGGCGGTGATGCGCGAAGGCCCCCCGGGCGCGCGGATCCTCTCCTCCGTCGTGGCCGGCCAGGCGCAGCTGCATGCCCCGTTCGGCGGCGTCGTTCCCGAGATCGCCGCACGCGCCCATGCCGAAGCGCTCGACCATTGCGTGGAGGCCGCCCTGAGCCGTGCGGGGCTCGGGCTCGATCGGATCGACGGGATCGCGGTGACCAGCGGTCCCGGCCTCGTGGGCGGGCTGCTGGCCGGGGTCATGACCGCGCGCGGTCTGGCCGCAGCCACGGGCCTGCCGCTCTGGGGCATCAACCATCTGGCCGGCCATGCGCTCACCCCGCGGCTGACGGACGACCTGCCTTTTCCGTATCTCGTCCTGCTCGTCTCGGGAGGTCATGCCCAGCTCCTGCTCGTGGAGGGCGCCGCCGCCTTCCGGCGTCTCGGCGGGACCATCGACGACGCGCCCGGCGAGGCCTTCGACAAGGTCGCGCGCCTTCTCGGCCTGCCCCAGCCGGGCGGGCCCGCGGTAGAGGAGGCGGCGCAGGGCGGCGATCCGGCCCGCTTCGACCTGCCCCGGCCGCTTCTGGACCGCGACGGGCTCGAGCTGTCCTTTTCGGGGCTCAAGACTGCCGTCCTGCGCTGGCGCGACCGGCTCGTGGCCGAAGCGGGAGGCCTGCGCGAAAGCGACCGGCGCGACCTCTGCGCGGGGTTCGAGGCGGCGGTGGCCGACATCCTTTCTGCCAAGCTGCGCCGCGCGATCGCGCAGGCCCGGACGATCCGTCCCGATCTCGCGGGCCTCGCGGTGGCAGGGGGGGTGGCCGCCAACCGGCGCCTGCGCGCTGCGCTCGAGACCGAGGCGGCCGGGGCGGGCCTGCCGCTCGTCTCGCCCGCGCCTGCGCTCTGCACCGACAATGCCGCCATGATCGCCTGGGCCGCCATCGAGCGGGCCCGTGCGGGACTCGCGCCCGGCACCGACCTGACCGCCCGGCCGCGCTGGCCGCTCGACGAGGCCGCCGCGCCGATGCTCGGATCGGGGCGCAAGGGGGCCAAGGCATGAGCCGCGTCGCGGTGATCGGCTCCGGCGCCTTCGGCGCGGCCCTCGCCATTGCCCTTGCTGCGCAGCATGACGTCGTCCTCTGGGGTCGCGAAACCCCTCTCATGGAGCGGGCCCGGCAGGAGAGGCGCCTGCCCCGCCTGCCCGGGGCGATCCTGCCCGACCGGGTGCAGCCGACGGGGGACCTCGGCGCCGTCAGGGGGGCCGAGGCCGTGCTTCTGGCCGTGCCCGCCCAGGCGCTGCGCGAGTTTCTCGCTGCGCAGCGAACGGTCCTGGCCGGCGCTGCGCCGGTCGCCTGCTGCAAGGGCATCGACCTGGCCACAGGCGAAGGCCCCAGCGCCCTGATCGCCGCCGCGCTGCCCGGTTCGCGCCCCGCCCTGCTCACCGGTCCCTCCTTTGCCGCCGACATCGCCCGGGGCCGCCCCGCCGCCCTCACCCTGGCCTGCCGGGACGAGGCGGAGGGCGCACGCCTGCAGGCGCTGCTCTCCACGCCGACGCTGCGGCTCTACCGCACCCCCGACGTGACCGGGGCCGAGCTGGGGGGCGCGCTCAAGAACGTCGTGGCGATCGCCTGCGGCGCCTGCATCGGCGCAGGCTTCGGCGAATCGGCCCGCGCGGCGCTGCTGGCCCGCGGCTTCGCCGAGACCGTCCGCCTCGCCCGGCATCTGGGGGCGCAGGAATCCACGCTGATGGGCCTGTCGGGGCTGGGGGATCTGGTGCTCACCGCCACCTCGGAGGAGTCGCGCAACTTCCGCTTCGGTCTTGCGCTGGGCCGCGGCGAGGGCTTTGCGCCGGACGTGACCGTGGAAGGGGCGGCGACCGCGCGCGCGGCGCTGGCGCTCGCGGCGCGCTGCGGCATCGAGATGCCGGTCACGGCCGCCGTGGCGGGGCTGGTCGAGGGGCGCCTGGATGCCGAGACGGCGCTGCGGCTGCTGCTCGAGCGGCCCTTGCGCACGGAGTGAAGGGGGAAACCATGGCCTTCTGGCTGTTCAAGAGCGAGCCGCATGTCTTCTCCTGGGCCGATCAGGTCGCGCTGGGCGATGCGGGCGGCCCGTGGGACGGGGTGCGCAACCATGCCGCGCGCAACCACATGCGCGCCATGACGGTGGGCGACCGCGGCTTCTTCTACCATTCGGGGGCCCAGCCGGCCGTGGTGGGCCTGGTCGAGGTCGTCGCACCCGCCGCACCGGACCCGACCGCGCCGCCCGACAGCGGCTGGGATTGCGTGAGCCTGCGCGCCCTCGCCCCCCTGCCCCGGCCCGTGTCGCTGCGCAGCATCAAGGCCGAACCGGCGCTGGCCGAGATGGTTCTCGTGAGGAACTCGCGCCTGTCGGTCCAGCCGGTGCGGCCGGAGGAATGGGAGCGCGTCTGCGCGATGGGGGGCCTGGCGCCCTGAGATCAGCGCCGCCCGCTCCACAGGGCGAGCGCGGCCCCCAGAACGGCCAGCCCCAGGCCCCAGCCGATCCAGGCGCGGTCGCCCAGCATCGGGCTGCGCGTGGGCCATGGCACCCACCCCGCCCCCTGCGCCGCCCAGAGCAGGCCCAGGAGGATCAGGACGACGCCCAGAACCCCGAAGGCCCGGCTCATCCCCGCGCCCTCAATAGCGGTAATGGTCGGGCTTGAACGGCCCCTCGGGCGACACGCCGATATAGGCCGCCTGCTCGGGGCTGAGCGGGGTGAGCCGCGCGCCGACCTTGGCGAGGTGAAGCCGTGCGACCTTTTCGTCGAGATGCTTGGGCAGGATGTAGACGCCCGGCGGATAGGCCTCGGGGCGGGTCCACAGCTCGATCTGCGCAAGGACCTGGTTGGTGAAGGAGGCGCTCATCACGAAGGACGGATGCCCCGTCGCATTGCCGAGGTTCAGAAGCCGCCCCTCCGAGAGCAGGATGATGCGGTTGCCGCCGGGCATCTCGATCAGGTCCACCTGGTCCTTGACGCGCGTCCACTTGTGGTTGCGCAGCGCGGCGACCTGGATCTCGTTGTCGAAGTGCCCGATATTGCCGACGATCGCCATGTCCTTCATCCGCCGCATGTGCTCGAGACGGATGACGTCCCTGTTGCCCGTGGCGGTGATGAAGATGTCGGCCGTCTCCACCTCGTCCTCGAGCAGCGTGACCTCGTAGCCGTCCATCGCGGCCTGCAGCGCGCAGATCGGGTCCGTCTCGGTGACCTTCACGCGCGCGCCTGCGCCCCGCAGGCTGGCGGCCGAGCCCTTGCCCACGTCGCCATAGCCGCAGACCACGGCGACCTTGCCCGCCATCATCGTGTCGGTGGCCCGCCGGATGCCGTCCACCAGCGATTCCTTGCAGCCGTAGCGGTTGTCGAACTTGGACTTGGTGACGCTGTCGTTGACGTTGATCGCCGGAAAGGGCAGCCGCCCCTGCCGATGCAGGTCGTAGAGGCGCTTGACGCCGGTGGTCGTCTCCTCGGTCACGCCGCGGATGGCGTCGCGCTGGCGCGTGAACCAGCCCGGGGTCTCGGCCATGCGGCGGCGGATCTGCGCAAACAGCGCCTCCTCCTCCTCGCTCTCGGGGCGGGCGATGAGATCGCCCTCGCCACCCTCGACCCGGGCGCCGAGCAGCACATAGAGCGTCGCGTCGCCCCCGTCGTCCAGGATCATGTTGGCCCCGTCCCCGCCGAAGGCGAAGATGCGGTCCGTATAGGCCCAGTATTCCTCGAGCGTCTCGCCCTTGACGGCAAAGACCGGCACGCCCGCCTCGGCGATGGCGGCGGCGGCGTGGTCCTGGGTGGAGAAGATGTTGCAGGAGGCCCAGCGCACCTCCGCGCCCAGGGCCGTCAGGGTCTCGATCAGCACGGCCGTCTGGATCGTCATGTGCAGCGAGCCTGCGATGCGCGCGCCCGCGAGCGGCCGGGTGGCGCCGAACTCCTCGCGCAGGGCCATCAGCCCGGGCATCTCCGTCTCGGCGATGGCGATCTCCGTCCGGCCCCAGGCGGCGAGGCCGGGGTCGCGCACCACGAAATCCGGACGGTCGAGCGGCATGGGCTGTCTCCTCGGTGATCCCGCCCGGCCCATAGCACCGCCGCCCCCGCCCGTCCACCGAAGGCCCGCTTGAGCCCGCCCCCTGCCCGCGGCAGGATCGGCGCCGCGACGGGGGAGCGGACGCATGACGGGGAGGACGCGCGCAGACCGGCCGCGGGCCTGGCAGCGGATGCTGTCGGGCCGCCGGCTCGACCTGCTCGATCCGTCCCCCCTCGATGTCGAGCTGGAGGACATCGCCCACGGGCTCGCCTTCGTGGCGCGCTGGAACGGGCAGACGCGGGGCGAATGGCCCTATTCGGTGGCCGAGCACGCGCTCCTCGTGGAGGACATCTTCGGCCGCCTCGAACCCGGCACGGAGCCGCGCTGGCGGCTGGCTGCGCTGCTCCACGACGCGCCGGAATACGTGATCGGGGACATGATCTCGCCCGTGAAGGGCGTGCTGGGCGAGGGCTATGCCGCCCTCGAGGCCCGCCTGATGGAGGCCGTGCATCTGCGCTTCGGCCTGCCCGCCCGCCTGCCCGTGGCGGTCAAGCGGTCGATCAAGCGCGCCGACCGCGCCGCGGCCTGGGCCGAGGCGACGGCGCTTGCGGGGTTCTCGCTGGGTGAGGCCGACCGCCTGTTCGGCCGCCCGGCCGAGGGCGCGCTGCCCTCAGGCCCGCTCGCTCCCCTGCCCCCCACGGCCGCGCGCGCGGCCTTCATCGCCCGCCACCGCGCGCTGGAGGCGGCCTGTTTCACGTGAAACAGGCTCAGCGGGGGGAACGCTTGGCGAGGATGCGCTGGAGCGTGCGGCGGTGCATTCCCAGCCGCCGCGCGGTTTCCGACACGTTGCGGTCGCACAGTTCGAACACGCGCTGGATGTGCTCCCACCGGACGCGGTCGGCGCTCATGGGCTTCTCGGGGGGCTCGGGCAGCGCGCCCTCCTCGGCCAGAAGGGCGCGCGTGACCTCCTCGGCATCGGCCGGCTTGGCGAGATAGTCGGTCGCTCCGATCTTGACGGCCGCCACGGCCGTGGCGATAGCGCCATAGCCCGTCAGCACGATCACCCGGCTGTCGGGGCGCCGCTCGCGCAGGCGCTCGACCACGTCGAGGCCGTTGCCGTCCGACAGGCGCAGGTCCACCACGGCATAGGCGGGGGGATGGGCCGCGATCGCCTCGCGCGCGGCGGCCACGGAGCCGGCCGTCTCCACCCGGAAGCCGCGCCGCTCCATCGCGCGCGCGAGGCGCTTGAGGAAGGCCTCGTCGTCGTCCACGAGAAGGAGCGACGGGTCCGGTCCGATCGCTGGCAGGGGCGGCGCATCGGCCGCCGGGAACGGGGCTTGCGGGATCATGCCCCTAGGATAGGCGCGACCCGGACGGTTTCAATCCGGGCGCCCCCTGCGGCGTCAGGCCGCAGCCTCCACGAAGCACTGGAGACGGTCGGCCACCGCCTCGGGGCTCTCCTCCCGCCGCACGAAATCGACGAATCCCACCTCCGGCAGGACCAGGTAGCTGAAGGTGGAATGGTCCACGAGATAGAAGCCGTCCTCGGCCGGCTGGGCCTGGGCATAGACGCGCCAGGCGCGCTTGGCGGCGTCCACCTGCTCGGGGCTGCCGCTCAGCCCCACCGCGTCGTCGTGGAAGTTCAGCGCCCATTCGGCGGCCCAGTCGGGCGTGTCGCGGGCCGGATCGACCGACACGAAGACGGGCCGTGCCGGGATGCCGCGCGATTCGAGGATGCGGGCAGCCTCGCCGTTGCGCGCCATGTCGAGCGGGCAGACATCGGGGCAGAAGGTGTAGCCGAAATAGAGGATCGTCGGCTCCGTGAACACGTCCGCCTCCGTGACGGTGCGCCCCTGCCCGTCCACCAGCGTGAAGGGCCCGCCGATATCGCCCCCCGTCACGCCTCCCCGGCAGGCGGCGAGCGCCGCATCGCCCCCCCGCCAGCCCGACAGGACCGAGGGCAGGCTCGCCACGGCGCCCAGCCCCAGCAGGAGGGCGGCGGCGGACAGGATGACGAGCGGCTGGCGGCGCATCACGTGGCACTCCCCGGCATTGGGCGGCGCGATTGATGCGCCGCCTGCGGCCGCCATATCAATGCGGCCCGCCGCCGCAAGGCCCGGGGACGGGCCGGCGCCCGCGGGCGCGCCAGATGGGCCGTCCGACGCAGGAGCCTCCATGCCGCACGTCCCGCCAGACCTCGCGCCGACCGAGCCGGGTGGCGTCACGCTGCGCACGCTCACGCTGCTGCGCTGGGTCGCGATCGCGGGGCAGAGCGGCGCCGTGCTGGTGGCGACGGAGGGACTCGACCTCGCGATCCCGGTGGGCCCGGTCTCGGCCGTCATCGGGCTGTCGGTTCTCGTCAACCTGGTGGCGGGCCTGACCGCCCCGCGCACGCGCCGCCTTGCCCAGGGCGAGGCGGCGGCGCTGTTTGCCTTCGACATCGTCCAGCTCGGCCTGCTTCTGGCCCTGACGGGGGGGCTTGCCAATCCCTTTGCCGTCCTGATCCTCGCCCCGGTGACGATCGCCGCCACCACGCTGAGCGGCCGGCACGCGCTCGGGCTGGGGCTCCTCACGGTCCTGGTCGTCTCCGCGATCGGCCTGTGGAACGTGCCCCTGCGCGGACCCTCGGGTCCCTTGGCACCACCGGTCCTGCTGCTCTGGGGCTTCTGGCTGGCCCTCGCCATCGGCACGGGCTTTCTGGCCCTGTATGCCCGCCGGGTCATGGCCGAGCGTGCGGCGATGGCCGAGGCGCTGACGGCCACGCAGATGGCGCTCGCCCGCGCGCAGCGGCTGTCCGACCTCGACGGGGTGGTGGCGGCGGCCGCCCACGAGATGGGCACGCCCCTGGCCACCATCAAGCTCGTCACCTCCGAGATGCTCGACGAGCTGGAACAGCGGCCCGATCTGGCCCATCTGGCCGAGGATGCGCGGCTCCTGCGAGAGCAGGCCGACCGCTGCCGCGACATCCTGCGCGCCATGGGCCGGACGGCGGCGCGCGACCCCTATCTCGACCGGGCGCCCCTGCAGGCCGTGGTGGAGGAGGCCGCCGAACCCCATCTGGCCCGCGGCCGGACGGTGGATCTGCGGGTGCCCGAGGGCCGTCAGCCCGCGATCCCGCGCCGGCCCGAGATCGTCCACGGCCTGCGCAGCCTCGTGCAGAATGCCGTGGACTTCTCGCGCGAACGGGTGGAGATCCGCCTCGACTGGTCGGGCGGCCGCGTCGTCGTGCGGATCGCCGATGACGGGCCGGGCTTTCCGCCCGGGCTTCTGGACCGCATCGGCGATCCGCTCGCCACCCGCCGCGCCGCGCGCGAGCGCGAGAGCCGCCCCGGCTACGAAGGCATGGGTCTGGGGCTCTTCATCGCCAAGACGCTCTTGGAGCGGACGGGCGCGCGGATCACCTTCGCCAACGGCGCCCGGGGCGGGGCCGTGGCGCTGGTAGCCTGGCCGCTGTCGGCGCTGGCGGCTCCCGATGCGCCGGAGCGTGACCCCGGCGCCACAGCCCCCGGCCGCCCCGATCCGGCCGCGGGCGGATTAACCTCCTCTTAACCATTTCCTGCCAGTCTGGCCCCGGAACGGGGAGACGGGTCTTGGGCGATCTTCTGGGGGTCTTGGCGGCCGGGCTCTTTGCTCTGGGCTCGGCGGGGCTGATCGTGCGGGGTCTGGCGCCCGTGCGGTCCGCACGCCGTCCGCGGGCGGAGGATGGCCCGGACGAGGCGGTTCTGCTCTTCGAGGGGACAAGCCTCGTGGACGCGACGCCGGCCGCGCGCGCTGCTGGGGGGACCGGGCGGGGAACCCGACCTCCATCGCCTCCTGGCCCGCCTCGGGCCCCGGTGCCCCCGCGATCCGCCGGCCGGCGCCCCCGGCCCTGAGGGGGAGGGCGGCGCCCCGTCCCCCTGGCCCGGGACCCTGCGCCTCACGCTCCGGCTCGAGGGGCAGGGGACCGGACCCCGCCCGGAGGAGCCGGACCTTCTGGGCGCGCTGGCCGAGGATCATCCCGGCCCGATCTGGATCGAGGAGGCGGATGGCAGCCTCGTCTGGGCCAACCGGGCCTGCCTCGCGCTGCACGATCTGGTCCGGCCGGAGGGACGGGGCAGCTGCTGGCCGGCCCAGCCGCTCTGGCCGCCGCCCGAGGATCTGGACGACGGCGAGATGCGCCAGCGGCGGCTGACCCTCGCCCTGCCCGGACTGGAGGCTCCTTCCGTCTTCGACGTCACCACCCGGCGCCGGGGCGGGCGGCTCCTTCACGTTGCGCAGGACGTCACCGAGGTGCGCCGCGCCGAGGAGACCCGGCGCCAGTTCGTCGCGACCCTCGGCAAGACCTTTGCCCACCTGCCCACGGGACTGGCCGTGTTCGACCGCGCCCGGCGGCTGATCCTGTTCAACCCGGCGCTGGTGGACCTGACGGGACTGCCCCCCGCCTTCCTGAGCACGCGGCCGCCGATCGGCGCCGTTCTCGACCGGCTCCGCGACGCGGGCCTGCTGCCGGAGCCGCGCCGTTACGGCTCGTGGCGCAGCGCGCTTGCGGCGCTGGAGGCCCAGGCCTCCCGCGACGCCTATTGCGAGACCTGGAACCTGCCGGGCGAGCGGGTCTGGCGCGTGACGGGCCGCCCGCATCCCGACGGCGCGCTGGCCTTCCTGTTCGAGGATATCAGCGACGAGGTGGCGTTCGCCCGGCGCGCCCGGGGGGAACTCGACACGGCCCATCTCGCCCTCGATGCGCTCGACGAGGCGCTGGCCGTGTTCGGGGCGGACGGCACGCTGCTCCTTGTCAACGCGGCCTACCGGACGCTCTGGGGACCCGGCGGACCCGGCCCGCGCGACCTGCCGGCCGAAGCCGCCCGCTGGGCGGACGGATCGGAGGTCCCGGCGCTCGACCAGGCGCTTCGCGGCAGGCCGGTGCGGCAGGAAGTCGTCCTCGCCCCCGCCGGTCAGGGGCCGCTGCGCGCGATCCTTCTGCCGCTGCCGGGGGGCGGAACGCTGGTCCGGTTCGCGCAGGCCCTCCCCGCCCGGCCTGTCGATCCGCCGGCCGCGGCGACCGGACGCCGCCGCTCCCGCGGCTCCGCCCGCCCGCGAGCCGCCGCCGCCCCTCCGCCCTGCCGCTGCCCCGATCCCGGCCGCTGCACCTGCCTGCGCTGAGGCCGCCCCGGACGGGGCCCCCTGTTCCGCCGAGACGCGCGCACCCCTACAAGGAGGGTCCGGGGGCCGCCGCGCGCCTCCGCAGGACGGAGAACCCCGCCCGTGTCCATTCTGACGATCCTCGAGGCCCTGACTTATGTGGTCACGATCCTGGGCCTGCCCTTCGCCATCTTCATCTTCGCCTACGAGCAGCGCAAGCGGCGCGAAACCGACGAGGAGGAGGTCCACGAGCTTCTCGCCTCGCGCTATACCGAGTTCCTCAAGCTCGTCATCGCCCATCCCGAGCTCAAGCTGCGCTCGCGCGAGGCGACGCCGGATCTCGACCCGGACCAGCAGGACCGCGTCTTTGCCCTGTTCGAGATCCTGATCGCCCTGTTCGAACGGGCCTACCTGCTCCTCCACGAGGAGCCCATGTCGCCCCGCCAGCGCCGGCGCTGGCTGTCCTGGGAGGATTTCATGCGGGAATGGTGCGCGCGCGAGGACTTCCGCACCCGGCTGCCCCTGCTGCTGCGCGGAGAGGACCCGGACTTCGCCGCCCTCATGCTCCGCCTCGCCCGGGAGGAGGAGGCGCGCGCAAGCGGGGCGACGGGCTGACCCGCCCGGCCGCGGCTCTGGCCCTTCGCCCGCGGGGCCTCTAGTCTGCGCCCCATGTGGCAGGCCGCCCTTCTCCTTCCGGACCCCACCGCGACCGAGCGCCTCGCACGGGCTCTCGCGCCGGGGCTGCGGCCGGGGGACACGGTCCTGCTCGAAGGCCCCCTCGGCGCGGGCAAGTCGGCCCTCGCACGGGCGGTGATCCGCGCAAGGCTGTCCGATCCCCTGGCCGAGGTGCCCTCGCCCACCTTCACCCTCGTGCAGACCTATGGCCGGGACGACGGGATCTGGCATGCCGACCTCTACCGTCTCTCGGGCCCCGCGGAGGCGCTGGAGCTGGGTCTCGACGAGGCGATGGGGCGGGCGCTCTGCCTGATCGAATGGCCCGACCGGCTGGGCCCCCTCGCCCCGCCCGAAGCGCTGCGGATCGCGCTGGAGCCGGCCGGGGAGGGTCGCAAGGCCCGGCTGTGGGGCCCCGCGGCCTGGGGAGACCGGCTGGCGCCTCTGCTCGCCACGGCGGTCGGACAGGATGACTGAGCCGGTCCGCCTTCCCCCCGACCCGGTGGCCGCCTTTCTGGCGGCGGGACCGGCTGCGGGCTGGAGGCGGGAGGCGCTGGCCGGCGATGCCTCGGCGCGGCGCTACGAGCGGCTGGTGGCGCCCGACGGCCGCACGGCCATCCTGATGGACGCCCGCCGCGAACCCGCCTCCTGCGGGCCGTTCCTGCGTATCGCCGCCCATCTGCGCGGGCTGGGCCTTGTCGCTCCCCGCCTTCTGCAGCGGGGCACGGGTCCGGCCGACGGTCTGCTGCTGGTCGAGGACCTCGGGACCGAGACGCTGGCCGCCCGTCTGGCCCGCCGCCCCGAGGAGGCGCCGCACCTCTACGCGGCCGCCGTGGACCTGCTCGTGCGGCTCGGCGCCGCGCCGCCGCCCGAGGGGCTCGACACCCTGTCGCCGGCCCGTCTTGTCGCCATGCTCGAGCCGCTCTGGCAGCACTACACGCCCGGCGCGGACGCGGACGGCGCCCGCCGCTTCGGCACGGCACTGCAGGAGGCGCTGGCGCGGCTGGCCCCCGGCCGGCTGGTCCTGTCGCTCCGGGACTTCCATGCCGAGAACCTCGTCTGGCGCGAGGCGGCGCAAGGGACCGGGCGTCTCGGGCTTCTCGACTTCCAGGATGCGGTGCTGGCCCCGCCCGAATACGACCTCGCCTCGCTGCTGCGGGATGCGCGCCGCGACACGGAGGCCGCGCTGCGCAGCGCGATGACCGCCCGCTTCGCGGCGGCGACGGGCCAGCCGCGCGAGCGCGTCGAGGCGGCGGGCGCCGCGCTCGGGCTCGCGCGCAACCTACGCATCCTCGGGGTGTTTGCGCGCCTGATCCGGTCGGGGCGGCCGGGTTACGCGGTGCTGCTGCCGCGCGTCTGGCGCCATGTGGAGGACGATCTCGCCCATCCCGCCCTGGCGGGGCTCGCGCCGATGCTGCGCGGCCTCGTGGCGCCGCCCGAGCGGACGGGGCTCGCGCCGTGACCGCACCGCGTGCCGCCATGATCTTTGCCGCCGGGCTCGGCACCCGGATGGGGGCGCTGACGGCCAACCGACCCAAGCCGCTCCTGACCGTCGCCGGCCGGACGCTGCTCGACCGGGCGCTGGCCGTGGCCGAGGCGGCGGGCGCCGATCCGGTCGTGGTCAACGTCCACCACCATGCCGACCAGATCCGCGCGCATCTGGAGGGCCGCGCGGTGCGGATCGCGGACGAGACGGCGACCCTGCTCGAGACGGGCGGGGGTCTTCGCGCCGCGCGGCCCCTGCTCGGACCCGGCCCGGTCTGGACGCTCAACAGCGACGCGGTCTGGACGGGGCCCAATCCCCTGCGCCGCCTGGCCGCGGCCTGGCGGCCCGGCATGGAGGCGCTGCTCCTGCTCGTGCCGCTGTCGCGCGCGCGGGCGCACCGGGGATCGGGGGATTTCGCCATCGGCGCGGACGGCCGGCTCGTCCGGGGCGGCGGGTTCGTCTATACCGGTGCCCAGATCGTCCGGCCCGAGGGGCTCGACCGGATCCCCGAGGCCGCCTTCTCCCTCAACAGGCTGTGGGATGCCGCGCTCGGGCGGGGAGGCGTGTTCGGACTGGTCCATGCGGGGGAATGGTGCGACGTCGGCCGTCCCGAGGGGCTGGAGGCGGCCGAGACCCTGCTGCGCCGCGAAGGAGATCCGGCCGATGTCGCCTGAACGCGGCGGCGCCCCCGTCCTCTTCCCGGAGCCGGGCCCGCGTCTGTTCCGGCTCGCCCCCGGCCGCGACCTGCCGGAGGCGGTGGCGGCGGGTCTGGCCGCGCGCCTCGTCGGAGCGCCCGCGGAAGCCTGGGGTAGGATCACGGTCTATGTGCCCACGAGCCGCCTGCTGCGCCGCCTGCGCGAGGCGCTCTCGGCCGGCGGCGCGCGCATCCTGCCGCGGCTGCGCCTCGTGTCGGACATCGCGCTCGATCCCGCCGGGGCGGGCCTTCCCCCGCCCGTGCCGGCGCTGCGCCGCCGGCTGGAACTGGCACAGCTGGTCGCCGCCCTGCTCGAGCGCGAGACCGACCTGGCGCCGCGGGCGCGGATCTACGAACTCGCCGACAGTCTCGCCGACCTGATGGAGGAGATGCAGGGCGAGGGGGTGCCGCCCTCCGCCCTCTCGGGCATCGATGTCGGCGAACTGTCCGGCCACTGGGAGCGCGCGCTGCGCTTCCTGCGCATCCTCGAGCCCTGGTTCGGCGAGGAAGGCGCGCCCGACGGCGAGGGGCGCATCCGCGCCGTGGTCGAGCGCCTGACCGCCGCCTGGGCCGGGACGCCGCCGCAGGACCCGGTGCTGCTGGCCGGCGCGGATGGCGAACGAGAGGCGACCTTGCGCCTGATGGAGGCGGTGGCGCGTCTGCCGCAGGGGGCGGTGCTGCTGCACGGATTCGACGAGGGTCTGCCGCCGACCCTGTGGGAGGCGCTGACCGACCCGCTCGCCAACGAGGATCACCCGCAGCATCGCTTCGCCTGCCTGCTGCGGCGGCTCGGCGTCGAGGCCGGGGCGGTGCGGCCCTGGAGCGCCGCGGCGGATGCGCCCTCCCCGCGCGAGCGCCTCCTGTCGCTCGCCCTGCGCCCTCCGCCGGTCACCGACCAGTGGATCGCCGAGGGGCCATCGCTGGGCGACCTGCGGGAGGCGACGGCCGGCCTCACCCTGCTGGAGGCGCCGCTGCCCCGGCTGGCCGCCGAAGCGGCGGCGCTGGGCCTGCGGGACGCGGCCGCGCGCGGCCTGCGGGCCGCCCTGGTGACGCCCGATCGCGGCCTCGCCCGGGCCGTTACCGCCGCGCTCGCCCGATGGGACATCCGCCCCGACGACAGCGCCGGCGAGCCGCTGGGCCTGTCCCCGCCGGGCCGCCTGCTGCGGCAGGTCGCGCGCCTGCGCACTGCCCGCGCGACCGGCGAGGACCTGCTTGCCCTTCTCAAGCATCCGCTCTGTCATGCCGGCGCGGGGCGGCCGCGCCATCTCGCGCGGGCGCAGGCGCTCGAGTTGCGGCTCCGCCGGCGGGGTCCGGCCTTTCCCGACCGCGAGGCGCTCGAGACCTTCGGACAGGCGGGGGCGGAGGAGGATCCGGGCCTGCCGGGCTGGGCCGGCTGGGTGGCCGCGATCCTGGACCGGGCCGACGATCCGGGCCCGCGCCCCCTCGCCGCCCATCTGTCGCGCCATCTCGCCCTGGCGGATCTGGTCGCCGCCGGGCCGGACCCGCGGGAGGCCGACGACTTGCCGCTCTGGGCCGAGGCGGCCGGCCGCGAGGCCCGGCGCCTGTGCGAGACGCTGCGCCTGCAGGCGGATGCGGGCGGCGTCATGGACGCCTTCGACTACGCGCTGCTGTTCGACGGCATCCTCGACGAGGCGGCGGTCCGCGACCCCGACCGGGGCGACCCGCGCATCCTGATCTGGGGTCCGCGCGAAGCCCGCGCCGGCGGGGCCGACCGGCTGATCCTCGCGGGTCTGGAGGATGGAAGCTGGCCGGCAGCGCTGCCCTCCGATCCCTGGCTCAACCGCCGCATGCGCGAACAGGTCGGCCTGCCGCTGCCCGAGCGGCGGATCGGCTCGGCCGCGCTCGACTTCACGATCGCCGCCTCCGCTCCGGAGGTCTGGCTGCTCTGCCGGCGGCGTTCGGACGAGGCACCTCTCGTGCCCTCGCGCTGGCTGGTGCGCCTGCTCAACCTGGTGGAGGGGCTGACGGCCCAGCACGGCCCCGAGGCGGCGGACGCCATGCGGGCCCGCGGCCGGATCTGGCTGCGGCGCGCCGAACGCATCGGCCTGCCGTCGGCGGCCGAACCGCCAGCCGAGCGGCCCTGCCCCTGCCCGCCCCTCGCGGCGCGGCCCTCGCGGCTGTCGGTGACCGCCATCGAACGGCTCCTGAGCGATCCCTACGCCGTCTATGCCAGCGAGGTGCTGCGCCTGCGCCCGCTCGATCCGCTCCGCGCCGCCCCCGACGGGGCCCTGCGGGGACAGGTGCTGCACCGGGCGCTCGAACGCTTTGTGGCCGAACCCCTTCCCCCCTGCGACAGGGTGGCCGCCGCGGCGCTCCTCGCCCGGGCGGCCGAGGCCCTCGAGGCGGAATGTCCCTGGCCCGCGGCCCGGCGGCTCTGGCTGGCGGCGCTGGCCCGTGCCGCGCCGGCCTTTCTCGAGGAGGAGCGCCAGCGCCGCGCCAGCGCCGCGCCGCACCTGCTGGAAGTCACCGGCGAGATCGTGGTGTCCGCCCGCGGACAGAGCGTCACGGTGGTCGCTCGCGCCGACCGGATCGACGTCGATGCCGAGGGACGGCTCTACCTGTTCGATTACAAGACCGGCGAGGTGCCCAGCGCCGCCGACCAGCTGCGCGACCGCCGTCAGCTTCTCCTTACCGCCGCCCTGGCCGCACGCGGGGCCTTTGCGGCCCTGGGCCCGCGCGCGGTGGCCGGCGCGCAGTTCCTGGGCCTCGGGCACAGGACCCAGAGGGTCGCGGCCCCCCTGGCCCAGTGCCCGCCCGAGGCGGCCTGGGCCGATCTCGTGCGCCTGGTCGAGGCCTGGGCGGACCCGGAGAGGGGCTATGCCTCGCGCCTGCGCGTCAAGGCCCGCGACGGGCGCGATTACGACCATCTCGCCCGGTTCGGCGAATGGGACGGCAGCCTGCCCGCCCGGCCCCAGCCGGTGGGCTGAGCCCGGGACTCGCACCCGACGCCGCCCCCCGCTAGGCTGGGCCGCGACGCCGCCCGCCTGCCGACCGACCGGACCCGCCGCCCATGAATGCCCCCCGCCCCGGCTTTCCCTCCGCCGCGCCGCTTCCCCACCCGGCCGCCCGGCGCCAGCACGAGGCGGCGGACCCGCACCGGTCCACCTGGCTGTCGGCCAATGCGGGCTCGGGCAAGACGCGGGTGCTGACGGATCGGGTGGCGCGGCTCCTTCTGGCGGGGACCGACCCGGCCAACATCCTCTGCCTCACCTTCACCAAGGCCGCCGCGGCCGAGATGCAGACCCGCCTGTTCCGCCGCCTGGGCGGCTGGGCCCTCCGGGCGGAGGACGCGCTTCTGGCGGACCTGCGCGACCTCGGGCTGACGGAGGGGCTCGAGCCGCTCGATCTGCCCCAGGCGCGCCGGCTGTTCGCCCAGGCCCTCGAGACGCCCGGCGGTCTCAAGATCCAGACGATCCACGCCTTCTGCGCCTCGCTCCTGCGGCGGTTCCCCTTCGAGGCGGGAGTGCCCCCGACCTTCCGGGAACTGGGCGACCAGGAGGCCGCGCGGCTCCGGCAGGACGCGGCCGAGGCGATGGCCGCCGACGGGCAGGAGGCTCCCCTTCTCGACCGGGTCGCACGCCACATGCCGCCATCGGCCTTCGACGCGCTTCTGGCCGCCATCATCGAGAGGCGGCAGGCCTTTCTGCCCGCGCGCGGGGAGGCGGCCCTGGCGGCCCTGCTCGGGCTCGGCCCCGACGATTCGGAGGCGGCGCTTCTCGGCTGCATCGAGACGGTCGAGCGGCGCCAGTTGCTGCGCGATCTCGCCGCGCTCTGCGCCGAGGGGGGGGCCAAGGACCAGGCAGCGGCGCAGGTGCTCCGGTCCGTCTGCGCCCACGATCCCTTCACCCCCGACAGCCTCGCCGCGCTCGAGGGCGTCCTTCTGTTCAAGAGCGGCAAGACCCCCTTCGCTCCGCGGACCGACTTTCCCACAAAGGCGCTGAGGGACCGCGCGCCGGCCCTCATGAAGCGGCTCGAGGCGCTCATGCGCGACGTCGCGGCGCGGCGCGAATTGCGGCTCTGCCTGGCGGCACATGCGCGCAACCGCGATCTCCATGCCTTCGCGCGGGCCTTTCTCGCCCGCTACGACGCGCTCAAGCGCGCGCGCGGCGCGCTCGACTTCGACGACCTCATCACGCGGGCCCATGCCCTCCTGTCGGACCCGTCCGTGTCCGCTTGGGTGCTGTGGCGTCTGGACGGCGGACTCGACCACATCCTCGTGGACGAGGCGCAGGACACCTCGCCCGCCCAGTGGGCGGTCATCGAGCGGCTGGCCGAGGAGATGTCGGCCGGGGCCGGTGCGCGCCCGGACCGCCCGCGCACCCTGTTCGTCGTGGGCGACCGCAAGCAGTCGATCTTCTCCTTCCAGGGCGCCGATGCCGAAGGCTTCGACCGCTGGCAGCGCCGCTTCGGCGACAGCCTCGCGCGCGCGGGCCGGGCGCTCTTCGCCTGCGAACTCGAGCATTCCTTCCGCTCCGCCCCTCCCATCCTCGAGGCCGTGGACGCCACCTTTGGCGCGGATCACGACGGCCTCGGCTCCGCCGCGCCGCAGCACCGCGCCTTTCGCGACACGATGCCGGGCCGGGTGGACCTCTGGCCCGCGATCCCGAAGGCCGAGGTCCCGCCGGAGGACGAGGACTGGATCGGGCCGGGCCACGGCACGGAACCGCCCCATCCCCACCTGGAACTGGCCCGCCGCGTGGCGGCGGCGGTCGAGCGGATGATCGCGGAGGAGTGGCTGCCCGTCGAGCGCGAGGGCCGCTGGCACCGCCGCCGCATCCGTCCGGGCGACGTGATGATCCTGGTCCAGCGGCGCGACACCCTGTTCGCCGCACTCAACCGCGAACTCAAGCGGCGCGGACTGGCCGTGGCGGGAGCGGACCGGATCGCTCTGCGCGGCGAACTCGCGGTCCGCGACGTGGAGGCGGTGCTGCGCGTGCTGTCGCTGCCCCAGGACGACCTGTCGCTCGCCGCCGCGCTGCGTTCGCCCCTCTTCGGCTGGAGCGAGGACGACCTGTTCCGCCTGGCGCATGGACGCCCGGCGAACTGCAGCCTCTGGGAGGCGCTGGATGCGGCAGGCGAGAGCGAAGCCCGCACGATCCTGCGCGACCTGCGCGCGCAGACCGATTTCCTGCGGCCCTACGAACTGGCCCAGCGGCTGCTGCTGCGCCATGGAGGCCGTCTGCGCCTGCTGGCGCGGCTCGGCCCGGAGGCCGAGGATGCCCTGGATGCCTTTCTGGCCCAGGCCATGGCCTACGAGGCCCAGTCGGTGCCGTCGCTCACGGGCTTTCTCGAATGGCGCGCCTGCGACGAGGCGGAGGTCAAGCGGCAGATGGACGCCGCCGGAGACCGCATCCGCGTCATGACCGTGCACGGGGCCAAGGGGCTCGAGGCCCCGGTCGTGGTGCTGCCCGACTGTGCCAGCCGAGAGATCAGGGGACCCGGCCCGCTCTTCACCCTGGGGGAGGGCGACGCCGTCTGGCCCCCGACGGTGGACGCCATGCCGCGCTGCCTGCGCGAGCGCCGCGACGCGCTGATGGCGGCCGAACGGCGCGAGCGGCGGCGCCTGCTCTATGTCGCCATGACGCGCGCCGAATCCTGGCTCGTGGTCTGCGCCGCCGGGGAGTGCGGCCCCGACAGCTGGCATGCGGAGGTGCGCCGCGGCCTTCTCGCGCTCGGATCCGCGGAATGCGATTTCGGCCATCCCGAAGGCAAGGGCCTGCGCCACGGTCTGGATGACTGGGCGGCGCTGCCCGCCCTCGAGGAGGAGGGGGCCGCTCCGGAGCCCGGCCCGGAAGGTCCGGCCGATCCCGGCCCCCTCGCCCCGCCGCCCCCCCGCCGGGAGCCGCGCAGCCCGTCCGACCTCGGGGGTCCCAAGACCCTGCCCGACGAGGAGGGAGACGGCACGGCGCGCGGCGCGGCGCTGGCGCGCGGCCGGCTCATCCATCTCGCGCTCGAACATCTTCCGCGCGCATCCCCCGACGCCGTCCTGCGGCTCATGGAGGCCACGGAGGAGGCCGCGCTGGCCGGCGACCTGCCGGACCTGCTGGCCGAGGCCCAGGCGCTGATCGCTGCACCCGATCTGGCCCGCCTCTGGGGGTGCGAGGCCCTGGCCGAGGTCGCCCTGGCCGCCGATCTGCCGGGCCTGGGGCGCCTCGAGGGACAGGTGGACTGCCTCCTGCCCGACGGCGAGGGACTCCTGGTCGTGGATTTCAAGACCAACCGCCTTGTTCCCGAACGGGCCGGGGACGTGCCCGAGGGTCTCCTGCGCCAGGTCGCGGCCTATCGGGCCATGGCCGCGGCGGCCTGCCCGGGCCGCCCGGTGGAGGGCGCGATCCTGTGGACGCGCACGGCCCGCCTGATGCGGTTGCCCCCCGGACTGCTCGAGGCTGCCCTCGCCCGCGCGGCGGCGGCCTGGGGGCCGGCTCCTTGACGCTCCCGGTGGGGGCCCATAGGTTCGTCCCCCGATCACCGAAAGGAGCCGCCATGGCCACGATCGCCGTTTCCGACGCCACCTTCGAGCGCGACGTCATCCACTCTCCCGTCCCCGTGGTGGTGGATTTCTGGGCCGAATGGTGCGGGCCCTGCCGGATGATCGGCCCCGCGCTCGAGGAACTGAGCGAGCAGTACGGCGACCGTCTGAGGATCGCCAAGGTCAACGTGGACGAGAATCCCGAGACGCCGGGCCGTTTGGGCGTCCGCGGCATCCCGGCGCTGTTCCTGTTCAAGAACGGCGAAGTCGTCTCCAACAAGGTCGGCGCCGCGCCCAAGGCGTCGCTGCAGGCCTGGATCGACTCCGCCCTGTGATGGCGTCCGGGTCCCCGCCCGACGCCTTCCCCGGCTGGCACGGAACCACCATCCTCGCCGTGCGCAAGGGCGGGCGGGTGGTCGTCGCCGGGGACGGGCAGGTGTCGCTCGGCCAGACCGTCATCAAGGCCACCGCGCGCAAGGTCCGGCGGCTCGAGCCGGGCGGCCATCCGGTCGTGGCAGGCTTTGCCGGGTCCACCGCCGATGCCTTCGCGCTCCTGGAGCGGCTCGAACAGAAGCTCGAGGCGAGCCCCGGCCAGCTCGGGCGCGCCGCCGTGGAACTGGCCAAGGACTGGCGCACGGACCGCATCCTCCAGAAGCTCGAGGCCATGCTGATCGTCACGGACGGCCGCGATCTTCTCGTGGTGACCGGGGCGGGCGACGTGCTCGAGCCCGAGGGCGGGGTGGCCGCCATCGGATCGGGCGGCCAGTACGCGCTCGCGGCCGCGCGCGCGCTGATGGACACCGATCTCGAGGCCGAGGCGATCGCCCGCCGCGCCATGGCGATCGCGGCCGAGATCTGCGTCTATACCAACACGCATCTCACGGTCGAAACCCTTCCCGGATGAGCGCCCCGCCTCCCCTCCCCGCGCTGCTGTCGCGCGAGGACCTTCGGGCGGCGGTGGCGGCGGGCGTCCTGTCGGAGGCGCAGGCCGCGCGTCTCGTGGCGCTCGCCGACAGCCGGCGCGGCGCGCGCGAGGGCCTGTCGCCCGATGACGAACCCTTCGAGCTGTTCCGGGGCTTCAACGAGGTCTTCGTGGTCACGGGGCTGGCCATCCTGGTGGCGGGCTGGACCGGGCTTGCGGCGCTCTGGATCGCCGGCGCGGCAGTCAGCCCCGGCTTCGGCGGCCTCGTCGGACGCTCGCTCCTCGTGGCGGCGGCCGGAGGGACCCTGGTCTGGGCGCTCGCCGAGTATTTCGTCCGTCGCCGCCGGATGGTCTTTCCGGCCATCGCGCTGTCGGCGATCTGGGGCGCCAACGCGCTCTGGGGCTGGACCGCGGCGCTGTCGCACCCGGTCATGGTGGCCGCCGGCGACTGGACCAGCCTGCTTGCGCCGCTCGGCCTGGCCACCGCGAGCATCGGACTGTTCTGGCTGCGCTTCCGCGTGCCCTTCGCGCTCGCCCTCGGGGCGCTGGGCCTCTTTGCCACGGCGCTGGTCGGAGCGGCCAGCGCCGCGGGCAGCCCCGAGGGGATCGGCGAGCTGTTCGTGCTGTCGGGCCAGGGTCCCTTTGCGGCCGTCACGCTGGTCCTCGGCCTTGCCGTCTTTGCCGCCGCCATGGCCTTCGATCTTTCCGATCCCTACCGCGTCACCCGCCGCTCCGCCCAGGCCTTCTGGCTCCATCTTGTTGCCGCGCCGGCCCTGGTGAACACGATCGCCCTGACCCTTCTGGCCGAGGGGACGGCCGCGGCCCATGCCCTGCTCGGGCTCTTCCTGGCGCTGATCGCGCTGGTGGCGGTGGTGATCGACCGCCGGTCGTTCCTGGTCGCGGGCGTGGCCCATGCCGTGGCCCTGGCCGGCGCGGTGTTCGGAGGCGGGGCGGCCTCGCTCACCGTTCTGGCGCTCGGCGCCGCACTCCTGGCGCTCGGCGCCGGCTGGGAGCGGCTGCGCGCACGGCTTCTGCGGGCACTCGCCCCCCTTCTGCCCCTCCGTCGCCTGCCGCCGGCCGGCTGATCCCGGCTTGAGGGGCCCCCCTGCCGCTCCTAGATGGGCGCGGAACCGAAAGGAGCGCCATGACCGACCTCACCCCTCGCGAGATCGTCTCCGAACTCGACCGCTTCATCGTGGGCCAGCAGGAGGCCAAGCGCGCCGTCGCCGTGGCCCTGCGCAACCGCTGGCGGCGGCGCCAGCTGCCGCCCGATCTCGCAGCCGAGGTGTCGCCCAAGAACATCCTGATGATCGGCCCGACAGGCGTGGGCAAGACCGAGATTTCCCGCCGCCTGGCCCGGCTCGCGCGGGCGCCCTTTCTCAAGGTGGAGGCCACCAAGTTCACCGAAGTGGGCTATGTCGGCCGCGACGTCGAGAGCATCGTGCGCGATCTCGTGGATGCCGCCATCGTCCAGACGCGCGAGCGCATGCGCGAGGAGGTGCGCGCCCGCGCCCAGCAGCAGGCCGAGGAACGGGTGATCGACGCGCTGGCCGGTCCCGATTCGCGTCCCGGCACGCGCGAGAGCTTCCGCCGGCGGCTGCGGGCGGGGGAACTGGACGAGACGGTGATCGAGCTCGACGTCCAGGAGGCAGGCCCCTCGCTCGGCCTGCCGCCCGGCCTCGACCTGCCGGGCAGCCAGGGCATCGCCATGGCCTCGCTCGGCGACCTCTTCGGCCGCGCCTTCCGCCGCACCCGCCGCCGGCGCATGACCGTGGCCGAGAGCTACGACGTCCTTCTGGCCGAGGAGGCCGACAAGCTCATCGAGGACGAGGCGGTGGCCCGCGCCGCCGTGGAAGCGGTGGAGCAGAACGGCATCGTCTTTCTGGACGAGATCGACAAGGTCGCGGCGCGCGCCGAGACGCGCAGCGCCGATGTCAGCCGCGAAGGCGTCCAGCGCGACCTGCTGCCCCTGATCGAGGGCACCACCGTCTCGACCCGGCACGGACCCGTCAAGACCGACCACATCCTGTTCATCGCCTCGGGCGCCTTTCACGTGGCCAAGCCGTCGGACCTCCTGCCCGAACTGCAGGGCCGCCTGCCGATCCGGGTGGAGCTGCGCGCCCTGACCGAGGCCGATTTCGTGCGCATCCTGACCGAGACCGACAATGCGCTCACGCGGCAATATTCGGCCCTGCTCCAGACCGAGGGCGTGCGCGTGGACTTCACGCCGGACGGCGTCGCCGCCCTTGCGCGCATCGCCGCCGAGGTGAACCGCGCGGTCGAGAACATCGGGGCACGGCGGCTCCATACCGTCATGGAGCGCGTGTTCGAGGAGCTGAGCTTTTCCGCACCCGACCGCAGCGGCGAGACGGTGACGGTGGATGCGCCCTTCGTCGAGCGGCACCTGGGCGAACTTGCGCGGCGCGCCGATCTCAGCCGCTACGTGCTCTGATCGCGCCGCCCTCATGCGCGGCCGTCGCCCAGGGCGCGTCCGGGCGGGTGATGTCGCGCACGAAGCGCGCGCTCTCCACCACCTCCCAGTCGGGGCGGTCGAAGGCCGCCCAGCGGTCCACGCGCACGTCGCCGGGCCCGATCTCCAGGCAGTTGATCGTGTTGGGCTCCGCCCGCAGGCGCGTGGACAGGCCCGTGCCGGCCTGCACGAGCAGGATGCCCGGAGCGGCCGACAGGGGCGCCACATGGGCGTTGTGCAGATGCCCCGAGAGCACGATGTCCGCGCCCGCCCGCCGCAGTGCCTCGACGCCGCGGCCTGCATGGCGCATGGGTCTCTTGCGCGAGCCCGCGGGATGCTCGGGCGGATGGTGCATGACCACGACGAGGGGCCGGGCCGGATCGTCGGCGGCCGCGGCGGCGATCGTGCGCAGCTGCCGTCGGCCGATCCGCCCCGACTGGTGCGCATAGCGGTTGACGGTGTTGAGGCCCACCACCGCCAGCGCCTCGTCTTCCCAGCGCGGCGACAGGTCCTCGTGGATGAGCCCGCGGTAGCGGCCCCACGGGTCCAGAAGCCGCACCAGCACGTTGTCGAGCGAGATGTCGTGGTTGCCCGGCACGGCCAGCCACGGCGCGGGCAGCCGGTCCAGGAAGGCGCGCGCCTGCACGAACTGCCCGCGCCGCGCGCGCTGCGTCAGATCGCCGGACACGGCCACGAGGTCGGGCTTCAGCCGCTCGGCCAGGGCGAGCAGCGGCTCGAACAGGTCGGGCCGCGTGCGGCCGAAATGCAGGTCCGACAGGTGCAGCACGCGCCTCATGCCGCCGCGCCCTCCGGCCGGGCCTCCTCGGCCTCGTCGGGCACGAAGACCTCGAGCGCCGCCGGCCTTACCCGCAGCCGCAGCGGCGTGCGCAGGCGGAACTTCTCGCCGTCGCAGGCCACCGTCAGATGGCGCGACCGCGTCAGGATCGTCGCCTCGGCCGCGCAGATCAGATCGAAGTCCCGCCCCTCGCGCATGGTCCGCCGCACCAGCCGCCAGGCCTTGTGGACCATGCCCGCAGGCCCCGCATCGGGCGCGACGAAGATGGCAAAGCGCCCCTTCTCGACGCAGTCCGTTCCCGCCAGCCCGAAGGTCTCGAGCTGATAGGCCGAGCGCGCGGCAAAGAGCAGCGGCGTGCGCACGCGCCGCTCCTCCCCGTCGGCCAGGATCGTGAGATAGAGCGGCCGCTGGAAGCGCAGAAAGGTCCGCACCGAGGCCCAGTGCGCCGCCAGCCGCCGCCGGCCCCAGCGCCGGTAGATGCCTTCGCGCTGGCGCAGGATCGCCGGATAGACCCCCAGGCTCGCGTTGTTGAGAAAGGGCTTGCCGTTGACCTCCCCCACGGCGACCGCGCGCGTGCGGCCCCGCAGGATCAGCGCCGCCGCCTCGGCCGGGTCCTCGGGAATGCCGTGGCCGCGGGCGAAGAAGTTGAAGGTGCCGAGCGGCACGACGCCGAAGCGCCGCCCCGATCCGGCCACCGCATCGGCCACCGCCATCACCGTGCCGTCGCCGCCGGCCGCCACCACGCCGCCGAAGCCCTGCCGGACGGCCGCATGGGCCGCCCGCGCGATCTCGGCGCCGCGCACGCGCCAGAGCACCGCGCGCGGGCCCAGCACGGCCATGGCCGCCTCGACCGCCTCCGCCTCGCGGCTGTTGCGCCCCGATCCCTCGTTGCAGATGACGCAGAGCCGCTCGGCGAGCGGCAGGGTTTCCGTCATGTCTCACCCCCGGCTGGAGGAGCCAACGCCGCCCCGGCCCCGTCCGGTTCCCCCGGCGCGCAGATAGACGTAGAGCGCGCCCTCTCCCCCATGCCGCGGATGGGCGGGCGCCACCTGCAGCACCGCGCCCGCGAAGGGAGGCAGGGCCAGCCATCGCGGCACGTCGTGGCGCAGCCGCCCCGGACCGGGGCGCCACGGGCCGGGCTCGTCCCGGCCGGGCCGCCCCTTGCCCGTGATGACGAGCAGGAGGCGGAGCCCCCGGGCCCGGGCGTCGAGCACGAAGTCGTGCAAGGCTGCATGGGCCTCGGCCTCGGTCAGTCCGTGCAGGTCGAGCCTTGCCTCAGGCCGCAGCCGCCCGCGCGTCAGGCGCCGGAAGGCCGACGCATCCATGGCGACCGGCCGCGGCGCCGGACCCCCGCGCCCCGCCGGCCGGTCGGGCGCGGCCTCGCCGATCCGGAACGGCCGGATCGCCGCGGGCGGAGCCGACGGGGGCGGGGCGGCCTGGCTGCGCGGCTCCGGCGCTCCCGCCGGAGAGAGTCCGGAGCCTTCGGGCTCGGGCCTGAGCGGGACGGCCGTCGCGCGCACGCGGTCCCAGAGCGCGCGCTCCTCGGGCGTCAGACGCCGCCTCACGGCAGGGCCCTCCCCCGCGGCCGGGGCGTCCTCATTCCCCCGTGGCGACCAGGATCCAGTTGGGATCGTCCGATCCCATGGTGCGCGCAAAGGTCCACACGTCGCGCTGGCGCCGGATCTCGGAGGGCGATCCCTCCACGATCGTGCCGGCCGCGTCGCGCACGACGGAGGTCATCTCGCCCACGAAGCGCACGCTGATCTCGCCCTCGCCCGTGGCGCGGTCGAAGGAGGCATCCTTGATGCCGAGGTCGGAGATGCCCACAAAGGTGGCCTCGATCCGCAACCCCTTGGCATGGCGCTCCTCGACGACGGCGGCCATGGCCTCGTAGACTTCCGGGGCCAGGAACGGCCTGACCGGCGCCAGATCGCCGCGCTCGAAGGCCATCAGGATCATCTCGTAGGCCGCCCGCGCACCGCTCAGGAAGTCTCGCACCGAGAAGGACGGGTCGGCCCCCTTCATCGCCGCCAGCGCGCGCGCCGCCTCGCTGTCCTCCGGAACATGGTCGGTGATGTCGCGGTCGGGCCGTCCCTCGATCACCTCGAGATCCGGCCGGCCCAGCCGCCGTCCGCCCTGCGGCGGCAGGGGGGGCGGCGTCTTCTCGAACCCTTCGCGCGTACCCAGGACGCTGCGCAGCCGCAGGATCAGGAACACCGCGATCGCGCCGAGCACGAGGAGCTGGATGATGGGAGAGTTCATGGCCTCGTCGCTCCTCGCCTGTCGCGCCTCCGCGGGTTCACGCATCCGGTAGCGGACGGCCCGCCCCGTGGCGGACCGGTCCCGGATCACCTATGTATGGTCGCGTCCGGCCCAAGTCCACCGGGCGGTGTCGGAGGAAGGGGCGGACGGCGATGGTGCGGCTGGCGTTTCTCGGCCTGGTTCTGGCGGAAGTGGCGGGGTTCGTGCTGGTGGGACAGGCGGCCGGCCTTCCTGCGACGCTTCTTCTCGTGGTGCTGTCCTCGCTGCTCGGGGCGCTGGTGCTGCGCCACGGCGGCCTGGCGGCGGTGCGCCGGGCCCAGGCGGCGCTGGCGCGGGGCGGCGATCCCCGCCCCGCCCTGCGCGAGGGGGGGTTCCGCGTCGCGGCGGCGGCCCTGCTGATCGTCCCGGGCTTCCTGTCGAGCCTCGCGGGCCTGCTGCTGCTTCTGCCGCCAGTGCAGGGCGGAGTGCTGCGCCTCGTGCGGCGGCAGGGGACGGGGTCCGAGCCGGCGGACTTCGCCTCCCTTCGGCAGGCCGGACCGATGCGCCCCTCCGGCGGGGAGCCCATTCCGGACGCCGAATGGGAGGAGATCGCGCCTCCCAAGCGGCCGACCCACCGTCCCTCGGGCTGGACGCGGCACTGATCCGGCCCGGCATTGAGGCGGGGGGGATCGGGTGCTAGGGAGCGGCCGACCGACGGCCACTCGTCCCGGGAGGACATCATGCAAGACAGCCCCGCAGCCCCCGAGGGAGGCGCCGCCCCCTCCGCGCCGCAGCCCGTGCGCATCACCCAGCGCATTCTCGCCCAGTATGTCCGCGACCTCAGCTTCGAGAACGTGCTCGCGCGCAAGGGGGTGGGCGGCGACCTGACGCCCGAGATCCAGGTGCAGGTGGCCCTCGACGCCAAGCGCCGCAGCGCCGAGAACCAGTACGAGGTGGCGACCAAGCTCAATGCGACCTCGCGGACCAAGGCCGCGGGCGAGGTGCTGTTCGCGCTCGAGATCGACTATGTCGGCGTGTTCGAGATCGCGGGCGTGCCGGAGGACCAGCTGCACGCCTACCTGCTGATCGAGTGTCCCCGCCAGACCTTCCCCTTCCTGCGGCGGATCGTCTCGGACGTCACGCGCGACGGCGGGTTCCCGGCGCTCAATCTCGACTCGATCGACTTCGTGGCCCTCTACCGGGCCGAGATCGCGCGCCGGGCCCAGGCCGCGGGTCAGGCCGGGGCCGCGACAGCTCCCGCGAATGGCGGCCCCGCGGGGACGGGCGGGACCGGCAGCGCGCCGCCGCGGCTCGACGCCTGAGACGGCCGCCGGGACGGGGAGCGCGCTCAGTCGGCCCGCCGCGGCAGGGCGGCCCAGAGCGCACCCGCTCCCATCGCTTCCACGAAGCGCCTGTGCGCCTCGACCTCCTCCGGCGTGATCCGCGGCGGCAGGAGGCGCGGACGGGCCCGCCGGGGCCCGCGCGTCGCCATCGGGGACGAGGCGGCCGGAGCGGGCTTGGCGGGTCCCCCCTCCAGCACGAGGCCCGGCTGCCGCCCGCCGACCAGTTCCAGATAGACCTCGGCCAGAAGCTGGCTGTCGAGCAGCGCCCCGTGCAGGGTGCGGCCCGAATTGTCGATCCCGAAGCGCCGGCAGAGCGCATCGAGCGAGGCGGGCGCCCCCGGAAAGCGCCGCCGCGCCAGAGCCAGCGTATCGACCGCCCGCTCCTCCGGAATGGGCGGATGGCCCAGCCGGCCGAGTTCGTGGTTGAGAAAGCGCATGTCGAAGGCGGCGTTGTGGATCACGAGGCGCGCCTGCCCGACAAAGCGCAGGAACGCATCGGCCACCTCGGCGAAGACCGGCTTGTCGCGCAGGAAGTCGTCCCCCAGCCCGTGCACGGCGAAGGCCTCGTCCGGCATGGGCCGTTCGGGGTTGATGTAGACGTGGAAGGTCTCGCCCGTGGGCAGGTGGTTGACCAGCTCGACCGCCCCGATCTCCACGATCCGGTCGCCCGCCTCGGGTTCGAAGCCCGTGGTCTCGGTGTCGAGCACGATCTCGCGCATCATCCCGTCCGCTCAGCCCCCTCCGGTCCGGTCCCGCCGCCGCGCGCGCCCCGGATCTCGGCCAGCATGTCTCGCACGGCCGCCCGCGCCCCGTCCAGCGTGTCGCCGGGAATGATCCAGCGCGCCCGGGCGCGCTTGGCCGCATCGGGCATCTGGCGCGCGAGCAGCAGGGCGATCTCGGCCTCTCCCAGACCGGGCCGCGCGCGCAGCCGCGCGCGCTGGACCGCCTCGGGGGCGGAGACGACCGCCACCCCGTCGCAGACGGCATCGAGGCCCGTCTCGAACAGGAGCGGCACGTCGAGCGCGACCAGGGCGGCGCCTCGGTGGTCCGCCAGGAACCGCGCCCGGTCGGCCGCCACCAGCGGATGGATCGCCGCCTCGAGACGCGCCAGCAATCCGGGATCGTCGCGCAGCGCCGCGCGCAGTCGCGCCCGGTCCACGCCCCCGGGTCCGACCGCCTCGGGCCGAAGCGCCGCCACGGCCCGCGTGCCCGCCCCGTCCGGCCCGTAGAGCGCGTGCACGGCCGCGTCGGCGTCCCAGACCGGCACACCTTCCGCGCGCAACATGGCGGCCGCCGTGCTCTTGCCCATGGCGGCCGAACCCGTCAGCCCCAGGACAAAGGGCCGGTCCATGTCCCGCCTAGCCGAGGACCGCGCGGCGCAGGTCCTCGTCCACCTCGGGTCGGACCCTCCACCACGCCTCGAACGCGCCCGCAGCCTGATGGAGCAGCATCCCCAGCCCGTCCACCGCCACCGCCCCGGCCGCCCGCGCCTCGCGCAGAAGCCGCGTCTCGAGGGGCGCATAGACGAGATCCGTGACCACCTGCCCGGCATGGAGGCCGTCGAGCGGCACCCGCAGCGGCGGGGCGCCCTCCATGCCGAGCGCGGTCGCGTTGACCACCAGAAGCCCGTCCTCCACCGCATTGCCCGCCTCGATCCACGGGCGCACCCGCACGCGGCCCCGCCCCAGTTCCGCCGCCAGCGCCTCGGCCGCGGCGGCCGTCCGGTTGAGCAGGTGCAGCTCCGGCACCCCCGCCTCGAGCAGCGCGTCGAGCACCGCGCGCGCCGCCCCCCCGGCCCCGAGCAGCACCGCCGGTCCCGCTTCGGGGCGCCAGTCGGGCGCCCCCTCGCGCAGCGCGCGCAGGAAGCCCTCGCCGTCGGTCGTGTCGGCCAGGATGCGCCCGTCGCGGAAGGTCAGGGTGTTGGCGGCCCCCACCCGGCGGGCGCGCTCGCTCGCCTCGTCGGCCAGCGCCAAGGCCGCGCGCTTGTGGGGCACGGTCACGTTGACCCCCACGAAGCCCGCCCGCGGCAGCATCCGCACCACCTCCGCGAGGTCCTCCGGCGCCACCTCCAGCGCGACGTAGTCCCCCGGCAGCCCGTGGCGCGCCATCCAGTGCCGGTGCAGGCGCGGCGAGCGGGACTGGGCCACGGGCCATCCCACGACGCCGGCCAGCGGATGGGTCCTCGCGCGATCGCTCATGACGGGATGCTCCCCCTCGCGGCCAGAAAGTTCAGAAGCGGCAGCAGCGGCAGGCCGAGGATCGTCCAGTGGTCGCCCTCGACCCGCTCGAACAGGCGCACGCCCTCCTCCTCGATCCGGTAGCCGCCCACGGAATGGCGGATGCTCTCCCAGTGGCGGCGGACGTAATCCTGCAACCAGGCTTCCGAGCGCCGGCCCATCGTCATCCGCGCCTCGCCCATGGCGCGCCAGACGGGCCGCCCGTCCTCGGCGATCACCGCGGCCGAGTGGAGCCGGTGGGTCCGTCCGGCCAGGGCGCGAAGCTGGTCCAGCGCCGCCTCCGGGCTGTCGGGCTTGGCGTGGATTGTGCCGTCGCAGGACAGGACCTGATCGGCCCCGAGGCAGAGCGCCCCCGGCCGGCGCGCCGAGGCGCGCAGCGCCTTCATCTCGGCCAGCGCGTCGGCCACGGCGCGCGCGTCATGCCCCTCGGCCAGCAGGGCCTCGCGCAGCGCCGCCTCGTCCACGGCGACCGGCATCGTCTCGAAGACGACGCCCGCGGCCCGCAGCATCGCCGCCCGCGTGGCCGAGCCCGAGGCAAGCACAAGGGGAACCGGAGAGGCCGACATCATGGGGAGGACATCCGGGACGAGCGGGGGATAACGGCGGGACAGATAGCCCCGGGCGCCGCCCGAGGGGAAGGGGGGTGGACGATTGGGCAAGTCGTCGGACGATTCGTGCCCGAGTCGCCCCCCGCTCCCCCCGGCTGTCCCCAGACTGGGGAGGACTCGCCCCGGAAACCGGCCGCTGCGCCCTCCGGCGGGCCTCAGCCCCTGGGGACGACTCGGAGGACAGTGCCGAGTCGTCCCCTCCGTCCACAGACCCACCGCCCCCTCTTCCCTTTCCCCTTCGACGGGAAGAAGAAGGGCGCCGAGGAGGGATCGCCGATGCCCGATGCCGTCCAGGAGGCGCTCGCGCCCTTCTACCTGTGGCTCAAGGCGGCCCATGTGATCGCCATGGTCGCGTGGATGGCGGGGCTGTTCTACCTGCCGCGCCTCTTTGTCTATCACGCCGAGCAGGCCCCCGCGGGCTCGGCGCTCGATGCCACCTTCCGCGTCATGGAACGCCGGCTGCTGCGCGCCATCATGAACCCCGCGATGGTCGCGACCTGGCTTCTGGGGCTTCTGCTCGCCAGCCTCGGCGGCTGGTGGACGGCCGGGTGGTTCCACCTCAAGCTCGCCGCCGTTCTCGGGCTCACGGCCTTCCACGGCTGGTGTGCCTTCCGCCGGCGGGATTTCGCCGCCGGACGCAACACCCGCTCGGGGCGCACCTTCCGCCTGATGAACGAGGTGCCGACGCTTCTTCTGGTGGTGATCGTCGCGGCCGTCGTCGTGAAGCCGTTCTGAACCGCCCCGCCGCCCCCTCGTCGGGACCCCCGTTGACCGCCGCCCCGGAGGCGCTTATGTCGAGGGCGCCGCCCGTCCGGGCCGGCCTTTCACGACCCTTGACTCCGTCCTCCCTCGCGGGAGCGTCCGACCAGCGCCGCCCCCCGGTCCACCGGACCGCGGGCGGGCCGCGCGTCACAGGATTTCCATGACCCAGGACCGCCTGAACCTCGCCGATCTCAAGGCGCAATCGCCCAAGGACCTTCTCGCCCTCGCCGAGGAACTCGAGATCGAGAACGCCTCGACCATGCGCAAGGGCGACATGATGTTCGCCATCCTCAAGGAGCGCGCCGAGGAGGACTGGGTCATCGGCGGGGACGGCGTGCTCGAGGTGCTCCAGGACGGCTTCGGCTTCCTGCGCTCCCCCGAGGCCAACTACCTGCCCGGCCCCGACGACATCTATGTCTCCCCCGAGATGATCCGCCAGTACGGGCTCCGGACCGGCGACACGGTCGAAGGCGTGATCCAGGAGCCGGGCGAGAACGAACGCTACTTCGCCCTCGTCTCGGTCGAGCGCATCAACTTCGAGGAGCCCGAGCGCGCGCGCCACAAGGTCGCCTTCGAGAACCTCACGCCGCTCTATCCCGACCAGCGGCTGCGCATGGAGATCGACGATCCCACGCTCAAGGACCGCTCGGGCCGCGTCATCGACCTCGTGGCCCCCATCGGCAAGGGTCAGCGCTGCCTGATCGTGGCCCCGCCCCGCACCGGCAAGACGGTGCTCCTGCAGAACATCGCCCACTCGATCGAGAAGAACCACCCCGAGTGCTACCTCATCGTGCTGCTGATCGACGAGCGGCCCGAGGAGGTGACCGACATGCAGCGCTCCGTGAAGGGCGAGGTCATCTCCTCGACCTTCGACGAGCCCGCCTCGCGCCACGTCGCCGTGGCCGAGATGGTCATCGAGAAGGCCAAGCGCCTCGTCGAGCACAAGCGCGACGTGGTGATCCTGCTCGACTCGATCACGCGGCTCGGCCGCGCCTACAACACGGTCGTGCCCTCCTCGGGCAAGGTGCTGACGGGCGGCGTGGACGCCAACGCGCTGCAGCGGCCCAAGCGCTTCTTCGGGGCCGCGCGCAACATCGAGGAGGGGGGCAGCCTCACGATCATCGCCACCGCGCTCATCGACACCGGCTCGCGCATGGACGAGGTGATCTTCGAGGAGTTCAAGGGCACCGGCAACAGCGAGATCGTGCTCGACCGCAAGGTGGCCGACAAGCGCACCTTCCCGGCCATGGACATCCTCAAGTCCGGCACCCGCAAGGAGGACCTGCTGGTGGACAAGGCCGACCTGCAGAAGATGTACGTGCTGCGCCGCATCCTCAATCCGATGGGCACGACCGACGCCATCGAGTTCCTGCTCTCCAAGCTCAAGCAGACCAAGACCAACGCCGACTTCTTCGACTCGATGAACGCCTGATCCCGGCCCGCCGGGGCCCCATGGACACGATCTTCGCCCCTGCCACGCCGCCCGGCCGGTCGGGCATCGCCGTCCTCCGCCTGTCGGGGCCCAGCGCCCGCGCCGCCGCCGAGGCGCTGGCGGGGCCGCTGCCCGCCCACGGGCGCGCCTTGCGCATCCTGCGCGACCCCTCCTCGGGCGAGCCGCTCGACGAGGCGCTGGTCCTGACCTTCGCCGAGGGGCGCTCCTTCACCGGCGAGGAGGCGGCCGAGATCCAGGGTCACGGCTCGCCGGCCGCGGTCGCGGCGATCCTCGCCGCCCTGGCCGCCCAGCCCGGGCTGCGCCTCGCCGAACCGGGCGAGTTCGCCCGCCGGGCGCTCGCGAACGGCCGGCTCGACCTCGCCCGCGTCGAGGGACTGTCGGCGCTTCTCGACGCCGAGACCGAGGCCCAGCGGCGCCAGGCGATGCGCGTCTTCGGCGGCGCGCTCGGCCGCCGGGCCGAGGGCTGGCGCAACCGCCTGCTCGAGGCCGCGGCCCTGACCGAGGCGATGATCGACTTCGGCGATGAGGACGTCCCCGAAGCCTTTCCCGAGATCGCCCGCCTCTGCGGCCGGCTCGCCGCCGAACTCGAGGCCGAGGCCGAGGGCGCGCGCGTGGCCGAGCGGCTGCGCGAGGGCTTCGAGGTCGCCATCGTCGGCCCCCCCAACGCGGGCAAGTCCACCCTCCTCAACCGCCTCGCCGGACGCGAGGCCGCCCTCGTCTCCGAGATCGCGGGCACCACGCGCGACGTGATCGAGGTGCGCCTGGTGCTCGACGGACTGCCCGTGACGCTGCTCGACACGGCCGGCCTGCGCGAGACCGGGGACGCGGTGGAGCGCATGGGTGTGGAACGAGCCCGCGCGCGGGCCGCCGCCGCCGACCTGCGGGTGCATCTCGTGCTCCCCGGCCATTCCGCCCCGCCCGAGGGGCCCGACGACATCGTGCTGCGCGCGCAGGCCGACCGCCATCCCGGCCCCGGCCCCGGCCTTTCGGGGGTGACGGGCGAAGGGGTTGACGCGCTCGTGGCCGAGATCGCCCGGCGCCTGTCCGCCCGCACGGCCCTTCTCGGCGCGGGGCTCACGCTGCGCCACGCCGCCGCCATGACCGAGGGCGCGCAGGCCCTGCGCGAGGCCGAGGCCCTTGCAATCGCCGCCGCCTCCCCCGAAGTGACGGCCGAGGCCCTGCGCCGGGCGCTCGCCGCCCTCGACGCCCTTGTGGGGCGCGTCGGGGTGGAGGATATTCTCGGCGCGATCTTCGGGCGGTTCTGCATCGGCAAGTAGGGCGGTGTTTCACGTGAAACAGGCCAGGGAACGGGATTTCGACGTCGTCGTGGTCGGCGGCGGGCATGCGGGCACCGAGGCCGCCGCGGCCGCGGCGCGGACGGGTGCGCGCACCGCGCTTGTCACCCTGCGCCCCGAGACGATCGGCGCGATGTCCTGCAACCCGGCCATCGGGGGGCTCGGCAAGGGCCATCTCGTGCGCGAGGTGGACGCGATGGACGGGATCATGGGCCGCGCCGCCGACGCGGCCGGCATCCAGTTCCGCCTGCTCAACCGCTCCAAGGGGCCCGCCGTCCAGGGGCCCCGCGCCCAAGCCGACCGGCGCCTCTACCGCGCGGCCGTCCAGCGGATGCTGGCCGCGCAGCCCCGGCTCTCGATCCTCGCGGGCGAGGCGTCCGACCTGCTGGTGGAAGGGGGCCGCGCCGCGGGCCTCAGGCTCGCGGACGGCTCCGAGATCTGCGCCGGGGCCGTGGTGCTGACCACGGGAACCTTCCTGAACGGCGTCATCCATCTGGGCGAGGAGACGCGTCCCGGCGGCCGGGTGGGCGAGCCGCCCTCCCGGGCGCTGGCCGCGCGCCTCTACGGTCTCGGCCTGCCCATGGGGCGGCTCAAGACCGGCACGCCGCCGCGGCTCGACGGGCGCACGATCGCCTGGGACCGGCTCGAGAGGCAGCCCGGCGACGACGATCCCGCCATGCTGTCCTTTCTCTCGGACGGCCCCGCCGTGCGCCAGGTCGCCTGCGCCATCACCCACACGAATGCCGCGACGCACGCGATCATCCGCGACAACCTGCACCGCTCGGCCATGTACGGGGGGCGCATCGCGGGGACGGGCCCGCGCTACTGCCCCTCCATCGAGGACAAGGTGGTGCGCTTCGCCGACAAGGAGAGCCACCAGGTCTTTCTCGAGCCCGAGGGGCTCGACGATCCGACCGTCTATCCCAACGGCATCTCCACCTCTCTGCCCGCCGCCGTGCAGGAGGCCTATGTCCGCACGATCCCCGGCCTCGAGGCGGCCGTCATCACCCAGCCGGGCTATGCGATCGAGTACGATTTCGTGGACCCGCGCGCGCTCTCGCCCGCGCTCGAGCTCAAGGCCCTGCCGGGCCTGTTCCTCGCCGGCCAGATCAACGGCACGACCGGCTACGAGGAGGCCGCGGCCCAGGGGCTGGCCGCCGGGCTCAACGCCGCGCGCGCCGTGCGCGGCGAGCCGCCGGTCGAGTTCAGCCGCGCCACGTCCTATCTCGGCGTGCTCATCGACGACCTGACCGCGCGCGGCGTGCTCGAACCCTACCGGATGTTCACCTCGCGCGCCGAGTTCCGCCTGTCCCTGCGCGCCGACAATGCCGACCAGAGGCTCACGCCGCTCGCGCGCGGCTGGGGACTCGTGGGCGAGGCGCGCTGGGCCGCCTTCTCGGCCAAGGCCGAGGCGCTCGAGGCCGCGCGCGAGGCCTTGCGCGCCCGCCGCTTCACCGCCCGCGCGCTCGCAGGCGCCGGGCTCAACCTCTCGCCCGACGGGCCGAGCCGCGACGGGCTGGGCGCGCTCGCGCTCGCCGATGCGGGCTGGGAGGCGCTCGCCGCGCTCGATCCCTCGCTGCCGCTGCCGCCGCCCCCCATCCGCGACCAGATCCGGCGCGAGGCACTTTATGCCCAGTATCTCGACCGGCAGGCCCGCGACGCCGAGGCGCTGCGGCGCGAGGAGGGTCTGCGCCTGCCGCCCGATTTCGACTATGCCGCGCTCCCCGGCCTGTCGCACGAGCTGCGCACCAAGCTCGAGCAGGCCCGCCCCCCGAGCCTCGGCCATGCCGCGCGCCTCGACGGCATGACGCCCGCGGCGCTCTTGCTGATCGCCGCCCGGCTGCGGCGCGAGGCGGCGTGAGCACGGCGCTGCGGGACCTGCCGGGGCTGGAGGCGTCCCCGGCCGCGCTCGAGCGGCTCGCGGCGCTGGAGGGCCTGGTGCGGCGCTGGACCGCACGGATCAACCTCGTCGCGCCCTCCACCCTGCCCGATCTCTGGACGCGCCACATCGTCGATTCGGCCCAGCTCTGGCCGCTCGCGCCGCCCGGCGCGGGGCTCTGGGCCGATCTCGGCGCAGGCGGCGGCTTTCCCGGCCTCGTCGTCGCCGCGCTCGCGGCCGAGAGGGGCGCGCCGCGGGTGGCGCTGGTCGAGGCGGATGCGCGCAAATGCGCCTTCCTGCGCGAGGCCGTGCGCCAGCTCTCCCTGCCCGCCGTGGTCCATCACGCCCGCGCCGAGACGCTCCCCCCCCTCGGGGCGGATGTGGTCTCCGCCCGCGCGCTCGCGCCCCTGCCCGCGCTGCTGCCGCTCGTCGCGCGCCATCTCGCGACCGACGGGGTGGCGCTGCTGCCCAAGGGCCGCGCCTGGCAGGAGGAGGAGGGGGCCGCGCGGGAGGCCGGCTGGCGCTTCGCAGCCGAGGCGCTGCCCTCGGCCACGGACGCCTCCGCGCGCATCCTGCGGCTGCGGGAGATCGCCCGTGGCTGAGCGCGCCTCCCCCCGCATCATCGCGATCGCCAACCAGAAGGGCGGCGTCGGCAAGACCACCACCGCCATCAATCTCGGCGCCGCGCTCGCTCGGCGCGACCGGCGCGTGCTCCTTGTCGATCTCGATCCGCAGGGCAACGCCTCGACCGGCCTCGGCATCCCGCCCGAGGCGCGCGAGCGCACCTCGCTCGACCTTCTCCTGGGCGAGGCCACGCCCGAGGAGGCGGCCAGGCCCACCGGGGTGGAGGGGCTTCTTCTGGTGCCCGCCTCGCCGGATCTCTCCTCCGCCGACACGGACCTCGCGTCCCGTCCCGGCCGGGCGGGGCTCTTGCGCGGGGCGCTGCGCCAGCCGCTGATGGACCGGCTCGCGCCCGACTACATCCTGATCGACTGCCCGCCCTCGCTCAACATCCTGACCGTCAACGCGCTGGTGGCGGCGCGCTCGGTCCTCGTGCCGCTGCAGAGCGAGTTCTTCGCCCTCGAGGGGCTGTCGCAGCTCATGCTGACCATCCGCGAGGTGCGCCTGTCCGCCAATCCCGCGCTGCGCATCGAGGGCGTGGCGCTGACGATGGTGGACCGGCGGACCACGCTGGCCCAGGCCGTCGAACAGGACGCGCGCGAGAATCTCGGGGAGCTGGTCTTCCAGACGGTGATCCCCCGCAACGTGCGCCTGTCGGAGGCCCCGTCCCACGCGCTCTCCGTGCTCGACTACGACCCGGCCTCGGCCGGAGCCGCCGCCTATCGCGCGCTCGCCGCCGAACTTCTCGCCCGCGAAGCCTGAAAGGAGTCCCATGGCCGACAGCCGATCCCTCCGCCGCGGCCTCGGGCGTGGCCTCTCAGCCCTGATGGCCGATCTCGGCGCCGCCGCGCCCGGCGCGGAGCCCGAGGCGCCCGCCGCCCCCGCGCCCGACCGGATGCTGCCCATCGCCCTGATCCGGCCCAATCCCGACCAGCCGCGCCGCCGCTTCGACCCCGAGGCGCTCGAGGATCTCGCCGCCTCCATCCGCCGCAAGGGCGTCATCCAGCCCCTCATCGTGCGCCCGCGCGGCGACGGATTCGAGATCGTCGCCGGCGAACGGCGCTGGCGGGCGGCGCAGAAGGCGGGTCTGTCGGAACTGCCGGTGCTCGTGCGCGACTATTCGGATGCCGAACTGCTCGAAGTCGCCATCATCGAGAACGTCCAGCGCGCCGACCTCAACCCGATCGACGAGGGCGCGGCCTATCGCGCGCTGATCGACCGCTTCGGCCACACCCAGGAGGAGGTGGCCGACGCGCTGGGCAAGAGCCGCTCGCACATCGCCAACCAGATGCGCCTGCTGCAACTGCCCCCCGAGGTGCAGGAGATGCTCTCGGACGGCCGCCTCACGGCCGGCCAGGCCCGGCCGCTGATCGGTCATCCGCGGGCGGCCGAACTCGCCCGCCGCATCCACGACCGCCGCCTGAGCGCGCGCGAGGCCGAGCGCCTCGCCCGCCGCCCCGAGACGCCGCCCCGCCCCCGCCGCGCCAGGGACCCCGACACCGTCGCGCTCGAAGCCGAGCTCTCCGCCTCGCTGGGTCTTTCGGTGCGCATCGACCATGGCGCCGCGGGCGGGCGGGTGACGATCGCCTACCGCACGCTCGAGGAGCTCGACGACCTGCTCGCGCGGCTCGGCCGCTAGGCCAGGATCGCGCGCAGCAGCGCATCGAGAAGGGGCCGCCCCCGCTCGGTGGCGCGCAGCCGCCCGCCCTCCCGCACCAAGAGCCCCTCCGCCTCGAGCGGCCCGAGCCGCGCCTCCAGATCGCCCAGCGGCCCGAGCGCGGCCTCCTCCACCCCCTCGGCCAGGCGCAGCCCCATCATCAGCCGCTCCTCCGCCGCCTCCCGGGGCGGGAGCGCCTCGCGCGCCGCCTCGCCCGAGCCGCGCCCGGCCACCGCGGCAAGCCAGGCGCCCGGCGCGCGCACGGCCTCCGTGGCCCAGCGCCGGCCCCCCAGCGTCAGACGCCCATGCGCGCCCGGCCCGATCCCCACCCAGTCGCCGCCGCGCCAGTAGGTCAGGTTGTGCCGGCTTTCCTCGCCGGGGCGCGCATGGTTGGAGATCTCGTAGGCGGGCAGCCCCGCGGCCTCGGTCAGCCGTTGCGTGACCTCCCACAGGGCCACGGCCCGGTCCTCGTCGGGCAGCCCGCGCAGCCGCCCCGCCCGCCAGCGCGCCCCGAAGGCCGTGCCGTCCTCGATCGTGAGCGCATAGAGCGACAGATGCCCGTCGGCGAGCCGCAGCGCCTCGGCCAGTTCCGCCGCCCAAGCCTCGGGCGTCTGGTCCTGCCGCGCATAGATCAGGTCAAGGCTCACCCGGCCGAAGACCTCCCGCGCGAGCCGCAGCGCCGCCCGCGCCTCATCGGCGCCGTGCAGCCGGCCCAGCGCTCGCAGCGCCCGGTCGTCCAGCGCCTGCACCCCCAGCGACAGCCGCCCCACCCCGGCCGCCGCATAGGCGCGAAAGCGCCCCGCATCGGCCGAGGCCGGGTTGGCCTCCATGGTGATCTCCACGTCGTTGCGGAAGCCCCAGGCGGCGCGCGCGGCCTCCAGCACCGCCTCGACCGTCTCGGGCTCCATCAGCGAGGGCGTGCCGCCCCCGAAGAACACCGACGAAAGCGGCCGCGGCCCCGTCTCCGCCCGCATCCGTGCGATCTCCGCCACCAGCGCGCGCCGCCAGCCCTCGTGGTCCACGCGCGGGGCGACATGCGAGTTGAAGTCGCAATAGGGGCACTTGGCCGCGCAGAAGGGCCAATGGACATAGAGCGCGAGCGGCTCCGCGGGCGGGGCGGGGTCGGGGATCATCGGCGGCAGATAGGCGCTCGGGCCCCCCGCCCGCAAGCGCGCCTCAGGGCAGGCAGGCGGCGGCAAAGGCCCTGAGCGCGCGGCCCCGGTGGCTCAGCGCGTTCTTCTCGGCCGGGTCCATCTCGGCAAAGGTGCGCGTCTCGCCCTCGGGCACGAAGACCGGATCGTAGCCGTGCCCCATCCGCCCGCGCGGGGGCCAGACCACGCGCCCCTCGCAGATGCCCTCGAAGGCGGCCTCCGAACCGTCCGGCCAGGCCAGGACCAGCACGCAGACGAAGCGCGCGCGCCAGGGCTCGGGCGCGCGGGCCGCGAGCAGCGCCTCGTGGGTGCGCGTCATCGCGCGCAGGAAGTCGCGCCCCCCCGGCCCCTCGGCCCAGTCCGCGGTCCGCACCCCCGGCGCGCCGCCCAGCGCCTCCACCGCGATGCCCGAATCGTCGGCCAGCGCCGGCAGCCCCGTCGCCCGCGCGGCCGCCAGGGCCTTGAGGCGCGCATTGCCCAGAAAGGTCTCCTCCGTCTCGGCGGGCTCGGGGAGACCGTGCGCGGCCGCCCCCTCCACGCTCAGGCCGCGCGGCCCCAGGATCTGGCGCATCTCCTCGAGCTTGCCCGCATTGTGCGTGGCCACGAGCAGCCTCGCCCCGCTCCCGAGCCGCCTCATGTCCCCGCCGCCTCGCGCTGCGCGGCGGCCAGCGCCGCCGCCCCGCCCGCGGCGAGGTCCAGCAGGCGGTCCATCTCCGCCCGCCCGAAGGTCGCGCCCTCGGCGCTCATCTGCACCTCCACGAGGCGGTCGCCGCAGAAGACCACGTTGGCATCCACGCCCGCCTCGCTGTCCTCGGGATAGTCGAGGTCGAGCACCGGCACGCCTGCATAGAGGCCCACCGACACGGCCGAGACGGGCTCGCCCAGGGGGTCGCGCAGGATCGCCCCGGCCGCCATCAGCCGCGAGAATGCCAGGCGCAGCGCCACCCAGCCGCCGGTGATGGCCGCGCAGCGCGTGCCCCCGTCGGCCTGCAGCACGTCGCAATCGACGACCACCTGCCGCTCGCCCAGCGCCACGAGGTCGCAGCCCGCCCGCAGGCTGCGGCCGATCAGGCGCTGGATCTCCTGCGTCCGGCCCCCCTGCCCCTCCTTGGCCTCGCGGCGCATCCGCGTGGTCGTGGCGCGCGGCAGCATCCCGTATTCGGCCGTCACCCAGCCCCGCCCCATGCCCTTGAGAAAGCGCGGCACGCCCTCCTCCACGGTGGCGGTGCAATGGACGACCGTGCGGCCCAGCCGGATCAGGCAGGAGCCTTCGGCATGGACGTTGACATGGGTCTCGATGGAAAGCGGGCGCAGCGCGTCGGGGGCGCGGCCGGAAGGTCGCATGGATCGGGGCTCCGTCAGGGGGGCGTCGGCGCTCCCATACGCGCGGGCCGGCCGGAAGGAAACCCGTCCCCCCGGGCCGGGACGGGCGTTGACGCTCCCGCCCGCTTCGCTTACATCCCCTCGCCCCCCCGGCGCCAAAGGACGCCCATGCCCACCCGCCCAGGCCTGATCGAGGAGATGAACGAACGCTCGCGCGAGGTCTTTCGCCGGGTGGTCGAGGCCTATCTCGAGACCGGCCAGCCCGTGGGTTCGCGCACCCTCACCCGCTCCATGTCCGAGCCGGTCTCGGCGGCCACGATCCGCAACGTCATGCAGGACCTGGAGGAGATGGGGCTTCTGGGCCATCCGCATGTCTCGGCGGGCCGGATGCCGACCCAGGCGGGCCTGCGGCTCTTCGTGGACGGCCTTCTGGAGGTGGGACCGCTCGAGGGCGAGGATCGCGCGCGCATCGAATCCACCCTGGCCGCGGCCCTGCCTCCGGGGCGGGCGGGCGCGGACATCCCGGCGGCGCTCGACCGGGTGGGGGCGGCGCTGTCGGCGCTGACGCGCGGCGCCTCGCTCGTCCTCGCGCCCAAGCGCGATGCCGCGCCGATCCGGCATGTGGAATTCGTCCCCCTCGCGCCCGGCCGCGCGCTGCTCGTGCTCGTCTTCGCCGACGGGCATGTGGAGAACCGCGTCTTCTCCCCGCCGCCGGGCCAGACGCCCTCCTCCATGCGCGAGGCGGCCAATTTCGTGAACGCCTTCGCCGAGGGCCGCACCCTGCCCGAACTGCGCGCCGCGCTGGCCGCGGCGGCCGAGCAGCGCCGGCGCGAGGTGGACGGGCTCGCGCGCGAGCTGGTGGAATCGGGCCTCGCCGCCTGGGTCGAGGAGGACGGCGCCGGCAGCGCCACGGGCCGGCTCATCGTGCGCGGCACCGCCAACCTCCTGTCCTCGCCCGAGGCGCAGGCCGATCTGGAGCGGCTCGGCACGCTGATGGACGATCTCGAGCGCAAGAGCGACATCGTGCGCTTTCTCGAACTCGCCGAGGCTGCCGAAGGCGTACGCGTGTTCATCGGCTCCGAGAACCCACTCTTCTCGCTGGCGGGTTCCTCGCTCGTCGTGTCGCCCTACATGAACGCCGAGCGCACCGTCGTGGGCGCCGTCGCCGTGCTGGGGCCCACGCGGCTCAATTACGGACGCATCGTGCCGCTCGTGGACTACACGGCCCAGCTCGTGGGCCGCCTTCTTTCCGAACGCAGCTGACAGGACAGATCATGGCCGAGGACCGCGAACCCCTCTCGCTCGACGAACTCGCCGCCGAGGGCGACGCGATGGAGGCGGAGGCTGCCGAGGCGGAGGCGCTGCGCGCCGAGCGCGACGCCCTGGCGGCCGAGCGCGACGCGCTCAAGGATCGCCTCCTGCGCGCGCTGGCCGAGACCGAGAACCTGCGCAAGCGGGCCGAACGCGATCGCCGCGAGGGCGAGCAATACGGCGCCACCCGCCTCGCCCGCGATCTCCTGCCCGTCCACGACGCGCTGCGCCGGGCCCTCGACGCGGCCGACGAATCCGTGCGCGAATCGGCCGCCCCCCTCGTGGAGGGGGTGGAGCTCACGCTGCGCGAATTGCTGGCCGTCTTCGGGCGGCACGGCATCACGCCCGTCTCGCCGCAGGTCGGCGACCGCTTCGATCCCGCCCTGCACGAGGCGATGTTCGAGGCGCCGCTCCCCGGCACCCGGGCGGGCGAGATCATCCAGGTCGCCGCCGAGGGCTTCCTGCTCCACGACCGCCTCCTGCGGCCGGCCCAGGTCGGCGTGTCCTCCACCCCCACCTCCTGATGCGTCCCGAGGGGTTCCGGCGGGCGGCCGCCATCATGGCTTGATGGAACCCCTCAGGATGGGGCACAAGGACCCGCAGAACCCTGCGGAAGTCCCCTCATGGATCACGGCCCCGTCCCCGACCGCCGGTCCCGTCCGACCCTGACCGACCTCGCGCGGGAGGCCGGCCTGTCCCCGGCCACCGTGGACCGCGTCCTCAACAACCGCCCCGGCGTCCGCCCCCGCACGCGCGAGGTCGTCCTCGATGCGGCCCGGCGGCTCGGCTATCTGCCCGAGGGTCCCGCCGCGCCCCTCCGCCCCGTCCGCCTGCTGTTTCTCCTGCCGGCCGGTTCCAACGCCTTCATGGCCACGCTGCGCCAGCAGATCGAGACCCAGAGCCGCGCGCTGGACGGGGTGGAGGTGCGGGTGGACGCGATCGAGGGCTTCGATCCGCGCAGCCTCGCCCGCGAGCTCGATGCGGTGCCGCAGGGGGTGGACGGGATCGGCCTTGTCGCGCTCGACCATCCCCTCGTGCGCGAAGCCGTCCGCCGCCTCGCCGCGCGCGGCATCCATGTCGTGACGCTGGCCTCCGACGTCCAGAACGTGCCTCGCCTCGCCTATGTGGGCATCGACAACCGCCAGGCCGGGCGACTCGCCGGCTATGTGCTGGGCCGCTTCCTCGGCGGCCGCGAGGGGGCGGAGGTGGCGGTCTTCGCCGGCTCGCGCGCCTATCGCGGCCACGAGGAGCGCGAGATGGGCCTGCGCGCGATCCTGGCCGAGGAATTTCCGGGCCTGCGCATCGTCGCCTTGCGCGAAAGCCGCGACGACCGCGACCGCGCCCATGCCGAGACGCTGGCCCTGCTCGACGCCCATCCCCGCCTTGCGGCGATCTACAATGCCGGCGCGGGCAATCCCGGCATCGCCCGCGCCCTGGCCGAGCGCGGCCGGACGGGCCGGGTCCTGCTCGTGGGGCACGAGGCGACCGAGGCCAACAAGCGGCTGCTGCTCGAAGGAGCCATGGATGCCGCCATCGACCAGAACCCCCGGGTGGAAGCGCGCGAGGCGCTGGCCCTCCTTGTCGCCGCCGCGCGCGGAGGAAGCCACCGGCTCGTGCCGCCGCGCCTTGCCATCGTGGTGCGCGAGAACCTGCCCGACGACTGATCCCCTTTGCCGCAGCGCGGCGCAACACCACCGCGCGGTGGTGTAACGCTTTGTTAACCTCTCCGTGGCAGGGTGCCCCCCACGCGCCCGATCCTTCCGTCCCGGCGGACCGGAGGGGCGGCGCGGACGACCGGGGCGGGACCTGCAACGATCAGGCGGCCGCCCGTGCTCTTTGCAGGGGTGGGGCGCCACGGACGCGCCCGAGGTTCCGCCGCATCCCACCGGGCCGCTTGGCTGCGCAGGTGCTCGTCCACGGCGCGGAGGCGGACATCCCCGGCCGCCGCGCGTCGCAACGCGCCCGCCCCCGCAGCAGCGGGCGGTATCCCGTGCGCCTCTAGAGGCGCGGCAGCAGGCGCCGCAGGGCGTCGCGCTCGGCCGGGTTGGCGAGCATCTCCAGCGCCGCCCCCGGCGCCGCCCAGAAGGCGGCATGGCCCGCCTCGCGCGGCTCTCCCAGACGCAGCGCGGGCCGCGCCAGGAAGAGGTGGCAGACCTTTTCGGCCCACAGGTCGTATTCGGGCATGAAGGCGAAGCGCCGGTAGGCCCCGATGCGCCGGGCGGCGCCCAGCGTCCAGCCGGTTTCCTCGCGCACCTCGCGATGGAGCGCCGCCAGAAGCCCCTCGCCGGGATCGGCCCCCCCGCCGGGCAGCTGCACCTCCGGCCTCGGTTCGGCCTGAAAGGTCAGAAGCACCCGCCCCTGCCGCCAGAGCACGGCATAGGCGCCCGGTCGCGTCCGGTAGCGGCGATCGCGCCTGACCGTCTCGCCCCAGCGCCGCACGGCCCTTTATCCCCGTTCCGCCCGCCCCTATATGGAGGGGCCGACCCCCTGCCGTCCAGCCCGGCCTGTGCGGCGCAGCCTGCCCGCCGGCCGGTCACCGGACCGCTGACAAGGAACCTCCATGAGCCTCGGCGCCCGCCTTGCCTGGGACGACACCGTCCTGCCCTTCACCCTCGATGCCTCGGACATCCGCGGCCGCGTCGCCCGTCTGGACGGCGCGCTCGAGCGGATCCTCGCCCAGCACGACTACCCCTCCGCCATCGAGCCGCTCGTGGCCGAGACCGCGCTGCTTGCGGCCCTGATCGGGCCCACCGTCAAGCTGCGCTGGAAGCTCTCGGTGCAGGTGCGCGGCGACGGGCCGGCCCGCATCGTCGCTGCCGACTACTACGCCCCGGCCGAGCCCGGCCAGCCTGCGCGCCTGCGCGCCTGGGCGAGCTTCGACCCTGCCCGCCTCGACCCCGAGGGGCCGTCCTTCTCCCAGCTCGGCTCGGGCTATTTCGCGCTCCTGATCGACCAGGGCGAGGGGATGCTGCCCACCCAGGGCATCACCCCGCTCGCCGGCGGCAGCCTCGCGGCCTGCGCCGAGACCTATTTCGCCCAGTCCGAGCAGATCCCGACCCGCTTCGCCCTCGGCATGGGCCGGGATGCTGAGGACCGCTGGCGCGCCGGCGGCGTCATGCTCCAGCACATGCCGCGCCCCGGCGGATCGGTCGCCGCCGCGCAGGGCTCGGGCGAGGGGGGGCTTCTCGGGCCGGCCGACATCCTCGACGGGGCCGAGGGCGAGAACTGGTCGCGCGCCACGATCCTGCTCGACACCGCCCGCCCCGAGGAGCTCGTGGGCCCTGCAGTGGGCTCGACCGACCTGCTCGTGCGCCTCTTCCACGAGGAACGCCCCCGCGTCCACGAGGCCCAGCCGCTGGCCTTCGGCTGCTCCTGCTCGGAGGAGCGCGTGCGCCGGTCGCTTTCGATCTACTCCCGCAAGGACATCGCCCACATGACGACCGACGACGGGGTGGTAACGGCCGATTGCCAGTTCTGCGGCGCCCATTACGAGTTCGACCCCCGGACGCTGGGCTTCGAGGCGGAAGGACGGGCCGGGCGCGACGCCGGTGCCGCGCTCTGAGGCCGGACGCCGCGCCTGCGCGGACGCGGCGGCGGCCGAGGAGGCCCTGCGCGCCGCCCTCCGGCGGCCGGGCCTGCCTTCCTCGGATCACGACCTGTCCGCCGATCCCGTGCCGCCGGGGCCGGTTCCGCTCCCCGCCCGGCCGCTGCGGCCCGCGGCCGTGCTGCTGGCGGTCGATCTGTCCGCGCCGGAACCCCGGGTGATCCTGACCAAGCGGGCCGCCCATCTGCGCCACCATCCCGGCCAGATCGCCCTGCCCGGCGGGCGGATCGAGCCCGGCGAGACGCCCGCCGCGGCCGCCCTGCGCGAGGCGGCCGAGGAGGTGGGCCTGCCCCCGGACCGCCCCGCCATCCTCGGAACGCTTCCGGTCCACGAGACGGTGACGGGCTTTGCCGTCACGCCCGTGCTCGCCGTGATCCGCACCCCCTTCGTTCCCAGGCCCCAGGCCGGAGAGGTGGAGGAGGTCTTCGGCCTGCCGCTCTCCCATTGCGCCGATCCCGTGCGCTACCGGGTGGAGGGCCGCGTCTGGGGCGGACGGCGGCGCCTCTACTGGGTGGCGCCCTGGGGACCCTACTACCTCTGGGGGGCCACCGCCTGCATCCTGCGCGGCCTTGCGCTGCGTCTGGCCCCCGAGGCCCGCCCGGAGGCCCCATGACCGATCCCCGCCTCGCCGCGCTGCTCGAGGACCCCGCTGCCCGCGCCGCGCTCGACCTGCTCCGCGACGGCGGCCACCGCGCCTGGATCGTGGGCGGAGCCGTCCGCGACGCCCTGATGGGCCGGCCCGTCGGCGATACCGATCTCGCCACCGACGCCCCGCCCGAGCGCGTCCTCGCCCTTGCCCGGGCGGCCGGTCTGCGGACCCTGCCCACGGGTCTCGACCACGGCACGGTCACGCTGCTGCCCGGCGGACGGCCCGTGGAGACGACCACCCTGCGGCGCGACGTGGAGACCTTCGGCCGGCGCGCCGCGGTGGCCTTCGGCGCCTCGGTCGAGGAGGATGCCCGGCGGCGCGACTTCACCGTGAACGCGCTCTTTCTCGCGCCCGACGGCACGCTGCTCGATCCCGTCGGGGGCCTTGGGGATCTCGCGCAGCGCCGCATCCGCTTCGTGGGCGATCCGGCCACCCGCATCCGCGAGGACGCGCTGCGCGCCCTGCGCTACTTCCGCTTCCACGCCACGCACGGCGATCCCGAAGGAGGAGCGGACCCCGACGCGCTCGACGCCGTGGCGCGCCATCTCGACGCGCTCGACGCGCTCTCGCGCGAACGCGTGGGCCACGAGATGCGCCGTCTGCTCGCCGCGCCCGACCCTGCGCCCGCGATGGCGGCCCTGCGCGCCACCGGGGCGCTCGCGCGGCTCCTGCCCGGAGCGGGCGACGCGCTTCTCGCACCCCTCGTCCATGTGGAGGGCCTCGCGGGGCTTGCCCCCGAGCCGATCCGCCGCCTCGCCGCCCTGGGCGGAGAGGACGCCGCCGCCCGCCTGCGGCTGTCGCGCGCCGAGGCCGCCCGCCTCTCCCGCCTCTCGGCGGCCATGGCCGAGTCCGCCGGACCGGGCGAACTCGGCTACCGGCTGGGCCGGCCCGAGGCCGAGAGCGTGCTCGCGCTCCGCGCCGCCCTCGGGGGCCGCCCCATCGACCCGTCCGACCTGGAGGCGGCGCGGATCGGCGCGGCCGCCCGTCTGCCCGTCGGGGCGGCCGACCTCGCGCCGCTGACGGGACCGGCGCTCGGCCGGCGCCTGCGCGAGATCGAGCGCGCCTGGATCGACTCGGGCTTCCGCCTCGACCGGGCGGCGCTGCTCGGCCAGCGCTGACGCGCCCCCGTTTCCTTTCCGCGCGCCGCGGCCTATATCCCGGCGGCATCCCCTCTCCAGCGCCTCTCCGCCGCGGCCGCCGCGGCCCAGGGGCCAGCCCGTTCCGGCCCCATGTTCCGCCTGTTCGAAGATCTCGTCGATCCCTTTGCGCCCCACCCGCCCGAGGATCGCCCCCCTGCCCGGCTCTGGCCCTTCCTGCGGGCCTGGCTGCGGCCCTTCCGCGGCGTCTTTCTCGTCACCGCGCTGGTCGCGGCCGCCGTGGCGGGGGTGGAGCTGTGGCTCATCGCCTATTCGGGCCGCCTCATCGACACGCTGCAGGCCGCCGATCCCGGCCGCGTCTGGGCCGAGCACGGGGCGGAACTCCTTCTGGTCGCCGCCTTCGTCCTCGTGCTGCGCCCGCTCGTCTTCGGGCTTCAGGCGCTGCTTCTGAACAACGCCATCCTGCCCAATGTGGGCACGCTGATGCGCTGGCGCGCCCACCGCCACGTCCTGCGCCAATCCGTGGGCTGGTTCGAGAACGACCTCGCGGGGCGCGTCGCCAACCGCGTGATGCAGACCCCGCCCTCGACCGGCGACGCCGTCTATCAGAGCTTCGACGCCATCGCCTATTCGCTCTCCTATGCGGCGGGGGCGGCGATCCTGCTGTGGTCGGCCGACCCGCGCCTCCTCGTGCCGCTGCTCCTGTGGGCTGCGCTCTACGGCCTGCTGCTGCGCTGGGTCGTCCGGCGGATCGGCCCGGCCTCCGAGGCCTCGTCGAACGCGCGTTCGGCCGTCAACGGGCGCATCGTGGACGCCTATACCAACATCCATGCCGTCAAGATGTTCGCCCAGGGCGAGCGCGAACTCGAACACGCGCGCGAGGCCATCGCCGCCACCCGCGCCACCTTCCAGCGCGAGATGCGCCTGTTCACGACCATGGACATCTGCCTGACGCTGCTCAACGGCCTCTTGATCGTGGGCGTGGTGGGCTGGGCCATCGTGCTCTGGACGGGGGGCTATGCCACCGTGGGCGTGGTCGCCGCCGCCTCGGCCCTGGTGCTGCGGCTCTCGGCCATGTCGGGCTGGATCATGATGGCCGTGTCGGACTTCTTCCGCGCGCTCGGCATCATCCGCGAGGGGATGGAGACGATCGCCCAGCCCATCGCCCTTCTGGACGCCCCCGACGCCAAGCCCCTGCGCGTGACCGCGGGCCGGATCGAGACGCAGGGCCTCGTGCACCGCTATCGCCGCCGCTCGGGCGGTCTGGGCCCGCTCGATCTCGTGGTGCAGCCGGGCGAGAAGGTGGGCCTCGTCGGCCGGTCCGGGGCAGGCAAGACCACGCTCGTCAAGCTGCTCCTGCGTTTCTACGACCCCGAGGAGGGGCGCATCCTGATCGACGGGCAGGACATCCGCACCGTCACCCAGGACTCGCTGCGCGCGGCCATCGGCATGGTGGGACAGGACACCTCGCTCCTGCACCGGTCGGTGCGCGACAACATCCTTTACGGCCGCCCCGACGCCACCGAGGCCGAGATGATCGAGGCCGCGCGGCGCGCGGAGGCGCACGACTTCATCCTCGGGCTGCGCGATGCCGAGGGACGCACGGGCTACGACGCCATGGTGGGCGAGCGCGGCGTCAAGCTCTCGGGCGGCCAGCGCCAGCGCATCGCGCTCGCCCGCGTGCTGCTCAAGGACGCACCCATCCTCGTGCTCGACGAGGCGACCTCGGCGCTCGACTCGGAGGCCGAGGCCGCCATCCAGGAGACGCTCGCGGGCCTGATGGAGGGCAAGACGGTGATCGCCATCGCCCACCGCCTGTCCACCATCGCGCGGATGGACCGGATCGTGGTGCTCGAGGGCGGGCGGATCGTCGAGGACGGCCCGCACGAGGCGCTGATCGCCCGGGGCGGCCTCTATGCCCGGCTCTGGTCGCGCCAGTCTGGCGGCTTCCTTGCGGCCGAACCCGTGGCGGAGCCCGTGGCATGACGGGCGTCTGGCAGCGCCTGTCCGGCCTGATTCCGCCCTTCGACGAAGGGCCGGTCCCGCCCCCGCCCCGCCGGCTCGCCCGCTTCTACGGCTGGGCGCTGCGCGGGACCTTTCCCGTCCTCTTCGCGGCTGCGGCCGTCAGCGTGCTCGCCGGCACGACCGAGGTCGTCTCGGCGCTGCTTCTGGGCCTCGCGATCGACCTCGCGGAGTCGGCCGGGCCCGAGGCTCTGTGGTCCGCCCACGGCGCGCTGTTCGCGGGCATGGCGCTGTTCCTGATCGTGCTGCGCCCGCTCGCCTTCGGCGCCTCGGCCGCCTTCCAGTCGGTGGTGATGACCCCCTCGCTCACGGTGCTGGTGCTCTCGCGGCTGCACCGCTGGACGCTCGGACAGGACGTGGCCTTCTTCGACAACGACTTCGCGGGGCGCATCGCGCAAAAGCAGATGCAGACCGCCCGCGCCCTGACGGAGACGACGGTGGAGTTCATCAACACCGTCGTCTTCGCCGCCTCCTCCGTGATCGCGACCGCGCTGCTCGTCTGGGCGATCGACGGGCGCATCGCCCTTCTGCTGCTGGCCTGGTTCGCGGCCTACCTGCTCTATATCGGGCGCAACCTGCCGCGCATCCGGGCGCTGTCGCAGGGGCGTGCGGCCGCCCGCGCGCAGGTCACGGGCCAGGTGGTGGACACGATCACCAACATGCGCACCGTCAAGCTCTTCGCCCATGACGAGCACGAGGACAGCGCCGCGCTCGAGGCGATGGGCCGCTACCGGGCGCGCACGCTCGATTACGGCGTGATCGCCACGCGCTTCCGGGCAGGCCTCATGGTGCTCGCCGGCATCCTGCCCGTGCTCCTCGTGGGCACGGTGCTGCACCTGTGGACGCAAGGCGCGGCCAGCGCGGGCGACATCGCCGCCACGGGCACGGTCGCGCTGCGCATCGCCCAGATGACGGGCTGGGTCAGCTTCGCGCTGATGAACCTCTATGCCGGCGTGGGCGAGGTGCAGGACGGCATGGAGACGCTGGCCCATGCCCATGCCCTGACGGACGCGCCCGATGCCGTGCCGCTTGCGGGCGACGCCTCGGTCCGCTTCGAGGACGTGACCTTCACCTATGGCCGCGAGGAACGCGAGGGCGGCGCGGGCGGGGTCGAGGGCGTGACCCTTTCCGTCGCGCCGGGCGAGAAGATCGGCCTCGTGGGCGCCTCGGGCGCGGGCAAGTCCACGCTGGTCGCGCTGCTGCTGCGCCTCTACGACGTCGAGGAGGGCCGCGTCCTCGTGGGGGGGCAGGACGTGCGCCGCGTGACGCAGGACTCCCTGCGCCGGGCCATCGGCATGGTCACGCAGGAGACGGCGATGTTCAACCGCTCGGCCCGCGACAACATCCGCTACGGCCGCCCCGACGCCACCGATGCCGAGGTGGAGGCGGCCGCCCGCGCCGCCCGCGCGCACGACTTCATCCTCGGGCTCGAAGATTACAAGGGCCACAAGGGCTACGACGCCCATCTGGGCGAGCGGGGCGTCAAGCTCTCGGGCGGCCAGCGCCAGCGCATCGCGCTGGCCCGCGCGCTCCTCAAGGACGCCCCCATCCTCGTCCTCGACGAGGCGACCTCGGCGCTCGATTCGGAGGTCGAAGCCGAGATCCAGGAGGCGCTCGAATCCGCGATGCGGGGCAAGACCGTGATCGCCATCGCGCACCGCCTGTCCACCATCGCCCGCATGGACCGCATCGTGGTCATGGATCGCGGCCGGATCGTCGAGGACGGCCCGCACGAGGCGCTGCTCGCCCGCGGGGGCCTCTATGCGCGCTACTGGCGGCGCCAGTCCGGCGGCTTTCTCGACGCCGCAGGCGCGGCGGCCGAGTGAGCGCGGGGACGGGCACCCGGGTCGAGACCCTGACCCATCACGGCATGGGCCGGCTGGCGGACGGCACGCTCGTCCCCCGCACCCTGCCGGGCGAGACCGTCGCGCCCCGCCCCGACGGCACCTGGCGCATCCTGCAGCCGTCCCCCGACCGCGTCGCCGCCCCCTGCCCCCATTTCGGCTCCTGCGGCGCCTGCGCCGTCCAGCACCTGCGCGACGAGGGCGTGGCCGCGTGGAAGGCCGGCATCGTGCGCGAGGCCCTCTCCGCGCAGGGTCTTGCCGCCGAGATCGCGGACGTGCTGACCTCGCCCCCGCGCTCGCGCCGACGCGCCCGTCTCGCCGGCCGGCGGTTGAGAAAGGGGGGCGCCACCTTGGGCTTTCACGCCCGCGCCTCGGAGGCGATCGTGGACAATCCCGGCTGCCTCGTCCTCGATCCGGCGCTGATGACGCTGCGTCCGGCGCTTCTCGATCTGGTGGCTCTGGCCGCGCCGCGCGGGCGCGCGGTCGCGCTGACGGTCACGGCCTCGCCCGCCGGGGCGGACGTGCTGGTGGAGGAGGCCCGTCCCCTCGACGCCGCCCTGCGCGCCGAGGCCGCCGCCTGGGCCGCTTCCGCCGGTGTCGCGCGCCTGACCTGGGGCGCCGAGCCGGTGGCGCAGGCCGCGCCCCCCTGGCAGCCGATGGGTCGCGCCCGGGTCGTGCCGCCCCCCGGCGCCTTTCTCCAGCCCACGCGCGAGGGCGAGGCAGCGCTGGTGGCGGCGGTCCGCGCCGCCACGGCCGGCGCGCGGCGCATCCTCGACCTGTTCGCGGGCTGCGGCACCTTTGCCCTGCCCCTGGCCGAGGCGGCCGAGGTCCACGCCGCCGAGGGCGACCGCGCCATGGTGGCGGCGCTGCTGGCGGGCTGGCGTGGGGCCGGGGGGCTGCGCCGCCTGTCGGCCGAGGCGCGCGACCTGTTCCGCCGGCCGCTCGAGGGGCCGGAGCTCGCGCGCTTCGACGCGGCCGTTCTCGACCCGCCGCGGGCCGGGGCGGCCGCGCAGGTCGCCGCGCTGGCGGCGGCGCGCGTGCCGGTTCTGGCCTATGTCTCCTGCCATCCGGCAAGCTTTGCCCGCGACGCGCGCCAGCTGGCCGGGGCAGGCTATGCCATGGACCCCATCCTGGTGGTGGACCAGTTCCGCTGGTCGCCGCATGTGGAACTGGTGACACGCTTCCGCCTGCCCTGACGGAGGGCTCGCGCTTTTCTCTCGCCTTTGCGAGCGCCGGCCGCTACCGTCGGGCGCGGAAACGGCGCAAGACCGGGACGGGCACAGTGATTCTCAGCAGGCGATTCCTTCTGGCCGCCGGGGCGGCCGCGTTGACCACCCTGGGGGCCTGCGCGCCCCAGTCCAAGTTCCGCTCCTATCGCGGACCCCAGGTGACGAGCGTGCTCGTCTACAAGTCCGCCCGCCGGATGCACCTGATGCATCACGATCGCGCCATCCGCACCTTTCCGATCCGTCTTGGGGGCGATCCGATCGGCCACAAGGTGATGGAAGGCGACGGCAAGACCCCCGAAGGGTCCTACTGGATCGACCGGCGCAACCCCAACTCGGCCTATCACCTGTCGCTCGGCATCTCCTATCCCAATGCCGAGGACCGGGCCCGGGCCGAGGCGCTGGGTGTCGATCCGGGCGGCAACATCTTCATCCACGGCCTGCCCAACGGTCAGGCCGGGCGCGACGAATGGGGCCGCGACTGGACGGCCGGCTGCATCGCCGTCACCAACCCGGAGATGGAGGAGATCTACGCCATGGTCCGGGACGGCACGCCGATCCACATCTTCCCCTGAGGGGAGGCAAGCGCCTCCCCCGTCCGGGGGATCAGTTGCCGAGGACCATCGTCCACCAGATCTTGCCCGATTCCTCCTGCAGCCAGGCCACGCCCATCCGCGTAGCCCGGCGGTCGAGGATCACGTCGCGCGTGACGGGATCGCGTGCCCAGGCCGCCAGCGTGGTCGTGTCGTCCTCGTAGGTTTCCGAGATCACCTCGCCGACCAGCCCGCCCCGATAGCCCACGCGCCGCAGCCGGTCGAGCGGCGAGGACCCGTCCGAGCCGAAATGCCACGGGCGGTTCTGCACCGCCATGTCGCGGCTGTGGGTCGCCGCCGCCGCCGTCAGCGCGGGGTCGAGTTCCACCGGGCCGGCCCCTGCGGCGCGGCGCAGGGTGTTGAGCCCTTCCTGCATGCGGAAGGGAATGGCCTGCGCATCGGCTTCGGTGATGCGCCACAGCGTCGGCAGGGGCAGGCCGTCGGCACCCACGAGCGGACGCGCCGCCTGGCGCGGCGCGCAGGCTCCCAGAAGCGCCGCCGATGCCAGTCCTGCCAAAGCCGCCCGCCTGTCCATCCCGCGCCTCCGTGAGCGTCCCGTGTTCGCCGGCCTCCTTACCGGGGCGGGCGTGTCGTTTCAAACCCTCTCCGGCGGCCGCTTGCGCATCTGACGAGAGCTTGAATTGAGCCCCCCGATCGCGCCCTGTAACGGAACGATCACGGACAGAGGAGCAGGAGGCCACACGCATGGCGAACGATTCGAGCTGGAGCCGCCGGCGCATCCTGGGGGCGGGGGTGGCGGCGATGGGGGCGGCCATGGCCGCGCCGGCCCTGGCGCAGCAGGCGAATTCGACCGAGTGGGAAACCCCCGTCTCGCAGTCGAGCCGCCACAACATCTCGAGCTTCCGTTCGCTGGACTGGAGGCCCTATTTCCCCAACCTGAACCGCGGCGCGATCCTGTGCGACATCCAGTCCCGCGCGCTCCACTTCTGGAGCGAGGACGAGTCGATCTACCGCCTCTATCCGACCTCGGTGCCGCTGACGGACGACCTCACGCGGCTGGGGGTCACGGAGGTGACGCAGAAGGTGGTGGCGCCCCCGTGGCGGCCCACGCCCTCCATGCGCCAGCGCAATCCCGAATGGCCCGAATTCGTCGCCGGGGGCGATCCGATGAACCCGCTCGGACCCTATGCGCTCTATCTCTCGTGGCAGTACTACCGCATCCACGGCACGCACGACACGCGCAAGATCGGCCGGCGCTCGTCGAACGGCTGCATCGGCCTCTACAACGAGCATATCGAGGAGCTGTTCGGCCTGGCCCAGGTGGGAACGCAGGTCCGGCTGATCTGACACCGGCAAGGGGCAGGGGGTCCATGGCCGTCACCATCGCGCCGTCCATCCTCGCGGCGGATTTCGCGGCCCTGGGCTCGGCCTGCCGGGCCCTGGGCGAGGCAGGGGTGGACTGGGTCCATGTGGACGTCATGGACGGCCACTTTGTCCCCAACCTCACCTTCGGGCCGCCGATGGTGCGGGCGCTCAGGCCCCACATCCGCGGGACCATGGACGTCCACCTGATGATCGCGCCGGTGGAGCCCCTGCTGCCCGCCTTTCTCGAGGCGGGCGCCGACATCGTCACCGTCCATGCCGAGGCGGGCCCTCACGTGCACCGCAACCTCCGGGCGATCCGGGCGGCCGGGGTGCGGGCGGGCCTCGCGATCAATCCCGGCACGGGACTCGACGCGCTGCCCTGGCTGCTCGACGATGTGGACCTGCTCTGCGTGATGACCGTCAATCCGGGCTTCGGGGGGCAGTCGCTGATCCCCTCGGCCGCCGCCAAGATCCGAGCCGCCGCCGCCCTCTGCCGCCCGCGCGGCATTCCCGTCATGGCGGATGGGGGCGTCTCGGCCGAGACCGCCCGCAGCCTGGCCGCGGCGGGCGCCGAGGTGCTCGTGGCCGGCTCGGCCGTGTTCGCCGGCCCTCAGGAGCGCTGGGGCGCCAACATCGCCAGCCTGCGCCGGGCGGCCGAGGACGTGGCCGCCTGACGTTTCACGTGAAACGTCACAGCCAGCCGCCGAGATTGCGCAGGATGATTCCTTCCAGCGCATCGAGATGGGCGGGGTCGTCGTTGAGGCAGGGGATGTAGTGGAACCCGTGGCCGCCCGCCTCCTCGAAGCTCTCGGCCACCTCCCCGCGGATCTCCTCCAGCGTTTCCACGCAATCGGCGGCAAAGGCGGGCGCCACGACCGCGATCCGCCGCACCCCTTCCTCCCGCGCCAGCCGCGCCACCTCCTCGGCCGTGTAGGGCTTGAGCCATTCCTCGCGCCCGAACCGGCTCTGGAAGGTCGTGACCATCCGCCCCTCGGGCCAGCCCAGCGCCTCGCGCAGGAGCCGCGAGGTCTTGCGGCACTGGCAATGATAGGGGTCGCCCCCTTGTGTGAGATACCGCTCGGGCATCCCGTGATAGGAGACGACCAGGCGCTCGGGCTCGGCCCCGAAGGCCTCCGCCGCCTCGGCCCAGCCGCGCCGAACCGACGCAGCCAGCGCGGCGATGAAGGCCGGATCGTCTCCATAGGCCTCGACCACCCGCACGGGGGGCTGCCAGGGCTCGCGCATCAGCGCGCGAAAGAGCTGGTCGCAGGCCGTGGCCGTGGTCGCGCCCGCATATTGCGGATAGAGCGGAAAGAACAGGACCCGCCGGCAGCCCTCGGCCAGCATCCGGCGCAGCACGTCCGCCGTCGCGGGATTGCCGTATCGCATGCAGAACTCGACCCGGACCCGATCGCCGAACCGCGCGACGAGACGCTCGCGCAGGCCCTCCGTTTGCGCCCGGGTGATCGTCAGAAGGGGGCTCTCGTTGCGCTCGGTGTCCCAGATCTTACGGTAGTTCGCCCCCGAGGTGAACGGCCGCTTGGTCAGGATGATCCCCTGAAGGATCGGCTGCCACTTCCAGGCCGGATAGTCGATCACGCGCCGATCGGACAGGAACTCGTTGAGATAGCGGCGCATGGACCAGTAATTGGTCGCGTCCGGCGTGCCGAGATTGGCCAGCAGCACGCCCGTGCGGGCCGGCGGCAGGCGGGGGTGATCGTCGGGGGCATGGGCGGGGCGGGCCGCCTCGCCGGCGGCAGGATAGGGGGCGTTCATGGAAGCTCTCCGTGCGGCTGGCCGGGGGCTGAGACCCCTTGGCGGGCGTTCTCCAGCGCCTCGGCGAGGCGCTTCGCGGCCGATCCGGGCCGCAAGGGGCGGGGCTGTCCGGGGGCGGGGGCCCAGGCGGTCAGCGTGACGACCTCGAAGCGCGCGAGCACGCGCCCGTCGGGCTCGACCGGATAGCGTGCGGCCGCACCCGCGATCACCGCACGCCGCGTGAAGCGGCGCAACCGGCCGGCCAGCGCATTGCCCTCTCCCATCCGGCGCAGGTCCCGCATCAGCGCGAGCGCGTCGGGGTAGCTCACCGAGAGGGTCTGCGCATCCGCCACCGGCAGCGCGAGGCCCGCACGGCCCAGCAGGTCGCCCCAGTCGCGCAGGTCCGCCATGGGCAGCACGCGCGGGCTGAGCCCGCCCGTGGCCTCCGCCTCGGCCTCGGCGAGCGCCCCGCGCAGCTCGGCCAGGGTGCGGCCGCCGAAGGCGGTACCCAGAAACAGCCCGTCGGGGCGCAGGGCGCGCGCGCACTGGACGATCTGACCCACCGGGTCCTCGGCCCAGTGCAGGCAGAGGTCGTGCACCACGAGGTCGTGCGCGCCGGGCTCCAGCGCGAGCACCGCCTCGTCGGGAACGGTGCAGGCGCCCGGCAGGATGGTGCGCCAGGGGGCCGGAAACGGCGTCACGATCGCGGGGGCCGTAAACCGTCTGTTAACCTCCCGGAGCCTATCCTCCACCTCGGCGGCGACCGCTTCCCGCAAGAACAGCGCATCGGCGCGCGCGCAGGCGGCGGAGAGCTGGCGGATCGGTCAGGCGGGCCATGCCGCGCCATGTAGGAGAGGGGGTGGAGGATGGAAAGCGGTCAGGTGGACGCACGGAATGCAGAAGGGTTGCGCGCGAAGGGATCGCGCCTCCGGCTGCGGGAGGGCGCGGCCCGGCTGCGCCGCCTCCTCTATCCGCCCGCCTGTCTGGCCTGCGGCGACCTTGCCGAGAGCGAGGCGGGCCTCTGCCCGCCCTGCTGGCGCGACGCGGGGTTCCTGCAGGGCGTGCTCGTCTGCGACCTCTGCGGGGCGGCCCTGCCCGGGCGGGACGACGGGGAGGTGCAGTGCGACGACTGCCTGCGCCAGCCTCCCCCCTGGTCGCGCGGGCGCGCCGCACTGGCCTATGGGGGGACGGGCCGCGCGCTCGTCCTCGCTCTCAAGCACGGCGACCGGACGGATCTCGCTCCGGCTCTCGGCGGCTGGATGGCGGCGGTCGCGGCCCCGCTGCTCGCAGGGGTACGCCGACCCGTCCTGGTGCCCGTGCCGCTTCACTGGACGCGCCTTCTGGCCCGGCGCTACAACCAGGCCCAGCATCTGGCCGCGGGCGTCGCGCGGGTGCTCGACCTGCCGGTCCGGGTGGATGCCCTCTGCCGGACGAGGCGGACGGCGCCCCAGGGGGCGGGTGGCCGGGCAGGCCGCCTGGCTGCCCTAGAGGGAGCCATCCGCCCCCATCCCCGTCGCGCCGGCGGCGTCGAGGGCTGTACGGCCATCCTCGTGGACGACGTGCTGACCACGGGGGCCACGCTCGGCGCCTGCGCGAGGGCCCTCCGGGCGGCAGGGGCAGCCGATGTGCGCGTGCTCGTGCTCGCGCGCGCGGGACGGGACGGGTGAGGGTGCCCACTGGACGCAGGCCGGACGCGCGCCTAGGTCCCTTGTCCGCAACAGGAGGCGGAGCATGCCCCGGATCGAGATCTATACCTCTCCCACCTGCGGCTATTGCCATGCCGCCAAGCGGCTGCTGCGCGCCAAGGGCGCGGCCTTCGAGGAGGTGGACGTGGTCCGCCATCCCGAGCGGCGGGCCGAGATGGTCGCGCGCGCCGGCGGGCGGCGGACGGTGCCGCAGATCTTCATCGACGGCCGCCATGTCGGCGGCAGCGACGACCTGCACGACCTCGACGCGCGCGGCCGCCTCGACCCGCTGCTGGCCGGCTGAATGCGCGCGGCGCTGGTCCAGTTCACGGCCGGCGACGACCCCGCGGCCAACCTCGCCCGGCTGCGCCCACTCCTGGCCGAGGCGGCCGCGCGAGGCGCGGGCCTGGTCTGCACACCCGAGATGACCAACTGCCTCGCGCCCCGCGAGGTCCTGCTCGCCCGCGCACAGGAGGAGGGGGCCGACCCGGTCCTCGCCGGCCTGCGCGAGGAGGCTCGGCGCCACGGCGTCTGGATTGCCGCGGGCTCTCTCGCGCTGCGCCTGCCGGGCGAGGCCCGGCTGGCCAACCGCTCGGTCCTGATCGGGCCGGACGGGGAGATCGCGGCGCGCTACGACAAGATCCACCTCTTCGACGTGGACCTCTCGCCCGCCGAGACCTGGCGCGAGAGCGAGGGGTTCCGGCCCGGCAGCCGGGCCGTCCTGGCGCGCACGCCCCTGGCCGCGCTGGGTCTGACGATCTGCTACGACCTGCGGTTTGCCCACCTCCACCGCGCGCTGGCGCAGGCCGGGGCGGAGGTGATCCTGTCGCCTGCGGCCTTTACCCGCCCCACGGGCGAGGCCCATTGGGAGGTGCTGCTGCGCGCCCGTGCCATCGAGACGGGAAGCTTCCTGCTCGCTGCCGCGCAGACGGGCGAGCACGGGTCTGGCCGCCGCACGCATGGCCATTCGCTGGCGGTCGGACCCTGGGGCGAGGTGCTGCTCGACATGGGCCGCGAGGAGGGGGTGGGGGTCGTGGACCTCGATCCGGGCGCCGTGGCCGAGGCGCGCCGGCGCCTGCCCTCGCTGCGCCACGACCGCCCCTTCGAGGGGCCCTGAGCGGGGGCTCAGCCGTCGCGGCGGGCGGCGATGGCGTAGTTCACCGACAGGTCCTCCTCCGACAGGTGCCAGGCACCCCGCAGCGGGTGAAAGACGAACCCCGTCGTCCCGAGCGGGCGCAGACCCGCCGCGGCAAGCCAGCCGGACAATTCCTCGGGGCGCGGAAAGCGGCGCCAGTCGTGCGTGCCGCGCGGCAGCCAGCCCAGGACCCATTCCGCCCCCACCACCGCGAGCGCAAAGGACCGCGCCGTGCGGTTCAGCGTGGAGAGCAGCACGAGACCGCCCGGACGGACCAGCGCCGCGAGCGTGCAGAGGAAGGCCGGCCGGTCCTCCACATGCTCCACCACCTCGAGCGCGAGCACCGCGTCGAAGACCGCGCCCGAGGCGGCCAGCGCCTCGGCGGTCCGGGCCTGGTAGTCCACGGCGAGGCCCGCCTGGGCGGCATGGGCCCGCGCCGCCGCGATCACCTCGGCCGAAGGGTCGATTCCCGTCACCGCGGCTCCGAGCCGGGCGAGCGGCTCGGCCACGAGGCCGCCGCCGCAGCCGACGTCGAGCACCCGCAGGCCGCCGAGCGGACGACCCGGGTCCGCGTCCGGCCGCGCCTCCCCGGCCAGGCTGCGCAGCCAGGGCAGCATCCAGTCCAGCCGGACGGGGTTCATCGCATGCAGGGGCGCCATCGGCCCCGCCGGGTCCCACCACCGGGCCGCCATCGCCTCGAACTTGGCCAGTTCGGCCGCATCGATGCTGGAGGCGGAGTCCGCCCCGCGCACCGGGTCTTCTGCTCGCTCGCTCGTCATCCCTCCCCCCTCGCCCCGGGCGGTCCGGGGATGATATAGGCCTGTCATGGACAAGGTCTCCGCCCCCGTCCGGTCGCGGCTCGCGCCGCATCCGGCCCTCTACCCGGCCATCGAGCCCTTTGCGACCCACATGCTCGATGTGGGCGGAGGGCACAGGCTCCATGTGGAGGAATGCGGCAACCCGCGCGGCCTGCCCGTGGTCGTGCTGCACGGAGGGCCCGGCGGGGGATGCAGCCCGGCCATGCGGCGCTATTTCGATCCCGCCGCGTTCCGGATCGTCCTGTTCGACCAGCGCGGCTGTGGCCGCTCGCGGCCCCATGCCGCGGTGGAGGCCAACACGACCTGGCATCTGGTCGCCGATATCGAGCGGATCCGCGCAAGGCTGGGCATCGAGGCCTGGGCCTGCGTGTTCGGCGGCTCCTGGGGGGCGACGCTGGCGCTGCTCTATGCGCAGTCGTATCCCGACCGCGTCCGCCACCTCGTGCTGCGGGGCGTGTTCCTGATGACGCGACCCGAACTCGACTGGTTCTATGGCGGCGGCGCGGGCGCCTTCTGGCCCGACCTGTGGGAGCGCTTCGTGGCCCCCATCCCCGAGCCGGAGCGCGGCGACCTGATCGCCGCCTATCACCGGCGGCTGTTCTGCGGCGACCTGCGCGAGGAGATCCGCCATGCCCGCATCTGGGCCGGATGGGAGAACGCGCTGGCGTCCATCGACAACGAGGGGGTGGCCTTCGACGCGCCTGCCGATTACGCCCGGGCCTTCGCCCGCATCGAGAACCACTATTTCGTCCATGGGGGCTTTCTGGCCCCGGATCAGGCGATCCTGCACAACATGGCACGGATCGCCGGCATCCCCGGCACGATCGTGCAGGGCCGCTACGACATGATCTGCCCGCCCGCCTCGGCCTGGCGGCTGGCGCAGGCCTGGCCTGCGGCGCGGCTCGAGATGGTCGGGCGTGCCGGCCATGCCCTGTCCGAGCCGGGGATCACCGCGGCGCTGGTGCGGGCGACGGACCGGATCGCCGAGCGGGCCGGCGCCGCGGTCGGGCGGCCCGGCCTGTCCGGCGCGGGCGGCTGAGCCATGGCGCCGCGCTGGCCTGTCGCGCGACGGCCCGTCCCCCCGCTGCGACGGCTCGACGGGCGGATGAGCCGGCGGGGCCTTCTGGCCGCCGGTGTGCTCGCCGGCGTCCTCGCGGCGTCGGGGGTGCCGCTCGAGGCGCGGGGGCGCGGGGGCGTTCTGCGCCTCGCCGTGGCCGGGCCGCTGCCGCGGGGGCGCGAGGGCTGGGACACGTGCGGCGCCTGCCCGCGCCTGGCGCTCGCCTGCGGGGGCGTGGCCGAGACCCTGACCGAATGGGGAGCGGACGGGGCGCTGCGCCCGGCCCTCGCCGTCGCCTGGGAGGCCGACGGGGCAGGACGCGACTGGCGGCTGCTCCTCGACCCCGAGGCGCGGTTCGCCGACGGCACGCCCGTCCGGCCGCAGGATGCGATCGCCTCGCTGGAGCGGCACCGGCACGGCTCTCCCCTGGCCTGGCTCCTGCGGCGGATCGAGCGGACCGCCCCGGACGGGGCGGGGGGGCTGCGACTCGTGCTGCGCGAGCCCGATCCCGACCTGCCTCTCCATCTCGCCGATCCGCGCCTCGTGATCTGGCCCGAGGGGCGGGCGGAGGGCACGGGCAGCGGTCTCTACCGTCCGACCGAGCAGGCGGAGGGCCTCCTGCGCCTGCTGCGCGTGGACGGACATCGCCGCGACGGAGCGGCTGGGTTCTTCGATGCAGTGGACATCGTGGCGCTGCCCGAGGCGCGCGACCGGCTCGCGGCGCTGGAGAGGGGTGCCGTCCACGCCGCCGACCTCGCCGGACCGGGGCTCGTGGCGGCGGCGCGCCGCGCAGGGCTCGGCCTTGCGGAGGCCGCGGGGCCGCGCCAGCTCCTGCTCGAGGGGGAGGGAACGGCCGAGGACTGGCCCCGCCTCTGGGAGGGGGAAGCGGCCGCCGCCGATCCGTTCGGGCCCTGCCATGCCGCGCTCGCCCCCGAGCCTGCCCCGTCCGCGGCGCCGGCAGGCGGCCGGCCGGTCCTGCACGACTGGTCCGCGACCGAGGACGGCACGCTGGCCCTCGCCCTTGCCGGGCCCTGGGCGCCGCGCCTGGCCCGCGACCCGGAGGGTTTCGGGGCGCTGCGGCGCAGGCTGCGCGAGGCGCGAGGGGCCGGCGAACGCGCCGAGGCCTGGGCCGCCCTGCGCCGCTGGCTGCGCGGCGATGGGGCGCCGTCCGTCGCGCTGAACCTGCCGCTGCGCGTCGCGCACGATCCTGCCCTCGGCCACGGCCCGGTCTCGGGCGTGGCGCCGCTCGACGGCGGGCGGCTGGCCGAGCGGTGGTGGTTCGCGGCCTGACGGGGCACGCGCTCCCCGAGCTTTCGACGCGGGGGACGCTTGCATCCGCACGGGGCCTTGCCTATATGCGCCCTTGACAGCGGCGCGCCGGTCTCCACCCCCGGCGTCCACCGGCAGACCACCGACGGGCCGCGCGCCCGTCTTTTCGTTTCCGGCCTGTCCCTTCCGCGGAGCCTTCATGCCAGACCTCGTCGCCCGAACCGCCATAGACCGCCGCCTGGCCGATCTGGCCGCGCCCGTGGCCGAGGGGCTGGGGCTGGAACTCGTGCGGCTCAGGCTGATGGGGGGGCAGCGCAAGACCCTGCAGGTCATGGCGCAGCGCCCCGACGGGACCATGGAGGTGGAGGATTGCGCGCGTCTGTCCACGGCGCTGTCGGCCGTGCTCGACGTGGAGGACCCGATCGCCGAGGCATACACGCTCGAGGTCTCCTCGCCGGGGATCGACCGGCCCCTGACCCGTCCGGCCGACTTCGCCCGCTGGGCGGGCTTCGAGGCCAAGATCGAGACGGAGGCGCCCATCGACGGGCGCCGGCGGTTCCGCGGCACGCTCGGAGGCCTCGAGCCGGGTCCCGAGGGCGACGAGGTGCTCATCGAGATCGATGCGCCGGGGGGCGAGGGGCGCGTGACGATCGGGCTGCGCTTCGACTGGATCGCCGAGGCCAAGCTCGTGCTCACCGACGATCTGATCCGTGAAAGCCTGCGCGCCGCCAGGGATGGCGGTCGCATCGATCCCAGCCGATTCGACGCCGTCGAGACCCTGTCCGACGACGAGGAGGACGAGCCGGATCCCGGCCCCTCCGGCGGCCTTCCAGAGGAGAAGCAGTGATGGCCATCACCTCCGCCAACCAGCTCGAACTGTTGCAGACCGCCGAGGCGGTCGCGCGCGAGAAGATGATCGACCCCGGCCTCGTGGTGGAGGCGATGGAGGAGTCGCTCGCCCGCGCGGCCAAGTCGCGCTACGGCACCGAGATGGACATCCGCGTGTCCATCGACCGCAAGACGGGCCGCGCGACCTTTACCCGCGTGCGCAGCGTGGTCGAACCCGAGGCGCTGGAGAACTACCAGGCGCAGGTGACGCCCGAGGAGGCGCGGCTCATCGTCGCCCAGGCGCGCCCTGCCGTGACCGTCCTGGGCCCGGAAGGCGCACGGCGCTTCCTGCTGCGCGCCCGCACGGAGGCCGACCGCAAGATCGACGAGGCCGCGCAGGAGGCCGAGCCCGCCCCCGGCGACGAGATCGTGGACGAGGTGCCGCCCGTCGAACTGGGCCGGATCGCCGCGCAATCGGCCAAGCAGGTCATCCTCCAGAAGGTCCGCGAGGCCGAGCGCGACCGGCAGTACGAGGAGTTCAAGGATCGCGTCGGCACGATCGTCAACGGCACCGTCAAGCGCGAGGAGTTCGGCAACCTCATCGTCGATGTGGGCGCGGGCGAGGCCGTGATGCGCCGCGCCGACCGCATCCCGCGCGAGGCCTGGCGCCCCGGCGACCGCGTGCGCGCCTATGTCAAGGACGTGCGCCGCGAGCCCAAGGGGCCGCAGATCTTCCTCAGCCGCGCGGCGCCCGAATTCATGGCCGAATTGTTCAAGATGGAGGTGCCCGAGATCTACGAGGGCGTCATCGAGATCAAGGCCGTGGCGCGCGATCCCGGCAGCCGCGCCAAGATCGCGGTGGTCTCCTATGACAACTCGATCGACCCGGTGGGCGCCTGCGTGGGCATGCGCGGCAGCCGCGTGCAGGCGGTGGTGGGCGAGCTCGGGGGCGAGAAGATCGACATCATCCCCTGGAACCAGGACGTGCCGACCTTCCTCGTCAACGCGCTCCAGCCGGCCGAGGTGTCCAAGGTCGTGCTCGACGAGGAGGCCGAGCGCATCGAGGTCGTCGTGCCGGAGGACCAGCTTTCGCTCGCCATCGGGCGGCGGGGGCAGAACGTGCGCCTGGCCTCGCAGCTCACCGGGCTGATGATCGACATCATGACCGAGGAGCAGGACAGCCAGCGCCGTCAGGCCGATTTCGACCGCTGCACCCAGCTCTTCGTCTCCACGCTCGATCTCGACGAGTTCTTTGCCCAGCTTCTGGTCTCCGAAGGCTTCCGCACCGTCGAGGAGGTGGCCTATGTGGACCGCGAGGAGCTTCTGGCCATCGAGGGCGTGGACGAGGACACGGCCGAGGAGCTGCAGGCGCGCGCCCGCGACCATATCGAGGCCGAGCGCGCGGCCGCGCTCGAGCGCGTGCGCGCCGCGGGCGTGGAGGAGAGCCTGATCGGCTTTCCCGGCCTCACCCCGCCCATGCTCGAGGCGCTGGCGCGCGAGGGCATCCGCACGCTCGAGGATTTCGCCACGCTGGCCGACTGGGAACTGGCCGGTGGCTGGACCGAGGTGGACGGCAAGCGCGTCAAGGACGAGGGCATCCTCGAGGGCTTCGATCTCGGAATCGAGGAGGCGCGCGACATGGTGATGTCGGCGCGCGTGGCCCTGGGCTGGGTCGATCCGGACGAGATCGCCGCGCAGGCCGAGGACGAGGCCGAGCCGGCCGCCCAGGCCGGGAGCTGACGGGCGATGGGGCGCGGAGGCGCGCGGGCGGAGCGGGACGGGCCGGAGCGGCGCTGCGTCATCACCGGCGAGACGGCGCCCAAGGAGGGGCTAGTCCGCTTCGTGGTGGGCCCCGACGGCGTCCTGTGCCCCGACGTCACGGGAAAACTGCCGGGGCGGGGGCTGTATGCGACCGCGTCGCGCCCCATCTTGGAAAAGGCGGCCCGCGGGCCGTTCGCGCGGGCCGCGCGCGCGCCCGTGACCGTCCCCGAGGGTCTGGCCGACGAGGTCGAGCGCCTGCTGGCCGCGCGGGTGGTCGAACTGGTCTCGCTGGGCCGCAAGGCGGGGGTCGCGATCTGCGGCTTCGAGAAGGTGCGCGACGCGCTGGCCGCCCATGGCGAGGGCCGCGGGCGCGGGGCCTGGGCCCGGGTGCGGGTGCTCCTGCAGGCCGCGGACGGGTCGGAGCGCGGCAAGGCCAAGCTCTGGACGCCGGAGGGGGCGCGGTGGTTCGGCTGCCTCCGGGCGGCGGAACTCGGGCAGGCCTTCGGGCGCGAGGCGGTGATCCATGCGGCCGTGGCGTCTGGCGCCCTGGCCGAGCGTGTTGTAGAGGAGGCCGCGAAACTCCGCGGCCTGAGGCAAGAGGACGGCGGCGCGCGCGTCGCCCCCTGAGGACAGATATTCCTGATGAGCGATACCGGCGACAAGAAACCCCTTGGCCTCCGCGCCCCCGGCGCCCGGCCCGGCAGCGTGAAGCAGAGCTTCAGCCACGGGCGGACCAAGAACGTGGTGGTGGAGACCAAGAGCCGCAAGCGCGTGGTCGCGGCTCCGCCCCCTTCCGCGCCTGCGGGCACGGCGACGCGCGCCGCCGCCATCCTGGGCGATCCCGCGCGCAGGCCCGCCGGCATCTCGGACGCCGAACTCGAGCGGCGCATGAAGGCGCTCGCCGTCGCGCGGGCGCGCGAGGCCGAGGAGGCACAGCGCCGCGCCCAGGAGGAGGCCGAGCGCGAGGCCGAGCGGCAGCGCAAGCTCGCCGAACTCGCCCAGCGCGAGGCCGAGGAGGCCGCCCGGGCCGAGGAAGCCCGCCGCAAGGCCGAGGAGGAGGAGCGCCGGGCCGCCATCGCCGCGCGCAAGGCCGCCGTGCAGGCCGCGCCCGCCGCGCCGGCGGCGGTCGAGGAGCGCCGGGCCGGCGCCGCGCCCTCGCCCTCGCCGCGCAAGACCGACCGCGAGCGGATGGGGCGCGACCTCGACAAGGCCGCCCGTCCCGCCCGTCCCGGCCGCGAGGGCGAGGAGCGCCGCGGCGGCAAGCTGACGCTCGCCCAGGCGCTCGATGCGGAAGGGCGCCAGCGCAGCCTGGCCGCCATGCGCCGCAAGCAGGAGCGCGCGCGCCAGAAGGGCGCGGGCCAGGAGCCGCGCGAGAAGGTCGTCCGCGACGTCCAGATCCCCGAGGCGATCACCGTGGGCGAGCTTGCGCAGCGGATGGCCGAGCGCGTGGCCGACGTCATCAAGGCGCTGATGCGCATGGGCGTCATGGCGACGCAGAACCAGACCATCGACGCCGACACGGCCGAGCTGATCGTGGAGGAGTTCGGCCACCGCGTGAGCCGCGTGTCGGCCGCCGACGTGGAGCACGCCATCGACACGGTCGAGGACCGCCCCGAGGACCTGCGTCCGCGGCCGCCCGTGATCACGATCATGGGCCATGTGGACCACGGCAAGACCTCGCTTCTGGACGCGATCCGCAAGACCAACGTCGTCGCGGGCGAGGCCGGCGGCATCACCCAGCATATCGGGGCCTATCAGGTGACGACCGATTCGGGGGCGGTGCTCACCTTCCTCGACACGCCCGGCCACGCCGCCTTCACCTCCATGCGCGCGCGCGGCGCGCAGGTCACCGACATCGTGGTGCTGGTGGTCGCCGCCGACGATGCGGTGATGCCCCAGACGGTGGAGGCGATCAGCCACGCCAAGGCCGCGGGCGTGCCGATGATCGTCGCGATCAACAAGATCGACAAGCCCGATGCCGATCCCAACAAGGTCCGCACCGACCTGCTCCAGCACGAGGTCGTGGTGGAGAAGATGTCGGGCGACGTGCAGGACGTGGAGGTGTCGGCCAAGACGGGCCAGGGCCTCGACGACCTGCTGGAAGCGATCGCGCTGCAGGCCGAGATCCTGGAACTCAAGGCCAATCCCGACCGCGCCGCGCGCGGCGCCGTGATCGAGGCCAAGCTCGATGTCGGCCGCGGGCCCGTGGCCACCGTGCTCGTGCAGAACGGCACGCTGCGGCAGGGGGACGTGTTCGTGGTGGGCGAGAAGTGGGGCAAGGTGCGCGCCCTGCTCAACGACCGCGGCGAGCGCGTGACCGAGGCCGGCCCCTCGGTTCCGGTGGAGGTGCTGGGCCTGAACGGCACGCCGGAGGCGGGCGACACGCTGGACGTGGTGGAGACCGAGGCGCAGGCGCGCGAGATCGCCGATTACCGCGAGCGTCTGGCGCGCGAGACCCGTGCCGCCGCGGGGGCGGCGACCACGCTCGAGCAGCTCATGGCGCGGGCGCGGGCCGACAAGGACGTGGCCGAACTGCCCGTGGTGGTCAAGGCGGACGTGCAGGGCTCGGCCGAGGCGATCGTGCAGGCGCTCGAGAAGGTCGGCAACGACGAGGTCCGCGTGCGCGTGCTCCATTCGGGCGTGGGCGCGATCACCGAATCGGATGTGGGGCTCGCCGAGGCGTCCAAGGCGCCCGTGATCGGCTTCAACGTCCGCGCCAACGCGCCGGCGCGCGCGGCCGCGGGCCAGAAGGGCGTGGAGATCCGCTACTACTCGATCATCTACGACCTGGTGGACGACATCCGCGCCGCGGCCTCGGGGCTGCTCAAGGACGAGGTGCGCGAGAAGTTCATCGGCTATGCCCGCATCCTGGAGGTCTTCAAGGTCTCGGGCGTGGGGCGCGTGGCGGGCTGCCTCGTCACCGAAGGGGTGGCGCGCAAGTCCGCGGGCGTGCGTCTGCTGCGCGACAACGTCGTGGTCCACGAGGGCACCCTCAAGACGCTCCAGCGCTTCAAGGACCAGGTCCAGGAGGTCCAGTCGGGCCAGGAATGCGGCATGGCCTTCGACAATTACGACGACATCCGCCAGGGCGACGTGATCGAGATCTTCGAGCGCGAGACGGTGGCCCGCGCCCTCTAGAGGGCGCGCCCGCCCCTCCCGCCGGAGGCGGGCTGCAAGGGGGGCGGAATCGGGGCGGTCCTGTGTCATGGGCCGCAGCATGGAGCCTGAAGGTTAACGAAAGGCAATATTATACTTGCGAAACCCGGCAGGGAGGGTGCTAGCATGATGCACCTTCTCGATTCGCTGTGGACTGATGAGATGGCCTTTGTAGCGCCTCTCTACTCAAAGCGTCAGATCGAACGCGCAGGCAGGGTCCTTGGTGAAAGGATACCTGCCGACGGACTCACGCCCGAGGTCATTGAAGCGTTCAACATTGCTCACAACCATCGGGAGTCGTGCGCGCTCCCCATGGTCAGCGTCAGGCACGAGCTGCGCCACAAGGTGCAACGCGACGGCGGGTCTGGGATTGCGGTAGGCCGGCTCAAGCGCATGTCGTCAATTCGGCGTAAACTGTTCGCCAAGAACCGGACATTATATCAGATCCAAGATATTGCCGGCGTAAGAGCAATCCTGCCAGCGATGGCTGACGTTCACAGAGTTGCCGGCTACTTCCATGACGGTGAAACTCGCCACGGTATTGTGAGGACCGACGATTATATTCAGAGGCCCAAACGGGACGGCTACAGGTCGCTGCATATCGTCCTCAAGTTCAATGGCGAGCGGCGACTTGAGAAATGGAGTAAGAGCTTCGTAGAGGTGCAGTTGCGCACCAATCTACAACATGCCTGGGCCACCGCCGTTGAGGCTGTCGGCTTGATGCGAGGCGAAAATCTAAAGGCGGGTTTGGGCGATCCTGACTGGCTGAGGTTCTTTGCTCTTATGTCAGGGGAGATCGCCCACCGCGAAGGAGAGCCAATCAGCGCCACCTTGGATCAGAATAGATCAACAAGGCTGGTAGAACTACGAGACTTGGAAGCGCGTCTGCATGCCATCGATCATCTGGACGGGTATGCTGGGGCTATAAAATACATCAATGAAGAAGCGATGGCGGGCCGTGGTTACTTCCTTATATCCTTCGACAGGGAAACCAAGACCGTTATTGTTAGGCCCTATTCGATATTTAGCGAAGGCGCTCAAGCTTATAACTCTGGCGAAGGACTGGGCGCAAAGCAGAATGTTGTTCTAGTGGAGGCCGATAGGGCGCGAGATTTGACAGAAGCCTATCCGAACTATTTTCTGGATGTTCGGAAGTTTCTCTCAGAATGCAGGATGGCGATTTCGGAGAATCCGAACAACCCGCCGGACACTGGCGACTATTCTTGGCTCCATAACTGGCGACGACGAGCAAGGTCAGGGCGATGATGGATCGGTCTTGTGTTTGCCGATCTGGCCTATTGCCTGCTCAAACCTTTCTTCAGCCTCGGTGGGGCTTAGTTCGCCAGCGTCGATCAGCTCCTGAACGGCCTTTCGGAACCGCTCCGACTGCTCCTGCTGACTTTCCTGCTTTTGCTTCCTTGGCATCACGCACGAGCCGTTTGGTAGGTAAGGCGCTTCCCGCGCACCCCGAGCAGGGCGATGTCGGCCCGCTCGCTGTCCCCAATGCCGAGCGCCTTCCGGTTGCTGTAGCGGAAATCGAACTCGGCCAGATAGCGGTGAAGGTGCTGCTTCCCGCAATGCTGGTAGATGCCACGCATCCCGCGCTTGAAGATGGAGAAGAACCCCTCAACGGTGTTGGTGTGAGCCTCGCCGCGCACGTATTCGTCGTGGCTGTGGAACACCTTCTGGTGATCCGCGAACTCGCGGCCAATGGGCCAATACCAACGCCCTTCGTCGGTCATGAGGCGGGCTTCCTTGGCGACGTTCTCCCGCACGATGGGCAGGATGGTTGCGGTATCGACGTGATCCACGACGAACGAACGCGCTTGCCCGCTCGCGCGGTCCACGAGACTGAGAACCTTCATCTTGTGGTGAAAGCCGCGCGACTTGGCGGCCTTGACGCCTTTCTCTCCGGGCTCACGTCCGATGAAGGTTTCATCTGCTTCAACGGCACCGCCTTCCGAGCCGAAGGCGAACATGGCGCCATCCCGCATGGCCTCGCGGATGCGGTGCGACATGAACCAAGCGGTCTTGAGGGTAACGCCGAGGATGCGGTGAAGCTGGTTGGAGCTGATCCCCTTCTTCGATCCGCAGATCAGGTAGAAGGCTTGAAGCCACAGGTGCATCGGGACGTGACTGGACTCGAACACAGTCCCGACCTTGACGGTAAACTGCTTGCGGCAGGCGTAGCACTTGTGGGCTCCGATCCGGGTGGCCTTGCCGCCCATCCGGCCTACGCGCTTGGCCTCGCCGCAGTGGGGGCAGACTGCGCCGTTCGGCCAGAGCCGCGCTTCAACGAAGGCGTACGCCGCTTCTTCGTTGTGGAAGTAGGGGGCGGACAGATGCGAAGCCATGGCGAGTTCTCCTTGCAACTCAACATACTAGGGCAAGTTGGGTTTCGCAAGTATAATATCGCCTAACGAAACCTTGGGGCACCGCGCGCACCGGAGCTCGGTCGCGCAACACCCCCCGGACCCGTGCGATCCTGCGGCCCCCCGGCGAATCAGAGCCAGTCGCGCAGGATGGGGATGAGGGGGCGGTCGGCGGGGGGCATGGGCCAGGACGCCATCTCGCGCGGGCGCACCCAGGCGATCTGCTGCCCCTCGCGCGGGCGGGGATGGCCCTGCCAGCGGCGGCAGGCGAAGAGCGGCATGAGCAGGTGGAACCCCTCGTAGCCGTGGGAGGCGAAGGCGAGGGGGGCGAGGCAGCTTTCCTGCGTCTCGAGGCCGAGTTCCTCGCGCAGCTCGCGGATGAGGGCGGATTCGGGAGTCTCGCCCGGCTCGATCTTGCCGCCGGGGAATTCCCACAGGCCCGCCATGCTGCGCCCCGGCGGCCGCTGCGCCAGCAGCACGCGGCCGTCCGCGTCGATCAGCGCGGCGGCCGAGACGAGGACGAGCGGCCGGTCAGGAGCGGTAATCGGCGTTGATGCTGACATAGCCGTGGGTCAGGTCGCAGGTCCAGACCGTGGCCTCTCCGTCGCCGAGGCCGAGATCGACTCCGATGCGGATCTCGGACCCCGCCATGTGGGCGGAGGTCGCCTCCTCGGAATAGGCGGGGTCGCGCGCGCCGTCGCGGGCCACGACCAGCTCGCCGAAGCGGATGAGGAGGCGGTCGCGGTCGGCGCGCGCGCCGGACTTGCCCACGGCCATGACGATCCGGCCCCAGTTCGCATCCCCGCCCGCGCAGGCGGTCTTGACCAAGGGCGAGTTGGCGATGGAGAGCGCGACGCGGCGGGCGTCCTCGTCGGAGGCCGCGCCGGTCACGGCGACCTCCACGAGCTTGGTCGCCCCCTCGCCGTCGCGGACGATCTGGAGGGCGAGGTCGCGCATCACCCCCTCGAGCGCGGCGGCAAAGGCCGGGTCGTCGCCGGCCGCGACGCCCGAGGCGCCGGTCGCGGCCACGAGCAGCGTGTCGGAGGTGGAGGTGTCGCCGTCCACGGTGATGCGGTTGAAGGTGCGTTCGCAGGCCGCGCGGGTCAGATCGGCCAGCCGGTCGGGGGGGATGGCCGCGTCGGTGAAGACGAAGGCGAGCATGGTCGCCATGTCGGGGGCGATCATGCCCGAGCCCTTGGCGATCCCGGCGATCGCGACCCGCCCGCCCGCGCTCTCCACGGTCGTGCCCGCCCCCTTGGGAAAGGTGTCGGTGGTCATGATGGCGCGCGCGGCCGCCTCCCAGGCGGGACCCTCGGCCGGGGCGAGGGCGGCGGCGAGGGACGGCAGCAGGGCGGCGATCCGCTCCCAGGGGAGGGGCTCTCCGATGACGCCGGTCGAGGCCGCGAGGACGCGGTCGGGGGAGAGGTCCAGCGCCTCGGCCGCCGCATGGGCGAGGCGGGCGACGGCCTCCTCGCCGGCGCGGCCGGTGAAGGCGTTGCTGTTGCCCGAATTGACGAGGATCGCGGCCGGTCCCGCGGCGCGGGCGGCGAGCTTGCGCTCGCAGTCGAGCACGGGCGCCGAGCGGGTGGCCGAGCGGGTGAGGCAGCCCGCGAGCGCGGCCTCGCCCGAGATCCGGGCGAGGAGCACGTCGGTGCGCCCTCGGTAGCGCACCCCGGCCGCGCCCGCCGCGAGCGACAGGCCGGCGATGGGGGGCAGGTCCGGGAAGCGCGCGGGCGCGAGCGGCGAGACCGGGGGTGCGGCCTTCATGGCGTCAGTCGTCGAGCAGCGACAAATCGCCGATCACGGCCGCGTCGATCCCCGACAGGTCGGTCTGCTCGACCGAGCCGGCGGCGGTCAGCTCGGCCAGCCGGGCCTCGATGGCCTCCTGGCGCAGCCGGGCCTCGATCTCGCCGCGGACCTCCTCGAGCGGAGGCACGGGGCGCTCGCGCGTCTCCTCGAGGCGGACGATGTGCCAGCCGAACTGGGACTGGGTGGGGGCAGACAGTTCGCCGGGGGCGAGGGCGGCGACGGCACCCTCGAATTCGGGGACCATGGTGTTGGGTCCGAACCAGCCCAGATTGCCGCCCTGCCGGCCCGAGCCCGTGTCGGTGGACAGCTCCGCCGCCAGGTCGGCGAAATCCTCTCCGGCCTCGAGCCGGTCGAGGACGGCCTGCGCCTCCTCCTCGGTTTCCACGAGGATGTGCGAGGCGTTCCATTCGGTGACGGGCTCGGCCGAGGCATAGGTCTCCTCGTAGGCGGCCGCGATCGCCTCCTCCGTCACCGCGGCGTCGCCGAGGGCCTGCACGGCCTCGCCGGCGAGCAGCGAGCGGCGTTCGACGGCCAGCGCGATGGCGGCGCGCGGGGGCAGGTCCGGGACGGTCTGGGCCAGAAGCTCCTGCTGGACGAGCTGGTCGAGGATGCCGGGCAGCAGGATGTCCGGGGGCAGGGCGCGGAACTGGGGCGGCAGCTGGGCCGCGGCGACGATGGCCTCGCCCAGGGTGATCTCCGTGCCGTTGACGGTGGCGAGCACCGTGTCGCGGGTCGGGGCCGCGGCGGCGCCTTCCGGTGCGGCCGTCTCGGGAGCGGCGCTCTCGGGCGCGGTCTCCTGCGCGGCGAGGGGGAGGGCGGCGAGCAGCGCGGCGAGCGAGACCGCCGACAGATGGGGAAGGCGCATGAAACGAACCCTTGAAGGGCGGACCGGACGGCCCGCGTTGACAGGCGCGGCCGCCCCCCTTATCTCCGCGGACGGCCGGGGGACGGCCTTCGGTCCTCCCTTTAGGCCGGGCGCGCGTGGCCCACAAGGAATCCCTTCGGACATCGATGCGGAGGGCGCCGGGGCCGGCGCAGGGCGGCGGACACGGAAAGGACGCACCGCATGGGTCTGGCAGCGCTGGCGCGCAGCATCTTCGGCACACCCAACGACCGGCGGATCAAGGCCGCGCGGCCCATCGTGGAGGCGGTCAACGCCCAGGAGGCGCGCGTGGCCGCCCTCTCGGACGAGGGGCTGCGCGAGGAGACCGCAAAGCTGCGCGAGCGGGCGCGGGGCGGCGAGGACCTCGACCGGCTGCTGCCCGAATGCTTCGCGCTGGTGCGCGAGGCGGGCCGCCGGGCGCTCGGCCTGCGTGCCTTCGACGTGCAGATCCTGGGCGGCTACTTCCTGCACAAGGGCAACATCGCCGAGATGAAGACCGGCGAGGGCAAGACGCTGGTCGCCACCTTTCCCGCCACGCTGAACGCGCTCTCGGGCAAGGGCGTGCACATCGTCACCGTCAACGACTATCTCGCGCGGCGCGATGCGGAATGGATGGGCAAGGTCTATGCCATGCTGGGCCTGACCACCGGCGTGGTGGTGCCCCAGCAGCCCGAGGCCGAGAAGCGCGCGGCCTATCAGGCCGACATCACCTATGCCACCAACAACGAACTGGGCTTCGACTACCTGCGCGACAACATGAAGTCCGACCTCGCGCAGATGGTCCAGCGCGGCCACCATTACGCGATCGTGGACGAGGTGGATTCCATCCTCATCGACGAGGCGCGCACGCCGCTCATCATCTCGGGCCCCTCCCAGGACCGCTCGGCGCTCTATCAGGCGGTGGACGGGCTGATCCCCCGCCTGGACCCGTCGCATTACGAGGTGGACGAGAAGACGCGCAACGTCACCTTCACCGACGAGGGCAACGACGCGCTTGAGACGGCGCTGCGCGAGGCGGGGCTCCTGCCCGAGGGGCAGTCGCTCTACGATCCCGAATCCTCCACGCTCGTGCACCACGTCAACCAGGCGCTGCGGGCGCACACGCTGTTCCACAGAGACAAGGAATACATCGTCCGCGACGGGCAGGTGGTGCTGATCGACGAGTTCACGGGCCGCATGATGGTGGGCCGGCGCCTGTCGGACGGGCTTCACCAGGCCATCGAGGCCAAGGAGGGCGTGGCCATCCAGCCCGAGAACGTCACGCTCGCCTCCATCACCTTCCAGAACTACTTCCGCCTCTACGCCAAGCTCGCCGGCATGACCGGCACGGCGCTGACCGAGGCCGACGAGTTCCGCGAGATCTACAACCTGGGCGTGGTCGAGATCCCCACCAACCGCCCCGTCCAGCGCGTGGACGAGCACGACCAGGTGTTCCGCACGGCGCGCGAGAAGTACGAGGCCATCGTGCGGGCCATCAAGGAGGCGCATGGGCGCGGCCAGCCGATCCTGGTGGGGACCACCTCGATCGAGAAGTCCGAGATGCTCTCGGCGCTGCTGCGCAAGGAAGGCATTCCCCACAACGTCCTCAATGCCCGCGAGCACGCGCGCGAGGCGCAGATCGTGGCCGAGGCGGGCCAGCCCGGCGCGGTGACCATCGCCACCAACATGGCCGGGCGCGGCACCGACATCCAGCTGGGCGGCAATGTCGAGATGAAGGTGCTCGAGGCGCTGGCCGCCGACCCGGAGGCCAACCCCGACGAGGTGCGCGCGCGCATCGAGGCCGAGCACGCGGCCGACAAGGAGCGCGTCAAGGCGGCGGGCGGCCTCTACGTGCTGGCCACCGAGCGGCACGAATCGCGGCGCATCGACAACCAGCTGCGCGGCCGGTCGGGCCGGCAGGGCGACCCGGGGCGGTCGTCCTTCTTCCTCAGCCTCGAGGACGACCTGATGCGGATCTTCGGCTCGGAGCGGCTGGACAAGGTGCTGTCCACGCTGGGCATGAAGGAGGGCGAGGCGATCGTCCACCCCTGGGTCAACAAGAGCCTGGAGCGCGCGCAGGCCAAGGTCGAGGGGCGCAACTTCGACATCCGCAAGCAGCTGCTGAAGTTCGACGACGTCATGAACGACCAGCGCAAGGTGATCTTCGCCCAGCGCCGGGAGATCATGGAGGCGGCCGATGTGGGCGAGATCACCGCCGACATGCGCCGCCAGGTGGTCGCCGACCTGGTGGATACCTGGATGCCGCCGCGCTCCTATCCCGACCAGTGGGAGACCGAGGCGCTGGCGGCCGCGGTGCGCGAGAAGCTGGGGCTCGACCTGCCCATCGCGGAATGGGCCGCCGAGGAGGGCGTGGACCAGGAGGGCGTGCGCGAGCGCATCGAGGCGGCCGCCGACGCCTTCATGGCCGAGAAGGAACAGGCCTTCGGCCCCGAGACCATGCGTTCGATCGAGAAGCAGGTCCTGTTGCAGACGATCGACGCCAAGTGGCGCGAGCACCTGCTGCGGCTCGAGCATCTGCGCTCGGTGGTGGGGTTCCGCGGCTATGCGCAGCGCGACCCGCTCAACGAGTACAAGGGCGAGGCGTTCGGCCTGTTCGAGCGGCTGCTCGAGAGCCTGCGCGAGGAGGTGACGGCCAAGCTCGCGCAGGTGCGGCCCATGACGGCCGAGGAAAGCCAGGCGATGCTGCAGGCCCTGCTGGCCCAGCGCCGGGCCGAGGCCGCGCCGCGCCCGCCCGGCGGGCAGCAGGCCCCGTCCCGCGCGCCGATGGGCGCCCTGATGGCCGCGGGCGCGGCGGAGGGTGCGGGCACGCCGCGCGAAGGGTTCCGCGAGGACGATCCGACCACCTGGGGCCAGCCGGGGCGCAACGATCCCTGTCCCTGCGGATCGGGACGCAAGTTCAAGCACTGCCACGGCGCCTTCTGACAGGCCTGCCGCATCCGCGCCCGCGCCCGGCCGCGCGAGCGGCGAACGGGCGCCCCGCGGCTGCCGCGAATCGCGGGCATGCTGGTCCGGCCGAAGCCCTGGAGGTCCCCATGCGCCGCGCTCCGACCCTGCTCGACCATGCCCTCGCCGCGCTGGGGGCCTTTGCTGTGACGCTCGCCGGGGGCTGGTGGTTCGGGGCCGCGGGGCCAGCCTCGGGTGCGCAGGCGGTGCGGGCCGAGGCGGCACCGGCCCGGCTTCTGGTCGTCGCGGCGCCCTCCGGGCCGGACCGGGCGGGGGCCCCGGCCCTGGGCAACCTGCCGCTGCCGCGCCTGCCCGCGGAGACGCCCGTTCGCGTTCCGGCGGCCGATCCGGCGGCGATCCGCCCCGTCGCCCTCGAGGCTCCGCCGCTGCCCGCCCTTCCCGCGGCGTCCGCCTGCGACCTGCGCCTGACCGCCGAGCCCGCGCCGGCGGCGATGCTGCATCTGCGGCTGGAGGCGCCCTGCGCGGCGGGCGGCCCGGTGACGGTGCACCATGCGGGGCTGGCGCTGACGGTGGCGACGGATGACGCGGGGCGGGCCGATCTGCGCCTGCCCGCGCTTGCCGATCCGGCCGTGATCGTGGCGGAGGCGAACGGGGAGAGCGCGGTCCTGCGCCATGCGGTGCCCGACCTGGCCCGCTGGCAGCGGGCGGTGCTCGGCTGGCGCGGCGAGGGTCTGGCGGCGCTGCATGTCCGCGAGGCGGGCGCCGCCTATGGCGAGCCCGGCCATCGCCATGCCGACGCGCCCGGTTCGGAGGAGGCCGCGCTGGCGGGCGAGGGGGGATGGGTTCTGCGCCTGGGCTCGGGCGAGGGGCCCGAGGCGCGTCGGGCCGAGGTCTGGACCGCGCCGCGCGACCTCTCCGCGCAGGTCACCGTGGAGGCGCAGGTGACCGAGCGGAGCTGCGGGCGCGTCCTGGAGGCGCAGGCCTTCGTGGTCGGCCCGCAGGGGTCCGGCGCGGCGGACCTGTCGCTCTCCGTGCCGGGCTGCGACGCCCTGGGCGAGTGGGTCGCCATCGGGGCCGAGGCGGCGCTGCGGCTGGCCGCGCGCTGAGGCGGCCCTCAGAGGAGCCCTTCGGCCCGGAAGCTGACCTCTCCCCCCCGGCCGATCACGAGATGGTCGTAGAGCGCCAGCCCCAGAGCCTCGGCCGCGGCCTCCACCTGGCGGGTGAGCGCAATGTCCGCCTCGGACGGGGTGGGGTCGCCCGACGGGTGGTTGTGCACGAGGATCAGCGCGGAGGCGCCGAGTTCCAGGGCCCGGCGGACGACCTCGCGCGGGTAGAGGGGAACATGGTCCACGGTCCCCTCGCCCTGGCCCTCGTCGGCGATGAGCTGGTTCTTGCGGTCGAGATAGAGCACGCGGACCTGCTCGCGGTCGCGGCAGGCCATGCGGGTCCGGCAATAGTCGAGAAGCTGCGACCAGGACGAGACGACGGGCCGGCCCATGACGCGCGCACGCGCGGCGCGGTGGACCACGGCCTCCGTCACCTTGAGTTCGAGCGCGACGGCCGGGCCCGCCCCCTCCACCGCCTCGATCCGGGAGGGGGCGGCGGCCAGCACGCCGGGCAGGTCGCCGAACGCCTCCAGCAGCCGGCGCGCGAGGGGCTTGACGTCCTGCCGGGGGATGATGCGGAACAGCAGGAGTTCCAGAAGCTCGTAATCGGGCATCGCATCGGCCCCGCCGCCGAGAAACCGCTCGCGCAGACGGGCGCGGTGATCGGCGACATAGGACGGCAGGCGGCCGGGCCGCAGGGGCGCGCCCTCCGCCTCGTCGGACGGAAAGAGGGCCGGCGAATCGGACAGGCCGTGGGGCATGGCCGATCCTGGCACGGCCGCGGTTAACAAAGGGTTAACGCGCGCGGGGCAGGCGGCTGCCTGCCGGGGTCCCGTGCACGGCCCGGTCCCGCCGCCTCAGCCCTTCATCGAGTCCCAGAAGCCCTTGACGGCCGAGAAGAACCCGGCGCTCTGGGGGTTGTTCTCCTCCGACAGGCGCTCGAACTCGCGCAGAAGCTCCTTCTGGCGGGGGCTCAGGTTCACCGGGGTCTCGACGGCGAGCTCGATGAACATGTCGCCCGTGTCCTGCCCGCGCAGCCGCGGCATGCCCTTGCCGCGCAGGCGCATCTGCCGGCCGGATTGCGAGCCTTCGGGGATGCGGACGCGGGCGCGGCCGCCGTCGATCGTCGGCACCTCGATGTCGCCGCCGAGCGCGGCCGTGGTCATGCTGACGGGCACCCGGCAATGGAGGTCGGCGCCGTCGCGCACGAAGATCGGATGCTCGCGCACCTCGATGAAGATGTAGAGATCGCCCGGCGGGCCGCCGCGCAGCCCGGCCTCGCCCTCGCCGGCCAGACGGATGCGCGTGCCCGTCTCCACCCCGGCGGGAATGGTGACGGAGAGCTGGCGTTCCTTTTCCACCCGCCCCGCCCCGTGGCAGGTCCGGCAGGGATTCTTGATCGTCTGACCGAGCCCGTTGCAGGTGGGGCAGGTGCGCTCGACGGTGAAGAAGCCCTGCTGGGCGCGCACCTTGCCCAGGCCCGCGCAGGTGGGGCAGGTCAGGGGCTCGGCCCCGCCCTCGGAGCCGGTGCCGCGGCAGGTCGTGCAGGTGACGGCGGCCGGGACGGTGATCGTCTTCTGCAGGCCGGCAAAGGCCTCCTCGAGGGTGATGCGCAGGTTGTAGCGCAGGTCGTTGCCGCGTTGGGCCGCCTGGCGGGCGCGGGCGCCGCGCGCGCCCATGATGTCGCCGAACAGGTCGTCGAACACGTCCGAGAAGGCCGAGGCGAAGTCGCCGTTGGCGCGGAAGCCGCCGGCGCCCGGGCGGGGACCGCCGCCCATGCCCCCCTCGAAGGCGGCATGGCCGAAGCGGTCATAGGCGGCCTTCTTGGTCTCGTCCTTGAGGACGTCGTAGGCCTCCGAGACCTCCTTGAAGCGCTTCTCGGCCTCGGGGTCGTCCTTGTTGCGGTCGGGGTGCAGCTCCTTGGCCTTGCGCCGGTAGGCCTTCTTGACCTCCTCGGCGGAGGCGCCGCGGGGCACGCCCAGGATCTCGTAATAGTCCCGTTTCGCCATCGTCGCGTCCTTTCAGGCCCGGGGGCCGAACGAAACGGCCGGCCCCGGAGGGCCGGCCGGGCGCGGTCCGGGGGCCGTGCCCTCAGCGGCCCCTCCTGTCCTCGCCCAGATCCTCGAAATCGGCATCCACGATCCCGTCCTCGTCGGCCGGGCGGCCCGAGGCGGACGTCGCCCCGTCGGCCTCAGCGCCCTGGGCCTTGTAGATCGCCTCGCCCAGGCGCATCGCGGCCTCGGTCACGTTCTGGATGCCCGAGCGGATCTTGGCCACGTTGTCGCCCTCGATCTCGTCCTTGAGGGCGGCGATGGCCAGTTCGATCGCTTCGACGGTGGAGGGGTCCACCTTGGAGCCGTGCTCCTGGATCTGCTTCTCCGTGGTGTGGATCAGCGATTCGGCCTGGTTCCTGGCTTCCACGAGCTCGCGGCGCTTGCGGTCGGCCTCGGCATTGGCCTCGGCGTCCTTGATCATGCGCTCGATCTCGGCATCCGACAGGCCGCCCGAGGCCTGGATGGTGATCTTCTGCTCCTTGCCGGTGCCCTTGTCGCGCGCGGAAACCGACACGATGCCGTTGGCGTCGATGTCGAAGGTCACCTCGATCTGGGGCATGCCGCGCGGCGCGGGCGGGATGTTCTCGAGGTTGAACTGGCCGAGCAGCTTGTTGTCCGCGGCCATCTCGCGCTCGCCCTGGAAGACGCGGATCGTCACCGCGTTCTGGTTGTCCTCGGCGGTGGAGAAGATCTGGCTCTTCTTGGTGGGAATGGTCGTGTTGCGGTCGATGAGCCGCGTGAACACGCCCCCCAGCGTCTCGATCCCCAGCGAGAGCGGCGTGACGTCGAGCAGCACCACGTCCTTGACGTCGCCCTGCAGCACACCGGCCTGGATCGCGGCGCCCATCGCCACGACCTCGTCGGGGTTGACGCCCCGGTGCGGCTCCTTGCCGAAGAACTTCGTCACCTCCTCGATGACCTTGGGCATCCGCGTCATGCCGCCCACCAGCACCACCTCGTCGATGTCGGCGGTGGTCACGCCCGCATCCTTGAGCGCGGCCTTGCACGGGTCGATCGTCTTCTTGATGAGATCGGCCACCAGCGATTCCAGCTTGGCGCGGGTGAGCTTCATCACCATGTGCAGCGGCTGGCCGTTCTGGCCCATGGAGATGAAGGGCTGGTTGATCTCGGTCTGCTGGGTGCTCGACAGCTCGATCTTGGCCTTCTCGGCCGCCTCCTTGAGCCGCTGCAGCGCCATGCGGTCCTTGGAGAGGTCCACCCCGTGCTCCTTGCGGAACTCGTCCACGAGGTAGTTGACGATGCGCATGTCGAAATCCTCGCCCCCGAGGAACGTGTCCCCGTTGGTGGACTTCACCTCGAACAGGCCGTCGTCGATCTCGAGGATGGTGACGTCGAAGGTCCCGCCGCCGAGGTCATAGACGGCGATGGTCTTGCTGTCCTTCTTGTCGAGCCCGTAGGCCAGCGCGGCGGCGGTGGGCTCGTTGATGATGCGCAGCACCTCAAGGCCGGCGATCTTGCCCGCGTCCTTGGTCGCCTGGCGCTGGGCGTCATTGAAATAGGCGGGCACGGTGATGACGGCCTGCCTGACCTCCTCGCCGAGGAAGGCCTCGGCCGTTTCCTTCATCTTCTGCAGGATGAAGGCCGAGATCTGGGAGGGCGAATACTTCTGGCCGCGCACCTCCACCCAGGCGTCGCCGTTGCCGCCGTCCACGATCTTGTAGGGGACGAGCTTCTTGTCCTTCTGCACTTCGGGGTCGTCCACCCGGCGGCCGATCAGGCGCTTGACGGCAAAGATGGTGTTTTCGGAATTCGTCACCGCCTGGCGCTTGGCCGGCTGGCCGACGAGACGTTCGCCCCCTTCGGTGAAGGCGACGATGGAGGGGGTCGTGCGGGCGCCCTCGGCGTTCTCGATCACGCGGGGCTTGGACCCTTCCATGATGGCGACGCAGGAATTCGTGGTGCCGAGGTCGATCCCGATGACTTTGGCCATGATCACATCCCTTTCAGGCGATACTGATACGGGGGCCCTCCGCCGAGGCACCCCTGGTTGGCAGGATTCCGCACGGGTCCGCAAGCGGTTCCGTCCGGGACGGAGGCTATATAGGGAGGGGCTTGTGGGGCTGCAACGGTCGGCCCCGCCCTGCAGCAGCAGAGCAGGAGACGAGACCATGCCACCACCCCGTCCGGGCGGACCCGAGGGCGAGACGATCGAACTGGGCGGCGTCGTCGTCCGGCCGGGCTGGCTCGACCGGGCGGCGCAGGAGCGGGTCCTCCACGACATCCTGGCGGTGCTGGACGAAGCGCCACCCGTTCACCCGGTCACCCCCTGGGGCAAGCCCATGAGCGTGGGCATGAGCGCGGCCGGGGAATGGGGCTGGGTCTCCGACCGGCGGGGCTATCGCTACGAGCGGCGCCATCCGGTGACGGGGCGGCCCTGGCCGGCGATCCCGCCCTCGGTCCTGGCGGTGTGGGAGGCGCTGTGCCCGGGGGCGCGGGCGCCGGAATGCTGCCTCGTCAACCTCTATCGCGGCCGGGCGCGGATGGGGATGCACCGCGACGCCGACGAGGCCGATCCCGGCCAGCCCGTCCTGTCGATCTCGCTTGGCGACGAGGCGCTGTTCCGGGTGGGCGGCCTCGTGCGGGGCGGGCCCACGCGCTCGGTCTGGCTGCGGTCGGGCGACGTGGCGGTGATGGCAGGGGCAGGGCGGCTCGCCTTTCACGGGATCGACCGGGTGCGGGAGGGCTCGAGCGACCTCGTGCCGGGGGGCGGGCGGATCAACCTGACGCTGCGGGTGGTGACATGAGCCTCGGGCGCTTCGTGGGCCCGCTGGAGGCCACCCATGCGCAGGCGCTGGCCGAGCTGCGCGCGGGGGCCAAGCGGGGGCACTGGATGTGGTGGGTCTTTCCGCAGCTGCGGGGGCTCGGCCGGTCGGAGACGGCGCGCCTTTACGGGATCGCGGACCGGGCGGAGGCGGAGGCGTTCCTGCGCGACCCGCGACTGGGCCCGCGCCTGGTCGAGGCCGCGCGCGCGATGCTGGAGAACCGGGGCCGGCGGGCGGAGGACGTGCTGGGCGCGGTGGACGCGCTCAAGCTGCGCTCCTCGGCCACGCTGTTCGCAAGCCTGCCCGGCGCGCCGCCCGAATTCGCGGCCCTGCTCGAGGCGTTCTTCGACGGCGAGCCCTGCGCGCGGACGCAGGGAATGCTGGAGGAGCCATGAGGCCGGTCCTGCTGTCGGTGGGCCACGGCTATTCGGCGCGCGCGCTGGGGGCGCTGCTGCTGGCCGAGGGCTGGGGCGTGATCGGCACGGCGCGCAGCCCCGAACGGCTGGCGGAGATCCGCGCGACCGGGGCGGAGGCCGTGCCTTGGCCGGGAAGCGATCTGGGCGCGCTGCTGGGGCGGGCCACGCATCTTCTGGTCTCGGTCGCGCCCGATGCGGAGGGCTGCCCGGTCCTGCGGGCGGAGGGGGCGGCGGTGGCGGAGGCGGCGGGGCGCCTCGCCTGGGCTGGGTATCTCTCCACCACGGGGGTCTATGGCGACCGGGGCGGGGAATGGGTAGACGAGGAGAGCCCCCTTCGGCCCGCGACCGAGCGCGGCCGATGGCGCGTCGCGGCCGAGGCGGCCTGGGGCGCGGTGCCGGGCCTGCCGCTGCACGTCTTTCGCCTGGCGGGGATCTACGGGCCGGGGCGGGGGCCGTTCGAGAAGGTCCGCCGCGGCACGGCGCAGCGCATCGCCAAGCCGGGGCAGGTCTTCTCGCGCATCCACCGCGACGACATCGCCGCGGCTTTGCGCCTGTCGATCGCGCGGCCCCGGCCGGGCGCGGTCTACAACCTCTGCGACGACGAGCCCGCGCCACCGGGAGACGTGATCGGGGAAGCCGCGCGCCTTCTGGGCCTGCCGCCCCCACCGGAAGTCGCCTGGGAGGAGGCCGCGCTGTCGCCCATGGGGCGCAGCTTCTATGCCGAGAGCAAGCGCGTGAGCAACGCCCGCGCCAAGGCGGAGCTGGGCTGGCAGCCGCGCTATCCCACCTATCGCGAGGGGCTGCGGGCCATCCTGGCCGCGGAAGGGGGGTCTTGAACCGCGGGCAGCTCTGCTCCACATGGGGCCGGCGGGCCGGGCCCCTCTGACGACGCTGCCCTCGGGGCGTCGCCATGTCGGACCGTGACACGGATCTCATTCGCGGTCCTGCGGCCCCCGGACGGGTCGGATCGGGCCGCCTGCGAGGGGAAGGGCCCGCGGCATGGAATTCCTGTTCGCTCTCTGGATGGGCAAGCCCGTCTGGATGTGGCTGCTGTTCATCGGCATCGTGCTGGCGCTGCTCGCCTTCGACCTGGGCGTGCTGCACCGCAAGGACCACGAGATCGGCGTGGGCGAGAGCCTGCGGCTGTCGGCCATGTACATCGTCCTGGGCGTGGCCTTCTCGGGCTTCGTGCTGTGGCGGATCGGGGCCGAGGAGGCCAAGCTCTACCTCACGGCCTTTGTGGTCGAGAAGACGCTGGCGATGGACAACGTCTTCGTCATCGCGCTGATCTTCAGCTATTTCGCGATTCCTCGCCTGTACCAGCACCGGGTCCTGTTCTGGGGCATCCTGGGCGTGATCGTGCTGCGCGGCACGATGATCGGGCTGGGGGCCACGATCGTCGCGCAATATCACTGGGTGCTCTACCTGTTCGCGGTATTCCTGGTCTTTACAGGGATCAAGATGCTCTTCTCGGGCGACGAGGAGATGGACGTCTCGCAGAACCCGGTGCTGCGGTTCCTGAAGGGGCGGATGCGGGTCACGGACGAGATCGAGGGCAACCGCTTCTTCGTCCGCCGCCCCGACCCGGCGACGGGGCGGCTCGTGCGCTATGCCACGCCGCTGTTCCTGGCACTGGTGCTGATCGAGATCGCGGACCTGATCTTTGCGGTCGATTCGATTCCAGCCGTGTTCGCGATCACCACCGACCCGTTCATCGTCTATACCTCGAACATCTTCGCGATTTTGGGGCTGCGGGCGCTGTTCTTTGCGCTCTCGGCGATCATGCACCGCTTCCACTACCTGAAATACGCGCTCTCGCTGCTGCTGGTCTTCATCGGCTCCAAGGTTTTCGTCGCCGACCTGATGGGCTGGGAGAAGTTCCCCGCCGCCTGGTCGCTGGGCATCACCTTCGCCATCCTGGGCACGGGCGTGGCCTGGTCGCTGTGGAAGACGCGCGGCGGGGTGGCCGAAGCCTTGGAGCCGGCGGCCGTGCCCCCGGCCCCGCGTCCGGCCGCCGAGTGAGGCCCCAGTCCGGCCGCGGCGCGGTTGCGCGAACGGCCGGGGCACAGCATAGGGACCGGCAGGACAGCAGGGGAGAGGGGGCATGAGCGGGGCCGCCGGGCCGGAGCGCGAGGGGGGAACGGGTCTGCGCGAGCGGGCCGCCTGGTGGATCGAGAGCCCGCCCGTCCGGCGGGCGATCATGGCGGTGATCCTGTTCAACGCCGTGCTTCTGGGCCTCGAGACCAGCCCACGCATCATGGCGGTGGCCGGCCGGCTCATCCTTGCGCTCGATGCGCTGTGCCTGTCGATCTTCGTGGCGGAGATCGCGATCAAGCTCTGGGCCTTCGGGCTGCGCTTCTTCCGCTCCGGCTGGAACCTGTTCGATCTCGCCGTGGTGGGGGTGAGCCTCGCGCCGGTGGGGCAGGGGTTGACGGTGCTGCGCGCGCTGCGGGTGCTGCGGGTGCTGCGGCTGATCTCGATGGCGCCGGCGCTGCGCCGCGTGGTGGACGGGTTCGTGAGGGCCCTGCCGGGGATGGGGTCGGTGTTCCTGCTGATCGCGCTGATCTTCTATGTGGGCGCGGTAATGGCGACCAAGCTGTTCGGGGCGACGCATCCCGAATGGTTCGGCTCGATCGGCGCGTCGGCCTATACGCTGTTTCAGGTGATGACGCTGGAATCGTGGTCCATGGGGATCGTGCGGCCCGTCATGGAGGTGCATCCCTTCGCCTGGGCCTTCTTTGTGCCCTTCATCCTGGTGACGACCTTTGCCGTGCTGAACCTGCTCGTGGGGCTGGTGGTCAACGCGATGCAGGATGCCGCGCAGGAGGAAAGCAAGGCCGCCGAGGATGCCTGGCGCGAGGAGATGGTGGCGCGGCTGCGCGCGATCGAGCGGCATCTGGGGGGCGAGGCGCCCCGGCGCGCCGCGCGCGGCGGGCCGGAGTGATGGCAGGGGCAGCAGGATTCGAACCCGCGACCTACGGTTTTGGAGACCGTCGCTCTACCGGCTGAGCTATACCCCTGTGCCGCCCCGTCCCTAGCCCGAGGCGGGACGGGGTTCAAGAGGGTCGGGACCCCCGGCGGTCAGGCCGCGTGGAGCCCGCCCTCGATGCGCCGCGCTTCCTCGTCCGACAGGCCCAGCGCACGGGCGAGGCGGTCGAGGTAGTTCTGCTCGTCGGGGTGGTCGCGCCCGCAGAGCAGCGCGGAGGCGGCATAGACCTCGCGGCCCTCGGCCTCGTCGCGGACCATGGCGGCGATCGCCTCGGGATCGGCGGGACGCGCCATGGCCTCTCCCATCAGGGCCTTGACGGCCTCTGGCGCGTCCTCGAGCTCGGCCTCGATGGCGGAATGCTCCTCGTCGTCAATATGGCCGTCGGCCTTGGCGGCGGCGACGAGCGCAAAGAGCAGGGTGCGCGCCCGCGCCTCGCCCTCGTCCTCGGAGAGATCGGCCAGTGCGCGGACCTGCGCGCCCTTGTTCTGCCAGGCGTCGAAGGCGATCTTGCCCAGCGCGCTGAGGCCGCCCACGAGGAGCGCGTTGCGCGAGAAGGTGTTGCGCCGGCGCCCGCCGAGCAGCATGGCCGCCACGCCGAGCGCCGCGCCGCCGGCCAGACCCGCCTGGCGCATCCGCTCGCGCGCGGCGGGGTCGTCGGCGATGCCGAGGCGCTGGGCGGCGGCCTCCTCGCCCTTCTGCGCCAGCGTGCGCCCTTCCTGCAGGAGGCGGTCGAGGCCGCCTTCGCCCAGCAGGCGGTCGAGATAGGATCGGATGGTCGCTTCGGGCATGGGCCCTCTCCCTTGGTTTCAGGCCCGAGGAAGATAGGGCGGCGATGCGCCGGCCCAAGGGGGAACGGCAAAAGGGCGCCCGGAGGCGCCCTTCGCGACGGCGGCCCGGAAGGGCTTTACGCCAGGATCTTGGAGACGACG